>NZ_VWXK01000040.1 GCF_011752565.1 Pantoea sp. Ap-967
CGAGTACATCCATTACTACAACCACGAACGAATCAAAATGAAGCTCAATGGCCTGAGTCCTGTGGCTTACAGGACTCAGGCTGAGGTAGCCTAGCTTCGACCGTCTAACATTTGGGGCGCAGTTCAAAACCCTGTGGGAGCGGGCCTGATCAGCGCCTCGGCAGGTCCAGGGTCACCAGCAGCCCACCGCCGATCCTCGGCCCCAGCTTCAGGCTGCCGCCATGGGCGCTGGCGATGCTGGCTGCGATGCTCAAGCCCAACCCGTGGCCGCCGCTGCTGCGTGACGGGTCGGCCTGGTAGAACGGCTCCAGCACCCGCTGCAGGTGCTCGGCCTCTATGCCGGGGCCACGGTCGGCCACCTGGATGCGTAGCCGGTCCGGGGTATCGCGCACCTCGATGTCCACCGGCCCCGGGGCGTGGCGCCGGGCGTTGTCCAGCAGGTTTTGCAGGCAGCGGCGCAGGCCGCTGGGGTGGGCGCTGAAGGGCAGGGCGTGGCCGGTGACCCGCACCTCGCAGCCCAGGTCTTCGAAGTCCGCTTGCAGCGCCATCAACAGCGCGTCGATATCCACAGGCTCGCGGGCATTTTCCAGCTCGCCGCTGCGCAGGAAATCAAGGCTGGCCGACACCATGTCTTCCATATGCTCCAGGTCGCCGCGAAAGCGCTGGCGCAGGTTTTCGTCAGGCAGCAGTTCGGTGCGCAGGCGCAGGCGGGTGATGGGCGTGCGCAGGTCGTGGGAAACGGCCGCGAAGAAGCGCGTGCGCTCGGCGATGCTGTCGATCAGCCGGCGCTGCATGGCATTGAACGCCTGGGCGGCCTGGCGTACTTCCTGTGGGCCATCCAGGCTCAGCGGCGGGCGGTGGATGTCTTGCCCCAGCGCCTGGGCGGCCGCTGCCATCTGCTTGAGCGGGCGCAAGGCCAGGCGCACGGCGAGCAGGGCGATCAGCACCACGGCGATGGTGCGCAGCAGGTAGATGCGGAAGATGAAGTCGAATACCAGCGAGCCGATTGATGCATTGCGCCAGCCCTGGCCCTCGACGGTTTCAAGGTACAGGGGCTGGCCATCGGGCAAGGTCAGTTCGACCACGGCACGTACGCTGGCCGGCGCCCCGCGCAGCAGCAAGGGCGCGCCGCCCGGGCGGCCTTCGCCATCGACGATCTCCAGCCCCAGCAGGCGCACCGGGGCAGGCCCAGTGGTGCGCGCCGCCAGCAGTTCCTGCAATAGCCGTTGCTGGGCCGGTTCCACCGCGTTGCCGGGGGCCGGGGCTGCCGGCAGGCGGTGCCAGCGCGGCGACTCCATGGCGTCGAGCATGGCCGGCAGTTGCGCTGGCTGGTCGTGGGCCACCCGCAGCAGGTCGCCCAGGCGCCCGGCCAGCAGGCGCAGGGGAATCTCCAGCACCTGGGTCTGGCGCACTTCGTACCAGATGCTGCTGGTCAGCAACTGCGAGGCCAGCACACCCACCACCAGAATCAGCACCATGCGCCCCTGCAGCGAACGGGGCCACCAGCGCTTCATTCGCTGAGCACTTCGTCGACCGTGAGCATGTAGCCCTCGTTGCGCACGGTGCGGATCAGCGCCGGGTTGCGTGGGTCGTCGCCCAGGTGCTGGCGGACGCGGCTGACGCACACGTCGATGCTGCGGTCGAACGGCTCGCGCTCACGGTCGAACACGTGGTTGAGCAAGAAGTCCCGGCTCAGGGCGCGGTTGGGGTGTTGCAGCAGCAGGCGCAGCAGGCGGTAGTCGGAATTGCCCAGGCTGATCACCAGCCCGGCCGGCGAGCGCAGCTGGCGGGTGGTGGTGTCCAGCCGCCAGCCGGCGAAGCGCAGGGTGCCTGCTTCATCGAGGCGGGCGCGCTCGGGGAAGCTTTGCGTACGGCGCAGCACCACCTTGATCCTGGCCAGCAGTTCACGTGGGTCGAACGGCTTGCCCAGGTAATCGTCGGCGCCCATTTCCAGGCCGACGATGCGGTCTACCAGGGTGCCGCGGGCGGTCAGCATGATGACGGGGATGTTACTGCGCACACGCAGCTCACGGCACAGGCTCAGGCCGTCCTCGCCGGGCAGCATCAGGTCGAGCACCACCAGGTCGACCCGGTGTTCTTCCAGGCGCTTGCGCATCTCGCGGCCTTCGCCGGCTACCGAGGTGCGAAAGCCTGCTTCATCCAGGTAGGTGGAGAGCAGTTGGCGGATTTCGGGGTCGTCATCGACGATCAGGATGTGGTCGGGCTTGGTCATCAGGCACCTGCAGAGCATGGATGGGAGGCACCTTACACCGCGTCTTGCAACGCGAATGTAACGGAATGTGTTGCAGTGGCGAGGGACTGCACGCCGGTACATTTGCGGACACCGAAGGGCTGGTGGCCATCATTAGAATGCGCAACACAAATGAGACTGATTTTCTTTAAGGAATTCACATGCCCCATGCGTCCCTCCAGCGGCTGCCGGTGACCCTCGCCCCGGCCTTCGGTATGGTGCTCGGCGCCTGCGCGCTGCCGGCCCTTGCCGACACCCAGGCGCTCGACCTGCCCGCTACCCAGGTGACTGGCAAGCAAGACCGTTACAAGGTCGACAGCGTGACGTCGAGCAAGATCACCACGCCGCTGCTGGACGCGCCGCAGAGCATCAGTGTAGTCCCACGTGCCGTGCTCGATGAGCAGAATGCCCAGAGCCTGCAGGACGTGCTGCGCAACGTGCCGGGCATCACCTTCATGTCTGGCGAGGGCAACCTGGGCTGGGGCGACCTGTTCTCGATTCGCGGCTTTGCCGCCGAGCAGAGCATGACCGTCGATGGCGTGCGCGATGCCGGCATGGCCAGCCGTAACGACACCTTCAACCTGGAACAGGCCGAGGTGTACAAGGGCACGGGCTCGGTCGAGTCGGGCGTATCTGCCGTAGGCGGCAGCGTCAACCTGGTCAGCAAGCGTGCCCACCTAGGCGACGCCGGCAAGCTGTCGGCTGGCATCGGCACCGACAACTACAAGCGCCTGACCGCCGACATCAACCGCCAGCTCAACGACACCACTGCCGTGCGCATCAACCTGATGAAGCACTACAACGCCGTGTCCGAGCGCGACGAGGTGGACTACGACCGCTGGGGCTTCGCCACCTCGTTCGGCTTTGGCCTGGGCACCGACACCCGGCTGTGGATCGACGCGTTCTACCAGAAGGACAAGAACACCCCGGATGGCGGTGTGCCTATCCAGCGTGGCACCAACGGCCACCGCATGCCTGGGGTGTCTCGCGATGCCTGGTACGGCGACTCCAGCCTGTACACCCAGCGCAGCGAAACCCGCTCGCTCACCGGCCTGCTGGAACATGACTTCAATGACGACCTGACCCTGCGCAACCAGCTGCGCTGGCAGCAGACCGACAACTGGGCCGTGCTCTCGCCGGCGCGCTTCATCGCCGCCGACGCCAATGGCAACAAGACCTGCACCGGCACCCGCTGCGCCAGCCTGGGCTACGTCGGCGTTGGTGGCCTGAGCTCGGTCAACGGCATCAATGCCTACACCGACTACGCCAACAGCAGCAGCGGCTACGGCTACCTGCGCGGCAGCGACTTCGGCCAGTCCAAGCGCTACGAGATCGTCGACAACCAGACCGACCTGCGCTTCAACCTCGACACCGGTGGCATCCACCACGAGGCAGTGACTGGCATCGAGCTGTACCGCGAAACCTACGGCGGCCTGCACAAGACCCTGGATGTGCCGGACGGCAACATGTTCTTCGACCTGGCCAACCCGTCGCACCACTTCGCGTCCACCAGCACCGACAAGGGCTATGGCGACCCGCGCAGCGTGGTCAAGGATGCCGCCCTGTACGTGTCCGACACCATGACCCTGAGCCCGCAGTGGCAGTTGCTGACCGCCCTGCGTTATGACCACTGGGATGTCGACACCGACCGCAGCACCGGTAGCACCAGCAGCAGCGACGATGCCGTCGGTGGCCGTGTGGGCCTGGTCTACAAGCCATTGCCCAACGGCAGCATCTACGTGTCCTACAGCCAGGCGGCGCAGCCTTCGGCGGTGGGCGCCAGCACCAACAACCAGATCTACGGCGCCGCCGGCACCGAGGATTACAAACCGGCCGTCTCGAAAACCTATGAGCTGGGCACCAAGTGGGAGCTGTTCGACGAGCGCCTGAACCTCACCGCCGCGCTGTTCCGCACCGAGCTTGAAGACAGCTGGGAATACACCGAAGGCGAAAGCGCGCCTGTGCGTTCGTTGCCGGCCAAGCGCGTGGACGGTATCGAGCTGGGCCTGCAGGGGCAGATCACCAACCGCTGGTCGGCCTATGCCGGGTTCGCGGCAATGAAGAGCCGCCAGACCAAGGGCGACAACAAGGGCGAGGAAGCCAAGAACGTTCCTGACCTCACGGCCAACCTGTGGACCACCTACGACCTCACCGACCAGCTCAGCGTCAGCTACGGCGCCGACTATGTGGGCCGGCGCCGCTACAGCGACAACAAGTACGTGGGCGGGCTGAACAACAACAGCAGCTACGCCAATGGCGCGTCCGGGGTCTACACGATTTCCACCCGTGACCACGAGAAGGCGCCGTCGTACTGGCTGCACAGCCTGGCCGCGCGCTACAAGGTCGACAGCCAGACCACGGTCAACCTCAACGTCTCGAACCTGTTCAACAAGTTCTACTACAGCCGTGTCGGCGCCTCGCTCGATGGCTTCCAGCTGTACGGCATCCCGGGTGCCGGGCGTACCGTGACGGCCAGCGTGGACTACACCTTCTGATGTTGGTGGAAATCGACCGGCTGTTCAGTGCCGACGAACTGGATGCATTGCGCCAGCAATTGCTGGCGCAACCCTGGGTCGACGGCAAGGCCACGGCCGGCATCCAGTCGGCCCAGGCCAAGCGCAACCGCCAGCTGGACGAGGACGACCCGGTCGCCCGCCAGCTCGGCGGGCTGGTTCTGCAGCGGCTGTCGGACAACCCGCTGTTCATGTCCGCGGCCCTGCCCAAGCGCATTTATCCGCCGCTGTTCAACCGCTATGGCGCAGGCGAGGGCTTCGGCTTTCACGTCGACAACGCCATACGCGGCATCAAGGGCGTGCGCGAACGGGTACGCACCGACCTTTCGGCCACCTTGTTCCTGGCCGACCCCGACACCTATGACGGTGGCGAACTGGTGATCCGCGACACCTTCGGTGAGCGCGCGGTCAAGCTGCCAGCCGGCCACCTGGTGCTGTACCCGGGCAGCAGCCTGCACCGGGTAGAGCCGGTTACCCGTGGCGAGCGCCTGGCGGCCTTCTTCTGGATCGAGAGCCTGGTACGCGAAGACAGCCAGCGCAGCCTGCTGCTGGACATGGACGTGGCCATCCAGCGCCTCACCGCCCAAGGCGCCGACGCGGGCTCGCTGCTTGAGTTGACCGGGGTTTACCACAACCTGCTCCGCCGTTGGGGCGATACCTGACCTTGGGAGGTCACCGATGAACCAACCTTTCTGGCGGCGCCTGCTGCCGTTGTTGCTGGTGCTGGGGGCGTGCCTGGGCATGGCCCAGCGCGCCAGCGCCGTGGAAGTCACCGACGTGCTGGGGCGCAAGGTCGAGGTCGACCACGCGCCGCAACGCATCGTGCTGGGTGAAGGGCGGCTGTTCTTCGCCTTGGCCCTGCTCGACCGCGACAACCCGTTCCAGCGCGTGGTCGGCTGGCAGAACGACATGCGCCTGCTCGACCCGCACACCTACGAGGTGTACGCCAAGCTGTACCCGCAGGTGGCCAAGCTGCCACTGATCGGCCAGGCCTCCGAGCAAAGCGTGAGCGCCGAGCAGATTCTGGCGCTCAAGCCGGACCTGGCGATCTTCAGCATTGCCGGTGAAGGCCCGACCCAGCACAGCCCGGTGGCCGACCTGCTGGAAAAAGCCGGGGTGCCGGTGTTGTTCATCGATTTTCGCGTTCACCCCATCCAGAACACTCGGGTGAGCATGCAGGCGCTGGGCACCTTGCTTGGGCGTGAGCAACAGGCCCAGCAATACCTGAGCCTGTACGACCGCCACCTCAAGCACATCACCGACAGCGTGGCCACGCTCAAGGCCGGCGAGCGGCCCAAGGTGTTCCTCGAACTGCTGGCAGGCGTTTGGCAGGCACCGGGGCACACCACCGGCAAGAGCGGCCTGGGCAGCGTGGTCGAGGCCGTGGGTGGGCATAACATCGGTGCCGATGTGGTGCCGGGGGCGCTGGGCGATGTGAGCGTCGAATACGTGCTGCAGGCCGACCCGGACGTGTACATCGCCACGGGCAACCGTGCACCGGGCGTGCTGCTGGGGGCCGGCGTGTCCACCGACACCGCGCGCCAGAGCCTGGCCAAGATCACCGCACGCCCCGAGTTCGCGCCACTGCGGCCGATTCAGGCCGGGCAGGCCCATGGCCTGTGGCATGACTTCTACAACTCGCCGTTCAACATCCTCGCCATCGAGGCCATGGCGCGCTGGGTTCACCCCGAGCGCTTCGCCGATGTCGACCCGTTGGCGACCATGGCTGAAATCAACCAGATGCTCAAGGTAGGCCTGGACGGCCAGTACTGGGTCGACGCCAAGTGACCGCGCTGGCCCAGGACGGCGCCGCGCTCGCGGCCTGGCATTACCGCCGCCTGCTCTGGCGGCGGGCGATGCTGGTGGCCGCGCTGGCGGCCTTGTTGCTGTTGTCGGTGCTCGGCGACCTGGCCAGCGGCGCCTCGGGCATGGGCCTGGGGCAGTTGGTGCACGGCATCTTCGACCCGGCAACCCTGAGCGCCACCGAGCGGGTGATTATCTGGAACGTGCGCCTGCCGTATTCGCTGATGGCAGTGCTGGTGGGCGCGGCGTTGGCACTGGCGGGCGCCGAGATGCAGGCGATCCTCGACAACCCGCTGGCCAGCCCCTTCACCCTGGGCGTGTCGTCGTCGGCGGCGCTGGGTGCTTCGCTGGCAATCGCCTACCCGCTGGGCGTTGCCTGGCTGGCGCCCAGTGCCCAGGTGACAGTGATGGCATTCGCCTTCGCCTGCCTGTCGGTGGTACTGCTGCAGGCCATGTCGCGCTTGCGCGGCGCCGGTGTGGAAAGCCTGGTGCTGTTTGGTATTGCCCTGGTGTTCAGCTGCAATGCGCTGGTGTCGCTGCTGCAACTGCTGGCCACCGAGGACGTGCTGCAGCAGTTGGTGTTCTGGACCTTGGGCAGCCTGGCCCGGGCCAACTGGCAGAAGCTTGGCATCCTGGCCCTGGTGCTGGGGGTGTTGCTGCCGTTTTCGTTGCGCGCGGCACCGGCGATGACCTTGCTGCGCATGGGCGAGGACCGCGCGCGCAGCTTTGGCGTGGACACCCGGCGCCTGCGCTTGGCTTCGTTGCTGCGCATCAGCCTGTTGTCGGCCACGGCGGTGGCGTTCGTGGGCACCATCGGTTTCGTTGGCCTGGTCGGGCCGCATATCGCCCGCTTGCTGGTGGGTGAGGACCAGCGCTTCCTGTTACCGGCCAGTGCGCTGGTGGGGGCGTTGATGCTGTCGCTGTCGTCGATTGCCAGCAAGCTGATTCTGCCGGGGGTGATCGTGCCGGTGGGCATCGTGACCGCGCTGGTGGGGGTGCCGGTGTTCGTGGTGCTGGTGTTCCGCCGAGGGAGAAAGCTGTGAGCCTGTTGATCGATGAGCTGGCCGTGGCCTATGGCGCGCGGCAGATTTTGCACGGGGTGAGCTTGCCGGAATTGCCGGCGGGCAGCCTGGTGGCCCTGGTGGGGCCGAACGGTGCGGGCAAGTCGACCTTGTTGCGGGCGCTGGCGGGGCTGGAGCGGATGAAGGGTGGCGTGAGCCTGGATGGCCAGGACGTGACCCGGCTGAGCTTTGCCGAGCGCTCGCGGCGGTTGGCCTATATGCCGCAGCAACTGCCGCCGGGCATTGCCTTGGGGGTGCTGGAAAGCATTGTCGCGGCGCTGCGCGTGAGTGGTGCCGATGACCTGCTGGGAACTGCCTACGAGGCGTTGCGCCAGTTGGGCATCGAGGCGTTGGCCGACCGTTCGCTGGACAGCCTGTCCGGTGGCCAGCGCCAGCTGGTGGCGCTGGCGCAGTTGCTGGCGCGTAATCCTCAAGTGCTGCTGCTCGACGAGCCGACCAGTGCGCTGGACCTGCATTACCAGTTGCGGGTGATGGGCGCGGTGCGCGAGCGGGTGGTGGCGCACCGCTTGCTGGCGGTGGCGGTGCTGCATGACATCAACCTGGCGGCCAGCCATGCCGATTGGCTGGTGGTGTTGCGCGAGGGCAGGGTGGTGGCCTGTGGGGCGCCGGGGGAGGTGCTGCAGCCTGAGCTGCTGGCCGAGGTGTACGGTGTTCAGGCGCGGGTCGAGCAGTGTTCCCAGGGGCGGTTGCAGGTGTTGGTGGATCGGGCCTTGTAATGGCCTGTGCCGGCCTCGCGCACGGCTTTGCGCCGGCCCGGTAGGAGCGAGCGTAGCTCGCGATGGGGCGCGCAGCGGCCCCAGTTTTTCAGCTTCGCGGCACAGGATGCCGGGGCTGCTTTGCAGCCCATCGCGAGCTGCGCTCGCTCCTACCCGTTCATCACCCGCCGTCCTCGAACAGGGGCGAAGCCCGGCCACGCAGCGCTGGGTTCAATCGGGCAATAACCGATCCCGGCTGTTGGACAGGTGCAGGCAGATCGCCGCCCGGGCCGCATCCGGGTCCTGCCGGCGGATGGCATTCAAAATCGCCTCATGCTCCAGGTTCGCCAGGTACGCATGCCGCGCCAAGTTGGCCCCTGACCGCTCGGCGAAGGCCATGCGGTTGCGCGGGATCAGCCCATTGCCCAGTTGCCCCATCATCTCGCTGAAATACAGGTTCCCCGTGGCCTCGGCAATCAGCAGGTGAAAGCGCCGGTCCGCCTCGATGCAGCTGTCCCCGGCCGCTGCCAGGTCCTGGTAGTCATCCAGCGCCTGGCGCATGCGCGACAGGTGCTCATCACTGCGCCGTACGGCGGCCAGGGCAGCGGCCTGGCCCTCCAGCCCAATGCGCAACTCCAGCAAGTCGCGCACGCTTGCCGCATTCTCCGCCCCCACCCGCAAACCCGCCTGGGCCTGGCGCTCCATGACGAAGGTGCCGATGCCGTGGCGTGGCTCCACCAGGCCTGAGGCCTGCAGCTTCGACAGCGCTTCGCGGACCACGGTGCGGCTGACGCCATGCTCGCGCACCAAGGTGTTTTCCGAGGGGAGCTTGTCCCCAGGTTTGAAGGTGCCCAGTAGAATCTGCTGGGTCAGGCTCGACACCAGGTCATGGGCGCGGCTGTGGCTGCGTTTGGCGGATGGCTGGGGCATGGGGTAATCCCGATGGGTTGGCTATCTTGTACGACAAGTTAATCGAGAAAATTATTTTTTGCGCGGTTTTTCCCTGCGGCGTTGCTGAGTGTTTTGCGTGTTATTAGCATGATCGCGTCATTATTGCTGTTTATTAGCTTGTACTTTGCTCATTCGGCGACAATCGGCATCTTGTCGTACAACTGTGTCGCGCATATGCTCTTTCCCACTGCCATGTCAGACAACTACGACCCGCACAAAAACAATTAGTGGGAGATCCACAAGTGAACGACACCCTCGCTCCGTCTGCCCGGAATGAAGGCGACGCGTTGGCCAGTGCCGTGGCCAAGGTAAAGCGCCACGTCCTGCCGCTGTTCGTCATCATGTTCATCGTCAACTACCTCGACCGCGTCAACATCGGCTTCGTGCGCCCACACCTGGAAAGCGACCTGGGCATCAGCGCAGCCGCCTATGGGTTCGGCGCGGGGCTGTTCTTCATCGGCTATGCGCTGTTCGAAGTGCCGTCGAACATGCTGCTGCAAAAGGTCGGCGCGCGCCTGTGGCTGACCCGCATCATGTTCACCTGGGGCCTGGTGGCCACGGCCATGGCTTTCGTGCAGAACGAAACCCAGTTCTACGTGCTGCGCTTCTTGCTGGGCGTGGCCGAGGCGGGCTTCTTCCCCGGTGTGATCTACTACTTCACCCGCTGGCTGCCGGCTGCCGAGCGCGGCAAGGCAATTGCCATCTTCCTCAGCGGTTCGGCCTTCGCCTCGCTGATTTCCGGCCCGCTGGCCGGGGCGCTGATGCAGGTTCAGGGCCTGGGCCTGCACGGCTGGCAGTGGATGCTGTTCATCGAAGGCATGGCCTCGGTGACGCTGTGCTTCTTCGTGTTCTTCTGGCTCGACTCCAAACCCCAGGACGCCAAGTGGCTGAGCCAGGCCGAGCAGGCCGCGCTGGTGGCCACCATCGACCGCGAGCAGCGTGAGCGCGAGGCAGTCGGTGCGCTGAAACCCTCGGCCTGGAGCCTGCTCAAGGACCGCCAGATCGTGCTGTTCTGCCTGATCTACTTCTGTATCCAGCTGACCATCTACGCCGCAACCTTCTGGCTGCCGAGCATCATCAAGCGCATGGGAGACTTGAGCGACCTGCAGGTCGGCTTCTTCAACTCGGTCCCGTGGCTGATCTCGATCATCGCCATGTACGCCTTCGCTGCCGGCTCGATGCGCTGGAAATTCCAGCAGGCCTGGGTTGCCGGGGCGCTGGTGGTGGCTGCCATCGGCATGTTCATGTCGACCACCGGCGGGCCGGTGTTCGCCTTCGTCGCGGTGTGCTTCGCGGCCATTGGTTTCAAGTCTGCCTCGTCGCTGTTCTGGCCGATTCCCCAGGGCTACCTGGATGCCCGCATCGCCGCGGCAGTGATTGCGCTGATCAACTCGGTGGGCAACCTCGGCGGCTTCGTTGCGCCCACCACCTTTGGCCTGCTGGAGCAGCAGACCGGGTCGATCCAGGGCGGGCTGTATGGCCTGGCCGTGACCTCACTGCTGGCGGCCATTGCCATCTTCTTCGTACGCATGCGCCCAAAGGGCGCCACCTCTGACGACCTCAAGGCCCCCTCGGCCCTGGGCCAGACCCACTGATGACTGCGAGACAACAACCATGAATATGCAGACCAATCCCGCCGTTCACAGCAGCACCCCAGTGGTCACCGACCTGCGTGTGATCCCCGTTGCCGGCCACGACAGCATGCTGCTCAACCTCAGTGGCGCCCATGGCCCGTACTTCACCCGCAATGTCGTGGTGCTGCGTGACAGCGCGGGTAACACGGGCCTTGGCGAAGTGCCGGGCGGCGAGAAGATTCGGCAAACCCTGGAAGATGCCCGCAGCCTGGTGGTCGGCCAGCCGATTGGCCACTACCAGCGCGTGCTCAACGCCATGCGCCAGGCCTTCGCCAACCGCGACGCGGCTGGCCGTGGCCTGCAAACCTTCGACCTGCGCATTACCGTGCACGCGGTGACCGCCATCGAGTCGGCACTGCTCGACCTGCTCGGCCAGCACCTGAACGTACCGATGGCCGCGTTGCTTGGCGAAGGCCAGCAGCGCGAGGCGGTGAAGATGCTGGGCTACCTGTTCTACATTGGCGACCGCCAGCAAACCGACCTGGCCTACCGCAACGAAGCCGATGCCGACGACGACTGGTTCCGCCTGCGCCATGAAAAGGCCCTGACGCCTGAAGCGGTGGTGCGCCTGGCCGAAGCGGCGAGGCAGCGTTACGGTTTCAGCGACTTCAAGCTCAAGGGCGGCGTGCTGCGTGGCGAGGAAGAGATGGAAGCGGTGACGGCCCTGGCCGAGCGCTTCCCCGACGCACGCATCACCCTCGACCCGAACGGCGCCTGGTCGCTCAAGGAAGCCATTGCCCTGTGCCGCGACAAGCACGATGTGCTGGCCTATGCCGAAGACCCGTGCGGTGCCGAGAACGGTTACTCGGGCCGTGAGGTGATGGCTGAATTCCGCCGGGCCACCGGGCTGCCGACCGCCACCAACATGATCGCCACCGACTGGCGGCAGATGGGCCATGCGATTCAGCTGCAGTCGGTGGATATCCCATTGGCCGACCCGCACTTCTGGACCTTGCAAGGCTCGGTGCGGGTGGCGCAGATGTGCAACGACTGGGGCCTGACCTGGGGTTCGCATTCGAACAACCACTTCGACATTTCGCTGGCGATGTTCACCCAGGTGGCGGCGGCGGCGCCGGGTGAGATCACGGCCATCGACACCCACTGGATCTGGCAGGACGGCCAGCGCCTGACCCGCGAGCCGCTGCGCATCGTCGATGGCCATGTGCGGGTGCCGGCGCGGCCGGGGCTGGGGGTTGAGCTGGATGAGGACCAGCTGGCCAAGGCCCATGAGTGCTACCGCAACATGGGCTTGGGGGCGCGGGATGACAGTGTGGCGATGCAGTTCCTGATTCCGGGGTGGAGCTTCGATAACAAGCGGCCTTGCCTGGTGCGTTAAAGCCGATGGGCTCTTCGCGGGCAAGCCCGCTCCCACAGGTACAGCGCAGCCTTTGAAACCTGTGCGATTTCTGTGGGAGCGGGCTTGCCCGCGAAGAAGCCACCACTGTTTATCCTGCCTCAAAGAATGCCCGCGCCATCTCCACAAACGCCCCGAGCACCGGGTTTGGATTATCCCGGCAAAACGCCAGGAATATCTCCGCCTGCTGCTCCATCCCCACCAGCGGCCTGAACACCACCTGCTCCAGCCTCAACGCCTGCGCCGAGGCCGGCACCACCGCACACCCCAGCCCCACATTGACCAACCCGAGAATCGAGTGCGTCTGCCCCAAGCGGTGCTGATAGCGCGGCTGCACCTGGTGCGTGGCGAACAGGTTGGCGATGCGGTCATGCAGGTACCGCCCTTCGCCGGCGCTGTACATCACGAACGGCTGGCCATGGAAATCGCTGGGCGTGATCCGTTCACGAAGCGCCAGCGGGTGCCCGGCCGGCAGCGCCGCCACGAACGGCTCGCGGTGGATCGGCAGGTACTCCACCCGTGCGCTGGGCAGCACCTGGCGCACCAGGCCGATGTCGATCAGGCTCGCTTCCAGGTCGTGCACCTGGGTGCTGGAAACGCTCTCGCTGAGCACCAGCTCGATGTCCGGCAGGGTGTGCCCGGCGTGCACCAGCAAGCGCGGGATCATGCTGTAGGCCCCCACGGCGGTGAAACCCAGGGTCAGCCGGCCTGCTTCGCCGTGGGCGATGCGCCGCGCCGAATGGCTGGCGGTTTCGGCAATGTGCAGGATGCGCCGGGCATCTTCCAGAAAGCTTTGCCCGGCCAGGGTCAGACGTGCCTGGCGGTTGTTGCGCTCCAGCAACAACACCCCCAGCGAATGCTCCAGCAGCTGAATTTGCCGGCTCAACGGCGGCTGGGTCATGTGCAGGCGGGTGGCGGCGCGGCCGAAGTGCAGCTCTTCGGCGACGGCGACGAAGCAGCGCAGCTGGTGCAGCTCCATGATTCAATTCCTGAATTATTCGATCCAGCATCTATATTAGACCTGTATCAAATGCCGGCCTAGCATCGACTCATGTCTTCGAACTGCCGGATGTCCACGATGAACGACCACGCCATCGATGTGTTGCTGACCCAGCCAGTGCCCGAGGCAATCGATGCCCGGCTGGCCAGCACCTACCAGGTGCATCGCCTGTACCAGCACGCCAACCCGCAAGCGCTGCTCGACGAGGTAGGCCCGCGCATTCGCGCTGTGGTCACCGGCGGTGCCAAGGGCTTGTCCAACGCGCTGATGGACCAGCTGCCACAGCTTGAAATCATCGCCATCAGCGGCATCGGCACCGACGCGGTAGACCTGCACCACGCCGCCCGCCGTGGCATCTACGTCACCACCACGCCGGGCGTGCTCACCGCCGATGTGGCCGACCTGGCCATGGGGCTGATCATCAACACCCTGCGGCGCATGGGGGAGGGTGAGCGGCTGGTACGCGATGGCCTGTGGGGCACGGTCAACCTGCCACTGGCGCGCCAGGTCAGCGGTATTGCGCTGGGCATCGTTGGCCTGGGCGAGGTCGGCAAGGCCATCGCCCGCCGCGCCGCTGCCTTCGACATGCGCATTGCCTACAACGGGCGCCGTGAGCAGCCCCACACCGGCTACCGCTATGAGCCTGACCTGGTGGCGCTGGCGCGCTCGGTGGATGTGCTGGTGGTGGCCGCCTCGGCCGATGGCGGGCAGGTGCTGGTGACGCGCGAAGTGCTCGATGCGCTGGGGCCGCAGGGCTATTTGATCAATGTGGCGCGCGGCAAGTTGGTCGATGAGCTGGCGCTGGAAGCCGCCCTGCGTGAACAGCGCATTGCCGGGGCCGGGCTGGATGTGTTCGTCGATGAGCCGCATGTGCCGCCAGCGCTGCGCGACCTGAACCAGGTGAGCCTGCAGCCGCATCGCGGTAGCGCCACGCTGCAGACCCGCTTGGCGATGGGGCGCATGGTGTTGAGCAACCTTGAAGCCTGCTTCAGCGGCGAGGTGCCGCCAAACCAGGTCTCCCTGTAGGAGCGGGCTTGCCCCGCGAAGAGGCCGGCACAACCACCACAACGCCCAACCACCACAGGCCCAAGGGCCACACCTTCTCTGTACAAGAACAATCGCTTCCACCGAGAAGCAAGAGGGTCCACATGAACAGCAAATCCGCCGTCGCCGCACCGCAGGCCATGGCCGGGACCGGCCGTCATCGTTTCCAGGTCCTGGCACTGATTTTCGTCATCACCGTCATCAACTTCGCCGACCGTTCCACCTTGTCGATCACCGGCACCGAGGTGCTCAAAAGCCTCAACCTCGACCCGGTCATGCTCGGCATGATCTTCTCCGCCTTTGCCTGGGCCTACGCCCTTGGCCAGGTGCCAGGCGGCATGCTGCTCGACCGCTTCGGCGCCCGCCGGGTATATGGCACCAGCCTGATCCTCTGGTCGCTGTTCACCTTGCTGCAGGGCACGGTGGGCTGGATGGGCCTGGCCGGGGTGTCGGCGGCGGTGGCGCTGTTCTCCATGCGCTTCATGCTTGGCCTGGTGGAGTCGCCGGCGTTTCCGGCCAACTCGCGCATCGTCAGCTGCTGGTTCCCGACCCGCGAGCGCGGCACCGCCTCGGCGCTGTTCAATTCGGCGCAGTACATGGCGGTGGTGGTGTTCGCCCCGTTGATGGCGTGGATGACCCATGCCCTGAGCTGGGAGCAGGTGTTCATCTGGATGGGCGTACTCGGCCTTGCCCTGAGCGTGCTGTGGTTCCGCCTGTATCACGAGCCGCACAGTGCACCTGGGTTGAGCCGGGAAGAGCTGGACTACATGCGTGAAGGTGGCGCGCTGGTGGACCTGGAGAAGGAACGCAAAAGCGCCAAGAGCAAGCCGACCCGCGCCGAGGTGATGCAGCTGTTCACCAGCCGCAACCTGTGGGCGATCTACCTGGGCCAATACTGCATCACCGCGCTGACATACTTCTTCATCACTTGGTTCCCGATCTACCTGATCAAGGGCCGTGGCATGAGCATCATGGAAGCCGGCTGGGTTGCCGCGTTGCCGGCCATCTGCGGCTTCAGCGGCGGGGTGCTCGGGGGCTTCGTTTCCGATTACCTGATCCGCCGTGGCGTGCACCCGTCCAAGGCACGCAAGACCCCGTTCATCATCGGCATGGCGTTGTCCACCAGCCTGGTGTTGGCCAACTACGTGGACGGTAATGCGGCAGTGATCGCCTTGATGACCCTGGCCTTCTTCGGCAAGGGCCTGGCGGCGGTGGGCTGGGCGGTATTGTCGGATGTGGCGCCGAAGAAGATGGTCGGCCTGTGCGGTGGCGTGTTCAACGGCATCGGCAATACCGCGGGCATCGTGACCCCGTTGGTGATTGGTTACGTGGTGGCGAGTACGGGCTCGTTCCACAACGCACTCTGGTTCGTGGCCGCCCATGGTGTGCTGGGGATCTTCGCTTACCTGTTGCTGGCCAGGCGCTTCGAGCGAACCGGGCAGGCGTAGGCAGACGCCTTGGCAGCAGAGGCCTCGGGAAACCGGGGCTTTTTTATTCGGCTGGCTTAAGCGGCGCACACCCCTCCCTGTAGGAGCGAGCGCAGCTCGCGAAGCGCCGCACAGGCGGCGCTCGATCTCACAGGCGCAGAAAGCATCAAGGCAAGCACCTGTAAGCCTCCACACCGGCTACTGCTTCACAGGCCCCGATTCGATGCCATCCAGAATCGCCTCAACCAACCCCTCGGCCATCTCGACCGCATGCAGGCTGGACAGGCTGTTTGGCAACAATCGGAAAAAGTCAGCGGGTGTTCGCCGAAGAATATGTGTCGCCTGTGCGACCGAGCGCCGCCCGCGCGGCGCATCGCAGGCAAGCCTGCTCCTACATCTGTTTCGGGCCAATGTTCATGTGACCACCGCGCGCGAGCCCTTCGCGCTTGGCGCGATATCGCGTCTTGCCAACAAGACGGCTGTGCGCGCCAGGCACAGAGGTAACTGGCCCGAAACAGACGGAGCAAGCGCAGCGCGCGAAGCGCCCCCCAAGTTGAGCCCAAGCAAGGGATGCGCTAATACTGCAGCAACTACAACACGACCAGGCCCACGGATGCGCCGGAGTGGCCTGGCAGGAGTCCTTGCTGCCATGTTCATTCGCCAGCTCAACTACCTGGTCGCCCTGGCCCGGGAAAAACACTTCGGCCGCGCCGCCCAGGCCTGCCATGTTTCGCAGCCGGCGTTGTCCGGCGCCATTCGCAGCATCGAGGAAGAACTGGGCATCGTCATCGTCCAGCGCGGCCGGCGCTTCGAGGGCTTTACCCAGGATGGCGAGCGGGTGCTGGCCTGGGCCCGGCGGGTGTTGGCCGACTGCGAAGGGTTGCGCCAGGATGCCCGTGCCGATGAAGGCGACCCAGTGGGCACCTTGCGTCTGGGGGTGATTCCGGCAGCCTTGCCGCTGGCGCCACTGCTGACCCAGCGCTGCCTGGCGCGCTTTCCACGCATGCGCCATGAAATCCACACGCTGTCGGCCCAGGAGATCCAGCGCAAGCTCGATACCTTCGAGCTGGACCTGGGCCTGAGCTACCTGGACGACCAGCCATTGGCGGCCTGCTCGGTGCGCACGGTGTTTCGCGAGCGCTATGTACTGGTGGCCGCCGGGGAGGGCAGTTTCGACGGTGACCAACCGATGAGCTGGGAAGCGGCGGCGCACCTGCCGTTGTGCCTGCTGGCGGCGAAGATGCAGTGCCGGCAGGGGATCGATGCGATGTTCCAGCGCCAGGGGCTGGCGGTTGAGCCGCGGGTGGAAACCGATTCGCTGACGGCGCTGTGTGCCCATGTGCGGCATTCGGGGTTGTTCAGCATTCTCCCGCACAGCGTGCTGTGCCAGGCGGACGGGCCGCTGGCGGCGCGGGTGCTGGTGCCGGAGCTGAGCCGCGAGATGGGCTTGCTGGTGCGTGACGAGGCGGTGCGCAGCCCGTTGCTGGCGGCGGCGTTGAGGGAATTGGAGAGCCTGGACTTGCAAGGCTGGGCGGATCGGGTGCTGCCTTGACAGGGGTGCTGGCAGTGCTGGCCTCTTCGCGGGGCAAGCCCGCTCCTACAGGGCCAACACAACCCCTGTAGGAGCGGGCTTGCCCCGCGAAGAGGCCGGCACAGGTTCACCGAGGTTTCGAACCCCAGCGCCAACCCTGGCTGATCACCAACAGCACCAGCACCCCCGCCAAGGTCGGCATCACCAGGAAATCCCACCCCGGCTGCGCCAGGAAGATGATCACCGGGTTGCTCCCCGCTGGCGGGTGCACGGTGTCGGTGGCCAGCATCAGCATCAATGCCAGCGCACCCGCCAGGGCCATGAAGTACCAGTCCGTTCCACCGTAATGCAGCACCAGCAACCCCACGGTGGTGGACAGCAAGTGCCCGCCGATCAGGTTGCGTGGCCGCGAAAACGGCCCGTCCGGGAAGCCGAACAGCAGCACGCAGGAGGCGCCGAACGAACCCATCACCCAAGCGTTGCCGCTGTAGTGGGCGAGGGCGCCGAGCGCACCGAGGCCTGCGAGCGAGCCGAGGCCGGCCAGCAGGATCACTGCTGGACGGCGCCGGGCCAAGCTGCTGCTGGCAGTGGTCGAGGCCGTCATGCTCAACGCTTGAAGCGCGCGGCTTCTTCGGAACCGCCGGTGGCGTTGCCGGCACTGTACGAGTGCGCGCCGACGCCCGCCAGTTCGCCACCCTGGACGATCAGGTACTCGTCGCGGATCGGCCGGTTGTCGAAGTAGCACTCAAGAATTTCACGGGTGCCGGCGGCATAGCGCGCCTGGGCCGACAGGGTGGTGCCGGAGATGTGCGGCGTCATGCCATGGTGCGGCATGTGCCGCCATGGATGGTCGGCCGGGGCCGGTTGCGGGAACCACACGTCACCGGCGTAGCCGGCCAGCTGGCCGCTTTCCAGGGCGCCGGCGATGGCATTGCGGTCGCACAGCTTGCCGCGCGCGGTGTTGATCAGGTAGGCGCCACGCTTGAAGTACTTCAGCGTGTCGGCGTTGATCATGTGCTCGGTTTCTGGGTGCAGCGGGCAGTTCAGGGTGACCACGTCGCACACCTTGGCCAGGCTTTCCAGGGTGCTGTGGTAGGTCAGGTTGAGCTCGCGCTCGACGCTCTCGGGCAGGCGGTGGCGGTCCATGTAGTGCAGCTTGACGTCGAACGGCTTGAGCAGGCGCAGCACGCGCAGGCCGATGCGGCCGGCGGCCACGGTGCCGACGTTCATGCCTTCGAGGTCGTAGGCGCGGGCCACGCAGTCGGCGATGTTCCAGCCGCCCTTGACCACCCAGTTGTAGGACGGAATGTAGTTGCGCACCAGGCCCAGAATCATCATCACGACGTGCTCGGCCACGCTGTGGCTGTTGCAGTAGGTGACTTCGGCGACGGTGATGCCACGTTCCATGGCCGCCTGCAGGTCGGTGTGGTCCGAGCCGATGCCGGCGGTGACGATCATCTTCAGCTTGGGCGCCTTGGCGATGCGCTCGGCGGTCATGTAGGCCGGCCAGAATGGCTGCGAGATGACGATTTCGGCGTCGTGCAGCTCGCGGTCCAGCACGCTGTCGGCGCCGTCCTTGCTGGAGGTCACCACCAGTTGGTGGCCGTTGCTTTCCAGGTACTTGCGCAGGCCCAGTTCGCCGCCAACGCTGCCCAGCAGCTGGCCGGGCTTGAAGTCGATGGCCTTGGGCGTGGGCAGGCTCTGCCCGTCGGGGTAGCGCTCCAGCACCGGCAGGTCGTCGCGGGCATAGCTTTGCGGGTAACCGGTTACCGGGTCGTCGTAGAGCACACACACAATCTTGGCCATCTTCTTCTCCTTGGATTTGGCGAGCGGCGCAGGGTGGCCGCTGGCGCCGATGGTTCACCAGGAGGGCAAAGGCGGGCCAATCGTTTGATCGGATGGTGAGATAGGCGGTGGTTATCAACCCGGTGTTCGCCACGCCGCACAGATTCCAAATGCTGTGCGGTCCCTGTAGGAGCGGGCTTGCCCGCGAAAGGGCCGGCCCTGGCAACACACATCCAGATGAAAAACAAAAGCCCCAGGTGGCTCGGTGACGCGATCGAGCATGCCATTCACGACATCTGGCGCGAATGGAAATGCCCTGTCGTGATCGAACAGTTCCGAGGCGTTCTCGTGTAATTACCCACAGCCTCGCGGGGCTTAAATGAAGCCCGAACCGCTCCGGCAATGTGCACTGTGATGCGTGCCAAAGATCAACAACAGCACGCCTGCATCCTGTCGACTTATTGATTTAAAAGGAGATATTTTCGCCTACGCCTGCCCGTCCATCCTTGTGTCAGCAAAAAGAGAACAACATCAATGAACACCGTGGGATCTGATGGCAACCTTGCACAAGGTTTCAAGCCACGTCATGTAACGATGCTGTCCATCGCCGGCATCATCGGCGCAGGACTTTTCGTAGGTTCCGGCCATGCCATCGCGGCCGCCGGGCCCGCCACCATAATTTCTTACTTCGTGGCCGGAACCCTGGTGGTGCTGGTCATGCGCATGCTCGGCGAAATGGCCGTAGCGCACCCGGATACCGGATCGTTCTCCACCTATGCCGACCAGGCCATCGGCCGCTGGGCCGGCTACACCATCGGCTGGTTGTACTGGTGGTTCTGGGTGCTGGTGATCCCCATCGAGGCGCTGGCAGCAGGGCACGTGCTCAACGCCTGGTTCCCCGACATTCCAGGCTGGATCTTCGCCCTGGCCTCGGTGCTGTTGCTGGCCTGCACCAACCTGTTCAGCGTGGCCAAGTACGGCGAGTTCGAGTTCTGGTTCGCCATTCTCAAGGTCACGGCGATTCTTGGCTTCATCGGCCTGGGTTTCGCCGCCTTGATGGGCTGGCTGCCCAACCGTGAAGTCAGCGGCTTGAGCGGGCTGATTGCCGAGCACGGCGGCTTTGCGCCGAAGGGCTGGGCGGCGGTGGTCGGTGCCTTCATCACCGTGATGTTCAGCTTCATCGGCACCGAGGCGGTGACCATCGCGGCGTCCGAGTCCAGCGACCCGTCGCGCAACATCGCCAAGGCCACGCGCTCGGTGATCTGGCGCATCAGCACGTTCTACATCCTGTCGATCTTCGTGATCATTTCCGTGGTGCCGTGGAACGACCCGCAGCTGGCGGTGGTGGGTTCCTACCAGCGGGCACTGGAAATCATGAACATCCCCAACGCGGCATTCATGGTCGACCTGGTGGTGCTGGTGGCGGTGACCAGCTGCATGAACTCGTCGATCTACATTGCCTCGCGGATGATGTATTCGCTGGCCAAGCGCGGCGATGCACCGGCCATGCTCAAGGGCACCTCCAAGGTCGGCGTGCCGCGTGCGGCGGTGTTCGGCAGCACCCTGATCGGCGCGGCCATCGCCATCCTCAACTACTTCGCACCCAAGGGCGTGTTCGAGTTCCTGCTGGCCAGCTCCGGCGCCATCGCGTTGCTGGTGTACCTGGTCATCGCCATCTCCCAGCTGCGCATGCGCCGCCGCCTGGAGCGCGAGAACACCGAGTTGAAGTTCCGCATGTGGCTGTTCCCGTACCTGACCTGGGCGGTGATCATCTTCATCGCCGCTGCGCTGGCGGTGATGATGTACACGCCGGAGCACCGCATGGAAGTGAGTTCGACCTTGGGCCTGGCGATCGTGATTTCCTTCCTTGGAATCGTCACCTCGCGGGGCCATGCGCAAGCGGTGGGGGCGCGGTCGATGGGGTGATTGAGTTCACCTTGCAACAAGGCAAAGGGCACCTGTGGATGGGTGCCCTTTGTTTTTTTGGCCCTCCGATGGCCGGCAAATGGGCTGTGTTATGGCTTTTTTCGATTATTCTTCCCTCGCCCCGAAACGCCTGCATCTGTAGCCGGTCGGAGGCTGGGGCGTTTTTTCTGATCGCACTTGAGCCGGTTTCAACGTAAGGATACGCGCATGACCAAGATCAAACTCATTCTGCCGATGCTGGCCGCTGCAGCGATGGCGGGGTGTGTAACCACTGAGCGGATGCCCGATGGCACCACCAAGGTTCGTTTTTCCGATGAAGCAGTCAGTTCGCTGACGTCGATAATGCCCAGCGGCCTTGTCACCGGGGCTGCCAATGGTTCGAGTGGGGGAGGGTTGAACTTGCTGCCGACCAAAAGCCAGGCCGGCAGTGGGTTGTACCTGTATTTCGACGGCCGGTATGACTTCAATTGTGCCAGTGCCCTGCTGTACAGCGCGAAGTCCGGCAAAGAGCTGGACAAGAATACCAATGACTCCTGCCGCGATCGTTATTTCCTGCGCCAGTCGGAGTTGAAGCTGGCGGGCAATGCCTATGACAGGGCCGCGCCTTCCTATGATGTGCGCAATCCGCCGGATGCATACTGGTCCAAATTGAAAGCGCAAACCGTTGGCCAGTTGGCTAGCACTCAGCAATTCGCCGCGCGATTTACCGCCATGCCTCGGCTCGATAGCCAAGGCAACATCACGATGACCGCAGGGTTCATGGGTGAAGGTGGTGGGCAGCATGTAGCGCTGGTGACTACACCCCATCGCATTCCGGTTGTGATGGAGGATGCCGGGTTCGCGGCGCAAGTGCGCTCGAATGCCGCCAAACGCAACTCGGAGTTCGGTAACTGGACTACATGCGATGCAGTGCTGGTCTACAGCTCTACCGTTGATCGAGGCCGGCGCCCGGCAAACATCATCGCCAGTGAATACTTGCAGTACGAGGTTCGGTTCACGGTTTCCTCGATGTCGTGTAAGGATGGTATGCACTCCTACAAAAGCGTTTCGCAGACTGCGGCACGCTGATCACTCTCTCGGCAAGCACTTTGCGGCGAGTTGAGCCTTGGCGCAGGTGCTGGCTTGGGTGCAGGTAGATCGATCAGCCTGGCGGCTCGCTGCAGCGAGCCGGCCTTGCCTGTGCAGGCAGTGCTTGTGGGGCATGGGGCACTTCATCTACTCATACGCAAGCTGATTTTCTACGTAAGGATACGCGCATGAACAAGTTCAAACTCCTTCTGGCCGTGCTGGCTGCCGTCGCGATGGCGGGGTGTGTAACCACTGAGCGGATGCCCGATGGCACCACCAAGGTTCGCTTTTCGGATGAAACGGCAAGTTCCCTGAGGTCGCTGGTGCCCGGTAGTGTCGCTACCGGTATGGCGGGTGGGGCGGGTAGTAGTGGGCTGGACCTGATGCCCACCAGAAGCCCGCTTAACAGTGGCCAGTTCCTGTATTTCGCCGGCCAGTACGACTATGAGTGCGCGGCTGCGTTGCTCTACAGCGCGAAATCCAGCCAGCCGATGGACACGCAAACCAGCAATACCTGCCGTGACCGCTACTTCAGCAGGC
The DNA here is from genome assembly GCF_011752565.1 of Pantoea sp. Ap-967. Classification (GTDB taxonomy): domain Bacteria; phylum Pseudomonadota; class Gammaproteobacteria; order Pseudomonadales; family Pseudomonadaceae; genus Aquipseudomonas. The sequence continues at coordinate 22,605 of NZ_VWXK01000040.1, forward strand.
AACAGGCCCTCAAGATGGCTGGCAAGCCCTACAACAGGGCCGCTCCTGCTTACGATGCAGCCAATCCGCCGCAAGCCTACTGGGTACAGATGACGGGGCAAACCATCAGCCAGCTGGCGGGGGCTGAGCAGTTCGCGACCCGTTTCACCGGGCTGCCGCGCGTGGATAGCAATGGCCAGATCACCATGGTGGTGGGCTTCCTCGGCGCAGGCCGGGGGCAGGATGTGGCCTTGGCGACGACGCCATTGCGTACCCCGGTCGTGATCAACGATGCCGGCTTCGAGGCGCAGATGCGCTCGAAGGCCGCGAGGCTCAATACCAAGGTCGGCGACATGAGCACCTGCGATGCGGTGCTGGCCTACAATGGCGCTGTCGACAAGGGGCGTAAGCCTGCGAACGTTTCAGCGCGGGACTATTCCCGTTATGAAGTGCGATTCACGGTGGCGTCCATGGGGTGCAAGAACAGCCTGTACGAGTTCAAGAGCGCTTCGCAGCAGGCTGCGCGCTAGGGCGAGAGGCGGCAAGCTTCAATGCTTCAGTGGTGCTGGGGTATGACACGCAAAAATAAATGAGGTGTTTTCTCATTCTCGTTCGGCATGTAGAAAAGGCCGAAGTACAGGCCAGTCTGCCGACCCCTTTACGGAGCGAGAAAATGAGTTCTACCCCGGTTCCACTGCGCCATCCCTTGAACCGCGCCTTGCACGGCGCCTTCCTGGGCCTGGTAGTCAGCAGCTACGCGCTGCCGTCGCTGGCGCAACCGTCGAGTGCCGACCAAAGCCGCCAACTCCAGCAATGGAATATCCCAGGCGGCCCACTGCAGCCGGCGCTCGACCGCTTTGCACGCCAGGCCGGGATCAGCCTGTCGTTCGATGCGCAGAACGTGGCCGGGCGCACTACCGCAGGGGTGCAGGGCGCGCTGGACACCTCGACCGCACTGCAAGCGCTTTTGCAGGGAACCGGCTTGCAGTCCGAGCAGCAAGGGCCTGGCGCCTACCTGGTGCTGCCGCAGCCCCAGCCCCAGCCCCAAGCCCCACTGGAGCTGGGGGCGACCGAGGACTACCGGCTTGCACCGGTGATCATCAATGCCAAGGTCAAGGCCAGCGCTGACGACGACCTGAACTCGGTGGTCGCCCAGGAGCTGTGGGTGGGCGGCAAGGTGGCGACCAGCATCCGTAACACGCCGGCGTCCGTTTCCGTGGTCACCCGCAAGGAGATGGAACAGCGCAGCGTCAGCACCACCGAAGAGGCGCTGCAGTACACCCCGGGCGTGGTCAGCGACTTCTATGGCTCGGACGACCGTAACGACTACTTCCAGATCCGCGGCTTCCAGGCCACCACCTACCGCGACGGCCTGACCCTGAGCTCGATGCGTGGCGTGCGCGAAGACCCGTATGCCTATGAGCGCATCGAAATTCTGCGCGGCGCCAACTCCACCCTGTTCGGCCCGGCCGACCCGGGTGGCTCGGTGAACTTCGTGACCAAGCAGCCGCGCTTCGAAAAATTCGGCCAGGGTTACGTCACCTACGGCTCCTACAACCATGCCGAAACCGGCATCGACGTGGGCGATTCGCTGAACGAAGAGCAAACCCTGGCCGGCCGCTTCACCGCCAAGATGCAGAACAGCGACCGCGAGTACGACCACTCCCAGGACGATAACCGCTTCGTGATGGGCGGCCTGACCTGGGCACCGACCGACTACACCTCGGCCACGGTGATCCTCGACTACCTGAAGACCAACAGCTCGCCCAACAGCGGCGGCTACCCGCTGGACAAGGAATACGACCGCAGCGACTTCTTCGGCGAGCCCAGCTACAACTTCCATGATGTAGAGCGCACCAGCCTCAGCGGCAACATCACCCACGACTTCGACAACGGCTTCGTGCTGCGCGGCAACCTGCGCTACAGCGAGCTGAGCGACGACTTCGGCTACGTCTACCTGAGCGACAGCGCCTCGCGCGTGGGCACCGTCATCCCGCGCTACGTGTTCGGCACCGACAGCGATGCCGACCAGCTCAACGGCAACCTGATGCTGCAGTACGATGCCCAGTTCGAGCACGTCGACAGCAGCACCCTGGTGGGCGTCGAATACCTCGACTCCACCACCAAGCAAAGCTCGGTGTACAGCCTGGCGCCGTCCATCGACATCGCCCACCCGGTGTACACCGGCGTTCCGGGTGGCGTTACGCCGTATACCCGCAAGAAGAACGACGCGACCACCAAGGCGGTGTTCCTGCAGCAGAACCTGTCGTTCTACGACCGCTTGATCGCAACGGCCGGCGTGCGCAACGACTCCATGGACCTGTCCAGCACCGAATATGTCGGCGGCCCGACCAAGCAGAGCGACAACTTCTCTGAAACCTCCTACCGCGGCGCGCTGACTTACATCGTCAACGACGAGGTATCCACCTACGTGAGCATGGTGGAATCGGTTTCCCCGCCGCAGGTAGGCGTGACCCCGCAGACCGGCCGGCAGTACGAAGTGGGCGTGAAGTACTCGCCGCTGGGCATGGACGCACTGTTCTCTGCTGCCGTGTATGACCTGACCCAACAAAACGTGACCATCGCCGTGGTGCTGCCGAGCGGCATTATCGAGCAGCAAACCGTGGGCGAGTCCCATGCCCGCGGCCTGGACCTGGAAGGCAAGGCGCAGATCACCCCGAACCTGAGCCTGATCGGTGCGTACTCCTACATGGAAACCGAGGTACTGCGCGGCTCGCTGTACAACGGCACGTCGCTCAAGGGCAAGGAGTTCACCGTGGCGCCCAAGCACACCGCGTCGCTGTGGAGCTACTACGACATTCCTGCCACCGACGTAAGCGTCGGCCTGGGTGCGCGGTATGTGGGTGGGTACTACATGGATGCTGCCAACACCAAGAAAAGCGACGGCACCACGTTGTTCGATGCGGCGTTGAACTACAAGATTGCCAAGGGTACAGACCTGGCCCTGAACGTCAGCAACCTGTTCGACGAGCAGCATGTAGTGGGTTCCGGCACAGCGAACTACTACAACCCAGGCCGTGAAGTGACCGCGAAACTCAGCTACAGCTGGTAACTTTCGCGCCACTCGGTTCAACAGGCTTACCCCAACCTGGTAGGAGCGAGCGCAGCTCGCGATGGGGCGCACAGCGGCCCCAAATTTTCAGTCCCACGCACGTGATGCTGGGGCTGCTTTGCAGCCCATCGCGAGCTGCGCTCGCTCCTACCAGGCCCACCGTAACCAGATGAAAACGGCTTCCCTGTAGGAGCGGGCTTGCCCGCGAACACCGGCAAAGCCGGTGCCATCCACTCCAGTGCCTATTCCCCCGCCTTAGCCGCCCGCGCCACTTCCTTGGCAACCGCCGAAGTCACCGCCCCCGACCCCGGCACATAGTTAGTCACCGTCGACGTCACCGTGCTGGTGACATTGCGCGTATAGGCCGCGACCTCCACCCCACTACGCACATGCGCAGAAACCGTCTGTGGCGTGATGACCGTGCGTGTAATCGTAGAGCTCACCGCCTTAAACAAATTCGCCAAGCTGGAGAAGATCGAAATCACCATCAGCACCGCAAAAGGAATCGCCAGCCACATCACGCTCAGCTTGAACAACGCTTCGCGCAGCGGCAGCCGGTTGAGCTGCCGGCAGTAGGCGAGGGCGGCCACGGTGTAGACAGCGGCGAACGCGATCACCGCTGCTGCGTCCTTCACGTTAAGGAAGCTGTGCGCGCACAGGAGGCCATAGATGCCAAAGCTGGTGATGATGTCTGGCGTCAGGGCCTTCAACCCTTCCAACGCCTTGGCGATGTTGTAGAACACGAAGGCCAGCAGAATCAGCCAGCCAATGACGGGGATGGCGACCAGGGCCATGACCAGAAGCGCCAACAGCACACCGCCGATGATGTCGTGGTGCAGGTCGCGGTAGATGATGTAGTAGACGAAGTAGGCGAAGGAAAACAGGCAGGCCAGGCCGACCGCCAGAACAGCGCCGTCGGGGGGCATCAGGAAACTGATGGCGCCGAGGAGCATCATGATGGCGAAGGTTAGGGTTCCGCTGGTGGTCATTGGGGGGCGTCCTTGTTGATGGTGGCGGCGCTGCATGCGGCGAAATCCACGAAGGGCGCTACTTTAGCCAAGGTCAATTACGGGTGCTATGGCTAATGGCCATCTTGTTGGCGGTGGGGTAGCGCGCTGGCTCCCTGGCCAGGACGTTGATCTGGCATCATCGGAGCTGACTGCTGCTGGCCTCATTGATCCCGGCAGTGCTCATGGACGACACGTCAGCGCCAAAAAGGACTCGGAATGTTTGAAGTTTTACTGCTCGTTTTCGCGTTTCTCGTAGCCCCCGCGATCTTGGGGCATCTCAGCCATCTTCAGACGCAGCCCCACAAATTCATCTGGTATCAGCGCCGCTACATACGCATAAGGCGCTGGGAGAAGCGTCAGTACGCGATGTGGGTGTTTATCGCCTCAATGGCTGTGCTGTACGCAGCAGCCTTCTGGAAAAGGGGCGGAATGCCCATCGAACTCCGTACCTTTATCATTATTGCGGCAGTCACTTTAGTCACAGCCACGGCGTACCTTTACTGTTATTTCGAAAAGCTGATCGCATTTCTCAAGCCGTTATTGCCCTGGAAGGCACTATTCGGTTTGCTCGCCATAGGCATTGCAGCCGTCTCGAAGATTCTTTCTGACCAGATGATCGCTGAGCTTACCGGGCTGCCCGCGCGCGACCTACCCGGCGCCCAGCTTGCGCTGACTCTGGTGATCACCCCGATGGTCTGGTTCTCTGCTTTCGCCATGGTGCTGGGCCTGGCGGCTGCTGGGTTGACCATTGTGCTGCAGCTGTATGCCATGGTGCGCGACTACCTGAGCATGCGTAAGAAGCGCAAGCACGACAGCTTGTATGATTGGGTTGCGGTGTGTGCGCTGTTTATTGGGGGGCTATTGGCGCTGACGCTTGCGATTAAATTGGCAGATAAGCAGACGTATGCAGGGCCTGTGCGGGAAGCGATTGTGTTTGGGGCGTTTCATTTACCGCCGTCGTATTGTGGATTGCCAGGTTTTAGAGGGGCGAAGGTGGCGGTGCTGCATGATGAGGTTGGGGCGATTGCTTTGCCGGATGAGGGGGAGGGGTATCGGTTTGAGCAGGTGGTTTGTGTGCCGGTGGTGAAAGGAGTAGAGGAACTGAGGGGTGTTGGTGGGCCGGGGTAATTTGAATTAGGTTGTTAAAATATTGATTATGGTGGGAATTCCGGTTTTGATTTTTGAGCTGGAATACCGATTGGAATACTGCGAAAAGTATTCTTGGCCTATCGATGGCCAGATCGGTCGCCCGCTGTCGGGCGACCCCTGTTCCAAGCACAGCCACTGAGCTGAGGCACTGAACGTGCCGAGCGGGTTGAGGCAGTCTCGCAGATTATCTCGGTTGACGCTGCGAAGAGCTAAGTATTAGTACTTCATCAACCACGGCTGCAGGTCCTGGAGGTTGCTCACCACCAATTGCTGGGCCTCAGGCAGTATTGCCATGTTCCGGTGGTCGATCTGATACCGCTGTAGCACATACTTCACCAGTGCCCGGCGGCTGGAGACCACCAACTGTCCCTCCGTCATTCCGAAGTCGGTTTCGATAATTGCCTTCTGCGCCGCGTTCAACCGCCAATCAGGCTCGAAGATGATTGGCACCTCTATATTCCAATCTTCGTCCTGCTCGCGGGTGTTTGGCGACGCGTCCAGCAAGTCTGGCTGCCCCCGCAGGCGGCTGAGGACAAAGTCCCGGTACTGGCCGTTCTTTTCGCAGTAGGCCCGCACGTGCCAGCGCATTCCGGTGTACACCAGTGTGTGCGGTGCGATCAGGCGCACTTCAACGTTTGGGGTGTTGAAGGACACGTATTCGGTTTCCAGGCGCAGGCCTTCACGGCAGGCCTTGAGCAAGGGGCGCAGCACCTCTGGCCGAATGGGGCGATCAGGTACTTCCAGCACCCGGGTGTGCGCATAAGCCAGTGCCAGCCCGTCGATGTGCGGGGCGCGCTCATTGTTCTGGTACAGCAGGTGCAAATAGGCGCTGGCGCTGTTGTCGATGAACAGCGGCTCGAACTGCTCGCTCGGTACATAGCCCTTGATCTGCTTGTCATACGTCAAGTTTTCGGGCGCATGTTCGGTGATGTAGGTATTGATGTCCTTCGACGCCTGCTGACGGCTGATGCCAAAGCTCTGTATCAGGTGCCCCGTGGTCAGCCGGCCTTCCCACCAGGCAACGGTCTCGATCAACCGATAGCGAAGTGCCAGGTCCCAGCGTACCTGCTCAATAGATTGCTTGCGTTTCATACCCTCTCCATGTGCGCGATTACTTTACCTGTATAAGTCTACATTCTAGACGTGTAATTTTGAATTACATATCTTTGGCTGGTCTTCGGAATACATCGAGGGCAGCAAAGGACATGAGCATGACTATGCCGGAAGTGGTTGCGACGGGTGCATTGGTAGCGATGGGGATCATCCTGTTGGTGCTGATTCAGCAGGGGTTGAAGCTGGGCGAACTTGGGAAAAAGGTGGAGCATTGGCAGCGGGATTTGCGCTGGTTGCAGATTTGGGAGATGGAGAACCGTGAGCTGCGCTCGGCGTTGCGGGCAGAGCGGGAGCATGTGGCGCAGTTGCGGCGCAAGGTGGAGTTGCTGCAGGGGTTGGTACCGGTTGCGCAGTAATGCTTGGTAGCGTTCTACAGGAGTAGGCATTCATGCCGATAAAGCCAAAGCCCTTCACGCTGCAGTGTGAAGACTGCAACTGGAAGAAGACCATCGCTCCGCGCAGCGATGCATTGATGCCGGGGGAGTGGCTCGTAGTGTGCCCGCGGTGCGGTAGTACTGATCTGAAGATGCGCGTAGCGGGATGGCTCGAGGCTGCTGTGGCGGAGGTTTTGGCGCGGCGGGGGCGTTAGCGGGACGGCGGGCAGTTTTGATTAGCAAGCGCCCGCCGCATTCTGCAGCGGGCACCGGAAGTGGGTCAGTTTATTCGCTTGAATTCCGCGTCGATAGCTTCAGCTTCTTCGCGCCATGCCTTGAAGCGTTGCTGACGTACACGGCTTTCATCGACATTGACCTGCAGTTCCTGTCGGCGGGTGTTGAGCAGCAGGTAGTCTGGGAAGAACTGCTCCTTGAAACGCTCCGAGTTAACGACGGCAAGGAAGTCCTGACGCTGCTGCTCGAAATTGTTAACCATCTCTGCAACTGACTTCTTGAAGGCTTCTTCGCGCTTGTACTGTTCCCAGCTATCCCAGGCTTCAATGGCCACCCCGATGAAGGCCAGCGCCCCGTTGGCGCCTTTGGCAAACTTTACGGCGCCCCACGGTTTGAACTTCAGATACTTTCCGATATCCATGCCAACCGTCTTGGCAATGGTAGTGAGCCCATCACGCGCAGCCAGTACCGTGGTGTTGTTGATCAGGTTGCCTTTGAGCACATGGTTGATGCCCTGCTTGCCCAGTGCCTTGACGGTGGTATTGAAGTGGTTGACCTCGCTATCGAAGCCCACTTGCATCTTTTCGACCTCAAGCGTGATCGACTGCGTCTGGCGGCTGAACTCGTTTTGCAGGCGGGTGGAGACGATGATGCCTTCTGCGCCGACCTCGCGCTCGAAAAAGTCACCGAAGGTTTCTAGGCTGGAACCCTTGGCCTGCAGGATCAGATCAGAGAAATAGCGCGTGGCAAAGTTGCGCAGGTTAATGCGCGCCTCTTCGATTTGCTGATCGGTCACTGCCAGTTGATTGACCAGGCGAGTGTTGAGCTCATCAAGCCTGGCAACCTCTTGGGCAACCTTTTCGTCGTTCTCGATGGCAACAGGTAGTTGGTTGTTGAGCACGTCACGGATCACGCTGGCGTGCATCTCTTTTGCCAGTGCGGCGCCGCCGCCATTCTGCTGGATCTTGCCAGTGGTGGCCGCCTGCAGGGTAGCAATATGCGACAGCTCCTTGAACTGTCCAAGGTTGGCCAGCCAGTGCTCCACGCCCATGTCGAAGGGGTTGGCGGCCACTGCAACGATAGACAGTTCGGCCGCCTCCTTCTCAGTCAGCTCGATCTGTTCGCGAAGGCGGCCTGCCACATTGTTGCGCTTGACCTGCAGGTTGGACTGGTAATCCTGCTCATCCTCTACATCAGCCACCTCATCGAAACGGCTAAGAACGAAAATGGTGCGGGGTAGCAAATCAAGAGTGCGGAACAACCAGGTCAGGTCATCCTTGTGGCTTTCCTTGACGGGGTTGGTCGAGTTCATCACGTACAGCACCAGGTGTGATTCGCTCACGTACTTTTTGGTGATGTCCTTGTACTTCTCGACGGTGTGCGTTTCGGTATTTTCCTGCTGCTTGAAACCGAACAGCCCGGGGGTGTCGATCAGTACGAAGTCTTCACCGACCTCGTAGACTTTCACCTCATTGGATGACTCCTGATGGCTGATCTTCATGCTGGACCTGTCCAGCTTTTCCATCCAGGCCGCCGCGATGGAGGTCTTTCCCTCAGAGAAGCCGCCAATCAGCGCAACCTTGAGTTTCTCATCCGACATGCTGTTGATGACATTCTGCAGCTTGCTGATCAAAGCAGGATCGATCGGGATGCCGGCCTGCTCACCCTGCCCGAGAAAGTCTTGCAGCCTGTCGAGCAATGTCAGCGCGCTTGTCTGTTGCGCCTTAAATGTCTTGAGCGTGTTTTCCATTACAGATTTCCTGCGATTTCAATTTGACGGGAGAGAACTTTCAGGCGGTTTGTCGAGCGAGACAGCGTGTTTACCTGATTGGCAGCCTGTCTGGCGGGTGCTTCAAGGGCGAGGTCGAGTTGCTCAATGGTCCCCTGCATATCGCTCAGTGCCGCGTCCAGGCTTGCCTCCAGCGATTCGCGCAGTTGTTCAATAGCACTGCGTAGGTTTTTATCAAGCGCCTGGCGTTGTTGGGACTTTTTGAAGTCTTTGTCGATTGCACTCCATAGCGCTTTGCCGACCGCGATCAGGAAAGTAAGTGCAGCGCCCCCGGCGACCCACAGGCTGGCCCCGCCAGTGAACGGTGCCGCGGCGATGCCTACAAGACTGGCCAGTAGCCCCGCAACCTTGATGCCGTTGTCGATCTTGATGTTGAGGCTGAAGCGCTCGTTGAAGCGCATGCTGCCCAGTTTTGCGTAGCTTGCGGTCAGCTCCTGGGCATGCTTCTCGAAGCGTTTCAGAATATCTTCGGCCGCCTTCTGGAATTTGCCGACCTCGGTATGAACCGCCTGTGGCAGTTCTTTACCCAGCGATTTCTGTTGGGTTTCAAGCTCGTCGGTCAGTGTGCTTTTGAACTCGTCATTGCTGATATTGGTTTCGATCTTCGCATAGACGTTGTTACGTACGTTGCTGGCGAATTGGTCAATCAAGGTTTCGCCGCAGGATTCCAGGCGCTTTCTCAGTGCCTGGAAGCTGCTGCTCAGCTGGCTTTTTGCACTTTGCTCTTCTTGCGAGAGCTTACGCGACAGCGCGCTCAGAGTTTGCTGAACACCTGAAAGCGTCGAGGTGGTCTGGTTGAGCGCGTCATTGGCCTTGTTGAAGTTGGCCCTGATGATCTTGGTATTGCTGTTGAGGATCAGGCGATCGCCCAGCAGTTGCAGGAATGCGCGCAGGCGGGACTTTTCCAGCAACTCGTCGGCGCCGAAGTCGTCAAGCATCTTGCTGCGTCGTTTGGCATTCTGCGAGCCCGGCGCGAGGTGATCGGTCGAGGCGAGGAATGCCGGCAGCGCGCTGAGCGGGAACATCTCTTGGTAGTGTTTGCCAAGCTGCTCGCTCATCTTCTCGTCAAGGCCGGCAAGGCTGATGCTTTCGTCGTCGGAGATCAGTGGTCGGTTGGCTAGAGAGTGTTTAGGGTTGGTGATCTTCTTGTTGAACAGTGTCCAAACTTCTGTCTGCGCTCCCAGGTGCTGCTTGATCTTCTCCAGCGTGCCTTGGTGTTGGCCATCGCCCGTTTGTGGAGGTGCGGGCTGGTTGGTGACATAGAACACGGCGTGAGCGGTTTGCACGGCCTTTTCTATCTCGTTGAGCACCAAGCCTTCCTTGCCCTCGATACCCGGGACATCCAGCAGTGCGAATGGCCGACCGTCCAGCTCGAACTCATAGCGCTTCGTCTCTCGGGTGTAGTCGGCCTGGCCGTCTCCGATGATTTCACCGTCGGCATGCACCTGCAGTTGTGCCACCAAGTTCGCCAGCTGGCTTTCATTCTCCAGACGTTGCTGCACCATCGCCTGCTGATGCTGCGTCGCTTGCGCCTGTTGGGTGGCAAGTGCCGTACAGGCCTGGTCACGTGCTGTCGTTATTTCACCCAGTTGCCGTTCCAGTGCGACGCGTTCCTGCTCTGCCTTCTGCCGCTCAGTGCTCAGTGTCGCAGTAGCGCTGTCGCGTGCCTGAGTGGTTTCGGCTAGTGAAGCCGTAGCGGCATTCAGTTCGAGCTCTTCCGGCATTTTTCTGAACAGGCTCAAGAGCGACTGCCATAGTGAAGCGGTGCTTTTACGTGTGGCGAGAAGCGTATGCAGGCGGGTTACGGCCGCAAGGGCGTCCTTATGTGCCTGCTCATGTTGTTCAAGCTCGCTGCCCAGACGCTGAGTCAACTCGCCGGACCGGACATTAGCCTGGTCGAGGGCGCTCCGGGCTTCACTAAATGGCTGTTCGAACTGCTGCATTGTGGCATTGAGCTGTTGCGTCAGTTCGCCAAGTCGCGCTTCGACTTGCTCGATATCCTGATGCAGCCGCTGCAGGTTTTCTTCCGTCATCCCATACTCTGTGCGCAGCTTGCGAAACGCCTGCTGGCTGGCTCGCTTGCTAGGTTCCTGAAGCAGGATGCGCAGGGTTTCGATAAGGGTTGACTTGCCTGCGCCGGTTTCGCCGTAGAAGGCAATGGTGAAGGTGTTCCACTCGGCATTCTTCTCCAGTTCGGCGAGCCGCTCATACAAGGCTTTGCGATGTTGCTCAAGCCGCTGGAGTGCTTCTTCACGTGCCTGGTTCAACGCGATGTCATCGGAGGGGTGTCTCAGTTCTGCGATGATGAGTGCCAGCTCGTCGTTGATTTGCTGGTAAACGTCACTTGGGCTGTTCAGTTCAAGTTTCATGTTATGAGCTTTGGCAGTTTGCGCGGACGTGGGGGTTGGCATTATGGCCTCTGCAGGTGCTTGGGCAGGCTCTGGTGAGGGGGGTAAGAACACCTTGAAGCGTGTTTCGGTCAGTACCTCAGCGAGCCGCTCCCAGTAATCGGTGTGACCAAAGTCGCTCATCTCGATGCATTCGAAGTGTTCGACCTCGTTACGCCCCAGGCAGGTTTCTCCCACGTTTAGCAGCAGGGTCTTGTCTGCCTTCGAATAGGCATTGATCAGTCGCCCCTGAAGCAGGCCACGCATCTTGCGGGCTTCAATGGCTGTGACCTCGACGGCTGCGGCCATTAGCAGCACATCGTTGATAGCCAGTTGTTGCCTGCTCGAAAAGTTCTTGAGGCTGCTGATGACCAGCCGGCCGCCAAGCGAGTGGCCAATCAGGTTGATGGTCTTGATCTGCGGGTGGTTGCTGAGCAGGTACTGCTGAAGCTGTTCGAGCAATACCGCGCCCATGCTTTCCGCGCGTGCGCGGGCCTGAGTGAAATTACCCATCCGATCCTTGGCGATCGAGCCCACAAGGCCTAGAGACCCCACGGGGGCACCGGTGAACGCCGCGCCGGTGTTCAGACCCGCAGCGGCAAGCTTCCAGGCTGAGGATTTGTCGAACCGCAAGATGTGATTCGAAGGCCAGAACGCGAAGATGTTGGTGAAGTGCTTTAGCTGCTCAGGGATCCTGTCGAGTAGGAGTTGCTTGTCTTCGTCGCTATGCCCGGCGCTGTAGCCGTGGATGAAGACGTTGGCTTCTGTATTGCTGGTGCTGGCAGACCGTGCGCTCCGGAAGTGGAATGATTGGGGCATGGGGGCTATTCCCTATCCACGGTGATGCTACTTTTCGGGCAGCGCTTGTGAGGAAAAGTGGTGTGGGCGCTTTGCAGACGGGGGCGGCCAGGTTGGGGGCCAGAGGAAAGAGTCCCTGGGTTGGGCATTGCTACATCCTTGTCGTCTTGAACTGGGGGCGACGTTTGTTGGCGTCACTGATGTGGCGAATTTACCTCGTTTTGATGGCGGTTTGCTATGTGGTCAGCGGCTTGCCTGAGGTCGAAAACAGTCCGTGAAGTAGAAGCGTGTGCCTGAAAACTTTACGGGTATCTGGGCTGCTGGGGGTAATTAGTAAAACCAGGCTGAGCCTAGCGCTTTAATCTGCTCTATCTGTTTACCTGTATGAACAGCCAACATGGACGTCGTCAGCCATTTTGCTTTAGGGTGTGGCCATTCGACATCACTCGCAAGGCGGCTTGCATCATGCGTGCAGAGTTCCTGCTATCACTCGAAGCGAGTCTTTGAATGCTGGAGGGCAGCGGCTTGGTTGTAGTCTGTCGATAGGTTGAAGGATACGTCGGTGATCTAACGGTCGCGAGCTGAATCTTGGCTTTTCGCTCATGCTTATGCCTGCTTAACCAGTTTAAATCGGTTAAGATCGCTGTTTTTTTCTAGGCAAATTCGATGACTGACCGTTGGCTGAGCGTCGATGAGATTGCAGAACACCTGGGTGTCAGCAAAGACACCGTTTACTCATGGATTTCCAAGCGCAGCATGCCTGCACACAAGGTGGGTCGTTTGTGGAAATTCCAGAGGTGCGATGTAGACGCCTGGGTGAAAGGGGGTGGGGCGAACGACGATGTGGCACGAGAGCCAGCATGAGCACCGAACGCTACCGTCTGTCGTTTACAACAGGTGGCCTATTTCTACAGGAAGCCCCACTGGTTGCTGAGCGTTACCTATCGCTGCGCGACTGGTCGCAGACTCGTGCTGAGGTGCGTAGTGCCAACCTCCTGCAGGCGCGTACAGCCAATGCAGCCAAGCGCATTAGCATCGAGTTGTTCGGGCGACTCGTACTGCTCGATGTCGAAGAGCTGGAGGTTCTGGTCGAAGGTAACCGGCGTGAGCGCAGTTACTTGCTCTGGTCGGCGGCATGTCGTCGTTATGGTTTCATCCGTGATTTCGCCATTGAGGTATTGCACGAGTACTACCTCAACCGACGTCACCAGATCATGACTGCTGACTACGAGGCTTTCTACAACGCTAAGGCACTTTGGCACAAGGAGCTGGACGAGATTGCAGTCTCCACCCAAAAGCGTCTGCGCCATGGTGTATTTCAGATGCTGCGCGAGGCTGATCTGCTCTCCGATCAAGGTCAGATCCAGCCTGCGCTGCTTAGCCCGTATTTAGCCCGGCTGATAGCCAAGCATGGGCGTGAGCATCTGTTGGTTTTTTCTGCCACGGATAGCGAAATTCAGAGGTGGCTTCAATGAACCGAAAAATCAGCCAGCAGCCGCTGGCCGCACGCTTCGAGCATCTGCTGGGCGTTATCAGCAGCCAGCGTTTTCTAGAGATGAGAGGGCTAAATAACGATCTGCCCTTTTACATCTGCGAGTTCAAAGCTACTGAAGCGGTGGAGATGGGGCGAGTACGTCGACAGCTGGTAACGCGGTTGGCGAACATGAGCATCCCCTGTCTCGAGGGCCGAGGCATACAGGTTCTGGAAATTAACCTGTATGACTTGTCCATTGAGCTGCTCAAAGCCCGGGAGGGCAGCAGCGAGGAGGGTAGCCTCTGGGATGACCTTCTCGCCATTGAGCAGGAGGCAGAGAAAGAGCAGCTGTTGGAAACTCTGCAGAACGTTTTGGGCATCGAAGAGTATCTGATCCCCGCTATTGGTGAGCGGCTGGGTGCTGCTGAGTACGACGTTTTATTCCTCTCTGGGATTGGTGAAGTGTTCCCCTATATCCGTTCACACAACGTGCTGAACAACCTGCAAAGCACTGCTAAGTCCAAGCCCACTGTTATGTTCTTCCCCGGCGAGTACCGTTACTCGTTGGAGCAGGGAGCTTCGCTGGAGCTATTTGGCTTGCTGCACGACGACAAGTACTACCGCGCATTCAACATTTTCGAGACTCAGGCCTGAGGAAGCAGTAGATGGAACTCAACGGCATTTTCCTGAACCCCGTCAGCCGTCCTATCGAAGGGGTGATTAAGGCTGATGATGAAGCCAGCCTGTACAACGAGCTGAGCGAGTATGTGCTGACAGACGAGGTCGCCAAGCGCCTGGAGCACTTTCTTGATGCTTACACCGACTATCACGGTGCCAACGGCGTGTGGGTCTCTGGTTTCTTCGGGTCGGGTAAATCGCACCTGTTGAAGATGCTGGCGCTTTTGTTGGAAAACCGACGCATCGATGGCTCTTCTGCACTGGATATCTTCGTGCCCAAGATCCACGAGGACGATGCACTGTTGCGCAGCATGCTTAAGCAAGCCGTTGCCATCCCCTCGAAGAGCATCCTGTTCAACATCGACCAGAAGGCCGACATCATCAGCAAGACGCAGATCGACGCTTTGCTGTCGGTCTTCGTCAAGGTCTTCAACGAGATGTGCGGCTACTTCGGCAAGCAGGGCTACATTGCCCAGTTCGAACGCGATCTCGACAGTCGCGAGCAGTTCGATGCCTTCAAGAACGCCTACCAGATCATCGCTAAAAAGCCCTGGGAGCGTGGTCGCGAGCAGGCCCTGTTGGAGTCCGGCAACATTGCCAAGGCCTATGCGCAGATTAACGGTGAAGATCCGACTCTGGCCAAGGGAATCCTCGATAAATACCGCACCCAGTACAGCGTCTCCATCGAGGACTTTGGCAACCAGGTCAAGGCCTGGCTAGACAAGCAGCCAGCCAATTTCCGCTTGAATTTCTTTGTCGATGAGGTAGGCCAGTACATCGCCGAAAACACCAAGCTGATGACCAACCTGCAGACAGTTGCCGAAAGTCTGGCGACTAAGTGCCAGGGGAGGGCTTGGATTATCGTCACCGCCCAGGAGGATATGAACTCTGTGCTCGGTGACATGAGCAAGCAGCAGAGTAACGACTTCACCAAGATCCAGGCTCGTTTTTCCAACCGTCTCAAGCTCACCAGCGCTGACGTGGCCGAGGTGATCCAGAAGCGTCTGCTGACTAAGAACGATAGCGGTGCAGGCCTGCTGAAAACCGTCTATGACCAGCAGTTCAACAACTTCAAAACCCTGTTCGAGTTCGCCGATGGGGGCCAACATTACCAGAACTTCCGGGATCTGGAGCATTTCACCTACTGCTATCCGTTTGTGCCGTACCAGTTTCCGCTGTTCCAGTCGGCCATCCGTGGCATTTCTCTGCACAACGGTTTCGAAGGCAAGGCCAATTCGGTGGGCGAGCGCTCCATGCTCGGTGTGTTCCGCGAGGTGGCCATCTCCATTGATAACGAGTCGGTTGGGCAACTGGCCACCTTTGATCGAATGTTTGAAGGCATTCGTGGCGCGCTGAAAAGTGCGATCCAGAGTGCGATCAACACTGCTGAGCATCACCTGGGTGATGAGTATGCTGTTCGTGTCCTCAAGGCTCTGTTCCTGGTCAAGTACGTCAAGGAGTTCAAAGCCACTCTGCGCAACCTCAGTGTTTTGATGCTAGAGCGCTTCGGCGAGGACGTACCAGCCCAGCGCGAGAGGCTGGAAGCTGCGCTCAATCTGCTTGAGCAGCAGACCTACATCCAGCGCAACGGCGATCTGTACGAGTACCTTACAGACGAAGAGAAGGATATTGAGGAGGAGATCAAGAACACCGAGGTGGAGTCTGCGGACATTCTCAAAGAGCTAGAGGCTCTGCTGTTTGATGGCGCGATCAAGCAGCGCAAGATTCGCTATGAGAACGGCCAGGATTACTCCTACACCCGCAAGATGGATGATCGGGTGCTCAGTCGGGAGCATGAGGTCACCATCCATGTCGTAACACCGCTCAGCGACAACTTCGACAATCTCACCGTGCAGCGCATGCAAAGCATGGGGCGGGATGAGCTGCGTGTCGTGTTGCCTGCCGATGCGCGTTTCATGCAAGACCTGACCATGTACAAGCGCACGGAGACGTACATTCGTCAGAACAGCAGCACCCCACAAGAGGCTGTCAAACGAATCCTTGACTCTAAGAGCTTCCAGAATACGGAGCGCCTCGCAGATATTCAGGAGCGTGCCAAGCACCTGTTGGCTGGTGCCCATCTGATCATCAATGCTGCCGATATTGAAGCATCTAGTACCGATGGTCAGACACGGATTCTGAAAGGTTTCTACCAGCTCATCGAAATCACCTATCCGAACCTGCGTATGTTGCGGGATGTGCCTTTCAGCGAGGCTGATATTGGCAAGTACTTGCGGCAGGGCCAGGACGGACTGCTTGGCAATGATGCCACCAGCCTGAGTGAACCCGAGCAGGAGCTGTTGGCTTTTATCCAGACCAATGCTCGCAGTGGCGTTCGTACAACGGTCAAAAGCTTGCTGGAGCGCTTTGAACGCAAGAGCTACGGCTGGTACTACGCCGCAATTCTCTGCAACCTCGCCCTATTGTGCACGCGAGGAAAGGTCGAGGTGCGTCAAGACAGCAATCCCTTGGAAGGGGATCTGCTGGAGCGCAGCCTGCGCAATACTAATGCCCACACCACCCTAGTGCTGGAGCCGCAAATCGAGTTCACCGCGTCCCAGGTACGGGCACTAAAGGATTTCTTTGCGGACTTTATTGGCGAGCCGGCCAGTAGCAATGAGGCTCGCGCTCTGGCGCGTGAAACCATAGATGCCATCAAGGAACTGGAGATCGACCTGGCTGAGTTGCACGGTCAGAAGGTGCAGTATCCATTCCTTAGCGCCTTGGACGGTGTGCTGGCAACTCTCAAGGAAATAGCCGCCAGGAATCCAGCCTGGTTCCTGACGGATCTCGCTCGCGCAGAAGATGCGCTGCTAGAGGCCAAGGAGCAGATCATCGACCCTGTGCAGCGCTTTATGAAAAGCCCGCAGAAAGAGATCTACGATCAGGCCCGTCTGCTGGTGCAGGAGCAGCAAGAGAATTTTGCTTACGTCGGCTCGGCGGAAGTTGACGCCATTCGAGCGGTGCTCGCAGATGCAAAGCCTTGGCAAGGCAATCGCCTTCAACAAGCTCGACAGCAGCTTGAGGCGCTTCAGCTTGCCATCGCCAATCAACTGGCCAGCGAGCAAAAAGCCAGTGAGCAGTTGGTCGATGATCTGGAGCAGCGCCTGCAGGGCGCTGAGGGATACGGGGCTCTCGACGCTGCGCAGAAACAGCAGCTCTCAGCCCCCTTTGCGCAGACTAAGCAGCAGTTGAAAGGGCAGAAGCTCATCGCGGTCATTCGTGACCAGCGCAATCGATTCGAGGACGAACAATATCCTCAGTTGTTGCTCAAGCTGGATCAGTTCGCGCATCCAAAACCGGCTCCTGCTAAGCAAGCCTCGCCATCTACGAAGCCCGAGGATACTGAAACGCTTGGCGCTGATAGGCCTGAAGAGCGAATGTTGAAAGTGGCTGAGCCACGCATCGTGCAGTCTCGCCATATCAAGGTTGGCTACCCTAAGCCCTGGCTGACCAGCGAAACAGAGCTGGACGATTATCTTCAGAAGCAGCGGGAAGCCTGGCTGAAGGAAATCCAAGCCGGCAACCGAGTGCAGATTTGACACTGAATAAATACTACTGGCCCGCTCGATGCGAGGCTAATTCTAGGGCCGTTCGGTTGAATGGCTGAGTGGGGATTGATGGATACCAGCAAACTCAAGAAATTTGCCCAATACGCGCGCCGCATCTTGCTTGATCAGGTGAGCGGTAAGTTGGATGTGGTACTGGCACCGCAAAGTGCTGCACGCCGTGAGCGAGCCCAGGTAGTGGCTGCGCTGGATAAACTGATCAGCATCTCCGGTCGCGAGCATGTGGAAGAGCGTGTTGCCTACACCTGGTTTAACCGCTTCTGTGCCTTGCGCTTTATGGACGTCAACCGCTACACCCGTATCGGCGTGGTGTCGCCGGCTGAGGGGCAGTTCCAGCCCGAGATCCTGGCTGAAGCGAAGATGGGGCACGTCGACGAAGAGATGGTATCGGCTCAGGTTCGTCAGAGGATCCTGGATCTTCTCGCGGGTCGCGCACCAAGTAACGACTCGCAAGGTGAGGCCTATCGCCTACTGGTAGTTGCCGTGTGTAATGCCTGGCACCAGTCCATGCCCTTCCTGTTTGAGCGAATTGACGATTACACCGAGCTGCTAATGCCCGATGATTTGCTTTCGGGCAATTCCATCCTCGCCTATACGCGCGAGGCCATGACGCCCGATGCCTGCGAGGATGTCGAGGTGGTCGGCTGGCTCTACCAGTTCTACATCTCCGAGAAGAAAGATGCGGTGTTCGAGGGGTTGAAGAGGAATCAGAAGATCACCCCAGAGAACATCCCGGCCGCCACTCAGCTGTTCACCCCGCACTGGATTGTGCGCTACCTGGTAGACAATTCTCTGGGCCGACTCTGGCTACTCAACCGGCCCAACTCACGGCTGGCAGAGCAAATGGAGTACTACATCCCGCCAGAGAAGCCAGAGAGTGATTTCCTCAAGATCACCGGTCCAGAGGGCATAAAAGTCTGCGACCCAGCGTGTGGCTCCGGCCACATGCTCTCCTACGCCTTCGACCTGCTGTATGCGATGTACGAAGAGGAGGGTTTTGATCCGGCTGAAATCCCGGAAAAGATCCTCACCCACAATCTCTTTGGCATCGAGCTGGATGAACGTGCAGGAGAACTGGCTGCATTTGCGCTAACCATGAAAGCCCGTGCCCGTCAACGGCGCTTCTTCAATAAAAGCGTTAAGCCGAACATCACCGTGTTGGAGAGAATGATCTTCAGTAGCGAAGAGCTTGATGAGTACATGAGCTTTGTCGGTCGTGACTTGTTCACCTACGGTTTGCGCGAAACGCTGCAGCAGTTCAGTGAGGCTGACAATTTCGGCTCGCTGATTGTGCCCAAAGTCGTCAACGTGGCCGATGTACTGGCCACGTTGGAGAGCAAGGACATGAGCATCAACCTGTTCTTGGCTGAGACGCACAAAAAAGTGCTGAGTGTTCTGCGCATGGCTGACGTCTTGAGCGCGCGCTATGCAGTGGTCGTGGCCAACCCGCCTTATATGGGCGGCAAGGGTATGAATCCTCGCTTGAGCTCTTGGGCCAAGGAGAATTTCCCGAGCAGCAAATCCGACCTGTTTGCGATGTTCATTGAACGCAATCTGGATCTGGCGGTGAAGGGAGGGGCTGTCGCCATGATCACCATGCAGAGCTGGATGTTCCTTTCCTCATTCGAGGCATTGCGCAGCCGTATTCTCAATCAGTACACCATTCTTTCTATGGCGCATCTGGGCGCGCGTGCTTTCGACAGCATCGGCGGTGAGGTCGTTTCGACCACGGCCTTTGTGCTGGAAAACGCCCACAAACCGGATTATCGGGGTGCCTACATGCGGCTTGTGGACGGGAACTCGGAAGCGGAGAAGATGGAGATGCTGTCCACAGCCATCGCACAAGGCAGGGCAGCATGATCAGTAGCTTCCAGCTCAAGAACTTCGGCGCATTCACCGATCTGGCTATCGACTTCTCTCCGGGTATCAACATCATCATCGGTGAAAATGGTACAGGCAAAACCCAACTGCTCAAGTCGATTCTCGCCCTGTGCGGGCAGGAGGCCTATGTGGAGAAGGCAGGCGAACAGCTCGCCCGCAAGCTCTGCCGTCTCTACCACCCCCTCAGTGGACAAGTCGGTGAACTGCGTCGAGCCGGCACGCGCGGAGATGCTGTACTAAGAGCTGTTTTTGCGTCGGGACAGGAAATCACCGCCCGATTCAGCGGCACTGCCAGCCAGGTAAAAGTCAGCACCAGCGCTGGTGGGGAGCTTGCTGCAGCCAACTTTATCCCCACCAAGGAGGTGCTATCGCTGGTTCGCGGCCTTACTGCAGAGCAGCCGGATCAGTCCACCATTGAGCGTATCTTTGACGATGGTTATCTGGACCTGGCTCGCCGGCTCATCAAAGAAGGGGCCGACGACCTGGATGCTAAGGTAAAGCTCGACCCACGCTTTGCCAGCATCGTTCCCCGGTTGGCCAACTTGATTGGCGGGCGCTATGAGTTGCACGAAGGGCGATTCTGCTTTCAGGCTGGCGAGTATGTCGAGAAGCGGGGCAAGAGCAGCTCGGAACAGAAGGCACCGCAGAGCTTCCAGGATTCCGAGCTGTATTTTGTGCCAGCCAAGTCGCGACTGCTGTCCAGCACGATGACTGCAGAAGGCTTTCGCAAGATCGGCGTGTTGCAGCGGCTGCTCAGCAACGGCAGCCTTAACCCTGGAACGGCTGGCCCGCTGCTGTGGGACGAGCCCGAATCCAATCTAAATCCCAAGCTAATGAAGGATCTCGTGCTGGCATTGCTTGAGCTCGCTCGTAATGGCCAGCAAGTCATCCTCGCCACACACGACTACGTGCTGCTAAAATGGTTCGATCTGCTGTTGGATAAGAAGGGCAAGGGCGACCAAGTGCGTTTCCATGTGCTATCGCGCGAGGCGGAAACGGGGCAAGTACTTCGAGACAGCATGGACGACTACCGTGCCATTGAACCGAATGCAATCGCTGAAACATTCAACGATCTGACAAAGGAGCAAGTGGCCCGCAAGATGGGTGGCTTAGGTAAATGAAGTTGCGTGAGCGCGATCTGGAAATCGACTTCACCGATGCGATTGACGCCATCGTCTTCGATCAGATGAACAGGAAAAAATCGGGCTACCACGGCATCGGGGAAATGCACCGCGTCGATTTTGTGGTGGAACTGGAAGAGGCGATTCTCTTCGTTGAGGTTAAAGACCCAGGTAACCCTAAGGCGCAGCCTGAGGGGCTAGAAAAATTCTATGGGGAGCTTGCGGACGGAACGCTGGGTGACACTTTTGCCGCGAAATTCATCGATACCTTCTTGTACCGATGGGCTGAGGAACTTCTGCATAAGCCTGTGCATTATCTCAGTCTGGTCACGTTCGAAGATAGCGAGCTATTTCCAAACTTCTCTGACGAGATCGCAAGAAAGCTACCTCCAATGGGGAAGGTCATGCCTCGTTGGAAGCGGCAGTTGGTGGAGAACTGCCAAGTTTTCAATATTGACCTGTGGAACGACAGCTTCCCAAAGTGGCCCGCGACTCGTATCGCTCCATCGGTAAAGGCCTCGCGCAACGGGAAAACGATTGCGGACGACTGGCAGCAGGCCGGTGCGCCAGTTCATGAACAGGATTTGGAGAAAAACGATGAGTGAGAGCCAAGCCAGTAAGGCTGATCGGAGTGTGGAGAAATTTTTCTTCCGGGCTTCGGCTGCGGATTTCAAAAAAATGCCAGGAGGGGGCATTGCTTATTGGCTAAGCGAAAATGCCAGAAAATGCTATGTGATTGGGGAGAAAGTCCAGGAGAGCTTCCCCGCCAAGCTCGGTATGCGCACAGGAGATAACTCTAAGTGGCTGCGCTTATGGCATGAAGTCTCGAAAAATGAAACAAACCTCAATGCTTTGAATGCTGGGGATGCAGAGTCTTCCGGAAAGAAATGGTTTCCATATAACAAGGGTGGTGATTTTCGGCGTTGGTATGGGAACAATGAGTTTCTCGTTTTCTGGAAGGAGAACGGATTCGACATTAAAAAAGAGACGCTGGAAAAGTATCCTCAGCTAAGTTGGGGTAATCTTGGGTGGAAAATAACTAACGAGAAGGATTTTTTTAAGAGATCTCTCACTTGGTCGTTTGTTAGCTCTTCTTATTTTGGCGTTAGGTGTTCACTGGGTGGGGCAATATTTGATGTGGGTGGCTCAAGCACTTTTCCGTCCGATATGGATTATTATGTTGCTGCCGGTTATTTGTGTTCAAAGGTTGCCTTTGAGTTTCTTAAGGCCTCAAACCCGACTTTGAATTTTCAAGTTGTCAATGTCAATGAGCTTCCTTGGATTGACGCCGGATCTAATAGAGCTGCAGCTGAAGCTGCTGTCAGAGAGCTTGTTAGCCTTAGTAGGACGGATTGGGACTCCTACGAAACCTCCTGGGACTTCACTAACTTCCCGTTGTTGTATCCCGAGCATCGCCAGCCCACGCTCAAGGCTAGTTATCAGAAGCTGCGCGCTTACTGGCGCGAAATGACGCTGGACATGCAGCGACTGGAGGAAGAGAACAATCACATCTTTATCGACGCCTACGGCCTGCAGGACGAGCTGACGCCCGAGGTGCCACTAAACCAGATCACGCTCACCTGCAACCCGCACTATCGCTATGGCGGAGAAAAGACCAAGGAAGAGCTGGAGGTGATGCTACTGGCAGACACTGTGCGCGAACTGGTTTCCTATGCTGTAGGCTGCATGTTCGGCCGTTACAGCCTAGACAAGTCGGGCTTGGTCCTGGCCAACCAGGGCGAGACGCTAGCGGACTATCTGCGCGAAGTGCCACAGCCGAGCTTCCCGGCCGATGACGACAACGTGATCCCGCTACTCGACGGTGACTGGTTTCCAGACGATATCACCCTGCGTTTTCGTCAATTCCTGCGTGTGGCCTTTGGCGACGTGCACTACGAGGACAACCTGGCTTTCATCGAGCAAGCGCTCAACGTCAAGGGCAAGCGCAACTACAGCCTACGCGACTACTTCCTGGGTGAGTTCTATGCAGACCATGTGAAACGTTACAAGAAGCGCCCAATCTACTGGCTGTTCAGCAGCCCGAAAGGGACTTTCAACGCACTGGTTTATCTGCATCGCTATCGTTCGGATACTGTCAGTGTGGTGCTTAATTACCTGCGCGATTTCCGCAAAAAGCTCGCCTCGCGCTTGGATTACCTGCAGCAGGTAGCCATCAACCCATCTGCCAGTCAAAGCGAAAAAACGAAAGCCAGCAAGGAGGCTGATACGATCAAAAAACAACTCATTGAGCTGGACGATTACGAGCGCGATACCCTTTATCCGCTGGCGACCGAGCAGGTCGAATTGGAACTGGACGATGGAGTTAAGGTTAATTACCTCAAGCTAGGGACTGCGCTGAAGAAAATCCCCGGCCTAGAAGCCAAGGAAGACTGACGTATGCCGGGTAGTTTCGAAAAGGCGATCACGATTCGTCAGGCTATACGCAACATCGATGACCGGACGTTTTTGTTGCCGGCGATCCAGCGCAATTTTGTCTGGTCGACGCAGCAGATCTGCACGCTCTTTGATTCCCTGATGCGTGAGTATCCCATCAACACGTTCATGATGTGGGATGTAACGAGCCCCGAGATCAAGAATAAATACCGTTTTTATAGCTTCCTGACCGACTACTGCCAGCGCTTCAAGGAGTCCAATGACTATGTCGCGACTCAGGGGGATTTCAAAAACTTCAAGGCGGTTATAGATGGGCAGCAGCGGCTGACCTCAATCTACATCGGTCTAAAAGGAACCTATGCCTACAAGCAGCCTAGGGTCTGGTGGCCCAACGCGCGCAACGATCAGGTTCTCCCGCCACGCCGGCTTTACCTCAACCTGGGCAAGGGCGTTGAAGGAGATGACAACGAGTCTATGGCTCAGTACGACTTCCGATTCCTGACTGAGAAGCAGATAGCAACGTACAAGAACGACAGCACCTCGTTTTGGTTTGAGGTGGGTAAGGTCTTAGAGCTGCCCGATGTTCGCTCTGATGATGAGATTCTGATGGAGATTGTGCTGCCTTACCTGACGGAACAGGGACTGGCTAGCAATAGGTTTGCACTCAAGACGTTGAATCGTCTATATCACCTCGTTCGGAGAGAGGAGGTCATCCACTACTATAACGAGGAAAGTCAGGATATCGACCATGTCCTTGACGTGTTCATTCGTACCAACAGCGGTGGTACGCCGTTGGCGTTTTCCGACCTGTTGATGTCGATTGCGATTGCCAACTGGCAGGGCGATGCGCGCAAAGACATTGATGAGTTGATTGCCGAGGTAAGGCAGAGTTCAGAGATGCAGTTTTCGATTGGTCGAGACTGGGTTCTCAAGACTTGCTTGATGCTTATCGGTGCCGATGTGCGGTTTAAGGTCAAAAACTTCGACGCTGATCAGGTTAGTGTCATCCAGACGCAATGGTCGCAGATCCGATCCTGCATTGTCGCAACCTTCAAATTGTTGCGTCTTTTCGGGCTGAATGACCATTCGTTGAGAGCAAAGAATGCCGTCATCCCGTTAGCATTCTACCTGTACAAGCAGTCATTCCAGGACAGGCCGCTATATCTGAGCATCAACAACATCAACCAGTTGCGCGATGAGCGCCTAGCACTGTCTCGCTGGTTGCACATGGTGCTGCTGCGCGGGGTTTTTGGCGGTCAAGCTGATGGTGTACTGACGAGAATGCAGCGGCTGCTTAACAAGCACATCGGCAAAAAGGCATTCCCTCTGGAAGCAATCATCGAAGCTTTCACTGCGTCCAACAAGGATCTGCGCTTTGACGAGGCATATCTCAGAGGACTGCTCGATATCCAGTATGGGGACTCGCGGTGTCGTTCGGTCTTGAGTCTGTTGTTCCCCGAAATCAACGAAAACTTGCAGTTCGACATCGATCACTTGCATCCGCAAAGCGCCTTCAGCAAGGCAGAGCTCTCCAAGCAAGGTTTTCTCAAAAGTGACTCTGAGTTGATGGCGTTCTACCAGAGCCCGGTCAATTGGAACTCGATTGCCAACCTGCACCTTCTGAATGCTTCACAGAACCGCTCCAAAAAGGATATGCCGCTGATCGAGTGGCTGGCCGAAAAGGGGTGCGGCATCAAACGGGCCGACTTGCTGCTAGACGAGAGTAACAGTCTGCAGTTTCAGGACTTCCAGGCGTTCTGCAATGCACGGCGTGAAGCCCTTCTCCAGCGCCTCCGTAGCAATGTGGTGGTAAGTGGGCCACAGCCAGCATCGGAAGAGATATTGGATGAAGAGGAAGAGAGTGAGGCTGCGGCATGAGCAACTCGAAGATTACTCAGGCGCTTACCAACCTGTTTGAGAAGCAGCGCATTGTCTTCTGGTACGACAATCGTCTGGAGTTCCGTGCGGATTTTGAATCGCTAGAGCTGGCGGGTATCGAGAAAATCGAGCTGGCTAACAACGAGTTCGGTGTGAAGTATCGAGTCTTGCGCGAACGGCCCGAGCAGAAATTTCTGCTATACCGCGAGGGTGCCGAGCCGGCCTACCTGGATAATTGGTTGCTCGATGTGCAACTGGCCAGCGGAAATACTTTCCGCACGGACCAGCTTGCCCTGTGGCTGGCTGAGCTGGAGTTGGGGCCAGACTGCTATCCTGTGCTGGAGGAGCATGCAGCCTTCTTCACTGCGGCCAAGCGGCGTGAGCAGTTGCATAAGCTGCTGCAACCAGGCGACTCGCAGAGCATGCTACGTTTCAAGATGCTTGCTGTCTGCGCTGGCGCAAAGGGTGAGCCGCGACTGGATGTGATTGTTGAGGAACTGCTGGCTGAGCTCGCCAATGCTGAAAGTACGTGCATCAAGCTCATTGAAACAAGCGGCCTGGATAGCTTCCTCTGGGAGCAGATGAAGCGCGCTTACGGTTATGTGTCGGAGCAGCCGGGACTGCACGATTTCGTGATCGAGCTTTTCAAGGCTTGCTTCATGATGGGCACGGATCCTGAGTACAAGGCGCGCTTGTCAGCCGAATCTTTGGTTTTTCTCCGGCGCTGGAAAGACAGTCGTTCACATGAGAGCAGCTTCGAGCTGCTTTCTGCTCAGTGTGCAGAGGTACTACAGATTGGTGACAAGTTGCATAAGCTTGATTACCGGATCCTACTGGAGCTCGACTACTTCGAGCTGATCGACCGCAAGATCCTCAGTGAGCTTGTTCGCGCCACGGTAGCTCGGACGGCGACAGCTGCCGATGTTGAGCAGTCTGTTCGTCAGCGACGCCAGAGTCATTGGTTCAGCCATTTCGAGGATGTCTATCTGGCGCTGGACCATGCCGCGCAGTTTCTGCAAACATTGGATGCAGCAAAGCTGGAAATGACATCCTTGGCCGATGGCGTGGCGAAATATGCGAAGAGCTGGTATCGGCTGGATCAGCTGTATCGCAAATTTGTCCATCACGCGCGCAAGTCTGGCCAGGCTTCCTTGCTGGAGGAGCTCAGCATCCAGATCGAAAACCAGTACACTAACAATTATCTGGCGCGTCTCAATGATCGTTGGCAGCAGTTTGTGGACTCTGCTCCGAGCTGGACGGCCGCTCCGATCATGCTGCAGCGGAATTTCTTCAGCCGCTGCGTAAAATCCTTCCTGGAGCGCAAGACCAAGGTCTGCGTGCTGATCTCGGATGCCTTCCGTTATGAGGTGGGTGAAGAGCTGCAGAGCCTGATTCGCCGTGAAGACCGCTTTGAGGCCGAGTTGGAGCCGGCGCTTTCCATGTTGCCGAGCTTCACGCAGCTTGGTATGGCCGCACTGCTTCCTAACCAGGCATTGCAGCTGGCTGAAAATGACAGCGGTGATGCGATAGTGGATGGTCAGAGCGCTCAGGGCTCGGCCAATCGCGGCAAGATCCTTGCCGCTGCGGTGCCAAGCTCTGCTGTTGTGTTGGCCAAAGACCTGCTGGCTATGAATCAGGCGGATTCACGGGCACTGCTGCGTGATAACGATGTGGTTTACGTGTACCACAACCTGATCGACAAGACTGGCGATACGCGAGATACCGAGGAGCGGGTGTTTGCTGCGGCAGAAGAGACATTGTCCGAGCTTGTCCGCCTGGTGAAGAAGCTGACCAATGCTAATGCCAGCAACCTTTTGGTCACCGCAGACCATGGTTTCATCTACCAGCACCGACCGCTGGAAGAGAGCGATTTTCTCAGCAATGTGCCGGATGGTGATGAGGTGCTCTATCGCGACCGGCGTTTCGTCCTTGGGCGCGCTCTGCGTAGTCAAGCAGGTTTCCGGACATTCACCCCTGAACAGCTGGGGCTTGAAGGATCGCTGGATGTACAGATCCCTAAGTCGATCAATCGCTTGCGTCTCAAAGGTTCTGGCAGCCGGTTCGTGCATGGTGGTGCCACGTTGCAAGAGGTGGTGATCCCGGTTGTGCGCATCAACAAAAAGCGCCAGAGCGATGTTGGAAGTGTGGAAGTAGAGTTTATCGGAGGCGGGAGCAGAAGCATCACGACTGGCCAATTGGCTGTTGTGCTGTATCAGTCCGAGGCGGTCACTGAGAAGAAACAAGCTCGCCGGTTGCGTGCTGGGCTGTACACCTTGGACGGTGAGTTAATCTCCGACTCGCATGAACTGACGTTCGATTTCGCGTCCGAAAATCCTCGTGAACGAGAGCTGTCGGTGCGCTTCATCCTGAGCCGGAAAGCTGATGAAGCAAACAACCAGCAGGTTGAGCTGCGACTCGAAGAGCAGATTGAAGGCACCTCACATGTAACCCAGTACAAGGTCACTCGGTATACGATTCGTCGTTCGTTCACTAGTGAATTCGATTTTTAAGCGGGAGCCCTCATGAGTCAGCTCGATGAGAAGATCAACCAGCATTTTGCGGGCTTAGTCGTTCGCAAGGATCTGGTCAAAGCTGTTAAGGGCAACGCCATCGTGCCGTCCTATGTACTGGAATACCTGCTGGGCCAGTACTGCGCAACGAATGATGAGTCGACGATTCAAACCGGTATCGAGACGGTTAAGGAAATCCTGCGCAAGCACTATGTGCATCGCAACGAAGCGGGGTTGGTGCGTTCGATCATCAAGGAGAAGGGGCGTCACAAGGTCATCGACCGGGTCAGCGTTTCTCTCAACGACAAAGACGATGTGTACGAGGCTGAGTTCGCTAACCTCGGGATAAGAAAGGTGCTGATCGACTCCAGCACGGTGAAGGCACATCAGAAGCTGTTGGTCGGAGGGGTGTGGTGCATCGCTGATCTGGAGTACGACTACACCGAAGATAAATCCTCATCTCCTTGGGTGCTGGCCTCGCTCAAGCCTATCCAGATCTCCCGTTTTGATTTCGACGGTTATCTGGAGGCCCGCAAGCAGTTCACCACGGATGAGTGGATTGATCTGCTTATTCAGAGCATCGGCTTCAATCCGCAGATGTTCGGCAAGCGCAACAAGCTCTTGCAGCTGATCCGTCTGATTCCATTTTGCGAGCGGAACTACAACCTGATCGAGCTAGGGCCGAAGGGCACCGGCAAGTCGCATGTTTACTCCGAGTTTTCTCCCCATGGGATCCTGATTTCCGGCGGTGAGGTGACGGTACCCAAGCTGTTCGTCCACAACGGTACAGGCAAACTTGGTCTCGTGGGTTATTGGGATGTGGTGGCCTTCGATGAATTCGCTGGCAAGCAAAAGCGGGTGGACAAGGCGCTGGTCGACATCATGAAAAACTACATGGCCAACAAATCGTTCTCGCGGGGTGTAGAAACCCTTGGGGCCGAGGCCAGTATGGTGTTTGTCGGCAACACCGATCACACCGTGCCGTACATGCTCAAGCACAGCGACCTATTCGATCCGCTGCCGGAGAAGTTCCACGACTCGGCGTTCCTCGACCGCTTGCACAGCTACATACCTGGATGGGAAGTGGATGTGATCCGTGGAGAAATGTTCTCCACGGGCTACGGCTTCGTAGTGGACTACCTGGCCGAGATTCTCCGCTCACTGCGCAGCCATGATTTCTCAGATCGCTACAAAGGTCTGTTCACGTTGTCAGATGAGATCTCAACACGTGATCGTGATGGTATCAACAAGACCTTCTCCGGCTTGATGAAAATCCTCTTTCCTCATGGTGAGGCGACTGAGTCGGAGGTCGAAGATTTGTTGCGCTGCGCTATCGAAGGGCGCAAACGTGTCAAAGACCAGTTGTTGCGTATCGACACAACCTACCCAGCTGTGCGTTTTACCTATAAAGGAACGGATGGCGTAGAGAGGCTGATCTCCACCCTGGAGGAGAGCGAGTACCCGAACCAGTACCACCGACGAGTGGCGAGTGAAGTTTCGGAGTTAGATCCATTCGATTTGGCTAACGCCGCTTCCAAGAGTGCGGATAGCGATGCGGTCTGTCCTCCGCTTGTTCATTCTGCTGTCTCGGTGAGTAAAGAGCCTGAGCTAAAACCTCAGCATCTGGTAGTCCAGGAGAACCAGCGCGGCGTCACCTTCGATAAGCTGTTTGGACCGTACTTAAAAGGGGCTAAGCGGATCATCGTTATAGATCCCTACCTGCGGATGTTCCATCAATTGCGTAACCTCATGGAGCTGATGGAGACGATCAGTAAGCAGCTTGCTTCCGGTGAGGAGGTGGCCGTACATGTGGTCACCGTTGAGGATGAGTTCAACGGTGATCGCCAGACCGAAAGCCTGCAGAAAATTGCGGAAGCTTGTGCCGGGGTGGGTATTCAACTCACTTGGGTGTATGACACGACAGGGACTAAACACGATCGTGACATAACCACTGATAGGGGCTGGAAAATCGTTCTCGGGCGGGGGTTGGATATCTTCCAGCGCTTCGAACTGAACGACGCGTTTAGCTTTGCGAATCGCCTACAGCAACATCGCCAGTGCAAGGAGTTCAGCGCAACGTTCATCAGGGTCGAGGATGCCGGGGAGTGAAGCGGCTGTGGAATAATACTCTACCCAAGGTCCGCAGAGTCTTTACAAACTGTTCGTATGCTTAGGCGCCGCATCTTAATACTGTCGACTGACGGCTTTAGCTTCGAGCATCCAGGCGGTGCCCATTCGTTTGAGGATCAATGAGGCTGTGAGACGATAGTAATAGCAGCTAGCATGCGAATGGCTTTTTAGGTACTCGGTGAAAAACCAGCGTACATGCTTATGCCGCCAGGTCCAGGGGGTGTCTTGTTGCCATCGCTGTTGGATGGCCACTTGCATGCATCGGGCTTGCCGTAGGTGGCGTTGCTGAGTGGCCTTCGAGCCATTCAGTACGCCACTCAGGAACAGTGCCATGTCGAAAGGCCTGGTCACGTTCGACCTCCAATGTAGGTTGTGATCACATTGATCCGGTTATGTCCGAGCTCAAGGCTGATCTGCTGGCGCGCCTGTTGATCAAGGTCGCGGTCAATGCGATAGCAATGTAAGCGCTCCATGAACCCCACATTTAAAGCGCTTACCTGATCCCCGATGCTGTGCTCCCGATTTCTTTCTGGAGTCTGCCGACGATGATGCGCCCCGACGCCAAAGTCGAAAAAGTCTATCTCTAC
>NZ_VWXK01000041.1 GCF_011752565.1 Pantoea sp. Ap-967
CGTCCAGCACCATTTCAGCGGCTTGGACTTTGTATTCTCTTGAGTAAGATTTACGCACTGATTTTGCCTCCAATTGGGCGCCATCATAGCGCCCGATGAAGGTGTCCAAAATCATTAGGCCAGTTCAAGCCCGCTCCCACAAGGATTTTCACCCCTCTCAAGCCTCGTGATGTACCTGTAGGAGCGGGCTTGCCCCGCGAACACCGGCGCAGCCGGTGCCATGCACCGCGGCGCTTGCTTCGCGGGTCAAGCCCGCTCCTACAGGAATCGGGCCTGCGCAACATCGTAGACATCGCTGCGCTCGCGCTTTCCTACAGCGATGACGAGGACGACAACTCTTTCGTCAATGACTCGATACACCAGCCGGTAACCCACCGACCTCAGCTTGATCTTGTAACAACCAGCCATACCCGCGAGCTTGTCCTTATCCACTTTGGGATGAGCCAGCCGCTCCTTCAGCTTTCGTGCAAACTGAAGCTGTAATGCGCCATCGAGCTTGCGAAATTCCTTCCTTGCCCGCAGGTCGAATTCAAGGGTGTAGCTGTTGGTTTCCTTCGGCTTCGGCGATGAGCTCATCGATATCCACTTTTACTGTGGCCCCTCCGCGTCGTTGGCGAACAAGCTTGGCCAGTTGAATGTCGTCAATCAGTTCCATCATCGCCTCGTAGCGCTCGGGGGGCACTGCATAGAACGCCGGTTCGTTGCGATTGAGGATGACCACAGTTTCTCCAGCCGCTTCGCGGATAGTGCCCATAGGGTCTTTTTTCAGGTCGGTTATGGATGCTGCCAGATCGGCGAGAACTGGGAAGGTCATAGTTGTATCAACCCGTGAACATGATAAGTAATAGATTGATATTAGTGCTTGCAAGAGTGCTTTTAAAGGTGTTTTTTGTCGTTTTTGCACAAAAAACCCCGCCATGACGGCGGGGTTGTGGGGCTCAGCGCCTTACTGGCTAACCTGGCTCACCGAGCGCGGTGCCACCGGCTGGTTGTCGTTGGAGATGGTCACCTCCACCCGACGGTTCTGTGCCCGGCCCGAGTTGCTGCCGTTGTCCGCCACCGGGTACTCCTTGCCGTAACCTTGGGCAACGATACGCGCAGGGTCGACCCCGGCGCGTACCAGGGCCATGCGCACGCTGTTGGCGCGGCGCTCGGACAGCGACTGGTTGTAGTTGGCCGAGCCTACGCTGTCGGTGTAGCCCTCGACGATCACCTTGCGCTCAGGGTTTTCCTGAAGGAACTGCGCCAGCTTGGTGATGTTCGGGTAGGCGTTGCTCTTGAGCTCGGCCTTGTTGAAATCGAACAGCACGTCACCGAAGGTTACCAGGGTGCCACGGTCGGTCTGCTTGGCATTGAGGCTGTCCTGCAGCTTCTTGATCTGCGCGTCGCGGGCGTCCAGCTTGGCCTGGGCGCGCTGGGCCGAGGCATTTTTCAGCTCGTTCTCGGCGGTGCGCAGGGCAATGGTCTGCTTGGCCACTTCGACACGCTGGTTGGTCAGGTAGGCCAGTTGGTCGACCTTCTTGGTGTTTTCACGGTCCATGTAGGCCTTGTCGGCCTTGTTCAGCCAGTCTTGGGCGTCCTTGGTTTCAAGGGCCGCGACCTTGCTCGATTGCGGGTCGCTTTGCAGCGCCGAGAAATTGCTGCGGGCCGATTCCAGGTTGGCGTTCGGGTCGTGGGAACAGGCGGCCAGGCCAACGCTCAGGGCCAGCAGGGCGGGAATCATGACGTAGTTGCGCATAGTGTTCATCCTTTGATCGATTGCGAAGGCTTAAGGGGCGAGGCTGCGCTTATTCAGCGCTGCGCAGGCCTTCCTCACGTACGTCCTGGACGCCCTGGCGAGCGTCCTGCACGGCCTTCTGGGCCTTGGCTGCCTGGGCCTTGCGTTCGGCGACGCGCGCGTCCCATTCCGCTTGCTCGGCAAGCAGCTTGGCTTCGTCATACTTCTTGTCGTGCATGGCGATCTCAGCCTTCTTGAACTTGTCCTGGGCCGCTTTCATTTCCACCGCAGCGTACTCGGTACCGCCAGCGCTGACGGCGGAGTTCACCGCAGACTGGGTGACGGCGTACTGCTCGGTGGGCGGGTTGCCTGCACAGCCGGCCAGGACCAGGCTACTGCCCAGGGCCAGCGCGGCCAGCTTGAGCCCGCGCACAGGGATGGATGAGCACTTCTCGGTGCGGGTCTTCATGGTGGTCAGCTCCATTGGATCACTCCTGATAACGACGATGTCCGTAGCAGTCCATCGCTCAATCCCTGGCCTCTGCAGGCGCTTTTTGCAGGGTGCTGCGACACGGCAGGTGTGCAGGGTTTTAGCGTGATGGCTATTGGCTGGGACTTGGGCATTTTTTGAATAGTTCAGAAAAAGTTGCCGAATTCGGCTATCTATTTCTGACTAATCGGTCAGCGGCTTTTGCCTTGAACTTTCAGGTTTCGGTGGGGTATTCCGGGCCCATTGCAGGCCCGGAACAGGAGACGGTGTGGTCAGTTGCCGGTGTCTTCGCCGGCATTGCTCATGTCGTGCAGGTGGCGCCGCGACAGCGCCAGGAAACGCGGCGTAGGGCCCACGTCCTCGAACAAGGGGTCACCTTCCTCATCGGTGGCGATGACCTTGCGGCCCTGTACGTAGGGGAAGCTGGCTTCCAGTTCTTCCAGTGCGGCCGCCACCAGCTCGCCGAGCAATGCCTCGGCGGTGCGCTTGGGGTACATGTCGATCAGGGCGGCCAGGCGTGCCTCGGACTCCAGGTCCAGGTGCAAGGCATGGCCGGTAGGGCTCAGGGTGCCGGCGGCATTCTGTTCCCAGTGCTGGGCGAGTTCGCGGATTTTCATGGTGACCTCTGTCAACGCCATCGAAGGCTGCATTGCATCGGACTGTGCAACATTGACTTTAGTTTGCTTTGCGCATCGCAGCTTGCCAGCACGCCCGGCGTGTGGGCACTCTTGGGGCAGTTGTTTCCTGAGACGAGCGCGGAGCAACCGCGCCTAAGAGAGGACCAATGACCGATATCGATGTGCGCCTGCGTGAAGACGTCCATGTGTTGGGGGAGTTGCTGGGCGACACCATTCGCCAGCAGCACGGCGAGGCGTTCCTGCAGAAGATCGAGGATATCCGCCAGAGCGCCAAGGCCGACCGCCGCGGGCCCGGCGAGCAGCTGAGCTCGACCTTGGCCGATCTGGCCGAGGAAGACTTGCTGCCGGTGGCGCGCGCCTTCAACCAGTTTCTCAACCTGGCCAACATGGCCGAACAGTACCAGTTGATCCGCCGCCGTGATGGCGAGCAGGCCGAACCGTTCGAGGCACGGGTGCTGCCGGAGCTGCTGGCGCGCCTCAAGCAGGCCGGGCACAAGGATGACGCCCTGGCCCGGCAGCTGGCCAAACTCGATATCCAGTTGGTGCTCACCGCCCACCCCACCGAGGTGGCTCGTCGCACGCTGATCCAGAAATACGACGCCATCGCCGGCCAGCTGGCTGTGCAGGACCACCGCGACCTTAGCGCCGCCGAGCGCCAGCAGGTGCGTGAACGCCTGCGCCGGCTGATTGCCGAGGCCTGGCACACCGAGGAAATCCGCCGCACCCGGCCCACCCCGGTGGACGAGGCCAAGTGGGGCTTTGCGGTGATCGAGCACTCCCTCTGGCACGCTATCCCCAGCCACCTGCGCAAGGTCGACAGTGCCTTGTTCGAGGCCACGGGCCTGCATTTGCCGCTGGAGGCCGCGCCCATTCGCTTCGCTTCGTGGATGGGCGGCGACCGCGACGGCAACCCCAACGTGACTGCCGCGGTCACCCGCGAAGTGCTGCTGCTGGCCCGCTGGATGGCCGCCGACCTGTTCCTGCGCGACGTCGATGCCCTGGCCGCCGAGCTGTCCATGCAGCAGGCCAGCAGTGCCTTGCGCGAGCGGGTAGGGGACAGCGCCGAGCCTTACCGGGCCGTGCTCAAGCAGCTGCGCGAGCGCCTGCGCGCCACCCGCGCCTGGACCCACGCGGCGTTGAACAGCAGCCAGCCGGCCAGTGCCGAGGTGCTGGTGGACAACCGCGACCTGATCGCCCCGCTGGAGTTGTGCTACCAGTCGCTGCATGAATGTGGCATGGGTGTGATCGCGGATGGCCCGCTGCTCGACAGCCTGCGCCGGGCCGTCACCTTTGGCCTGTTCCTTGGCCGCCTGGACGTGCGCCAGGATGCCGCCCGGCACCGTGATGCCCTGGCGGAAATCACCGACTACCTGGGCCTGGGCAGCTATGCCGACTGGGACGAAGAACAGCGCATCGGCTTCCTCCAGGCCGAGTTGAAAAACCGCCGTCCGCTGTTGCCGGCGCATTTCAAACCCCAGGCCGATACCGCCGAAGTGCTGGCCACCTGCCGTGAAATTGCCGCGGCACCGGGGGCATCGCTGGGCTCCTACGTGATTTCCATGGCCGGCGCCGCCTCCGATGTGCTGGCCGTGCAATTGCTGCTCAAGGAAGCCGGGCTGACCCGGCCAATGCGCGTGGTGCCGCTGTTCGAAACCCTGGCCGACCTGGACAATGCGGGCCCGGTGATGGAGCGCCTGCTCGGCCTGCCCGGCTATCGCGCCGGGCTGCGAGGCCCGCAGGAAGTGATGATTGGCTATTCCGACTCGGCCAAGGATGCGGGCACCACGGCAGCCGCCTGGGCCCAGTACCGCGCCCAGGAAAATCTGGTGCGTATCTGCCGCGAGCACCAGGTCGAGCTGCTGTTGTTCCATGGCCGTGGCGGCACCGTGGGCCGTGGCGGTGGCCCGGCTCACGCGGCGATCCTGTCGCAGCCGCCAGGGTCGGTGGCGGGGCGTTTCCGCACCACCGAGCAGGGTGAGATGATTCGCTTCAAGTTCGGCTTGCCGGGCATTGCCGAGCAGAACCTCAACCTTTACCTGGCCGCCGTGCTGGAGGCGACCTTGCTGCCGCCACCGCCCCCTGAGCCGGCCTGGCGCGAAGTGATGGACCAGCTGGCCGCCGATGGCCTGAAAGCCTACCGCGCCGTGGTGCGGGAGAACCCGGATTTCGTCGAGTATTTCCGCCAGTCGACCCCGGAGCAGGAGCTGGGCCGCTTGCCACTGGGCAGCCGCCCAGCCAAGCGCCGCGCCGGCGGCATTGAAAGCCTGCGGGCCATTCCGTGGATCTTCGGCTGGACCCAGACCCGCCTGATGTTGCCGGCCTGGCTGGGTTGGGAAACCGCCCTGGGCAATGCCCTGGCGCGCGGCCAGGGCGACCTGCTGGCGCAGATGCGCGAGCAGTGGCCATTCTTCCGCACCCGCATCGACATGCTCGAAATGGTGCTGGCCAAGGCCGATGCCGAAATCGCCAAGGCCTACGACGAACGTCTGGTGCAACCGGGCTTGCTGTCGTTGGGTGCGCAGCTGCGCGACCTATTGTCGCAGTCGTGCCAGGTGGTGCTGGGCCTGACCGGGCAGCAGGTGCTACTGGCGCACAGCCCCGAAACCCTGGAATTCATCAGCCTGCGCAACACCTACCTGGACCCGCTGCACCGCCTGCAGGCCGAATTGCTGGCCCGTTCGCGCAGCCGCGAAGCCGCTCTGGACAGCCCGTTGGAGCAGGCCTTGCTGGTGACCGTGGCGGGTATTGCCGCCGGCCTGCGCAATACCGGTTGAAGCGCATGGGTGGTGCCTGTTCAAGCAGGCATTGCGCGGGCCAGAACAGGGCCAGAGGGGTGGTTGCGCCGGGCGCAACCCCCTGCACCCAAGGGAGCGAATGACGCAATACTGCAACTTTGGGGCGCTTGTCTGGCTGCCGGGCGCTGTGTATCTTGAGCAGCCTTCTGACCGATTTATGGTCATACCCGATTTTCCGGACTTGGCCCTGGTCGCCGAATCCATTGAATTTCATAAAAAAATTTGAGGAGCACGAGATGCGCGTAATTCTGCTGGGAGCTCCCGGGGCCGGTAAAGGTACTCAGGCAAAGTTCATCACCGAAAAGTTCGGTATTCCCCAGATTTCCACCGGTGACATGCTGCGTGCCGCCGTCAAGGCCGGCACCCCGTTGGGCCTGGAACTGAAGAAAGTCATGGATGCCGGCCAGCTGGTTTCCGACGATCTGATCATCAGCCTGGTCAAGGAGCGCATCGCCCAGCCAGATTGCGCCAAGGGCTGCCTGTTCGACGGCTTCCCGCGCACCATTCCCCAGGCTGAAGCCATGGTCGCTGCCGGTGTAGACATCGACGCCGTGGTCGAAATCGCCGTCGACGACGAAGAAATCGTCGGCCGCATGGCGGGCCGCCGCGTGCACCTGGCCTCGGGCCGCACCTACCACATTCAGTACAACCCGCCGAAAGTGGAAGGCAAGGACGACGTCACCGGCGAAGACCTGATTCAGCGCGACGACGACAAGGAAGAAACCGTGCGTCATCGCCTGTCGGTTTACCACAGCCAGACCAAGCCACTGGTGGACTTCTACCAGAAGCTGTCGGCCGCCAATGCCGGCAAGCCGAAGTACAGCCACATCGAAGGCGTCGGCTCGGTCGAGTCGATCACCGCCAAGGTACTGGCAGCCCTGAGCTGATCAGCCTTAGGCTGCACGTCGACAACGGCCCGCTTGCGGGCCGTTGTCGTTTATACTGCCGCTCTTTTCCCCCTGCACCTGGATACCCGTTCGATGACCACCCTGCTGGCCCTGGATACCGCCACCGAAGCTTGTTCCGTCGCGTTGCTGCATGACGGCAAGGTAACCAGCCATTACGAGGTGATCCCGCGCATGCACGCACAGAAGCTGCTGCCGATGATCAAGCAGCTGCTGGCCGATTCCGGTGTTTCGCTCAATGCCCTGGATGCCATCGCCTTTGGTCGCGGCCCGGGTGCGTTTACCGGTGTGCGCATCGCCATTGGCGTGGTGCAGGGGCTGGCATTTGCCCTGGAGCGGCCGGTGCTGCCGGTGTCCAACCTGGCGGCACTGGCCCAGGGTGCGTTGCGAGAGCACGGCGTGCAGCAGGTGGCCGCTGCCATCGATGCGCGCATGGATGAGGTGTACTGGGGCTGCTACCAGGCCCAGGCCGGCGAAATGCGCCTGCAGGGCCAGGAAGCGGTGCTGCCGCCAGAGCGCGTGGCACTGCCTGATGGCAGCAGCGGCGACTGGTTTGGCGCCGGCACCGGCTGGGGCTATGCCGAGCGCCTGGCGGTGCAAGCCAGTGCCAGCAACCTAGCGGCACTGCCCAATGCCCTGGATGTCCTCAGCCTGGCAACCTTTGCCTGGGCGCGTGGCGAGGCAATCGTCGCCGAACAGGCGCAACCGGTTTACTTGCGCGATAATGTAGCTACGCCCAAGGCGCGCTGAGTGCTGTTCGTCGGTTATTGCCGTTTCCGATAAACCTTATGCGCGTTGTGTGGTCCAGTTAGCACTTGAGCATTAGCGACGGAACTCTGATGCTGCTAAATTGCCATCACCGGTTCTGAGTGCTCATCATGCGTATCGACGGTTTTTCATCGCAGTCCTACCCCATCAAGCGCACCCCGCGTAAGGCAGGCCTGCGTGATGAACCCGCCGACGATGCCGACCTGGTCGAGGACATCGAGGCGGCGCCCGAGCCTGCCGCTCGCCGTCGCCCCGCAGGCCTGCCGGCCCGCCAGCAGGACATGGTAT
Organism: Pantoea sp. Ap-967; assembly: GCF_011752565.1. Lineage (GTDB taxonomy): Bacteria > Pseudomonadota > Gammaproteobacteria > Pseudomonadales > Pseudomonadaceae > Aquipseudomonas. The sequence goes on from NZ_VWXK01000041.1 coordinate 7,602, forward strand.
TCCCCCGCGCCCGTGACCGGCGCACCGCCACCGCGCTAGCCAGCTACCTGAGCACCGCCGGTTTTACCGATTGGGACATGGAAGTGCTGGGGCTCGACCTGTACATTTGATGGATGAACCCATCACCCCTGCCTTATTTCGTGGGTTGTCCGTCCTGGAGCGAAAACGCCTGGCGTGACTACCTGTACCCCGCCGATGCCACTACCGGCGAGATGCTTGGCTATTACAGCCAGGTGTTCAACGCCGTCGAGGGCAACACCACCTTCTACGCCCGCCCTGCACCTGGCACCATTGCCCGTTGGGCGCAGGTGATGCCTGAGCACTTTCGCTTCACCGCCAAGTTCCCCCGCGACATCAGCCACGAAGGCGACCTGCGCGACCAGCTGGAGCCTGCCTTCGACTTCACCCGCCTGATGGCGCCGCTGGGCCAGCGCGTGGCGCCTTACTGGCTGCAATTGCCGGCCCACTTCAGCCCCGCACGTGTGGGTGAGCTGTGCCACTTTCTTGATGAAATCGGTACGCCGGTGGCCGTTGAAGTGCGCAACCCGGCGTTCTTTGCCAAGGGCGAGGAGGAGCGGCTGCTCAACCGCCTGTTGCACGAGCGCGGCGTGGAGCGTATCTGCCTCGACCCGCGCGCACTGTTCAGCTGTACCTCGCGCGACCCCGCCGTGCTGCACGCCCAGTCGAAGAAGCCCAAGGTGCCACCACGCCCGGCTGCCTTCAGCCAGCACCCCCAGGTGCGCTTCATCGGCCACCCTGAGCTTGCCGCCAATGAACCATTCCTCACGCCCTGGGTGGACAAGGTGGCCGCCTGGATCGAAGCCGGGCTGCGCCCCTATATCTTCCTGCACACCTCGGACAACCGCCTGGCGGCGGCCTTGGCCCAGCGTTTTCACCAGCGCTTGATGGCGCGCCTGCCGGGCCTGGCGCCCTTGCCGGAATTGCCACGCGCCCCCGAGGTCGAACAACTGGGGCTACTCTGACCATTCCCTGACCCCGGAGGTTGTGACCATGGATGTACAAACCCTGCGAGCCGAGGCCTTCAAGGCGCTGCACGAGCGCGATGGCGCCTTCGTCATTCCCAACCCCTGGGATGCAGGCTCGGCCAAGCTGCTGGCCAGCCTTGGCTTCGAGGCATTGGCCACCACCAGTGCGGGCCTGGCATTCAGCCTGGGGCGCCCGGACGCCGAAGGCGCCTTGAGCCTGGACGAAACCCTGGACAATGCTGGCATGATCGTCGATGCCACGCCGCTGCCGGTGGCCGCTGACCTTGAGAACGGCTTTGGCGACCTGCCCGAGGATTGCGCGCAAACCATCCTGCGGGCCGCCGAGGCCGGGCTGGTGGGTGGCTCGATCGAGGATGCCAGCGGCCGCGCCGAGGCGCCGATCTACGACTTCGAATTGTCCGTGGCGCGGGTGCGGGCGGCGGTGCAAGCTGCGCGCAGCCTGCCATTCCCGTTCACCCTGTGCGCCCGTGCGGAAAACCTGCTGCACGGGCGCATGGACCTGGACGATACCATCCTGCGCCTGCAGGCCTTTGCCGAAGCCGGTGCCGATGTGCTCTATGCCCCAGGGCTGCGCAGCGTCGAGGAGGTGCGCGCGGTGGTGCAGGCGGTGGCGCCGAAACCGGTCAATGTGCTGATGGGCATGGCAGGCGTGGCCTTGAGCGTGAATCAGTTGCAGGACCTGGGGGTGCGGCGAATCAGCGTGGGTTCCTCGCTGGCCCGTGCAGCGCTGGGCGCCTTGCAGCGCGCCGCCCTGGAAATACATGACCAGGGAACCTTCAGCTACGGTGAGCAGGGCTTGCCGTTCGCCCAGTTGAACGATCTGTTCCGGCGCTGATTCAGGCGTGTACGCGCACGTTGTTCAGCACCACCGGGCGGGCCCAGTGCATGTCGAACTCCAGGTCGTTCTGTTGCTTGGCCAAGGTCGTGGCGTCGTAAGGTTCCGGCGCCGGGTCTAGCAGGCCCATCTCGAACTCGGCGATGGGCAGGTGCAGTGGGCGTTGGGCGGGGGCTGGGCCAGGTTCGGGCAGTGGCTGGCCCTGGCTCATCACGATCGGGCGCAGCCAGGTGTTGCTGATGTCGAGCTGGCGCTGTTGCTGGATCATGTCGGCCACGCTGAACGGCTCTGGCGCCGGTTCCAGCAGGTTGGCCTCAAGCTCTGCCTTGGGCAGGAACAGCGGCTCGGGCGGGGCGACTATGGTGTCCTGCACGGGGCAGGCGCGTTGGGTTTCGATCATGGCCAGGGCCTTGGCCCCGCCGATCGGCTCGCCGCTTTCCTGGTCGTACTGCACCATCGCCTGGCTGACGCTGTCTGGCGCTTCTGCCTGTTGCTCGGCCATGGCGCGGGCGAAGAAATCCTGCCACAGGTGGCTGACGCCCCCAAGTGCCTGGGTATTCTGCCGACCGTAGTTGCCGACAGGCGACAAATAGGTCAAACCGATGGGAAGAGTATCTGTCATGGCAGTCGCGCGCGTTGTGCTCTGGCAGAATAGCGGGATATTGCCTGTATCGGCCGTTGCCGGTGATTCATTAAGGGCTTCATCAAATTTTTCGAGTGCAGGTTGTGATGGAAGAGCAGGAGCAGGGCACAGGGCTGAGGGTCGAGGCGCTGGCCCCGGAATACACGGCACAGGCCGCGCAATGGGCTGAGCGCCTGGGCTTGCCGCTGGCGGATGACGCTGCCGGGTTTGCCGTGCAGGTGGGCGCCGAAGGCTTGCAGATCCAGCAGCTGGGGCCGCAGGCACCGGGGCCGGTGCGAGTCGATTTCGTCGAGGGCCAGGCGGCCCATCGTCGGCTGTTCGGCGGTGGCAACGGGCAGATGATCGCCAAGGCCGTTGGCATCGCCCAGGGGGTGCGGCCACAGGTGCTGGATGCCACGGCAGGTTTGGGCAAGGACGCCTTCGTGCTGGCCAGCCTCGGTTGCCAGATGACCCTGATCGAGCGCCAGCCATTGATTGCCGCATTGCTGGAAGATGGCCTGGCACGGGCCCGGGGCGATGATGAAGTCGGGCAGATCGTTGGCCGCATGCGCCTGCTCACCGGCAATGCCATCGAGCGCATGCGCGCCTGGGAGGGCGAGCCGCCGCAGGTGATCTACCTCGACCCGATGTTCCCGCACCGGGACAAGAGCGCCCTGGTGAAGAAGGAAATGCGGGTGTTCCGGCCACTGGTTGGCGATGACCTGGATGCCCCGGCGTTGCTGGAGGCGGCACTGGCACTGGCCAGCCACCGGGTGGTGGTGAAGCGCCCGCGCAAGGCGCCGATCATCGACGGGCCCAAGCCGAGCCATAGCCTGGAAGGCAAGTCCAGCCGGTATGACATCTATCCGAAGAAAGCTTTGAAAGCCTGATTGCTTGTACGGGCCTCTTCGCGAGCTTTGCTCGCTCCTACCGGATTTGTGTATGCCTTGGTAGGTGCTCGCGAAGGGGCGGCCCAGGAAAACTCAAGTCCTGAATGCCCGAATGAATACCCCGACCACCTCGCGCACATGCGCCTCGGCTTCATCCCCTTCCAGCGGCCCGGCGCAGCCCAGCAGCAGCCGATAATCCGGCGCGCCCTTGACCAGGCAGAAGAAGTGCTCGGCCGCCTGCAACGGATTTTCAATGCGCAGCAAGCCGCGCTCATCGATGCCGCGCAGCAAGGCTTCCATCCCCGCCAGCACCCGCTTGGGCCCAGCTTCGTAGAAATACTCGCCAAAGCTTGGGTCCAGGCTGCCCTGGGCCATGATCAGGCGGCTCAGCTTGACCGCCTCGTCGCTGCTCACCAGCGCCTGGAAGCTACGGGCAATGGCCAGCAGCACGTCTTCCACCGGTGCCCCTTCGGGGTAGGCGAACAGCATGTCGGGTAGCTGGTTCTGGCAGGTCGCCATCACCGCCGACCCGAACAGCGTCTGCTTGTCGGTGAAGTGGCTGTACACGGTGAGTTTGGAAACACCTGCCGCCGCGGCGACTGCATCCATGCTGGTGCTGGCATAGCCAAGGCTGAGGAACAGGGCCTTGGCGGCTTCGAGGATCGCCTCGCGCTTGGCCAGGTCCTTGGGCCGGCCTGGGCCGATGGGTGCGTCGTGGGACATTGCAATACACATCCGTTTGAAGGGGCGCCCATCTTACCGGCTGTAACGGCTTCCGGCTGCAGGTGACTGCCCTCGTTAATGTCGATTTTCTTTCCGACGCCCGCTTCCCGGCCTCGGTTCCCTGACTTAATATACTCGCCAGTATAAATATTCGATGTGCACCTCGCGAAAGGATTCATCATGTTGCGTCATGCCTTGTCCCTCGCCTTGCCCGCCGCTGCCGTGCTGATGCTCGCGGCCTGTGGCCAGGAAGCCGCCCCACCCGCTGCGCCGCGCCCGGCCCTGGTGGTTCAGCCACAGCCGGCCGAAGCCGCCGCCGACAGCTACCCTGGCGAGGTGCGCGCGCGCCTGGAGCCGGAACTGGCCTTCCGCATTGGCGGCAAGGTTAGCAAGCGCCTGGTCGAGGAAGGCCAGCGGGTCAAGGCCGAGCAGCCGCTGGCCGAGCTGGACCCACAAGACGTGCGCCTGCAACTGGAAGCCAACCGCGCCCAACTGGCCGCCGCCGAAGCCAACCTGTCGCTGGTGCGCGCCGAGCGCGACCGCTACCAGAAATTGCTGGACCGGCAGATGGTCAGCCATTCGCAGTTCGATAACGCCGAAAACCTCTACCGCGCCGGCATGGCCCGCGTCAAACAGGCCAAGGCCGAGTTTGACGTGGCTGGCAACCAGGCTGAATACGCGGTGCTGCGCGCGCCCCAGGCCGGGGTGATTGCCAAGCGTCAGGTTGAAGTCGGCCAGGTGGTGGCTGCCGGGCAGACCGTGTTCACCCTGGCGGCCGACGGTGAGCGGGAAGTTGCCATCGGCCTGCCAGAGCAGCAGTTCGCCCGTTTCGCCGTGGGCCAGGCCGTCAGCGTCGAGCTGTGGTCGCACCCCAACCAGCGCTTCGAGGGGCGTATCCGTGAGCTGTCGCCGGCAGCAGACCCGCGCTCGCGCACCTTTGCCGCGCGCATTGCCTTCACCTCGGCCAAGGCGCCGGCGGAACTGGGCCAGAGCGCACGGGTGTTCATCGCCCATGACGGCGTGATTCCCCTGGCGGTGCCGTTGTCGGCGGTGACGGCGGAAAACGGCCAGGCCTATGTCTGGCGGGTCAAGGCCGACGCGCACCTGGAGCGGGTGCCGGTGCGCCTGGGGGCGTATGGCAGCGAAACCGTGCCGGTGCTCGAAGGCCTGGCGCCAGGCGACTGGGTGGTGGCTGCCGGTGGCCATGTGCTGCGCGAGGGGCAGGCGGTGCGGCCAGTGGACCGCACCAACCGCGTGGTGAACCTGGCGGCCAAGGAGTAAGTCCCGATGGGTTTCAACCTTTCCGCATGGGCGTTGCGCAATCGCCAGATCGTGCTGTTCCTGATGATTCTGCTGGCCGCTATTGGCGCCATGTCCTACACAAAGCTGGGGCAGAGCGAAGACCCGCCGTTCACCTTCAAGGCCATGGTGATCCGCACCCTGTGGCCGGGGGCTACGGCTGAAGAGGTGTCGCGCCAGGTCACCGAGCGCATCGAGAAGAAACTGATGGAAACCGGCGAGTACGAGAAAATCGTTTCGTTCTCGCGCCCGGGGGAGTCGCAGGTCACCTTCATGGCCCGTGATTCGCTGCACTCCAAGGACATCCCCGAGCTGTGGTATCAGATCCGCAAGAAAGTCGCGGACATTCGCCACACCTTGCCGCCGGAAATCCAGGGGCCGTTCTTCAATGACGAGTTCGGCACCACGTTCGGCAATATCTACGCACTGACCGGCCCCGGCTTCGACTACGCCGTGCTCAAGGACTACGCCGACCGTATCCAGATCCAGCTGCAGCGGGTCAAGGACGTGGGCAAGGTCGAGCTGGTCGGCCTGCAGGACGAGAAAATCTGGATCGAGCTGTCCAACCTCAAGCTGGCCACCCTCGGCGTACCGATGCAGGCTGTGCAACAGGCCCTGCGCGAGCAGAACGCGGTGAGCACCGCAGGCTTTTTCGAAACCCCCAGCGAACGCCTGCAGTTGCGGGTGAGCGGGCGCTTCGACAATGTCGACCAGATTCGCCAGTTCCCCATCCGTGTGGGCGACCGCACGCTGCGCATCGGCGACGTTGCCGACGTACACCGCGGTTTCAACGACCCACCCGCACCGCGCATGCGGTTCATGGGCGAGGATGCCATCGGCCTGGCCGTATCGATGAAAGAAGGCGGTGACATTCTGGTGCTGGGCAAGGCCCTGGAAAGCGAGTTCGACCGCCTGGCGCACAACCTGCCGGCGGGCATGGAGCTGCATAAGGTGTCCGACCAGCCGGCAGCGGTGAAAGCTGGGGTTGGCGAGTTCGTCCAGGTACTGGTCGAGGCGCTGGTGATCGTGTTGCTGGTGAGCTTTTTCTCCCTGGGCCTGCGCACCGGCCTGGTGGTGGCCCTGGCCATTCCCTTGGTGCTGGCCATGACCTTCGCCGCCATGCACTACTTCGGCATCGGCCTGCACAAGATCTCGCTGGGTGCGCTGGTGCTGGCGCTGGGCTTGCTGGTGGACGATGCGATCATTGCCGTGGAAATGATGGCGATCAAGATGGAGCAGGGCTTCGACCGCCTCAAGGCGGCCAGCTACGCCTGGACCAGCACGGCCTTCCCGATGCTGACCGGAACCCTGATCACCGCCGCAGGTTTTCTGCCGATTGCCACCGCGGCGTCGAGCACGGGGGAATACACCCGCTCGATCTTCCAGGTGGTAACCATTGCCCTGCTCACCTCCTGGGTGGCCGCCGTGGTGTTCGTGCCGTACCTGGGCGAGCGCCTGCTGCCGGACCTGGCCAAGCTGCACGCCGCCCGGCATGGCAAGGACGGGCATGCGCCAGACCCTTACGGCACGCCGTTCTACCAGCGTGTGCGGCGGGTGGTGGAATGGTGCGTGCGGCGGCGCAAGACGGTGATCGTGCTGACCATCGCGGCGTTCGTCGGCAGCATCCTGCTGTTCCGCTTCGTGCCCCAGCAGTTCTTCCCAGCCTCCGGGCGCCCGGAACTGATGGTCGACTTGAAGCTCGCCGAAGGTGCTTCGCTGGCCAACACGGCCGAGCGGGTGAAACAACTGGAGGCGCTGCTTGCGCAGCAGGAGGGCATCAACAACTACGTGGCCTACGTCGGCAGTGGCTCGCCGCGCTTCTACCTGCCGCTGGACCAGCAATTGCCGGCGGCAAGCTTCGCCCAGTTCGTGGTTCTGGCCAAGTCGATGGATGACCGCGAGCGCCTGCGCAATTGGTTGATCGCCACCGTGGACCAGCAGTTCCCCGACCTGCGCGCCCGCGTGACACGTTTGGAAAACGGCCCGCCCGTGGGCTACCCGGTGCAGTTCCGTATCACCGGCGAGCATATCGAGAAGGCCCGTGCCCTGGCCCGGGAAGTGGCGGACAAGGTGCGCGAGAACCCGCATGTGGTCAACGTGCACCTGGACTGGGAAGAGCCGAGCAAGGCGGTGTTTCTGGACATTGACCAGGACCGCGCCCGCGCCCTGGGTGTAAGCACCGCGCAGTTGGCGAGTTTCCTGCAGAGTTCGCTGACCGGCAGTGCGGTCAGCCAGTACCGCGAGGACAACGAGCTGATCGAGATTCTGCTGCGCGGCACCCAGCAGGAGCGGGGTGAGTTGGCCAACCTCGGCAGCCTGGCGGTGCCCACCGAAAACGGCCAGAGCGTTGCGCTGTCGCAGGTGGCGACCCTGGAGTACGGCTTCGAGGAAGGCATCATCTGGCACCGCAACCGCCTGCCGACCGTGACCGTGCGCGCCGACATCTACGACCAGGAGCAACCCGCGACCCTGGTGCAACAGATACTGCCGACCCTGCAGCAGATCAAGGACAAGCTGCCGGATGGCTACCTGCTGGAAGTCGGTGGCACGGTGGAAGACTCCGAGCGTGGGCAGAAGTCGGTGAACGCCGGCATGCCGCTGTTCATCGTGGTGGTGCTGAGTTTGCTGATGATCCAGCTGCGCAGCTTCTCGCGCACGGTGATGGTGTTCCTCACCGCGCCCCTGGGGCTGATCGGGGTCACCCTGTTCCTGCTGGTGTTCCGCCAGCCGTTCGGCTTCGTTGCCATGCTCGGCACCATCGCCCTGGCGGGGATGATCATGCGCAACTCGGTGATTCTGGTGGACCAGATCGAGCAGGACATCGCCTCGGGGCTGGACCGCTGGCAGGCGATCATCGAGGCCACGGTGCGGCGGTTCCGGCCGATCGTGCTGACCGCATTGGCGGCGGTGCTGGCGATGATTCCGCTGTCACGCAGCGTGTTCTACGGGCCGATGGCGGTGGCGATCATGGGCGGGTTGATCGTGGCCACGGCGTTGACCTTGCTGTTCCTGCCGGCGTTGTATGCGGCATGGTTCAGGGTCAGGAAGGGCTGATGGTTGCGCTGCCGAGCAGGGAGCCGTAACGCAATCCCCGGTAGGAGCGAGCAACGCTCGCGATGGGCTGCAAAGCAGCCCCCGGGGCTATCCGCTGCGAAGCTGAAACCTTGGGGCCGCTGCGCGCCCCATCGCGAGCTGTGCTCGCTCCTACCCCGGGGCGGCGCAAAGGCCAGGGCCGGGGTAGGCGCTCGCGACAGGGCCCTCAAAGGGCGCCGAACACCTTCTTGGCCAGGCTGGTAGCTGCCTGCGCCGGGTTCTGGCGAATGCTTTCTTCCTGCTTGGCGATCATCTCGAACAGCCCGTCCAGGGCCTTCTCGGTCACGTAGTTCTCGATGTTCGCGTCATTCTTGATCAGCCCCAGGCCCTTGGCCTGGCCGGCGAAGGCGTTGTACTGCTGGGCGACGCCCACCTTGTCGGTGGCCTGTTTCACGATCGGCAGGAACTTGGCGCGAATCTGCTCACGGCTGCTCTTGTTCAGGTACTGGGTGGCCGAGTCCTTGCCGCCGCTGAGGATGCCCTTGGCATCGGTCACGGTCATCTTTTTCACCGCATCCACCAGAATGGCCTGGGCTTGTGGCACCGCCGCCTCGGCCGCCTTGTTCATGCTGGTTTCCAGGGCGTCGACCTGATCGCCCTTGCCGAACATCTTCATCGCCTTGGCGGCCTTGCCGAGGTTACCCGGCAGTTCGATGCGCACATCGGGGTTGTTGCTGAAACCACCGGGGGTGCTCAGCTGCTTGACGGCAATTTGTGCACCCTGGGTGAGGGCGTCCTTCAGGCCGCCGCTGGCATCGGACTGGCTCAGGTCGCCGAGCGACAGGGCCAGGGCGCTGGCCGACAGCAGCAGGCCGGCGCACAGGGTGGTGAAGCGCAGGGAGGCGCGAATCATGGGAAGTTCCTTGTCAGACGAGAATGTTCGGGCTCAGCGTACCGGGTCGACCTTGATCCGCAGCGGTTGCGGGTCGCTGCCGTCGAGCGCCACGCCATGGTGTGCGGTGTTGATGAACAGCAACTTGCCGTTCAGCTCGATCCGCGCGCTGACCGCGTAGCGGTGGCCAGGCTTGACCTGCGCCGGGTCGTAGTTGAGCTGGAAGGGTAGTGGCACATTGCCTTTGATCGGGCCGGCTTGGCGCGCCAGGGTCACGGCGGGGGCGTCCATCAGTGACACGTCCTGCAGCTCGACGCTGAGGGTGGCCGCCGGTGGCAGGGCGATGCGCTGCACGTAGAAAACTTCACCCGCCAGGCTGGCCTGGGGGGACGGGGTATGGCTGGAACAGGCCGCGAGCAGGGATGCGCAACACAGCATAAAGAGCTTTTTCATGGAATCTCCGGTGTCCTTGGAGTCGGCTTGTGGCCAACTCCACGGACTTTAGCGGATTTTCCGCGCCGGGTGGTCAATCCATGCGGTTGCCGCCGTGGATACCTTCGGTCAGGTTACCGCCGTGGATACCGTCGGTCAGGTTGCCGCCGTGGATGCCTTCTTCCACGGTGCCGCAGAAGTAGCCTTCGTCGTTCGAGTCAATCTTGTCGACGGTAACCTGTTGGCTGCCGGTGACGCTTTGCAGATCGACAGGATGCTGGCTGGTGTTGATGTACAGCAGCTGGCCATCCTGCTCGATGCGCACGGCCAGGCTGTAACTGTGGCGAGGGTCGATCTGGCTGCTATCGAAAGTCAGTTGCAGCCGGACCGGGAAGCGGCCAGCACAGCGCAAGCGCAGCTCGGCAAGGCTTACCGATGGCCCATCGGCCAGCGACACATCGAGCAAGCTCAGTTGAACCAGGCCAGAGGCCGGCAGGGTGTTGTCGTCGGAGGAAACGATTTCAACGTCGAGCGATTTCATCTGGGTCATATCATGCTCCTTGAGCGGGATTCAGGTGATGCAGCGAGCTCATCCTGATTCCCACCAAGGGCCGATGGCAGATAGAAACCCTTACCCTTGCACGCTGTCCACCGGTTCATCGCGGTGCAGGGCCACCTGGCGGATCGACAGGCGCAGCTCGGCCGACAGCACACGCTTGGCCACGCCTTCGGTCAGTTCGCCGAGCTTGTCGTGATAGCCCAACTTGCCGTTGCCGTCCGGGCGCAACACGCCTTGTTGCACCAGGGTCTGGATGAAGTGGCGGAACAGGGTCTTGTCGAAGAACTCCGGCGCATTCAGGCCATGCAGGATCGACAGGCGCTGGGCCATCATCACGCACAGGTCTTCCAGCTCCTCGGCGTTCAGGCTGTGCTGGCCGCTGTTGAGCAGCAGCGAGGTGGCCATGTAGAAGCGCTGCAGGGTCTGGGTGATGGTGCGCGCCAGCAAGGTCAGCAGCACGAACGGCCGCGAGCTGGGTGCCGGGCGTAGGTACACGCCGTTTTCCTGGCGCAGCAACCCATGCTCGACCAACGCCGCCAGCCATTGGTCGATCACCTCGTCCAGTTGCTCCGGTGCCCAGCGCAGGAACAGCTCGGCCTGCAGGTACGGGTACAGCGCGTGCACGTACTGGCCAAGCAGTTCGCGGCTCATGCGCGAGCTGCTGAGGAAGAAGCTCGCCAGCAGCGCCGGCAGGGCGAAGATGTGCAGGACGTTGTTGCGGTAGTAGGTCATCAGCACGGCCTGGGCTTCATCCAGGTAGAGGATGCGGCCCAGGGCGTCCTTCTGTTCGGCCAGCAGGTCCATGCCACGCACGTGCTCGATCAGCGCCTGGCCGTCGCCGTCGGGCAGGGTGGTGTGCGCCGAGTAAGGCACCTTGCGCAGCAGCGCCAGGTACAGGTCCAGCACACGGCTCAGGGCGCGTTCGTCCAGGGCCAGGCGGCTGGTGGATAGCAGCGCCAGGGCCACCAGGTTGACCGGGTTGACCGCCGCGGCCTCGTTCAGGTGACGGGCCACGGTTTCACCCAGGCGGGTGGTGGCCGCGTTCAGCCAGGCCGGGCGGAACTGCGGGCCAAGCTCCTGCTCGCGCCAGCCGGGTTGCTGCTGGTCAAGGAACCCTGCCAGGCGGATCGGCTCGCCGAAGTTGACCGACACCTGGCCGAAGCGCTGCTTCAGCGCGCCGATCACCTTGAAGATGTCGAAGATCGACTCCTTCTTCTTGGTTTTCCCGCGCAATTCGCCAAGGTAGGTGCGGCCTTCGAGCACCCGCTCGTAACCGATGTACACCGGCACGAACACGATGGGCGTGCGCGAGGAGCGCAGGAAGCTGCGCAGGGTGATCGCCAGCATGCCGGTGCGCGGCTGCAGCATGCGCCCGGTGCGCGAGCGCCCGCCTTCGACGAAGTATTCCACCGGGAAACCCTTGGTGAACAGGGTGTGCAGGTATTCGTTGAACACCGCGGTGTACAGCGGGTTGCCCTTGAAGGTGCGGCGCATGAAGAACGCCCCGCCGCGGCGCAGCAGGCCGCCGATCACCGGCATGTTGAGGTTGATGCCGGCGGCGATGTGCGGCGGTGTCAGGCCGTTGCGAAACAGCAGGTAGGACAGCAGCAGGTAGTCGATGTGGCTGCGGTGGCAGGGCACGTAGATCACTTCGTGGCCCGGGGCGATGCCCTGTACCTGCTCGATGTGGTTGACCTTGATGCCGTCGTAGATCTTGTTCCAGAACCAGCTCAGCACCACTTCGAGGAAGCGGATGGCGGTGTAGGTGTAGTCCGAGGCGATTTCATTGCCGTAGCGCAGCGCCAGGGCTTCGGCCTTGGCCTGGGGCAGGTTCTCGCGCTGGGCCTCCTCGCTGATGGCCTGGCGCACCAGGGGGGCGTGTACCAGGCCTTTGACCAGATTGCGCCGGTGCGAGATGTCCGGGCCGATGACGGCGCTCTTGAGGTTGCGAAAGTGCACGCGCATCAGGCGCTGGGCCATGCGCACGGTTCGCTCGTGGCCTTTGTTGTGCTGTACCAGCTCGCGCAGGTGAATGGGCGCGGAGAACTGCACGCGGGTCTTGCGCCCCAGGATCAGCACGGTCAGCAGCCGGCGCAGGCGCCCGGTGACTGCCCAGCTGTCGGCGAACAATAGCTTCCACGGGCTGTTCTCGCTGGCCGGGGTCTGCCCCCAGAACACACTGACCGGAATGATCTGCGCGTCTTCCTCGGCGTGCTGACTGATGGCGGCGACCAGGCGCTCCAGGGTAGGCGGGGCGCCGCGCTTGTCGTGGCGGCCAAGCCAGTCTGGGTCCGGCGTCAGGTAGAAGAACGCCGCAGGCTCATGCAGCGGGCCGACCGCCACCGGCAGCACCGGGCGTGGCAGCCCGGCCTTGGTGCATTCGCGGTCGACCACGGCCAGGTCGGTGAGCGAGGGCGAAGGCAGGGCATAGAACACCGGCCGGCTGCGGTCGAGCTTGAGGGTCAGCGAGGACTGGTTGATGGTCTCGGAGCGCACCCACAGGTACATCAGGCGACGCAGGGCGCCGAAAATCAGGCGGCGCAGAGGGGAACGGGTCATGGGGTGAGTGCCCTGGGTATGAATTCGAAGAGTGGACAGCCATTTAGTCTGTCGTATCGGCGTAAGTTCAGCAAAATACGGTAAATAGCGCGGCGGTCATGAATATTTTTTGTTCTGTGTCATATACTCGGCCTGCCCCTTGCAAGATATTTCGGCAAGCGGCGTCGACATAGGGAGGACACCCTGTGTCTACAAGGCGATCTTCACAATAAAAATCCGGAGTAGTTCAGATGTCGTCTCGTGAGACTGGGAATGTAAAGTGGTTCAACGATGCCAAGGGCTATGGCTTCATTCAGCGCGAAGGTGGTGCGGATGTGTTCGTCCACTATCGGGCGATCCGCGGTGAGGGGCATCGTACCCTGGTCGAAGGGCAGCGGGTGGAATACGCCTGCGTGCAGGGCCAGAAAGGCCTGCAAGCCGAGGACGTAGTAGGCCTCTGAGCCACGGGCTTGTAGGAGCGGGCTTGCCCCGTGAACACCGGCGCTGCCGGTGCCCGCCACCGTGCTGGCGGCTTCGCGGGGCAACCCCGCTCCTACAGAGAAGGCCAGGCCTTCAGGTACGCCAGGTGATTTCCTCTTCACCGTCGGCGCTGATGCGCACCCAGCGGTCGGCATCTTCCTCTCCGTCTTCCTCCACCCAGCCACCCGGCGCGCAACGCACTTCCACGTTCAGTGCGGCGAACGCAGCGCGGGCGCAGGCGACATCATCGGCCCACGGCGTCTGGTCGCTTTCCAGGTAAAGGCTGTTCCATTTCCCTACAGCCTTGGGTAACCAAGTGACTGGAATGTTACCGGCCTGGCACTTGAAGGTCTGGCCTTTTTGTTTCCATTCGCTGCACGGGCCGATGGCCTGGGCCAACCACGCGGCAATCTGCTGGTGGTCGACGTCGGTGTCCTTCAGGTAAATCTCGATATCAGGTTGGCGCATAAGGGCTCCGGGTGTGCTCAGTCTTGGCGCACGAAATAGTCATAACGCATGGAAACGGTGACCTCGAACGGCTCGGGCTGGTCGATCACCCGGGCGCGTTTCTCGGCACTGGCGCGCCAGCCGTGCGGGGTCATCGCCAGCAGGTCGGCACGGGCCTTGGGTTCGGCCAGGCTCAAGCGGAACTCGAGGACTTCGCCATGGGCATGGGCCATGCCTTCGGGGATCAGGGCCAGGTGCTTGTCGTCGGCGTAGGGGCGCACTTGATCGTAGAGCACTTCGCGCAGCTCCATCAGGTGCCCGCTGGTGGGGCCGACGCGCATCAGGCCGCCACCTGGGCTGAGCAGGCGCTTGGCCTCGGCCCAGTCCAGCGGGCTGAACACACTGGCAATGAACTGGCAGCTGGCGTCGGCCAGGGGCACACGCGCCATGCTGGCGACCATCCAGGTCACCTCGGGCGCGCGGCGGCAGGCACGCTTGACCGCTTCGCGGGAGATGTCCAGGGCGTAGCCGTCAGCCCCAGGCAAGGCCTGGGCCAGCTGCGCGGTGTAGTAGCCTTCGCCGCAGCCGATGTCGAGCCAGGCGCCGGGCTGGCGCTGGGCAGCAAGCTCGGCCAGGCGGCGGGCCACCGGGGCGTAGTGGCCTGCGTCGAGGAACGCCCGGCGGGCTTCGACCATGGCCTGGTTGTCACCTGGGTCGCGGCTGTTCTTGTGCTGCACCGGCAGCAGGTTCAGGTAGCCCTGGCGGGCCCGGTCGAAGCGGTGGCCAGCCGGGCACACCACGCCGTTGTCGAGCGGGCTCAAGGGCGCCTGGCAAAGAGGGCAGGCCAGCATCAGGCGAGCAACCGGACCAGGGTCTGGTAGTAGATTTCGGTCAGCAGGTCGAGGTCGCTGGCCAGAATCCGCTCATCGACCTGGTGGATGGTGGCGTTGACCGGGCCAAGCTCGACCACCTGGGTGCCCATGGTGGCGATGAAGCGACCATCGGACGTACCGCCGCTGGTGGACGGCTGGGTTTCGCGGCCAGTGACACCCTTGATGCTGGCGGCCACGGCATCGAGCAGTTCGCCAGGCTCGGTGAGGAACGGTAGGCCGGAGAGCGCCCAGTCGATCGTCCAATCCAGCTCATGCTTGTCGAGAATCGCCGCAACCCGCGCCTGCAGCCCTTCAACGGTGGACTCGGTGGAGAAGCGGAAGTTGAACAGCGCGGTGAGTTCGCCCGGCACCACGTTGGTGGCACCGGTACCGGAGTTCAGGTTGGAAATCTGGAAGCTGGTGGGCGGGAAGAAGGCATTGCCCTCGTCCCAGTGCTCGGCCGCCAGCTCTGCAAGGGCCGCTGCGGCCAGGTGGATCGGGTTGCGGGCCAGGTGCGGGTAGGCCACGTGGCCCTGCTTGCCGCGCACGGTCAGCTTGGCACCGAGCGAGCCGCGGCGGCCGTTCTTCACCACATCGCCGAGCAGGGTAGTGCTCGACGGCTCACCGACTATGCACCAGTCCAGGCGCTCGTTACGTGCCTTCAGGCGCTCGACCACGGCCTTGGTGCCATGGTGGGCGGGGCCTTCCTCGTCGCTGGTGATCAGGAAAGCGACCTTGCCACGGTGGTTCGGGTAGTCCTGCACGAAGCGTTCGCTGGCCACCACCATGGAGGCCAGGCTGCCCTTCATGTCGGCGGCGCCACGGCCGCACAGCATGCCGTCGGCATCGATCAGCGCCTCGAATGGCTCGTGCTGCCATTGCTGCACCGGGCCGGTGGGTACCACGTCGGTGTGGCCGGCGAAGCACAGCACCGGGCCTTCCTGGTGGCCGTGGGTGGCCCAGAAGTTGTCGACATCCTCGATACGCATCGGCTCCAGCTGGAAGCCCACGGCGCCCAGGCGGTTCATCATCTGTGCCTGGCAGTCGGCATCGACGGGGGTGACCGAGGGGCGGCGGATCAGGTCGCAGGCCAGTTGAAGGGTAGGCGTGAGCTCGGCTGGGGCCGTCATGTAAAACTCCGGAAACAGGGCAAGGCGGGCAAGGAGCGGTAGTTTAAAGCAAAAAACCTGGTGTGAAGCGTGCACTCGCGTGATTGACCCGGAAGGCTTGCCTGCAGGGGAGGTTGTTCATGCTGAAGCTGGCTTGCCAGGGCGGTTAGGTTGCGTCGGCCCTCAGTGGGCAAACCAACTCACAACCATAGGTAGTAAAACGTTATGCGTATCAAGCAGTGGATAGCCCTGGGTATGGCACTGGGGTGCAGTTCGGCGGTATTTGCGTCTAGCACGGATGTCATCGTGACCGGTGTCATCAAGCCGGCAGCGTGCACACCATCGTTGGGCGGGGGAGGGAGATTCGACTTTGGAAATATTTCGGTCAATCAATTGCAGCAAGGCAGGGAAACTTCCTTCACATCGCCGGTACAGCAACTGGCAGTGAACTGTGATGCGCCGGTCCGGTTTGCCTTGCGGGGGGTTGATGGCCGGGCAGGTACCGCGATCGGGGATGCGGACAGTCCTTTGGCTTTTGGCCTGGGTACCAACGATCGTAACCAGCGCATTGGTGCCTATTTCTTGCAAGCGCCGGCCAACAGTTTTGTAGCTGACGGCAACAGTTCGGTTCGTCGCCTGCGGACTGTTGATGGGGGGGCATCCTGGGGTGTAGACGGCAATGTCCTCATCACCACGCTGTACAACGGCACTGAGGGGCACTTCCATGGCTTTGCTGTAGGCGCCCAAGTACCTACTGCCATCAAGCAGCTGACTGCTGACTTGTTTGTAAACATGCGAATTGCCGCCCTCAATGACCTGACAGTCACCGACGACACCCTCATCGATGGCGCCTCGACCATCGAGGTGTCCTACCTCTAAAGCACGCTGAGGCCGCGCTTGCCGCCAGGTTGGCCAGCGCCCGACGCGTTCCTGTCACCTGTTCGCTGCCCTTTGGGGCAGCGAACCTGCCTTGCAGGGTGTCGTGCATGAGCATGTTGAAGCGAATGTTTTGGAGTGCAGGTTGCCTGCTGCTATTGGCCCAGGGCGCCCAGGCCGCTGGCATGGTCCCGGAAACGTCAGTGTTGATCGTCAACGAAGCCGACGGGGAAGCATCGATCTCGGTGCGAAATGATGACCCGACCCCTGCGCTGTTACTCGTGACCCTGCAGAACTTGCCGGAAGACGAAGCGCCGCTGCTGTTTCTCACCCAGCCCGCCTGGCGGGTCGAGGCCGGCCAGGAACAGCGGGTGCGGTTCATGCTGCGTGCAACTGAACCGTTGCAGACCCAGCGCTTGAAACGCGTGATTTTCGAAGGCGTGCCCCAGCAGGCGGTGCCTGCCGCCGGGGTCGCCAGGGTAGGGGTGAGCGTGAGGCAGAACCTGCCGGTCATCATCCACCCCAAGGGCTTGGCGCCCAACCGGTCACCTTGGGAGGGTTTGCAGTGGCGTCAGGAGGCCAGCGGCATAAAGGTCGAGAACCCGACCCCCTACGTCGTGCGCCTGGCTCAGGAAGTCCGGCTGATGCCAGGGGATGAGCCCGCTTACTTACCGCGCACCTACGTGTTGCCTGGGGAGTCGCTGGCGCTTCGGCAGGCGCCTTCAACCCGCGACCACCAGCGGGTGCGGCTGTTTCCAGCCACGGTGTACGGCTTTGCCGTCGATGAATTCGAAACCCCACTGCTGGGTGGGCGCAATTGAATGAGCAGGTGGGGCCGTGTCGGGCAGTGGCCAGGCAGTGCCTGATGGCGTTCCCCCTGGCCCTGCTGCTGCTTGAATGCCGCGCCAGCGAGGGCCCCAATTTTGACCTTGAACTGTTACGTCAGAGGGGGCTGAGTGAGGAGTTGGCCAGGTACTTTCAGGAAAAGCCCCGCTTCACGCCAGGTAATCACACGGTGAGTTTGCAGGTGAATGGCAACCGGGCAGGGCAGGCCCTGGCACGGTTCCTGGAAGACGGCAGCCTGTGCATCGATGCCGCGCTGCTGGAGGCTGCCGGTATAGAGGTGCCGCCCCCCCCGTCACCGGGCGAGCCTGCCGACACCTGCATCGACTTGCTGGCCAGCCACCCACAATCGCAGATACAGGCCGACCCGCAGTCGGCCAGCCTGTCCATGGTGGTACCTGCACACGCCCTGCGCCCAGTTGCTGCGCATGATCTCTCAGCCTATGACACCGGCGGGTTCGCGGCCCTGTTCAACTACGACGTGACGATGCTCGACACCCGCTTCAACGATGGCAGCAACAGGGCCTGGACCGTGCTGACCGAACCTGGCTTCAACCTGGGTAACTGGATCGTGCGCAGCCGCCAGGTTGCCAGCCTTGGCCAGCAGGGCAACCGCTTCAACGCACTGGAAGCCTATGCCCAGCGAACGTTCGCCGACCAGGGGGCGGTATTGCAGGTTGGCCAGATTCATATGGCCAACCCTGTCTTGTCTGGCGTGCCCATCGATGGCTTTCAGCTGTTCTCCGAACAGGCATTGGGGCACTTGCAGCAAAGACGGGTGGTTCAAGGGATCGCCACGACCCAGGCAAGGGTCGAGATCTACCAGCGTAACCGCCTGATGTACGCGACCGTTGTGCCCCCTGGGCCGTTTTCCATCGACAGCCCGGTACCGCTGGATGCGTTTGCCGAACTGGAACTGGTGATCCATGAAGCCACGGGTGAGGAGCGGCGCCTGGTCCTGCCCGCTACCCCCAGTGCTGATGGCCTGAACGGAGGGTATCAGTTGGGCGTCGGCCAACTGCGAAACAGTGATAGCGCTTCACCTTGGGTGCTCAGTGCCGGGTGGAGTGGGGGTGTGCTTGAGGGCGTGGCGCTGGGCGGCGGTATGCTGGCCACCGAGCGCTACCTGGCAACCGGCTTTGCCCTCGGTGCCCAGCCATGGGCGCAGGCCCAGGTGCAGTGGGCGCTGGGTTATGCGCAACCGTTGCGCCGTGAGGGCGGTACACACAGCCAGGTGACCCTCAGCCAGCAGTTTGCCGAAGGCTGGGGGGCAAGCTTCACGTATGGGCTGCAGAGCCAACATTATCAAGACCTTCAACAGGCGCTGGCGCCGCCACGGCGTTCGGCGGGCCTGCGCGACCACGCCAGTATTGGCCTGTCTTGGCAGGGGACGGCGCTTGGAAACGTCAGCGTTGGCGCTAGCCAAGCGCGCAATCACGGTGGCAACGCCAGCAGCCAGGCCAACCTGCGCTGGGGGGCGACCCTTGGCCAGGTGTCGTTGAATGCCGGTATGGAATGGCGCCTGAAGGGGGCAAGTGATCGGGGGCGGCTGATGTACCTGAGCGCCAGCATGCCCTTGGGCGCCAATCGTCGGCTCAATGCATCGACCCGAGGTTCGAGTGGCAGCTACCGTTCCTCCGTTACCTTGCGCGAGCAGGTAAGCGACACCTTTTCCTATCGACTGGGTGGCGGCCATCAAAGCCATGATCCGGTGCTGCGGCCAAGCCTGGGTGTTTCCTGGCTGGCGCCCTTGAGCCAGGTACAGCTGGACTACGCGCAAACCGGCGCCGACGCACAGAACCTTGCGTTGAACCTGCGCGGAGGCCTGGCCGGGCATGCCGATGGCATTACCTTGTCGCCGTACCCGATACAGGACACCTTTGCGCTGATCGAGGTGGGTGACCTACCGGGCGTGAAGGTCGAGACGCCCAGCGGCCCAGTGTGGACCGATGGCAAAGGGCAGGCGCTTGCCGCGCAGGTGCGGCCCTACGCCGATAACCGGGTTCAGGTAGAACCTCGCAGCCTGCCGCGTAACGTCGAACTGGAGAACAGCCTGGGCATCGTACGCGCCGGCCGGGGCGCGATTTCCCGGTTGAGCTTCGCGGTCGAGCGAACTCGGCGCGTGCTCTTGCAAACGACCCTGGGCGAGGGGCCGTTGTCTGCGGACAGTGCGATGGTGGTCGACGCCAACGGCAGTTTCGTGACGATGGTGCAAGCCGGTGGCCTGATATTCCTGCACGACTATCAGCACAGCGAGCGCTACCAGGTGGTTTCGCCAGGTGGGGCTGGCTGTGCGCTTGAATTCAACCTCGGCGACCCAACAGACCCGGAGCACTACTATGAATCGACCACGGCGCGCTGCCATGCCTTGTGAAAACGCCAGGCCAATGCAGGCGGCGACTTGCCGCCCAGGTCGGTACGCCATGCTGCTCGGCGGGCTGGGTTTGCTGATGATTGCCCAAACAGCCCTCGCCGCCGCCCCAAACTGCCAAGTTTCGCTTGGGCAGCCGCTGGTCGAGTTTGGCCAGGTCAACCAGACCCAGCTGGAAAACCTGGGCAATCGGTACCGGTTGGGGGAGCGGCGGCTGCAAGTGGCGGTGCAGTGCCCTAAGAGCACGGAAATGGTCTTGCGCTACCTGGCCGATGGGGCAGATGGCGAACACTTCGGTTTCGGCGAGCGGGGAACGTATTCACTGCAGCTTTCCGATGCCAGGCTCGATGGGCAGCCAGTGGCCTTGGGGGCCGCAAACTCGCGTGACCATGGGCTGGCACAGGGTGACCCGCTTCGCTGGCTGCCTGGCATGCAGGTTATGCCGTTACAGGCAAACAGCCCGCTTGGCGGTACACGGTTCGCCGCCCAGCTTACCGTTCAGGGCTGGCTCGGCCAGGCATCCCAGGCGCCGAGTGACGCACAGCTGCAGGCCAGCGGCCTGCTGGAAGTTGGCGGTGGGGCGGCTGAGCTGGCGTTACACGCCCGTGTCGTTCCCGCTGCGTGCACACTGCACCTGGGCAATGGCGGCCGGGTGGACTTTGGGGTGATCGAGCCCGGCCGGTTGTCGCCCGACACAACCAGCACCTTGCACCGCGCCTTGTCTGCCTCCGTGGCCTGTGAAGGGCCTACCCGGTTCGCCGTGCGGGCGATGGATAACCGCCAGGCAGGCAGCTTGCGCCCCGCGCAGGTGGCGGCCAGCACCGCCCTGTTCGGCGCAGGCAGCCAAGCCAATGATGGCCTTGCCTGGTCATTGCAGTTCGACGGGGCGCTACTGGGCGATGGGCGCGCGTTGCACCCGCTGTATGCCATGCCGGGTGAAGCGGGTTGGGTACCGAGCGCGGGCCCGGCTTTCTTTCACACCGACCATCGCCTGCTGGGGTTCGCAAGTGGCCAAGCCACAGGCGCTGGCCCCACATCGATCAGGCGGCTTGAAGCCATGCTGAAGGTCGAGCTTTACGTGGCGCCGTTGCGCCAGCTCGACCTGCGTGACGAGATTGCCGTCGATGGTGCGGCCACGCTGGAGCTCGTCTATCTATGAGCCCCGGCTCCAGGCGGCCACCCCTTGCGCTCAGGTGTGTACCGGTTGCGCCTCGGCGACCGGCTTGGGCAGCGACGACAGGAACGCCATCACCAGCGCTGCCACATACGGCAACGACTGCACCAGCAGCATGGCCACCCAGAAGCGCATGTCTGAACTGGGCAGGCCTTGCACCAGGAAAATCCCGGCCGCCGCGCCCCACAGCAGCAACATGATGAACAGCTCTTCGCGCGCCTCGGAAATCGCCACCAGCAAGCCATGGCTATCGGCATTCTTCGGCGTGCGGAAGAACGGCATGCTGCTGGTGAAGAACCCGTACAGCACCGCCTTGGCGATGGTGTGCGACAACGCCAGCCCCGCCAGCGCCGCGGCGAAGGCATCCTTGAGGTTCACCCCCACTGCGCGGCGGTAGAGGAACACGATCTTGCCGACCTTGAAGAAGAACAGCGCCAGCGGCGGGATGGCGAAGATCATCAGCGGCGGGTCGACCCGGTGCGGCACGATGATCATCGCCGCCGACCACAACAGCGCACCGACGGTGAAGAAGATGTTCATGCCGTCGGCAATCCATGGCAGCCAGCCGGCCAGGAAGTGGTAGCGCTGGCCACGGGTCAGCTCGCTGCCCTTGCCGCGCAGCAGGGCGCCGGCATGGTGCTTGATGATCTGGATGGCGCCGTAGGCCCAGCGGAAGCGCTGCTTCTTGAAGTCGATGAAGGTGTCGGGCATCAGGCCCTTGCCGTAGCTGTTGTGGGCGTAGGCGGCCGACAGGCCTTGCTCGAACACCCGCAGGCCCAGCTCGGCATCCTCGCAGATGCACCATTCGGCCCAGCCCAGTTCCTGCAGCACGCTGCGCCGGGTCATGGTCATGGTGCCATGCTGGATGATCGCGTCACGGTCGTTGCGGGTGACCATGCCGATGTGGAAGAAACCCTTGTACTCGCTGTAGCAGAGCTTCTTGAAGGCGCTTTCGTGCTGGTCGCGGTAGTCCTGGGGCGATTGCACCACGGCGATCTTCGGGTCGGCGAAGTGCGGCACCATGTGCTTGAGCCAGTTGCGGTCCACGCAGTAGTCCGAGTCGATCACCGCGATGACTTCGGCGTCCTTGGCGGTATGCGGGAGCAGGTAGTTCAGCGCGCCGCCCTTGAAGCCGGCCAGTGGCGCCACATGGAAGAACTTGAAGCGCTCGCCGAGCTTTTCGCAGTGGGCCTTGAGCGGTTCCCACACGGCGGGGTCTTTGGTGTTGTTGTCGATCACCAGCACTTCGTAGTCTGGGTAATCGAGGGCGGCCAGGGCGTCGAGGGTCTGCTTGACCATCTCCGGGGGCTCGTTGTAGCAAGGCACGTGCACCGACACCTTGGGCCGGTAGGCACTGTCGGCGTGCACCGGCAAAAATTCGCGGCGGCGCTTGAGCGTCCACACCGCCTCGGCCAGCTCGTGGGCCTCGGTCATCAGCACAATGAACACGCCCAGCGCACCGAGTGCCAGCAGCACGCCAACGGTGAGGCTGAACCAGGTACTGTACTGCTGGCTGTAGTCATAGGCGATCCACACCAGCACCGACCCGCACAGGAAGGTGATGAAGGTCAGGAAGGTACGCCCGCGCTGGCGCAGCGCCGAGCCGTCGATCAGCAGCACGGCCAGGGCGATCATTGCCAGTACCACCGAGGCCACCGCCAGGGCTCGCCACTGCGGGATTGCCACCACCGGCCCTTCGAAGTTGAACTTCTGCTGGCGCTCGGCGTTGTACACGCCCCAGTAGGCGCCCACCGAGCCTTCGTCGTTGGCCTTCCAGGGCTGGTCGTAGGCTTCGATGACGAAGTAGTTGTAGCCGCGGCGGTTGAGGGTGTTGACCAGGGTGCGCAGGTAGATGGCCTGGTCGGCCTGGGTGGCGTCGGCGCCGCCGCGCATGCGGCCGTTGCTCGGCCAGCCGACTTCCGACAGCAGCAGGGGCTTGTGCGAAAACTGGTGGCGCAACTCGCGGGCGCGGTCGAGCACGAACTGCACCGAGTCCTTCACCGGCACGAATTCCCAGTACGGCAGGATGTGCGCGGCAATCAGGTCGACATGCTTGGCCAGCTCCGGGTGTTCCTTCCAGATGTGCCACTGCTCGCTGGTGGTCACGGGCACCTTGACGGCGGCGCGCACGCGGTCGAGGTACTGGATCAGTTCCTCGGGCGTGACCTCTTCGCGGAACAGCGCTTCGTTGCCGACCACCACGCGCACCACGCTGCGCGAATGGTTGGCCAGTTCGATGCCCTTGGCGATCTCGCGTTCGTTGCGCTCAAGGTCCTTGCTGATCCAGATGCCCAGGGTTACCCGCAGGCCAAACTCCTCGGCCAGCCGGGGAATTTCGGCCTGGGTGCCTTCAACGGTGTAGATACGGATGTTGTCGGTCAGCTTGTTCAGCTGCTCAAGGTCCTGGCGCATCTCGTCCTCGCTGGGGTACTGGCCCTTTTGCGGGCTTTCGCCAAGGCGAAACGGCGAGTACGAGAAGCCGGAGATCTGTTCCGGCCAGGCAGGTGCGGAAACCGGGCGGTTGATCAACGCCCAGAAACCGGTGAACAGCGCGGCGATGGCCAGGACCACCACCAGGTTGAGGCCGAATTTGCGAGAAGACATTGTGATCCGTTTCTGTCCAAGTGAAAGGATATTAAAGCAGCAATGGTAGGGTGTTTCCTAACGATGGAGGTAGAGGCGGCCACTGGCCTATAATGCGCGCCGGTTTTTTGCGGTAGAGCGCCCAGGGGTATCCACATGAGCACAGAAGATCCACGCTTTGCCGGCGTTGCCCGGCTGTACGGCGACGAGGGCCTGCAGCGCCTGAACCAGGCCCATGTGGCGGTGGTCGGCATTGGCGGGGTGGGCTCGTGGGTGGCCGAGGCGCTGGCGCGCAGTGGCGTGGGCGAAATCACCCTGTTCGACCTCGACGATGTCTGTGTCAGCAACACCAACCGCCAGGCCCACGCCCTGGAAGGGCAGGTGGGGCGGCCCAAGGTCGAGGTGATGGCCGAACGCCTGCGGGCGATCAACCCGGCAATCACGGTGCATGCAGTGGCCGATTTCGTCACCCGCGACAGCATGGCCGAGTACATCACCGAACAGCTGGACGCGGTGGTCGACTGCATCGACAGCGTGATGGCCAAGGCCGCATTGATCGCCTGGTGCCGGCGGCGCAAGATCGCCATCGTCACCACCGGCGGCGCGGGCGGGCAGATCGACCCAACGCAGATCCAGGTCGGTGACCTCAACAAGACCTTCAACGACCCGCTCGCCTCGCGGGTGCGCTCCACCCTGCGCCGGGACTACAACTTCTCGCGCAACACCAGCCGCAACTATGGCGTGCCATGCGTATTTTCCAGCGAGCAGCTGCGTTACCCCAAGGGCGACGGCAGTGTGTGCCTGCAGAAGAGCTTCGTCGGCGAAGGCGTGCGCCTGGACTGCGCCGGCGGCTTTGGTGCGGTGATGATGGTGACCGCGACGTTCGGCATGGTGGCGGCGAGCAAGGCCATCGAGAAGTTGGTGGCGGGGGCGCGGCGGCCCTCGGAGCGGGTCAAGCCCGAATAACCGTGCCGCGAGTAACCCGCTCCCACAACGGCGTATACGGTCTCTGTAGGAGCGGGCTTGCCCCGCGAAGCAGGCGCCGCCGACTTAAGCGGTAGCCACCAACTCCGCCATCCGCTGCAACACCGCATGCAACCCATTGCTGCGCGAAGGCGAAAGCTGGCGCTCCAGCCCCAGCTGGCTGAACCATTCACGCAAGTCCAGGCCGCCCAGTTCCACACTGCCCAACCCCTGCACCCGCACCAACAGCAGCGCCAGCAAACCCCGCAACAACCGCGCATCGCTGCTCGCCTTGAACCGCCACAGGCCGTCAACCCGTTCGGCCACCAGCCACACCAGGCTTTCGCAGCCATGCACGCGGTTGGCCTCGACCTTCTCGGCCTCGTCCAAGGGCTCCAGGCGATCGCCAATTTGCATCAGCAGCCGTGCCCGCTGCTCCCAACCCCGCGCTTGCTCGAACTGGGCCAAGGCCTCCTGGGCCGGAATCGGCAGGGTCATCGCAACAACTCCAGGCCCTGATCGAGCGCGTCGAAGAAACGCTGCAGGTCGTCACTGTCGTTGTACAGCCCAAGGGAGACCCGAATCGCCCCGTCCAGGCCCAGCCCCCTGAGCAGCGGCATGGCGCAATGGTGCCCGGCGCGCACGGCGATGCCCTGCTCGGTCAGCAGGTGGGCAATGTCGGCATTATGCACGCCGTCGATCACGAAGCTGGCCAAGGCCGCCTGCGGCGAGCCAATCACCCGCACACCCTCGCGGTCGGCCAGGCCGCGCAGCAGGTGTTGGTGCAGGCTGTCTTCGTGGGCCTGCACGGCCTGGGCGTCGAGGCTGGCCAGGTAGTCGAGCGTGGCCCCCAGGCCGATCACCCCGGCAATCGGCGGGGTTCCGGCCTCGAAGCCCAGCGGCGCAGGGCGAAAGCTGGCGCTTTGATAGTCGGCCAGTTGCACCATCTCGCCGCCGAATTGCCAGTGGCGCAGCGCGTCCAGCGCCTGGCGCCGACCATACAGCACGCCGACACCCTCCGGGCCGTACAGCTTGTGGCTGGAGAACACATAGAAGTCGCAGCCCAGTTGCTGTACGTCATGGCGGCCATGCACCACGCCCTGGGCGCCATCGACCACGGTCAGCGCGCCTTGGGCGCGGGCGTGGGACAGCAGCGTTGGCAGCGGCTGCCAGGTGCCCAGCACGTTGCTCAGTTGGCTGATGGCGAGCACGCGGGTGCGTGGGCCGATCAGTTGCAGGGCCTGGTCGAGGTCGATGTGGCCATGATCGTTCAGCGGCAGTACCACCAGGCGCAGGTTGCGCCGCTGCGCCAGTTGCTGCCAGGGCAGCAGGTTGGCGTGGTGTTCCACGGCGCTGATGGCGATCTCATCGCCTGCCTCGAAGCGGTGTTCCAGGCCATAGGCCAGCAGGTTCAGCGCCGAGGTGGCGCCATGGGTGAACACGATCTGCTGCGAGGTCCCGGCATTGAGCCAGGCAGCCACCTTGTCCCGGCTGGCTTCGAAGGCCTGGGTCGCCAGCGCGCCAGGCAAATGCTGGGCACGGTGCACGTTGGCCGCACCATGGCCGTAATAGTGGCTCAAGGCGTCGAGCAGGGCCTGGGGTTTCTGGGTGGTAGCGGCGCTGTCCAGGTAAGTCTGGTGCTGGCGTTGCAGTGCGGCGATGGCGGGGAAATCGGCGCGCCAGGGGGAGGGCTGGAACATGTTCGCGGGGCCTGGAATGAAAATCGGGTCTGGCGCATGCACGCCAGACCCGATCTTAACACTTCAAACCGCCATGGGTTCTCAGTTGTGGGCGTGCAGCGCCTCGTTCAGCTCGATGGCCGACTTGTGGGTCTTGCACTCCACCGCGCCGTTGAGCGAATTGCGGCGGAACAGCAGGTCGGTCTGGCCAGCCAGGTCGCGGGCCTTGACCACTTTGACCAGCTCGTTGTTCTCGTCCAGCAGGTTCACCTTGGTGCCGGCGGTAATGTACAGGCCAGCTTCAACGGTGTTGCGGTCGCCCAGCGGAATGCCGATACCGGCGTTGGCGCCGATCAGGCAGCCTTCGCCGACCTTGATGACGATGTTGCCGCCGCCCGACAGGGTGCCCATGGTCGAGCAGCCGCCGCCCAGGTCCGAGCCCTTGCCGACGAATACGCCAGCGGACACGCGGCCTTCGATCATGCCAGGGCCTTCGGTGCCGGCGTTAAAGTTGACGAAGCCTTCGTGCATGATGGTGGTGCCTTCGCCGATGTAGGCGCCCAGGCGCACACGGGCGGTGTCGGCGATGCGCACGCCGGCCGGGACCACGTAGTCGGTCATTTTCGGGAACTTGTCCACTGAGAACACTTCCAGCAGCTCGCCCTTCAGGCGCGCTTCCAGTTGCAGCTCGGCCAGTTCGCCCAGGTCGACGGCGCCCTGGTTGGTCCAGGCCACGTTCGGCAGCAGTGGGAAGATACCGGCCAGGCTCACGCCGTGTGGCTTGACCAGGCGGTGCGACAGCAGGTGCAGCTTGAGGTAGGCCTCCGGGGTGGAGCTCAGCGCTGCATCTTCGGCCAGCAGGGTGGCGACCAGCGGCTTGTGGCTTTCGGCCAGGCGGGTCAGCAGGGCGGCCTGGGCGGCATCGACGCCTTTCACGGCTTCAGCCAGCTGGGCGGCCTGGGCATTGCTGAAGGCGATGGCCTGGTTGCCACCTTCGTAGCCGAGAATTGGCGCTACCGCGGCAACCAGCTCGGCGCTCGGGTTGAGCAGGGGTTGTGCGTAGAACACTTCCAGCCAGGTGCCCTGGCGGTTCTGGGAGCCGACACCGAAGGCCAGGCTGAACAGGGTATTGGACATGTGATTACCTCGTGCGAAATAGGGTAGGGGCTCAGGCCAGCGCGGCGGCGTACAGGTCGGGCTTGAAGCCGACCAGGGTGCGACCACCAAGGTCGAGCACCGGGCGCTTGATCATCGACGGCTGGGCGTGCATCAGTTCGACGGCCTTGGCCTGGTCGAGGTCGGCCTTGCTGGCGTCGTCGAGCTTGCGGAAGGTGGTGCCGGCACGGTTGAGGATGACTTCCCAGCCGTGTTCGTCGCACCAGCGGTTCAGGCTGTCACGGTCGATGCCTTGGGTCTTGTAATCATGGAATTGGTAGGCGATGGCTTTTTCGTCGAGCCAGGTACGCGCCTTTTTCATGGTGTCGCAGGCTTTGATGCCGTAGAGCGTGTAGGTCATTGTGTGCATTGAGGCCAAAGGCTGCCCCAATCTCTCCATTTCCGAATGTCAGTCGCGGGATTATGCGGGAACGATCCTCGCGGCGCCACGCCCGTGGCGCTCCTGTTGATCGATCGGGGATGCCGCTCAGGCGACCAGACGCTGAACCGATCCGAGGATCTCATCGCCATGTTGCTGCTCGGCGGTGCGCAGGTCGAAAGCGCTTTGCAGGTTGAGCCAGAACTCGGGCGTGGTGTCGAGGCAGACGGCCAGGCGCAGCGCCATATCGGCGGAGACGCCGCCCCGCTCGCGCAGGATATTGTTGACGGTGGGGGTAGCGACGCCCAAGGCCCTGGCCAGCGCGGCGGCGCTGAAGCCCATTTCTTTCTGGAAGTCCTCTCGCAGGATTTCACCGGGATGGATTGGACGCATACCGTTCTTGAGCATGATGCACCTCAATGGTAATCGACAATTTCAACGTTGGCCGGACCGTTATCGGTCCAGGTAAAGCACAGGCGCCATTGGTCATTGACACGAATGCTGTGCTGGCCAGTACGGTTTCCGCTCAGGGCCTCCAGGCGATTACCGGGTGGCGAGCGCAGGTCACGTAGTTCTGATGCAGCATCGAGCATGGCCAGTTTGCGTTCTGCGACTGATTTGATATCAGCCCATCGCCGTGTCTTCCCAGTGGTGAAGAGTGCTTGCGTATCAGTACAGATGAAGCTTCGAATCATGCGTCTGAATGCTTAACGTTATTCGTTAAGCTTGATTATACGGCCCTGTGTCAACTTTACAAGTGAACGCAGGCACCCGAGATACTCACGATGCCTGGGTATTATCATGTTACATATTTACCGGGCACCTGCGACTATCGTGCAGCGGTATCGATTCATCGATGACCGCTAACATATTGTTTCAATGGCGATCTCTCGCCCCCCGTTCGTCGTTTCAGGTTCAAGAAAGGAAGCCTTCACGGATGCAGTCCGCCTACACCGTCCTCATCCTGCTGACGCTGGTAAGCGTGTCAAAACTGGTCGGGCGCATGATCCCGCTGCCGTTGCCCCTGGTGCAGATCGCCGCCGGCGCGCTGTTGGCCTGGCCGACATTGGGCCTGCATGTGGCCCTGGACCCTGAACTGTTCCTGTTCCTGTTCCTGCCGCCATTGCTGTTCGCCGACGGCTGGCGAATCCCCAAGCGTGAGCTCTGGCGCATCCGCGGGCCGGTGGTGGCCTTGGCCGTGGGGCTGGTGCTGTTCACCGTGGTCGGTGCCGGTTACTTCATTCACTGGTTGTTGCCGAGCATTCCACTGCCGGTGGCCTTCGCCCTGGCCGCCGTGCTGTCGCCCACCGACGCGGTGGCGGTATCGGCAATCACCCAGGACCGCCTGCCGACCCCGCTGATGCACATGCTGCAGGGCGAGGCCCTGATGAACGACGCCTCGGGCCTGGTGACCTTCAAGTTCGCCCTGGCGGCTGCCATTACCGGCGCGTTCTCGCTGGCCGATGCCAGTTTCAGTTTTGTGCTGGTCGCCCTTGGTGGCCTGGCGGTGGGGGTGGCCCTGAGCTGGCTGATCGGCCGTTTGCGCGCCTGGATGATCGCCCGCGGCTGGGATGACCCGGCCACCCACGTGGTGTTCATGTTGCTGCTGCCCTTCGCCGCCTACGTGCTCGCCGAGCGCCTGGGCGTGTCGGGCATCCTCTCGGCAGTGGCCGCCGGCATGATGCAGAGCTGGCTCGACCTGCTGCCACGCCAGACCAGCACCCGCTTGCTCAACCGCAGTGTCTGGTCGCTGCTGGAGTTTGCCTTCAACGGCTTGATCTTCTTGCTGTTGGGCCTGCAATTGCCCGACATCATCAAGGCCGTTGTCAGCCACGAAACCACCGTATGGCCCACCTTGGCCTGGCGCTGCCTGGATGTGCTGGCGATCTTCGCTGCGCTGATCCTGCTGCGCTTCGTCTGGGTGCAAAGCATCTGGCGGGCCATTGGCGTGGTGCGCCGCTGGCGGGGCAAGCCGGCCCTGGTGCTGATGCCGACCATGCGTTCCTGCTGGCTACTGACCTTGGGTGGGGTGCGCGGGGCGGTGACCCTGGCGGGCGTGATGTCGGTGCCGTTGCTGATGGGGGCGGGCCAGGCGTTTCCCGAGCGCGACTTGCTGATCTTCATTGCCGCCGGGGTGATCCTGCTGTCGCTGATCGGTGCCTGCATCGCCTTGCCGCTGTTGCTGCGTGGCATCACCAAGAGCCCTGACGAACGGCTGCATCAGGAAGTGCAGGAGGCCTGGCGGCGGACGGCGGAGGCGGCGATCCACGCCCTGGAAGCAGAGGAAGTGATCGATGCCAATGCACCCCAGGATGCGGCACAGGCCACCTTGGCGACCGAGTTGAAGGCGCGGTTGATGGCCGAGTACCGGGATGAGCTGGACAGCTACAACGACACTGCCGAGGCACGTGCGCTGGCCGAGCAGATGGATTTGCTGGAGCGCCGTTTGCGCTTGCGGGCGCTGCGGGCGCAGCGGCTGGAGCTGTACAGCCTGCATCGCCAGCACTTGGTGGGCGATGAGGTGGTGCGCCAGGTACTGGGCGAGCTGGATATGAGTGAGGCCAACCTGGGGCAGGTCAGGTAGGCCGGCGCAACGGATTTTGCGCCGGCCTGGTAGGAGCGAGCAGAGCTCGCGATGGGCTGCAAAGCAGCCCCGACATCCTGTGCTGCGAAGCTGAAAACCTAGGGCCGCTGCGCGCCCCATCGCGAGCTGCGCTCGCTCCTACCAGGGCCCACCGCCAACGGGTGTGGGGCAGTTAACGATTCTGCAAGAACGCGCGAATCCGCTGCGCCGCCTCGATGCACTCGGCCAACGGCGCTACCAGCGCCATGCGCACCCGGCCAGCGCCGGGGTTCACACCGCCCACTTCACGCGACAGGTACGAGCCCGGCACCACGGTCACGTGCTGCGCCTCGAACAGGTCGCGGGTGAAGGCGGCGTCATCGCCCGGCACCTTGGCCCACAGGTAGAAGCTGCCATCCGGGCGCTGCACGTCCAACACCGGCTGCAGGATCTCCAGCACTGCATCGTATTTGGCACGGTACTGGTCGCGGTTCTCGCGCACATGGGCCTCGTCCTGCCAGGCGGCGATGCTGGCCAGTTGGGTTTGCACCGGCATGGCGCAGCCGTGGTAGGTGCGGTACAGCAGGAACGGCTTGATGATCGACGCATCACCGGCGACGAAGCCCGAACGCAGGCCCGGCAGGTTGGAGCGCTTGGACAGGCTGTGGAACACCACGCAACGGGCGAAATCGCTGCGGCCAAGCGCCGCACAGGCGCTCAGCAGGCCTGGTGGTGGCGCGTCCTCGTCGAAGTACAGCTCGCTGTAGCACTCGTCGGCGGCAATCACGAAATCGTGCTCGTCCGCCAGGGCGATCAACTTTTTCAGGGTGTCCATCGGCACCAGGGCGCCGGTGGGGTTGCCTGGCGAGCACAGGAAGAGGATCTGGCAGCGTTTCCACACCTCGGCCGGCACGGCGTCGAAGTCTGGGTTGAAGCCATTGTTTTCCAGGCATGGCAGGTAATGCGGGGTAGCCCCGGCCAGCAGGGCCGCACCTTCGTAGATCTGGTAGAACGGGTTGGGGCTGACCACCAGGCCGTCGTCGGCGCGGTTGACCACGGCCTGGGTGAAGGCGAACAGCGCTTCACGGGTGCCATTCACCGGCAGGATGTGGCGCTCGGCGTCCAGCCAGCCGGCCGGCACGCCGAAGCGGCGTTCGCACCACTGGCCGATGGCCTGGCGCAGGGCTGGCAGGCCCAGGGTGCTGGGGTAGACCGCCAGCTTGTCGAGGTTGTCGGCCATGGCCTGGGCGACGAACGCCGGCGATTCGTGCTTCGGCTCACCGATCGACAGGGCGATGGCACGCTTGTCCGCCGCAGGCTGCACGCTGCCCAGCAGGGCACGAAGCTTTTCGAACGGGTAGGGCTGAAGCTGGGTCAAGGCATGGTTCATCGGCGCAAGTTCTCGTCAATCGTCTAGTCGTTAAAAGGTCACGCGGGTCGGGCTGCTGTCGCTCGCCTGGCCGGCCTGCAGTTGCTGCACGATGGCTTCCTGCAGGCGGCTGCACAGTTGCGGGTCGGACAGCGGCTGGTTGTCGGCGTCGGTGATGAAGAACACGTCTTCCACGCGCTCGCCAAGGGTGGCGATCTTGGCATTTTGCAGCGACAGGTCGAACTCCAGGAAGATCCGCCCCAGGCGGGCCAGCAGGCCCGGGCGGTCGGGTGCGGTGATTTCGAGGATGGTCACCGGGCGCTGGGCATCGTTGAGGATGGTCACCTGCGGTGGGAAGTTGAAGTGCTTGAGCTGGCGCGGTACCCGGCGCTGGATGATGGTCGGGTAGTCCTCGGGGTTGCGCAGCGCTTCGGTCAGGCCGTCGCGTATCTGCCGAACCCGCTGTGGGTTGTCGCCGATCGAGCCGCCGTCATTGTCGAGCACGATGTAGGTGTCGAGGGTGAACTGGCTGCTGGAGGTGATGATCCGCGCGTCATGGATGTTCAGGTTCAGCTGCGACATGGCCGCCACGGTCACGGCGAAGAAGTCGTGCTGGTCGGGCGCGTAGATGAAGATCTGCGTGCCGCCTTCGAATTCGCGCTGGGTGGTTTCCTTGATCAGCACCAGCGGGCCGCCGTCTGCCGGCTGCTGCAGGATCGCATCGCTGTGCCAGGCAACGTCCGCGGCATTGTGCTTGAGGAAATAGTCGTCGCCCAATTGCGACCAGAGCTGTTCCACATCGTCCGGGTCTGTGCCTTCGCGCACCAGGATGTCCAGCGCCGCGGACTGGGTCTGGCGGATCTGCTCCTCGCGGTCCAGTGGGTGCTCAAGGCCCCGGCGCAGGGCGCGCTTGGTTTCGGTGTAGAGCTGGCGCAGCAGGCTGGCGCGCCAGGAGTTCCACAGGCTGGGGTTGGTGGCGTTGATGTCGGCCACGGTCAGCACATAGAGGTAGTCCAGGCGTTTTTCATCGCCCACGTGCAGGGCGAAGTCGTTGATGACCTGCGGGTCGGACAGGTCCTTGCGCTGGGCGGTGGTCGACATCACCAGGTGGTTCTGCACCAGCCAGACGATCAGCCGGGTGTCCCAGGCCGGCAGCTGGTGGCGCTCGCAGAACTTCTGCGCATCCACCGCACCGAGCTCGGAGTGGTCGCCCTGGCGGCCCTTGCCGATGTCGTGGTAGAGCCCGGCCAGGTAGATCAGCTCGGGCTTGGGCAGGCGGCCCATGAGCTTGCTGGCCAGCGGGAATTTCTCGGACACCGGCGTGTACTGCAGCTTGCGCAGGTGCTTGATGAGGTTGAGGGTGTGCGCATCGACCGTATAGATGTGGAACAGGTCGTGCTGCATCTGCCCCACGATCAGGCCGAACTCCGGCAGGTAGCGGCCAAGGATGCCGTAGCGGTTCATCCGCCGCAGGTTGCGGTGAATGCCGATTTCGCACTTGAACAGCTCGATGAACAGGCTGGTGTTGCGGATGTCCTTGCGGAAGGTTTCGTCGATCAGGTGCCGGTGTTCGCGCAGCAGGCGCACGGTATCGGCGCGCACACCCTTGATTTCCGGGTGCTGGGCCATCAGCACGAAGATTTCCAGCATGGCGAACGGGGTGCGCTTGAACACGTTCGGCTTGGCCGCTTCGATGTAGCCGTCGTGCAGGCGGAAGCGCGCGTTGAGCGGTTGGGTGGTGCCGCTGTCGTCATCGGCGAGGATGACTTCCTCGAAGTGCTGGATGATCAGGTCGCACAGCTGGCTGATGCTCATCACCACCCGGTAGTACTGCTGCATGAACTGCTCGATGGCGCGCTTGGGGTTCTCGTCGGTGTAGCCCAGCAGCGCGGCGATGCTGCGCTGGTGGTCGAACAGCAGGCGGTCTTCGGCGCGGCCGGCGAGCATGTGCAGGGCGTAGCGCACCTTCCACAGGAAGTCCTGGGAGGAGGCCAGCAGCTCGTTCTCGCTTTCCAGCAGGAAACCTTCGCCGGCCAGTGCATGCAGGTTCAAGGTGCCGTACTGGCGGCGGGCTACCCAGAGCACCGTCTGGATGTCGCGCAGGCCGCCGGGCGAGCCCTTGACGTTGGGTTCGAGGTTGTACTCGGTGTCGTTGTACTTGTGGTGGCGGGCCTTGAGTTCGGCACGCTTGGCCAGGAAGAATTCCTTGCTTGGCCACAGGTGCGCGGTGCTGGTGGCTTCGAGCATGCGCTGGCGCAGGTCTTCGGGGCCGGCGATGGTGCGGCTTTCCATCAGGTTGGTGATTACCGTCAGGTCGGCGCGGGCTTGCTCGGCGCATTCGTCGATGCTGCGCACGCTTTGGCCCACTTCCAGGCCAATGTCCCAGAGCAGGGTAAGAAAGCGCTCGATGGCGTCGCGGTACTGTTCGTGCTCGGCGGCGCCGAGCAATATCAGCAGGTCGATGTCCGAGTGCGGATGCAGCTCGCCGCGGCCATAGCCGCCTACCGCCACCAGGGCGATGCCGCTGGGGTCGCCCCAGTCGAATTGGTTCCAGGCCTGTTGCAGGATGTTGTCGACCAGCCAGGCGCGGGCCTGGATCAGCGGGCGGATTTCGGCGCCGGCACGAAAACGCTTGTCGAGCACCTCGCCGGCCTGGCGGATGGCTTTCTTGAAAGCGGCGATAGGGCTCGCCTTGAGGGCCAGTTCCGCCTGGAACTGGCCGCGGTCGAACAGCTCGGGATCCACCTGGGGCATCGCGTCGCGTTCCTGTTTGTGAAGTGGCCTGGGGGCAATCAGGCCGAGGTGCGCGGGATGGTGTCGTCCTTGCGCAGGGTGAAGATCTCGTAGCCGGTGGCGGTCACCACCAGGGTGTGTTCCCACTGGGCCGAGAGCTTGCGGTCCTTGGTGATGGCGGTCCAGCCGTCGCCCAGTACCTTGGTGTCGGCCTTGCCCTGGTTGATCATCGGCTCGATGGTGAAGGTCATGCCTTCCTTGAGTTCCATGCCGGTGCCCGCGCGGCCGTAGTGCAGGATCTGCGGCTCTTCGTGGAACACCTTGCCGATGCCATGGCCGCAGAACTCGCGCACCACCGAGAAGCCGTTCTTTTCAGCGTGCTTCTGGATCACTTCGCCGATGTCGCCCAGGCGGCACCCCGGCTTGACCAGCTCGATGGCCTTGTACATGCACTCCTGGGTGACCTTGGACAGGCGCTCGGCCCACACGGGTACGGTGCCGACGTGGAACATGCGGCTGGTGTCACCGTGGTAGCCGTCCTTGATCACGGTGATGTCGATGTTGAGCGTGTCACCGTCCTTGAGTGGCTTTTCGTTGGGAATGCCGTGGCACACCACGTGGTTGATCGAGGTGCAGATCGACTTGGGGTAGCCCTTGTAGTTGAGCGGCGCCGGGATGGCCTGCTGGACGTTGACGATGTAGTCGTGGCAGAGGCGGTCGAGCTCCTCGGTGGTGACACCGGGCTTGACGTGTTCCTCGATCATTTCCAGCACCTCGGCGGCCAGGCGGCCGGCGATGCGCATCTTCTCGATGTCTTCTGCAGTCTTGATGGTGACGGTCATTACAGGCTCTCTACGGCGCCGCTGGCGGCGCGAACAAACGGGAAAGGCCGGATTCTAACAGAGCGGGGCGGCATTCTGTCGGGATAAAGGCGGCCATGCTGCTGTCTATGGAAGGCATTCTGGCCTGTTTGCCGGGGTGCTGCAAAAAGCGCTGACGGACGCGACCCGATCCGGGTTCCGTTCGCTCGCGGTCTGTGGTATAAAATGCGCCGCTTTCGGGGACGACCCCGTCAGCACTAAACCCACACACGTGTCGACACGATGGCCTGGGTGCCCCGGATTCACGAATCCGCGGGTTGGTCATTGGGATACGTGGAGGCCCAACCCGACTTATCAAGGAACTATCATGTCCCAAGTCAATATGCGCGATATGCTGAAGGCCGGTGTGCACTTCGGCCACCAGACCCGTTACTGGAACCCGAAAATGGGCAAGTACATTTTCGGCGCGCGTAACAAGATCCACATCATCAACCTGGAAAAAACCCTGCCGATGTTCAACGACGCTCTGTCGTTCGTAGAGCGCCTGGCCCAGGGCAAGAACAAGATCCTGTTCGTCGGCACCAAGCGTTCCGCCGGCAAGATCGTTGCCGAGCAAGCAGCTCGTGCAGGTTCGCCATACGTTGACCACCGTTGGTTGGGCGGCATGCTGACCAACTACAAAACCATCCGTGCATCGATCAAGCGTCTGCGCGACCTGGAAACCCAGGCCGAAGATGGCACCTTCGCCAAGCTGACCAAGAAAGAAGCCCTGATGCGTTCCCGCGACCTGGAAAAACTGGATCGCAGCCTGGGTGGTATCAAGGACATGGGCGGCCTGCCTGATGCCCTGTTCGTGATCGACGTTGACCACGAGCGCATTGCTATCACCGAAGCCAACAAGCTGGGCATCCCGGTTATCGGCGTTGTCGATACCAACAGCAGCCCAGAAGGCGTTGACTTCGTTATCCCAGGTAACGATGACGCCATTCGCGCTATCGAGCTGTACATGACTTCGATGGCTGACGCCGTCATCCGCGGCCGCAACAACGTTGCCGGCGGCACTGAAGTCTACGCTGAAGAAGCGGCTGCACCTGCTGCTGAGTAATAGGCGCTAGCGTCTACTTGGCACGCGAAAAGGGGGCTTGGCCCCCTTTTTGCCACCTTGAAATCCTGCTGTCAGCAACGGCCCTGCATCATGGGCGAGCTGATATCAAGGCAGCGATTTGCAGAATTTAACGCCCGTGTCGAACGGGTGGAATGGTTGAAAAACTTTCCAAGAGGATTTTGAAATGGCAGCAATTACTGCGGCGCTGGTCAAAGAACTGCGCGAGCGTACCGGCGAAGGCATGATGGATTGCAAAAAGGCCCTGGAAAAGGCCGGCGGCGACATCGAGAAAGCCATTGACGACATGCGTGCCTCGGGCGCCATCAAGGCCGCCAAGAAGGCTGGCAACGTGGCTGCTGAAGGCGCCATCGCCGTCAAGACCGACGGCAAATCCGCCGTCCTGCTGGAAGTGAACTCGCAGACCGACTTCCTGGCCCTGCAAGACGACTTCAAGAACTTCGTGGCCGAAAGCCTGGAAGAAGCCTTCGCCCAGAAGCTGACCGACGCCGCTCCGCTGATCGCCTCGCGTGAAGCTGCTCGTGAAGCCCTGGTTGCCAAGTGCGGCGAAAACGTCAACATCCGTCGCCTGGTGCGCGTTGAAGGCGACGTGGTCGGCGCCTACCTGCACGGCAACAAGATCGGCGCTACCGTCGTTCTGAAAGGCGGCGACGTCGAGCTGGCCAAGAACATCGCCATGCACGTTGCCGCTTCGAACCCAGAGTTCCTGGATTCGTCGGAAATCTCCGCCGAGGCCATCGAGCGCGAGAAGGGCGTATTCCTGCAGCTGAACGCTGACAAGATCGCCGGCAAGCCGGAAAACATCGTTGAGAACATGGTTGCCGGTCGTATCGCCAAGTTCAAGGCCGAAGCTTCGCTGAAAGAGCAAGCTTTCGTCATGAACCCAGAAGTCAAAGTTGGCGAGCTGGCCAAGAAAGCCGGTGCTGAAATCGTTTCCTTCACCTACTTCAAGGTTGGCGAAGGCATCGAGAAGCCGGTCGACGACTTCGCTGCCGAAGTTGCCGCCCAGGTAGCTGCTGCCAAGCAGTAAGACAGCCCCGTCTGTCGCCCCAAAGAGGCTGCCCGCTCACGCGCGCAGCCTCTTTGTCAAAGCGGGAGCGGTTTTCAAGGCCGTTGCTCGCTGACGCAGTCGCTGCGTCACGTTAGAGTTACATGCAGGCTCAAGCAGCCCGCCAGAATTTTTACAAACGCCGCAGGAGAGATTCGCAATGGCTCAGCAGGGCAGTGGTCATCAGGCTCGCTATAAACGCATTCTACTCAAGCTTAGCGGCGAGGCCCTGATGGGCTCGGAAGAGTTCGGGATCGACCCGAAAGTCCTGGATCGCATGGCGCTGGAAGTCGGCCAACTGGTCGGTATCGGCGTTCAGGTCGGTCTGGTTATCGGCGGTGGCAACCTGTTCCGTGGTGCGGCGCTCAGTGCAGCCGGCATGGACCGCGTCACCGGCGACCACATGGGCATGCTGGCAACCGTGATGAACGGCCTGGCCATGCGCGATGCGCTGGAGCGGGCGAACATTACCGCCATCGTCATGTCGGCCATCTCCATGGTGGGTGTGACCGATCACTACGATCGCCGCAAAGCCATGCGCCACCTGAATGCCAAGGAAGTGGTAATTTTCGCTGCCGGCACTGGCAACCCGTTCTTCACCACCGACTCCGCCGCTTGCCTGCGCGCCATCGAAATCGATGCCGACGTGGTATTGAAGGCAACCAAGGTCGATGGTGTATACACTGCAGATCCATTCAAGGACCCGCATGCCGAGAAGTTCGATCATCTGACCTACGATGAAGTGCTGGATCGCAAGCTGGGTGTAATGGATCTGACGGCCATTTGTCTGTGCCGCGACCACAAGATGCCGCTGCGCGTCTTCAACATGAACAAGCCCGGCGCCTTGCTGAACATCGTGCATGGCGGCGCGGAAGGAACTCTGATCGAGGAAGTTCAAAAATGATCAACGATATCAAGAAAGACGCGCAGGAGCGCATGGGTAAGTCTATCGAGGCCCTGGGTCGCCACCTGGCTGCAATCCGTACTGGCCGCGCTCACCCAAGCATCCTGGATACCGTCAAGGTCACTGCCTGGGGTAGCGAGATGCCGCTGAACCAGGTTGCCGCCATCACCGTTGAAGATGCCCGTACCCTGAAGATCGTTGCCCACGACAAGAACCTCAGTGCCGCCATCGAGAAGGCGATCCTGACCTCCGACCTGGGCCTGAACCCATCCAGCGCCGGTACCACCATCCGTGTACCGATGCCGGCCCTGACCGAAGAAACCCGCAAGGGCTACACCAAGCAGGCCAGCGGCGTTGCCGAAGATGCCAAGGTGGCCGTGCGCAACGTGCGTCGCGATGCCCTGGGCGACCTGAAGAAGCTGACCAAGGACAAGGAAATCAGCGAAGACGAAGAGCGTCGTGCAGCGGACGAGATCCAGAAGCTGACCGACAAGTTCATTGCTGAAGTCGATGCTGCATACAAAGCCAAGGAAAAGGACCTGATGGCCGTCTAAGGCCGGGGTTTTTTAATGGAAAAGACCAAGCTGGCGGCACCGTCCTCGGTGCCGCGTCATGTCGCGATCATCATGGATGGCAACAACCGCTGGGCGAAGAAGCGTCTGTTGCCCGGCGTTGCCGGGCACAAGGCCGGCGTCGATGCGGTGCGCGCGGTCATCGAGGTGTGCGCCCAGTCCGGGGTCGAGGTACTGACCCTGTTCGCGTTCTCCAGCGAGAACTGGCAGCGCCCGGCCGAAGAGGTCGGGGCGTTGATGGAGCTGTTCTTCTCGGCCTTGCGTCGCGAGGCCAAGCGCCTGAACGAGAACAACATCAGCCTGCGCATCATCGGTGACCGCTCGCGTTTCCACCCAGAGCTGCAGGCCGCCATGCGCGAAGCCGAGGCGCTGACCGCGGGCAACAATCGCTTCATCCTGCAGATCGCCGCCAACTACGGCGGCCAGTGGGATATTGCCCAGGCTGCCCAGCGCCTGGCGCGTGAAGTTCAGGCCGGTCACCTGCGCCCGGACGACATCACCCCCGGCCTGTTGCAGGCGTGCCTGGCCACCGGCGAACTGCCGTTGCCGGACCTGTGCATCCGCACCGGTGGCGAGCGCCGCATCAGCAACTTCCTGCTGTGGCAGTTGGCGTATGCCGAACTGTACTTCTCCGACCTGTACTGGCCGGACTTCAAACACGAGGCCATGCGCAATGCCCTGGCCGATTTCGCTTCGCGCCAGCGCCGCTTCGGTAAAACCAGCGAGCAGGTCGAGGCTGGAGCTCGTGCTTAATGCTTAAACAACGCATCATTACTGCGCTGATCCTGTTGCCGATCGCGCTGGGTGGTTTTTTCCTGCTCAATGGCGGGGACTTCGCCCTGTTCATCGGCTTCGTGGTCACCCTGGGCGCCTGGGAATGGGCGCGCCTGGCCGGGCTGATGGCCCAGCCACTGCGCATCGCCTATGCCGCCGTGGTGGCCGGTGCGCTGATGCTGCTGCACCTGATGCCAGACCTAGCGCCCTGGGTGCTGGGTGCGTCGGTGATCTGGTGGGCACTGGCCACCTGGCTGGTGTTGACCTACCCCCGCAGCAGCGAATTGTGGGCCAGTGCCGCCTGCAAGCTGCTGATCGGCCTGTTGATCCTGCTGCCGGCCTGGCAGGGCTTGATCCTGCTCAAGCACTGGCAACTGGGTAATTGGCTGATCCTGTCGGTCATGGTGCTGGTGTGGGCGGCCGATATCGGTGCCTACTTCTCGGGCCGTGCCTTCGGCAAGCGCAAGTTGGCCGCGCAGGTGAGCCCGGGCAAGAGCTGGGAAGGCGTTTACGGCGGCCTGGCGGTGAGCCTGGTCATCACCCTGGTGGTCGGTATCACCCGCGACTGGGGTATCGGCCAGATTCTGCTGGGCCTGATGGGGGCGGCGCTGGTGGTCATGTCGTCGGTGGTCGGTGACCTGACCGAAAGCATGTTCAAGCGCCGCGCCGGCATCAAGGACAGCAGCAACCTGCTGCCAGGCCATGGTGGCGTGCTCGACCGTATCGACAGCCTGACCGCGGCCATCCCGATCTTCGCCGTGCTGCTGTGGGCTGCCGAATGGGGTGTGATGTGAGCGCCCCGCAGCGGATTACCGTGCTCGGGGCCACCGGCTCGATCGGCCTCAGCACCCTGGATGTGATCGCGCGCCACCCCGAGCGTTACCAGGTGTTCGCCCTCAGCGGCTACTCGCGTATCGATGAACTGCTGGCCCTTTGCGTGCGGCATCGCCCGGCGTATGCCGTGGTACCGAACGGCGAGGCCGCCGCGCGCCTGCGCGAGGGCCTGGCGGCTGCCGCTTGTGCCACCGAGGTGCTGGAAGGGGAGGCGGGCCTCTGCGCCGTGGCCGGTGCGCCGGAAGTTGACGCGGTGATGGCGGCGATTGTCGGCGCGGCGGGCCTGCGCCCGACCTTGGCTGCTGTCGAGGCGGGCAAGAAGGTGCTGCTGGCCAACAAGGAGGCGCTGGTGATGTCCGGCGCGCTGTTCATGGACGCCGTGCGCCGCAGCGGCGCCGTGCTGCTGCCGATCGACAGCGAGCACAACGCTATCTTCCAGTGCCTGCCGGTGGACTACGCTCGCGGCCTGGGCCAGGTGGGCGTGCGCCGTATCCTGCTGACCGCCTCGGGCGGGCCGTTTCGCGAGACGCCGCACGCAGCCCTGGCCGATGTCACGCCAGAACAAGCCTGTGCCCACCCCAACTGGTCCATGGGCCGGAAAATTTCGGTGGACTCGGCCAGCATGATGAACAAGGGCCTGGAGCTGATCGAGGCCTGCTGGCTGTTCGATGCAACCCCGGCCAAGGTCGAGGTGGTGGTGCACCCGCAGAGCGTGATCCATTCGCTGGTGGACTACGTGGACGGTTCGGTGCTGGCCCAGCTGGGCAACCCGGACATGCGCACGCCCATCGCCAATGCCCTGGCCTGGCCCGAGCGTATCGACTCTGGTGTCGCCCCGCTGGACCTGTTCGCCATCGCCCGCCTGGACTTCCAGGCACCCGATGAGCAGCGCTTCCCCTGCCTGCGCCTGGCGCGGCAGGCGGCCGAGGCTGGCAACAGTGCCCCTGCAGTGCTCAATGCGGCCAACGAGGTCGCGGTCGAGGCATTTCTCCAGCGGCGTATCCGCTTCCCGGAGATCGCGGGTATGATCGAACAGGTGCTCGACCAGGAACCGGTGGTGGCGCTGCCCTCGCTGGATGCGGTATTTGCCGCCGACCAGCGGGCGCGGGAGTTGTCCCGCGAGTGGCTGCGACGCCACGGCCGCTGATTACCAAGGCCCCGGGGTTCTGCTGAACGTCATTCGGAGAAACACATGACTGCGCTCTACATGATTATCGGCACCCTGGTGGCGTTGGGTGTATTGGTCACCTTCCACGAATTCGGCCATTTCTGGGTTGCGCGCCGCTGTGGCGTGAAGGTGCTGCGTTTCTCGGTGGGCTTCGGCACGCCGCTGCTGCGCTGGCATGACAAACAGGGCACCGAATTCGTCGTGGCGGCGATTCCTTTGGGCGGCTACGTCAAGATGCTCGACGAGCGCGAGGGCGACGTGCCGTCAGCGCTGGCCGGCCAGTCGTTCAACCGCAAGTCGGTGCGCCAGCGCATCGCCATTGTCGCTGCCGGCCCGATTGCCAACTTCCTGCTGGCCATTGTGTTCTTCTGGCTGCTGGCCATGCTCGGCAGCCAGCAGATTCGCCCGGTGATCGGTGCGGTGGAGTCTGGCAGCCTGGCGGCCTCGGCGGGCCTTGCCGCCGGTCAGGAAATTGTTTCCATCGATGGCAAACCGACCAGTGGTTGGTCAGCTGTCAACCTGCAACTGGTTCGCCGCCTGGGCGAGAGCGGCACGCTGCTGGTTGGGGTGCGCGACGAAGGCGCCAGCGCCGAGCATCAGGTGCAGGTGAAACTCGACAGCTGGCTCAAGGGCGCCGACGAGCCCGACCCGATTCAATCCCTGGGCCTGCGGCCATGGCGCCCGGCGATCACACCCGTGCTGGCCGAGATCGACCCCAAGGGGCCGGCCGCTGCCGCTGGTCTGAAGACTGGCGATACCCTGCTGGCCCTCGACGGCGTCGCGCTGAGCGACTGGCAGCAGGTGGTAGACAGCGTGCGTGCCCGCCCCGAGGCCAAGGTGCTGCTGCGCGTGCAGCGCGATGGCGCGATGCTGGATGTGCCCGTCACCCTGGCGCGCAAGGGCGAGGGCAAGGCCGTGGGTGGCTACCTGGGCGCGGGCGTGAAGGGCGGCGAGTGGCCGGCCAGCATGCTTCGCGAGGTGCGCTACGGCCCGCTTGAGGCGGTGGGCGAGGGCTTGTCGCGTACCTGGAACATGAGCATCCTGACCCTTGAATCGCTGAAGAAAATGCTGTTCGGGGAGCTCTCGGTAAAAAACTTGAGTGGACCGATAACCATTGCTAAAGTGGCGGGCGCTTCAGCCCAGTCCGGCGTGGGGGATTTCCTTAATTTCCTGGCCTACCTGAGCATTAGCCTGGGGGTTCTTAACCTGCTGCCCATCCCGGTACTGGATGGGGGGCATTTGCTGTTTTACCTGGTCGAGTGGGCGCGCGGTCGTCCGCTGTCGGATCGGGTGCAAGGTTGGGGGGTCCAGATCGGTATCAGTTTGGTCGTAGGGGTGATGTTGCTCGCCCTGATCAACGATCTGGGTCGACTATAAAAGCTTCGCTCAATTGCGAACCGGCCGTTTCCATGCGGCGGGTAGTTTATTGCCAGTTGGAATAAAAGGACTTCATGAAACGTCTGCTGCTAACTGCGGTCATGTCCGCACTGATGATCGCTGAAGTTCACGCCGAGTCCTTCACCATCTCCGATATTCGTGTCAACGGCCTGCAGCGGGTTTCCGCTGGCAGCGTGTTCGGCGCCCTGCCGCTGAACGTCGGCGACCAGGCTGATGACCGGCGGCTGGTGGATTCCACCCGTTCGCTGTTCAAGACCGGCTTCTTCCAGGACATCCAGCTCAACCGCGACGGTAACGTGCTGATCATCAACGTGGTCGAGCGCCCGTCGGTGTCGAGCATCGAGATCGAAGGCAACAAGGCGATCAGCACCGAAGACCTGATGAAGGGCCTGAAGCAGTCGGGCCTGGCCGAAGGCGAGATCTTCC
>NZ_VWXK01000042.1 GCF_011752565.1 Pantoea sp. Ap-967
TCTGGCTAACACTTCCCCTTGCCGGGTGTGTAGAGGACTTGCACCTCCAAGTCTCCTGCTTTGGCCACCACAGCCAAGCAGGTTGCGCTAACGCGCAACGCGCCATGCCTGGCGCACAACGACAAAGGCCACCCGAAGGTGGCCTCTGTGCGCGTGGGGGGTGTCGCTAAATTACTTCTTGGCTTCCCAGCCAGTCAGCTCGGCCAGGGCCTTACCGATGTCAGCCAGGGAACGCACGGTCTTCACACCGGCGTCCTGCAGCGCAGCGAACTTCTCGTCCGCAGTGCCTTTGCCGCCGGAGATGATGGCGCCAGCGTGGCCCATGCGCTTGCCCGCAGGTGCGGTAACACCAGCGATG
Organism: Pantoea sp. Ap-967; assembly: GCF_011752565.1. Taxonomy (GTDB): domain Bacteria; phylum Pseudomonadota; class Gammaproteobacteria; order Pseudomonadales; family Pseudomonadaceae; genus Aquipseudomonas. The sequence continues at coordinate 359 of NZ_VWXK01000042.1, forward strand.
TAGGAAACCACTGGCTTGGTCACGTTAGCCTTGATGTAGGCTGCCGCTTCTTCTTCAGCCGAACCGCCGATCTCACCGATCATGACGATCGCTTCGGTCTTCGGGTCTTCCTGGAACAGCTTCAGGATGTCGATGAAGTTGGAGCCTGGGATCGGGTCGCCACCGATGCCCACGCAGGTCGACTGGCCGAAGCCGGCGTCGGTGGTCTGCTTGACCGCTTCGTAGGTCAGGGTGCCGGAACGCGAAACGATACCGACCTTGCCTGGCAGGTGGATGTGGCCTGGCATGATGCCGATCTTGCACTCGCCCGGGGTGATGACACCTGGGCAGTTAGGGCCGATCAGGGTCACGCCCAGCTCGTCGCACTTGACCTTGGCATCCAGCATGTCCAGGGTAGGAATGCCTTCGGTGATGCAGACGATCAGCTTGATGCCGCCGAAGGCCGCTTCCAGGATCGAGTCCTTGCAGAAAGGAGCCGGAACGTAGATGACCGAAGCGTCAGCGCCGGTAGCTTCCACGGCTTCCTTGACAGTGTTGAACACTGGCAGGCCCAGGTGGGTGGTGCCACCCTTGCCCGGGGTTACGCCGCCGACCATCTTGGTGCCGTAGGCGATGGCTTGTTCGGAGTGGAAAGTACCCTGCGAGCCGGTGAAGCCCTGGCAGATGACTTTGGTATCTTTATTGATCAGAACGCTCATTACTTGCCCTCCGCAGCTTTGACAACTTGTTGAGCAGCGTCGGTCAGGCTGGTGGCCGCAATGATGTTCAAACCGCTTTCTGCCAGTACTTTAGCGCCCAGTTCGGCGTTGTTGCCTTCGAGGCGAACCACAACCGGAACTTTAACGCCGACTTCTTTCACTGCACCGATGATGCCTTCGGCAATCATGTCGCAGCGAACGATGCCGCCGAAGATGTTAACCAGAACGGCCGCGACATTGCTGTCGGACAGAATGATCTTGAACGCTTCGGTAACGCGCTCTTTGGTAGCACCGCCGCCCACGTCGAGGAAGTTGGCTGGCTTGCCGCCGTGCAGGTTGACGATGTCCATGGTACCCATGGCCAGGCCGGCACCGTTGACCATGCAGCCGATGTTGCCTTCCAGGGCAACGTAGTTCAGTTCGAACTTGGCAGCGTGGGCTTCACGGGCGTCGTCCTGCGACGGGTCGTGGAAGGTTTTCAGCTTAGGCTGACGGTACATGGCGTTGGCGTCGATGTTGATCTTGGCATCGAGGCAGTGCAGGTCGCCATCGGCCTTGATCACCAGCGGGTTCACTTCCAGCAGGGCCAGGTCGTGATCCTTGAACAGCTTGGCCAGGCCAACGAAGATCTTGGCGAACTGTTGAACTTGCTTGCCTTCCAGGCCCAGCTGGAACGCCAGCTCACGGCCCTGGAACGGCTGAGCGCCGACCAGCGGGTCGATGGTGGCCTTGAGGATCTTCTCAGGTGTTTCGTGAGCGACTTTCTCGATGTCCACGCCACCTTCGGTGGAGGCCATGAACACGATACGGCGGCTCGAGCGGTCCACTACAGCGCCCAGGTACAGCTCTTTGGCGATGTCAGTGCAGGATTCGACCAGAATCTTGGAGACGGGTTGACCGTTGGCATCAGTCTGGTAGGTAACCAGATTCTTGCCCAACCACTGTGCAGCGAACGCCTTGGCGTCTTCCTTGCTGCGAACCAGCTTGACGCCGCCCGCTTTGCCGCGACCACCGGCGTGAACCTGGGCTTTGACAACCCACTCGGAACCGCCAATCTTGTCGCAGGCTTCTGCAGCTTGCTCAGGGGTATCGACTGCGAAACCCTTGGAAACTGGCAGGCCGTATTCAGCGAACAGCTGCTTACCCTGATACTCGTGAAGATTCATGCTTTTTACCGTCTTCGTTAGGTACTGCGCTTCGGCGCTGCGCCATTGCTGGCGCCGCACCACCTGTGACCGTTAACCCCGGGTTATCCCATGTGGTTCAGTCCGGCGGACGTTCCGCGGTGAGTCATGCACGCAAGACTCACGACGGGCAGCCCGCCGTGGTTTCTTATAATTAACGCTTCTTACGGTTGGCTACGTGAATGGCGCCGCCATTCACTGCCAGCGCTGCTTCATGCAGCGCTTCGGACAGGGTTGGATGGCTGAAGACCATCATGCCCAGATCCTCGGCACTGGTGCCGAATTCCATTGCGATTGCGCCCTGCTGTACCAGTTCGGCAGCGGACGGGCCAATCACGTGCACACCCAGGACGCGGTCGGTCTTGGCGTCGGCGATGACCTTGACGAAACCACCGGTGTCGTTGGCTGCCATCGCACGGCCGCTGGCCGCGAACGGGAAGGTGCCTACGTTAACCTCAACACCCTCGGCCTTCAAGGCTTGTTCGGTCTTGCCGACCCAAGCGATTTCCGGGTGGGTGTAGATAACCGATGGGATCAGGTCGTAGTTCATCTGGGCCTTGTGGCCCTTGATGCGCTCGACGACCATAATGCCCTCTTCCGAGGCCTTGTGGGCCAGCATCATGCCGCGTACCACGTCGCCGATGGCGTACACGCCCGGCACGCTGGTGGCGCAGTAGTCATCAACGAAGATGTAGCCACGTTCGTCGATGTTCACGCCGCTGTCGGCAGCCAGCAGGTCGGTGGTCACCGGGCGACGGCCAACCGCGACGATCAGCTTGTCGAAGGTGATCTTCTGCTCGCCTTCGGCGTTGGTGTAGGTCACTTCGACTTCGTTGCCGTTGACTTTCGAGCCCGTGACGCGCGCGCCCAGCTTGATGTCCAGGCCTTGCTTGGTCAGGGTCTTCTGGGCTTCTTTCGACACCGCGGTGTCGGCAGCCATCAGGAAGGTGTCCAGGGCTTCCAGGACGGTGACTTCAGCACCCAGGCGAGCCCATACCGAGCCCAGTTCCAGGCCGATCACGCCAGCGCCGATCACGCCCAGGCGCTTGGGTACCGATTGGAATTCCAGGGCGCCAGTGGAGTCGACGATGACGTTCTGGTCGACCGGAGCCGGCGGAATGTCGATTGGGCGCGAGCCGGAAGCCAGGATCACGTTCTCGGCTTCGATGACTTCGGTGGTGCCGTCAGCCTTGGTGACTTCGACTTTCTTGCCAGCCAGCAGCTTGCCGTGGCCCTGGATCGAGGTCACGCCGTTGGCCTTGAACAGGGTGGCAACGCCACCGGTCAGGTTCTTGACGATGCCAGCCTTGCGGCCAACCATCGCGGCCACGTCCATTTTCACTTCGCCAGTGGAAATGCCGTGGACGTTGAAGCTCTCTTTGGCTTCCTTGTACTTCCAGGAGCTGTCCAGCAGCGCCTTGGAGGGGATGCAACCTACGTTCAGGCAGGTGCCGCCCAGGGCCAGCTTGCCCTCGGCGTCGGTGTACTTCTCGATACAGGCAGTCTTCAGACCAAGTTGTGCGGCCTTGATGGCAGCCACATAGCCGCCAGGACCTGCACCAATTACCACTACGTCGAATTTCTGGGTCATAAAAGATTCCTTATCAGCTACAAGCTACAAGCCGCGGACCGCGCGGCATGGCTTCTCGCGAAGCCAGGCCCGGCACGGTACGCAGCCAGAGGGTTAGATGTCCAGCAGCAGGCGAGACGGATCTTCCAGCAGGTTCTTGATGGTGACCAGGAAGGTTACCGCTTCCTTGCCATCGATCAGGCGGTGATCGTACGACAGCGCCAGGTACATCATCGGGCGAATCACCACTTGGCCATTGATGGCCATCGGGCGCTGGATGATGTTGTGCATGCCGAGGATCGCGGCCTGCGGCGGGTTGACGATCGGGGTCGACATCATCGAACCGAAGGTGCCGCCGTTGGTGATGGTGAAGGTGCCACCGGTCATCTCTTCGATGGCCAGCTTGCCGTCACGGGCCTTCTTGCCGAAGGTGGCGATGCCGTTCTCGATTTCAGCCAGGCTCATCGACTCGGCGTTACGCAGAACCGGAACCACCAGGCCACGGTCGCTGGACACGGCAACGCCGACGTCGGCATAGCCGTGGTAGACGATGTCGTTGCCGTCGATCGAGGCGTTGACCGCCGGGAAGCGCTTCAGGGCTTCGGTGGCAGCCTTGACGAAGAACGACATGAAGCCCAGGCGTACGCCGTTGTGGGTCTTCTCGAACAGGTCCTTGTACTTCGAACGCAGGGCCATGACTTCGGTCATGTCCACTTCGTTGAAGGTGGTCAGCATGGCCATGTTCGACTGGGCTTCGACCAGGCGCTCGGCGATCTTGGCGCGCAGGCGGGTCATCGGCACGCGCTTCTCGGTGCGGTCGCCGGCGGCGACCACAACTGGGGCAGCAGCAGCGGCAGCGGCAGCGGCAGGCTTGGCAACCGGTGCAGGCGCCGACTTCTTGTTGGCGACGGCAGCGACGACGTCTTCCTTGGTGATGCGACCGCCCTTGCCGGTGCCGGCAACGGTGGCCAGGTCGATGCCGTTTTCCTCAGCCAGCTTGCGTGCGGCTGGGGCAGCGACCGGGTCGTCTTCGCCAGCGTCGGCGGCAGCGGCAGCCGGGGCAGCAGCGGCCGGTGCGGCGGCAGGGGCAGCAGCGGCAGCGCCACCTTCAACGATCGAGCCCAGTACTTCGTCGGACAGGACGGTGTCGCCCTCGCCCTTGACGATCGCACCCAGCACGCCGTCGGCAGTGGCCAGCACTTCCAGGACGACCTTGTCGGTTTCGATGTCGACGATCAGCTCGTCACGCTTGACGGCTTCGCCCGGCTGCTTGTGCCAGGTGGCAACGGTGCCGTCGGCAACCGATTCCGGGAAGGTTGGGGCTTTGATCTCGATAGCCATTATCTGTGTTTCCTTAAATTCGGTTTCAGGTGCGCGAAGGCGTTAGACAGTGAAGGCGTCTTGCAGCAGTTTTTCCTGCTGTTCGGCGTGCTTCGAAGCGTAACCACAAGCGGGCGCGGCAGATGCGTCGCGGCCGGCGTATTCCAGGACCAGCGCCTTGTTGTGGCGGCCCAGGATACGGCGCATGTGGTGCTGGCTGCTGTACCAGGCGCCCTGGTTCATCGGTTCTTCCTGGCACCATACGGCGTGCTTGAGGTTGCTGTATTGCGCCAGGATTTCGACCAGGTCGTCTTCCGGGAACGGGTACAGCTGCTCCAGACGCAGGATCGCGATGTCTTCGCGGCCTTCGGCACGGCGTTTTTCCAGCAGGTCGTAGTAGACCTTGCCGCTGCACAGGACCAGGCGCTCGACCTTGGCCGGATCGATCGCGTCGATTTCCGGGATCACGGTCTGGAACGAGCCTTCTGCCAGGTCTTCCAGGGTCGAGATGGCCAGCTTGTGGCGCAGCAGCGACTTGGGCGTCAGCACGATCAGCGGCTTGCGCAGCGGACGAATGACCTGACGACGCAGCAGGTGGTAGATCTGTGCCGGGGTGGTCGGTACGCAGACCTGGATGTTGTGCTCGGCGCACAGCTGCAGGTAACGCTCCAGGCGCGCGGAGGAGTGCTCCGGCCCCTGCCCTTCATAGCCGTGTGGCAGCAGCATGGTCAGACCGCACAGGCGGCCCCACTTGTGCTCGCCGCTGGTGATGAACTGGTCGATCACCACTTGCGCACCGTTGGCGAAGTCGCCGAACTGGGCTTCCCAGATCACCAGCGCGTTCGGCGTGGTGGTGGAGTAGCCGTATTCGAAGGCCAGTACCGCTTCTTCCGAAAGGAAGGAGTCGTACAGTTCGAACTTCGGCTGGCCCGGGAACAGGTTCTTCAGCGGTACGTAGGTGCTGGCGTCCTTCTGGTTGTGCAGCACCGCGTGACGGTGCGAGAAGGTGCCACGGCCGATGTCCTGGCCGGTCATGCGGATCGGGTGACCTTCGAACTGCAGGGTGGCGTAGGCCATGGTTTCTGCATAACCCCAGTTGATCGGCAAGCCACCGGCTTGCATCTTCTGGCGATCTTCGTAGATCTTCGCGACCTGGCGCTGAACGACGAAGCCTTCCGGCAGCTCCAGCAGCTTGGCCGACAGGTCTTGCAGGGTCTTGAGGTCGAAGCGGGTGTCGTGACGCGCGGTCCAGGCATGGCCCAGGTACGGACGCCAGTCGACGAACAGCTCGCGGTTCGGCTCCTTGACCAGGCTTTTCACCACGTGCAGGCCGTTGTCCAACGCGTTGCGGTACTCGTCGATCTTGGCCTGGGCGCGCTCGGCATCGATGCGGCCAGCCTGGATCAGCGACTCGGCGTACAGCTCGCGGGTAGTGCGCTGCTTGGTGATCTGCTGGTACATCAGCGGCTGGGTGCCGTTCGGCTCGTCGGCCTCGTTGTGGCCGCGGCGACGGTAGCAGACCAGGTCGATGACCACGTCACGCTTGAACTGCATGCGGTAGTCGACGGCCAGCTGGGTCACGAACAGCACGGCTTCCGGGTCGTCGCCGTTGACGTGCAGGATCGGCGCCTGAATCATCTTGGCAACGTCGGTGGCGTACTCGGTGGAGCGCGAGTCCAGCGGGTTGCTGATGGTGAAACCGACCTGGTTGTTGATCACGATGTGCACGGTGCCGCCGGTCTTGAAACCGCGGGTCTGCGACATCTGGAAGGTTTCCATGACCACGCCCTGGCCGGCGAAGGCTGCGTCGCCGTGGATCGAGATCGGCAGCACCTTGTCGCCAACGGTGTCGTTGCGACGGTCCTGGCGGGCACGAACCGAGCCTTCCACCACTGGCGAGACGATTTCCAGGTGGGAGGGGTTGAATGCCATGGCCAGGTGAACTTCGCCACCGGAGGTCATCACGTTGGAGGAGAAGCCCTGGTGATACTTCACGTCACCGGAGCCCAGCTCGTTCATCTTCTTGCCTTCGAACTCGTCGAACAGCTCGCGCGGGCTCTTGCCGAAGGTGTTGACGAGCACGTTCAGGCGGCCACGGTGGGCCATGCCGATCACGACTTCCTTGGTGCCGTAGGAGCCCGAGCGCTGGATCATTTCGTCCAGCATCGGGATCAGGCTTTCGCCACCTTCCAGGCCGAAGCGCTTGGTGCCCGGGTACTTGGTGCCCAGGTATTTTTCCAGGCCTTCACCGGCGGTCACGCGCTCAAGCAGGTGAGCCTGCACGTCGACGGAGAATTCCGGACGGCCACGCACGCTCTCCAGACGCTGCTGGAACCAGCTGCGCTGCTCGGAATCGACGATGTGGGTGAACTCGGCACCAATGGTGCGACAATATGTCTTCTGGAGTGCCTCTACGATCTCGCGTAGGCTCGCCTCCTCTTTGCCGATGAACAGGTCGCCGGCACGGAAGGTCGTATCAAGATCGGCATTGGTCAAGCCGTAGTGATTGATCGACAGGTCTACAGGCGCAGGTCGCTGCCACAACCCCAACGGGTCGAGCTTGGCAGCCTGATGGCCGCGCATACGATAGGCCTGGATCAGTCGCAGAACTTCAACCTGCTTCTTCTCGTGTTCTGTGCTCACGCTCCCGGCGGACACCGGTTGGGCGCGGCGCTGGTTCTTTGCCAGCAATACGAAATGGTCGCGGATCGTCGAGTGCGATACATCGGTAGCGGTGCTGCCGTCGGCGGGCAACTTCTGGAAGTAAGTGCGCCACTCTTCTGGCACAGCGTTAGGGTCGTGCAGGTAGAGCTCGTAGAGCTCTTCCACATATGCAGCGTTACCACCTGAAAGGTGGGCGCTTTCCCACATGCGCTGCATCACGCTTTCTTGCATGCTTGGTCACCCTCGGTTAGGGGACTGATCGGCGAGAGCCACAGCAAACCTGGAAAAGTCCGAATAAAGCGACTGAACCACGCCACTTGGATCCTGCTGATTTTCCGGGTACCAGCCCGGAAAGCCCCTGCTGGTCTCATATCTTCATAGGTATCGAGCGCGGGCTTTGTGGGCCCTTGCCCAGGTTTTACCTCAGTGCGGGCTCACCACCCGCACCTCGGCTTACTGCAGGTACAACACTTTGTATCAGGTGCCGCTTTGCAGCAGCATGTTACGTACGTGACCGATTGCCTTGGTTGGGTTCAGACCCTTCGGGCAAACGTTGACGCAGTTCATGATCCCGCGGCAGCGGAATACGCTGAACGGGTCATCCAGGGACGCCAGGCGCTCCTGGGTCTTGGTGTCACGGCTGTCGGCCAGGAAGCGATAGGCCTGCAGCAGGGCCGCTGGGCCCAGGAACTTGTCAGGGTTCCACCAGAACGATGGGCAGGACGTCGAGCAGCAGGCGCACAGGATGCACTCGTACAGGCCGTCCAGCTTGTCACGGTCTTCCGGCGATTGCAGGCGCTCGATGGCCGGGGCCGGGGTGTCGTTCTGCAGGAATGGCTTCACCTTCTCGTACTGCTTGTAGAAGATGCTCATGTCGACCACCAGGTCACGAATGACCGGCAGGCCTGGCAGCGGACGCAGCACCAGCTTGCCCTTCTTCACCACACCCGACAGCGGGGTGATGCAGGCCAGGCCGTTCTTGCCGTTCATGTTCATGCCGTCGGAACCGCAAACGCCTTCACGGCAGGAGCGACGGTACGAGAAACCTTCGTCCTTTTCCTTGATCAGTGCCAATACATCCAGCACCATCAGGTCCTTGCCGCCGGTATCGACGTCGAACGACTCCATTTTGGGGGCCGAATCGGTGTCCGGGTTGTAACGATAAACTTCGACTTTCAACATAGCAGCCACCCTTAGTAAGTCCGGACTTTTGGTTCGAAGGCAGGAACTGTCTTCGGCGCAAAGTTGACGCCGCGCTTGGCAACGCGCTTCTCACCCGGGTAGTACAGGGTGTGGCACAGCCAGTTTTCGTCGTCACGGTCTTCGAAGTCTTCACGGGCGTGGGCGCCGCGGGACTCTTTACGGGCTTCGGCCGCGATGGCGGTAGCTTCGGCGACTTCCAGCAGGTTCTGCAGCTCCAGCGCTTCGATACGCGCGGTGTTGAAGGCCTGGGACTTGTCGTTGATCTTGACGTTGGCGATGCGGTCACGCAGGCCGGCCAGTTGCTCGATACCCTTCTGCATGTATTCGCCAGTACGGAATACACCGAAGTAGTTCTGCATGCAGCTTTGCAGCTCACGCTTGAGGCTGGCAACGTCTTCGCCGGAAGTGCGCTCGTTGAGCTTGTTCAGGCGGTTCAGGGCAACATCGACGTCGGTGTCGCTGGCGTCGCGGTATTCCACGCCTTCGGACAGCGCCTTCTCCAGGTGCAGGCCGGCAGCACGGCCGAACACCACCAGGTCGAGCAGCGAGTTGCCGCCCAGGCGGTTGGCACCGTGAACCGATACGCACGCCACTTCACCTACGGCGAACAGGCCTGGGATGATGTGGTCGTTGCCTTCGGCGTCCATGGTGATGGCCTGGCCGTGGATGTTGGTGGCAACGCCGCCCATCATGTAGTGGCAGGTTGGAACGACCGGCACCGGCGCGACCACTGGGTCGACGTGGGCGAAGGTCTTGGACAGTTCGCAGATACCTGGCAGGCGGCTGTGCAGCACTTCCTCGCCCAGGTGGTCCAGCTTCAGCAGTACGTGGTCCTTGTTCGGGCCCACGCCGTTGCCAGCGATGATTTCCTTGACCATGGAACGGGCAACCACGTCGCGGCCGGCCAGGTCTTTCGCGTTCGGCGCGTAACGCTCCATGAAGCGCTCGCCGTGGGCGTTGATCAGGTAACCACCTTCACCGCGGCAGCCTTCGGTAACCAGTACGCCGGCGCCGGCGATGCCGGTTGGGTGGAACTGCCACATCTCGATGTCTTGCACCGGCACGCCTGCACGCAGGGCCATGCCGATACCGTCACCGGTGTTGATCAGGGCGTTGGTGGTGGAGGCGTAGATACGGCCGGCACCGCCCGTGGCCAGTACGGTGGCCTTGGACTTGATGTACAGGGTTTCGCCGGTTTCGATGCAGATCGCGATCACACCTACGAATGCGCCGTCCTGGTTCTTCACCAGGTCAACGGCATAGTATTCGTTGAGGAAGGTGGTGCCGGCTTTCAGGTTGCCCTGGTACAGGGTGTGCAGCAGCGCGTGACCGGTACGGTCGGAAGCGGCGCAGGTACGGGCGGCCTGGCCACCTTTACCGAAGTCCTTGGACTGGCCGCCGAACGGACGCTGGTAGATACGACCGGTTTCGGTACGCGAGAACGGCAGGCCCATGTGGTCCAGCTCGAAGACCGCAGCCGGGCCTTCCTGACACATGTATTCGATAGCGTCCTGGTCACCGATGTAGTCGGAACCCTTGACGGTATCGTACATGTGCCAGCGCCAGTCGTCGTTCGGGTCGGCCGAAGCGATGGCGCAGGTGATGCCACCCTGGGCCGATACGGTGTGCGAACGGGTCGGGAACACCTTGGTGACCACGGCAGTCTTGTGACCGCCTTGTGCCAGCTGCAGCGCAGCGCGCATGCCGGCGCCGCCGCCACCGATGATGATGGCGTCGAAGGAAATGGTTGGAATGCTAGCCATGGATCAGATACCCCAGAGAATCTGCACACCCCAGACGAAGTAAGCGAACATCGCAACGCCGCATACCGCCTGGAACAGGAAACGAATCGCAGTTGCCGACTTGCCCAGCGCCATTGGCGTCAGGTAGTCGGTAGCAATGGTCCACATGCCGACCCAGGCGTGGGCGCCCAGGGCAACCAGGGCCAGCAAGCTGAAGATTCGCATCGCGTTGTGGGAGAACAGACCGTGCCACTGGGCATAGTCGATACCTGGGTGAACGGCGAGGTAGCCGATCAGGAAAATGAAGTAAGCCGCGAGAACGACCGCAGAGACGCGTTGCGCCATCCAGTCATAGAGGCCCGAACGCGAAAGGTTCGTGACGTTAGTTACCATATCCAAACTCCTGCCAGCACGATAACCACAACGGAAACAGCGATGATGATTTTCGAGCCCAGTCTTCCGCCTTCCAGCGTCTCGCCGATGCCCATGTCCATGATCAGGTGGCGCACGCCAGCGACCAGGTGATACAGCAGGGCAGACAGCAGAGCCCACGCAACGAACTTGGCCAGGGGGCTGGTCAAGCACGCCTTCACCTCACCGTAACCTTCCTCCGAACCCAGGGACTTGCTCAATGCGTAAAGCATGATAGCCAGGCCGAGGAAGAGAATGATGCCGGATACACGGTGGAGGAATGACGTTACGCCGGTAATGGGGAGTTTGATGGTCCTTAGGTCTAGGTTTACAGGTCGTTGGCTTTTCACGGCTTTTTTCACACTGAAGAGCCCCTAGCGAATCAGGGCAAAGTTGTTGGTAAGTGTACTGGTCAGGTACCCACCACCCAGGGAACGGCGACACCCAGCAGTTCGGGCTTGCAAGCCCCTGGGAGTCGGGTGCCGAGTATAGACAGTTAGGCTGCTTATGACAACGTGACGGGGTAGCCCAAATAGCGCATTGCCTTTAGCGAGCAAAAGGCGTAAATGGGCGAGAATTCCCAGAAAAATCAGGCTTCAGGGGGGCTTTCAAGCAGCCTTTAGGCAAATTGACATTCGAATTTACTTCTCTATAGTGGTGCGGGCCCTGCGTGGGGGGCTGTCTGATGATTTCAAGCATTAATAGGAGGCCACATGGCTGACAAAAAAGCGCAGTTGGTCATCGAGGGCGCTGCCCCCGTCGAGCTGCCCATTTTAACCGGCACCGTTGGTCCTGATGTAATCGACGTCCGCGGGTTGGGGGCCACTGGTCACTTCACCTTCGACCCTGGTTTCATGGCGACCGCCTCGTGCGAGTCGAAGATCACCTACATCGATGGCGACAAGGGCGTGCTGCTGCACCGCGGCTACCCGATCGAACAGCTCGCCGAGAAGTCCGACTACCTGGAAACCTGCTACCTGCTGCTCAACGGCGAACTGCCGAACGCCGAGCAGAAGGCCCAGTTCGTCAGCACCGTGAAGAACCACACCATGGTTCACGAGCAGCTGAAGTCGTTCTTCAACGGTTTCCGCCGCGACGCTCACCCGATGGCGGTGATGTGCGGCGTGGTCGGCGCCCTGTCGGCGTTCTACCACGACTCCCTGGACATCAATAACCCGCAACACCGCGAAATTTCCGCGGTGCGCCTGGTCGCCAAGATGCCGACCCTGGCCGCGATGGTTTACAAGTACTCCATGGGCCAGCCGATGATGTACCCGCGCAACGACCTGTCGTACGCGGAAAACTTCCTGCACATGATGTTCAACACCCCGTGCGAGATCAAACCGATCAGCCCGGTGCTGGCCAAGGCGATGGACCGGATCTTCATCCTCCACGCCGACCACGAGCAGAACGCCTCCACCTCCACCGTGCGCCTGGCCGGTTCTTCGGGTGCCAACCCGTTCGCCTGTATCGCCGCTGGTATCGCCGCACTGTGGGGCCCTGCCCACGGCGGTGCGAACGAGGCCGTCCTGACCATGCTCGATGAAATCGGCGATGTCTCGAACATCGACAAGTTCATCGCCAAGGCCAAGGACAAGAACGATCCGTTCAAGCTGATGGGCTTCGGTCACCGCGTCTACAAGAACCGCGATCCGCGCGCCACGGTGATGAAGAAGACCTGCGACGAAGTGCTGGGCGAGCTGGGCATCAAGAACGATCCGCAGCTGGAACTGGCCATGCGCCTGGAAGAGATCGCCCTGACCGACCCGTACTTCATCGAGCGCTCGCTGTACCCGAACGTCGACTTCTACTCGGGCATCATCCTGAAGGCGATCGGCATTCCAACCAGCATGTTCACCGTGATCTTCGCCCTGGCACGTACCGTGGGCTGGATCTCGCACTGGAAGGAAATGCTCTCCAGCCCGTACAAGATCGGCCGCCCTCGCCAGCTGTACACCGGCGAACTGCAGCGCGACATCGTCGAGCTGAAAGACCGCAAGTAAGCGGTTTCACGCCGAACGCAAAAAGGCTGCCCTCGGGCAGCCTTTTTTTGCGCCTGGCGACGCTTCGCGAGCTACGCTCGCTCCTACAGCAAGGGTTGTGTACCTCGATAGGAGCGAGCGTAGCTCGCGATGCACCGCCAGGCGCCCATCACACGCCTATCAATTCTTCTCGGCGCGCTCACGCAACCCCTTCAGGGTATTGAACGGCGCATCCACCACGAACTTGTTGGCCACCATGGCCGGCACACTGCCCCCAGGCTCGGTGTGCACCTGGTAGGTCACCTCGGTGCTGTCGCCCTTGGGCACCAGTTTCCAGAAGCCCTCTACCTTGGCCACCCGCACGAAGCCCTTCTCTTCCGGGATATAGGTCGGCTCTTCGACCAGGTTGCGGGTCAGGCTGCCGTCAGCGCCCTTGACCGTGGTGATGTGCAGCACCGAATCGCGCGCCGTTACCGGCCACGGGGTATTGAACTGGGTGTAGGTCCAGCTCTGGTCACCCTCGTGCTTGAGCAACTTCTGCGCCTTGCACTCGTGAATCCAGGCACACGCCCCGGCCACATCCTCCTGCAGCGCCTGCACCTTGGCCAGCGGCGCCTTGATCAGGGTCACGCCACGGTAGGCCTTGTACTTGGAGCCTGCCACTTCACTGAGGGACACCTTGATGCCCTCCTCGTCCTTGGCCACCTGCCAGTTCTCGGCCCAGGCACTGGGCGCCAATACCACGCCCAGGCCACACAGCAGTGCAATACGCTTGATCGATCTCATCGTCTTGTTCCTTGTTGTCGAAGATCCAACCTGTCACGCCGCCGTCATCTGCTCCCACCAGCCCAGAATCCTGATTGCCTCGTCGCGGTCATTGCCGCAGACCTCGATGTCCGCCTTGAACCCCCCACACACCGCCGGCCGCTCGGGCTTGCCAAACAGGTCGCAGAGGTTGTCGAGGGTCAGGTGCAGGCAGCGCTCGCCCGCCGGCTTGCCCTGGGGCATGCGCGGCATCGCGGAACTGATGGACGGGGCAATGCAGCAGGCACCGCAGCCCTCACGGCAATTCATGGCTTTCAGTACTCCCAGAAGCAAAACGGGACGAACGTCCCTGGATAGTAACCGCTCAAACACACGTTTGAAATTGCTGGCCCGATGAAAACTGCCGTGACCCGGCAGTCAGTTGCGCAGGGCTAGTTGCGAAACTGAAATTCGATGGCCGCACCGTCTACTTCCCGGCGGGCATCGTTGCGCAGTTGCAGCTGCATTTCATTGCTGATCAACCGGCCATTGAGCTGGAACGGGCTGTCATCGGATTCCGGCTTGGCCGTGAACATGGCGGGCAGCAAAGGTTTGCGCCGCAGGGTAGCATCACCCACCTCGGGCTGCAGGTTCTTGACCATCTCGGTGGGCAGGCTCAGGTCCAGCTTGGCCTTGGGCAACGGCTGCGCCACCGCCTTGCTGACCGGCTTGCGCACGGGCTTGGCCTTGGCCTTTGGCTTGCTCGCCTTGGCCGGCTGCCGGGCCGCTGGCTTGGCCACGGGCTTGTGCGCCGCCTTGGGCTGCTCCGCCTTGGCCGGTGCAGGCGGCTGCGCAGCCTGCACCACGAGGCAAGGCCCGCAGAAGGCGGCAAGGCAAAACACCAGGGAAAAACGACGCAACAGGCTCATGAACACCAGAAAAGGCAGGTTGTGAAAGTGCGTATGCTCGCTGTTCCGCCCGCCGCTGGCAAGCCTTACAAAAGTGTGGGTTGTGGCTCGCGGCACAACTGTTGCGCCAGCAGCCCCAAGGTAATCACCGCGCGTTCGGCTTCCTTGTTCCACGGAATGCCGCAATTGAGCCGGATGCAGTGGTTGAATTGCTCGGTATTGCTGAAGATCAGCCCCGGGGCAATGCTGATCCCCTGCTCCAGCGCACGCACATGCAGCTCTTGGGTGTTGACCCGCCCTGGCAGGCTCACCCAGAGAATGAAGCCCCCTGTAGGCCGGGTCATCTGCGTGCCTTCCGGGAAATGTTGCTGAACCGCCAGCTGGTAGGCACTGAGGTTCTTGCGGTACTCCTGGCGGATGTAGCGCAGGTGGCGGTCGTAGCCACCGTTTTCCAGGTACGCCGCTACCCCCATCTGGGTGACGCTGCAGGCCGAATGGGTGGTGAAGGTCTGCAGCCGCTGGATCTCCTCCTGGTAGCGCCCTGCCACCATCCAGCCTACGCGCACGCCGGGGGACAGGGTTTTGGAGAAGCTCGAACAGTAGATTACCCGGTCCAGCCGATCGAAGGCCTTGAGCGCCCGGGTCTTGCCCTGCTCGAACATCAGCTCGCCGTAGATATCATCCTCGACGATCTGGATATCGAAGTCCGAGGCCAGGCGCAGCAATTGCTTCTGGCGCTCTTCGGGAATGGTGCCGCCCAGGGGGTTGCTCAGGCGCGAGGTCAGCACCAGGGCCTTGATCGACCACTGGTTGGCGGCCAACTGCAGCGCTTCGAGGCTGATGCCGGTGGACGGGTCGCTGGGGATTTCGATGACCTTCAGGCCCAGCAGGTCGGCCAACTGCAACAAGCCGTAGTAGGTGGGCGACTCTGCGGCGATCAGGTCGCCCGGGCGGGTCAGCACCCGCAGTGACATCTGCAGGGCGTCGACGCAACCATGGGTGACGATGACCTCACGCGGGTCCACCAGCACGCCGGCATCGCGCATGCGAATGGCGATCTGCCGGCGCAGCGGCTCGAACCCGGGGCTGAACATGTAGCTGAACGCACGCGGGCTGTGGAAGCGGGTCACCTTGGCGATCTGCTGGTGCAGGGCACGCACCGGCAGGTAGTCGACATGGGGCACCGCGGCGCCGAAGGGGAACACGCCGTCGCGGCGGGCTTCGGTCAGCACCTGCTGGATGATGCTGGCCCGGGTGACCAGGCCAGGGCGTTCGACCCGGGCGATATCCGGGGTTTGCGCGGTCAGGGCCGGGGTCTGGTGAACGTAGTAGCCCGACTGCGGCCGGGCGCGAATCAGGCCCTGGTCTTCGAGGTTGGCATAGGCCTGCAACACCGTGGCATGGCTAACATTGAGCTGGGCGCTCATCTTGCGCACGGAGGGTACGCGCTCGCCTGGCTGGTAGACACCACGACGGATGTCATCGGCCAGTTGCTGGGCGATGCGCTGGTACAGCAGCAGGTTGGTCATGGCGGTATCTCGACGCGCGGGCGGGCTCGTTATTCTTGTGTGACACACTGACGGTAGAGCATACCGTAACAGTTGCAAAGTGTACTGGGACAGATGGCAGGATAGTCACCAATACAGTTGTGTGACACCTGTCTAAAACATTAAGCCTATTACACCGCCCTTGGGTCCCTGTAGGAGCGGGCTTGCCCCGCGAATGGGCCGCACAGCGGCCCCGCTCGGCCCTCGATCAGCGCGCCGGCGCAAGCTTGCCCTTGTCATCGGAAAAGACGATCTCGACCCGGCGATTCTGCGCCCTGCCCCGCTCCGAAGCATTGGCCTCGATCGGGTACTGGTCGCCATAACCCTCGACCTGCAGGCGCTTTTCATCTACGCCCAGGTCGACCAGCATGTCGGCCACCGACTGGGCGCGGTCGCGCGACAGCGCCAGGTTGTCTTCAGGCGCGCCGGTGCTGTCGGTATAGCCCTCGATGCGCACCACGCGGCGCGGATTGAGCTGCAGGAACTGCACCAGCTTGAGCACCGTGCGGCTGGCCGAGTTCTTCAGGTCGGCGCTGCCGGTGTCGAACAGCACATCGCTCAGGGTCATCACCAGGCCACGGTCGGCCTGCTCCGAGGCCAGCGCGGCAATCTGGCTTTCCACCCACTTGCCTTGCTGCTGCACGCTGGCAAGCTTGGCCTCACGCAGGGCCAGCTGAAGGCGCTGGCGCTCCAGGTCGAGCTTGGCCTGACGCTCCTGGTTCAGCGCCAGCTTGGCATGCTCGCGGGCAATTTCGCTGTAGCGCTGGCTCAGGTAGGCGTAATGGCGCACGTCGGTGCCGCTGCCAATGTAGCCAGACAAGCGCTCGGCCCGCGACAGCGATTCACCGGCGCGAATCACATCGCGCGGCGCGCTGCGCAGCACATCGGCGTCGTCCTTGACCTTCTGGAAGGCCGCGGTCGCATCATCCAGCGCCTGCGAACTGCGCTGGCTGGCGCAACCTTGCAAACCTGCCGCCAACACCAGCACGGCCAACGCAGTCATGGGCTTGAAGCACTTCATGGCTGCACCTCCAGTTGCTTGTGCAGGCGCTTGACCCGCGACTGCAACACCTGTAACTGCTCTTCGCTTTTCTGGTTCAGCACCTGCGCCTCGGCCAGGCGTGCGTCCAGCTCGGCCTGCTCGGCGCGCATGCGCGCATCGCGGTAATCCTCAGTGAGCATGTTGGTCTTGGCCCGAGCGAACTTGTCTTCGGCCAGCTTGAGCGCTTCGACCTGGTCGGTGGCACCCACCGCCTTGGCCTGTTCCAGCGCCTGCTCGGAAATACGCATCTGTTCATTGGGCGCCGGGTCATTGGCGCAGCCGGCCAGGCCGAGCATGGCCACGGCAAGGATCAGTGATTGGGTTCTCACGCACTCTTCCTACTGTTTGGGGGCGCCTGCCTGCACCTGCATCTGCGCCTTCCAGCGCTCGACGTTACGTTGCAGCACGGCTTCAGACGCACCGGAGATCGGCAATTCTGTCAGCTTTTTCGCCAGTTGCCCACGCAACCACGCATCATTGCAGGCCGAATTGTGTGACAGCGCCAGGTACAGCCCCGGGCGATCAACGGGCAAGCCCCGGGCGATCAGGTGGTTGCTCATGCCCAGGCTCTGGGCCATGGCCATGCCTGAGTAACGGCCAGCGAGCACGTAGTCGACCTGGCCCAGCACCAGCTTCTGGAATGCCTGGGTCAGGTTCTGTGCCGGCACCAGCTTGAGCTGTGCCTTGGTGAACGCGCTGAAGGCTGGGGTCAGGCGGGCCTTTTCCGACAGGCTGCCCTGGTACTTGGCCAGGTCGGCCGGGCCTTCGAACGCCAGGGTTGCGTCATGGCGCGTCCACACCAGGTATTCGTTGAGTTGCAGGGCTGGGTGGATGTAGTCCAGCGCGGTCAGTTGCTCCACCAACAGCGGTGTGTCGAGCAGCACGTCCATGCGCCCGCTGCGCACCTCTTCCAGCGCCTGGTCACGGCGGCCGGCATTGAGCACTTCCACCTTCAGGCCCAGCTCGCCAGCCACCTGGCGCAGCAGGTCGACGTTGGCGCCGATCAGGTGTGCGGGGTCTTGCGGGTCTTGCCAGGAATACGGCGGGGCATCCGGGCTGCCAGTGGCGACCAGGCGCTCGCATTTACCCGCTGCCACGGCGAGGGGCGACAGCAGCGCTGCCATGCATGCCAGTACCTTGACCATCCTTTTACTCCTTAGCAGCGCCGCGCTGCGGCGCATCGCGAGCTTTGCTCGCTCCTACCGGTTGACGTGCCCCCTGTAGGAGCGAGCGCAGCTCGCGATGCGGCGCAAAACGGCGCCCTACAAACAGGCAAAAAAAACCCGGCCCCCTTGCAAGGGCCGGGCTTCTTTATAAGTGAAGCCGCCGGATCAGACCAGCTTTTCCAGCTCCGGCACCGCCTCGAACAGGTCAGCCACCAGGCCGTAGTCGGCCACCTGGAAGATCGGTGCTTCTTCGTCCTTGTTGATCGCGACGATCACCTTGGAGTCCTTCATGCCCGCCAGGTGCTGGATCGCGCCGGAGATACCGACGGCGATGTACAGCTGTGGCGCAACGATCTTGCCGGTCTGGCCGACCTGCATGTCGTTCGGCACGAAGCCTGCGTCCACCGCGGCGCGCGAGGCACCCACGGCAGCGCCGAGCTTGTCGGCCAGGCTGTACAGGTGCTTGAAGTTGTCACCGTTGCCCATGCCGCGGCCGCCGGAAACGACGATCTTGGCAGCGGTCAGCTCTGGGCGGTCGGACTTGGCCAGCTCTTCGCCAACGAAGGCCGAGATACCGGCGTTGTGCGCGGCACCGATGGCTTCCACGGCAGCCGAACCACCTTCGGCGGCCACGGCATCGAAGCCGGTGGTACGCACGGTGATGACCTTGACCGCAGCGCTCGATTGCACGGTAGCAATGGCGTTACCGGCGTAGATCGGGCGCTTGAAGGTATCGGCGGACTCGACCGAGATGATCTCGGAGATCTGGTCGACGTCCAGCAGCGCGGCAACGCGCGGCAGGATGTTCTTGCCGTTGGTGGTGGCCGGGGCCAGCACGTGGCTGTAACCCTTGGCCAGCTCGACGATCAGCGGCGCGACGTTCTCTGGGAGAACGTGGGCGTAGGCGGCGTTGTCAGCCACCAGCACCTTGGCCACGCCGGCGATCTTGGCGGCAGATTCAGCAACGCCACCGACGTTCTGGCCGGCGACCAGCACGTGCACATCACCACCGATCTTGGCGGCTGCGGCGACAGTGTTCAGGGTGGCCGGGGCTACGGCACCGGCTTCGTATTCAGCGACAACCAGGATAGTCATTTAGATTACCTTCGCTTCGTTCTTCAGCTTCTCGACCAGTTCGGCCACCGATTTGACCTTGATGCCAGCGCTGCGGGCAGCCGGGGCTTCAACCTTCAGGGTCTTGTTGGTGGAGGCGAGGGAAACGCCCAGCGCGTCTGGCGTAACGGTTTCCAGCGGCTTCTTCTTGGCCTTCATGATGTTCGGCAGCGACGCATAGCGTGGCTCGTTCAGGCGCAGGTCGGTGGTGACGATAGCCGGCAGGTTCAACGAAACAGTCTGCAGGCCGCCATCGATTTCACGGGTGACATTGAGCTTGTCGCCCGCCACTTCCACCTTGGAGGCGAAGGTGCCCTGGGCGTAGCCGGTCAGCGCAGCCAGCATCTGGCCGGTCTGGTTGTTGTCACTGTCGATGGCCTGCTTGCCAAGGATCACCAGCTGCGGCTGCTCCTTGTCGACAACGGCTTTCAACGCCTTGGCCACGGCCAGGGAGTTCAGCTCGTCAGCGGCTTCGACCAGAATGGCGCGGTCGGCACCCAGGGCCAGGGCGGTACGCAGCTGCTCCTGGGCAGTGGTCGGGCCAACGGAAACGACGACGATCTCGCTCGCCACGCCTTTTTCCTTCAGGCGCACGGCTTCTTCGACGGCGATTTCGCAGAAGGGGTTCATGGACATCTTGACGTTTGCAAGGTCGACGCCGGAGTTGTCCGCCTTGACGCGAACCTTGACGTTGTAGTCGACCACTCGTTTGACAGCTACAAGAACCTTCATGGATTCCTCGTTACTCTCCGGTGAATAGATAGTCGCCTGGGGCAGAGCCCGGCGATGCGCGTGGGTACAAGGGCACCTCTAAAAACGTACCGGGAGGGGCAAACTTCATGGTGACCGAACAGTCCTTATCAGACCGTTGCGGCAATAACCCACGGGTCATTTCCTGTCGTGGCGTGTAAACTCCACTACAAACCGACCAAAAGCCGCAAAACCCTGCTCCACACCTGGTCTTTAGAGGTGTACCTGCGCCCGGCTGCAAGCCTACGGCGAACGTAAAACCGCTCGTATCTTGACCGTAACACCCAATCCGGTCAATACGGCAAATCGGTCACCCTCCAGCCGCGCTCCTTTGATTTTACGGGGCTTTGGCAAATTCAAACAAACGTTTGTATTGGACCCGTCCAGTGGTGTAGATATAATGCGCGCCAAGACAAAACGGTGTAGTCCGTCCCATTGCGTCGCTACAGTTTCGCGCCAGTGAAGCGCCACCGCACGCAAGCACCCATAAGACAAAGCAACAGCACGAGCCTTGATGAGTAGGAGAGAACCTGTGGAACGCGAATACATGGAATTCGACGTGGTCATCGTCGGCGCAGGCCCCGCGGGCCTGTCCGCCGCCTGCCGCCTGAAGCAGAAGGCCGCCGAAGCCGGTAGCGAAATCAGCGTCTGCGTGGTGGAAAAAGGCTCTGAAGTCGGCGCCCACATCCTCTCCGGCGCGGTGTTCGAGCCGCGCGCCCTGAACGAACTGTTCCCCGACTGGAAGGAACTCGGCGCGCCACTGAACACCGAGGTGAAGCGCGACGACATCTATGTGCTCAAGGATGCCGGCAGCTCGACCAAGGTGCCAGACCTGTTCGTGCCCAAAACCATGCACAACCAGGGCAACTACATCATCTCCCTGGGCAACCTGTGCCGCTGGCTGGCCCAGCAGGCCGAGAACCTGGGCGTGGAAATCTACCCGGGCTTCGCCGCCCAGGAAGCGCTGTTCGATGCAAACGGCGTGGTCCGTGGCATCGTCACCGGCGACCTGGGTGTCGACCGCGAAGGCAACCCGAAAGACGGCCTGTACACCCCCGGCATGGAACTGCGTGCCAAGTACACCCTGTTCGCCGAAGGCTGCCGTGGCCACATCGGCAAACAGCTGATCAAGCGCTTCAACCTCGACAGCGACGCCGACGTGCAGCACTACGGCATCGGCCTGAAGGAAATCTGGGAAATCGACCCAGCCAAGCACGAGCAGGGCCTGGTGGTACACACCGCCGGCTGGCCGCTGGACGTAATGGCCAAGGACAACACCGGTGGCTCGTTCCTCTATCACCTGGAAAACAACCAGGTGGTGGTCGGCTTGATCGTCGACCTGTCCTACGCCAACCCGTACCTGTCGCCGTTCGATGAGTTCCAGCGCCTCAAGCACCACCCGGTGATCAGCCAGTACCTCGAAGGAGGCAAGCGCATCAGCTACGGCGCCCGGGCCCTGGCCAAGGGCGGAATCAACTCGCTGCCGAAAATGGTGTTCAACGGCGGCGCCCTGATCGGTTGCGACCTGGGCACCATGAACGTGGCCAAGATCAAGGGCAGCCATACCGCCATGAAGTCGGGCATGCTCGCCGCCGAGGCAGTGGCCGAAGCGCTGGCCGCTGGCCGTGAGGGTGGCGATCAGCTCGACGGCTACGTCAGCGCGTTCAAGGCCAGCTGGCTGTACGAGGAACTGTTCGCCAGCCGCAACTTCGGCCCGGCCATGCACAAGTTCGGCCCCCTGCTGGGCGCGGCCTTCAACTATGTCGACCAGAACTGGTTCGGCGGCAAGCTGCCGTTCACCCTGCACGACACCAAGCCGGACTACGCCTGCCTGAAGCTGGCTGCTGACTCGAAGAAGATCGACTACCCCAAGCCAGACGGCAAGCTCAGCTTCGACAAGCTCAGCTCGGTATTCCTCTCCAGCACCAACCACGAAGAGGAACAACCCTGCCACCTGAAGCTGACCGACCCGAATGTGCCGATCGCCAGCAACCTGCCGCTGTACGACGAGCCGGCACAGCGCTATTGCCCAGCTGGCGTGTATGAGGTGGTGACCCAGGAAGACGGCAACAAGCGCTTCCAGATCAACGCGCAGAACTGCGTGCACTGCAAGACCTGCGACATCAAGGACCCGGCCCAGAACATCACCTGGGTGACCCCTGAGGGTGCGGGCGGGCCGAATTACCCGAACATGTAAACGGGTCAGAGGGCGCCGCTTGCGCGGCGCATCACACCGGGGCTGCTTTGCAGCCCATCGCGAGCTGCGCTCGCTCCTACAGGGGATTGCGGCGCGCCTACCGGGAGCGTGTGCACCCCGTAGGAGCGAGCGAAGCTCGCGATGCTTCTGAAGCTCCCCCCCGAGCCCGACGCCCGAAATACAGGGCCGTCAGCAACCCAACCGTGCCCATGACCAGGCAAAAACCCACACACACCCACGGGCTCCACGGCATCAGTGCAATCAGCGCCAACGGCGTGGTACTGGCCCACAACGCATAAGCCACGTTGTAGGTAAAGGAAATACCCGACACCCGAATCTCGGCCGGGAACAGCCCCACCATCACCGACGGCACCACCCCCACCACACCACAGGCAAGGCCAGCCAGCGCATAGGCCAGCCACGTCATGCCCCACTGCCCCACCAGGCTTGCGTACAACACGCCGATACCCAGCGGCAGCAGCAGGCTGTAGACCATCAGCGCACGCCACGCCCCCACGCGGTCCACCAGCAGCCCGGCCAGCACGCAGCCAATATTGAGAAACACGATACCCACGCTGCTCAGGGCAAAGGTATGCCCCGCCGTCATGGCAAAGCGCTGCTGCATCACCGTTGGGGTAATCACCACCAGCACCACCACGGCGGAGGTCAGCACGCAGGTCAACAAGGCCGCCGGAATCAACGCCGCGCGGTGTTCGGCCAGTACCTGGCGCAACGGGAACTTCACCGGCTGCGCCTGGCGCTCGCGCAAGGCCAGGAACACCGGCGTTTCACTAAGCCAGCGGCGCAGCCATACGCCGATCACGCCGAACACACCCCCCAGCAGGAACGGGTAGCGCCAGGCGTAGTCGAGAATTTCCTGGGGCGTGAACAGCTGGGCCAGCAGCGTCGCCGTCAGCGCCCCCAGCAGGTAACCGAAGGTCAGCCCCGCCTGCAGGAAGCCCAGGGCATACCCCCGGCGCCCGGGCGGCGCGTGCTCGGCGACGAAGGTCCAGGCGCTCGGCACCTCACCGCCCACCGCTGCCCCCTGCAGAATGCGCAGCGCCAGCAGGATCAACGGCGCCGCGTAGCCGATATCGGCGTAGGTCGGCATCACCCCGATCAGCAGGCACGGCAAGGCCATCATCAGGATGCTCAGGCTGAACACCCGCTTGCGCCCCAGGTGGTCGGCGAAGTGGGCCATCAAGATGCCGCCCAGTGGCCGCGCCAGGTAGCCGGTGACAAAGATCCCGAAGCTCTGCAACAGGCGCAGCCATTCGGGCATTTGCGGCGGGAAGAACAGCTGGCTGAGGGTCAGGGCAAAGAACACGAAGATGATGAAATCATAGATTTCCAGCGCGCCGCCCAGTGCCGCCAGGCCCAGGGTCCGGTGGTCGCCGCGGCTGAACCGGGGCGGGCGTGCGGTATCGATGGCAGTCATGGCAGGGTCCGCAGAATCGGCAAAGGGCAAGAGGATAGCAAAACCCTGCCCACCGCCCCTAACGGCTGAACACCGTCTGCCCGAAGTTCCTGTGCTTGCGGGTGTAGGCCGCGCTGCTGCCAAGGCCTGCTGGCAAGGCGATCTTGCCGACCAGCACCGGGCCGTCGATGATCGCCATGAACGACTCCAGCGCCTCGCTGTCCGGCGCCTGCGGCAGGCTCAGGCTCACCGCCTCGCGCTCGGTGGGTGGCACCACCGGCACCTTCAGGTGCTGCGAGTGGTACAGCAAGGCATGCTGGATCTGCGTGCTGACCCGGCAGAACCGCGCCAGGTCTACCCCGGCGTGGCTGGCCAGCTCGATGTTGCCCAAAAGCAGGTCGAACGGCTGCAAGGCGCTCTGCACCAGGCGCTGCAGCTCTTCGAAGCAATTAACGGGGGCAATGCGGTAGTAACCCAGGCCATTGAGCAGCTTTTCCAGCTGCAAGCGCTGGTAGGGATGCTCATCGGCGATCAGGATGCGCAGCGTCTTGTTCGTCATGGGCGGACCTGGGCAGTTGGAGTAATAAGGGCACGCTCCCTGACCAAACTGCGCCAGCAACAGGCAACCACCAGGCCATTTCCTGGAGGGGTCAATGTAGATAGTTGTCGGGAAACAGTGAGAAATCAAGTGGCCAGTACACAGAATTTTCACACGGCCCTTGGCGCCTGTTCAGCTTTCCCACTGGCGCATGCGTATCCGGCAATGCTTCATGGCGTTGACGATGTGCTTTTCCACCAGGCTGCGGGAAATGCCCAGGCGTTCGGCGATTTGCTGATGGGACAGGCCTTCGAGCTTGCGCAGCAGGAAGCTGTCGCGACAAGGCTGGCTCAATTCGGCCAGCGCTTTCTGCATCAATGAAAGCCGTTGCTCGGTCTGCACCTGCGGCGCAGTCACGGCGGCATAACAGCACTCGTCCTGATCAAGCACCTCAAGTGGTTCGGCTCTGCGCACCTGATGACGCCGATGGCGATCGACCACCAGGTTCAGTGCCGTGCGGTAGAGAAATGCACGCGGGTGCTCGACCTGCTGCAGACCGGGATACTCCAGCAACCGCAGGTAGGCATCGTGGGCCACATCTTCGGCTGCCTGGCGGCTACCCAATCGCGCACTAAGGAAATTCACCAATTCACGATAGTAGTGTTCCACAACGGCACCTGGATCGTCCCAGCACGGCAATGGCCTGCGCTGCCTGGAGGCTGAGTGATATCAGGGTGCGATCTTACAAATTATAATTATTCTCAGCAACTCGACACTGCAGCCCCGTCCCGGCTAAATCCATTCATGCCGCCTTCGTCTAACTGTGACCTCCGTGCGCGCCAAGTATGGCCGCGTGTGGCCCATCCCCCTGGCTGGAAGTCCGCATGAGACGCTTACCCCACAAACGCCACCGCATCCTCTTCGGTGCCTTGGGCCTGGTTGGACTGGGCAGCCTGCTGGCCTGGAAGAGCCTGCCCTTCGATGCCCAACCGGTCAGTACCGTCGCTGTCGTTCGGGCCGATATCGAAAGCAGCGTCACCGCCTTGGGCACCTTGCAACCGAGGCGCTACGTCGATGTCGGGGCACAAGCGTCGGGGCAGATTCGCACATTGCACGTCGAAGCGGGCGACCAGGTGCGCAAAGGCCAGTTGCTGGTGGAAATCGACCCTTCGACCCAGCAGGCAAAGCTCGACGCCGGGCGCTTCTCGATCGACACGCTCAAGGCACAGCTAAGTGAACAGCAGGCTCAGTCCACCCTGGCCCGCCAGCAGCTACAGCGCCAGCAACAACTGGCCAAGGCAGGTGCCACACGCGAGGAAGACCTGCAATCGGCCGAGGCACAGCTCAAGGTGGCCCAGGCTCGTATCGCGATGTACCAGGCGCAGATACTGCAAGCCAAGGCCAGCTTGCGCAGCGACGAGGCAGAATTGGGCTATACACGCATCTACGCACCCATCGACGGCACAGTGGTAGCAGTGGATGCGCGTGAAGGCCAGACACTCAATGCCCAGCAGCAGACGCCGCTGATCCTGCGTATCGCCAGGTTGTCACCGATGACCGTGTGGGCTCAGGTTTCAGAAGCCGACATTGGCAAGGTCAAGCCAGGCATGTCTGCCTACTTCACGACCTTGGCGGGCGGTAAGCGCCGTTGGAACAGTACGGTCCGGCAGATATTGCCCATTCCACCCAAGCCGCTGGAACAAACCAGCCGGGGCGGCAGCCCGGCCAGCGCCATTGCCAGCAGTACCAGCAGCCAAGTGGTGCAGTACACCGTGCTACTGGATGTCGACAACCCCGACGGTGCGCTCATGGCGGACATGACGACCCAGGTGTTCTTCGTCGCAGGCCAGGCCCGCCAGGTGCTAAGTGCACCGCTGGCGGCGTTCGATGACGGCGCCGGCGAAGGCATGCGCCTGGCCCAGGTATTGGGCGCCGATGGCCGGATCGAACAACGCCAGGTGCGTACCGGCCTGAGCGATCGGCTGCGAGTGCAAATTCTCGATGGCCTCAACGAAGGCGAGCGCCTGGTCATTGGCGCAACATTGGCCAGCGGAGGCTGAATGTCCACCCCCTTGATCGAACTGTGCGACATACGCAAGGCCTACGGCGGTATCGATACGCCAAGGGTCGAAGTGCTGCGCGGCATCAGCCTGAGCATTCTCCCCGGTGAATTCATCGCCATCGTCGGCGCCTCCGGCTCCGGCAAGTCGACGCTGATGAACATTCTCGGCTGCCTCGACCGCCCCACCAGCGGCAGCTATCGGTTCGCGGGCAAGGATGTGGCCGAGTTGGCCAGCGACGAACTGGCTTGGCTTCGGCGCGAGGCGTTCGGCTTCGTATTCCAAGGTTACCACCTGATCCCCTCGGCGTCGGCGCAAGAAAATGTGGAAATGCCTGCGATCTATGCAGGCACGCCCGCTGCCGAACGCCATGCACGCGCCACCACCCTGCTCGAACGATTGGGCCTAGGCAGCCGTACCAGCAACCGTCCGCATCAGTTGTCCGGCGGTCAGCAGCAGCGCGTGTCGATTGCCCGAGCCCTGATGAACGGAGGGCATATCATTCTGGCAGACGAGCCGACCGGAGCCCTGGACAGTCACAGCGGCACCGAGGTCATGGCCTTGCTCGACGAATTGGCCAGCCAGGGGCACGTGATTATCCTGATTACCCACGACCGCGAGGTCGCCGCACGAGCGCATCGGGTAGTGGAGATCCGCGACGGGCTGATGATCAGTGACAGCGCCACACAGCAGCCAGCCGACGACACCCGCGAAGGCCTGCAGGCTGGCGACTTGCGCCAACGCCTGGACCAGGGCGCGACCCTGCGTGGCGCCTGGAAGGGTGAGCCGCTCGAAGCACTGCAAGCCGCTTGGCGCGTGATGTGGATCAACCACTTCCGCACGGCCCTGACCCTGCTCGGAATCGTCATCGGCGTGGCCTCGGTCGTGGTCATGCTCGCCGTGGGCGAAGGCAGCAAGCGCCAGGTCATGGCGCAAATGGCAGCGTTCGGCTCCAATATCCTTTACCTCAATGGGCGCCACGCGACCCTGCGCGAACCTGCGGGTATCGTCTCACTTGATGATGTTGACGCCATTGCCGAGCTACCACAGGTCAAACGCATCATGCCGGTGATCGGTGGTGACGTGATGGTGCGCCATGGCAACAACAACCAGAAATTTTATGTCGGCGGCAACAATGTCGAGTTCCCCAACATACTCAACTGGCCCGTGGTCGAAGGCAGCTTTTTCAGCGAAGCCGACGAACGTGCCGGCGCCGCCGTGGCAGTAATCGGCCAGAAGGTGCGAGAGAAGCTCCTGGGGCCCGACGCCAATGCCCTAGGCCAGTACCTGCTGATCGGGAACGTGCCCTTCCAGGTGGTCGGCCTGCTTGCCGCCAAGGGGGCCAGCTCTGGGGATCAAAAGAGCGACGAGCGTATCGTGGTGCCCTATTCTGCCGCTTCTACCCGACTGTTCGGCAGCCATGACCCGGAGTACGTAATCATCGCCTCCGCCGACTCAGCCCGAGTGTCCGAGACCGAGGCAGCCATCGACCGGCTGATGCGCAAGCGCCATCAGGGCAAGGCCGACTTCGAGCTGACCAACGACGCTGCGTTGATCCAGGCCGAAGCCCGCACCCAGAACAGCCTGTCTCTGATGCTTGGGGCAATCGCGGCGATTTCGCTGTTGGTGGGGGGTATCGGCGTGATGAACATCATGCTCATGACCGTGCGCGAGCGCACCCGCGAGATCGGCATCCGCATGGCCACCGGCGCTCGACAGCGCGACATCCTGCGCCAGTTTCTGAGCGAGGCAGTGATGATGTCGATGGTGGGTGGCATAACCGGCATCCTCCTGGCCCTGTTGATCGGCGGCGGACTGCTGATGGCCAACATCGCGGTGGCCTTCGCCCTGCCAGCCATTCTCGGTGCGTTCAGTTGCGCCGTTGCCACCGGCATCGTGTTCGGCTTCATGCCGGCCCGCAAAGCCGCCCGACTCGACCCGGTCAAAGCCCTTACCAGCGAATAAGTCATGACATTGCCCAGCCGCCTCAACCTGCTGACCGTCTGCCTCTGCCTAACGGCCTGCAGTACGCCGCCTACGCCTGCCCCAGGTATCGCCACCCCGCTTGCCTGGCAGAGCGGCAGGGCAACAGATGTGGCCCCGTTGCCTGGCGCCCACTGGTGGAAGGCATTTTCCAGCCCCGAGCTGGATCATTTGATCGAACGCGCGCTCAGCAACGCCCACGATCTCGCGGCTGCCACCGCGCGGGTACGCCAGGCCCAGGCACGCGCCGTGGTAGCTGGCGCCTCCCTGCTTCCGGAGCTGCAGCTAGGCCTTAATGGCAACCGCCAGCACCTGCTGCACGGAGAGGGTAACGACCCGCTCGACGTCAGCAAGGACTATCCGACCTACCGTACGTTCGACCTTCAGCTCACCGCCAGCTACGAACTCGACTTCTGGGGCGGCCTTCGCGCTGCGCGGGCCAGCGCCCTGCATGAGCTCGATGCCAGCCGTTTCGACCGTCAGACGGTGGAGCTGACCCTGGTCAGCGCGGTGGCCGACAGTTACCTGCAGGGCCTGGCCTTGCAAGAGCGACTGCGCATCGCACGGCTCAATCTGAGCAATGCCCGCAACGTGCTAGACCTGATCCAAGCCCGCCGACAGGCGGGCTCGGCCACTCAGTTGGAGTTGGCGCAGCAGCGTGGCTTGGTGGCATCGCAGGAGCGTCAGTTACCGTTGCTAGAACAGCAGTGGCGAGACAGCAGGCTCATCCTTGCCAGCTTGCTCGGCGACCCGTTGCAAGCCTTGCCCGAGGCGGACCAGGCGCTGGCCAGCGTCCAATGGCCTGCCATCGGCAGCGGCGTGCCCAGCGACCTGCTACGCCGTCGCCCGGACATCGCTGCCGCCGAAGCGCGACTCGCCGCCGCCCATGCCAACGTGCAGGTGGCGCAGGCGGCGCTGCTACCCAAGATCACCCTCGGCGCCGCGTTGGGAACGGGGGCCACCACGTTCGCCCATATCCTCGACAGCAGCTACTCGCTACTCACAGCAGGCCTGGTTGCTCCGGTTTTCAACAATGGCCGACTGCGTGCCGAACGTGAGCTGGCCGAAGCCGAACAGCAAGAACTGCTGGAAAACTACCGTGGCAGCATCCTGGCCGGCTTTGCCGATGTCGAGAAAGCCCTCAATACCATTGAAGGTGTCGACCGTCAACGCCAGTGGCAAGACCTGGAAGTGCAGGAGGCCGGCACCGCGTTCGACCTCGCCGAGCAACGCTACGGCGCCGGGGCTGAAACCTTGCTGACGGTGCTGGAAACCCAACGCACTTTGTATGCAGCTCAAGACCAGCAAGCGCAGCTTCGCCTGGCCAGGCTACAAGGCAGCGTAGCGTTGTACAAGGCATTGGGAGGGGGGTGGCAGGTCGAGCTTTAGTTGCCAACGCAGGCCACGGCTCCTGTCGGCACAGGTACCGTGGCCTGGTCAGCGCTGCGCCAGCTTCAGGTTGCGCGCATACCAGGGCCGTTGCGGCACCTTCTCGCGCAAGCGGGAAAACAGGTCGTCCTCGGCAAAGATGATCCGCAGCGCCAGCTTCATGGTTTCCGGGTCCATTTCCACACTGTGCCCTGGCCGCAAGCCCGGCATCATCGAACAGCCATGGGTATCCGGGCCAAGCCACGGGTCGGCCACCTCGACCCAGCGGCCCGGCGCGAACCACGGCACGCCGTTGACTTCAGTGCGCTTTACCTGGCCTGGATGCAGGCGCTCGTGGGCGCGAAACCAGTCCTCGATACGGTCATCGATCCAACCATGAAAGTGCCAGAACATCGGATGCACATGGGATGAGAACGGGTCGCCGAGAAAATCGTTCTCCGGCTCGAACCAGCGTGCTGCGAAGTCTTCCGGCTGCCGGGCGAACGGTACTGGCAAACCACTGGAGGGGTCCCGGGGTACCGAGGCCCAGCGCATGTGTAGCCAATCATGGATGCCCAGTTCCATTTCCGAACCGAACTGGCCAAGGGTCAGGGTGCTCAGGTAGTGAGGGTCCGTGTAACGCGACTCCCACACCTGGAAATTGCCGTGGAAAGTATCTGGAGCTTTGATGTCACGCACCCACTGGGTATAGGCAGCATCGCCTGCAGCGCGCCAGGTGGGAGGCAAGGCGGTTCCGTCATGGTTGTCGAAATAATCGGCAAAGCCGCTGCGATCGCGCTCGAGCTCTGGCTGCGGCAGCGGAAAACGCGTCCACGATGGCAACGGCTGAACGGCCCTGGCGGCGCTCAGCATATGCCTGTGCATGAAGAAAAAGTCCTCGCCTGAGCCATTGCGGTCCTTGTGCCGGCCGCGGGCGTCACGCTCATGATCCCTTGGCCCTGGCTGCCAGCCAAGGCCACGCAAAGCGGCCTGTTTGTCCTCGGCAAGCTTGTGCCACTTGTCACGCGAGGCATGCCACAGCTGGTGGAACAAGCGATGCTCCGGCGCGACCAGACGGGCCAGCAGCGCCGGTGACAACGGCGTGCGTTGGCGTGCTTCGGGGAAACTGCGCTTGAGTGCGACAAAACGATTGTCCTCAACCGGCAGCGCCAAGGAACGATCCAGTACAGCGATGCGCCCATTGAGCGTCGCTTGACCGGCATTGCCGAACGCCCCCCACACTTCATCGAGCACGACGATGCATTGATACTGCACTTCGCCAGACTCCGTGGAGAACAAGCGCCAACGCAAGGTCCTGCCCGCATCGGCCAGAAGGTCGCCCACTACCCGGTAACGCGGCTCTTCGGCGCCGCGCAATCGCTCAGGGGTGTCGAGGTAGCCGCGCAGGCCACGCCCGCTGGAGGCAACGTCGAGAAACATCTCAAGCTCACCGTCTGGAAGGCCGAGCAAACCGGCATCGCGCCCTTGCAGGCTGAACTGCCAGATACCGCGCAAGGTGTCCCCCAACTGTTGCAGCGGGGCATCGGCCAGTTCCACCACCGCCTCACCAGGCGTTTCCGGAAACTGCTCATCGAACCGCTGGCGCTGCACATTCCGCGCATACATCACGCTGGGCACAACTACGCCCGTCAATGCCACACCGGCGATGAACCCGCGTCGAGAAATCGTCATTGCAACTACCTGAGCATTTATTGCGGCCATGGAGCATGGCTCCGTCCAAGGCTAGAACGTTGCCGCCTGGGCAAAATTTAAGAAGCCGCGGCATGGCCCTGGCGGGCGCCATCGATAAATTTGCCAGGCCTTCGCTCGTCCACCTGATACCCAAGTCTGCCCCTGCAGCGCGTCATGCACCGGCGGGCCGTCCCGATCAATCGTGCAATGAGATTGCAATGACCAAGACCCGTTCCCGCAAGGCCCTCTACATCGGCCTGCCCCTGGCGCTGGTGGCCGCTCTGGGGAGTGCCACCGGCTATTACTTCTGGCAACAGCAACATGCCGGTTACCCTCTGAAAATCGTCCAGCAGGCTAACGAACTGCACGAGCACATGCTCTCCTTCGACAGCCACGTGACCGTGCCGCTGGCGCTTGGCGGCAGCGGCCACGAAGCTGATAAGGACGGCCCTGGCCAGTTCGACCTGGTCAAGGCCAACCGTGGCCGCCTCTCCGGTGCGGCGCTCACCGTCTTTGGCTGGCCGGAAATCTGGAACGGCCCCAATGCGCCACATCGCCCCACTCCAGGCTTCGTCGACGCAGCGCGACAGGAGCAGGAAGCGCGCTACAAGATCATCACCGGCATGGTGCGGGACTTCCCCAACCAGGTTGGCATCGCCTATACCCCCGACGACTTCCGCCGCCTCAACGGCGAGGGCAAATTCGCCATCTTCATCAGCATGCTCAACGCCTACCCACTCGGCCATAACCTGTCCCAGCTGGACTTGTGGGCTTCGCGCGGCATGCGCATGTTCGGCTTCAGCTATGTGGGCAACAACGACTGGGCCGACTCGTCGCGCCCGCTGCCCTTCTTCAACGACACTGCCGATGCGCTGGGCGGTTTGTCGCCCCTGGGCGAACAAGCAGTCAAACGCCTCAATGACCTAGGCGTCATCATCGACGTATCACAGATGTCGACCCTGGCGCTGCAGGACGTCGCACGCCTGACCCGCGCACCGATCGTCGCGTCGCACTCGGCACCCCGGGCCCTGGTAGACATCCCGCGTAACCTGTCCGACAAGGAAATGCAGCTGATCAAGGACAGCGGTGGCGTGATTCAGGTGGTCGGCTTTGGCCAATACCTCAAACCGCTCACCCAGCCAGTGCTCGACAAGCTCAACGCCCTGCGTGCGCGCTTCGATCTGCCACCGTTGCAGAGTTTGACCAACGCGCTGATGCCGGGCGATGCGGTGATCGCCATCTGGCCCGAGGCCCGCTTCGGTGAATATGCAAGCGCGCTATACGCCATCCTCGAAGAAGAACCCAAGGCCACCCTCAAGCAGTACGTTGACGCGATCGACTACACGGTGAAGAAAGTCGGCATAGACCATGTCGGCATCGCCTCTGACTTCAACGATGGCGGCGGCCTGGAGGGCTGGAAGGATGTGAGTGAGATCCGCAATGTCACTGCCGAACTGCTGACGCGCGGCTATAGCGAGGCCGATATCGCCAAGCTCTGGGCGGGTAATTTCCTGCGGGCCTGGGCCCAAGTCCAAAAGGCCGCCACTCCTGTCGCCCATCGCTGAGACGAGCTTGCCATGAGCAACCGCCGCACCTTTCTGAAACAGGCCGGCCTGCTGGCCGCCAGCTTGCCCATATTACCCGAAGCCCTGGCGACGGCCGACAAGCCATCCAGTGGTGGCGACAAATGGAAAGCCCTGCGGGAATTGTTCCCGCTCGACCCACAAGTGGCCCACTTCGCGAATTTCCTGGTCACTGCCCACCCACGGCCGGTGCAAGCGGCCATCGACCGCCATCGTGCCAACCTGGACCGCAACCCCGCCGCCCTGATGGACTGGGAAAGCCAATACGAGTGGCAGCGCGAGGACGAAGTGCGCGAATGGGCCGGGCGCTATCTGGACGTGCAGCCGCGCCAGGTCGCACTGACCGGCAGTACCACCGAAGGCCTGGCAATGATCTATGGCGGCCTCACGCTCGACGCCGGCCAGGAAATCCTGGTGACCGAGCATGAGCACTATTCGGTCCACAAGGCCTTGGCTTTCCGTACTCAGCGCCAGGGTACCGCAGTGCGCAAGATTCGGCTGTTCGACACACCCTGGACAGTATCCACCGATCAAGTGCTGGCTACCCTGGAGAAGGCCATCAAGCCCAACACGCGTGTGCTCGGCATGACCTGGGTGCATTCGAGCAGCGGCGTCAAACTGCCGGTGGGAGAGATTGGCGAGCTGGTGCGCCGGCATAACCGTGAACGCAGCGAAGCCGAGCGCATCATCTACGTGGTTGATGGCGTGCACGGCTTTGGCGTGGAAAACGCCCGCTTTTCCGACTTCAATTGCGACTACTTCATCGCCGGCACCCACAAGTGGATGTTCGGCCCGCGCGGCACCGGCATCATCTGCGCCGCATCCACCGGTATGGAGCATCTCACGCCCACTGTCGCCACGTTCTCCCGTGACGAAGACTTCGGCACCATCATGACGCCCGGCGGCTACCATGCCTTCGAGTATCGCTGGGCAGCCGGCGAAGCCTTCAAGCTGCACCTGGCGCTGGGCAAGGCGGATGTGCAGCAGCGCATCCATCAGCTCAATACCCTGCTCAAGGATCGCCTCTGCGAACACCGGCAGATTCAGCTGGTAACGCCGCGCAGCGAACGCTATTCGGCTGGCTTCACGTTCTTCCGGATCAAAGACCGCGACCCCGACGCCGTCTCCGCCCACCTCACTGCAAACAAAGTGATGTGCGATGCAGTGTATCGCGACGTCGGCCCGGTCATCCGTCTGGCCCCCAGCCTGCTCAACGACGAGCAGCAGATCGACCGGGCCATGGCCCTGATAACCCAGCAACTCTGAACAAGGCCCCACTCATGAGCGCACCACTGCATCACCTGACCCTGGCCGCACTGCTGGCCGCCTGCAGCCTACCGACCCTTGCCGCAACGGCCACTGCCAAGCCCGGTACGGTATTCCGGGATTGCGACAAGCTGTGCCCGGAACTGGTGGTATTGCCAGCGGGGACCTTCACCATGGGTACCCCAGCAGACGAAATGGGCCGTCAGGATGACGAGTCTCCCCAGCACCCCGTGACCTTCGCCAAACCTTTTGCCATCAGCCGCTTCCAGGTCACCGCCGGTGAGTGGGCGGCCTACCAGAAGGAAACCGGTATCGTGCTGCCTGATGGTGACGACCGACCGGGCAGACGCTGCACCAACGCCAAGCCCAGTTACAAACAGGGCCCGCGCCAGCCAGCCGTCTGCATGAGCTATTACGACGCCGAGCAATACGTGGCGTGGCTATCGAAGAAAACCGGCCACCGTTACAGCATGGTCAGCGAGGCGCAACGCGAGTACGCAGCTCGCGGTGGCACTACCAAGGCGTTCCCGTTCGAGCCTGACGCCAACTTTGAAATCAGCAAGAACTCCAACGTCTATGGCCCCAAGGATGGTTTCAGCTACAGCTCACCGGTGGGCAGCTTTCCTCCTAACGCCTTTGGCATGTACGACATGCACGGCAACGTCTACGAATGGGTTGCGGACTGCTATCACGACAGCTACGCAGGGGCCCCCAGTGACGGCAGCGCATGGAAAGACAGCGATTGCAAATTGGTGAGCATTCGCGGCAACGACTGGGGCGAGGCCCCCATATTCTCGCGCTCGGGAAACCGCAACAATGCCTTCGCCAACAACCGCGGCGACTGGTTGGGCTTGCGCGTGGCACGCGAGCTCTGAGGCGCCGGCCGGCGGTAAATTCTCCCCTGCCCGGCTCGTTCCTATCGGTGTACTTGCGCAGGACAAGGGGCGCCCGGCGGCCTCCCTACCCACCATCCGAGGAACCGCAACCATGACCCCGACTTCACTTCCGGGAAACACCTACGTCCTCACCAGCATCGGCTCACGCCTGCAAGCATGGGCCGACTACAACCTGAGCAACCCCTTGCTCAGAGCCTGCGTCTGAAAACGGGAATCTTTCGATGAGCATTCAACCCCGCGGGGCCGTGCGCGAACTGCTGGCCCTGCTCCAGCCCTTCTGGCCTGTAGTGCTGGTGTCAATCATCCTCGGGATGATCGGTGGCCTCAGCGTCACCGCGCTCTTGGCCACTATCAACAACGGGCTGCATAGCCAGGACGGATTCGGGCCCGACCTGGTACTGGGCTTTGCAGGGCTGTGTACCATGGCCTTGGTCAGCACCATCCTTTCCGACATCGGCACCAACTATGTCGGCCAGCACATCATCGCTCAGTTGCGCAAACAGCTGGGCGAGAAAGTGCTGTCGGCACCGATCGAGCAGATAGAGCGCTTTCGCAGCCACCGCCTGATCCCCGTGCTGACCCACGATGTCGACACCATCAGCGATTTCGCCTTCGCCTTCGCGCCGCTGGCGATCTCGCTGACCGTCACGCTGGGGTGCCTGGGTTATCTGGCCGTGCTGTCCTGGCCGATGTTCCTGATGATGCTGACCGCTTTGGCCCTCGGCACCATCGTCCAATATCTGGCAAGGGCAAGGGGTATTCGTGGTTTCTTCCAGGCCCGCGACGCCGAGGACCGCTTGCAAAAGCACTACCACGGCATCGCCGAAGGCGCCAAGGAACTGCGTATTCATCGCCCACGCCGGCACCGGATGTACCGCGACGGCATCTGCCACACCGCCGACGAAATTCGCAACATTCAGATGCGCTCGATCAATACGTTCGTCATCGCCAAAAGCATCGGTTCGATGCTGTTCTTCGTCGTGATCGGCATGGCATTGGCGCTGCAGACGCTATGGCCCAATTCCGACGCAACAGTGATGAGCGGCTTCGTGTTGGTGCTGTTGTACATGAAGGGACCACTTGAACATCTTGTCGGTACGCTACCGATCGTCAGCCGCGCGCAGATCGCCTTTCGCCGTATCGCCGAGTTGTCCGAGCAATTCTCCTCGCCGGAGCCCCACCTGCTGATTCAAGACAGCGCGGCACCTGCCAACGCGGTGAACAGTCTGGAACTCAAGGATGTCAGCTTCACGTTCGCTGCGCGCGAGGGCGTGCAACCTTTCCATTTGGGCCCGGTCAACCTCAGCTTCAAACGAGGTGAAATCACCTTCATCGTCGGTGAGAACGGTTGTGGCAAAACCACCTTGATCAAGCTGCTGCTGGGCTTGTACGTGCCGCAACAAGGGGTGGTCAACGTCAATGGCCAGGCCATCACCGATCAGGATCGCGACGATTACCGGCAACTGTTCACCACGGTATTTGCCGACTACTACCTGTTCGACGACGTACTGTTGGGCGACCGGCAGATTCCGGACACCGCCAGGCATTACCTGGAGCGCCTTGAAATCGCCCACAAGGTAGATATCCGAGACGGCCGATTCACCACCACCGACTTGTCTACCGGGCAGCGCAAGCGCTTGGCACTGGTCAACGCCTGGCTCGATGAACGCCCCGTACTGGTGTTCGACGAATGGGCCGCGGACCAGGACCCGACATTCCGCCGGGTTTTCTACACCGAGCTGCTTCCCGAGCTGCAACGCCTGGGTAAAACCATCATCGTGATTTCGCACGATGACCGGTATTTCGACGTCGCCGACCAGCTGGTGCGTCTGCATGCCGGCCAGGTGCATAGCGAACGGGCTGCCTTGGCCTGACGATCGACGCGCGGGCAATCGCCCGCGCGCTCAAGCAGCGCGATTTCCACCCGCCCTCCTGCCTTGCACAAGACCGGCATGAACCGGCTGGCTGCAGAACAACTTTTTTTCAGAATTGTTTCCGGTTTTGCAGCAGAGCTGCGTCATATTGAAGAAGAATAATTCTCATTGATAATTACAGCACTTACGGAAGCCACAGATGCACAACAGATCATCGAAAACCAGCAGCCGAGCACTGCTCTCCCGTCCCGCTTCTCAACCTTTGCTAGCCCTGAGCACTGCCCTGCTGATGGCCTGCGCGGGTCAGGCGCACGCCGAACTGGCCAACCTCGACATCCCATCTCAACCTTTGGCTACGGCGCTACAGACACTGGGCAAGCAAGCGCAGTTACAGATTCTCTACAGCCCTGATTCGGTGAAGAATGTCCGAACTGTCGCGATCAAAGGGGAGATCGACAGTATCGAGGCACTCAAGCGCCTGATCCAAGGTACCGGGCTGCGCTACAACGTCGACGGCAACACGGTCACGCTGATGGCGCCATTGGAAAGCAATGCGCATCAGATCCAACTCGAATCCACCTCGGTAACCGCTGCAGGGCTTGGCTATCAAACCGAGAACTCCGGTTCCTATACCACCGGCGCGGTATCGGTAGGCGGTAAAACACCCGTCGCATTGCGTGAAATCCCTCAGTCCGTCTCGGTGCTGACTCGCCAGAACATGGAAGACCAGGGCATCACCAACATGGAGCAGGCGCTGGACAAACTGACCGGCGTGACCGTGGTTGGCGGCAATGGCGTCGACACCAAGTTCTACTCACGGGGCTTCGAAGTCACCAGCGTGCAGACTGACGGCGGCGCACCGGGCATTCGCCAGCAGAACTACCAATCGCTTCCAGACATGGCCATGTACGATCATGTCGAGATTCTGCGGGGCTCCGATGGCCTGTTCAGTGGCACCGGCGAACCCGGTGGCACGCTGAACCTGGTGCGTAAGAAGCCCTTGGCCTACAACCAGATCAAGACCACCACATCGGCAGGCAGCTGGGACAACTATCGCCAGGAAGTGGATGTGACCGGCCCTATCGCCTTCGAGGGCAAGCTGCGGGGTCGCGGGGTCTTCGCGGTTGAGGACCGTGACTATTTCTACGACACCACCAACAGCAAGAAAGAGATCTATTACGGCATATTCGAAGCCGACCTTACCGACGATACCTTGCTGACCTTCGGCGGTAGCCATCAATGGCGCAAGATCAAAGGTTATTGGGACAGCGGCCTGCCGCGTTACAACACCGGCGCGGACATCGGCCTGTCTCGAGACACTTCGCTGGCAGCCGACTGGTCAACGGCAAATTACGAAACCAATGAAATGTTCGTGAAATTGGAGCACAGCTTCAACGAACAATGGAAAGCCAACGGCAGCTACACCCGCTATCACCAAGACATCTCGCAGAACATCGGCCAGGCCACCGGCACCATCGACGACGTGACGGGGCGCGGTTCGTTGTTCTCCCGTTGGGGGCGCAACTACAACATCGACCAGGATCTCTACGACGCCAACGTTTCGGGGCGTTTCCAGGCATTCGGACTTGAGCACGAAGTCGTGTTCGGCGTGGACCATCAGGAAACCCGTCGCAGCTTCGAATCGTATCGCCTGGGCATGGCCAACATCCCGGTCAACCCAGCCGCCAACAACATCGGCAGCCAGCCCGAAGGCGCCATGCCAGGAATGTACATCTACTTCCCGGCCTGGAACCAGCGCAAGAGCGGTGCTTACGCCACGCTTCGCGCCCAGCTGGCCGAGCCGCTCAAGCTGATCGTGGGCGCCCGCTATTCCGACTATGACGACAACATCACCAGCGTCACCCCCGCCGACGGCATGGTCTACCCCACCGGAGGCAAGGAAAGCGGTGTCGTCACACCATTCGGTGGCCTGGTCTACAACATCGATGACCAGTGGTCCGTCTACACCAGTTACAGCCAGATCTACATTCCTCAAACCAACTACCTGGGCACCGACCACAGCTCGCTCAAGCCGATGACCGGCGACACCTATGAACTCGGGACCAAGGCGGAACTGTTCGACAAGAAGGCCAACCTTTCGCTCGCGGTTTACTACACCAAGCGCGAAAACGAGGCCATGCTACTCAACTCCGAGACCGTGGTCGGCAACCCATGCTGTTACGAAGCGGGCGGCAAGATCGTGAGCAAGGGCTTCGATGCGGAGATCACCGGTGAACTGCTACCTAACTGGCAGATCGGCGCAGGTTATACCTTCAACATCAACGAACAGGTCAAGACCGGCACCGCCTCCAACCGTGGCAAGCCGCTGAGTTCGCAAACCCCGAAACACTTGCTCAAACTGTTCACCAGCTATCGCCTACCGGGTGACCTGAACAATTGGAAAGTCGGTTTGGGCGCCAACATTCAAAGCCGTAACTACGTCAGCGGCACCTCGACGGTCAAAGACGCCTTCGGCAATAGCGTTACCACGGTCAACCCGTTCTCCTATGAACAGCCTGGCTATGCCGTATGGAACGCACTGGTCGACTACCAGATCGACAAACACTGGAACGCGTCGTTCAACGTCAACAACCTCTTCGACAAGAAGTATTACCAGACCGTTGGCACCAACGCGATCAACAACTGGTATGGCAACCCTCGCGAGTACGTGCTTACCCTGCGCAGTACGTTCTGATCCAACGCCCACTAAAAAGCCAGTCGATCGACTGGCTTTTTCATGTTCAGCGAAACGCCGCAGTGGCAGTTTTCACTGCAGATAACGCTTCAGTGCATCGACCATCTCGTCGTAAATCTCAAGCACGGCCGGTACCACCGCAGACATCCGCAAGAAGTCATGAGTCAGCCCCGCATACTCCACCAACTCAACCGTCACACCCGCTAGTCGCAGCTTCTGCGCATAGGCCAGGCCCTCATCGAACAATGGATCGAAACCCGCCAGGCCGATCCATGCGGGCGCACTGTGCTCCAGCTGTTCGGCCAACAGCGGCGAGAAGCGCGGGTCGGCGCGATCTTCCGGCTGACGCGCATGGCAGTCGTAGAACCACTCCAGGGTCGAATCTTCGAGTAGGTAACCTTCGGCGAACAACTCTCGCGATACGTGCCGCTGGCTGGCGTCAGTCATGGGGTAGCAGAGTAACTGCAAGCGCGGACGAATTCCCTCGAAGCCAGGTAGGCCCGCCTGCTGCGCAAGCACGGTGGCAAGGCTTGCGCCTACGCTGTCTCCGGCAAACGCAACCCGCGTGGTATCCAGGCCCAACGCCGGTCCCTCAGTGGCAAGCCAGCGCAGTGCGCGCTGCCCGTCTTCGAGGGGTTGCGGAAAACGATGCTCCGGGGCCAGGCGGTAGCCGACCGACACCACGGCAAAACCTGAACGCTGGCACAATTCCTGGCAGATGCCCTGGTGCGAATCCAGGCTTCCGACCACATAGCCGCCACCGTGGAAGAACACTATCACCGGCGTAGGCGCCGAGCTTCCAGGCCGATACAGGCGCAACGGCAAGCGACTGCCGTCCTCGCGGGTGACGTCCAGATGCACGGGCTCTACCAACGGCGCCGCCCACGACAGCTGGCGGCTGGTGTTTTCGAACAACGCCCGCGCCTGCACCGGCGCCAGGGTATGCAGCGGTGCCTGCTGGACTGGCGCCTGGTCGGCAAGGTCGAGAAATGCACCGATATCGGGGTGTAGGGTCATCAAAGCAATATCCTGCAGCTGAAAACGAAAGCGGGAGGCCTGCCTCCCGCATGAACATCAGACGACACCTGCCTCGCAAACCGAAACGCAGTGCACGATCAATGCTTGCAGTTCGTACTGCAGGCGTTGCATCAAGCGCTCCACGGTCGCCGCCCGATAGCGCCGCGTGCTGTATACACAGCGGATCGACAAACGCCCGTCGTAAACCTGGCCAACCATTTCCAACCAGTTGCCCAGAGGCGCCTCGAGGCTGTAGCAGTCACCCTGGCCTTCCGGTGCCGGCATCAACAGAGCCTTGTCGTCGAAGCTCTGGTCGAACTGGCCGAGGTAGTTGAAAGTAACCCGCGCCGCTGAAGTTTGTGCCATGCGTGCGGCTACTTCAGGCCCGGCCATATGGCGCAGCACGCCATAGCCGATGCCCTTGTCAGGCACAGCCTGAAGCCGCGCCTGTACGCTGCGCAAAGCATCGGCCTCGCTTTGCTCGGGCGGGCAATCCAGGCGTACCGGGAACATCGTGGTGAACCAACCCAACGTTCGACTCAGGTCAAGTTCATCGAACAGATCCTCGCGCCCATGGCCTTCCAACTGCACCCAGGCAGTCGGCGTTGCCGCCCAGTGGCAAATGGCGCGGCCCAACGCCGTCAGCAGCAGATCGTTGATCTGGCTACCGTAGGCAGCCGGCGCACGCTTGAGCAGGTCGCTGGTCTGGTCTGCGTCCAGGGCGAAATGCGCCCCAGCCTG
Source organism: Pantoea sp. Ap-967 (assembly GCF_011752565.1). GTDB lineage: Bacteria > Pseudomonadota > Gammaproteobacteria > Pseudomonadales > Pseudomonadaceae > Aquipseudomonas. The sequence continues at coordinate 41,730 of NZ_VWXK01000042.1, forward strand.
GTAACGCACCTGGTTCTTGCCACGCGGGTTGTCGCACGGGAACAGCTGATCGTTGTCGGGCAGGCATTCGAGCCAGTAGTCCAACTCCCGCGCTGCACGCTGCGCAGCCTGACCCTGTAAACGCTCGACCCAGGCCCGGTAGCTGCTGCTGCGCACCTGAAGATCCGGCGTTTGTCCCCGGCTGCACGCAGGGTAAACCTCTTGTAAGTCCTGCAGCAGGATGCGCCAGGACACTGCATCGACCACCAGGTGGTGAATCACCATCAACAGGCGCTGTTCACCGTTGGCCAGGTCCACCTGCACGAATCGGTACAACGGACCGTTTTGCGGGTCGAGGCTGCGTTGCGCGCGGTTGACGCAGGCTTGCAGCGCGGCCTCGTCATCCGCTTGCTCGCGCCAGAAGCAGTCGCCCAACGGTTGCGCCTGCTGCAGGTCGTAGCTCTGATACCAATGGCCATCGGTTTCGCGAAAGCGCAAGCGCAAGCTGTCGTGCTGCGCGACCACGTACTGCAGCGCTTGCACCAACGCCTCATCATTCAGCGCCTGTCGCGGCCGGAACATCAAGGCCTGGTTGTAGTGGTGGCGCTCGCTCATCGGGCAGTCGAAGAACCACTGCTGAATGGGCAGCAGTGCGAACCAACCCTCAGTGGCCAGCTGCGCGCTGACATCCTCACGCCCCGGAGCCAGGATCTCCTCCCGGGAGAACAGGCCGGCAATGGTCTGCCACCGCATCAGATCACGCAGCTTGAGGTCGATGTCCAGATCAGGGTGATTGCGAACCTTGGAAACCACCTGCAGGCTGAGAATCGAATCACCGCCCAACTCGAAGAAGTTGTCGTGGATACCCACACGCTCGACCTGCAGGGTCTGCTCCCAGATCTGCGCCAGCATGCGCTGAGCAGGGCTGACCGGCGCCACATAGGCCCCCACTTGCACCTCAGGTTCAGGCAGCGCGCGGCGATCGAGCTTGCCGTTGGCGGTGACCGGCAGTTTCTGCATGCCCACCAGGTAGGCAGGCACCATGTAATCGGGCAACTCCTGGCGCAAGCGCTCTTTTAGCCCATCACCGATCTCCCACCCTTCGCTGCCGACTACGTAAGCCACCAGGTGTTTACCGCTGGCCAGCTCTCGGGCGACGACCAAAGCATCGGTAACCCCATCCTGACGGCGCAAGGCCGCTTCGATCTCGCCCAGTTCTATTCGGAAACCACGCAGTTTCACTTGGTGGTCAGCCCGCCCCAGGTAATCGAGGATACCGTCTTCACGTCGCAACACCCGGTCGCCACTGCGGTACTGACGGCTACCCGGCGCACCGAAGGGGTCTGGTACAAAACGTTCGGCAGTCAGCCCAGGACGGCCATGGTAACCCCGCGCGATACCCTCACCGGCGATATGCAACTCACCAGCGATGCCGCTTGGCAACGGTTCGAGGTCATCATCGAGCACATAGAGGGCACGGGCTCCCACGGCTCGGCCGATTGGCGCATAAGCCGCGCCGCATCGGGCCTGTGCATCGGCTTTCCACAACATCGGCGTTACCACTGTTTCCGTAGGGCCATAGCCATTGGTCAGGTAACGAGGGTGCAGCACGCGAGTAATCAACTCGAAGGACGAAGCCGGTACGGCATCACCGCCGCAGCAGTAGATCGCCACTGGCGGCGCCGGCTGCCCGCTGTCGCGCACATGCTCGGCCAGCTGCTTGAGGTAGGCAGGCGGGAAACAAGCAATCGAGATACGCCGTTGGTGCAATACCGCACAGGTCTGCTCGGCCGTCCACAGTTCACCGTCGCGCAGCACCAGTTCCCCGCCGTGGCCAAGTACGCTGAGCCAACGCTCTTGGGCACCGTCGAAGGCGAACGACATGAACAGCAGCTCGCGGGTGTCGGTATCGATCTCGTACAACGCGGCGATCGCCTGGCAATGCATGCTCAAAGGCCCATGGGTCACCGCCACTCCCTTGGGCTGGCCCGTAGAACCAGAGGTATAGATCAGGTAAGCCAAGTGCTCCGGGAGGCAGGCTGAGCGAGGAGGATGAGATGGCAGGCCATCCCAGTCCAGCGCGCCCATATCGATGCAGGCCAGGCCTTGCGGTGCCAACTGTCGGATCGTATCGTCCCGTCCGACCAGCAGCTTCATCGAACAATCCTGGATCATGTAGGCCAGGCGCTCGGCGGGGTAATCGATGTCCAGTGGCAGGTAAGCAGCACCTGCCTTGTGCACGGCCAAAAACGCCACGATGCTGTCCAGTGAGCGCTCCAGGGCGATCCCCACCACCGTCTCAGGCCCAATCCCCTGGGCCAGCAAGACATGCGCCAGCGCGTTGGCACGCTGTTGCAACTGGGCGTGGGTCAACTGGCCTTCGCCGCACCTTACCGCGACGGCCTCCGGGCGCTCCACTGCCTGACGAGCGATCAGCTCGGTGACAGTCACCGGCTCGTGACCGCTCTGGGGCGCACGGCTCCATTGCTCGAATGCCTGCTGCTCAAGCGCCGGCAAGCGTGGCAGGCGCCCCACCGGCCGCTCTGCCTGTTCGGCCAGCGCCTCCAGCGTATGCTCCATGCAAGTACGAATAGCCTCTACTGCCTCGGGCGCAAAGCTCGCACGCAGGTAGAGATACTCGATGGACAGGCGCTGCCCCACCGTCACCGCCAAATCCATCGCGAAGTTGGTGACATCATGGTTGTTCGACTGACCGAACTTCAGTTCGCTTTCACCTGCCTGGCCAAGGCGCTCGTCGATAGGATAGTTCTCGAACACGATGATGCTGTCGAACATCGGTTGACCGCCCATACCCGACCACCGCTGGATATCGGCCAGCGGCGCATGAGCATGATCACGCAGGTCGAGGTTGTAATCCTGCAATTGGGCAAGCCACTGCTTGACCGGTTGAGACGGTTCCACGGTCTGGATGACTGGCAGGGTATTGATAAACAGGCCGAGGGTCTGTTCGGCATTGGCCAGCGACGCGGGGCGCCCTGCCACCGTCGACCCGAAGGCCACGGTGCGCTGCCCGGTGAAGCGCTGCAACACCAACAGCCAGGCCGCCTGAACCAAGGTATTGAGTGTCACTCGGCAGCTCCGACAGAACTGCTGCAAGCGCTCGGTCTGCTGCGGGTCCCAGCTGGAGTACAAGGCCTCGTGCCCAGCCGCCTCGCTGTCATGGCGGGGGTAGATCGCCTGGCTCAGCGCCGTGGGCTCCTGCAACGTGCTCAAGCGCTGTTTCCAGAACTGCTCCAGTTCCTCGCCGGGTTGGCGCTGCAGCCAGGCGATGAACTCGCGATAGCGCGCCGTCGGGCTGGCCACCTGGCCTTCGTGATAATGCTCAAGCACCTCGCCGAACAGCCGGGAACTGCTCCAGCCGTCCATCAGGATGTGATGGCTGGTCCACAGCATCCGGTAATCGTGCTCGCCAGTGCGAATCAGTGTGATGCGCTGCAAGGGTGCACGTGCCAAGTCGAAGCCGAGCGCCCGGTCTGCCGTCGCCAATTCTGCAATAGCGTGCTCGGGTTGCGCCTGCTCGCGCCAATCGAGCAACCGCAGGTCAAGCAGAGCCTGACGTTGAACCACCTGCACCGGTCGCTCGCTGTTGTCAGGCCAATGGAAGCTGGTCCGCAAGATGTCATGCCGGTCGATGGCCGCCTGCCAGGCCTCGCGCAAGCGCTCGACCTGCAAACCATGAATCGGCAAGTCGACTTGGTTGATGTAAAACGCAGACTCGCTGTCAGCTTCACTGTGCAGCAGCATGGCCTGCTGCATCGGCGACAGAGGATAGATGTCTTCGATCTGCCCCGCCGAAATCGGCAAGGCGTCAAGTTGCTGCTGGTCGAGTTCGGCCAATGGAAAATCAGACGGCGTCACACCTGCGGTTTCTGCATCGCAGCAGTGGCCGATCAGTTCAGCCAGCTGCCGGGCATAGGTGTCGGCCAGCGCCTGCACGGTTTCTTCACGGTACTGCTGGCAGCTGTACGACCAGGTCAAGCTGAGTTCGCCAGCGTACACCCGGCCATTGAGCACCAGCCAGTTGGCCATCGGTGATGCACCACTCTGTTCAGCACCTGCGTATTCGCCGGACGGTGCGAACAAGGCCTGCTCGTCGGCGGAAAACGCGCCGTCGAACTGCCCCAGGTAGTTGAAGGTAACCCGGGCCTGGGGCAGCTCAGCGAATGCAGCGCGGGTCTTTTCATCGCCCAGGTGACGCAAGGCTGCGAAACTCAAGCCCTTGTCCGGCAGCGCACGGAGCTTCTCCTTGACACCTTTGATCAACGCTCCCGGCAGCGCGTGGTTATCCAACCGCACCGGGTAAACGCTGGTGAACCAGCCAACCGTGCGTACCAGGTCGATATCGTCGAAGAGTTCCTCGCGGCCATGCCCTTCCAGCTCCACCAACACCGCCGAGCTGTCCGCCCAGGCACACAGCGTACGCGCCAGGGCAGCCAGCAGCAGATCGTTTATCTGGGTGCGGTAGGCGACTGGAGCTTCTTGCAGCAGGTGCCGCGTCAGCTCTTTGCCTAGGCGGGTTTCAACGCTGCGGCCATCACTGTTGCGCGGCTGTTCCACCGGCCAATCGCGTGGCAGGTCGGTTTCGACGCCATTGGCCTGAGCCAGCCAGTAGGCTCGATGCTCCATTGCCGCTCCCGTGGCGTAGCCCTGAAGGCGCTGTGCCCAGGCCTGTACCGAGCTGGTCTTGGCCGGCAAGCGTATCGGCCGCTGCTGCAGGGCGTCACGGTAGGCCTGTTGCAGATCCTCGAACAAGATCCGCCAGGAAACACCATCGACCACCAGGTGGTGAATCACCAGTAGCAACCGCTGGCTAGCGTCCGGCAAATCGATCAACACAGCACGCACCAGAGGCCCTGCCTCCAGATCAAGGCTACGCTGGGCTTGCTCGCAAACCTCAAGCAATTGCTCCTGGCGGTCGATACGGCAATACCCCAGTGCAGGCATTTGTTGCCAGGCCAAACGCTGTTGCTGAACACTACGGTGCAGCGCCTGCACGCCTGCCGTTGGGTGGAACGACTGACGCAAGGCATCATGATGAACGATCAGCGCCTGCAATGCCTGCTCCAGGGCGCCTGGGTCAAGGCTGGCAGTCGAACGTAACAGCACCGACTGGTTCCAGTGCTGGCAGTCGACGATCGGCGCCTCGAAGAACCAACGCTGGAATGGCAACAGCGGCGCCCCGCCCTGCACTTCACCCTGGTCGATATCGCTCAGCCCATCGGCCGTGGCGACCGAGGCCAGGCTGCGCACGGTCTGGTGCTGGAACAGCTGCTTTGGCGTGAAATGAATGCCGGCCTGACGTGCGCGGCTGACCATCTGGATCGAAACGATCGAGTCGCCGCCGACTTCGAAGAAGTTGTCGGTGACACCCAACTGGTCGATCTTGAGCACCGCCCGCCATACGTCCAGCAGGCGCTGCTCCCATGCGTTGGCCGGCGCCTGACGGTCATGCGCAGGCTCTGACAGGTCGGGTGCCGGTAGGCGCTTGCGATCCAGTTTGCCGTTGGGGGTCAGTGGCAGGGCCTCCAGAAACACCCATTGCGCCGGGATCATGTAGTCGGGCAGGTCCACCGCCAATACCTTGCGCAACCGCTCTCGCGTCGGCGTAGCCTGCTGTGCGACCACGTAAGCGACCAGCATGGCCCCATGGGGGCCATCAAGCACCAGCACGGCGGCTTCACGCACCTGCTCATCGGCCAGCAGACGTGCTTCGATTTCGCCGGTCTCGATGCGAAAGCCGCGCACCTTCACCTGATGGTCCAGACGCCCCAGGTACTGGATCGTCCCCTCACCGTCGAAGCGCACCCGATCAGCAGTGCGATACATCCGCTCGCCATTGCCGTGCAACGGGTCGGGTACGAAACGCTCGGCGGTGAGCCCGGGGTTGGCCAGATAACCGCGGGTGATACCGCTGCCGGCCAGGTACAACTCGGCGCCGACCCCTACCGGTACAAGGTTCAGTTGCAGGTCCAATGCGTAAGCACGGGTATTGTCCAATGGGTGACCGATGTTGGCTCGCCCACCTGCTTCGCGACAGGTCCAGGTGGAATAGGTCGTGTCCTCCGACGGCCCGTAGAGGTCGTACACCCAGCGCACCTGCGTGCCTTTATACAACGCATCGACCAAGGGCTGCTTCAGCGGCTCGCCCGCCAGATTGACGATACGCACTCCCGGCCCGATGCTGCCCTCGCGCAACAGTGCAGCGATGGCGGATGGGACGGTGTTGATCAACCGTACTTCGTCCCTTGCCGGCAGCTCGGCCAGCTCCAGCGCATTGCGAGCAAGCACGATGGAGCCTCCGAGGCCCAGGGTCACGAACAGCTCCCACACCGAGAGGTCAAAGCACACCGACGTCGAAGCCAGTACGCCTTGCAGGTCGTCGACCGCGTATACCCTGGCCGTCCATTGGCGCAACGCGGCTACGTTGCGGTGACAGATCGCGACTCCTTTGGGCCGCCCGGTCGAACCTGATGTATAGATGACATAGCCGAGGTTATCCGCATGGGCAGTTTCGGCCAGGTCGGTGCCCGCCAGTTCGCTCAGCCATTGCTCCCCAGGCTCGACGCACAGTACCTGGGTGCCCGTCGGCACTGCCAGGCGCTCGATCACGCCCACCTGGCTAATCAGCAGCGGTGCCTGGCTGTTCTCCAGCATGTAGGCGATACGCTCGGCGGGGTAGTCCGGATCGAGCGGCACATAGGCGCCGCCCGCCTTGAGAACGGCCAGCAAGGCTACCACCAGCTCGGAGGAACGCACCATGGCTACGCCGACCCGAACCTCCGGGCCTACACCCAGGCTGACCAGGTGGCGTGCCAGGCGGTTGGCACGTGCGTTGAGCTGGCCATAGCTCAGGCGCTCCAGCCCATTCACCAGCGCCAAGCGCTCAGGGTCACGCGACACCTGCGCCTGTATGGCTGCGTGGATGGTCTGCTCGTGCGAGTCGTGACGCACTTCTCCCTGCCAGCTGATCAGTTGCGCCTGCTGCACCTGGCTATCGAGCAACGGCAAGTCGCATATGGCGAGATGCGGGTCAGCGACGACACCGCGCAGCAGGGTCAGCCAACTTTGCCCCAGGCGCTCGATGGTCGCCGGCTCGAACAGGTCAGTGGCGTAGGTCAGCGCAGCGCTGAGCCCAGATTCGCTTTCGAAGGTGTCCAGGGTGAGATCGAACTGTGCGGTGTGAACCTGCACCGGCATGGTTTCAAGGGTCAAGTCCGCTGCCAGCGATTGCCGTGCTTGCCCCGTGCCGACACGCTGATGATTGAACATCACCTGAAACAGCGCGTTGTGGCTCAGGCTGCGCTCCGGGCGCAGGGCCTCGACCAACTGCTCGAAGGGCAGGTCCTGATGATTCTGCCCCTGGACCACGGCCTCGCGAACCTGTTGCAGGAAGGTGCTGAAACGCTCCCGGCTGTCGACTTGGGCACGCAGCACTTGGGTATTGGTGAAGAAGCCGATCAAGCCCTCGGTTTCGACCCGATTTCGGTTGGCGACCGGCACGCCGACACGTATGTCGTCCTGGCCGGTGTAACGGTGCAACAGCACCTGATAGGCAGCCAGCAGCAGCATGAACAGGGTAACGCCCTGCTCACGAGCGAGCGCATCGAGGGCACCTGCCAGGTCAGTATCGAGTGCCAGGCCATGGCGCGCGCCCCGGTAGCTCTGCTGCGGTGGGCGAGCGAAGTCCAACGGCAACTCCAGGGCGTCGGGTTCGCCGGCCAGCTGGGTGGTCCAGTATTGCAACTGACGGTCGCGCTCGCCTGCCTCCATCCAGCGCCGCTGCCATATGGCGTAATCCGTGTACTGCACCGGTAACGCCGGTAGCCGTGGTTCACGGCCTTCGAGCGCTGCCTGATAGAATTCGATGAGGTCACCCAGCATGACTTTGATCGACCATCCGTCCGAGACGATATGGTGCATGATCACCACCAGCACATGCTCACCGTCACCCAGCCGCGCGACCCCCGCACGCAAGAGCGGTGCATTGGCCAGGTCGAAGGGCTGGCGAGTCAAGCGCTGCACGAAGTCATCGAGCGCTTCGTCCGCGCACACCTGCACCTGCATCTGCACCTGTTCCAGCACTACCTGGGTGGGTGTTCCGTCACGCTGCTCAAGGCAGGTGCGCAGCGCGGCGTGGCGGCCCAGCAGCGCCGTGAAGCTGTGTTGCAGCGCCGCAAGGTCGAGATTGCCAAGCAGGCGCAGCGACAGCGGTATGTGGTAGGCGGCACTGTCGGGTTCAAGCTGCCAGAGGAACCACTGACGCTCCTGGGCATAGGACAGCGGCAACTGCTCAAATTCATCGCTCAGCGCAGGGATCGGAAGCTGCGCGGGCGAGATGCCTTCTGCAAGCATGGTTTGCAGGTAACGTGCTCGCTTTTCCAGGGGTAGCGCAATGAACCGACGGGCGATCCGTGCGGCAACTTGCTTGTCCATCACACTTCCTCCATTTCATCGAGCAGGGACTCGAGCCTGCTGAATTTGTCATCAGTCCCTTGCAGACCATCGTCATTGAACTGAGCGGCGAACGCCGCCAATCGCGGATGCTGGAACAACATCTGCGGCGTTGCCGCCACCCCCAGTTCCAGTTGCAGGCGCGAAACCACACTGACGGCCAATAGCGAATGACCACCGAGTTCGAAGAAGTGGTCTGAACGTCCCACCCGCTCAAGCCGTAGCACGTCCTGCCAGATCGCCGCGATGGCTTGCTCCAGCTCACCTTCCGGGGCGACATACGCTTTCTGCGCCTGGGCCTGCGGGCTCGGCAACTGGCGCCGGTCGAGCTTGCCGTTGGGGCTCAACGGCAAAGCGTCCAGGAACAGCCACTGGGCCGGCACCATGTACTCCGGCAGGCTGCGCGACAACTGCGCCTTCAGCGCCTCGACCGTCGCCTCGCCTACCACGTACGCCACCAGTTGCTGCTCCACCACCAACACCGCCGCCTCGCGCACCTGCGCTTGCTCCAGCAGCCGGGCCTCGATCTCGCCAAGCTCGATACGCAACCCGCGCAGCTTCACCTGGTGGT
>NZ_VWXK01000043.1 GCF_011752565.1 Pantoea sp. Ap-967
AAGTCCGACTTGTCGGCTTCTCGATACTCTTCGCAGTGGGCAATGAGGCGGGGGGCCTCTCTACATACAAGGTCAGGGGCAATCCCTGCCTTTAGGAGCGATCGGCCTCCCCGGAAGTGCTTCTTCAGCCTGACGAGAATAACCTCTCTCACCAGGCCAGACACAACATACAAGGAGCGAGCGCAGCTCGCGATGCGCCGCGCGAGCGGCGCTCGTTCTAACAGGTTCTAGACATCCACCGCCAACCCATCCGAACTTCCCTCCCCCACCATGGCTCCTAACTGGTAACCCCCAACCAGCGCACACCGCCCATGGACCTCGTCATCGCCCGCCCCGAAGGCCTGTACTGCCCGCCCGGTGACTTCTACATCGACCCCTGGCGCCCAGTGGAGCGTGCCGTGATCACCCACGGCCACGGCGACCATGCCCGCAGCGGCAACCGCCACTACCTGACCGCCGCCCCCGGCGCCGGCATCCTGCGCAGCCGGCTGGGCCAGGACATCGCCCTGCAGGCCCTGCCCTACGGTGAGCGCATCCAGCACCACGGCGTCACCCTGAGCCTGCACCCGGCCGGCCATGTGCTCGGTTCGGCGCAGGTACGCCTGGAGCACCAGGGCGAAGTCTGGGTGGCCTCGGGGGACTACAAGGTCGAACCCGATGGCACCTGCGCCGCGTTCGAGCCGGTGCGCTGCGATACCTTCATCACCGAATCGACCTTCGGCCTGCCCATCTACCGCTGGCCCAGCCAGGCAGAGGTGTTCGCCGGCATCAATGCCTGGTGGCAGGCCAACGCCGCCCAGGGCAAGGCCAGCGTGCTGTTCTGCTATGCCTTCGGCAAGGCCCAGCGGATTCTCCATGGGCTGAACCCGGCCATCGGGCCGATCCTGGTCCACGGCGCGGTAGAGCCGCTGAACCGGGTATACCGCGAGGCCGGCGTGCACCTGCCGCCCACCCGTTATGCCGGTGATATCGCCCGCAACGACCCCCTGCTGCGCCAGGCGCTGGTGCTGGCACCGCCGTCCGCTGCCGGCAGCAGCTGGATGCGCCGCTTCGGCGACTACAGCGACGCCTTCGCCAGCGGCTGGATGCTACTGCGCGGCACCCGCCGCCGGCGCGGGGTAGACCGCGGCTTCGTGCTCTCCGACCATGCCGACTGGCCGGGGCTGCTGTGGGCCATCGGCCAGACCGGCGCGCAACGGGTGATGGTCACCCACGGCTCGGTCAACGTGCTGGTGCGCTACCTCAACGAGCAAGGCCTGGACGCCCGCGCCTTCGTCACCGAATACGGCGACGAAGACGACACACCCGCTACGCAGGCCCCGGCATGAAGGCCTTCGCCGAGCTGTACCTGCGCCTGGACGGCACCACCTCCAGCAACGCCAAGCTCGACGCCCTGCGCGACTACTTCAGCAGCGCAGCACCGGAGGATGCGGCCTGGGCCGTGTACTTCCTTGCCGGCGGCCGCCCCCGGCAACTGGTGCCTACGCGCGTCCTGCGCGAACTGGCCACGGCCTTGGCGGGGCTGCCCGACTGGCTGTTCGAGGAAAGTTATCAGGCTGTTGGCGACCTGGCAGAAACCATTTCCCTGGTATTGCCGCCAAGCGCCCATGCCAGCGATGCAAGCCTGGCCGAGTGGCTGGAGTGCCACTTGCTGCCCCTTCGCGGCTTGCCCCCAGAGCACATCCAGCAACGCCTGCCACCTTTATGGGCACAACTGGACCGGCCCAGCCTGATGCTGTGCCTGAAGCTGATCACCGGCAGTTTTCGCGTGGGCGTGTCCAAGCTGCTGGTCACCCGCGCCCTGGCGCAGTTGGCCGGGTTGGACGCCAAGCGCGTGGCCCAGCGCCTGGTGGGCTACACCGACATCGGCCATCGCCCCACAGCGGCCAGTTACCAGATGCTGGTCGCCGAGGAATCGGCCGACGAACACCGCCAGCGCGGCGGCCAGCCGTACCCGTTTTTTCTGGCCCATGCGCTGCAGGCGCCCACCGAGCAGTTCGATGATCTGCTCGGGCCGCCCGGCGCCTGGCAGGTCGAATGGAAATGGGACGGTATCCGCGCCCAGGTGGTCAAGCGCGAGGGGCAGCTGTGGATATGGTCACGCGGCGAGGAACTGGTCACCGAGCGCTTCCCCGAGCTGCACGGCCTGGCCGCCAGCCTGCCGGACGGCACCGTGCTCGATGGCGAAATCGTGGTCTGGAAGCCCGAAGCCGATGGGCCGGCCGTGCAGCCTTTCGCCGTGTTGCAGCAACGCATCGGGCGCAAGACCCTGGGCAAGAAGCTGCTCGCCGAAGCGCCCGTGGTCCTGCTGGCCTACGACCTGCTGGAATGGCACGGCGAAGACTGGCGCAACCGCCCGCAGCACACCCGCCGCCAGCAGTTGCAACAGGTGGTGGAAGACGCCCCACTGGCGCCGTTGCAACTGTCGCCGCTGCTGGCGGGCCAGACCTGGCAGGTGCTCGCCAGCCTGCGTGAACAGTCGCGCAGCCTGGGCGTCGAGGGGCTGATGCTCAAGCAGCGCGAGGCCTTGTACGGTGTAGGCCGGACCAAGGACATGGGCGTATGGTGGAAGTGGAAGATCGACCCGTTCAGCGTCGATGCCGTGCTGGTTTATGCCCAGCGTGGCCATGGCCGGCGCGCCAGCCTTTACAGCGACTACACCTTTGCGGTGTGGAATGCGCCACCCGGCACGCCCGAACGCGCCCTGGTGCCTTTTGCCAAGGCCTACTCAGGGCTTAGCGACGAAGAAATGCGCAAGGTCGACGCGATCATTCGCAAGACCACGGTGGAAACCTTCGGGCCGGTGCGCAGCGTCACCCCAACCCTGGTATTCGAGTTGGGGTTCGAGGGGATCGCCTTGTCCAAGCGGCACAAGAGCGGGATCGCCGTGCGCTTTCCGCGGATGTTGCGCTGGCGGTTGGACAAGCCGGTGGAAGAAGCGGATGACCTGGCGGCGCTGCAGGCGTTGTTGGCCTGATTGGCCGGGTTTACCCGCGAAGAAGCCAGCACGGTGGCAAAAATTATGCTTCTATTTTGGGTCGCAGACCGTTTTCGCACGCCACCAGGATTACCATGCACCATTCAACCCACGACCTGCTCTCTCCCGTACCGGGCATCTCGCGCCAACTGCACAGCTTCCACTTCGGCCCGCGCGGGGGCGCCAAGGTGTATATCCAGGCCTCGCTGCATGCCGACGAGCTGCCGGGCATGCTGGTGGCCTGGCACCTCAAGCGCCGCCTGGCCGAGATCGAGCAACAGGGGCTGCTGCACCGCGAGGTGATCCTGGTGCCAGTGGCCAACCCGGTAGGCCTTGAGCAAGTGGTGCTGGACGCACCGCTGGGCCGTTTCGCCTTGCAGAGCGGCGAGAACTTCAACCGCAATTTCGTCGACCTGTCCGACAGCATCGGCGACCAGATCGAAGGCCACCTGACCCAGGACCCGGCCCACAACCTGGCCTTGATCCGCGAATACCTGCGCCGCGGCCTGGATGCCCACCCGGCGCACACGCCGCTGCAGTCCCAGCGCCTGGCCCTGCAGCGGCTGGCCTGCGATGCCGACCTGGTGCTGGACCTGCACTGCGACTTCGAGGCCGTCGAACACCTCTACACCACGCCAGAAGCCTGGCCGCAGGTCGAGCCACTGGCCCGCTACCTGGGGGCACAGGCCAGCCTGCTGGCCACCGATTCCGGTGGGCAGTCGTTCGATGAATGCTTCAGCCTGGTCTGGTGGCAGTTGCAGCAGCGCTTCGGCAAGCGCTTCCCGATCCCGCTGGGCAGCGTCGCAGTGACCGTGGAACTGCGCGGCCAGGCCGACGTCAGCCATGAGCTGGCAAGCCAGGACTGCCAGGCCATTCTCGACTACCTGACCCACCTTGGAGTCATCGAAGGCCGCGCCGCCGAGCAGCCCCCGCTGCCCCGCCCGGCCACCCCATTGGCCGCCGTGGAACCGGTGAGCGCGCCACTGGGCGGGCTGCTGGTGTACCACGCCCGCCCCGGCCAGGCCGTGCAGGCCGGCCAGCTGATCGCCGAAGTGATCGACCCACTCAGCGACCGCGTGACGGCCGTGCGCAGCCAGCAGGGCGGCTTGCTCTACGCCCGCAGCGTGCGGCGCATGGCCACGGCAGGCATGGTCATCGCCCATGTCGCCGGCGAACAGGTGTGCCGCAGCGGTTACCTGCTGGCCAACTGATCGGTTAAAACCAAGTGCCCGGCCAGCGGTCTGTAGAAACACAGCCTCTGCAGGACCCTCGCCGCGCATGCCTACTTCCCCCGACCTCGCCAATGCCTGGTTCGCCGCCCGCGGCTGGAAACCCTTTGCCTTCCAGCGCCAGGTCTGGGCGGCGATCGGCCGCGGTGAATCGGGGCTGCTGCATGCCAGTACCGGCGCGGGGAAAACCTACGCCGTGTGGCTGGGCGCCCTGCGCGCCTACGCCAAAGCCGCTGCTGGGCGCCAGCCTGCACCGCTGCAGGTGCTGTGGATCACGCCCATGCGCGCACTGGCGGCCGATACTGCACACGCCCTGCAAACGCCGCTGGACGAATGTGCGCTGAACTGGAGCGTCGGTGTGCGCAGTGGCGACACCAACAGCAGCGAGCGCGCCCGCCAGGCCAGGCGCCTGCCCAGCGTGCTGATCACCACACCGGAAAGCCTGACCCTGCTACTGACCCGCGCCTCGGCCGCCGAGGACTTCGCCAGCCTGCGCCTGGTGGTGGTGGACGAATGGCACGAACTGCTCGGCAACAAGCGCGGCGTGCAGCTGCAACTGGCCCTGGCGCGCCTGCGCCGTTGGCAGCCGCAGTTGGTCACCTGGGGCCTGTCGGCCACCCTGGGCAACTTGGCGCACGCCCTGGACGTGCTGCTGCCCCAAGGGGGCCAGCTGGTCGAAGGCCGGCAAGACAAGCAACTGCAGGTCGACACCCTGCTGCCCCCGGCCATCGAGCGCTTCCCCTGGGCCGGGCACATGGGCCTGAAAATGCTCGCCCAGGTGGCCGCCGAGCTGGATGCCAGCACCAGCAGCCTGGTGTTCACCAATACCCGGGCCCAGGCCGAACTCTGGTACCAGGCCCTGCTCGATGCGCGCCCCGACTGGGCCGGGCAGATCGCCTTGCACCACGCTTCGCTGGCGCGGGCGACCCGCGACTGGGTGGAGCAAAGCCTCAAGCAGGGCACACTCAAAGCGGTGGTCTGTACATCCAGCCTCGACCTGGGCGTGGACTTTCTACCCGTTGAGCGCGTGCTGCAGATTGGCTCGGCCAAGGGCATCGCCCGCCTGATGCAACGTGCCGGGCGCTCCGGGCATGCCCCCGGGCGCCGCTCGCGTATTACCCTGGTGCCGACCCACAGCCTGGAACTGGTGGAGGCCGCCGCCGCCCGCGCGGCGCTGGCGGCGGGGCATATCGAGGCGCGCCAGTCGCCCCGCCTGTGCATGGATGTACTGGTGCAGCACCTGGTCAGCATGGCCCTTGGCAGTGGCTTTCAGCCCTCGCAGCTGCTGGCCGAGGTGCGCAGTACCTGGGCGTTCAAAGGCCTGCGCGACAGCCAGTGGCAGTGGGCACTGGATTTCGTCAGCCACGGCGGCCACGCACTGACCGCCTACCCCGACTATCAACGGGTCGAAGCCCACGCCGACGGTATCTGGCGGGTGGCCAGCGAGCGCTTGGCCCGGCGCCACCGCATGGGCATCGGCACCATCGTCAGTGAAGCCAGCCTGCAGCTCAAATATTGGAGCAAGGGCGGCGGTGGCAAGCACCTGGGCAGTGTCGAGGAGGCGTTCATCGCCCGCCTGCGCCCCGGTGACACCCTGGTGTTCGGCGGGCGCATCCTGGAACTGGTGCGGGTCGAGGGCATGACCGCCTACGTGCGCCGCAGCACCGCGCGCAAGGCCGCCGTGGCGCGCTGGAACGGCGGGCGCATGCCGCTTTCCAGCGAGCTCGCCGACGCCTTGGTGGGGCAACTCGATGCCGCCGCCCACGGCCAGTATCGCGGGCCGGAAATGCAGGCCGTGCGGCCACTGCTTGAATTGCAGGCGCAGTGGTCGGCGCTGCCCACCGGCGACACGCTGCTGGCCGAAACCTTCACCTCACGCCAGGGCTCGCACCTGTTCCTCTACCCCTTTGCCGGGCGCATGGCCAACCTGGGCCTGGCCAACCTGATTGCCTGGCGGGCCAGCCGCACGCAGCCGCTGTCGGTGTCCATCGCAGTCAGCGACTATGGCTTCGAACTGCTCAGCCCCAGCGAGGTGGACTGGGCAAGCTGCCTGCCCGGCGCACTGTCGGCCGACAACCTGCTCGAAGACGTGCTGGCCAGCCTCAATGCCGGTGAAATGGCCTTGCGGCGTTTTCGCGAAATTGCCCAGATCGCCGGGCTGGTGTTCGGCGGCTACCCGGCCGCGCAGAAAAGCACGCGGCAGATCCAGGCCTCCAGCGGGCTGTTCTACGAGGTGTTTCGCAAGCATGATGCCGGCAACCTGCTGCTGGGCCAGGCGCGCGATGAAGTGCTCAGCCAGGAGCTGGAGATCGAGCGCCTGCACCAGCAGCTGCGCAAGATGCAGGGCCTGCGCCTGAACCTGCAGGCCTTGCAGCGCCCCGGGCCACTGGCCTTCGCCTTGCTGGTCGAAGGCATGCGCGAAACCCTGAGCACTGAAAAACTCGCCGACCGCATTGCCCGCATGGTGGCGGACCTTGAAAAAGCCGCGAACCGCTCATGAACAGCCACCTGCCGATCGACCACTGCGGCGAACGCCTCTGGCTGCTGGCCGACAAGGCCATCTACTGGCCCGCCCGGCGCACCCTGCTGCTGGCTGACGTGCACATTGGCAAGGCGGCCAGCTACCGCGCCCTGCACCAGCCGGTGCCACGCGGCACCACTCGCGCGACATTGGACCGCCTAGACCGCCTGCTGGCCGCCCATGACTGCCAGCAGGTGATCATCCTGGGCGATTTTCTTCACGCACGCGCCGCGCACGCGCCGGCCACCCTGGCCAGGCTGATGGCCTGGAGAATGCGCTGGCCCCAGGTAAAGCTGGTGCTGGTGCGCGGCAACCATGACCGCCATGCCGGCGACCCACCGGCGCAGCTGGGCATCGAGGTGCGCGACGAACCCCTGCTGCTGGCTCCCTTTGCCTTGCAGCATGAGCCCAAGGCCCACCCGCAATACCCTGTGCTGGCGGGCCATGTGCATCCGGTGTTCGTGCTGCGCGGGCGAGCCCGCCAGCGCCTGCGCCTGCCCTGCTTCCTGATCGATGAGCAGGTCAGTTTGCTGCCTGCGTTCGGGGAGTTTACCGGCGGCTGGGTGGTGGCGCCCGCTGCGGGCACACGGGTGTACGCCGTGGGCGGCGAGCAGGTATGGGCGCTGGCCGAGTGATCAGGCCACAGGAGACGGTGGGGGTTCGTCTGGCAGGGTAGGCTCACCCGGCTCCATCGGTGGCGTGTCGCCAGGCTGGGCGGGCTGGGGCGTATCGGGGCCTGGCTGGTGCGGCACACCGCCTGCCTGCAAGGGCATCGGGTGGGCCAGCAGTGACCATGCCAGCAAGCCGATCTGGTTGGGCTGCAACACAGCCAGCTTTGCAGTGATGGCGGGGTCGAGTTTCATTGGCAGCTCCTGTCGAGGGCCGATACGCATCGGGCGTACCGGCACTGTTCACAACGTTGGAGTGCCAATGGCGAAACAAATTCCCCGCGCTTGTCGGCTCAGGTGCGTGGCAGGGTGACGCCACGCTGGCCCTGGTACTTGCCGCCACGGTCCTTGTACGACACTTCGCATTCTTCGTCGGACTGCAGGAACAGCATCTGCGCCACGCCTTCGTTGGCGTAGATCTTGGCCGGCAGCGTGGTGGTGTTGGAGAACTCCAGGGTCACGTGGCCTTCCCATTCCGGCTCAAGCGGGGTGACGTTGACGATGATGCCGCACCGGGCGTAGGTGCTCTTGCCCAGGCAGATGGTCAGCACGTCACGCGGAATACGGAAGTATTCGACGGTGCGGGCCAGGGCGAAGGAGTTCGGCGGAATGATGCACACGTCGCTCTTGATGTCGACGAAGCTGCCGGCATCGAAGTTCTTCGGGTCGACGGTGGCCGAATTGATGTTGGTGAACACCTTGAATTCGTCGGCGCAGCGCACGTCGTAGCCGTAGCTGGAAACGCCGAAGGAGATGACCCGGCTGTCTTGTTCGCCGCGCACCTGGCGCTCGACGAACGGTTCGATCATGCCGTGTTCCTGCGCCATGCGGCGAATCCACTTGTCCGATTTGATGCTCATGGCGGGGTGTCCTGAAGAGTTGCGAGGGGAAAATCCAGACGCGCATATTACCGGTCCCGGCGCCTGGGTTAAAGTTCCGTGCCACATCCCGCGCCAGACGGGGCTTGCAGCGGCCGCCGATCCGAATTTGCGTAAAGCGCCCCAAGACCATTGGCAGCTCGCGGAAAGTGGGGTAAGGTGGCGCCACTGTGCTGCACGTGACACCGAGAATCTCTAGTTTGATGCACGATCCTGATCGGCCCATCGCTGAATTTTCTGCTCTCTTTGCGCTCAGTCCCGGTCAGGGTTTTTCCTGACCGTTATCAAATTGTCCAAGGAGACAGAAAAATGTCCAACCGTCAATCCGGTACCGTTAAGTGGTTCAACGATGAGAAAGGCTACGGCTTCATCACCCCTCAGTCGGGCGATGACCTGTTCGTGCACTTCAAAGCCATCCAAGCTGACGGCTTCAAAACCCTGAAAGAAGGCCAGGCTGTTACTTTCGTCGCTACCCGCGGCCAGAAAGGCATGCAGGCTGAAGAAGTTCAAATCGCCTAAGTCGATTTAGCTTCCTAGCTTTCAAAAAAACCCGCCTCTGGCGGGTTTTTTTATGCCTGATCGAAACACCGAGTCGCCTGCTTCGCGGCGGTTCGACGCCTCGCCAAGCCCGCTCCTGTAGGAGCGGGCTTGCCCCGCGAAGAAGCCCACGCGGTCTTCAGTCCTCGCTAATGGTAATGCTCGGCATCGCCGGCGCCGCCGCTTCCTGCAGCACGATACGCGCACCTACCTGGCGGGCCAGTTCCTGGTAAACCAGGGCAATCTGGCTGTCCGGCTCAGCAATCGCCGTCGGCTTGCCGCTGTCGGCCTGCTCGCGAATCAGCATCGACAGTGGCAGCGAGGCCAGCAGCTCGACGCCATACTGGGCCGCCAGCTTCTCGCCTCCCCCCTCGCCGAACAGGTGCTCGGCATGGCCGCAATTGGAGCAGATGTGCACGGCCATGTTCTCCACCACGCCCAGCACCGGGATGTTGACCTTGCGGAACATCTCCACGCCCTTCTTGGCATCCAGCAGGGCCAGGTCCTGCGGGGTGGTGACGATCACCGAGCCGGCCACCGGCACTTTCTGCGCCAGGGTCAGCTGGATATCGCCGGTGCCCGGTGGCATGTCGATCACCAGGTAGTCGAGGTCGTCCCAGGCGGTTTGGGTCACCAGTTGCAGCAGCGCGCCGGAAACCATCGGGCCGCGCCACACCATCGGCGTGTTGTCGTCGGTGAGAAAGGCCATGGACATCACTTCCACGCCATGGGCCTTGATCGGTACGAACCACTTCTGGTCGCGGATTTGTGGGCGGGTGCCCTCCTTGATGCCGAACATCACACCCTGGCTGGGGCCATAGATGTCGGCGTCGAGAATCCCCACCCGGGCACCTTCACGGGCCAGCGCCAGGGCCAGGTTGGCAGCGGTGGTCGACTTACCCACCCCGCCCTTGCCCGAGGCCACGGCAACGATGTTCTTGACGTTGGCCATGGCCGGCACCTGGGCCTGGGCCTTGTGCGCGGCCACCACGCAATCGATCGACACCTGGGCAGCACTGACCCCGTCGAGGTTCTCCAGGGCGGTCTGCAGCACCTGGGCCCAGCCGTTCTTGAACAGGCCGGCGGCATACCCTAGTTGCAACTGCACACTGACCTGCCCGCTTTGGATGTCGATGGCGCGCACGCAACCGGCGCTGACCGGGTCCTGGTTCAGGTAGGGGTCGTTGTACTGGCGAAGCACACCTTCGACGGCGGCACGGGTGACGGCACTCATGGACACTCCCATTGGCAAACTGAATGCGAAACAGGCGCCTATCCTAACCCGTCAATCGTCAGCAGATGCGCGCGCGGGGTGAAATATATTTCCCGGCCCTTTATAGTGGCCGATCACCCTCATTTTTACCCGAGCCAGATAAGTAGCCGAGCCACCATGTCCGAGCCACGTCAGATTCTCGTCACCAGCGCCCTGCCCTATGCCAACGGATCCATCCACCTTGGCCATATGCTGGAGTACATCCAGACGGACATGTGGGTGCGCTTCCAGAAGCTGCGCGGTAACCAGTGCGTCTACGTCTGCGCCGACGACGCCCACGGCTCGGCCATCATGCTGCGCGCGGAAAAGGAAGGCATCACCCCGGAACAGCTGATCGCCAACGTCCAGGCCGAGCACAGCAGCGACTTCGCCGATTTCCTGGTGGACTTCGACAACTTCCACTCCACCCACAGCGAAGAAAACCGCGAGCTGTCGAGCCTGATCTACTCGCGCCTGCGCGACGCCGGGCACATCGCCACCCGTTCGGTGACCCAGTATTTCGACCCTGAAAAGGGCATGTTCCTGGCCGACCGTTTCATCAAGGGCACCTGCCCGAAGTGCGCCGCCGAAGACCAGTACGGCGACAACTGCGAAAAATGCGGCGCCACCTACGCCCCCACCGAGCTGAAGAACCCCAAGTCGGCGATCTCCGGCGCCACCCCGGTGCTGCGCGACTCCCAGCACTTCTTCTTCAAGCTGCCCGACTTCCAGGCCATGCTGCAGCAGTGGACCCGCAGCGGCACCCTGCAGGACGCGGTGGCCAACAAGCTCGCCGAATGGCTGGATTCGGGCCTTCAGGAGTGGGACATCTCGCGTGATGCGCCGTACTTCGGCTTCGAGATTCCAGGCGAGCCGGGCAAGTATTTCTACGTGTGGCTGGATGCGCCGATTGGCTACATGGCCAGCTTCAAGAACCTCTGTGCCCGCCGCCCGGAGCTGGACTTCGACGCCTTCTGGAACCAAGGCTCCAAGGCCGAGCTGTACCACTTCATCGGCAAGGACATCGTCAACTTCCACGCCCTGTTCTGGCCAGCCATGCTCGAAGGCGCCGGGTTCCGCAAGCCGACCGCCGTCAATGTGCACGGTTACCTGACCGTGAACGGCGCAAAAATGTCGAAGTCGCGCGGCACCTTCATCAAGGCCCGCACCTACCTCGACCACCTGCAGCCGGAATACCTGCGCTACTACTACGCGGCCAAGCTCGGCCGTGGCGTCGACGACCTCGACCTGAACCTCGAAGACTTCGTGCAGAAGGTGAATTCCGACCTGGTGGGCAAGGTGGTCAACATCGCCAGCCGCTGCGCAGGCTTCATCCACAAAGGCAATGGCGGCGTGATGGTGGCCGGCGATGCCGCACCGGAGCTGACCGAAGCCTTCCTGGCCGCGGCCCCATCGATCGCCGAAGCCTATGAAGGCCGCGACTTTGGCCGCGCCATGCGGGAAATCATGGCCCTGGCCGACCGCGCCAACGCCTGGATCGCCGACAAGGCGCCGTGGTCGCTGGCCAAGCAGGAAGGCAAGCAGGACGAGGTTCAGGCCATCTGCGCCCAGGGCATCAACCTGTTCCGCCAGCTGGTGATCTTCCTCAAGCCGGTGCTGCCGCTGCTGGCCGCCGACGCCGAGGCCTTCCTCAATGTGGCCCCGCTGGCCTGGAACGACCACCAGTCGCGCCTGGAAAACCACCAGCTGAACCCGTTCAAGGCGCTGATGAGCCGCATCGAGCCGGCCAAGGTCGAGGCCATGGTCGCTGCCAGCAAGGAAGACCTGCTGGCCGCCGAGGCCCAGCAAGCACCGGCCGGCAACGGCGAGCTGGGC
The DNA here is from genome assembly GCF_011752565.1 of Pantoea sp. Ap-967. Lineage (GTDB taxonomy): Bacteria > Pseudomonadota > Gammaproteobacteria > Pseudomonadales > Pseudomonadaceae > Aquipseudomonas. Next base: position 11,899 of record NZ_VWXK01000043.1, read on the forward strand.
AAAGACCCGCTGTCGGCGGAAATCGAGTTCGACACCTTCGCCGCCGTCGACCTGCGCGTGGCGCTGATCGTCAAGGCCGAGGCGGTGCCGGGCGCAGACAAACTGCTGCAGTTGACCTTGGACATTGGTGACGAGCGCCGCAATGTGTTCTCCGGCATCAAGTCGGCCTACCCGGACCCGTCCAAGCTCGAAGGGCGCCTTACCATGATGGTGGCCAACCTCAAGCCACGGAAAATGCGCTTTGGCGTATCCGAAGGCATGGTCATGGCGGCCGGCCCGGGCGGTGAAGAAATCTACCTGCTGAGCCCGGACAGCGGCGCCAAGCCAGGCCAGCGCATCAAGTAACCCCCATACCCCGGCGCCCCGCCGGGGTATTTTTTACCTTCTTCCCCCGCCGACCTACCCCGTAGGAGCGAGCGCAGCTCGCGATAGGGCCAGCCCAGGCAACGCACCAACCGGCCCTGAAAGCATCGCGAGCTTCGCTCGCTCCTACCGGGGCCCACGCCCATGGCGATTCCCGGCTATCGTCTTGTGCATGAACGACTACGTCCTGACGCTGCTCAGCGCCGCGCTGGTCAGCCATGTGCTGCTGCCACCCAGCCACTTGCCCGGTTTCGGCCTGGCATGCGCCGTGACGACCGCGCTGGGCGTGTGCGGTGGGCGGTTGATCGAGCACTGGCTGATAGCCCCCTGGCAACTCGAAGACCTGCGCCTGTTCCTGCTGCTGCCCTGGCTGGCAGTGCTCGCCTGGGCCGTGCCGCTGCTGCTGGCCAGGCTTCGCCCAGGCATGATCTCCCAGGGCCTTGGCACGCCGATCCTGGGCAATGCCTTGGTGCTCGGCTTGGCGCTGCCGGCCATGGCCGAGCACACGCCATGGCTGGCAACCCTGGGCTGGGGTATCGGCGCCGGGCTGGGCTTCTGGCTGGCGCTTACCCTGTTTGCCGACCTGCAACAGCGCACCGAGCATGAACAGCTGCCCCGCGCACTGCGTGGCCTGCCCATCGCCTTGATCGGCGCAGGCATCATGGCCATGGCGTGCTCGGGCTTGAATGGGCTGTTCACGCAATGAGCGCCGCCGATGCACGGCTGCGCACGGCCATGGGCCTGGTGCTGCTGGCCTGCATGCCCGGGGTGATGACAGCGTTCTGGTTTCATGGCTGGGGGCTACTGTTCAACCTGCTGCTGTGCGCCGCCAGCGCCCTGTGCTGCGAAACTGCGCTGCTGGCATGGCGTGGCCAGCCGGTACGGGCGGGTTTGAACGACGCCAGCGCGCTGGTGAGCAGTGTGCTGCTGGCACTCGCCCTGCCCACCCTGGCGCCCTGGTGGCTGCCGGTAACGGCCACCGGCATCGCCATTACCCTCGGCAAGCACGCGTTCGGTGGCGTCGGGCGCAACCTGTTCAACCCGGCAATGCTCGGCTATGCCGCTGTACTGTTGAGCTTTCCCCTGCAAATGAACCACTGGCCCGGCCAGCCCCCCGGCTTGCTCGAAAGCCTGCAGTGGGTGTTTACCGACGCTGGCCAGATCGACGCCTGGGCCCAGCCCACGGTACTCGACAGCCTGCGCCACAACCGCAGCCTGACCCTCGACGAACTGTTCGCCAGCCACCCAGGCTTTGGCAGCGTTGGCGGGCGAGCCAGTGAGTGGATCAACCTGGCGTTCCTGCTCGGCGGGCTGTTTCTGCTGCAGCGCAAGGTGTACGGCTGGCAGGCGCCGGTGGGCCTGCTGGCTGGCCTGTTGCTGTGCAGCCTGCTGGCCTGGAATGGTTCCGGCTCGGACTCCCATGGCTCGCCGCTGCTACACCTGTTTTCCGGCTCGACCATGCTGGCCGCCTTCTTCATCGCCACCGAGCCGGTTTCCGGCCCCAGAACCGACCAGGGCCGGCTGCTGTTCGGGCTTATCGCCGGGGCGCTGATCTACCTGGTTCGCACCTGGGGCAGTTACCCGGACGGCACGGCATTCGTCATCCTGCTGCTGAACCTGGCCGTGCCCGCCCTCGACCGGTTGGCCTTGCGCCGAGTGCAGGGCACGCCATGACCCGGCAACTGCGCAGCGGCCTGCTGCTGGCGCTGATCGGCGCGCTGGCCCTGGCTGCCACGCTCGCCTGGCGCGGATGGACCCACACCGCGATCAGCGATGCCGAGCGGCAGCTGCAAGCCCGGCAGCTGCTGGCCGTGCTGCCCGCGCACAGCTACGACAACCAGCCGTTGGACACGCCCCTGCAGCTACCTGCCGAACAACCGGCCCACAGCCGAATAAACGCTGCCTATCGGGCACTACTGGGGACCTCGGTGACCGCCGTGGTGCTGGTCAGCCAGGTACAGGGCTACGCAGCGCCAATCACGCTGGTGATCGCCATCGCCGCCGATGGCAGGCTGGTTGGCACCCAGGTGATCGAACAACGGGAAACCCCAGGCCTGGGTGGCCGCCTGGACGACCCGCAAGCGAACTGGCTGGCCCAATTTGCCCAGCGCAGCCTGACCGACCGCTGGGCAATCCGCCGTGACCACGGCGACTTCGACCAGCTGGCAGGCGCTACCGTCACCTCCCGCGCGGTGATCGAAGCACAACATGAGGCGCTGGCGTATTTCGACCGGCATCGCCTGCAGTGGCTCAGGGTTCCCGCGCATGAATAGAAACACCCTGCTGATCGCCAGCCTGCCCGCACTGCTCGGTGCCAGCCAAACCCTCACCCAGGCGGGCACCATCGCCGCCTGCATGCTGACCATGAGCCTTGCCCACCAGGCCTTGCTGAGCCCTGTGCGCGCCAGGCTCAGCGGCCCACCCTACTGGGCGGCGAGCCTGCTGCTGCTTGCGGCCCTGGCCAGTTGCCTGCAGCTTTCACTGCGCGCCTGGGCCTTGCCCCTGGCCTTGTCGCTCGGGTATTTTCCGGCGCTTGTGTGCCTGCAGTGCCTTGCCGTCGATCAGCATTTGCCGGCTGAGGGCCGCTGGCGAGCCCTGCTGGTGCAGAATACCGGGCTGATCCTGGCCTGCCTGGTGCTTGGCGCCGTGCGCCAAGGGCTGGCCGAAGGCCTCGGGGTGCAACTGGCCAGCCACCCCGCCGGCGCACTGCTACTGCTCGGACTGCTGCTGGCCTTGTACAATGGCCTGCGTCCGGGCCCTGCCCCCTCACGTCGTCAAGGAACGCGTTGACCCCATGAATGCTGCCAAACGCCTGGAGATTTTTCGCAGGCTGCACGAAGACAACCCCGACCCGAAGACAGAACTGGCTTACACCACCCCGTTTGAACTGCTGGTCGCCGTTACGCTCTCTGCGCAATCCACCGATGTGGGTGTGAACAAGGCCACCGCGCGCCTGTTTCCGGTGGCCAATACGCCCCAGGCCATTTATGCGCTGGGGGTGGAGGGGCTGAGTGCGTACATCAAGACCATCGGCCTGTACAACAGCAAGGCCAAGAACGTCATCGAAGCCTGCCGCCTGTTGATCGAACGCCACGACGGCGTGGTCCCGCAAACCCGCGAAGCGCTCGAAGCGCTGCCCGGGGTAGGCCGCAAGACCGCCAACGTGGTGCTCAACACGGCGTTCCGGCAACCGGCCATGGCCGTGGATACGCACATTTTCCGCGTCAGCAACCGCACCGGCATCGCACCCGGCAAGAATGTGCTTGAGGTCGAGAAGAAGTTGATGAAATTTGTGCCCAAGGATTACCTGCTGGACGCCCACCACTGGTTGATCCTGCACGGGCGCTACGTGTGCCAGGCCCGCAAGCCGCGCTGTGGCAGTTGCCGCATCGAAGACCTGTGCGAGTACAAGCAGAAGACTTCCGACGATTGAGGCAATAGCAAAAACCGCTACATTTCGATTGAAAAAATCTTTTTTACCGGACTTCGCTTTCCCGTTATAAGGACGGCCAATGGCCCTTTGGCTTGGAGCGACTCATGAGTACCGATAAAGACGACCTGTCGATCGAAGATGACTTTGCCACCGCTGACGACGACGCCGAACCCCAGGTGGAAACCGCCAAGACCAACCTGAGCAAACGCCGCACCATTGACAACCTCCTCGAAGAGCGCCGCCTGCAACGGCAACTTGCCGACTTCGACTACGACCTGTAGCCATTGACCAAAGCCTCCATTGCGGAGGCTTTGCGCCTGTGCGGGTCAGTTGATACCGTGCCGCCGGGCCAGTTCGATCAGGTCCACCAGGGAGTGGGCATTGAGCTTGAGCAGCAAGCGTGTCTTGTAGGTACTGACGGTCTTGTTGCTCAGGAACATGCTGTCGGCGATTTCCTTGTTGGAGCGCCCCCGAGCCAGTTGCTGCAGCACCATCATTTCCCGCGCCGACAGGCGCTCGACCATTTCCTTTTCCGAAACCCCGCCTACCCGCCCGCGCGACTTGTGCAAGGCCTGGTTGGGGAAATAGCTGTAGCCAGACAGCACGGCCTTGATGGCGCTGAGCAGTTCGGTCAGTTCCTGCTGCTTGCACACGTAGCCCGAGGCCCCCGCCTGCATGCAGCGCATGGAAAAATGCCCCGGCGTTTGCGAAGTGAGCACCAGTACCCGGCTTCCCGGGCTCGCCGTGGCCATGCGGGCGATGACTTCGAGCCCATCAAGCTTGGGGATGCCGATATCCAGCACCACGATGTCCGGCAGGTGTTCACGGGTGAGTTGCAGGGCGGTCACGCCGTTGTCGGTTTCGGCCACCACGTCGTAGCCATGCCGCTCCATCAGCATGCGCACTGCAAGGCGTATGACCGGATGATCATCCACGATAAGGACTTTATTCATGCGATATCCATTCATTATTCAGCATTGACGATGCGCCACCATAACCGAGCAGAACGCGGGATTGCGTGTCCATCTCCCGCGTATTTGGCTGAATAGATGAGCCTTACCCATGTTTAGGAATTGTCCTACAGGTGACTTTGTACAGCATCGACACCGCCGCGCTCATGACCCAGCGCAATGAGTTGCATGCAACCCCAGCAACGCGGTTGGCGCAAACGAAGGGAAATGCCTTGGGGGGTAATCTTCCCGCGCCGGAAATACTCCACCGTTCACAAAGCCCAGGCGAGCGTTCAGGTTAGCGGAACCGCAGGGAGGTAATCATCATGGTCGATCACAAAGCCGTTAGCCCGCTGACAATCATTGCGATCTTCGCAGGCATCATCGAGGCATCGGCGCTGGCAGCACTGCCCTTTCTCGGTGAGAAAAGCCAGACCCTCTATACCTGGTTCCTGGTGGGCTTCCCGTTTTTCCTCACTGCACTGTTCTTCCTGACGCTGAACTTCAATGCCAAGTCCTTCTACTCGCCCGGGCCCGAAGCGCCGCTTGCGGCCGAGCCAGTGATGGCCGCAGCAGAGCCGGTCACCGTTCTGCTGTCAGGCCCAAGCGCAGGGGAACTGCTGGAGCAACACGTGCTGCAGGCCATTGCACAACCGGTAGACGCAGAGCGCCGCTGGTGCTTTTGCAATGTCGACCGCGCCCAGCGTGTCGAGCTTTCGATCGGCAAGATCAGCGCATAGCATTTGCCGCTGCGGGCCTTGCCCCAGGCGAAAAAAAACCCCGGCCAAGGCCGGGGCTTTTTGTCGCCTGCGGAGGCTTAGAGCATCCCGCGGCCTTTGTTCGCAGCAATGCGCATGCGCAGTGCATTGAGCTTGATGAAGCCCGCCGCATCGGCCTGGTTGTAGGCGCCGCCATCTTCTTCGAAGGTGGCGATGTTGGCATCGAACAGCGAATCGTCCGACTTGCGGCCAACCACGATGACGTTGCCCTTGTAGAGTTTCAGGCGAACCACGCCATTCACGTTGACCTGGGAGGCGTCGATCATCTGTTGCAGCATCAGACGCTCCGGGCTCCACCAGTAGCCGGTGTAGATCAGGCTGGCGTACTTGGGCATCAACTCGTCTTTGAGGTGAGCGACTTCGCGGTCCAGGGTGATCGACTCGATGGCGCGGTGGGCCTTGAGCATGATGGTGCCGCCCGGGGTTTCGTAGCAGCCACGGGACTTCATGCCGACGTAACGGTTCTCGACGATGTCCAGGCGGCCGATGCCGTTGGCGCCGCCGATGCGGTTCAGCTCGGCCAGCACGGTGGCCGGGCTCATGTCGACGCCGTCGATGGCGACGATGTCACCGTTACGGTAGGTCAGTTCCAGGTAGGTGGCCTGGTCCGGGGCGTTCTCTGGCGAGACGCTCCAGCGCCACATGTCTTCCTCGTGCTCGGTCCAGGTATCTTCCAGGACACCGCCTTCGTAGGAGATGTGCAGCAGGTTGGCGTCCATCGAGTACGGCGACTTCTTCTTGCCGTGGCGCTCGATTGGAATGCCGTGCTTCTCGGCGTAGTCCATCAGCTTCTCGCGGGACAGCAGGTCCCACTCGCGCCATGGGGCGATTACCTTGACGCCAGGCTTGAGGGCGTAGGCGCCCAGCTCGAAGCGAACCTGGTCGTTGCCCTTGCCGGTGGCGCCGTGGGAAATGGCGTCGGCGCCGGTTTCGTTGGCGATTTCGATCAGGCGCTTGGCGATCAGCGGACGAGCGATGGAAGTACCCAGCAGGTACTCGCCTTCGTAGACGGTGTTGGCGCGGAACATCGGGAAGACGAAATCACGCACGAATTCTTCGCGCAGGTCGTCGATGTAGATCTCTTTGACGCCCATTGCCTGGGCTTTGGCGCGAGCCGGCTCGACTTCTTCGCCCTGACCCAGGTCAGCGGTGAAGGTCACCACTTCGCAGTCGTAGGTATCCTGCAGCCACTTGAGAATCACCGAAGTATCAAGGCCGCCGGAATACGCCAGTACGACCTTTTTTACGTCCGCCATGCCATCACTCCACGGGGTTGTACGGAAAGGGATCGATTCTACCGGCGTTGCGGATAAATTTACAGTGGGGCGACAGCTTCTGACGACAAAGCGACAAGAACATTCAGGGGCGCGACGTGGGGTCGCGGGGGGCGTTGGGTGGGGGTATTGGGTGGGGGCAGCCAGGCGCATGCCGTTACATTTTCGGCGCCGGTGAGATCGAGCGCCGCCCGCGCGGCGCATCGCGAGCTGCGCTCGCTCCTACGTTTGTTTTGGGCCAGTAACGCCTGTGGCAGGCGAGGTATCGCGCCATGCGCCAAGGCGTTCGCGCGCAAATCCCCCAGGACTCACTGGCCCGAAACAAACGTAGGAGCGAGCAAAGCTCGCGAAGCGCCGCGCGGGCGGCGCTCGATCTCACAGGCGCCAAAGAGGTTACGGCATGCTCATGGTGGCCCTGACGCCTCTATATCAGGGCGCCTTGGCGGGTGCTGCCGGTGCCGGTGCCGGTGCTGGTGCCGATGCCGGTGCTGGTGCCGCTGCCGCCGCCCCCCCCGGTTTCTCCACCACCGCCACCCGGTCCAGCTCGATATTCACCCGCCGGTTACGCGCACGGTTGGCCGGGCTGTTGTTCTTCACCAGCGGATAACGCTCACCGTGGAAGCGCACATCAATCTGCTCCTCCGGCACCCCATGGGCCTTGAAGTAGTCCGCCACCGCCAGGGCACGGCGGCGCGAGGCGTCGCGGTTGGTCAAACGGTTGCCGCTATTGTCGGAATGGCCGTTGAGCTCGATGTGGTTAACCGTTGGGTCGGCCTTCAGATAGTCGAGAATCACATCCAGCCGCGCCCGCGCGTCGGCATCCAGGTCCACGCCACCACTGGGGAAACCGACCTGGGTCTGGCGCACCTGGTCATAGTTCATCGCCAGCATCTTGCCCGCACAGGCCTGGTAATCGCTGTAGGCCTTGGCGAAGCTCACCGGCAATACCCGCACTTCCATCACCCGCCCACCTTCGCCGGTGTAGTTGCGCACCACCGTGGCGCGGCCATCGAGCAAGCCGTTGATCAGGCGGGTAGCCTGGCTCTGCGACGAGCTGAACAGCACGCCGGTGCGGGCCATGCGCACCGCCCCCAGGTTGACGTCGCCACGCCCGGGTTGCCAAGGCGCCGCGGCCGCCAGCAAGGTGGCGGAACCTGCGCCCAGCACATTGCTGTCCGAACGCAGGCGGAACACCGGCAGCTCCCCGGCCTTGCGCACGAACTCGCCGCTGCCAAAACCTTCGATCGGCTGGATCAGGCGGCATTCGAACTGGTCACCCTCGACTTTCCAGGCGACATTCTCCATGCGGGTCTGGAAAGTCAGTGCACCGGCCGGCAGGCTGGCGAACAGGGTCAACAGGGCTAGGTAACGCTGGCGCACGGTCGGCTCCAAAAATTCTGACGGCTTACAGGCAGGCTATCGGGCGCTTCGCGGAAAACTTGATAGCCGTGCTCGGCCCGGGGTTTTCCGGTAGCATTGGGGCCTGAGTTCGACCCGCCTGGAATTCCCAATGTCCGATCGCCTGACCCTCCTGCGTCCCGACGACTGGCACATCCATCTGCGCGATGGTGCCGTCCTGCCCCACACCGTTGGCGACGTGGCGCGTACCTTCGCCCGTGCCATCATCATGCCCAACCTGGTTCCGCCGGTACGCAATGCCGTCGAGGCCAGCGCCTACCGTGAGCGCATCCTCGCCGCCCGCCCCGCCGGCAGCCGCTTCGAACCGCTGATGGTGCTGTACCTCACCGACCGTACCAGCCCCGAGGACATCCGCGCGGCCAAGGCCAGCGGCATCGTGTACGCCGCCAAACTCTACCCGGCCGGCGCCACCACCAACTCCGATTCGGGCGTGACCAGCATCGACAACATTTTCCCGGCCATCGAGGCGCTGGCCGAAGTCGGCATGCCCCTGTTGGTGCACGGCGAAGTGACACGCAGCGAGATCGACGTCTTCGACCGCGAGAAGCGCTTCATCGACGAGCACATGCGCCGCTTGGTCGAGCGTTTCCCCACCCTGAAAGTGGTGTTCGAGCACATCACCACCGGCGATGCCGCGCAGTTCGTCACCGAGGCCCCGGCCAACGTCGGCGCCACCATCACTGCCCAGCACCTGCTGTACAACCGCAACCACATGCTGGTTGGCGGTATTCGCCCGCACTTCTATTGCCTGCCGATCCTCAAGCGCAACACCCACCAGGTGGCGCTGCTGGACGCTGCCATCAGCGGCAACCCGAAGTTCTTCCTCGGCACCGACTCGGCCCCCCACGCCCGCCACGCCAAGGAAGCGGCCTGCGGCTGCGCCGGTTGCTACACCGCCTATGCGGCCATCGAGATGTATGCCGAGGCCTTCGAGCAGCGCAACGCGCTGGACAAACTGGAAGGCTTTGCCAGCCTGCATGGCCCGGCCTTCTATGGCCTGCCGGCGAACACCGACAGCATCACCCTGGTGCGCGAGGAATGGACGGCCCCCGATAGCCTGCCGTTTGGCGAGCAAACCGTGATTCCGCTGCGCGCTGGCGAGAAACTGCGCTGGCGCCTGCTGGAGGACAACGCGTGAGCGAAGACCTCTACGAAGACGACCAGGACGGCCAGGGCAACAGCGGTTCGCGTCACCCAATGGCCGAACGCTTCCGTGGCTACCTGCCAGTGGTGGTGGACGTCGAAACCGGTGGTTTCAACAGCGCCACCGACGCCCTGCTGGAAATCGCCGCCGTCACCATCGGCATGGACGAGAAAGGCTTCCTGTTCCCCGAGCACACCTACTTCTTCCGGGTAGAGCCGTTCGAAGGGGCGAACATCGAGGCGGCGGCGCTGGAATTCACCGGCATCAAGCTGGACCACCCGCTACGCATGGCGGTTAGCGAGGAAAGTGCGCTCACCGATATCTTCCGTGGTGTGCGCAAGGCGCTGAAGGCCAATGGCTGCAAACGGGCGATCCTGGTTGGCCACAACAGCAGCTTCGACCTGGGCTTCCTCAACGCCGCGGTGGCGCGCAACGACATCAAGCGCAACCCGTTCCACCCGTTCTCCAGCTTCGACACCGCCACCCTGGCTGGCCTGGCCTACGGCCAGACCGTGCTGGCGCGGGCCTGCCAGAGCGCCGACATCGACTTCGACGGGCGTGAGGCGCATTCGGCGCGGTACGACACCGAGAAAACGGCCGAGCTGTTCTGCGGTATCGTCAACCGCTGGAAGGAAATGGGCGGCTGGCGCGATTTCAACGACTGAGCCGAAAAAGCTCCTGTTCTGATCTAACGGATAGTTCTGTAGGAGCGGGCTTGACCCGCGAAGCCGGCGACGCGGTGCGTGGCACCGGCTTCGCCGGTGTTCGTGGGGCAAGCCCGCTCCTACAAGGGGATCGCGACGGCGCAGCTCACAGATGCAGCTCCGTGGAAGCGGCGGTACGCAACGGCACAAAAAAACCGGCCACTTGGGCCGGTTTTTTCATGCGCGTGGCAATTACAGCTTGCCAGCGTTCTCGCTCAGGTAAGCAGCAACGCCTTCTGGCGAAGCGGTCATGCCCTGGTCGCCTTTCTTCCAGTTGGCAGGGCAGACTTCGCCGTGCTCTTCGTGGAATTGCAGGGCGTCTACCAGGCGCAGCAGCTCGTCCATGTTGCGGCCCAGTGGCAGGTCGTTGACGATCTGCGAACGCACGACACCGTTGGTGTCGATCAGGAACGCGCCACGGAAGGCCACGCCGCCTTCAGACTCAACGTCGTAGGCCTTGCAGATTTCGTGGGTGATGTCGGCCGCCAGGGTGTATTTGACCTGGCCGATACCGCCGGCGTTGACCGGGGTGTTACGCCAGGCGTTGTGGGTGAAGTGCGAGTCGATCGAAACGCCGATCACTTCCACGTTGCGGGCCTGGAAGTCTGGAATGCGGTTGTCCAGGGCGATCAGCTCGGACGGGCAGACGAAGGTGAAGTCCAGTGGGTAGAAGAACACCAGGCCGTACTTGCCCTTGATGGCCGAAGCCAGGTTGAAGCTGTCGACGATTTCGCCGTTGCCCAGGACGGCAGGTACGGTGAAGTCGGGGGCTTGTTTGCCAACGAGTACGCTCATTGTAATCTCCTAGTGAGGGTGGAAAACCGTTTGCAGGGCCCAGCAGGCTTGCCCGGCATCAAACAAAGGCCGACCATCATACACGGCTTGTGGTGACAGGCCGAATGCAACCGTCGGTCGCTCAAGCACGGCCCTTTCGCAAAGCCCTTTGACAAGCATTCTCATTAACATTAAGCTCCAACCCATCGACTCAACAGCGATGGTCAGCCCTTATGTATGTGTGTCTCTGTGTCGGCGTCACCGACGGACAGATCCGCGATGCGATCTATGAAGGATGCTGCAGTTACAAGGAAGTCCGCGCTGCGACCAACGTCGCCAGCCAATGTGGTAAATGCGCCTGCCTGGCCAAGCAGGTGGTTCGTGAAACCCTCACCGAATTGCAGGTGAGCCAGCATGCCGCCCTGCCCTACCCGGTAGAATTTACAGCCGCTTGACCCCCCCCTATTTCAAAGAACCGGACCTCGTGTCCGGTTTTTTTATGCCTGTATATCAATAAGTTAGCGTGCCAACGCGGTTCACAAACATTCTTATTCCTATTAATTTTCACTTATTATTCAACAACTTAGGTTTGACAGCCCTTTCATGCAGGCTCAAACTTCCCTGTATTGGCACACTTCAACAGGGCAGGAACCCGTCATGAAAGGCGACGTAAGCGTCATCCAGCATCTCAACAAGATCCTCGGAAACGAGCTGGTCGCAATCAACCAGTACTTCCTGCACGCACGCATGTACGAAGATTGGGGCCTGAACAAACTCGGCAAGCACGAGTACAAGGAATCCATCGACGAGATGAAGCACGCTGACAAACTGATCAAGCGTATTCTCTTCCTCGAAGGCATTCCCAACGTCCAGGACCTGGGCAAGCTGCTGATCGGCGAGCACACCAAGGAAATGCTGGAGTGCGACCTGAAGATCGAACAGAAAGGCCTGGTCGACCTGAAAGCCGCCATCGCCCACTGTGAAACGGCTGGCGACTTCGGTTCCCGTGACATGCTCGAAGATATCCTCGAGTCCGAGGAAGAGCACATCGATTGGCTGGAAACCCAGCTGAGCCTGATCGACAAGATCGGCATCGAGAACTACCTGCAATCGCAGATGGGCGAAGAGTAAGCCGCGCGCTAAAACGCCGCCCCATAAAAAAACCCGCCTTGAGCGGGTTTTTTTATGGCTGCCTGATAATCAGGCTTCGGAAGCCTTGGCCTTGGCGGCCGCTTCCTTGATCAGGGTTTGCAGCTCACCCTTTTCGAACATTTCCAGCATGATGTCGCTACCGCCAACCAGCTCACCGGCGACCCACAGTTGTGGGAAAGTCGGCCAGTTGGCGTACTTTGGCAGGTTGGCGCGGATTTCCGGGTTCTGCAGGATGTCGACGTAGGCGAACTTCTCGCCGCAACCCATCACAGCCTGCGATGCCTTGGCCGAGAACCCGCACTGCGGGGCATTCGGCGAGCCTTTCATGTAAAGCAGAATGGTGTTGTTGGCAATCTGCTCTTTGATCGTATCGATGATATCCATGTAGCACCTCAGCTGAACTTTCCGACGCGGTCGTCGGCACGGTGACGCATTGTATCGGAAAGCCGAGCAGCATGCTCGGCCTTACCGTCGCTCACGCGGCCTCCACCTGCACCGGCACGCCATTGAGCGCAGCGTTGCCGGAAACCTGATCGCGCAGGCATTCATCGGTGAGGTCATTGGCGCTGACTCCGGCCTGCCCCTGGGCCACCTGCAGTTGCACACCCTGGCGGCCATGGCCGAAACCATGGGGCAGGCTGACCACGCCGGGCATCATCTCGTCACTGGCCAGCACTTCCACTTCCAGGCTGCCGGTGCGCGAACGAATGCGTACCCGCTGGCCATCCTGGAGCTGGCGCTGCTGCAGGTCCTGGGGGTGCATCAGCAGTTGGTGGCGCGGCTTGCCTTTGACCAGCCGATGAAAGTTGTGCATCCACGAATTGTTGCTGCGTACGTGGCGCCGGCCAATCAGCAACAGCTCGCCGGGTATGGGCAGCGCCTGGCGTGCCAGGCGCTGCAGGTCGTCGAGCAGTACCGCAGGCGCGGCCTCGACCGCCTGGCTGGGGGTAGCCAGGCGCGCGCCCAGGTTCGCCCGCAATGGCCCCAGGTCAAGGCCGTGGGGGTGTTCGTCCAGCGCCTGCAGCGACAGCTTCCAGGCCGACGCCTCGCCATAGCGCCCCTTGCGCAAGGCCAGGTCGATCATCTGTGCCGGCGGCCAGGTGGGCTTGAGTTCCAGCTCGGCACGCCGGGCAAAGGCCTGGGCCAGGCCGACGAAGATCTCCCAGTCATGCAGGGCGCCCTCCGGCTTGGCCAGAATCGCCCGGTTGAAGCGCGTGACGTTGCGCACCGCCAGCAGGTTGAAGGTGCTGTCGTAGTGATCGTTCTCCAGCGCCGAGGTGGACGGCAGGATCAGGTCGGCGTGGCGGGTAGTCTCGTTGATGTAGAGGTCGATGCTGAGCATGAACGCCAGCCCCTCCAGTGCCTCGTCCAGCTGGCGGCCATTGGGCGTGGACAGCACCGGGTTGCCGGCCACGGTCACCAGGGCGCGCACCTGGCCCTCACCTGGGGTCAGCATCTCTTCGGCCAGGGCCGCCACCGGCAGCTCGCCGCCGTATTCAGGCAAGCCCGATACGCGGCTCTGCCAGGCATTGAAGTGGCCGCCCGAGGTGGTTGCCACCAGGTCCACGGCAGGCTCGGTGCACAATGCACCGCCTTCGCGGTCGAGGTTGCCGGTCACCAGGTTAAGCAGTTGCACCAGCCAATGGCAGAGGCTGCCGAAGGCCTGGGTGGACACCCCCATGCGGCCGTAGCAGACGGCCTTGTCGGCAGCGGCGAAGTCGCGCGCCAACTGGCGGATTACCGCGGCTGGAATGGCGCAGTGTGCGCTCATGGCCTCGGCGCTGAACGGGGCGATGGCTTCACGCACCTGTTGCAGCCCATTCACCGGCAAATGCGAACCGCGGGCCAGGCCTTCGTCGAACAGGGTGTTGAGCAGGCCACACAGCAAGGCGGCGTCGCCACCGGGGCGAATGAACAGGTGGGTGTCGGCCATGGCTGCCGTTTCGCTGCGCCGGGGGTCGACCACCACCAACCGCCCGCCGCGCCCACGCAGGGCCTTCAGGCGCTTTTCCACATCCGGCACGGTCATGATGCTGCCATTGGAGGCCAGTGGGTTGCCGCCGAGAATCAGCATGAAGCCGGTGTGGTCGATGTCTGGAATCGGCAGCAGCAGGCCATGGCCATACATCAGGTGGCTGGTCAGGTGCTGGGGCAACTGGTCGACCGAGGTGGCGGAAAACCGGTTGCGGGTCTTGAGCAGGCCGAGGAAGTAATTGCTGTGGGTCATCAACCCATAGTTGTGTACGCTGGGGTTGCCTTGGTACACCGCCACGGCATTGCGCCCATGGGCCTGCTGGATGGCCCACAGTTTGTCGGCGGCCAGCTCGAAGGCTTCTTCCCAGCCGATGGGCAGCCACTGCTCGCCTACCCGGCGATGGGGCTGGCGCAGGCGATCCGGGTCGTTCTGGATGTCCTGCAGGGCCACGGCCTTGGGGCAGATATGGCCACGGCTGAACGGGTCCTGGGCGTCGCCCTTGATCGAACTGATCAGCGCCCGCCCGTCGTCTTCATGGCTGACTTCGATGTTCAGGCCACAGATGGCTTCGCACAGGTGACAGGCACGGTGGTGCAGGGTCTTGGTCATGGCCGCCTCTAACCTTGCCGATAAAGGGAATGCTCGAGCACCGACTATGCGCCGGCCGCTCAGCCCCGGCCAGCGTGCTTCGTGGCGTGAATCGCGCGACATCAGGCGCACGATTCAGCACAGGCATTTGCCAAATTGCCAGCAAGCCGTGTACAACCGTCTGTAGCAAATAAAAAACAGCACTGGCCCCTGGGGGACGACACCCTTTGCAACATCCTTTGCTCAAGGCCGCTGTTTCCCCTCTTGGTTTCAGGCGACATTTAATTATAGTATTGCGCCTTTCCCCATTTCGTCCGCCCCGTGCGGCTTACGCCGCAGGTCACTCCCGTTGTCAAAAAAAACCATACGGTCGACCTGCATACCGTTGCAGATAAGGTAGTCAATCATGAGCGCTAGGCACTTTCTCTCCCTGCTGGATTTCACCACCGACGAATTGCTCGGTGTGATCCGCCGAGGCATCGAGCTGAAGGACCTGCGCAAGCGCGGCGTACTGTTCGAGCCGCTGAAGAACCGCGTGCTGGGGATGATCTTCGAGAAGTCCTCCACCCGTACCCGCGTGTCGTTCGAAGCCGGCATGATCCAGCTCGGCGGCCAGGCCATCTTCCTGTCGCCGCGCGACACCCAGCTGGGCCGTGGCGAGCCGATCGGCGACAGCGCCATCGTGCTGTCGAGCATGCTCGACGTGGTGATGATCCGTACCCACGCCCACAGCACCCTCACCGAATTCGCCGCCAAGTCGCGGGTCCCGGTGATCAATGCCCTGTCCGACGAGTCGCAC
This sequence comes from Pantoea sp. Ap-967, assembly GCF_011752565.1. Taxonomy (GTDB): domain Bacteria; phylum Pseudomonadota; class Gammaproteobacteria; order Pseudomonadales; family Pseudomonadaceae; genus Aquipseudomonas. Next base: position 27,253 of record NZ_VWXK01000043.1, read on the forward strand.
CCGTGCCAGCTGCTGGCCGACATGCAGACCTTCCTCGAACACCGCGGCCCGATCCAGGGCAAGACCGTGGCCTGGATCGGCGATGGCTTCAACATGTGCAACTCCTACATCGAGGCTGCCCGGCAGTTCGACTTCCAGCTGCGCATCGCCTGCCCGGAGGGTTACGAGCCCGACCCACGCTTCATGGCCCTGGGTGGCGACCGCGTGCAGATCATCCGCGACCCACAGGAAGCCGTGCGCGGTGCGCACCTGGTGACCACCGATGTCTGGACTTCCATGGGCCAGGAAGAGGAAACTGCACGGCGCCTGGCGCATTTTGCGCCTTACCAGGTCACCCGCGCACTGCTCGACCTGGCGGCACCCGACGCCCTGTTCATGCACTGCCTGCCCGCCCACCGTGGCGAGGAAATCAGCCATGACCTGCTCGACGACCCTCGTTCGGTCGCCTGGGACCAGGCTGAAAACCGCTTGCATGCACAGAAGGCCCTTCTCGAATTCCTTGTCGAACCGGCTTACCACCACGCATGAGTCAACCCCTACTGCTCAACCTGCGCAACCTCGCCTGCGGCTATGGCGACCAGCGCATCGTCCAGAACCTCAACCTGCACCTGAACGCAGGCGACATCGGTTGCCTGCTGGGTTCCTCCGGTTGCGGCAAAACCACCACCCTGCGCGCCATCGCCGGCTTCGAGCCGGTGCACGAAGGTGAGATCCAGCTGGCCGGCGAGGTCATTTCCCGCGCCGGCTTCACCCTGGCGCCGGAAAAACGCCGAATCGGCATGGTGTTCCAGGATTACGCCCTGTTCCCGCACCTGACCGTGGCGCAGAACATCGCCTTCGGCATCGCCAAGCACCCGCGCCAGGCGCAGGTGATCGAGGAAATGCTCGAACTGGTCAAGCTCACGGGCCTGGGCGGGCGTTACCCGCACGAGCTGTCCGGTGGCCAGCAACAGCGCGTGGCCCTGGCCCGGGCGCTGGCGCCGGAGCCGCAACTGCTGCTGCTCGACGAGCCGTTCTCCAACCTGGATGTGGAACTGCGCCGGCGCCTGAGCCACGAGGTGCGCGACATCCTCAAGAGCCGTGGCACCAGCGCGATCCTGGTCACCCATGACCAGGAAGAGGCATTTGCCGTCAGCGACCACGTTGGGGTGTTCAAGGAAGGCCGACTGGAGCAGTGGGACACGCCCTATAACCTCTACCACGAGCCGCAAACGCCGTTCGTTGCCAGCTTCATCGGCCAGGGCTACTTCATCCGTGGCCAGATGAGCAGCCATGAGGCGGTCAACACCGAGCTTGGCGAGCTGCGTGGCAACCGCGCCTACACCCTGGCCCCAGGCAGCGCAGTGGACGTGCTGCTGCGCCCCGACGACATCGTGCCGGCACCGGGCAGCGCGCTGCAGGCGAACATTGTTGGCAAGAGCTTCCTGGGGGCTTCGACGCTGTACCGCCTGCAATTGCCCACCGGCAGCCAGCTGGAAGCGATTTTCCCGAGCCATGTCGACCATCAGCTGGGTGAGGATGTGGGGATCGCGGTGAAGGCCGACCACCTGGTGCTGTTCCCGGTGCCGGGCAGTGTCGCAGCACAGTTGCCGCGCCAGGAAAGTGGGGTTCGCCGGTACAGTTCGGCGACCTGATCGCTACTTGGTTGGGGCCACTTTGCGGCCCATCGCGACCTTTGGTCGCTCCTACCGGAATGCGTTTTTCCTGGTAGGAGCGACCAGAGGTCGCGATGGGCTGCAACGCAGCCCCAACCACCTCAGCCGCGACCGATCCCGGCAAATTTACCCTGGGTATGCTCGGCCAACACCGCCGCCGCCAATTCCACCTCCAGCCCCCGCCGCCCGGCACTGACATGGATGGTTGCAAACTGCTGCGCCGAATCATCGATAAAGGTACGCAGGCGCTTCTTCTGCCCCAACGGGCTGATCCCCCCAACCAGATACCCCGTGGCCCGCTGCGCCGCCGCCGGGTCGGCCATCTCGCACTTCTTCACCCCCGCCGCATGGGCCAAGGCCTTGAGGTCGAGGGTGCCCACCACCGGTACCACCGCCACCAACAACTCACCTTTCTCGCTGCTCGCAAGCAAAGTCTTGAACACCTGCTGCGGATCGAGCCCGAGCTTTTCCGCCGCTTCCAAACCATACGACGCCGATTTCGGGTCATGTTCGTAACTGTGCACGCGGTGTTCGGCACGGGCTTTTTTCAACAGGTCGAGGGCGGGGGTCATGCAGTGCTCCGGTCTGGGACAGGTCGGCGGCTACTTTAGGGCAATTCCTACAACACAGCCAGCATAGGGCTGACGCGCCCCTCTACCACGGGCATCACCCCGGAAAAACAGCGTCCAAAACGTGACTGGCCGTTCACTTTCGACCTTTGACATAAGCGTTTCTTGTCTATATTTTTTCGTTTCTGAATAAATGGTGCCCTTTTAAGGTGCATTTCTTACATCCGCCCGTGGTCAATGGGGATCGACCACAGGCTTTGCTGTCGAGCGCCTAGCGCCTCACAACAAAAACAACGAGGTCATACATGACGACTGCTCAACGCGAACCCACACTGTCCAGCCAGTGCCTGGCCGAATTCCTCGGCACCGCGCTGCTGATCTTCTTCGGCACCGGCTGCGTCGCCGCCCTGAAGGTGGCAGGCGCCAGCTTCGGCCTGTGGGAAATCAGCATCATCTGGGGGGTCGGCGTGAGCATGGCGATCTACCTCACCGCCGGCATCTCCGGCGCGCACCTGAACCCGGCGGTGAGCATCGCCCTCACCCTGTTCGCCGGCTTCGACAAGCGCAAGCTGCCGTTCTATGCCGTGGCCCAGGTGTTCGGCGCATTCTGCGGCGCGGCGCTGGTCTACACCCTCTACAGCAGCCTGTTCTTCGATTTCGAACAAGCCCACAGCATGCTGCGCGGCAGCGCCGACAGCCTGGAGCTGGCGTCGGTGTTCTCCACCTACCCCCATCCATCGCTCTCCACCGGCCAGGCATTTCTGGTCGAAGTCGTCATTACCGCCATCTTGATGGGCGTGATCATGGCCCTGACCGACGACAACAACGGCCTGCCGCGCGGCGCCATGGCGCCGCTGCTGATCGGCTTGCTGATTGCCGTGATCGGCAGCGCCATGGGCCCGCTGACCGGCTTTGCGATGAACCCGGCCCGGGATTTCGGGCCCAAACTGATGACCTTCCTGGCCGGCTGGGGCGAAATCGCCTTCACTGGCGGCCGGGATATTCCGTATTTCCTGGTGCCGGTGTTCGCACCGATCCTCGGCGCTTGCCTGGGCGCGGCGACCTATCGCGGCCTGATTGCCCGCAACCTGCCAGCAGCGCCAGGCGCGGCCCCAGAGACAAACGACAATCGCCAGGGCGATACTCAAGCCCACTGATGCTGGCGCCCTGACCTCCTCTTTTATGCAAGGCCTACGACCATGACAGACACCCAGGATAAGAACTACATCATTGCCCTGGACCAGGGCACCACCAGCTCGCGCGCGATCATCTTCGACCGCGATGCCAACGTGGTGGGTACGTCCCAGCGTGAATTCGCCCAACACTACCCGCAGGCCGGCTGGGTCGAACACGACCCGATGGAAATCTTCGCCACCCAGAGCGCTACCATGGTCGAGGCCCTGGCCCAGGCGGGCATCAGCCATGCCCAGGTGGCGGCGCTGGGCATCACCAATCAGCGCGAAACCACCGTGGTGTGGGACAAGGAAACCGGCCGCCCGGTGTACAACGCCATCGTCTGGCAGTGCCGCCGCAGCACCGAGATCTGTGCCCAGCTCAAGCGCGATGGCCATGAAGACTACATTCGCGAAACCACAGGCCTGGTCACCGACCCGTACTTCTCCGGCACCAAGCTCAAGTGGATCCTCGACAACGTCGAGGGCGCCCGCGAACGCGCCGAGCGCGGCGAGCTGCTGTTCGGCACCGTCGACACCTGGTTGATCTGGAAATTCTCCGGCGGCAAGGTGCACGTCACCGACTACACCAACGCCTCGCGCACGCTGATGTTCAACATCCACAGCCTGCAGTGGGACGACAAGCTGCTGGAAATCCTCGGCATCCCACGGCAGATGCTGCCTGAAGTGCGCCCGTCCTCAGAGGTGTACGGCCACACCAAGAGCGGCATCGCCATCGCCGGTATCGCCGGCGACCAGCAATCGGCGCTGTTCGGCCAGATGTGCGTGGAGCCAGGCCAGGCCAAGAACACCTATGGCACCGGCTGCTTCCTGCTGATGAACACCGGCGAGCAAGCGGTGAAGTCGTCCCACGGCCTGCTCACCACCATCGCCTGCGGCCCGCGTGGCGAGGTGGCTTATGCCCTGGAAGGCGCGGTGTTCAATGGCGGCTCCACCGTGCAATGGCTGCGTGACGAGCTGAAAATCGTCAATGACGCGCTGGACACCGAGTACTTCGCCAGCAAGGTCAAGGACAGCAACGGCGTGTACCTGGTGCCAGCCTTCACCGGCCTCGGCGCCCCCTACTGGGACCCTTATGCCCGTGGCGCGCTGTTTGGCCTGACCCGTGGCGTGAAGGTGGACCACATCATCCGTGCAGCCCTGGAGTCGATCGCCTTCCAGACCCGCGATGTGCTCGACGCCATGCAGCAGGACTGTGGCCAGCGCCTGTCGGAGCTGCGCGTGGACGGTGGCGCGGTGGCCAACAACTTCCTCATGCAGTTCCAGGCCGACATTCTCGGCACCTGCGTGGAGCGCCCGAAAATGCGTGAAACCACTGCCTTGGGCGCGGCTTACCTCGCAGGCCTGGCCTGTGGTTTCTGGAGCGGCCTGGAAGAGTTGCGCGACAAGGCGATCATCGAGCGTGAATTCAGCCCGCAGCTGGACGAGGCGCAGAAAGAGAAGCTGTATGCCGGCTGGAAAAAAGCCGTCGAGCGCACCCGTGACTGGGAAGATCACGACGCTTGAGCCAGCATCGGTTGTAGGAGCGGGCTTGACCCGCGAAGCAAGCGACGCGGTGCATGGCACCGGCTGCGCCGGTGTTCGCGGGGCAAGCCCGCTCCTACACAACCCCGATGGTCCACTGGCCGTAGGGCCTGTCCTACGGCATCATTGCAGCATTTGTCCGGCAGCCCCAAAGGACCGCCCATGAATCTGCCCCCACGCCAACAACAAATCCTCGAACTGGTCCGCGACCGCGGCTATGTCAGTATCGAGGAAATGGCGCAGCTGTTCGTCGTCACCCCGCAAACCATCCGACGCGACATCAACCAGCTCGCCGAGCTCAACCTGCTGCGCCGCTACCACGGTGGCGCCGCCTACGATTCGAGCGTCGAGAACACCGCCTATGCCATGCGCGCCGACCAGATGCGTGACGAGAAGCAGCGCATCGCCGAAGCCGTGGCCCGGCAGATTCCCGACCATGCCTCGCTGTTCATCAACATCGGCACCACCACCGAATCGATTGCCCGGGCGCTGCTCAACCACAGCCATCTCAAGGTGATTACCAACAACCTGCACGTGGCCGCGATCCTTGCCGCCAAGGATGATTTCGAAGTGCTGGTTGCCGGTGGCACGGTGCGCCGTGACGGCGGTGTGGTGGGCCAGGCCAGCGTCGACTTCATCAACCAGTTCAAGGTGGACTTCGCCCTGGTGGGCATCAGTGGTATCGATGAGGACGGCAGCCTGCTCGATTTCGATTACCAGGAAGTGCGGGTGTCCCAGGCGATCATCGCCAATGCACGGCAAGTGGTACTGGCTGCCGACTCCAGCAAGTTCGGGCGCAATGCCATGGTGCGGCTGGGGTCGATCAGCTTGGTGGATTGTTTGGTGACCGACCAGGCGCCTGCACCGGGGCTGACGCAGTTGTTGAACCAGAACAAGATTCGGCTTGAGGTGGTTTGAGGGTCTAGGAGGTGCGGCATTGGCCTTGTAGCGCCTGGGAGATCGAGCGCCGCCCGCGCGGCGCATCGCGAGCTGCGCTCGCTCCTACGTTTGTTTCGGGCCAGTATCGCTTGCGCCATCGCGCGCGACCGCCTTGTTTGTTCGCCTTGGATGCGCCACTCGGTTAAAACCGTTCACACAATTTTCGTAAATGTTCACTTTCCTGTCATCCAATCCGTTTTTTCTATAGAAACTGACTGGCGACCGGCTTTCTGTTGCGCTAGTATTTTCGCAAACGAACATCAATGTTCACTTTCGCTGCGAACAGCCCCAGGAGGCCTTGCCCGTGTCCCAGCCCGTTTCGTCCCAGCCCAGCCCCGCCGACTGCTATGACCTCGCCGTGATCGGCGGTGGCATCAATGGCGTGGGCATCGCTGCCGACGCCGCCGGGCGCGGCCTGAAAGTGTTCCTTTGCGAAAAGGACGACCTGGCCCAGCACACCTCCTCGGCCAGCAGCAAATTGATCCACGGCGGCCTGCGCTACCTGGAGCACTACGAGTTCCGCCTGGTGCGCGAAGCCCTGGCGGAACGCGAAGTGTTGCTGGCCAAGGCCCCGCACATCGTCAAGCCAATGCGTTTCGTGCTGCCGCACCGCCCGCACCTGCGCCCGGCCTGGATGATCCGCGCCGGCCTGTTCCTCTACGACCACCTGGGCAAGCGCAAGCGCCTGGGCGCCTCGCGCAGCCTGCGCTTCGGCCCAGGCTACCCGCTCAAGCCAGCCATCACCCGTGGCTTCGAATACGCCGACTGCGCCGTGGACGATGCCCGCCTGGTAGTGCTCAACGCCATGGCCGCCCGTGAACACGGCGCGCACATTCACACCCGCACCCGCTGCCTGCGCGCCGAGCGCGTCGATGGCCTGTGGCAGGTCGAGCTGCAACAGGCCGACGGCAGCCTGCAGACCATTCGTGCCCGTGCCCTGGTCAACGCCGCAGGCCCGTGGGTGGCCAGCTTCATCAAGGACGACCTCAAGCTCGATGCGCCCTACGGCATCCGCCTGATCCAGGGCAGCCACCTGATCGTGCCGCGCCTGTATGAAGGCGAACATGCCTACATCCTGCAGAACGAAGACCAACGTATCGTCTTCTGCATCCCGTACCTGGAACGCTTCACCCTGATCGGCACCACCGACCGCGAATACAGCGGCGACCCGGCCCAGGTAGCAATCACCGAACAGGAAACCGACTACCTGCTCGAGGTGGTCAACGGGCACTTCAAACACCAGCTTGAGCGTGGCGACATCCTGCACACCTACTCGGGCGTTCGCCCGCTGTGCAACGATGAGTCGGACAACCCATCGGCCGTCACCCGCGACTACACCCTGGCGTTGTCGGCCGCTGAGCAGCAGGCGCCGCTGTTGTCGGTGTTCGGCGGCAAGCTGACCACCTACCGCAAGCTGGCCGAGTCGGCCATGGCCGAGCTCAAGCCACACTTCCCGCAGATGAAAGGCAGCTGGACCGCCACTGCACCGCTGCCGGGCGGCGAGAACATGCAGTCGGCGCAGGTGCTGGTAGAACAACTGCTGGCCCGTTGCAGCTGGCTGGCAGCCGACATCGCCAAGCGCTGGGCAACCACCTACGGTGAGCGTGTGTGGCGCCTGCTGGAGGGTGTAAACGGCCCGGAAGGCCTTGGCCAGCCGATTGGCGCCGGGCTGTTCGGCCGTGAGGTGGACTACCTGTGCAGCGAGGAATGGGCCCGCAGTGCCGACGACATTCTCTGGCGCCGCACCAAGCTTGGCCTGTTCACCAGCGCCGCCGAACGCCAGGCGCTGGATGACTACCTCAAGCAGCAACCCCAGGTGCGTGCCGCCTGAGCCAAACCGCGCCCCCGCCCTGGCGGGGGCACCGATCGATCACGGGTTGAGACGCTGGTAGACCTCCCTGGCCAGGGTCTGGATCAGCCGGCGTTCCGCCGCCTCGTACTCATGCATGAGACCGATGCTGCGCCGGTTGAACAGCCATTCGTCGATTTCGCCACGCTTGAGCTCCGCTTCACTTTCCTCCAGCAGTTTCTGAACGCGCTCGGTTTCAGCGCTGAACCGGTCGGCGTAACGCTCGCGGGCATGGGCCTCCCAGAAGGGCCGCTGGGCCAGGGACTCGACAATCGCCTCGGGCGTTTCCGCGCTTAGCACTTGCTCCCGTGCGTTGATCAGGTCACGTGTGCTGACGTGGGCGAACTCCTCGTAATGCATCGAATCCAGCTCGATTGGCAACTCCAGCGCCGCCGCCAGTTTCAGGCGATAGAACAGCTGCACTTCGATTTCATCGATGTGCGGGCTGTTTGCCGCCTGCATGCGCTGGATATGCAGCGCGGCCTGATGGTCGACTTCGTCCAGGCGAAACAGCGCGCGCGCCAGTTCCAGCAGTTTCTCCTCCATCCGCGCCGGCACCAGATTGGCGGTATACTTCTCGACCAGCACGCCCAACTCCAACTGGCCAAGAATCAGCAACAGGCGGTCCTCGCAGGTGCGCGGCCCCGCCATCTGCAAGAACAGCCGCTCACGCAAGCTGGTGTGCTCGGCGCACAGCTCCAGCACCCGCCACACTCGGGCCCGGTAGTGGCCAGGGTGCTGCTGGAAATCTTCGGAATCGACGAAATCAGCCAGGAACACGAACAGCGCCGATGCACCGTGCTCCCGGCGCAGCGCACGCCACAGTTTTCGACGCTCTTCGCGCATCACCCCGGCGTCCTCGCCCAGCCATCGTTCGAGCAAGGCTTCATTCACCCGCTGGTGGCGGTGGCTGGCACTGCCACGGGCGCGTGGTTGCACCCCACCGGCCGCTTCATCCAACAACTGCTCGCTGGCAGCGTCCAGCGGGTTGTCGTGCAGCGACAGCTGGTCGACCCGGCTGCGCAGGTCGTCCAGGCTCATGCGAATCCGGCTGATATTGTTCTCGCGCAGGTCCATTTGCGCCCGCCACACGGTACTCTCCGGCACCGCATCGAGGGCAGCACCATTGAGCCGGAGGGTGCGCAGGTTACGCAGGTTGCGCAGGTCTGGCGCATAGCCGAGCGGGTTCATCGACAGGTCGAGCACCTGCAGGCGCGCCAGGCTGGCCAGGCGCCGCTGGCTCGCTGCGTCCATGACGATCTGGTTGCTGCCCAGGTGCAACTGGCGCAGGTAGCGCAACTGCTCGACACCACGGGGCACGGCGCTCAGCTGGTTGCCCCGCAGGTCGAGCTCGACCAGCATGTCGAAGCGCAGGATGAAGTCCTCGTCCAGCTCGGCCAGGTCCATGTTGCTCAAGGTCAGGCGCTGGATATGGCTGTAGCGCACGGCGCGTGGAAGGCGCGGCAGGGAACCGACCGGCTCGCCATCGATGACCAGCACGAATTCATCGGCATAGTTCGAAATCTTGCGCCGCCAGGCGCGCCGAATCTGGGTGGCCACGCGTCGCCGCCGCAGGCTGTCGCGCACGCCGCTGGCCTGGCTCTGCCAGGTGTTCAGGGCGTGACGCAGACGCGTCAGTTGGGTCTGGACATGGCCATAGTGGTCCCACAGGCTTTCGCCATGCTCCAGCACATCCAGCAGATAGGCCTCCATCTGGTCTTCGGTGAGCAACGGGTAGATGCGCTGGAACCCCCGCCTGATCGAGCGCTGGCTACCGCCGCCGCGCCCGCTCAGCAGGAAGCCCACACGCCCGTCACCCAACCGGCTCGGAGGGCGCAGGCCGGCACCGATGGGTGGCATGCCCAGGATGCCCGCCACCTGCTCGCGGTCCCTGCTTGCCGCCGCGAGCAATTGCCCTGCCAGGCCTTCGGCGGTGAGTGAACTCGCACTGCCCAAGCGCGCTTGCTGTTCATCGTCCAATGTGGCGAGCAATACCTGCAGCAACCCTTGCGCGGGCCCTTGGGCGCCGTCGAGCTGGTAACCCTGGGCAACACGCAGCACATGCTCGACATCCTCGGCGGCCTCCTGGCCCATCGATGCGATCAGCCGGCCGCCCGCATGCCCCTCGCGCAATTCCAACCGTCGGCTGGGCGCCGGGGGCGCCAGCGCCTGAAGAACACCAAACGCCAGGCATTCGCTGTCTTCACTGGCCGCCCTGGCCAGGCGCAGCCCTGCACAGGCACGGTCCAGGCGATACTCGCGCACATGCCAACGGGCGCGTTCGGCCATGGCCAACGGCACCCGTTGCGCCTGTACCAGGCTGTCGAGTTCGGCGCTGCTGGCCTGGCTGAACACTTCCTGCAGGCCACGGGTGGTCAGCCCTGGAAAGTCGCGCTTGAGCAGCGCCTCATCGCCGGTGGCTTCGGTCTGGCGATCGTTAAAGCGTTGCTCCAGGGCCTGGCCGTGCTCCAACGGGTGCAGCTCGTGCAGCTGGTAGTGCTCCAAGGCGTCGTAGACCCGCGCCGGAAGCTTTTCGCCCGCCAGGTGCAGGTGGCGCAGGCGGTCGGCGTCGAAACCGGTCATCTGCATCAGCTCGGTGGCCATTTCATCGCCCACGCCTTCAAGGCGGCTGCTGAAACCACGCAGCAGCTGGCCATCCTCAGCCCAGTGCTGCGGTTCTACCCACTCTGCCGCGCCAGCGGTGCCCAAGCGGATGCGGCCATCGGCCGAGGCGATCGGCACCAGCTCGTCGACGAACGCGACACGTTGCAACTGGTTGCGCACCACATTGCCGCCCTTGGCCGCCAGCACACCGATGGCGACGTTTTCGGCGACGTTGAACAAGTGATCGAGTGCGGCCTGGCGGTCGCCGATCGCCCAGGCGGTGTAGCCCTCATAGACCTCGGCGGCCATCTGCACGGCGGCAACCGCCAGCATGACTTCGCCCAGCACCGGCACGAACAAACTGGCCAGGTTGAGCAGTTCCAGGCCCAGTGACGTGTAGCCATCCAGGCGCCCCCGCCTTTGCTGTTCATCTTCGTCACCGGTAGGCACCACGAGCACCCGGGCATCATCGATCATCTTGTCCAGTTGCTGGCTGGCCAGGTGAACCCACAGGTTCCCGTCGATCGGTAGGTGCCGGCCATCGAGTTGCGCCACGCTGTCACCGGCCGCGTCGAGCTGTGCCTTCAGCGCAGCAGCGAAGCCCGCCCGGTCACGCTCACTGATGAAGCGGGCGAAGTAGCGGCGATACGGCTGTTCACGCAAGCGCTCGGCCAAGCGGTCGTACAACGCCTGCCAGGAGGCATGCCGCGTGACCGTCTGTCCCGGCAAGTAGGCGATCACCGATTGCACGGGGCCGCCAACCGCTGCACGCACCTCGACAGCAACCACCCCACGTATGCACTTGCCCAGCAGGTACAGCTGGCGTGGCGTGACCACGCCCGGTGCCGGGGCAACGATGGGTTTGGCGGAAATCAGCGGCAACAGCTGCAAATAGCCTTGCTCGTCCAGCTCACCCTTGAGCGCAGCCATGCGCACCGCCACGTCCATGTGCGCCTGCAGGGCCTCTTCGAACCCGCGCTGAACCTGTTCGCTACGGGCAGGGTCTGCCGCTGGGCGCAAGAGGCCCGTGAGGTGCACCTGGTAGCGGCCACCGACATCCAGCGCCCGGCACAGCCCGGCGAAGCGTTCGAAGCCCAGCGCCAGGCGATTGCCGCTGGCGTCCTGCAACTGCGCTTTGCGCAGGATCGACGGCCGCGTCTCGCCGATATGAAAGTTGTGCAGCGTTGCAGCCAGCAGGCTCTGGCGCGACACATGGGTGTAGCGCGGCCTGGGCAACTGTGGCGCGGCCGTGGGCAGCTCCAGTTCCTGCTCGATACGCACCCACACGCGGCGGCTGTCGAGCTGGCCCAGGCCGGCATTGTGCAGCAAGGTTTCAAGCAGTGGCGTGGCGAAGGCTTGCGGCGTAGCAATGGCTGCCAACACGGGGGCCAGGCGCCCGCTAGCGGTTTCCTGCCGCCGCAGGGCACGGCGCAAGGCGTTCAGGCGGTCGACAGGTGCCTGGCTCAACCAGGCAGGCAGATGGCTGGCCAGCAGCTCATCGATGGATCCGGGTGTCATCGCAGGGGGGGTAGTAACAGGCATGCTCACGGCCTCGGAAAAAGGCCTTGCAGTACACCCCCTCTTCGCGCCCCACGGGCTGTACATGAATGCCACAGCCCGCCACACCCGGCCATTCGGATAGCCGAACATTTTTTGGCTATTCATTCGGAAAGCCGGACGAAGAAATTCGGTAATAAGAAGTAAGAAAACCTTAATCCCCAGCATTTTCACGGCGTTATGATCAATGCCAGAGCTTGGCACGACTCATGCTCTACACTTGGTAGCCGAATGCACTCGCTTCTTGCTGTATTCGTTGAACGAAAGAGTCCGCCAACGGCTCCATAAAAAAAACAAACACGTCGAGGAAAATTTGATGCGTATCGTTCGTCATCTGTTGGGCGCCACTATCGCTGCGGCGATCATCGCTTCGCCAGCCATGGCCGAAGACCTGACCGGCACCCTGAAGAAAATCAAGGATTCGGGCACCATCACCCTGGGTCACCGCGACTCGTCCATTCCATTTTCCTACCTGGCCGGCGGTCAAACGCCCGTAGGCTACTCCCACGACATCCAGCTGGCCGTGGTCGACGCCCTGAAGAAGCAACTGGGCACCGACATCAAGGTCAAGTACAACCTCGTCACCTCCCAGACCCGCATCCCGCTGGTGCAGAACGGCACCGTGGACCTGGAGTGCGGCTCCACCACCAACAACGTCGAGCGCCAGCAGCAGGTTGACTTCTCGGTCGGCATCTTCGAAGTGGGCACCCGCCTGCTGACCAAGGTCAAGGACGGCCAACCGTCCTACAAAGACTTCCCTGACCTGGCCGGCAAGAACGTCGTGACCACCGCCGGCACCACTTCCGAGCGCCTGCTCAAGGCCATGAACGCCGACAAGCAGATGAAGATGAACGTGATTTCCGCCAAGGACCACGGTGAAGCCTTCAACATGCTCGAAACCGGCCGCGCCGTGGCCTTCATGATGGACGACGCCCTGCTCGCCGGCGAAATGGCCAAGGCCAAGAAGCCAAGCGACTGGGTCATCACCGGCACCCCACAGTCGTACGAAATCTACGGCTGCATGGTGCGCAAGGATGACCCGGCGTTCAAGAAAGCGGTCGATGACGCCATCGTTGCCTACTTCAAGTCGGGCGAAGTCAACAAGAGCTACGACAAGTGGTTCACCCAGCCGATCCCACCGAAACAGCTGAACCTGAACTTCAAGATGAGCGACGAGTTGAAGAAACTGATCGCCGAGCCAACCGACAAGGCTGCGGACGAGAAGAAGTCCTGACCTTCAGATAGTGGCCTGGTGCTCAACAGCACGAATCAATTCTGCAGGCCACTCATTAGTGTCTAACCTTTCATCCGAGGGCGGTTGCCGCCCTCGGATGCTCGAAGGTGCCCGTGAAACAACCGTCTGAGGGGAAATCCCGATGAATTACAACTGGGACTGGGGCGTGTTCTTCAAGTCCACCGGCGTGGGCAGCGAGACGTATCTGGACTGGTACATCACCGGTCTGGGCTGGACCATCGCCATCGCCATCTCCGCTTGGGTCATCGCACTGCTGCTGGGGTCGGTCCTCGGCGTCATGCGCACCGTGCCCAACCGCCTGGTAGCGGGCATCGCCACCGCTTACGTGGAGCTGTTCCGCAACGTGCCGCTGCTGGTGCAGCTGTTCATCTGGTACTTCCTGGTGCCCGACCTGCTGCCCGAAGGCCTGCAGGAATGGTTCAAGCAGGACCTCAACCCGACCACCTCGGCGCTGATCAGCGTGGTCATCTGCCTGGGCCTGTTCACCGCCGCACGGGTGTGCGAGCAGGTGCGCACCGGTATCCAGGCGCTGCCCCGCGGCCAGGAAGCCGCCGCCCGCGCCATGGGCTTCAGCCTGCCGCAGATCTACAACAACGTACTGCTGCCGCAGGCCTACCGGATCATCATTCCGCCGCTTACCTCAGAGTTCCTGAACGTGTTCAAGAACTCCTCGGTGGCCTCGCTGATCGGCCTGATGGAACTGCTCGCGCAGACCAAGCAGACCGCCGAGTTCTCGGCCAACCTGTTCGAGGCCTTCACCCTGGCCACGCTGATCTACTTCACCCTGAACATGGGCCTGATGCTGCTGATGCGCATGGTCGAGAAGAAAGTCGCCGTGCCTGGCCTGATCTCCGTGGGGGGCAAGTAAATGGACATGGATTTCACTGAAATCATCCCGGCCCTGCCAGCCCTGTGGGACGGCATGGTCATGACCCTGCAGCTGATGGTGATGGGGGTGGTCGGCGGCATCGTGCTGGGCACGATCCTGGCGCTGATGCGCCTGTCGTCGAGCAAGCTGCTCTCGCGGGTGGCCGGTGCCTACGTCAACTACTTCCGTTCGATTCCGCTGCTGCTGGTGATTACCTGGTTCTACCTGGCGGTGCCGTTCGTGCTGCGCTGGATCACCGGCGAGGACACCCCGGTGGGTGCCTTCACCTCCTGCGTGGTGGCGTTCATGATGTTCGAGGCCGCCTACTTCTGCGAAATCGTGCGCGCGGGCGTGCAGTCGATTTCCAAGGGCCAGATGGGCGCCGCCCAGGCCCTGGGCATGAACTATGGCCAAACCATGCGCCTGATCATCCTGCCCCAGGCATTTCGCAAGATGACCCCGCTGCTGCTGCAACAGAGCATCATCCTGTTCCAGGACACCTCGCTGGTGTATACCGTGGGCCTGGTGGACTTTCTCAATTCGGCACGTGCCAACGGCGACATCATCGGGCGCTCCCATGAGTTCCTGATCTTCGCCGGGGCCGTGTACTTCGTTATCAGCTTCTCCGCTTCGTGGCTGGTCAAGCGCCTGCAAAAAAGGATCACCGTATGATTTCCATCAAGAACGTCAACAAGTGGTACGGGGACTTCCAGGTGCTGACCGACTGCAGCACCGAAGTGAAGAAAGGTGAAGTGGTGGTGGTGTGCGGCCCGTCGGGCTCGGGCAAATCCACCCTGATCAAGTGCGTCAACGCCCTGGAGCCGTTCCAGAAAGGCGACATCGTGGTCGACGGCACCTCGATCGCCGACCCGAAAACCAACCTGCCCAAGCTGCGCTCGCGGGTGGGCATGGTGTTCCAGCACTTCGAGCTGTTCCCGCACCTGAGCATCACCGAGAACCTGACCATCGCCCAGCGCAAGGTGCTTGGCCGCAGCGAGGCGGAAGCGACCAAGAAGGGCCTGGCCCTGCTCGACCGCGTAGGCCTTGGCGCCCACGCCAAGAAGCACCCCGGCCAACTGTCCGGTGGCCAGCAGCAGCGCGTGGCCATCGCCCGCGCCCTGTCGATGGACCCGATCGTCATGCTGTTCGACGAACCGACTTCGGCGCTGGACCCGGAAATGGTCAACGAAGTGCTGGACGTGATGGTGGAGCTGGCCCACGAAGGCATGACCATGATGTGCGTGACCCACGAAATGGGCTTCGCCCGCAAAGTGGCCAACCGCGTGATCTTCATGGACAAGGGCAACATCATCGAGGACTGCCAGAAGGAAGACTTCTTCGGCAACCCCGGTGGCCGTCACGAACGCACCCAGCATTTCCTCAGCAAGATCCTGCAACACTGATTCGGCAACAACGGCACCGCTGCAGGGCTTGGCCCGGCAGCGGATGCTGGCCGTGACAAGGCCACTGTGATGAAATGCGACCCTTCGCTTCTTCTCCCTGCCAAGCCCGCCGTGAAATCCCGCCTGATCCGCCAATTGCTGCTACCGCCCCTGATCATCCTGTTAATGGTCGGCCTGGGGCTGGTCGGTTTTCTGATCAGCGAGAGCAACGGCATCCGCACCCTCAGCGAGAGCGGCGAGCGTGCGCTGGAGTTGCACGCGCGTACCGTGGAAAGCGAAATCAGCAAGTACACCTACCTGCCAAGCCTGCTGGAACTCGAAGACAGCGTCTCGCAGCTGCTGACCGATCCTGACGGTGCCAACCGCCAGGCCGTCAACGAATACCTCGAAGGCCTGAACCGCCGCAGCCGCAGCCGGGCGATTTTCGTGCTCGACACCAATGGCCGGGTGCAGGCCTCCAGCAACTGGCGCGATGCCGACTCGTTCCTCGGTGAAGACCTGTCGTTCCGGGCCTATTTCCAGAACGCCGTGCGCGGCGAACCGGGGCGCTTCTACGGCATTGGCAGCACCACCGGCGAGGCTGGCTACTACCTGGCCCACGGCCTGGAGGAACACGGCAAGATCATTGGCGTGGCGGTGATCAAGGTGCGCCTGGACACCCTCGAAGAGCGCTGGCAGCGGGCCCGCCTGGAAGCCTTCGTCAGCGACGAGAACGGCATCATCATCCTCTCCAGCGACCCGGCCCGGCGCCTGAAATCGGTGCGCCCGCTGACGCCGCAGATCAAGGAGCGCCTGGCACGCAGCCTGCAATATTACTGGTGGCCGCTGAACGAGCTGCAGCCACTGGCCCGGGAAACCCTGGCCGATGGCGTGGAAAAACTGACCTTCCCGGCCAACAGCGAAACGGCCCAGGGCAAGCCCCATGAGGTGGCCTACCTGGCGCAAACCCGGCGCCTGGCCGACACGCCCTGGCACTTCACCCTGCTCACGCCACTGCAGGACCTGCGCCGCGAGTCCATGGTGCAGGGCATCCTGGTGGGGGTGGCCTTCGCCCTGCTGGCGATCCTCGGCATTGCCTGGAACGAGCGGCGCAAGGTGATCGCCACCCGCCTGGCCGCCCGTGAAGCGCTGGAAGAAGCCAACAGCCAGCTGGAGCGGCGTATCACCGAGCGCACCGCCGACCTGCGCGCCAGCAACGAACGGCTCAAGGGCCAGATTCGCGAGCGCCGCCACGCCGAAGAAACCCTGCGCCGCGCCCAGGACGAACTGGTGCAGGCCGGCAAGCTGGCCGCCATCGGGCAGATGTCCACCAGCATCGCCCACGAGCTCAACCAGCCCCTGGCGGCGCTGCGCACGTTGTCTGGCAACACCGTGCGCTTCCTCGAACGCGGCGCGCTGGAAACCGCCAGCACCAACCTGCGCACCATGAACGACCTGATCGACCGCATGGGGCGTATCACCGCCAGCCTGCGTTCGTTCGCCCGGCGTGGTGACGACAGCGGCCAGGCTTCGCTGGCCAAGGCAGTGGAGGCCAGCCTGCAGGTGCTGGGCAACCGCATCAGCGCTTGCCACCTGCAGCTGCACAGCCAATTCGACGACCAGCCACTGGCCATCGACCAGACCCGCCTGGAACAGATTTTGGTCAACCTGATCGGCAACGCCCTCGACGCCATGGCCACCCAGCCGCTGCCCGAGCTGTGGCTCGAAGGCGAGCTGCAAGGCGACAAGTACCGCCTGCGTGTACGCGACAACGGCCATGGCATCGACGCCGAAACCCGCAAGCACCTGTTCGAACCTTTCTTCACCACCAAACCGGGCGAACATGGCCTGGGCCTGGGGCTGACCCTTTCAGCGAGCCTTGCGGCCGCTGCCAAGGGCAGCCTGAACGTCGAGCACCCCGCCAGTGGCGGCACTGCCTTCGTCCTCGCCCTGCCCCTGGTCAAGCCCCCCAGCGAATCGGCAGAGCAACCATGAACCAAGCGCCTCTTACCGTCCTGATCGTCGAAGACGACCCGCATGTGCTGCTCGGCTGCCAACAGGCACTGGCCCTGGAAGACATTGCCTGCGAGGGGGTCGGCAGCGCCGAACAGGCCCTTGAACGCATTGGCGACGATTTCGCCGGCATCGTCGTCAGCGATATCCGCCTGCCCGGCATCGACGGCCTGGAACTGCTCAACCGCCTCAAGGCCCGCGACCGCAGCCTGCCGGTGGTGCTGATCACCGGCCACGGCGATATCGACATGGCCGTGGGTGCCATGCGCAACGGCGCCTACGACTTCATGGAAAAACCCTTCTCGCCCGAGCGCCTGGTCGACGTGGTGCGCCGCGCCCTGGAGCAGCGCGGGTTGTCGCGTGAAGTGGTGGCGCTGCGCCGGCAACTGGCCGAGCAGAACAGCCTGGAAGGCCGCATCATTGGCCGCTCGGCGGCCATGGAGCAGCTGCGCGAGCTGATCGTCAACGTCGCCGATACCTCGGCCAACGTGCTGATCGAAGGTGAAACCGGCACCGGCAAGGAACTGGTCGCGCGCTGCCTGCACGATTTCAGCCGGCGCCAGGGCCGGCCCTTCGTCGCCCTGAACTGCGGTGGCCTGCCGGAAAACCTGTTCGAAAGCGAGATTTTTGGCCACGAAGCCAACGCCTTCACCGGGGCCGGCAAGCGCCGTATCGGCAAGATCGAGCACGCCAATGGCGGCACGCTGTTCCTCGATGAGGTAGAAAGCATGCCGCTCAACCTGCAGATCAAGCTGCTGCGCGTGCTGCAGGAGCGCACCTTGGAACGCCTGGGCTCGAACCAGAGCATCCCGGTGGACTGCCGGGTGATTGCGGCCACCAAGTCCGACCTCGACGCGCTGGGCCAGGCCGGGCAATTTCGCAGCGACCTGTATTACCGGCTGAACGTGGTGACCCTGGAGCTGCCGCCGCTGCGCGAGCGCCGGGAAGATATCCTGCAACTGTTCGAGCATTTTCTGCAGCAGTCGGCGCTGCGCTTCGACCGCGAGGCGCCGACGCTGGACAGCCAGACCCTGTCACGCCTGATGGCCCACGACTGGCCGGGCAACGTGCGTGAGTTGCGCAACGTGGCCGAGCGTTATGCCCTGGGGTTGCCGGCGTTCAAGAAAGGGCCGGCCAGCGGTGCCAGCCAGGGGGTGGGGTTTGCCGAGGCAGTGGAAGCGTTCGAGCGCAACCTGCTCAGCGATGCCTTGCAGCGCACCGGTGGCAACCTGAGCCAGGCCAGCCAGGAGCTGGGCATGGCCAAGACCACCTTGTTCGACAAGGTCAAGAAGTACGGGCTCGGCTAAGCACCAACGTCCCCTGCCTGGTAGGAGCGAGCAAAGCTCGCGAGGCGATCTGGCAGGTGCAACAGCGTTCAAGGGATCGACCCGGCCTTGAGACCGCATCGCGAGCTGCGCTCGCTCCTACCAAGGAGCGATGTCACCGGTAGGAGCGAGCAAAGCTCGCGATGCGATCTGGCAGGTGCAACAGGGTTCAAGGGGTCGACCCGGCCTTGAGACCGCATCGCGAGCTGCGCTCGCTCCTACCAAGGAGCGATGTTGATCTGGTCAAGTAATTTTGGACACCGATTAAGGTTTATGCCGCCGCTTTGAGCTTTTCCTCCATGGCTACCGGTGTTTCATAGCCGTTGTAGCTGTGGAGGCGCTTGAGGTTGTAGCGCATCAG
>NZ_VWXK01000044.1 GCF_011752565.1 Pantoea sp. Ap-967
CCGAGTACATCCATTACTACAACCACGAACGAATCAAAATGAAGCTCAATGGCCTGAGTCCTGTGGCTTACAGGACTCAGGCTGAGGTAGCCTAGCTTCGACCGTCTAACATTTGGGGCGCAGTTCAGGCGTGCGTTCCCCACCCTCCGTAGGAGCGAGCAAAGCTCGCGAACGCTTCACAAATATTCACAAAGTTTCAAATGAGACAAAATTGACTCATTAAGCCTCCAGAAATATCATTCGGGCCGTTTTTCTCTAAATAGCTCGGGTGAATCATGCGCCACTTGCGTGCACTAGGACTGGTCAGCTGCTTGGCCGCTGCCGTTGCGTTAGCCGGCTGCGACGAACAGCAAGCGCCAGCCTCCGCCGCCAACACCACCATTCCCGTCCAGACCGTCACCGTCGCCAGCGAACCGCTGGCCCTGGCCTCGACCCTGCCTGGCCGGGTCGAACCCATGCGGGTGGCGGAAGTCCGCGCCCGGGTGGCCGGTATCGTCCTGCACAAACGTTTCGAAGAGGGCGCCGACGTCAAGGCCGGCGATGTGCTGTTCCAGATCGACCCGGCGCCGTTCAAGGCCGCGCTGTCGCGTGCCGAAGGCGAGCTGGCCCGTGCCCAGTCGGTGATGCTCGAAGCCCAGGCGCGGGTGCGCCGCTACCAGCCGCTGGTGAAGATCGAGGCGGTCAGCCAGCAAGACTTCGACAAGGCCAGTGCCGACCTGCGCAGCGGCCAGGCGGCCGTGCGCTCGGCCCAGGCCGATGTCGAAACGGCGCGCCTTAACCTTGGCTATGCCACGGTCAAGGCGCCCATCTCCGGCCGGATCGGCCGCGCCCTGGTCACCGAAGGTGCGCTGGTGGGGCAGGGCGACGCCACGCTGATGGCGCGCGTGCAGCAACTCGACCCGATCTACGTCGACTTCACCCAATCCGCCGCCGACGCCCTGCGTTTGCGCCAGGCGCTCAAGGACGGCGAACTGGCCGCCGGCGACAACCCCGCGCTGACAGCCCGGGTCGAAGGCACCGATTACCAACGCCAGGGCACGCTGATGTTCACCGACGTGGCCGTTGACCGTGGCACCGGCCAGGTCACCCTGCGCGGGCGTTTCGACAACGCCGACGGCATCCTGCTGCCGGGCATGTACGTGCGCGTGCTGACGCCCCAGGGCACCGACAACCAGGCCATCCTGGTGCCGCAACGCGCCATCCAGCGCGGCAGCGATGGCGAGGCGCGGGTGCTGCTGGTGGGCACCGGTGGCATCGCCGAGGCCCGTGCCGTGCGCACCGGCGCCATGCACGGTGCGCGCTGGCAGGTCACCGAGGGCCTGCGCCCGGGCGACCAGGTGATCGTTGGCAGCCCGGCGGGCCTGGCCCCCGGCATGCCCGTGGCACCGGCCGCCGCGCAACACGCAGCGGCGCGCTGAGGCGAGGAGCACGAGATGTCCAAGTTCTTCATCAAGCGGCCGAACTTCGCCTGGGTCATGGCCCTGTTCATTTCCCTGGCCGGGTTGCTGGTAATCCCCATGCTGCCGGTGGCCCAGTACCCCAACGTGGCGCCGCCGCAAATCACCATCACCGCCACCTACCCGGGCGCCTCTGCCAAGGTGCTGGTGGAGTCGGTCACCAGCATCATCGAGGAGTCGCTCAACGGCGCCAAGAACCTGCTGTACTTCGAGTCCACCAACAACTCCAACGGCATGGCCGAGGTGGTGGCCACCTTCGAGCCGGGCACCGACCCGGAACTGGCCCAGGTGGACGTGCAGAACCGCCTGAAGAAAGCCGAGGCGCGCATGCCGCAGGCGGTCACCACCCAGGGTATCCAGGTGGAACAGACCAGCGCCGGCTTCTTGCTGATCTACGCCCTGAGCTACAAGGATGGCGCCGGCAAGGCCGATACCACGGCCCTGGGCGACTACGCCGCACGCAACATCAACAACGAACTGCGCCGGGTGCCGGGCGTGGGCAAGCTGCAGTTCTTCTCCTCGGAAGCGGCCATGCGCGTGTGGGTCGACCCGCAGAAGCTGGTGGGTTTCGGCCTGTCGATCGATGACGTGAGCAACGCCATTCGCGGGCAGAACGTGCAGGTGCCGGCCGGCAGCTTCGGCAGTGCGCCAGGCAGCAGCGAACAGGAACTGACCGCCACCCTGGCGGTGCAGGGCACCCTTGACGACCCCGAGGCCTTCGGCCGCGTGCTGCTGCGCGCCAACCCCGACGGCTCGCAGGTAACCCTGGCCGATGTCGCCCGGCTGGAAGTGGGCCTGGAAAGCTACAATTTCTCCTCGCGCCTGGACGGCAAGCCGGCGGTGGCCGGCGCGGTGCAGCTGGCACCCGGTGCCAACGCGCTGAAAACCGCCGAGCGGGTCAAGGAACGTTTGGCCGAGCTGAGCGAATTCTTCCCCGAAGGCGTCGAGTATTCGGTGCCCTACGACACCTCGCGCTTCGTCGACGTGGCCATCGAGAAGGTGATCCATACCCTGATCGAGGCCATGGTCCTGGTGTTCCTGGTGATGTTCCTGTTCCTGCAGAACATCCGCTACACCCTGATCCCGTCGATCGTGGTGCCGGTGTGCCTGCTCGGTACGCTGATGGTGATGAAGTTGCTGGGCTTCTCGGTGAACATGATGACCATGTTCGGCATGGTGCTGGCCATTGGCATTCTGGTCGACGACGCCATCGTGGTGGTGGAAAACGTCGAGCGCATCATGGCCGAAGAAGGGCTGCCGCCGGCCCAGGCCACGGTCAAGGCCATGGGCCAGGTGTCGGGGGCGATCATTGGTATCACCCTGGTGTTGTCGGCGGTGTTCCTGCCGCTGGCGTTCATGGCAGGTTCCGTGGGGGTGATCTACCAGCAGTTCTCGCTGTCGCTGGCGGTGTCGATCCTGTTCTCGGGCTTCCTGGCGCTTACCTTCACCCCGGCGCTGTGCGCCACGCTGCTCAAGCCGGTGGCCCCGGGGCACCATGAGAAGCGCGGGTTCTTCGGCGCTTTCAACCGTGGTTTCGCCCGCCTGACCGAGCGCTACTCGGGCATGAACGGCGCGCTGGTCAAGCGTGCTGGCCGCTACATGCTGGTGTACGCCGGGATCCTGGCGATGCTGGGCTACTTCTACCTGCGCCTGCCCGAATCGTTCGTGCCGGTGGAAGACCAAGGCTACGCCATCGTCGACGTGCAGCTGCCGCCGGGCGCCAGCCGCGTGCGCACCGATGCCACCGGCCAGGCGCTGGAGCAGTTTCTGATGTCACGCGAGGCATTGGCCTCGGCATTCGTGGTCAGCGGCTTCAGCTTCTCGGGCATGGGTGAGAACGCCGCGCTGGCATTCCCCACCTACAAGGACTGGTCGCTGCGCGGCAAGGACCAGTCGGTGGACGCCGAAACCGTGGCCATCAACGCCCGCTTTGCCGGCCATGACGACGGCACGATCATGGCGGTCAACCCGCCGCCCATCGACGGCCTGGGTAACTCCGGCGGCTTTGCCCTGCGCCTGCTCGACCGTGGCGGCCTGGGCCGCGAAGCCTTGCTGGCGGCACGTG
Source organism: Pantoea sp. Ap-967 (assembly GCF_011752565.1). GTDB lineage: Bacteria > Pseudomonadota > Gammaproteobacteria > Pseudomonadales > Pseudomonadaceae > Aquipseudomonas. Next base: position 3,523 of record NZ_VWXK01000044.1, read on the forward strand.
ACCAGTTGCTGGGCCAGGCCAATGGCAACCCGGTGATTCTCTACGCGATGATGGAAGGCTTGGCCGAAGCACCGCAACTGCGGGTGGCGATCGACCGTGAAAAGGCCCGTGCCCTGGGTGTGAGCTTCGAGAGCATCAATAGCACCCTGGCCACGGCGTTCGGCTCGGCGGTGATCAACGACTTCACCAACGCCGGCCGCCAGCAGCGCGTGGTGGTGCAGGCCGAGCAGGGCGAGCGGATGACCCCGGAAAGCGTGCTGCGCCTGTACGCGCCCAATGCCAATGGCCAGCAGGTGCCGTTCAGCAGCTTCGTCACCACCCATTGGGAGGAAGGGCCGGTGCAAATCGTGCGCTACAACGGCTACCCGTCCATCCGCATCGCCGGCGACGCTGCGCCGGGCCACAGCACCGGCCAGGCCATGGCCGAGATGGAGCGCCTGGCCAGTGCGCTGCCGCCGGGCATCGGCTATGCCTGGACGGGCCTGTCGTACCAGGAAAAGGTGTCCAGCGGCCAGGCGGGCAGCCTGTTCGCCCTGGCCATCCTGGTGGTGTTCCTGCTGCTGGTGGCGTTGTACGAAAGCTGGGCGATCCCGTTGACGGTGATGCTGATCGTGCCCATCGGCGCCCTTGGCGCGGTGCTGGCGGTGATGGTGACCGGCTTGCCCAACGATGTGTACTTCAAGGTTGGCCTGATCACCATCATTGGCCTGGCGGCGAAGAACGCGATCCTGATCGTCGAGTTCGCCAAGGAGCTGTGGGAGAAGGGCTACAGCCTGCGTGACGCTGCCATCGAGGCTGCACGCCTGCGTTTCCGGCCGATCGTGATGACCTCCCTGGCGTTCATCCTCGGCGTGGTGCCCCTGGCGCTTGCCAGCGGCGCCGGCGCGGCCAGCCAGCGCGCCATTGGTACCGGGGTGATCGGCGGCATGCTCAGCGCCACCTTGCTGGGCGTGGTGTTCGTGCCGATCTGTTTCGTCTGGGTGCTGTCGCTGCTCAAGCGCAAGCCGGCCCCGCAAACCCACGCTGGCGAGGTGACTGATGCGCATGCGTAATGTGTTGCTGCCGTTCGCCCTGGCCTTGCTGGCCAGCGGCTGCTCGCTGGCGCCCACCTACCAGCGCCCCGAGGCGCCCGTGGCGCGCCAGTGGCAGGCTGCGCCAGAGCAGCCAGGCCAGGCCGTGGATGGCCTGGATTGGCAGGCGTTCATCGTCGACCCGGCCTTGCGCCAGCTGGTGGGCACGGCGCTGGACAACAACCGCTCGCTGCGCCAGACCCTGCTGGACATCGAGCAGGCCCGGGCGCAGTACCGGATTCAGCGGGCCGACCGGGTGCCGGGCGTGAGTGCTGGCGCTTCCGCCAACCGGCAGCGCGTACCGGCCAGCCTGGCCAGTGACGGATCGGGCGGCTTCACCAGCACCTACCAGGTGGGGGTGTCGTTGCCGGAGTACGAAGTCGACCTGTTCGGCAGGGTGAAAAGCCTTAGCGATGCGGCACTGGAGCAGTACCTGGCCACTGAGGAAGCCGGGCGCGCGGCACGTATCGCGCTGATTGGCGAGGTCAGCCAGGCGTACCTGAGCCTGGATGGCGCCGAGCGGCGGCTGGCGTTGACCCGCCAGGCCCTGGCCAGCCGTGAAGACTCGCTGGCCTTGATCGGCCAGCGCCGCACTGCCGGTGCGGCCACCGCCCTGGATCACCAGGAGGCCCTGGGCCTGGTCGAGCAGGCCCGCGCCGAGCTTGAAAGCAACCTGCGCCAGCAGCGCCAGGCGCGCAATGCCTTGGTGCTGCTGGTAGGCAGCGCGCAGGCGGTGATCCCGGCCCAGCGGCAAACGGCGCCCAGCGTGTTGCAGGACATCGCGCCCGGCGCGCCGTCGGCGCTGCTTGAGCGGCGGCCCGATATCCTCGCCGCCGAGCACCGGCTGCGGGCACGCAACGCCGACATTGGTGCGGCGCGGGCGGCGTTTTTCCCGCGCATCAGCCTGACCGGGAATTTCGGCACGTCGAGCGCGCAGGTGTCGGGCTTGTTCGACGGTGGTTCGCGCAGTTGGGCCTTCATGCCGCAGTTATCGGTGCCGCTGTTCGATGCCGGGCGTAACCGCGCCGGGCTGAGTTTGGCCGAGGCGCGCAAGGATGCGGCGGTGGCGGCCTATGAGGGCGCCATCCAGGCGGCCTTCCGCGAGGTGGCCGATGCGCTGGCGGCCACGGATACGCTGCGGCGCGAAGAGGTGGCGCGGCGCTCGCTGGCCGAAACCAGCCGGGCCACGCTGGCTTTGGCCAAGGCCCGGTATGAAGGTGGAATCGACAGCCACCTGCGCTACCTGGATGCGCAGCGCAGTGATTTTGTGAACGAGGCGGCGTATATCGAGGCCAGTACCCAGCGGCAGCTGGCGTTGGTCGACCTGTTCCGCGCGCTGGGCGGTGGGTGGCCGGCGCGGGGCTGAATACAGGCTCCTTTGGTTGGGTGATCCGGCCGGTTTGGCCCCTGGGACTTGTGCCCAGGGGCCTTTTTTTGTGCCGGAACGCGCGCCGCAGGCGGCGCATCGCGAGCTTTGCACAGGCCCCGTAGGAGCGAGCGCAGCTCGCGATCTCCGGTCAAACTCCGGCCAGGGCCCCATGCAAAAACAGCTGCTCCAGCGCCACCGCCGAATTGGCACTGGCCGCTCGCCCGCGGCGCTCGGCATCGACCATGCCGTAGATCTGGGTAATGAACATCTCGGTAAACACCGCTGCGCTGATGTCGATGCGCAACACCCCCAACTGCTGCGCGCGCAGGAAGAAGCCATCCATCGCCTGGGTATAGGCCAGCCAGCGGCGGTCTTCGCTGTCGCCCAACAGGGTGTCGGGGCGGTACTGGAACATCAGGAACACCAGCATTTCACGGTGCTTGAGGTGTTCGGCAATCAGGTGGCGCACGGCATCCAGTGGGTCGGCTGTGCCCAGCGCGGCGTTGCTGATGACCTGATTGAGCACCTGCTCGCCATGGTCTTCGAGCATCGCCACCAGGTTGTCACGGGTGCCGCAGAAGCGGTGCAGGGTGGCCTTGCTGACACCGGCGGTTTCCGCCAGCTCCTTGAGGGTGGCGCGGGGGTGGACCACGATGGCGTGGGCCAGGGCCTTGAGCAGGCGTTCGTCGTGGGGGGTGGGTTGCATCAGGGGGCCTCGCAGGGGTGGCATGCTTGGCATTGTGCAGGAAATAGGTAGGGGATCAAGGTTTGGTGTCTCATATGAGACATTTTTGTGTCTTTGCCGGCCTCTTCGCGGGGCAAGCCCGCTCCTACACAAGGCCGTGTAGGAGCGGGCTTGCCCCGCGAAGAGGCCCTTACAGGCTATAGATCAATGCGGCGCACGCGGAATGGTCTTGAGCAGGTCTTCCGGGCTGATGTGCCCCACCACCTGGGCCACCGCGCTACCCGGCGTCGGCAGATCGATGATGTGGCTTTTCATCTTGCCCACCACGTGCATCTCGCATGGCTTGCAGTCGAACTTCAGGGTCAGCACCTCATCACCCTGAATCAGCTGCATCGGCGCCACCTTGGTCCGCACGCCAGTCACGCCCTTGGCCTGCTTGGGGCACAGGTTGAACGAGAAGCGCAGGCAGTGCTTGGTGATCATCACCGGCACTTCGCCGTGCTCCTCGTGGGCTTCGTACGCAGCGTCGATCAATTGCACGCCATGGCGGTGGTAGAAGTCGCGGGCCTTCTGGTTGTACACGTTGGCCAGGAACGACAGGTGCGACTCCGGGTACACCGGGGGCGGCGTGGTTTCTGCCTTGCGCGCACCGCGTGGGTGGGCTTTCACCCGGGCTTCGGTCAGCGCCTCGATGGCTTCGCGGCGCAGGGCCTTGAGCTGCGAGTTGGGGATGAAATACGCCTGGGGCGCATCCAGCTCGATGGCATTGGCGTGGTACATCGTGGTGCCCAACTGGCCGAGCAGGTCGTGCAATTGCTCCAGCGCTTGCTGCGGCTTGTTGGCCGCGCCGAACGGGCCATCCAACGCCACTTGCACGCTGACGCCTTCTTCGCTGCTGACGGTCAGCATCAGGCGCTGCTCGCGCAGCACCGCGTGCCATTCCACGCCCACCCGGCGCTCGGCCGAGGTGCGCTGCAGGGCCTGTTGCCAGTTATGGTCGAGGTTGCGCGACAACGGGTGGTTCGGGCGCAGCTTGTGCAGGCCCTCGGGCATCTCGTTGGGCTCGACGCGGTAGCGGTAGCGCTTCTGGCCGTCTTCCTCGAACTCGCCACGGGGCTCGGCGATGTTGGCGCGGAAACCCACCACCTCACGCTTGACCAGTACGTTGAGGCCGTCGCCGTTGGTCAGCGGCACCTCGGTGACCACCTGCATGTCACGCTTGCCGACTTTCTCCACCACACCCACCGGCAGGCCGGTGAAGGTTGGCGAGTCGAAGGCGCCAATGTCGACCTTGCGGTCGGTGACGAAGTAGTCGGTGCTGCCGCGGTGGAAGGTTTTGTCCGGGTCGGGCACGAAGAAGTGCTCGGTACGGCCACTGGAAGCGCGGGCCAGTTCCGGGCGGCCTTCGAGGATGGCGTCGAGTTCCTTGCGGTAGTGGGCGGTGATGTTCTTCACATAGCCCACGTCCTTGTAGCGGCCTTCGATCTTGAACGAACGCACGCCAGCATCGACCAGGTCGGCCAGGTTGGCGGTCTGGTTGTTGTCCTTCATCGACAGCAGGTGCTTTTCGAAGGCAACCACGCGGCCCTGGTCGTCCTTGAGTGTGTAGGGCAGGCGGCAGGCCTGGGAGCAGTCGCCGCGGTTGGCGCTGCGCCCGGTCTGGGCGTGGGAGATGTTGCACTGGCCGGAGAAGGCCACGCACAGCGCACCGTGGATGAAGAACTCGATGGCCGCGTCGGTTTCGGCGGCGATGGCGCGGATTTGCTGCAGGTTCAGCTCACGGGCCAGCACCAGCTGGGAGAACCCGGCCTGGTCGAGGAACTTGGCCCGTTCCAGGGTGCGGATGTCGGTCTGGGTACTGGCGTGCAGTTCGATCGGCGGGATGTCCAGTTCCATCACCCCCAGGTCCTGCACGATCAGTGCGTCGACACCGGCGTCGTAGAGCTGGTGGATCAGCTTGCGCGCCGGCTCCAGCTCGTTGTCGTGAAGGATGGTGTTGATGGTGGTGAACACCCGGGCATGGTAGCGCCGGGCGAACTCGACCAGCTCGGCGATTTCGCCGACCTCGTTGCAGGCGTTGTGCCGTGCGCCGAAGCTTGGGCCGCCGATATAAATGGCATCAGCACCGTGCAGGATCGCCTCGCGGGCGATGGTCACGTCACGGGCAGGGCTGAGCAGTTCCAGGTGATTCTTTGGAAGGGACATGTCGTTATAGGTTCGGGCTGTCACGGTTAGGGCGGCATTGTAGCGGGGTTCGGGGCCGGAGGCATCATTGGGTGCCCAGAGGTGCATGGCAGGCTTGGCCTCTTCGCGGGGCAAGCCCGCTCCTACAGGTTGTGCGCATGCTGTGCTTGCCCCGCGAAGAGGCCCGCACAAACAACACCTTTTAGAGCCGGATACCTTTCAGGCACTCCACCAACCGCAACGCCGCCGGCGACAAGCTGCTTTCGCTACGGGTAATCACCCCAAGCTCGCGCTCCAGCCCCGGCTCATCCAGTTGCCTGCGCACCAGCCGCTGCTCGCCGTCATCGGCCGACTCCGGCAGCAAGGCAATCCCCAGCCCATTGCGTACCAACGCCAGTACCGTGGACATGTAGTTAGCCTCCATCGCCGCACGCAGGGCCAGCCCGCGGTCGCGGAATACCTGTTCGATCTGCGCCCGCACGCTGCTGTCACGGCCGGTCAGGATCATGGGTTGGCCGTCCAGGTCGCCCAGGCTGACCTCGCCCCGGGCCAGCGGGTGATCGGTGGGCACGAACAGGCACAGGCGGTCGTGCAGCAGTGGCGCGAATGCCAGGCCATGGCCCAGCCCGGCACGCACGCCCAGGCCGAAGTCGACATCGCCATCGCGCACGCGCTCGGTGATGCGCTCGGCCACCAGGTCACGCAGGCGTACCTCGATACCGGGAAAGCCCTGGCGAAACACTGCCAGCCGCTCAGGCAAGGCGCCGGCACAGAGCGATGGCAGGGCCGCGACGGTCACCACGCCACGGCGGATGGCCGCCAGGTCCTGGCTGGCGTTGACGATATTGCCCAGGTCCAGCAGCAGCTTCTCCATGGCCGGCAAGGCTTCGCGCCCGGCCGCCGTCAGCGCCACATGGCGCGGGCTGCGTTCGAGCAGGGCGACGCCCAGCCAGCCTTCCAATTGGCGAATCTGCACGGTCAGTGCCGAGGGCGACAGGTGCAGGTCGTCGGCGGCGCGGGCGAAGTTGCCGCGCTGGGCAACGGTGAGAAAGGCGCGAATGTGCTGCAGAGCATTCTTCATTTTGTTTTTTCGAATGTGCCTGGGGTTAAATTGCAATTTACACCTAGCCCGGCGCATCCCGATACTCGGGGCAACAACAAAAACAAGCCGGAGTCTTCCCATGCTCGCCCTCTACGGCGTCATTACCATTGTGTCCCTGCTGGTTGCTGTGATGAGCAAGCGCATCTCGCCCCTGGTGGCGCTGATCGCGTTCCCCGTGGTTGCCGCACTGCTGGCCGGCTACGGCCTGCAAACCAGCGGTTTCATTCTGACCGGTATCAAGAACGTCGCGCCGGTGGTGGGCATGTTCATCTTCGCCATCCTGTTCTTCGGGGTGATGACCGATGCCGGCATGCTCGACCCGATCATCGACCGCATCCTGCGCGCCGTGGGTACACGGCCAACGCGCATCGTCTGCGGCACCGCCTTGCTGGCGCTGCTGGTGCACCTGGACGGCTCGGGCGCGGTGACCTTCCTGGTGACGGTGCCCGCCATGCTGCCGCTGTATACCCGCCTGGGCATCGACCGGCGGGTGCTGGCCTGCGTCGCGGCCATGGCCGCCGGGGTCAACTTCCTGCCCTGGACCGGGCCTGTGCTGCGCTCGTCCGCTGCGCTGCACGTGCCGGTGGCCGACCTGTTCCAGCCGCTGATTCCGGTGCAACTGGTGGGCCTGGCGTTCGTCTTCACCTGCGCCTGGTGGCTGGGCCGGCGGGAGGAAAAACGCTTGGGGCTGCTGGCCGGCAGCGACATCGCCGCGCCACAGCGGGTGCTGACCGGCGAGGAGCAGGCCCTGCGCCGCCCGCGCATGTTCTGGCCGAACCTGCTGCTGACCGTGTTGGTGATGGCGGTGATGATTGCCGGCTGGGTCGACCCGGTGGTGATGTTCATGCTGGGCACGGTGGCCGCGCTGTGCCTGAACTACCCGCGTGTCGACCAGCAGCGCGAGCGCATCGATGCCCACGCCAAGACGGCATTGACCATGGCCAGCATCCTCCTCGCCGCTGGGGTGTTCACCGGCATCATGCAAGGCACCGGCATGCTCAAGGCCATGGCCGAGGTGGCCGTGCAGCAGATTCCGCCGGGCCACGGCAAGCTGATCCCGGCGCTGGTGGGCTTCGTGTCGATGCCCCTGAGCCTGCTGTTCGACCCGGACTCGTTCTACTTCGGCGTCATGCCGGTGATCGCCGAAGTGGGCCGCTCGCTGGGCGTGGACCCGCTGCAGGTCGCCCAAGCCTCGCTGCTGGGCGTGCACACCACAGGCTTCCCAGTCAGCCCGCTGACCCCCGCGACCTTCCTGTTGGTGGGCCTGTGCAAGCTCGACCTTGCCGACCACCAGCGCTTCACCCTGCCATTTCTGTTCGCCGCGTCGGTGCTGATGACCCTGACCGCGCTGGCATTGGGAGTTTTCTGAACATGAACACCTTGCGAATTGGCGCTGGCGCCGGCTATTCCGGCGACCGCCTGGAGCCCGCCGTGGAGCTGGCCCGTGATGGCCAGTTGGATTACCTGATTTTCGAATGCCTGGCCGAGCGCACCATCGCCCTGGCCCAGCAGGCGCGCCTGGCCGACCCCGAGGCCGGCTTCGACCCCTTGCTGGCCACCCGCATGCGCGCGGTGCTGCCGTACCTGCGCCAGGGTGGCCGGCGCCTGCGCATCATCAGCAACATGGGCGCCGCCAACCCGCGTGGTGCGGCGCGCCAAGTGCTGGCCATCGCCGCCGAGCTGGGCCTGCACGGGCTGAAGGTAGCGGCGGTGGAGGGCGATGATGTGCTGACGGTGCTGCGCCAGCACCCCGACTGGACGCTGGACAATGGCCAGCGCGTGGCGGACCTTGGCGAGCGCCTGGTATCGGCCAATGCCTACCTGGGCGTCGAGGGTATCGTCGAGGCACTGGCGCTGGACGCCGATGTGGTAATCACTGGCCGCGTCGCCGACCCTTCGCTGTTCCTGGCCCCGCAGATACACGCCTTTGGTTGGGCGGCGGACGATTGGCTGCGACGTGGCCGTGGCACCTTGACCGGGCACCTGCTGGAGTGCGCCGGGCAGGTCAGCGGCGGCTATTTTGCCGACCCGGGGGTGAAGGATGTGCCCGACCTTGCGCGGCTGGGTTTCCCCCTGGCGGAGATCGATGGCGACGGCCACGCGCAAATCACCAAGGTGGCCGGCAGCGGCGGGCGCCTCGATGTGGCGACCTGCACCGAGCAGTTGCTGTATGAAGTGCATGACCCGCGCTGCTACCTGACCCCGGATGTAGTGGCCGATTTCTCTGCCGTGCGTTTCGACGCAACAGGGCCTGACCGGGTACTGGCCAGCGGTGCCAGCGGCACCGAACGGCCTGAGCAGTTGAAAGTGACCGTGGGCTACCGCGACGGCTGGATCGGCGAAGGGCAGATTTCCTACGGCGGGCCAAATGCCGTGGCGCGCGCCCGCTTGGCCGGGCAGGTGGCCATGCAGCGCCTGGCGTTGACCGGTGTTGCGGTCGAGGAACTGCGCTGTGAACTGCTGGGCGTCGATTCGCTGCACGGCAGCAGCTTCGGCCAGCCCGGCGAGCCCTGGGAGGTGCGCCTGCGGGTGGCCGGGCGCTGCGCTACGCGGGCCATGGCCCAAGCCCTGGGCAACGAAGTGGAAACCCTTTACACCAACGGCCCGGCAGGCGGTGGCGGTGCTACCCGGCAGGTGCGTGAAGTGCTGGCGGTGGCCAGCCTGTACCTGCCGCGCGAACTTGCAGTGCCCCGTGTTCACCTGGAGGTATGCCCATGACCCTGTACTTGCACGAGCTGGCCCACACCCGTACGGGGGACAAGGGCGATACGTCGAATATTTCGCTGATTGCGTTCAGGCCTGAGGACTACGGGCTGTTGCTGCGCGAGGTGACGGTGGAGCGGGTCGAGGCCTGGTTCGCGCATCTGCGTGATGCGGCGGCGGGGCCGGTGCGGCGGTATGAGCTGCCACAGTTGCATGCGCTGAATTTCGTGTTGCCGGGGTTGTTGCGCGGTGGGGTGACGCGGTCGTTGGCGCTGGATGCCCATGGCAAGTGCCTGGGGGCGGCGTTGTTGAGGATGCAGGTGCAGCGTTAGACGGTAGATCGGTGGGGCCGCGTTGCGGCCCATCGCGACCTGCGGTCGCTCCTACCAGGGGCGTGTGAAGGGAAGGGCCGCAACGCGGCCCTGAATGTCAAAACTGGTATTCGAGCCCTGCACCGGCATACCAGGACCGTCCCGGCGCCGCCTCGTAATACCGGCCATTGCCGTCGCCGACAATCACCGACCCCACGTACTGGCGATCCAGCAGGTTGTCCAGGCGCACCAATTGGTGGAACGTCCACGGCCCTACGTGCTGCTCGAACCGGGTACGCCAGTTGAACACCGCATAGCTCGGCGCGGCATGCTGGTCGTTGGTGTCCTCGACATACACCTGGCTACGGTATTGCCCCTCAAGGCCCATGCTGATGCCATCGCGCGGCTTCCACACCAGTTCGCCGAACAGGCTGCTGCGCGGTACACCGGGAAGCTGGTTGCCTTTGTCGATGGTGGTGGTGCCTTGGCTGAACGCCTCGTCATAGGTGGCGTCGAGCAGGGTGTAGGTCAGGTTGGCCTGCCACTGCGCACTGATTTCACGTTGCACGCCCAGCTCGAAGCCACGGCGCAGGGTCTTGCCGGCATTGCGGTAGCTGGTGCGGCCATCGGTGGAGGCGGCCACCACGATTTCGTCCTTGGTACGGATTTCGAACACCGCCGCGTTGATCCGCGTGCGTTCGTCTGGGCGCCATTTAAGGCCCAGTTCGTACTGGGTGCTGGTGGCCGGCTCCAGGCCGAAGTTGAAGCCTTCCAGCGCGCCCGGCGCGTAGGCCATTTCGGCCTGGGTGGGGGTTTCGAACGCCTTGCCAGCGCTGACATAGCCATGCAGGTCGGGGGTGAAGGCGTACATCACCGACAGGGTCGGGGTGGTGCGCTGGTAGGTCTTCGAGCCGCTGGCATCGCCATTGGCCAGGTAGTGGTCGTCGACTTCCATTTCCATGCTGCTGTGGCGCAGGCCGGCGTCCACGGTCCAGCGGTCCAGTTCCCAGTGCGCCTGCACATAGGGGTCCAGGCTGGTGGCGGTGTCCTTTTCGTCGCGGCGCAGCTCGCCTTTCACGCCCAGGGTATCGCCGCTGAAGTTCTGGTAGCCACGGCGGTTGTCGCGGCTGCGGTCGTAGTCGGCGCCAAACGTCAGCGTGAGGTTGCCGGGGGCGGCGCTGATCGGTTGTATCCAGCGCAGGGTGCCGCCGTGGAACTCGCGGTCGAAGTCGACCACACCGCCGCCGCGATTGTTCGGCGCAGTGCCTTTGGGAATCGACAGGTACTGAATCACGCTGCGCTTGCCGGCATACAGGTTGAACTGCAAGGTGGCGTCGCCGAAATAGCGCTCGTAGTTCATGCCCACCTGCTGGTGGTGAATGCTCTTGCGCGTGTTGTACTCCTCGGCGCGCGTGGCCACCGAGCGCGGGTCGTGCTTGTAGGCGTCCCAGGTCTGGCCCAGCGGGTCTTCGGTGCCGTTCTGCTCCAAGGTACTGAAGGTCAGCGCCAGGCGGCTGTCTTCGTCGGGCTTGACGTGCACCTTGGCGAAGGTTTGGTCGCGGCGGGCGGCGCTGTGGTCGCGGTAGCCGTCGGTGTCCATGCGCGAGGCGTCCACCAGGAAACCGGCTTTTTCGCTGCCGCCTTCGCTGTACAGGTGGTTCTTGTTGAAACCGTCGCTGCCGAACGTGGTTTCGGCGCCAACCTTCGGTGGCCCCGAACCGTCGCGGGAGAACATCTGGATCACGCCGCCGGCGTTACTGCCATAAATGGCCGAGGCCGGGCCGCGCAGCACTTCGATACGGTCGGCAACGTCCAGGTTCAGCGAGGCCGCCTGGCCCTGGCCATCGGGTGTGCTGGCCGGGATGCCGTCGCTGAACAGCTTGATGCCACGGATGCCGAAGGCCGAGCGGGCGCCATAGCCGCGCGAGGAAATCTGCAGGTCCTGGGCGTAGTTCTGGCGGTTCTGCACCACCAGGCCAGGCACGCGGTTCAGCGCCTCGGACAGGTTCACGCCCAGTTGGCCATCGGCGATCTGCTGGCGGTCGACGGTGTCGATGGAGTAGGGCAGGTCGAAGCTTGGGTTCGGCGCGTAGGTGCCGGTGACCACCACCGGCTCCAGCAGTTGGAAGGTGGTGGCAGGTTCAGCCAGGGCCAGTGGGCTCAGGCCCAGGCTGGGCAACAAGGCAATCAGGGCCTTGCGGCGCAAAGGGGGATAATGCATGCAGCTTCCTGCTTAAGGGTTGGAAGAGCCGGGGCCGCGTTGCGGCCCTTCGCAGGCAAGCCTGCTCCTACAGCAACAGCGCATGGCCCTGTACGTGTAGGAGCAGGCTTACCTGCGAAGGGCTGCAAAGCAGCCCCGGCTATGCCACGGTGAACTCGGTTTCAGGCCTTGGCGGCCATGGCGGTGACTTCCACGCGCATGTCGGGGAAGGCCAGCGCCGCAACGCCCACCGCCGCACGCACCGGCCAGGGTTTGCTGAAGAAACGCTGGTACACCTCGTTGAACACCGCGCGGTCAGCCATGTCGGTCAGGTAGATGGTCAGGTGCATCACCTTGTCCATGCCGCTGCCGGCCTTCTCCAGGGCGACTTTCAAGGCCTCAAGCGTAGCTTCGCTCTGCTGCACGATATCGCCCAGCACCAGGTTGCCGTCGGCATCGGTGGGAATCTGGGTGGTGACCAGGATGCCGTTGTATTCGGCCACGTCGGAGGAAATGGACTCCGGGTCGGAATCCGGGGTGTAGATCAGCTTAGCCATGGGAACGTTTGCCTTGCGACGGAAGGAAAGTGGCAAGCCTACGCGAGCGCGGCCAATGGGTCGAGCCGCGCGCCCCGCCGAGCGCCTGCACATTGAAATACCACGCCCTGGCCGTCAGAATCGCCGCCGATCGTTATGCAAGGGGCTTGAGTTGAACGAACAGACTTTGTCGATGCGCCTGGAGCGCGTGGCGGCGCATGTGCCGCAAGGCGCGCGCCTGGCCGATATCGGCTCGGACCACGGCTACCTGCCGGTGGCCCTGGCGCTGCGCGGGGTGATCGAGGCAGGGCTGGCCGGGGAGGTGGCGCAGGTGCCGTATGCCTCGGCCCAGCGCAACGTGCGCCGCAATGGCCTGCAGGAGAAGGTGACCGTACGCCTGGCCGATGGCCTGGACGCCATCGAGCCCTCGGATGCCATTACCGCCATCAGCCTGTGCGGTATGGGCGGGCAAACCATGTGCGACATTCTCGAACGCGGCAAGGCGCGGTTGAGCGGCAAGCAGCGGCTGATTCTGCAGCCCAACGGCGGCGAACGTGAACTGCGTGGCTGGTTGATGGCCAACGGTTACCGGATCGTCAGCGAGGAGTTGCTGCGCGAGAACCGTTTCGACTACGAGATCATCGTTGCCCAGCCCTGTGAGGCGGTGGCCTACAGTGCCGAAGAGCTGTACTTCGGGCCGCTGCTGATGCGTGAAAAAAGCCCGGCCTTCGTCACCAAGTGGCAGCGCATGTTGCGCCAGAAGCAGCAGAGCCTGGACAACTTCGAACGTGCCCGGGATGCCATCCCCCAGGCAAAACGGCGCGATTTCGCCCAGCAGATTGGCTGGATCAACGCGGTACTGGCCTGACTCCCTGACTCATTGCTGCGAGCAGTTACCCATTTCCTGGTAGTTGATTTCACGGCGCTGGCCGTGGTGGTCGACATACACCATGTGCGCGGTGCCCACCTGGCAGTCGGCGGCGTTGCTGGCCGGGGTGATCGAGATGACCTTGGCCACGTCCAGCGGCATGCCGTAGCTGTAGTTGGCATGCTGGCTGGCAGCGGCCGGGGCGCCAGCGTCGGCGTAGGCACCGAACGAAGCAAGGGCGGCAGACAGGGCGAGGAAGGCGATCGAACGTTTCATGGCAGGCTCCTTTTCGATGTTTTACCTATGATGTATTCGTTTGTGATCCACAATAAATGGGCTAAGTCGTGATAGATTCCTGCCTGGAACGTACGAATAAGAACGGATAAGGAACCAGCCCCCATGGACATGCTGCACGCCATGCGTACCTTTGCCCGGGTGGTGGAATGCGGCAGCTTCGCCGCCGCTGCCAATGCCCTGGATATCTCTGCCGCGCAGGTGTCGCGCATCGTCGCCGAGCTTGAAAACCAGCTGCAGACGCGGCTGTTGCACCGCACCACTCGGCGCCTGCGCATGAGCGAGGCGGGCGAGCGGTTTCTGGAGCGGGCGCGGCAGATCATGCTGCTGACCGATGAGGCGATGGACGAGGCACGCGGCGCGCACCTGACCCCGCGTGGCCACCTGCGCCTGCACTGCCCGCATGGGCTGGGCATGCTGCTGATGCCGTTGGTGGCGGGCTACAACGCGGTGTGCCCGGAGGTGGTGATCGAACTCACCCTGTCCCAGCGCAACCCCGACCCGCTGGCCGAGGGGCACGATGTGGTGATCACGGTGGACGAGGCGCTGCCGGATTCGCAACTGATTGCCGTGCCCCTGGGCAATATCTTCAGCATCCCTTGCGCCGCACCCAGTTACCTGAAGCAGCACGGCACCCCCGAGCGGCCTGAGGACTTGCACGAGCATCGCTGCCTGCGCATGGCCTACCCGATGTACGAGGGCGACTGGGTGTTCCCCCACGGGCTGGACCACTGCGTGATCGCCCCGCGGGACAGTTTCATGACCAACGTGGCAGACGCCATGCTGGTGGCCAGTGAACTGGGAATGGGCATCGGCTTGCTGCCGTTCTACACCGCGAGCCAGGCGATCGAGCAAGGGCGCTTGCGGCGGCTGCTGGCGCCGTATCGGTTGCGCGAGAGTGCGTTGTACGCGATCTACCCGTCACGGCATTACCTGGATGCCAAGGTACGGACCTGGATCGACTACCTCAAGGAGCAGTTGCCGGCGTTGTTCGAAGGGCATGCCAAGGTGGTCAATGATTCCCAGTATTGGGTGTAGCAGGGCCGGCCCTTTCGCTTGTAGGAGCGGGCTTGCCCCGCGAAAGGGCCAGTAGCCTTGGCATCAATCCTCAATGCCCATACCGCCCCACCAGGCTCTGCGCCCCCAGGGCATGTCCCTGCAACAACTCCATCAGCCCACTGCGGTCCAGCCCTTCAGGCAAGGTCCCCAGCGGCAAATCGGTAGCAATCAGCGTCAGCGCATAATGATGCGGCTTGTCCCCGGCTGGCGGGCAAGGCCCGCGGTAAGCCATGGTCCCACGCGAGTTACGCCCAACCATCAGCGCCTTGCTGGTCAGCCCACCCTTGCCTTCCTCCAGCCCATCGCTCTGCGGGTCGATGTTGTAGGCCAGCCAGTGCACCACGCCGATGCCCTTGCCGCCATCCGGGTCGAACATCACCAACGCCAGCGACTGCGTACCTGCAGGTAGGTTCTTCCAACTCAACTGCGGTGTACGTTCCTCGCCTGCGCCACAGGCCGGGTCTTGCCCCACTTGCTGCAGGGCGATCACCCCGCCGTCGGTGAATGACGAGGAACTGACCGAAAGCGCGGCAGAATCTGGGCCTGCCGCCATGGCCGTACAGGGCAGCAGTGCGGCGAACAGCCAGGGTTTGAGGTTCATGGCGATTCCTTTGCGGGTTGATGCGCCGCAGTGTAGCCCAGCGCCGTCAGTGGCTGTCCTGGTCTTCGGCGCTGCCACCGCTGTGCCCGGCGCCTGAGCCGGTTGCCTCACCGGTGCTGTTGGAGCCGCCTGCGGCACCGTCGGCGGCGTCGCTGCCGGTGTCGCTGCTGTCGTTGTCCTGGCCGCTGCCGGGGCTGTTGACGCTGCTGCCTTGGCCTGCGGTCTTGCCGCCTTGCTGGTCGGTTTGCGGCTTGCTGTCGGTGTTGGTGGCATCGGTGGCGGCATGGCTGGTGGCCGAGGCCAGGCCGAGGGCAAGGGCGAGCAACAGCGGTTGCATGCGGATCATGGCGCGTCTCCTGGGAGGATGATCTGTCCTTGCTTTGGCCGGCCGGCGTCGGCAGGGTGCCGCTTGGGCGACGAGCGGTCAGAAACGACAAGGGCCGCAATGCGGCCCTTGGGGGGTTACTTGGCGTCTGCCGGCGCGGTGGGCGCCACCGGTTCCAGGGGCGGGTGCTCCTGCGCCGCGTGCATCAGGTCTTCGGTTACCCGCAGCTCTGCGCCGGTGGGCGAGAAGGTGGTGGAGGCGGCGAACGGCGCCGGGTGCTCGGCTGCCGGGCGCTTGCCGCGGCGCCAGAGGAAGAAGCAGACCATGCCCAGGTTGACCACGGCGAAGGCCCAGAACAGGCCCACTTCGCCAAACTCGGTCATTGCCGGGGAAATGGCCAGCGGCGCCATGGCCGAGCCCAGCGAGTTGATCAGCAGCAGGCCCTGGATCATCGGCACCAGGGCATCCGACGGCGCACGGTCGGCGGCGTGGCTGACCGCGACCGGGTACAGCGCGAACACACCGCCGCCCAGCAGGAACATCACGGCCGGCAGCAGCGCCGAACTCGACGGCAGGAACACGGTGACCAGCGACAGCACCATGCACAGTGCGGCCAGGGCAATCAGCACGTCCTGGCGGTCTTTGCGGTCGGACCAGCGGCCCACCGGGTATTGCAGCAGCATGGCGCCGAGGATCACCCAGGCCATCATGTTGCCGACTTCGCCCACGTCCAGGCCGATGCGTTGCAGGTACAGCGGCAGCAGCGCATAGATGCCGGCAATCACCACGCCGGAGCCGAAGCAGCCCACCAGCCCCGACGGCGCAACGCCCAGCAGCTGGCGCGGTTTCAGCGGTTCTACCTGGTCGAGCAGCGGCGAAACCCGTGGCAGGATCACGATTGGCAGCACCGACAGCGCGGCCAGCATGCCCGCCAGCATGAACGGGGCGCTGTCACCCAGGCGGGTGATTTCGCCAAGGCCTGCCTGGGCAATCACGCCGGCGCCATAGAAGGCGATCATGTACAGCGCCAGCAGGCGCCCGCGGATTTTCGCGTCACCGGCCAGCAGCAGCCAGCTTTCGATCACCAGGAACACGCCCACCGCTGCCCAGCCGTTGATCAGGCGCAGCACCGACCACCAGGTAGTGTCGTAGAACAGCCCTTGCAGCAGAATGGTGGCGGCGATCAGCGAGGCGAAGCTGGTGTAGGCGCGGATATGGCCGATGCGCAGGATTAGCCGGTCGTTGAAGATCGCACCCAGGGTCAGGCCGATGAAATAGGTCGACGAGACGATACCGATGGTCGTGGCCGATTCACCGGCAGCGTCCAGGCGCAGGGTGGTAAGGGAGTTCATGAAGCCGTTGCCCAGGGCAATGATGAACAGCCCAAGCAGGGGCGCCAGCGCCATGGCCAGCAAACGCGGAGACATACATACCTCAAGTTGGAGTGGCGGTTAGAGAACGCCTCTTCGAACGTGCACGCCAAACAGACCCACGAAGGGCCTGGGGTGCACGGATGTGCCTGGGCTGGATGCGACCTGGGCAAGACTCAACCGCTGGACCCTGTGGGAGCTGGGCCGGGCGGGGTCGGTTGAGCCTATTTCACATGGGCTTCATGTGTTCAGGCCTGGACTCTGTCGTTGCTGCCGGTTGCCACCGTTCAAGGCGACGGGCGAAAAGGATGCGCGATTCTACGGCCTGTGGTGGATTTGCCCAAGAGGCTAAGGCCTGCGACCGGACGACGCAGGGCGGGGCGCGACAGGTTTGTGTCTGGATCAGACATCATTGGCGCCTGCAACGGCTCCTTCGCGGGTTTACCCGCGAAGAGGCCTGACCGGTCACAGGTCGCGGTTACGCAGCTTTTCCGGCAAAGCGAACAGCACCAGCAGCGCGGTCACCACGCAGGTGCCGGCAATCAGGTACAAGGCCGGCGTGGTGGTGCCTGTCAGGTCGCGAATGCGCCCCACCAACACCGGGCTGACGATTCCGCCCAACTGGCCCAGGGTGTTGATCAGGGCGATTCCGCCTGCCGCACCTGCGCCGGCCCCGGCCAGCAGTTTCGGCGGCAATGCCCAGAAGCTCGGGATCGACGCCACCACCCCTGCGCCCAGCAGCCCCAGCGACACCAGCAACAGCGGCGTATTGTCATCGAACAGCCCGGCGCAGAGGAAACCCAGTGCGCCCACGCCGATCAGCCCAGCAGTGAACCAGCGTCGCTCGCCGCTGGCATCCGACAGCCGGCCACACACCACCATGGAAATCGCCCCGCACACGTAGGGTATGGCGGTGAGCAGGCCAATCATCGAAGGGTTCTCGGTGCCGGCACTGCGGATCAGTTGTGGTGCCCAGAAGTTCAAGCCATAGGAGGCGATCTGGATCAGGAAGTAGATCAGGCCCAGGGTCAGGAAGCCCGGAATGCGCACTGCCTGCAGCAGCGAGCCCTGGCCGTGGGCGGCCTGGGGCGGGTCGATACGCGACAGCAGCAGCGTTTTCTCCCCCGCACTTAGCCAGCCGGCGTCCTCGATACGGTCCTTGAGCAGGGTCAGCACCAGCAAGCCGAGGGCGATGCAGGGCAGGCCGCCGAGCAGGAACAGCCAATGCCAGCCGCGCATGTCCAAGGCGCCATCCAGGTGGCCGAGGATCAGCCCCGAGAAGGGGGCGCCGAACAGCCCGGCGAACGCCGAGGCAAGGAACAGCAGCGAGGTGATGCGGCCGCGGTAGTGGCGCGGGAACCACAGCGTCAGGTAATACAGCACGCCGGGGGCGAAACCGGCCTCCATGGCGCCGATGATGAAGCGCAGGGCATAGAACTGCCATTCGTTGTTCACGAACACCATCGCCGCCGTGGCCAGGCCCCAGGAGATCATGATGCGGGCGATCCAGCGGCGTGCCCCGACTTTGTACAGCATCAGGTTGCTCGGTACCTCGAACAGCACGTAGCCCACCACGAACAGGCTCGCGCCCAGGCCGTAGGCGGTGTCACTGAAGCCAAGGTCGGCCTGCAGCTGGAATTTGGCGAAGCTGATGTTGATGCGGTCGAAAAAGGCGAACAGGTAGCAGACCATGATCAGCGGCATCAGCCGCCAGGCAACCTTGCGTACCAAGGCTTTTTCACTGTCGGCGGTGCCATCGGCAGCCGTGTGCAGGGCGGAAAGACTCATTGTGTGTTCTCCAGTCGGGCCGCGGCGTTGCGCGGCCCTGTTGTTCTTGTTGTCTGGTGGGGCCAGGCCCCTGGGTAATACGGTGATTCAGGCCGGCAAGCCGGCAGGCAGTGGGTGCAGTTCGCCGTTACGCCCGGCCTTGGCCAGTTGCCCAGGAACGTCGTGGCCGAGCAGGGCAGGCAGGCTTCGGGCCAGTTGCAGCAGGCCGTCCAGGTCGATGCCGGTGGGGATACCGGTTTCCGCGCACAGGTTGGCCAGGTCCTCGCTGCAGATGTTGCCCGAAGCACCCGGGGCGAACGGGCAGCCGCCGAGCCCGCCCAGTGCGGCATCGAACCGGCGCGCCCCGGCTTCATAGGCGGCCAGTACGTTGCACAGGCCAAGGCCACGGGTGTTGTGGAAATGCAGGGTGAGCATGTTTGCCGGCAGCCGTTGCAGGCTGCGCCGCACCAGGCGTTCCACCTGGCGCGGGTTGGCCATGCCGGTGGTGTCGGCCAGGGTCACGCCCTGTACGCCCAGTTCCAGGTAGGCATCGAGCAGGCGCAGCACCAGGTCCTCGTCGATCTGGCCTTCGAACGGGCAGCCGAATGCGGTTGCCACCGTGGCATTGAGGCTGACCGGGCGCCCCTGCACGGCCTGGACGATCTCAGCGAAACCGGCCAGGGATTGTTCGCGGCGCATGCGCATGTTGGCCAGGTTGTGCGACTGGCTGGCCGAGAGCACCAGGTTCAATTCGTCGGCGCCCGCCGCCAGGGCGCGCTCGGCGCCTTTGAGGTTGGGGATCAGCGCGACATAGATGACCCCCGCCTGGCGGTGGATGCCGCAGAACACCTCATCGCCGTCGCGCAGCATCGGGATGGCCTTGGGCGAAACGAACGAGCCGGCCTCAATGCGGCTGAAGCCCAGCTGGGAAAGGCTGTTGATCAAGGCGATCTTGGCGTCGGTGGGCACCCAGGTCGGTTCGATCTGCAGGCCGTCACGCGGGGCAACTTCCTGGATCACCAGATGGTCAGGGTTGAGCGCAATCATTGCACCACCCCCTGTTCGCGCAGGCGGGCGATGGCGTCGGCACCCAGGCCCAGCTGGCCCAGCACCGCGTCGGTGTGCTCGCCCAGCGCCGGGCCTTGCCAGTCGACCCGGCCTGGGGTGGCCGAGAGCTTGGGCACGATGCCGGGCATGCGCACGTGGGTGCCATCGGGCAACTGGCTGTCGAGCAGCATGTCGCGGGCTTGATAGTGCGGGTCGTTGACGATGTCGGCCACCGAGTAGATGCGCCCGGCGGGCACTTCGGCCTGCTCCAGCGCGGCCAGCACGGCGTCGATCGAATGCTGGCGGGTCCAATGTTCGATGGCGTCGTCGAGCAGCCTGGCCTGGGCGGCGCGGCCGTCGTTGTGGGCGAACTCGGGGGCATCGGCCAAATCGGGGCGACCGATGGTTTGCATCAGGCGGCGGAAAATCGGGTCGCTGTTGCCGGCAATCACCACGAAGGCGCCGTCTGCGGTGCGATACGTGTTCGACGGGGCGATGCCGGGCAGGGCGCCGCCGCTGCGCTCACGCACATGGCCGAGCAGGTCGTATTCGGGGATCAGGCTTTCCATCAGGTTGAACACGCTTTCCACCAGCGACACATCGACCACCTGGCCGACGCCGCCGTTGGCGCGCACATTGAACAGCGACAGCAACGCCCCCATCACCGCATGCAGCGAGGCCAGCGAGTCGCCCAGGCTGACCCCGGCGCGGGCGGGTGCAGCGCCGGGTTCGCCGGTGGTGTAGCGGATGCCGCCCATGGCCTCGCCAATGGCGCCGAAGCCTGGGCGGTCGCGGTAGGGGCCGCTCTGGCCATACCCGGAAATGCGCACCAGGGTCAGGCGTGGGTTCAGTGCATGCAACACGTCCCAGCCCAGGCCGAGCTTTTCCAAGGCGCCGGGGCGTAGGTTTTCGATCAGGACGTCGGTGTCCTGGAGCAGTTGCTTGACGATGTTCAAGCCTTCGGCGGCCTTGAGGTCCAGGGCCAGGGACTTCTTGTTGCGTGATTGCAGGTACCACCAGAGGGAGGTGCCGTGGTGCAGCTTTCGCCACTTGCGAAGGGGGTCGCCCTGGCCCAGGGCTTCGATCTTGATCACGTCAGCGCCGAATTCACCGAGCAGGCGGGCGGCAAACGGGGCGGCAATCAGCGTACCGATTTCCAGCACCCGAATGCCTTCGAGGGGAGCAGGCATGTTGCGTACCTCATTGTTCTTGGACTTTGAGGTGGAGGGTAAGGCGGGCAGGGGCGGGGCACCAACCCTGTGTGGGCAACTACCGTTCGCGAATTGCGAAGGGTCGAGGCTTACCTGTGGTGGCCTCTTCGCTTGTGGTAGCGGGCTTGCCCCGCGAAGAGGCCGGTACAGGAAGACACTAATCCTGGTCCCCACGCAAATGTTCGAACAACATCCGGCTCACCGGCGACAACGCTTCCAGCTCGCGCACCACCAGCAGCAGCTCCCGCTCGGCCCAGTCGTCGCTCAGCGCCACCGCGTGCAACCCCAAAGCCCCGCCAAACAGCTCGAAGGCCTTGCGCGGCAGGACACCCACCCCCATGTCCGCCTGCACCATGCGGCACACTGCATCGAAACTCGGCACATGGATGCGCAGGCGCAGTACCTTGCCCGCCCGGCGTGCGGCCTCGACGGTGCGCATGTTGATCGAGCTGGCGGAATGCAAGCCGACGAAATCATTCTCCAGGGTGTCGGCAAAGGCTACCCGGGGCTGGTCGGCCAGCGCATGCCCTTCACGCACCACCAGCACCAATTGGTCCCGCGTGTAGCGCACCGCGTGCAGTTCGCGGGTGTCGCAGTCGCCCGAGCAGATACCCAGGTCGGCCACGCCGTCGAGCAGGCCCTGTACCACGCCGTTGCTCGGGCGCTCTTCCAGGTCGACCTTGATCTGCACATGGTGGCCGCTGAATTCGGCCAGGTCCTCAGGCAGGAACTGGATGATCGCCGACAAGTTGGCGAGCATGCGCACATAACCGCGCACGCCTTGCAGGTGCTCGCCCAGCTCCAGGCCGATTTTCTCCAGGTTGAACAGCATGCGCCGGGCATGGTGCAGCAGGGTTTCGCCGGCTGGGGTCAGTTGCATGCCGCGCGCCTGGCGCAGGAACAGCGGCGAGCCGAGGGCACTTTCCAGCTCGTTGAGGCGCTTGCTGGCCGCCGACAGGGCAATCGACTCCCGCGCTGCGGCGCGGGTCAGGCTACCTTCTTCATGCACGGCTACGAACAGTTGCAGGGTGACCAGGTCCAGGCGGCGGATCAGGTTGTTCAGTTGCATGGTCCGTTCATTCCACCGGGCGGGTATCGATGCTCACCACCACCGACATGCCCGGGCGCAGGTGCCGGGCTTCGGGCTGGTCGGCATCCACGGTGATGCGCACCGGGATGCGCTGGGCGATCTTGACGAAGTTGCCGGTGGCGTTGTCGGCCTGCAGCAGGGCGAACTCCGAGCCGGTGGCCGGGGAAATCTGCCGCACATGGCCGCGCAGTTTCAGGTGGTTCAGGGCATCGACGGTAAAGGTGGCCGCCTGGCCGATGCGCACGTCGGCCATTTGGGTTTCCTTCATGTTGGCGATCACCCACAAAGTGTCGGGCACCAGCGCCATCAGCTGGGCGCCGGAGTTCACGTAGGCGCCCAGGCGTGTGCCGATCTGCCCCAGCTGGCCGTCGCGTGGGGCGGTGACGCGGGTGTTGTCCAGGTCGATGCGGGCCAGCTCCACGGCGGCCTTGGCGTTTTCCACGGCCGCTTCCAGGGCCGCGCGGTTGACGATGACCGTTTCGCGGTCCTGGCGGGCGATTTCCAGCGCAGCCTTGGCCTGGGCCAGGCTGGCCACGGCTGCGGCCTCGCTGGCGCGGGACAGGTCCAGGGTGCTGCGCGACACCGAGCCGTCGCTGACCAACGCCTGGCTGCGGCTGAGGTCGGCCTTGGCCTTGGTGGCCTGGGCCTGGGCGTCGCCAATGGCCGCCTGGCGCTGGGCGATGGTGGCCTCGGCACTGTTGCGCTGCTGCAGGTTGTTGGCCAGCGATGCCTGTTGCTGTTGCAACTGGGCGATGGCCTGGGCCAAGCGCTGCTTGTAGATACGGTCGTCCAGTTGCACCAGCAGGTCGCCGGCCTTGACGAACTGGAAGTCGTGCACCGGCACGTCGACGATGTAGCCGCTCAGCTGCGGCCCGATGATCGTCACCTGGCCGCGTACCAGGGCGTTTTCGGTGCTCTCGATGGCGCTGCTGAATGGCGGCAGGCGCCAGGCGTAGAGCACCAGCAGGATACCGGCCAGGGCCACGCAGGCGAAGCTGACGGTGGAGAGGATGCGGACCCGGCGGGTGCGTACCGGGCTGCTGGGTTCGCTGGGCGGGGCGACACCTTCCGGGGTTTCGGCAAGGGCCGTGGTGGTGGTGCTGCGGGTTTCTTCGGTCATCGCTTGGCAGTACCGCTGGTGGCGTCTTGTGAAGCGGCCTGGCGCGCCTTGTAGCGCAGCCAGGAACCGCGAATAGTAATCCAGATCATGGTCAGCACGGCGATGCTGCCGATCAGCATGAATACATCGTTATAGGCCATCACGTTGGCCTCGCGGGTGGCCGCGCTGGCCAGTGCGCGCAGGCCGGCCTCGCTGCGCAGGGCCGGGTCGGCGATGACCCCGGCGTAACTGGCGCCGCTGCTTTGCACGCGGGCGTTGACCAGCGGTTCCAGGTAGCTGAGGCGGTCCATCAGGTGGCTGGAATGGAATTTCTCGCGCCAGGTCTGGAACGTGCCGAGCAAGGCTGCACCGATCAGGCCGCCCAGGTTGTTGCAGATGCCGAACAGCACCGAAAAGCTCACCAGGTTGCGCGGGTTGGCGCGCACGTGGCTGATGCCCAGGGCCATCGACGGGCCGAGGAAAAAGGTGCTGCCGAAGGCCAGCAGGAACTGGCTGAGGTACATCTGTGCCGGGCGCGTGAGGTTGCTTGAGCTGCTGTCCATGAAGGCGCCGGTGGCCATTGCGGCCAGGGAGATGAACAGCGGGATGATCAGGTGGGTCGGGGCAATGGTCAGGGCGCTGGTGGCCAGGCCCGCCACGGCGCCCAGCAGCATCACCCAGTACAGCGCACGCATTTGCTCGCTGCCCATGTTCAGGGCCTGCAGGAAGCCGACGGCGCCGGTGGACTGCTCGGAGGTCACCATGCGGATCAGGACCACGCACAGGCCCAGGCGGATGATGGCCCCACTGCCCAGCCAGCGCGTCATCAGCAGCGGGTTCTGGCGGTTGTGTTCAATGGCCAGGCCTGAGAACACCAGGGCGATGGACGCTGCCAGGGCGACGCCGATCCACGGGGCGTCCAGCCACCAGTCGATGCGCCCTAGCGACAGCACCGCGCAGAGCAGTGCGGTGCCGCTGGCCATCAGGGTGAAGGTGAGAAAGTCCAGTGGCTCGAAGGTTTTGAAGCGGTCGCCGGGTGGCAGCTTGAGCATCAGCACGCAGCCCAGCGCTGCCAGTGCCAGGCCCAGTTCGAACAGGTACAGGCCGCGCCACTCGGCGATCTGCAACAGGTCTTCGGAGAAGATCCGCGCCAGGGGCAGGGCCAGTTGCGAGGCGCCAAGGCCCAGCACCATGGCCTTGAGCCGCCAGCGTTCGGGAAAGGCCTGGATCATGTAGTACAGGCCCAGCGAGCTCAGCGCGGCACCGACCATGCCGTGGGCGGCGCGCACGGCGATGGCCGAGTTGAGGTCGTTGACCAGCAGGTGGGCGAAGGTGACCAAGGCGTACAGCACCAGGAACACCTCGGTGAAGGCGCGCAGGCCGAACTGCTGGCGGAATTTCACCAGCAGCAGGTTGATCGAGACGTTGGTCATGACATAGGCGGCGGGTAGCCAGGCCATTTCGGCGCTGGTGGCACCCAGGGCGCCTTGCAGGAATACCAGGTTGGCGGTGACCAGTGCGTTGCCCAGGCCGCCGGTGATCGCCACCAGCAGGCCGACCACGCCGTAGGCCAGGCGCTTGGCCGGGGTGTGCAGGGGCGTGGAGGGCGAGCCGGGGAGGCTGGGTTTTTCGTGGGGGAGCCACTGGCGGGGGGCGTATTTGTCCATGGGGGAGACTGTACGTCAGGGGGCTTGGCTTGGGAACTGGGGCGCCTGTGAGACCGAGCGCCGCCCGCGCGGCGCTCGATCTCACAGGCGCTGGCAATCGTTCGCCATGCCACAGGCGCTGCAATCGTTCGCCATACCCCACAATCTCAAGCCCCGGCATCCAACACGATCCGATACCGCGCCTTGCCGCTGCGCAGGTGCTCGATCGCCTCGTTCACCCGGCTCATCGGGAACATCTCCACCTGTGGCAAAATCTGGTGCCGAGCACAGAATTCGAGCATTTTCGCCGTCCCTGCCGGCGAGCCGACCGGGGAGGCAGAGAGGCTTTTCTGCTGCGGTATCAGGTTGAACACATGCACCGGGATCGCTCCCGGCACCACGCCAACGAAATTGACCCGGCCACGGTCGCGCAAGGTGCCGATCATGGCCGTCCAGTCGAGGTTGGCGTTGGCCGTCACCAGCAGGAAGTCCAGCGTTCCGGCGATCGCCTGCAGCGCCGCGCTGTCGGTGGACGCCACCACCTTGTGCGCGCCCAGGCGCTTGGCTTCATCCTGCTTGGCCAGCGATGAGGTGAAGGCCGTGACCTCGCAACCCCAGGCATTGAGAAAACGCAGGGCCAAGTGGCCAAGGCCACCGATGCCGACCACGCCGACGCGATCGGTGGGCTTCACATCGAACGCCAGCAGCGGGTTGAACACCGTGGAGCCTGCGCAGAACAATGGCCCGGCCAGCGCCGGGTCCAGCCCTTCTGGCAGCGGGACCGCCCACGCCCAGTGCGCCCGGATGCGGTCGGCGAAACCGCCGTTGCTGCCAATGATGGTGGGTTGCACCGAACCACACAGGTTATGCGCGCCTTCCATGCAGGGCGCACAGTGCATGCAACTGCCTTTGTACCAGCCGACGCCGACCCGCTGGCCCACCTGCAGCCCCCGCACGGCGCTGCCCACGGCTTCGATGCGGCCAACCACCTCATGGCCGGGAATAAACGGGTAGCGGCTGACGCCCCATTCGTTGTCGATCATCGACTGGTCGGAATGGCAAACGCCGCAGTATTCCACGGCAACTTCTACATCGTCGGCCGCCAGGCTGCCAGGGTCGTAGCTGTAGCGCTCCAGCGGCGCGCCGGCGGCGGTGGCGGCCCAGCCGTTGAAGGGAGTGGCATTGCTCATGAGGCACCTCCAGTGGGTTGGCGAAGCCTGGCAAGTGTAGTTCAGCCGGCGCCTTGCCAGTCCGCCAGCAACGCCAGCTCGCTGGGCACCCGCCCGGTCCAGCGCTTGAACGAACGGCGGAAGTTGGTGCTGTCGCTGAAGCCCAGGTACTGCGCCACTTCATCGTTGCTGTAGCCCTTGACCTGGTAGAGGTACAGCGCCTGGTCGCGGCGCACCCGGTCCAGCTGTTCCTGGAAATTCGAACCATGGCGGGCCAGGCGGCGCTTGAACGAGGCGGGGCTGGTGCAGAAGGCGGCGGCCACACGCTCCAGGTTCAACGGCTGGCGAATCAGCCCGTGCAGGTACTCGTACACCAGGTCGAGAAAACTCACCTGCCAACCCCAGGCCGCCAGCTGCGCGTCGCAGTGCTGGCGGGCCACCTGCTGGGCGGTGGAGCCAGCGCCAGGCCAGGCGCGCAGCAAGTATTCGCGGGGCAGGCTCATGACCGTGGACGGGCAGCCGAAGGCCACGGCATCGCCCAGGTGTACCCAGTATTGTTCGACATAGGCCGGCTCGGCGTGGCTGAACTGGAAGCGCCAGGGCAACTTTTCCTGTTGCTGACGGCGAGCCAAGGCCACCACCGCGGTCATGCTGGCCTCCAGCAGGAAGCGGCTCTGCTCGCCAATTGCGCAGCTTTCGCGCCAATACAGGTGCAGGTGGTGTTCATCCAGGCGCAGTACCGGGCTGAGCAGGGGCGACAACAATGCGCGGTACTGGGCGATGCGTTCCAGTGCCTGCAACAGATGGTCGGCCTGCTCCAGCAACAGGCTGGCAGCGCCGTAGTGCCCGGGCCACAGACGCTGGCCGTAGAGGAAGCTGCTGTCGTCGGCACCGAGCAGGCGTTGGGCATTGGCGATCAGGCGCAGGAACTGCTGGGGGCTGAGCCGGGCCTGGCCGGTGATGATGTCGTCGTAGAACAGCCCGCAACCGCGCAGCAAATGGTGGGTGTCGATCTGCCGCGAGCGGGCCAGGTCGATCAGCGCGGCGGGCAAGTGGTGGGCGGTAATGAAGCGGCTGTCGCCGTCGTAGCCGTTCATGCCCGGCGCGCCTGGCGGGGCTTGGCCTGGGCCAGGGCCTGGTTGAGGCGCTTGAGCAAGTGCGGCGGGTCTTCGTCCAGCGCCATCACGCTGGCCACCGTTGCCGCCAGGTGCAAGCGTTCGCCATGGCGGCTGGTGTGATGGGCTAGGTGGGCGATGCTCTGGCCCAGGGCTTGGGCCATGGCTTGGGCCTGGCGCTCACCGGTGTTCGGCAGCACCGCGACGAAGCGGTCGCCGGCCAAACGGCAGAGCATGTCTTGCTGGCGCAGGTTGAGCAGCAGCAACTGGGCAACCACCTGCAGCACCAGGTCGCCTTCATCCTGGCCGTAACGCTGGTTGACCTGGCTGAAGTCATCCAGGTCGATGGCGATCAACGACAGCGCCTGTTGTTCGCTGGCGGCCTTGGCCAGCGCCTGTTGCAGGTGCTGGCGCAGATACTGGGCGCCGGACAGCGGGGTGAGGTGGTCGAACAGGCGGTGCTCGCGGAACAACTGCTCGCGCTTGCGCATCTGCGCGGTGATGGCGTGCTGCTCCTGTTGCAGGTGGTACATGCCCAGGGTCAGCAACAGCATGCCCAGCGGCATCGGTGCGGTTTCCAGCCAGTTGTCCCAGACCGCTTCGGGGGGCAGGCGGATGAACTCGTCGAGGGTGTCCATCCACATCGAGAAGGCGGTGAAGCACAAGCCCAGGGACAGCAGGCGGGTGACCCGGCCGGCGGGGCGCCCGTGCAGCAGCATCACCAGCCAGCCACAGAGGATCAGGCAGGTGCCGCCTTCACCGGCAACGTCCATCCAGTTGATCTCGGCCCAGGCCTTGATCGTGCCGGCGGCCAGGTAGATGAGCAGGCCGGCGTTGGCGGCCAGGAGCAGGCCGGCCAGGGTCAGGCCGTGTTGCTTGAAGAGGGATCTGAGAGGCATGGGGTGTCCTGTGGTCTTGTTGTCGCCAGTACCGGCCCTTTCGCGGGTAAACCCGCGCTCAGGGAACAAATCGCAAATAGCTGATTTAACGGAGAATCCTGTAGGAGCGGGCTTGACCCGCGAAGCAGGCACCGCGGTGCATGGCACCGGCTGCGCCGGTGTTCGCGGGGCAAGTCGGATCGCCGCACCGCCGCTCCTACAAAGGATGGCGGCGGGCCTACGTGCGATGCAGCATGCAAGGGCTTTATCTCAATCCGATGACGCTCACTTGCCCCGCGCCGTGCACGGCAGGCCGTCTGGCCCCATATCGGCCTGGCAGTAGCGTTCGCTGGCCAGTGCCAGCTTGGGTTCGTGCAGGAACTTGCGGCTCTTGGCGTCGCGGTTGACATCGAAGGCGTCATACAGCCGGCCATCGGCCGAATAGGTACGAACCTGCAGGCGCTCGCGCTCGACGGAAACGGCCTGGTAGAGCTGCGTGTCTTCCGCCGTGCGGTCCGGCTGGCTGCGGGCGCGGTCGTTGAGCCCGTACATTTTCGACCCGGTCACCGACACCATGTACACCGGGCCAATGGCCTGCTTCGCCTGCTGCGCGGCGCGGGTGGCCTGGCGCCCTTGGGCGTGGGTGAGGCGGCTGTAGCAGTGGTCGTGGCCTTGCAGCACCAGGTCGACCTTGTAGCGTTCCAGCAGGGGTTGCCAGGCGGCCTTGAGCGGCTCGGTGTCTTCGGGGCGGGCGCAGGTGTAGACCGGCTGGTGCATGACCACGATGTTCCAGCGTGCCTTGCTGGCTTTGAGCACGTTTTCCAGCCACGCGGTCTGCGCCTGCAGGGTGCCCAGGTCCAGCGCCGAGGTGCCGTCCAGGACCACGAAGCGCACGTTCTGGTAATCGCTGAAGTAGCTGGTGGCGGCCACGCCAGGCGCGCCGTTGCGCGGCAAGGCGAACTGCGCGGGTACATGGGGGCTGAGGCTGCGGCTTTCGCTGCCGTCAGGGTTCAGGGTTTCCAGGTATTCGTGGTTGCCGAATGCGGTCAGTTGCGGGATCGCCGCGTACGCCCAGCCACCGGCCTGGTTCCATTCGCCCCATTCATCGTCGTGGGCAAGGTCGTCGCGCGAAGCCACCAGGTCGCCGGCGTGCACCACCAGGGCCGGTTGCGCCACGCTACGCAGGGCCTGGCGGATGGTGCGCGAGGCGATGGCGAGGATGTCGTTCTGGGTATCGCCCAGGTAGATGAACGAGAACGGTGCGAAAGCGGCCTGGGCCGTGCGGAACTGGTGCCATTCGCTCCAGCCGGCGCTGCCTTTGACCCGGTACACGTAGGCCGTACCCGGTTGCAGGTGCTCCAGCCGTACCTGGTGGTAGTTGGCCGGGCCGTTGTCGCTGTCCAGGCGCTGGGTGGTGCCGCCCAGTGCGCTGGCCTTGGCCGCCAGCGAAGGGCCGGCCAGGGCGGGGCCGAGTTCGAGCACGGCATCGGCCTGGGCCAGGTCGGTGCGGTAGCTGATCGCCATTTGCGTGGCGGCATCCTGGCCTGGGGTGAGCACGATTCGGTCGGCCAATGTGCCGGCGGCGTAGGGCTGCCCGGGCGAGCGCGGCACGGCGCTATCGGCATTGGCGTGGGCCAGGGTGGCGCAGAACAGGGTGGCGAGTAGCAGGGGGCGGTGCATGGGGTTTCCTCGGTGAGCCCGAACGGCGTGATGGGGCGCAAAGGAAACAAAGGCGGATGACGGTTCGGTTACCGGCAGGGGGGTCGATTGGGCTCAGGTGATTGGTGCATGCCCTGGCGTTTTTCTGCGCCTGGGCGAGCGCCCGCCGCCGGCGCGGCGCTCGATTTCCAAGCGCCCAAAATGCCATGGCCCACCTTGCGCCCAGGTCATTTCAGCTCAATTACCCACGAAAACCCCATGAATCCGGCCATTTCAGCCAGCGTGCCCGGCCCCCTGTCACGCAAGTGCCACACACTCTTCCTAGCTTTCGCTGCCATTCCCGGGCTCACCGGGCCACTGCAAGCGAGGGTTCCAAGGTGGCAATGCCGTTTCGTCACATCCGCAATGCCGGATTCAGGGTCAGCCTGCTGAGCGTCGCCATCACCGCCACACCGGCCTGGGCCGAGGACGAGGTGGTCGAGCGGGTCGAGGTGATTGGCCAGGCCGCCAGCATCGACAAGGCGCTGCGCGAGCAGAAAACCGCCGACAGCATCAAGAGCGTGGTGCATGCCGATGGCGTCGGCCAACTGCCCGACGACAACGCGGCTGAAGCCTTGCAGCGCATTCCCGGCCTGTCGGTGGAGCGCGACCAGGGCGAAGGCCGTTTCGTCAGCGTGCGCGGCATTGCCCCGGACCTCAACAGCGTGACCATCAACGGCACCCTGGTCCCGGCGCCTGAAGGCGACCGCCGCGCCGTGGCACTGGACGTGCTGCCGGCTGAGCTGGTGCAGTCGCTGTCGGTGGTCAAGACCCTGACTCCCGACATGGACGCCAACTCGCTCGGTGGCACCATCGAAGTGGAAAGCCTGTCGGCCTTCGACCATGACGGGCTGTTCTATACCCTCAGCGGCGAAGCCAGCCACGACACCAACGTCAGCCGCAACAGCCCGAAATTCTCCGGCGCGGTGAGCGACCGCTTCAGCCTGGGTGATGGCGTGAACAACTTCGGCGTGGCCGCGGCGTTCAGCTGGCAGAAGCGCAAGTTCGGCTCCGACAACGTCGAAACGGGTGGCAAATGGGACTTCGACGATGGCGCCCGGCTTGAGGAAGTCGAAGCCCGCGACTACCAAATCACCCGCGAGCGCACCGGCCTGGGCCTGAACTTCGACTACCAGCCCGACGATTTTTCCAGCTATTACCTGCGCACCCTCTACAGCAAGTTCAAGGACACCGAAACGCGCAATGCCCAAGGGCTGGAGTTCGCCGACCCGCAAGGCAGCGGCCAGCGTGGCGAAGCCGAAGGCTGGCGTGACCTGAAGTCGCGTGAAGACACCCAGGAAATTCAATCTTATGTGCTGGGCGGCGAGCGCCTGATCGACCGTTGGACCGTCAGTGCCCAAGCCGGCTACAGCCAGGCCACCGAGAAAGACCCCGGCGGCATTGCCGGCGCCAAGTTCGTTGGCGATTTTGACGAGGTGGGTTTCGACGGCACGCGCAAGCCGCGCCTGAGCGTGGGCAGCGCGTTCTACGACCCGGCCCGCTTCACCCTCGATGAAGTGGAATGGGAAAAGGTCAGCGGCAAGGACCAGGAAAAGAACATCCGCCTGGACCTGGCCCGCGACTACGATTTCGCCGATGCCGCCCAGGTCAAGTTCGGTGGCAAGCTCAGCCGCCGCGACAAGACCAGCGACACCGAAACCTGGGTGTATGACGACTTCGACGATGTCAGCCTGGCCAATTACCAGGGCGGCAATGTCGACTACGCCCTGGGCAACTACGGCAATGGCATCAGTGCCAGCGCCATCAAAGGCCTGATCGGCAGCCTCGACCGGGCGGCGTATTACGATGAGGAAGCGTCGCGCATCAACGACTTCGACATGCGCGAAGACATCAACGCTGCCTACCTGATGAACACCGTCGATATCGGCGATCTGCGCCTGATCGCCGGCTTGCGCTACGAGGGCACCAAGTTCAACGCCAAAGGCACCGGCCTGCGCGATGGCGTGTACGAAAGCATCGACAGCAGCAACCGTTACGACCACTGGTTGCCGGGTTTGCATGCGCGCTATCAGCTGACGCCGGCCACCGCGCTTCGCGCCGCCTGGACCAACACCGTGGTGCGCCCGACCTTTGGCCAGCTGGCCCCAGGCTTCGTCATCGACGACAGCGACGCCTCGTTCGGCAACCCCACGCTCAAACCGCTGGAGTCGATGAACCTGGACTTCGGCATCGAGCACTACATGGGGCGTGCCGGCACCGCCTCGGCGTTCCTGTTCTACAAGGACATCGACCATTTCATCTACAGCACCGACCTGGCCGGCACCGGCGACTGGGTTGACTTCGACGAGGCGCTGACCTTCGAGAACGGCGGTGGTGCCAGGCTGTACGGCCTGGAACTGGCCTACTCGCAGAAGTTCGACTGGCTGCCGGCACCGTGGGACGGCCTGCTGGTCGGCGCCAACCTGACCCTGAGCAAATCCCACGCAACCCTCGAAGGCGCGGGCGGCAAGCGCGGCATCGACCTGCCGAACCAGTCCGACACCGTGGGCAACGTCATGCTCGGCTGGGAAAACGACCGCCTCAACCTGCGCTTGGCGGCCAACTACAAGTCCGGCTACCTGCTGGAGGTTGCAGCCCTCGACGACAAGGCCCACGACCAGTACGCCGACGACCAGGTGCATGTCGACTTCAAGGCCGGTTACTTCCTCACCCCTGAGCTGCAGCTGACCTTCGAGGCGCAGAACATCTTTGACGAGCCCTATTACGTGTACAGCGGCCACCGACGCTACAACGCCCAGTACGAGGAATACGGCCCGACCTACAAGATCGGCCTGACGCTCACCCATTTCTGATTCGCAGCCTTTAGGGATTTTGCCTGCTCATGCGTATGTTCACCTTGTCCATGCTGGGGTTGTCCGTTGCCCTGGCCCAAGGCGCCGCCAGTGCCGCGCCAAGCCTGACCCTGGAACGCACCCCGATTGACGCCCAGGCCAGCCAGTGGCTCGCGCCGGCGCCTGCACTGAAGCAGGGCGGGCGCCTGCAACTGGCTGCCAAGGCCTTGCAAGTGCTCGATGGCCAGGGCCGCGTGCTCGGCGAGTTGCCCGGCCGCTTCGAAACCCTCGACCACCGTGCCGAGGGTGATGGCCTGCTGGTCGCCACGCTCGACAAGCAGCGCCAGCAGGCTTTGCTGGCACGCTTCGATGCATCAAGCGGCTGGGGCGCGCCGCACTACCTGCCCGCCACGCGCTATGCCATCGAAGGCCTGTGCCTGTACCGCGACAGCGCCGCCAACGATTTTCTGTTCCTGGTGGGCGAGGAGGGTATCGGCGAGCAGTGGCTGGTTGCCGAACACGCCCAGCCGCTGGCCGAGGCACGCCTGGTGCGCACCCTGAGCCTGCCGCCGCAAAGTGCCTTCTGCCAGGTGGAGGACGCCAGCCACAGCCTGTTCATCAATGAAGAGAACGTTGGCCTGTGGCGCTACCCAGCGGCTGCAGAAGCCCCCTTGCTGCGCGAACCGGTGGACCTGGTGGCACTGTTCGGTGGCCTGGCCAAGGCGGTTGCAGGCATGGCCGTGGTACCGGGTGGCTTGCTGGCACTGGACCCCGCCGCCAGGGCCTTGCACCTCTACCAGCGCAGCGCCGGGCAATGGCTGCGCGCTGGCACCCTCAGCCTGCAAGGGCTAAAGGAGCCAGAGCAGGTCAGCGCGCGTGTCGCCGGCAAGGGCCTGGAACTGTTGCTGGCCGACGACCAGGGCACCCACCGCGGGGTGCTGGGCTGGGCGCCGCAAGCGCCGCACAGCCAGCCGCCGGTGGCGCAGGTCAAGGCGTTGGCGCAAACCGACGGCGTTCCAAGCCTGGGCGATGCGGCAGATGACCCGGCCATTTGGGTTCACCCTCGCCAGCCGGCGTTGAGCCGTGTGTTTGGCACCGACAAGAAGGGCGGGCTGCTGGCCTACGACCTGCAGGGCAAGCAGCTGCAGGACCTCAGGGTAGGGCGGCTGAACAATGTCGACGTCCGCGGCGGTTTCCAGTACGGCGCGCACCAGGTCGACCTGGCCGTGGCCAGTAACCGCGACCGTAACAGCCTGCACCTGTTCGCCATTGATCCGGCCAGTGGCGAGCTCAGCGACATCGGCCAGGTGCCGACCGAACTCAAGGAAATCTACGGCCTGTGCCTGTTCAAGGACAGCGATCAGGCCATCCACGCCATCGCCAACGACAAGGACGGCCGTTTCGTTCAATACCGGCTCGATGCCAGCAATGGCCAGGTGACCGGCACGCTGGTGCGCAGCTTCAGCACCGCGACCCAGTCCGAAGGCTGCGTGGCCGATGACCGTAGCCAACGCCTGTTCATCGCCGAGGAAGATGTCGCGGTGTGGACGTTGGACGCCCGCGCCGAGGGCTCGACCCAACTGGACAAAGTACTCGGTGTCGGTGGCCCGGTGCAGGACGACATCGAAGGCCTGGCGCTGTACCACGGCAAGGGCGGCGACTACCTGGTGGTTTCCAGCCAGGGTAACGACCGCTACGTGGTGGTCGATGCCGCCCCTCCGTATCGCCTGCGCGGCAGCTTCCAGGTCGGCCTCAATGGCGCCTTGGGCATCGACGGCGCTTCGGAAACCGATGGCCTGGAAGTGACCTCGGCCAACCTCGGCGGGCCTTGGGCCGAAGGCTTGCTGGTGGTGCAGGACGGGCGCAAGCGCATGCCCGAAGGCAAGCAGAACTACAAATACGTGCCCTGGGCGGCAGTGGCCCAGGCCCTGGGGCTGAATTGATCGCCCGGCCTGTCATGCCGGCGCAACCTGATTGCCTTTGACTGTGAACCGAACTGAAAGGATAGCTGCAATGCAAACCCCGACTCCGCTCGAACACACCACGCTCTGGAGCCTGGTCAGCGACGCCAGCCTGGTGGTCCAGGCCGTGATGCTGTGCCTGGTCCTGGCCTCGCTGCTCAGCTGGTACCTGATTATCCAGCGCGGCACCCGCCTGCGCCGCAGCCAAGCGCACAGCAAGGCGTTTCTCAAGCAGTTCCGCGAAAACGAGGTCGGCCAGCTGTACCAGGGCCTCAAGGCGCAACAGCCGCACACCGATGCCGGCCTGCAACGGATCTTCGTCGCCGGCTACCAGGCCTTCCAGCAGTTGCAGCCAGGCCAGCAGCCTGACAGCGTGCTCGAAGGCGTCGAGCGCGGCCTGCTGGTGGCCATTGCCGAGCAGGAGGAGCGCCTGGAGCAGGGCCTGCCATTCCTCGCCACGGTCGGCTCGGTCAGCCCCTACATCGGCTTGTTCGGCACGGTGTGGGGCATCATGAATGCGTTCCTTGGCCTGTCCCAGGTGCAGCAGGCGACCCTTTCCACCGTGGCTCCCGGTATCGCCGAGGCGCTGATCGCGACCGCCATCGGCCTGTTCGCGGCGATTCCGGCGGTGATGGCCTACAACCGCTTCTCGGCCAGCAGCCAGACCCTGATTGGCCGCTATTACGCCTTTGGCAACGAACTGCAGGGCCGCTTGCAGCGGCGCCTGCAAGGCCAGGCGGGCAGCCTGGCGGCAGCGGCCTGAGGAGGAACGCGCGATGCTCGCCAAACCTGTGCGCAAGCATGGCCTGAAGGCCGAAATGAACGTGGTGCCCTACATCGATGTGATGCTGGTGCTGCTGGTGATCTTCATGGTCACTGCGCCGATGCTGGTGCAGGGCGTGCAGATCGAACTGCCCAAGGTGGCGGCAGAGGCGCTGCCAGCGCCCGGCCAGCAACGCATCGTCACCCTGTCGGTCAAGGCCGATGGCAGTTACTACTGGAACCTGGGCCATGAGGTCGATGCCACCCGGCAGACCGACAGCGCCGTGGACACCGCACAGATGCGCGAGAAG
This sequence comes from Pantoea sp. Ap-967, assembly GCF_011752565.1. Lineage (GTDB taxonomy): Bacteria > Pseudomonadota > Gammaproteobacteria > Pseudomonadales > Pseudomonadaceae > Aquipseudomonas. The sequence goes on from NZ_VWXK01000044.1 coordinate 38,746, forward strand.
ATCGCCGCCCTGGTCGCCCAGGACCCACAAACCCAGGTGTACCTGCGTGCCGACCGTAATACCGATTACGCGGCGGTGGTAGCCGGCATCGCCGAGCTGCAGCGCGGTGGCGTCAGCCGCCTGGGCCTGATCACCGAGGCCCCTTGAACATGAGCAGCCTGACCTTCGGCAACCGCGCCTGGCGTGAGCATGGTGCGGCATTCGGTGTGGCCCTGGCACTGCATGCCGGGCTCGCCTACCTGTTGATCAACTTGTCGCCCACGCCGCTGTTGCCTCCTGCGCCGGCACCGGTGATCCAGACCCAGTTGGTAGCGCTGCCTGCGCCTGTGGCAGTGCCTGAACCTGCAGTGGTCGCGCCGCCCGTGGCTGCACCGGTGGTCGAGCAGCCACAACCGCCAAGGCCCAAGGCACAGCCCCCGGTGGTTGACGAAGCGGCTATGGCGCTCAAGCGCGTGCAGCAGCAACAGCGCGAACAGCAACGCCAGGAACAGGCCCGGCAACAGCGTGAGGAGGCGCAAAGGCGTGAGCAGCAACTGGCCCAGCAGGAGCAGGCGCGTCAGCAGCAGGCACATGAGGCCCAGGCCCGCGAGGCGGCGGCGCAAGCCCAAGCCCGTGCAGCCGCTGAAGCTGCCAGCCGCCAATACCTGCCGATCGCCAAGCAAGCGCCGGATTATCCGCAGCGGGCCTTGGACCGAAACATCGAGGGGGAGTGCACGGTCACCTACACGGTTACCCCGCAAGGCCAGGTGAGTGACCCGCAGGTGGTCGGGCAGTGCCACCCGCTGTTCGTCCAGCCATCGCTGGCGGCCGCCAAGCGCTTCCGCTACCAGCCCAGGGTGGTGAACGGGCAGGCGGTGGCGGTGGCCAATGTGAAGAACACCTTCACCTACAAGATCCGCTGAGCGCCGCCACCCTCTGTAGGAGCGGGCTTGCCCCGCGAACACCGGCGCAGCCGGTGCCATCCACCGCGGTGCTTGCTTCGCGGGTCAAGCCCGCTCCTACAGGTTCCACCCAGTGGAACAACATTCGATTGTGCTGCCACGCCACTCGCGTTTAGCTGTCGCCAAGCACGACCTGCCTTCCCCGTCGTGATCTCAAGCGAACAACAAGAACGGGACCCACCCGCGCGAGGAGATTCCCCATGCTGAAACACCAGCACATCCTGGCCTGGCTGAACGACGTGGCCAGCGACCTGCACGCCATCCGCCACGACATTCACGCCCACCCCGAACTCGGCTTCGAGGAAAGCCGCACTTCGGCGCTGGTGGCCACGCTGCTCAAGCAGTGGGGCTACGAGGTGCACACCGGCATCGGCAAAACCGGCGTGGTCGGCGTGCTGCGCAACGGCAGCAGCACGCGCCGGCTGGGCCTGCGCGCCGACATGGACGCGCTGCCGATCATCGAGGCCACCGGCGCTGCCTATAGCAGCCGCCACCAGGGCTGCATGCACGCCTGCGGCCACGACGGCCACACCACCATGCTGCTGGGGGCTGCGCGCTACCTGGCGGCAACCCGGCAATTCGACGGCACCCTGACGCTGATCTTCCAGCCCGCCGAGGAAGGCCAGGGCGGCGCCGAGGCGATGCTGGCCGACGGCCTGCTGGAGCGCTTTCCCTGCGATGCGCTGTTCGGCATGCACAACATGCCGGGCTTGCCGGCCGGGCAGCTGGGCTTTCGCGAGGGGCCGATGATGGCTTCCCAGGACTTGCTCACCGTGACCCTAGACGGTGTGGGAGGCCATGGTTCGATGCCGCACCTGACGGTCGACCCGCTGGTGGCAGCGGCCAGTGTGGTAATGGCCCTGCAAACAGTGGTAGCGCGCAATATCGATGCCCAGGAGGCGGCAGTGGTGACCGTGGGCGCGCTGCAGGCGGGCGAGGCGGCCAACGTGATTCCCCAGCAGGCATTGCTGCGCCTGAGCCTGCGCGCGCTGGACGCCCAGGTGCGGGCGCAAACCCTGGAGCGGGTGCGCGCAATCATCGTAAGCCAAGCCCAGAGCTTCGGCTGCACCGCCACCATCGAGCACCGCCCAGCCTACCCGGTGCTGGTCAACCATGCCGCGGAAAACGCCTTTGCCCACCAGGTTGGCGTCGAGCTGCTGGGCGAAGGCAAGGTCGATGGCAACACCCGCAAGCTGATGGGCAGCGAGGATTTTGCCTGGATGCTGCAACGTTGCCCCGGCGCCTACCTGTTCATCGGCAACGGTGTGCAGCGGCCGATGGTGCACAACCCCGCCTATGATTTCAACGACGACATCCTGCTGACCGGGGCCGCCTACTGGGGCGCGCTGACCGAGCGCTGGCTCGCACCGGCCTGACACTTCCCTTTGATTCCTGCCGTTGGACCCCGGGCGCAGCCGTGCCCGGGCGATCACCTGAACGTTGCTGGTCAACAGATGATGGAGTGTTCCCCATGCAGACTTCCCCAACAGGCGCGTCGCGTACCCGGCAAGTGGTCGCGGCGGTTATCGGCAATGCGCTGGAATGGTATGACTTTATCGTGTACGGCTTCCTGGCGAGCATCATCGCCCGCCAGTTCTTCCCCTCGGGCGACGAGTACGCTTCGCTGCTGATGGCCCTGGCCACCTTTGGCGTGGGCTTTTTCATGCGCCCGGTCGGTGGCGTGCTGCTGGGTATCTATTCCGACCGCAAAGGGCGCAAAGCGGCGATGCAGATGATCATCCGCCTGATGACCTTGTCCATCGCACTGATCGCCTTTGCCCCCAACTACCTGGCCATCGGCATGGGCGCGCCGCTGCTGATCGTGGTTGCACGCATGCTGCAGGGCTTTGCCACCGGGGGCGAGTACGCCAGTGCCACCGCGTTCCTGGTGGAAAGCGCGCCGGCCAACCGCAAGGGCCTGTATGGCTCCTGGCAGTTGGTGGGGCAGTGCCTGGCGGTGTTCTCGGGCGCGGCCATGGTGGCCCTGGTGACCCACCTGTGCACGCCCGAGGCCCTGGACAGCTGGGGCTGGAGGATTCCGTTCGTGCTGGGCTTGCTGATTGGCCCGGTGGGGTTGTGGATTCGCAAGCACATGGAGGAGCCCGAGGAGTTCCTGCAAGCGCGCAAGCAGGCCAAGGGCCAGGCGCCGAGCCTTGTGCAGGTGCTGCGTGAGCACCGCCGCAGCCTGTTGGTGTCGATGGGCCTGGCCTGTGGCGCGACGGTGTCGTTCTACGTGGTGCTGGTGAACATGCCCACCTTCGCCCACAAGAACCTTGGCCTGCCGCTGGACCAGGTACTGCTGGTGCAGATGCTCGCGGTGGGCCTGATGACCGTGGTGATACCGCTGGCTGGCGCGCTGTCGGACCGCCTGGGCCGGCGCCCGGTGCTGATGGCCTTCACCCTGGCGTTCTTCGTCATGGTCTACCCGTTGTACGTGTGGGTGGCGGCCGCGCCGTCGATCGAACGCCTGCTGGCGATGCAACTGCTGCTGTGCACGGCCATCGGCGGCTTCTTCGGCCCGGCGCCAACGGCCCTGGCCGAGCAGTTTCCGGTGGAGGTACGCTCCACCGGTGTGTCGGTGGCGTACAACGTGGCGGTGATGGTGTTCGGCGGCTTCGCCCCGCTGATCGTCACCTGGCTCAGCCAGGCCCTCGGCACCCCGGTGGCGCCGTCGTTCTACGTGCTGTTCGCCTGCCTGCTGACCTTGCTGGGCACTTATTGCTTGAAAGAAGCCCCGCGCGCCGACAAGGCCGCCGCTTATAACCTTGGAGTAAAACCGTGAACCCGTTAGCCATCGACCCGATCGTTGCCTTGGATGCCGAGGCGTTGTCCCAGGCCATCCATGCCCGCCAGTTGAGCTGTCGCGAGGTGATGCTGGCCTACCTGGGGCATATCGAGCGCTGCAACCCGCAGGTCAATGCCCTGGTGTCGCTGCGCGACGGCGAGGCCTTGCTGGCCGAGGCGGATGAACGTGACAAGGAGCTGGCACGCGGCCAGTCGCGCGGCTGGATGCATGGCATGCCCCAGGCGATCAAGGACCTGGCGGCCACCGCCGGGCTACGCACCACCCTGGGCTCGCCGTTGTTCGCCGAGCAGGTGCCGGCGCATGATGCCATCAGCGTGGCGCGGGTGCGGGCCAGCGGGGCGCTGATCGTCGGCAAGAGCAACGTGCCGGAATTCGGCCTCGGTTCGCAGAGCTACAACCCACTGTTCGGCACCACTACCAATGCCTACGACCCGCGCCGGGTGGCTGGCGGCAGCAGTGGCGGCGCCGCCGCGGCGCTGGCCATGCGCTTGCTGCCGGTGGCCGATGGCAGCGACATGATGGGCTCGCTGCGTAACCCGGCGGCGTTCAACAACGTGTATGGCCTGCGCCCGTCCCAGGGGCGGGTGCCCTATGGGCCGACGCCGGAGCTGTTCGTCCAGCAACTGGCCACCGAGGGGCCAATGGGCCGCAGCGTCACCGATGTGGCGCGGTTGCTGACGGTGCAGGCCGGCTTCGATCCGCGCGTGCCGTTGTCGATCAACCAAGGCCCACGGGATTTCGCGGCGGGGCTGGCGCGGGACTTCAAGGGCGTGCGCGTGGGCTGGCTGGGCGACTATGCCGGTTACTTGCCGATGGAGGATGGGGTGCTGGGGTTGTGCGAAACGGCCCTGGCCGATTTCGCCGAGCTGGGCTGCGAGGTCGAGGCCTGCCAGCCGGGCTTCGACCTGGGGCGGTTGTGGCAGTGCTGGCTTACCCATCGCCACTTCCTGGTGCACGGCAACCTGGCTGCAGCCTATGCCGACCCCTCCCGGCGGGCATTGCTCAAGCCCGAGGCGCAATGGGAAGTGCAAGGCGGGCTCGCGCTGAGCGCGGCAGCCGTTTACCAGGCCTCGCTAGACCGCAGTGCGTGGTACCAGGCACTGGGCAACTTGTTCGAACGTTACGATTTTCTGCTGTTGCCCTCGGCCCAGGTGTTCCCTTTCGACGCAGCCGAGCCATGGCCGAAGGTGGTGGGTGGGCGATCGATGGACACCTATCACCGCTGGATGGAGGTGGTCATCGGGCCGAGCCTGGCCGGTTTGCCGAGCATGAGCGTACCGGTTGGTTTCAACCCCCAGGGGCTGCCGATGGGCCTGCAGATCATAGGCCCGGCCCAGGCCGACCATGCCGTGTTGCAGCTTGCCTATGCCCATGAGCAGCTGACCCGGTGGGTGCAGCGCTGCCCGCCGCCCAGCCTGCAGGTGCGCTGAGCGGCCCGTATCTTGCTGTGCTTGTTGACCATCCACGCACGGACAAGGAGGTCTAACCCATGGGCATCACGGCAGACAGCGGCGGCGTTCGTTCGGTGGAACGGGCGTTGGCCATCGTCGAGCTGCTTGGCGAACACCAGGCGCTGGGGTTGGAGGAGGTGCATTACCTCACAGCGCTGCCCAAGGCTACAGCGTCACGCATGCTCGCCACGTTGCAGGAGCAGGGCTGGGTGTACCGGGGCCTGAGCGACCGGCGTTACCGGCTCAGTGCACGGTGCCTGTTCGGTGACCGCCAGTTGCGCTTCAAACGCCAGCTGGTGGAACGGGCGGCGCCGCTGTTGCTGGAGTTGTGCGAGCGCACAGGGCTGGTGGCCGACCTTTCGTGTTTCGATGGCGAGCGGCTGGAAGTGATGGAAAGCGCCATTCCCCAGGTGCTGCGCAAGCGTTACCCGAACAACTGCCAGATCGTTGGGCAGCATGCCAGCCTGTTCCATTCGGCGATGGGGCGGGCGTGCCTGAAGGAATTGGCGCAGGAGGAGGTGCAACGCCTGGCGGCCCAGGAACGGGCGCCGGGGGATGAGTGGTTGCGCGGCCTTGAGGGTGATGCGCAGAAAGGCTTTGGGCAACGCACCGAGGGGTATTGGGAGTACCCGGTCCGTTTGCCGTTCCTGATCCGGGCGATTGCCTTGCCGGTGCGGGTGCAAGGGCAACTGGCCGGGAGCATCGCCTTGCACTGGCCATTGGACCAGGCACCGGTGGAGCGGGTGCTGAGCCTGCACCTGAACAGCCTGGCGGCGACGGTTGGGGATGTGCAGCAGGCCTTGAACTAGTTTGCCTGTGCTGGCGCATCGCGAGCTATGCTCGCTCCTACCAGTCGCCCGTAACTCCTCGGTAGCGTAGTCTTAATTTTTTTGAGTGATATTGAGCGTTCAGGTCGTCAAGCTGAGTTGGTGCTCTTGTTGTTCTGGCGTCGGCCTGTATCGTGGAGCCGACGGAAGTAAGGATAGTTGGAGTGCGCTCAAAGTTGAGGATTTCATAGTTGTAGGGTCTTAACATTTTCATTGGGTCATCTCTTGGCAGGTGCCATCCAATCGCGGCAGTGAAATTCGCATGCCTTGGTTGTAACCCCGGGTGCCGGGGTGTTTTTAGAAATAGATGAGTACATGCAATGAGTCAATGAGGGGCCAAGCCAAGTAGAAAAGGCCGCAGGTTAGTTGCGCTGCGTGCATTTGGAGAGGGTTGTAGGAGTTGTCCGTAGGAAATGGCGGAAAATCCGAAAAGTATTGGGTTGTAATGTAGTTTCTCGTAGGTGATTGTTGTTTGTGGCGTACGAGAATGTACCCTGCAGTGTAGGAGTGCTCTTTTAAATTCAGCCTGGGTTTGCATCGCTACGTAGTTGAATCGGAATTGTTGCGCGTGCATTAGTGTTTCGAGATGTAAAATGTGCGAGAGAGATTCGCTAATTCAGATTGTGCCATCTGAAGATGGCCGGTTACTAACCGGACAAGTATTTGAGCAAGACCGTTGCTCACACAGGGTTGGGTTAACAGCGTGTAGGAGATCACCCAGCCCTCTTGGGGCTGCGCTGTCGCGCAGCAAACATGATGGCGCACGACTTCATATCTGCGTTGGCGCTGACATTTTGCAAAAGAAAAGGCGTCTGGCCCGTTAGGGCCAGA
>NZ_VWXK01000045.1 GCF_011752565.1 Pantoea sp. Ap-967
TGCGCAAGTATCTGACAGGCATCTGGGCGTGCATGCGTGGGGATGAGCCATTTGATACGGCCAAGCTTTTCAGCTCTGAACACCTCAGAAAAGCTTGACCATCAACAGAGTATCTACATCTGTTTCGATATCGAGGCATGCGCCAAGGGGCCGCGTGCGCAGGCAACATGAACACTGGCCCGAAACAAACGTAGGAGCGAGCGCAGCTCGCGAAGCGCCGCGCGGGCGGCGCTCGATCTCACAGGCGCCAAACACCCCAAACCGTACCTACCGCCCCGGCACCAATGTCAACCGCTGGCTACCGTAAGCCCGGGCAAAATTCTGCGGCTGCAACGGCAAGCTCATGAAGCGCCCCTTGAACCAGGCATCCAGCCCGTCGCTGTAATGCCCGCTGGCCGGGTTGCCCGATTGGCCGGAGCTGGTCAGCACCTGCAGCGGCTCGGCCTGGCCGAAATCGACGATCATCCGCGCCGAGGCCGGCAGGCGGGTGTCGAAGTCGCTGCCCCAGGCATACGGGGTCAGGGCCAGGGTGGTGAAGTCGCCACCGGCGGCCATCGGCGAATGGCTCAGTGCATCGCCCAGGCCGTGGTAGGCCGGTGCCGGCCAGCGGTACTGGTGCAGCTTGCCCCACTGCCAGGCGCGCATGTCACCGCCCAACTGCGCGGTGCCGGCATCCACGGCGGCAGCCAGGCTGCGGGCGAGGATGGCGGGCTTGTCTTCCTTCTGCGGCGTGGTGCGGTCATCCCAGAACGGGCTGTCCTCGCGGCCGAGCAGGTGGTCGGCCTGGGCCGAGTACGACAACCGGGCATTGCTGACGAAGGCCTGCCAGGCCGGGCTGGACTCGGGGCCCAGTTCGTCAAGGAAGGTCTGTTTGGCAAAGGCCTGGAGGAACAGCTCGTACAGCGCCGCATCCGCCGACACCGGGCTCAGGCGGCCATCGAAAGCCTTGAGCCGGGCCAGGGCGTCACGCGCCTTGTCGCGCTGTCCGGCGGGCAGCGCATCGATGGCCTGCTTGAGCGGCTGGGCCATGCCCGGGGCGTCGAACATTTGCTTGAGCTTGCCGGCCAGCAGGGTCACCTGGTCATTTTGAAGGGCCATCAGGCTGCGGCTGTCGTGGCGGCCGTTGCCGGCCAGCTGGCCCAGGCGTTCGGCACGCTCGGGGTAGTACCAGGTGTTGGACAGCTGCATGCCATAACCGCGTGGCAGGCTGCGCTGGTTGGCGTGGCCGATCCAGCCCGAGGGCGGGTCCTGGTCGTAGGGGTGCAGCATCGCATCGGCGAAACCGTCCCAGTCATAGCGCCCGTCCCAGCCCGGCGAGGGCAGCAGGCCCTGGCCTTCGCGGCGGTTGGGGTAGCGGCCGCTGACCTGCCAGCCGATGTGCTCGGGTTCGGCGAACACGAAGTTCAACGCGGCGGCGCCGATTTCGCGGGTGGTGTCGAAGGCCCGCTCCACGTTCTGCGCACGGGTCAGGTCGAACAGGGCGTCCAGGCTGCGGTCACCCTTGAGTTGCGGCAGGTTCAGGGCCAGGCCAAGGCTGGGGTTGCCGGGCTGGGGCAGCAACGTGCCATGGCGGGTGTCGTACATCACCTCGCGCAGGGGGCGCTGGCCGCGCACGAAGAAGGTTTCGCTGCGCGCGCGCGCCGCTTGCCACTTGCCATCGGCCAGGTAGCTGACTTGGCTGCCGCTGTGGCGCAGTTGTTCCAGGTACAGGTCCTGGTTGTCGGCCATCACCGCGCTGCTGCTCCAGGCCAGCTTGCCGTTGTAGCCGGCCAGCACGATGGGCAGGCCCGGCAACGACAGGCCGGCAACCTGATACTTGCCGGTGTGGATCTGCACCGGGCTCAGGGCCCAGGCGGCGCGGCTGTCGCTGGCCAGCAGGCTTTTGCCGCTGCGGCTGCGCTGTGGGCCCAGGGCCAGGTTGGCCGAGCCTGGGCTGCCGAGCAGGTCCAGGTCGGCAAGCTTCTGGCTGGCGGCGGCCAGGGCGGCCAGGCCCGGCAGTTGGCTGTTCAGATTCAGGCCCTTGAGCTTTTCAGCTTCGCCTTCGGCCAGCGGCTCGTCCGGTGCGCCGGGCAGCAGCCAGGCGAGTTTGTCGCTGCCGGCTTTCTGCGCCAGGGTCAGGGCGCTGAGTTCTTCCTGCAGGTTTACCGACTGGCTGAAGGCATACAGGCTGAAGATCAGCGCCGAGTCCTCGGGCTTCCAGTATTCCGGGCGGTAGCCACTGCTGGCGAGGTCGGCGGGCAGTTTGTCGCGGTAGCGGAACAGGTAGGCGTTGACCCCACGGGCATACACCTCGAAGAAGCGCTTGAGCCGCGGCGAGGCGTCGGCGTACTGCTGGGCGGCGGTTTGCTTGAGGTTGGCGGCGCGCATCAGCCGGTCGATGTCCAGCGCTTCGCTGCCGGCCAGCTCCGCCAGGCGGCCCTGGGCGAGCAGGCGCATGGCGAGCATCTGCTCGATGCGATCGCCCGCATGCACGTAGCCGAGGCTGAACAGGGCGTCGTGGAAGCTGCTGCTTTCGATCAGCGGCGCACCCATGGCATTGCGCCGCACCGACACGTTCTGCGCCAGGCCCTTGAGCGGCTGCACGCCGGTGGTCGGCGGCACGCTGTCCTGGTAACCGCCCATCTGGCAGCCGGCGAGCCCGAGCATGCCGAGCAACGTGGCGGCGGCGGTGGCGAACCGCGGGCGGAAGGGAGGAAGGACGGGGGCGGCCATGACAGGGGCTCCTGCGAGATGTGGCGGGGTTGGAAGGCGGTAAAGGTAGCATGCCGGTGTGGGGGGCGGCGTGCTTGGCGTGAGGGTTGTGTGAGGCGCAAATCGAACGCCGCCTGCGCGGCGTATCGCAGGCAAGTCGGGTCGCCGCACCGTTGCTCCTACAGCGAAACAGATGTAGGAGCGAGCGCAGCTCGCGATGCGCCGCACGCGCGGCGCTCGATCTCCCAGGCGCTACAGGGCGCCCTCAGGCGCCGTGGCACTTCTTGAATTTCTTCTCGCTGCCGCACGGGCATGGGTCGTTGCGGCCAACGTCCTTCAGGGCGTTGCGCACCGGCTCCTGGTGGCCGTGGTTGCAGTGCGGGCCGTGTACATGGCCGTGGTCGTGATCGTGGTGGTGATCGTGACCGTGGTTGCAGTCAGGGCCATGAACATGGGGTTGTTGGGTCATTGCAGGGTTACTCCGGTATGAAATCGCCGGGGATTATCTCACCACTGCGCGACAAGTGCAGGTCCCGATGGATGAGCAGCCCGGTTTCCAGCTCGCCCTGCAGCCGGTACTGCAGCGGTTGCCCACTCTTGAGCAGCTTGGCCAGTGGCTTGAGGTGCTGCCACAGGTTGGTCCGCGCGGTGACCTTGAAGGTGCGCCGGGCATGCCCGCCGACACTGCGCCAGACGCTGACCTCGTCCTCGGCCAGGCGCAGGTCGTTGAGCCACAGGGTGTAGTTCAGGCTGCGGATGAACAGGCGGCTGTCGTTGGGGTTGTCGATGCGCAGGTGCAGCACGAACTCTTGTTGCAGCAGGCGCGCCTTGACCGTTTCGATTTCTACCAGGTGCACCTGGGGCTCGCGCCAGTTGTCGCTGCCCCAGCTCGCGCAGCCCGCCAGCAGTGCCAGCAGGGCGCTGAGCAGGAGCAGGCGGGGGGCGCTTGGCATGTTCAGTTACCGACGTAGCTGGCGCAGCATTTCTTGAACTTCTGCCCGCTGGCGCAGGGGCACGGGTCGTTGCGGCCGGCCTTGAGCCCTACGGTGGGGTCGATGAAGTACCAGCGCTGGCCGTGCTGGACGAACGCCGAGCGCTCGCGGTGCTGGTGGTCGCCCTCCTGGTCGTGCCAGCGTGCGGTGAAGGTGACGAACGCATGTTCGGGCTGGCCGCCCAGCACCTCGGCGCCTTCCACTTCAAGGCCGAGCCAAGTGCTCTGCGCGCTCCAGGCCGCCATGGCGGCGCGGTCCAGGCCTTGCTGCTGGGCGGGCAGGGTGGTGACCACCAGGTAGTCGACCAGGCCCAATACATAGGCGCTGTAGCGCGAGCGCATCAGCGTTTGCGCGTCTGGCGCCGGGGTGCCGGCGTGGTAGTGCCCGCAGCAGGCGTCGAGCAGGTTGCCGCTGCCACAAGGGCAGACCGAGACACTCATCATCACCACCAATACTTGCCAAAGTTTTCAGGGTTGGCCCAGAACCTGGCGTTGAGCCAGTCCGGGACTTGCTTGTAGTCATGTAGATCATAGGTGAACAGGCTCAACACCTGCTCGTCGCGGCGGAATTTCTCGCTGGCCGACAGGGCCAGGGCGAAGAAGTCGGTGTCCTGCCAGCCGCTGGCCGCCAAGTCGGCCAGCACCGCGACACGGCTGGCATTGAGGTTGCGGATGCCACCGAGCAATTCAAGGCCGCTGCGCTTGGGCAGGTGCTCCAGGCAGTCGACCAGCAACGCCAGGTCGAAGCGCTGGGCCGCCAACGCTGGCGGCAGCGGCCCTGGCTCGCAGGTTTCGAGGGTGGCCTGGGGGTGCGCCTGGGCAAAGGCCTCCAGGGCGGGAAAACGGGTGCCTACCAGCAACAGGCGTTGCGGGGCGAAGCGGTCGAGCAGGGCCGCCAGGGCCTGCTGCGGGGTGCGTTGGGAAAAACCGTCGGTCATTGCCAGTCCTCGTTCAGGTCTTCCAAGACTAGCGGGCCGGCGCGCGCGGGCAAAGGGGCACGTGGCCCCGTCATGGCTTATCGCTGGCAGGGATGGATGGCGCGGTCTTTACTCCCTCAGATCGGCCTTATGCCGATTCCCCCTAGGAGACGCAACGAAATGAGCATAGTTCGCACAGCAATCCCCCTGGTACTGCTCACCAGCGTGTTGACTGGATGTGCAGGTTTGCAAAAAACCGACTGGCCGAAGTGTGCGGCCGTCGGGGGCGTCGGCGGCGCCGCATTGGGTGCCATCGAGAGCTCCAGCTGGGCCGGCTGGGGTGCGCTGCTGGGCGGTGGCCTGGCAGCGGGCTACTGCTGGGCCCATGGCGATGGCGACGACGACGGCGACGGCGTGTTGAACAGCCGCGACAAGTGCCCGGGCACGCCGCACGGGGTGAAAGTCGATGCCACCGGCTGCCCGCTGCCACCCCCACCACCGGTGGTGGAGGAAGTGGTGGTGCAGAAGGAGGAAGTGATCGTCATCCGTGACGTGCACTTCGAGTTCAACTCCGCCCGCCTGACCGGCACCGACAAGCAGCGCCTGAGCACCGTGGCCACGCGCCTGAAACAGGAAGCGCCCAGCGCGCGCCTGACGGTCACTGGCCACACCGACAGCGTCGGCTCCGACCACTACAATCAGAAACTGTCCGAGCGCCGCGCCCATTCGGTCACCGACTACCTGATCGAGAGCGGCGTGCCGCGTGCCAGCTTCGTTTCGGTGGTAGGTGCCGGGGAAACCCAGCCAGTGGCCGACAACGCCACGGCCGAGGGGCGCGCCATGAACCGTCGCACAGAGATCAAGATTCAGCGCTGACGATGTGCGCTCGCGCCTTGAGAAGTGGCGCGGGCGCGTCTTTACTCCAGCGAGCCGTTCATGGCCGCGGACAAAGGAGCATTCATGATGAGTGTGATGTCGAAGGCAGCGTTGCCGTTGCTGGTGGCAGCTAGCCTGCTTACAGGTTGCGCCACCCACAGCGATGGCAGTGCGCCGCTTAATCAAAGGACCTGGCCCCTCTGCAGCCTGATCGGCGGCGTGGTCGGTGGTGGCCTTGGCGCCATCGAGAGTTCCAGCTGGGCTGCAGGCGGCGGTGCCCTCGGCGTGATCGCCGGTGGCCTGATCTGCTATGCCCACGACGGTGACGAGGATGGCGACGGCGTGTTCGACCGCCGCGACCGCTGCCCCGACACCCCCGCCAACACCCCGGTCGACCACATGGGTTGCCCGTTGCCCAACTACCCGCCGTCCCAACCTGCCCCCGAACCTGAAGCCAAGGCCGAGGTCATCAGCCTCGACGACCAGGGCCAGGTGATGTTCGCCTTCAACTCCGCCGACCTCAGCATGGCCGCCCAGCAGCGCCTGCAAAGCCTGTTGCCGCGCCTCAATGGGCTGGGCGTGAACAAGATCAAGGTGGTGGGCCACACCGACAGCGTAGGCTCCGATGCCTACAACCAGAAACTCTCCGAACGCCGCGCCGCCAGCGTCGCCGAGTACCTGATCAGCCAGGGCCTGGCGCCGCAGAAGGTGACCAGCGAAGGCCATGGCGAGAGCGAACCGGTGGCCGACAACGACACCGAGGAAGGCCGGGCCCACAACCGACGGGTGGACCTGCACCTGAACTGACCTGCGCTGGCGTGTTCTGCGCCATGCAGGTACTGTTGGCGCGCGGCCCACAGGCGTGGGCCGCGTGGTCACAACAATAAAGCAGTAGGGGCGGGGTTATGAAGGTGATCCTGGGCCTGGGCAAGGTCCTGACTGTGGCTTTCTGGGGCGTGGCGCTGTTCAACCTGCTGATGCCACAGCCGTTGCCGTTCAACCTGTTGCTCAATGCCATCGGCGCCTTCCTGCTCGGCCTGCACCTGCTCGAAGTGCTGTTTTTCAATGGCAGCCTGCGTGGGCGCAGCCACCGCTGGTTCGACCGTTTGCAGATCTTGCTCACGGGTATCTTTCATGTCATGTCCATTCCGCGTCCGCAGGAGGCGCCCCGCCGTGCGTAAATTGATGTTGATGGCGGCATTGGCCGCACCGATGGCCCAGGCCCAGAGCCTGGAGGTGGCCAGCCATTCCATGCTGCGCCTGCCCAACAAGTCGGCCAGCGTGCACCTGGAGCAACTGCGCGTGGCCGATTCAGCCACCTTGCTGTTGCCGGCTTCGCTCGCTGAATTGAAGATCGACCACCTGGAACTGGGCCGGGACGCGCGTATCGCCATTGCCCCTTCGGACACGCCGCTGCGTATCGAGGCGCGCGCTGCCACATTGGCCGAGGGCAGTGAGTTCAGCGCCCCGGGCGCCCCTGGCAGCTATGAGCGCCCGGCACGCTCGGGCCGCAGCCTGGACCTTCGGTTCGTTGAAGTGGAGGCCGAGCGCCTGGCCATCGACGTCCGCGGTGGTGCGGGTGCGCCTGGCTATGTGGGCCTCGACGGTGCCAACGGCCAGGCCGGGGGCTGCACCTGGGGCCAGGCCAGCCGTGGCGCCAATGGTGATGACGGTGGCAATGGCCACGATGGTGCGCCCGGTGGGCGGATTCGCCTGAGCGTGCCGCAAGGTTTCCCGCAGGAGCGCATTGCTGTGCGCCTGGATGGCGGGGCGCCGGGCAAGGCCGGGGCTGCGGGCAAGGCCGGTAAGGGTGGGGCGAGCAAGGGGTGCCTGGTTTATCGTACCGATGCCGGGGCCAATGGCAGGCCGGGGCAGGCGGGGCAACCGGGGCTGGCAGGGGCCGAGGGGGAGTTGATTCTGCAGCGCTTGTGAGTTCCTGGCTTTGGAGGTGTGGGGGCTGTGAGATCGAGCGCCGCCCGCGCGGCGCTTCGCGAGCTGCGCTCGCTCCTACGTTTGTTTCGGGCCAATGTTTATGGCCGCCCTTTACACCACCAACCGCGAACTGGCCACCGCCACCACCGCCAACCCCAGCAGCAAATTCACCCCCACCATCCGTCGGATCCGCCCCAGCACCGCCGCACCCGTCGGCCAATCCTCGGCCTGCACCGCCGCCTTCAGCTCCGGCAGCAACAACGCCTGGATGCGCATGAACAGGGCAAACATGGCGATCCCGCCGCCGATCATCACATGCACGTACTTGGGCGCTGTCTCGAAGCCGCTGAAGCGCAGGTGCAACATGCCGATACCACTTATCGCCAGAATCGCCACCGCCAGCCAGACCCAGACGAAAAAGCGTCGGAAAACTTCCACCCACAGGCGCAGGCGGGCAGGCCCTTCAAGGGCTGCAACCGTTGCCGGGCGCAGCACCAGCCAGGCGAAGAACATGCCGCCGACCCAAACCAGGGCGGCAACAACATGCAGTGTGTAGGGCAGGGCAAAGGCAAGCATCCGGATCTCCATGCGGCACAAAGGGCAATAGCGGGGTATGATAGCCGCCCCATGCGAAACACTGAAAATATATCCAGCCCTCCGGGCGCCTGCAGACCATGATCAGCAACGAACTCAAAGCCACCATCCAGGGCGCCTATTCGCGTTTTCTCGAAGCCAAGAGCCTCAAGCCACGCTATGGCCAGCGCCTGATGATCGCCGAAGTGGCCAAGGTGCTGGGCGACATCGCCTGCGACGACGAAGGCCGCCGTGCCGGTGAGCCTGCCGTGGTGGCGGTGGAGGCGGGCACCGGTACCGGCAAGACGGTCGCCTACAGCCTGGCCGCCATTCCGGCCGCCAAGGCGGCTGGCAAGCGCCTGGTGATCGCCACCGCGACCGTGGCCCTGCAGGAACAGATCGTGTTCAAGGACCTGCCCGACCTGATGCGCAACAGCGGCCTGAACTTCAGCTTCGCCCTGGCCAAGGGGCGTGGCCGCTACCTGTGCCTGTCCAAGCTCGACATCCTGCTGCAGGAAGGCCATGCCCAGTCGGCCACCGCCCAGCTGTTCGAGGAAGAAGGCTTCCGTATCGAAGTCGACGAGCGCAGCCAGAAGCTGTTCAACAGCATGATCGAGAAGCTGGCCGGCAACCGCTGGGACGGTGACCGAGACAGCTGGTCCGAGGCCATCGAGGACCAGGACTGGGCGCGCCTGACCACCGACCACAGCCAGTGCACCGGCCGCCACTGCCCGAACTTCCAGCAGTGCGTGTTCTACAAGGCCCGCGAAGGCATGGGCAAGGTCGACGTGATCGTCACCAACCACGACATGGTCCTGGCCGACCTGGCCCTGGGCGGCGGCGCGGTGCTGCCCGACCCGCGCGACACGGTGTACGTGTTCGACGAAGGCCACCACCTGCCGGACAAGGCCATCGGCCACTTCGCCCACTATTCGCGCCTGCGCTCCACCGCCGACTGGCTGGAGCAGACGGCCAAGAACCTGACCAAGCTGCTGGCCCAGCACCCGCTGCCGGGCGACCTGGGCAAGTACATCGAGCAGGTGCCGGAGCTGGCGCGGGAAGTGCGTACCCAGCAGCAGTTCATGTTCACCCTGTGCGAACAGATTGCAGATTTTCGCCCCACCGAGGACACCGAAGGCCGCGAACGCCCGCGCTACCGCTTCGAAGGCGGCGTGGTGCCCGAGCAGATCCGCGAGGTGGGCATCGAGCTGAAAAAGGGCTTCGCCCGCCTCAACGACCTGTTCACCCGCCTGGCCGACCTGCTCAAGGAAGGCATGGACGGCGAGGTCAATATCGGCATCGCCAGCCACCAGGCCGAAGAGTGGTACCCGCTGTTCGGCAGCCTGGTCACCCGTGCCCAGGGCAACTGGGAGCTGTGGACCGCCTTCACCGCCGAAGACCCGCAAGACAGCCCGCCCATGGCGCGCTGGCTGACCCTGGCCGAAAGCGGCGCGCTGTTCGACATCGAGGTCAATGCCAGCCCCATCCTCGCCGCCGAAATGCTGCGCCGCAGCCTGTGGAGCGTGGCCCATGGCGCCCTGGTCACCTCGGCAACGCTCACCGCATTGGGCAAGTTCGACCGCTTCCGCATGCGCTCGGGTTTACCGCGTGATGCCGTTACCTGCGTGGTGCCAAGCCCGTTCGTGCACGGCGACGCCGGCTTGCTGCGGGTGCCCGACCTCAAGGCCGACCCCCGCGATGCGGCGGCGCACACGGCCGCGATCATCCGCGAGCTGCCGAACATCGTCGAGGACGCCCGCGGCGCGTTGGTGCTGTTCTCCTCGCGCAAGCAGATGCAGGATGTGTTCGATGGCCTGGACCGGGATTGGCGCAAGCTGGTGCTGATCCAGGGCAACCTGTCCAAGCAGGAAACGCTGAACAAGCACAAGGCGCGCGTCGATGACGGCCAGCACAGCGTACTGTTCGGCCTGGCCAGCTTTGCCGAGGGTGTCGACCTGCCGGGTGCCTATTGCGAGCACGTGGTCATCGCCAAGATTCCCTTCTCGGTTCCCGACGACCCGGTCGAGGCGGCGTTGGCGGAATGGATCGAGGCCCGTGGCGGCAACCCGTTCATGGAAATTGCCGTGCCCGACGCTTCACTGAAGCTGATCCAGGCCTGTGGCCGGCTGCTGCGTACCGAACAGGACCGCGGCGTCATCACCTTGCTGGACCGGCGCCTGGTCACACAGCGCTACGGCAAGGCTATCCTCAATGCGCTGCCGCCATTTCGGCGGGAGATTTCCTGACGGCCGGAGCATGATGCGCCGGCCCGTTGTCCACTACTCAGTCGCGGGCTCATGAGGGTCCGGAAGGAGAACTCCAGCCCTATGATCCGCCGCACCCTGCCCGCCGTAATCACCCTGTTGTTCTGCTCGCCACTGCTGGCCGGGCAACAGACGCTGTTCAGTTTCGTGCGCCCGGCATCGGTGGTTGCAGTGGCCACCGAAGGCACCGGCATGCCCCAGTACAACGCCGAGCAGACAGCCGAGGGCGAGGTGCTGCGGCGGGTGGTGTTCAACCCTGTGGAACGGCCCACCCTGCGCCTGAGCCCACAGGGCGGGGCGGGGGCGTGGGATTGGTCCGCCGGGCAGTTTCTGACCTTGCGCATGCAAAGTGCCCAGGACTGGGCCTTGACCGTCGACGTCACGGTGCAAGGCAGCGACGGGCGCACCCTCACCAGCCGCATCGACCTGCCGGCCGGCCCTGCGCAAACCGCGATGGTGCCGCTCAAGGCCCGCTCGCCGCAGAGCCAGGGCATGCGGGCTGGCCCACCGATGCCGTGGTCCTACGAGGGGCAGCGGGTGTTGTTGACCAGCAGCGTGGGTGAGGTGGACCTCAAGCAGGTGGCCTCGGTCAGCTTGAGCATTCCCAGCCCGAAAGCCGCGCAGAACCTGTTGATCGAGAAGGTCGGCCTGCAGGATGACGACCAGGCCTACCAGGCCGCCTACCGCGAGCTGATCGACGGCTATGGCCAGTCCACCCGCGGGCACTGGCCTGAAAAAATCGCCAGCGACGAACAACTCAAGGCCGCCGACAACCGCGAACAGCAGCAGCTCAAGGGCTGGCTGGCCGAGCGCCAGAAGTTGCAACTGGACAGCTACGGTGGCGTGGTGGTTGGGCAGCCGTTCGCCGCCAAGGGTTTTTTCCGCACCGAAAAGCGTGACGGGCGCTGGTTCCTGGTCACCCCCGAAGGCCATCCGTTCTTCTCGCTGGGGGTCAACGCCGTGGCTGATGACGGCGGGCGCACCTACATCGAGGGCCGCGAGGCCATGTTCAAGGCCCTGCCAGGCGCAGCCGATGGCCTGTCGGCCTTCTACGGCGGGGGCAACAACGACGACGGCAACACCTCCTCGCAAGGCCGCGGGTTCAAGAAGGGGCGCTGGTTCGACTTCTACGCCGCCAATATCCAGCGTACCTATGGCCAACCTTGCCCGCCCGCCGTGCAAGGCCAGGCCGCAGCGCCGTGCCCGGCACCGGCGCTGGATGCCGAGCGCTGGCAGGCCCACGCCCTGGACCGCCTGCAGGGTTGGGGTTTCAACACCCTGGGCAACTGGAGCGACCCGGCCCTGGCCCAGGCCAAGCGCATGCCCTACACCCTGCCGCTGTCGATCGTCGGCGACTATGCCAGCATCAGCACGGGCATGGACTGGTGGGGGCGCATGCCCGACCCGTTCGACCCGCGTTTCGCCATGGCCACCGAGCGCGCCGTGGCCATCGCGGCGCGCGACCACCGCGACGACCCTTGGCTGATCGGCTATTTCGCCGACAACGAGTTGGCCTGGGCCGCTCCCGGCAACGACCCCAAGGCCCGCTACGGCCTGGCCTATGGCACCCTGCGCCTGACCACCGACGTGCCGGCCAAGCGCGCCTTCCTCAAGCAGCTGCGTGACAAGTACCGCAACCAGGAGGGACTGTCCAAGGCCTGGGGTATCGAGCTGCCGGCCTGGGAATTGATGGAAGACCCGGGCTTCGAGGCGCCGCTGCCTAACCCGGAGCACCCGGAAATCGAACGGGACTATCAATATTTCCAGCAGGTGTTCGCGGAAACCTACTTCAAGACCATTGCCGATGCACTGAAGTGGCATGCGCCCAACCACCTGCTGCTGGGTGGGCGCTATGCCGTGAGCACGCCGGAGGCGGTCAAGGCCTGCGTCGAGTTCTGCGATGTGCTGAGTTTCAACTTCTATACCCTCAAGCCCGAGGACGGTTACGACTTCGCCCGCCTGGCCGAGCTGGACAAGCCGGTGCTGGTGTCCGAATTCCAGTTCGGTTCCCGCGACCGTGGGCCATTCTGGCCGGGGCCGCTGGAGGTGGCGCATGAAGAAGACCGCGGGCCGGCCTATGGCAATTTCCTCAAGGCGGCGATGGCGCAACCGATGATCGTCGGCGCGCACTGGTTCCAGTACCTCGACCAACCGGCCAGCGGGCGCCTGCTCGATGGGGAGAACGGGCACCTGGGCTTGGTGGCGATCACCGATGTGCCGTACCCAGGGTTCGTCGAGGCCGTGCGCAAGGGCAACCTGCAAGCCATTGGTCAGTTGCGCAGCCAACTGGAAAAAAGCAAGCCTTGAGCGCGGCAAGCTCTCTGTGCAAGCGGCCTCACTCGCGAACAGGCCGCAAGATCCCTCCACAGAGGGGGATTTTCAGCGCGACCACACAGCTATAGCCAGTTTGCAAAACCGCCAACTACTGAAACAATGCACGCCTTTGTCAGCCAGGCAGTACGGAGAACAGGCGGGTGCAGATCCAGGGTCACTATGAGCTGAAGTTCGAAGCCGTGCGCGAAGCGTTCGCGGCGTTGTTCGACGATCCCCAGGAGCGTGGCGCGGCGCTGTGCATCCAGGTTGGCGGCGAAACCGTCGTCGACCTCTGGGCCGGCAGCGCCGACAAGGACGGCCAGCAGGCCTGGCACAGCGATACCATCGCCAACCTGTTCTCCTGCACCAAAACCTTCACGGCAGTCACCGCGCTGCAGCTGGTGGGCGAGGGCAAGCTGGCCCTGGATGCCCCGGTGGCGCGCTACTGGCCTGAATTCGAGCAGGCCGGCAAGGGAAGCATCACCCTGCGCCAGTTGCTCAGCCACCGCGCAGGCCTGCCGGCCATTCGCGAGCTGCTGCCCGCCGAAGCCCTGTACGACTGGCAGGCCATGGTTGCTGCGCTGGCCGCCGAAACGCCCTGGTGGGCGCCCGGCACTGAGCATGGCTATGCCGCCATCACCTACGGCTGGCTGATTGGCGAGCTGATCCGCCGCGCCGATGGCCGTGGCCCTGGTGAGTCGATCGTCGCGCGCACCGCGCGGCCGCTGGGGTTGGACTTCCACGTGGGCCTGGCCGATGAGGAATTCTACCGCGTTGCCCATATCGCCCGTGGCAAGGGCAACCCTGGCGATGCCGCCGCCCAGCGCTTGTTGCAGGTGACCATGCGCGAGCCTGAAGCGCTGTCGACCCGCGCCTTCACCAACCCGCCAGCGATCCTTACCAGCACCAACAAGCCGGAATGGCGGCGCATGCAGCAGCCAGCGGCCAATGGCCACGGCAATGCCCGCAGCCTTGCAGGTTTTTACGCCGGCCTGCTCGACGGCAGCCTGCTCGAATCGGAACTGCTCGACGAGCTGACCCGCGAGCACAGCCTTGGCCAAGACCGCACCTTGCTGACCCAGACCCGTTTCGGCCTGGGCTGCATGCTCGACCAGCCTGCTGTCGCCAACGCCACCTTCGGCCTGGGCGCCCGTGCCTTCGGCCACCCAGGTGCCGGCGGTTCGGTGGGGTTCGCCGACCCGGAGCACGACGTGGCCTTCGGCTTCGTGGTCAACACCCTCGGCCCCTACGTGCTGATGGACCCCCGCGCCCAGCAGCTGGTGCGTGTGCTGGGCACTTGCCTTTGATCGGGTAATGCGGGTATTACGCGACCCCTTTGACTATCCTCAATGCCAACGCCAGAAGTGCGTTGGCAAAATATCTTTCTAATTCATGGTGTATCGCTGATGTCTTCACATAAAACCTTAGCTCTTGCCCTTTGCCTGGCCGCCATGACCGGTTGCGCCAGCCATTCCCAGGACGCCTCCGAGGACAGTAGCAGCAGCTGGTGGCCCTTTGGTTCGGACAAAGTGGCCGACCAGGAAGTGAAGGCCGCTGTCACCGAGAACGTGGCCAAGGCCGATGCCAAGTCCGAGAGCGCCAGCCACTGGTGGTGGCCGTTCGGCAGTGATGAGCAGGCGGCCAAGGGGCCGGTCGTACCGAAGATCGACGAGAAGGCCACCCAGGCCTGGCTCGACCAGTACGAGCCCAAGCTGCGTGAAGCCGTCAAGGACAGCAAGCTGGAACTTGAACGCCGCGAAAACGTGCTGGTGGTGATCATTCCGGTCGACAGCTCGTACAACCCAGACCGCCCGAACATGCTGCTGCCGATGACCCTGGCACCGATCACTCGCGTGGCCAAGGCCGTCGAGGGTGACTCGAAAACCGCTGTACTGGTACTCGGCCATGCCGACAGCAGCGGCGTTGCGGCGGCCAACCAGAAACTGAGCCTGGAGCGCGCCGCCTCGGTGTCGGCCATTTTCCGCCTGAGCGGCCTGCAGCGTGACCGCCTGTCGCTCAAGGGCATGGGCTCGGAAATGCCACGTGCCGCCAACGACAGCGCCGAAGGCCGCGCCCTGAACCGCCGTGTGGAAATGCTGCTGACGCCGCAGAACACCATGCTCGCCCTGCTGGCCAAGTACCAGAAGGCTGTGCCTGTGCAAGCCCCGGCCGCAATGGTGGCGGTACAGGATGCCAAGCCCGTCGCCAAGCCCGCTGAAACCAAGAAACCAGCCGCCAAGGCTGCCGCCAAGCCTGTGGCCAAGAAAGCCGCGGCCAAGCCTGCTGCCAAGAAAAAGGCTGCGCCCGCCAAGCCCGCGGCCAAGAAAGCGGCGGCCACCGACAAGAAAGTAGCCGCCAACAGCCCTGCGAAGACCAACTGATCGTCAAGGAAACGCAGCCATGACCCAATCCCTGGCCGATATGCGCCGCGACTACACCCGTGATGGCCTGGCCGAGGCCCAGGCCCCGGGTGAGCCGTTCGCGCTGTTTCACCAGTGGTTCGCCGATGCGGTGAAAACCGAGCAACCTCCGGTGGAGGCCAATGCCCTGACCCTCGCCACCGTCGATGGCGAGGGCCGCCCGCATTGCCGCGTGCTGTTGCTCAAGGGCCTCGATGCACGCGGTTTCACCTTCTTCACCAACTACGACAGCGCCAAGGGCCAGCAACTGCTGGCCAACCCGTTCGCGGCGATGACCTTCTTCTGGCCGGCGCTGGAGCGCCAGGTACGGATCGAGGGGCGGGTGGAGAAAGTCACGGCCCAGGAGTCGGATGACTACTACCAGGTGCGCCCGCTGGGCAGCCGCCTGGGAGCCTGGGCTTCGCCGCAAAGCCGGGTGATTGCCAACCGCGAGGAGCTTGAAGGCCTGGTCAAGGCCACCGAGGCCCGCTTCGCCGATACCCAGCCGCACTGCCCGGAGCATTGGGGCGGCTACCGCCTGGTGCCCGAGCGCATCGAGTTCTGGCAAGGCCGCGCCAGCCGACTGCACGACCGCCTGAACTACCGCCTGGTCGAGGGCCAGTGGGCCCGCGAGCGCCTGGCGCCGTAACCTCCCAAGGGGCTGCCTGGCAGCCCCTTTTTCATGCAAACGCCGCAACTTCTCGCACAACGATGAAGTAATCGGTGGCTATGCTTGGTCTGACGCTGTAATGCCCGTTTACCAGCCCATCGAGGCTGTACAAGGGCTGAATGGAAATAAATATATTGCGTCAGCGCCGTGACAGCGGTCATTGGGCGGCGTCTAATGGACACCTGTTTTCTGGAGATTGTACCCATGCGTAAATCCGCTTTGCTGGTGGCAACTTTCACCGCCATGTCGTTGCTGCTGGGGGGCTGTGCCTCCAGCCTGACCGGCGACAGCTACTCCCGTGATGAAGCCCGTCGCGTGCAGACCGTGCGCATGGGGACCATCGAATCCCTGCGCCCAGTCAAGATCGAAGGCACCAAGACCCCAATCGGCGGTGGTGCTGGCGCTATCGTCGGTGGCGTGGCCGGTAGTGCCGTGGGCGGTGGCCGTGGCAGCCTGGTGGCCGCTGTGATCGGCGCCGTGGCCGGTGGCCTGGCGGGTTCGGCTGCCGAGGAAGGCATCACCCGTACCCAGGGCGTGGAAATTACCGTGCGTGAGGATGACGGCAGCATGCGCGCCTATGTGCAGGCGGTGCAGCAGAATGAAATCTTCCGCGTTGGCGACCGTGTTCGCATCATGACCGTTGACGGTACCAGCCGCGTTTCGCACTGATTGCCGCGGTAAAACAAAACCCCGAACAGGTTTGGCCTGTTCGGGGTTTTTTGTTGGCCTGGGCCAGCTGGGTTTACGCCTGGTAGGAGCGAGCGCAGCTCGCGATGGGGGCGCGCAGCGGCCCCGGGTTTTCAGCTTCGCGGCACAGAATGCCGGGGCTTCTTTGCAGCCCATCGCGAGCTGTGCTCGCTCCTACCGAGCCACGTCGTCAGGGCGGCCTCGTTAAAGGCCGAGCATGTCGCGGGCCACGGCCTCGGCAATGCGAATGCCGTCAACACCGGCCGAGAGAATCCCCCCGGCATATCCTGCGCCTTCACCGGCCGGGAACAGCCCTTTCATGTTCAGGCTCTGGAAGTCCGCGCCACGGGTAATGCGCAGCGGCGACGAGGTGCGTGTTTCGATTCCGGTCAACACCGCGTCATGCAGGTTGTAGCCCTTGATCTGCCGGTCGAACGCCGGCAGCGCCTCGCGGATGGCCTCGATGGCGAAGGCCGGGAGGCTCGGCGCCAGGTCGCCCAGGGTGACCCCCGGCTTGTACGAAGGCTCGACGCTGCCCAGGGCGGTAGAGGGCTTGCCGGCGACGAAGTCGCCCACCAGCTGGGCCGGTGCCTGGTAGTTGCTGCCGCCCATCACGTAGGCATGGGCCTCCAGGCGCTCCTGCAACTCGATACCGGCCAGCGGGCCACCTGGGTAGTCGCGCTCAGGGTCGATACCTACCACGATGCCGGAGTTGGCATTGCGCTCGTTACGCGAATACTGGCTCATGCCGTTGGTCACGACCCGGCCCGGTTCGCTGGTGGCGGCAACCACGGTGCCGCCTGGGCACATGCAGAAGCTGTACACCGAGCGGCCGTTCTTGGCGTGGTACACCAGCTTGTAGTCGGCTGCGCCCAGCTTCGGATGGCCGGCGTACTTGCCCAGGCGTGCCTTGTCGATCAGCGTTTGCGGGTGCTCGATACGGAAGCCGACCGAGAACGGCTTGGCTTCCATGTACACGCCCTTGGCATGCAGCATGCGGAAGGTGTCGCGGGCGCTGTGGCCCAGGGCCAGCACCACATGGCGCGAGTGCAGCTGTTCGCCGCTTTCCAGGACCACGCCGGTCAGTTGGCCGTCTTCGCACAGCAGGTCGGTGACCTTTTCCTGGAAGCGCACTTCGGCGCCCAGGGCGATCATGTCCTGGCGCATCTGCTCGACCATGCCGGTCAGGCGGAAGGTGCCGATGTGCGGCTTGTTGATGTACAGGATCTCGTCCGGCGCACCGGCCTTGACGAACTCTTCCAGGACCTTGCGGCCATGGTGGTTCGGGTCCTTGATCTGGCTGTACAGCTTGCCGTCGGAGAAGGTGCCGGCGCCGCCTTCGCCGAACTGAACGTTGGACTCGGGGTTGAGCACGCTTTTACGCCACAGGCCCCAGGTGTCCTTGGTGCGCTGGCGCACTTCCTTGCCGCGTTCGAGGATGATCGGCTTGAAGCCCATCTGGGCCAGCAGCAGCCCTGCGAAAATGCCGCAGGGGCCAAAGCCCACCACGATCGGGCGCTCCTTGAGCTCGGCAGGGGCTTGGCCTACGAACTTGTAGGTAACGTCCGGGGCCGGGCCGATATTGTGGTCGTCGGCGAACCTTTGCAGCAGTTCGGCTTCGTTGCTGGCGTGCAGGTCGATGGTGTAGATGAACAGCAGTTCGCTGTTCTTCTTGCGCGCATCGTAGCTGCGCTTGAACAGGTTGAAGCTGAGCAGTTGCTCGTCGCGGATGCCCAGGCGCTGAACGATGGCTTCACGCAGCGCTTCGTCGGGATGGTCCAGGGGCAGCTTCAGTTCGGTGATTCGTAGCATGGCAGGGTCCAGTATCCCGGCCATGGGCGGCCGGCGGCTTTACACAAACCGCCAAGTATAAGCTGTTAGCCGCCCGGACTGGCAGGATAAAAGCGCCCGGCGATCAGTTGTCGCGGGCACCGCCGTAGTAGCCGCAGCCCTGCACGGTCTTGCCGTCGATACGCAGTTCGGCGCGCAGGTGGCGCACGGCACCGGTGGTGCTATCGACGCAGCGCTGCGGGGCTACCCACAGTTCCACGTGCTCGCCGTTCGCTTCGCTGGTGAGGGTCAGGCCGCCGCCGGGCACTTCTTCTTCGAGGAACGGCAGGGGCAGCGGTTCCTTGCCGGCCCGGTTGAGGACCATGCCCTTGCCGCTGGCCTTCACGTCCCAGTCCGGCCCATGGCCGTTGGCACGCAGGGTCAGCTGCTTGAAGTTTGGGTCGTCGCAGGCGTGGGTGGACGGCTCCAGGCGGTACAGGCGGCTGAGCTCCAGCTGGCCGTCGTTGTCGGCCTGCTTGGCGCCGGTGAGGCGGCCGCGCACGTCGGCGAACAGCTTGGCATTGGCGTCCTTGGCCAGGCTGGCCGACTCCTGCAGGATGCCGGTGCCGGCGGCGTCATTGATCACGAAGCGGCGTGCTTCGCTGCAGGGCTTGAACAACAGGCGCCCGCCATTGGCGCTCAGCTCGCCCTGCATGCGCGTGGTGCCGATGTTCGGGTCACGGGGTTGCTCGGCCAGCAGTTGGCAGCCGGCGAACAAGGGCAGCAGGGCGCTGAGCAGCAGGGTAGGGGTGAGGCGCATGGGGCGGGCTCCGGGGAATCTTCGGCAAAGAGCTGGCCACGTTACGCAGGCTGGCGGCGGATCTCAAGTTAATGGTTGCCTGTGCGGGCCTCTTCGCGGGGCAAGCCCGCTCCTACAGGCTAAGGTGATCCCTGTAGGAGCGGGCTTGCCCCGCGAAGAGGCCGGCACAGGCAGAAAAAAAGGCCCGAAGGCCTTTTTCCCAATCAACCCCCCAGGTACGCGTCGCGCACCTTCGGGTCGGTCAGCAGCGCTTCGCCGGTGCCCTGCATCACCACCCGGCCGTTCTCCAGCACATAGGCCCGGTCGGCGATCTTCAGCGCCTGGTTGGCGTTCTGCTCCACCAGGAACACCGTCACGCCGTCGCGACGCAGTTGCTCGATGATGTCGAAGATCTGCTGGATGATGATAGGCGCCAGGCCCAGCGACGGCTCGTCGAGCAACAGCAGTTTGGGCTTGCTCATCAGCGCCCGGCCGATGGCCAGCATCTGCTGCTCGCCGCCGGACATGGTGCCGCCGCGCTGGTTGTAGCGCTCCTTGAGCCGTGGGAACAGCTGCAGGACTTTGTCCAGCTGCGCCTGATAGTCGCCTTTGTCGGTGAAGAAACCGCCCATGGCCAGGTTTTCCTCGACGGTCAGGCGGGCGAACACGCGGCGGCCTTCGGGCACGACCGCGATGCTCTTGCGCATGATGTGCGAGGACGGCTGGCCGACCAGCTCTTCACCCAGGTACTTGATGCTGCCGCTGTGCGCCTGGGGCGAGCCGCACAGGGTCATCAGCAAGGTCGACTTGCCGGCACCGTTGGCGCCGATCAGGGTGACGATCTCGCCCTGGTTGATCTCCACGTTGACGCTGTGCAGTGCCTGGATCTTGCCGTAGAAGGTGGAAACGTTCTCGAACTTCAGCATTTACGCTTCCCCCAGGTAAGCTTTGATCACATCAGGGTTGTCGCGAATTTCCTCCGGCGTGCCGTGGGCCAGGGGCGTGCCCTGGTTGATCACGACGATATGGTCGGAAATGCTCATCACCAGCTTCATGTCGTGCTCGATCAGCAGCACGGTGACGTTGTGCGACTCGCGCAGGTAGGCGATCAGCGCCTTGAGGTCTTCGGTTTCCTTCGGGTTCAGGCCAGCGGCCGGCTCATCGAGCATGATGATGCGCGGCTGGGTCATCATGCAGCGGGCGATTTCCAGGCGGCGCTGCTGGCCGTAGGCGAGGGTGCCGGCGGTGCGGTTGGCGAATTCGGTCAGGTTGACCTTCTCCAGCCAATACTGCGCGCGCTCCATGGCCTCCTTCTCGCTGCGGCGGAAGTTCGGGGTTTTGAACAGGCCGGCGAAGAAGTTGGTGTTCAGGTGACGGTGCTGGGCGATCAGCAGGTTTTCCAGCGCGGTCATTTCCTTGAACAGGCGCACGTTCTGGAAGGTCCGCACCACACCCTTGCGGGCGATCTGGTGGCCGGCCAGGCCCTGGATGGGCTGGCCGTCGAGCAGGATGGTGCCGCCGCTGGGCTTGTAGAAGCCGGTGAGGCAGTTGAACACCGTGGTCTTGCCGGCGCCGTTCGGGCCGATCAGCGCCACCACTTGTTTTTCCTTGACGGTCAGGGCCACGCCGTTGACCGCCAACAAGCCGCCGAAGCGCATGCTCAGGCCGCTGACTTGCAGAATTTCACGGCTCATCGATGCAGCTCCATGTGGGGGCGTTGCATAGGCAGCAAGCCTTGCGGGCGCCAGATCATCATCAACACCATCAGCGCACCGAACATCAACATGCGGTATTCGCTGAACTCACGCATCAGCTCCGGCAGCAGGATCATCACGATGGCCGCGAGAATCACGCCCAGTTGTGAGCCCATGCCGCCGAGCACGACGATGGCGAGGATGATCGCCGACTCGATGAAGGTGAACGACTCCGGCGTCACCAGGCCCTGGCGCGCAGCGAAGAAGCTGCCGGCGAAACCGGCGAAGCAGGCACCCAGGGTGAAGGCCGAGAGCTTGATCACGGTGGGGTTCAAGCCCAGTGCGCGGCAGGCGATTTCGTCTTCACGCAGCGCTTCCCAGGCACGACCGATCGGCATGCGCAGCAGGCGGTTGATGACGAACAGTGCCAGCAGCGCCAGCAGCAGGGCCACCAGATAGAGGAAGATGACTTTGTTGATCGAGTTGTATTGCAGCCCGAAGAACTCGTGGAAGGTCTGCATCCCCTCGGCAGCCTTGCGCTCGAAGGTCAGGCCGAAGAACTCAGGCTTGGGGATGTTGCTGATGCCGTTGGGGCCGCCGGTCCAGTCGGTGAGGTTACGCAGGAACAGGCGGATGATCTCGCCGAAGCCGAGGGTCACGATTGCCAGGTAGTCACCGCGCAGGCGCAGCACCGGGAAACCGAGCAGGAAGCCGAAGGTGGCGGCCATCAGGCCGGCGATCGGCAGGCACACCCAGAAGCTCCAGCCCAGGTAGTGCGAGAGCATCGCGTAGCTGTAGGCGCCGACGGCATAGAAACCGACGTAGCCCAGGTCCAGCAGGCCGGCCAGGCCCACCACGATGTTCAGGCCCAGGCCCAGCAACACGTAGATCAGGATCAGCGTGGCGATGTCCACCGCACCGCGCGAGCCGAAGAACGGCCACACCAGGGCAGCGACGATCAGGCCAATGATCACGTAGCGCTGGGTTTTCGGCAGGGTCAGGTAGTTGCTCACCGCCGGCGGGATCAACTTGCGGTCCGAGCGACGGCCCATCACCGCGCTCCACTGCTTGTCGAACAGCACGCGCAGGAACATCAGCACCGAACACACGGCAATGATGCTGAGGGTGAACGACCCTTGGCTGTGCACCGCCAGGCTGATGCCGTCGATGCTCAGTTTCAGGCCCAGTACCGGGAAGGCCACGGCCCAGACCAGCAAGGCGCTGAAGAACGCCTGTTTGAGATTTCTGTTCATACTTTTTCAACCTCCGGGCGGCCGAGGATGCCGGTCGGCCGGAACAGCAGGACAAGAACCAACAAGCCGAATGCCACCACGTCCTTGTACTGGTCGCCGAAGATGTCGGCGCCGAAGGCTTCGGCCACGCCCAGCACCAGCCCGCCGAGCATGGCGCCCGGGATGCTGCCGATGCCGCCCAGTACCGCCGCGGTGAAGGCCTTCAGGCCCACCAGGAAACCGGCGTTGGGGTTGATGACCCCGTACTGCATGCTCAGCAGCACGGCCGCCACGGCTGCCAGCGCGGCACCGATGACGAAGGTCAGGGCGATGATGTTGTTGGTGTTGATGCCCAGCAGGTTGGCCATCTTGATGTCCTCGGCGCAGGCACGGCAGGCGCGCCCCAGGCGGGAACGGGAGATGAACAGGGTCAGGCAGGTCATGGCCACCAGGGTGACCACGAACACCAGGATCTGCATGTAGCTGATCAGGACTTCCTCGGCACCGCCTGGCCCGAAGGAGAAGGCGCCCGGAATCAGGTTGGGGATGGATTTGTCCTTCGAGTCCTGCGACAGCAGCACGGTGTTCTGCAGGAAAATCGACATGCCGATGGCGGAAATCAGCGGGATCAGGCGGTTGCTGTTGCGCAAGGGGCGGTAGGCAACCCGTTCGATGCTGTAGCCGTAGGCACTGGTAACGCAGATCGTCGCGACGAAGGCGACGGTCATCAGGATCGGCAGCGAATGGATACCCATCATGGCCAGGCCCGCCAGGGCGATGAAGGCCACGTAGGAACCGATCATGTACACCTCGCCGTGGGCGAAGTTGATCATGCCGATGATGCCGTACACCATCGTATAGCCGATGGCGATCAAGGCGTAGGTGCTGCCGATGGTCAATCCATTAACCAGTTGTTGGAAGAAATGGTAGATCTCAGGCATTACAGCGCTCCTAAAAACCTGATTTGCATTTCACTGGCCGGGGTACGGCCAGGAAACCGCGGGTGACGGTTTTAAGATTTTCAGGTGGGTCGGCCCCCGGATCGCGGGGATCTGGCCCATGAACCTCGTAAAACAAAGCCCACTGCTCGCACAGTGGGCTTTTTACGGTCAGCTATTAGTCACGCAGTTACTGAGGGGAGACTTCGGTCTTTGGCTTGCCGAAGTGCCATTCGTAGACCACGAACTTGAAGTCTTTCAGGTCGCCTTTCTCGTCGTACGACAGCTCGCCGGTCGGGGTCTTGAACTTGCCGGCGTGGATGGCCGCGGCCACCTTGTCGGTGTCTTCGGACTTGGCCGCTTCGATGCCCTTGGCAATCAGCTCCACGGCGGAGTAGGCCGGGAACACGAACGGGCCGCTTGGGTCCTTGCCGTCAGCCTTGATGGCGTCGACGATGGCCTTGTTCTCAGGGTCGGCGTCGAAGGACTTCGGCAGGGTCACCAGCAGGCCTTCGGAGGCACCTTGGGCGATCTGCGAAATGGAGTCGTTACCCACGCCTTCCGGGCCCATGAACTTGGCTTTCAGGCCTTTTTCCTGGGCTTGGCGCAGGATCAGGCCCAGCTCTGGGTGGTAGCCGCCGTAGTAGACGAAGTCGACGTTGTTCTGCTTGAGCTTCTGGATGATCGAGGAGAAGTCCTTGTCACCGGCGTTCAGGCCTTCGAAGACGGCAACCTTGGTGCCTTTCTTCTCCAGGGTCTGCTTGACCGCGGTGGCGATGCCTTCACCGTATTGCTGCTTGTCGTGCAGCACGGCAACCACTTTCGGTTTGACGTGGTCGGCGATGTAGTTGCCGGCCGCCGGGCCCTGGGCGCTGTCCAGGCCGATGGTGCGGAAGATCAGCTTGTAGCCACGGGCGGTGATTTCCGGCGAGGTGGCCGCCGGGGTGATCATGATCACGCCTTCGTCTTCATAGATGTCGGACGCAGGCTGGGTGGAGCTGGAGCACAGGTGGCCAATGACGAACTTGACGCCGTCGTTGACCACCTTGTTGGCAACGGCCACGGCCTGTTTAGGGTCGCAGGCGTCGTCGTATTCCTTGGCTTCAAGCATTTTGCCATCGACGCCGCCCTTGGCGTTGATGTCCTTGATGGCTTGGTTGGCGCCGATGAACTGCATGTCGCCGTACTGGGTCACTGGGCCGGTCTTCGGGCCTGCGATGCCGATCTTGATGGTATCGGCGGCAAACGAATGGCTGGCTACCCCGGCCAGTACCATTGCAGCGAACAGCTTGGAAATCTTGATCATAGTGCTCCACTCATTCTGTTGTAATTCTTATAGTCCTGGCGGCCAGGGCTACAGACCGGGCGGGATTTGCGGCATGGCCACGCCACGCTGCATGCCCACCTTCCCCCGGAACATGTCCCGGAACTGTACCGGTACAGTGTAGAGCGCTGTTCACGCGCTTGAAAAGCGGGCGAAAAGTGCCAACTTCCAGGGTTGTCGCTTGATCGAAAGAAAGATACAGAAAAGCGCCATCACTTTGCCTGCACTCCTGGCCCCACCCCACGTGTTCGGGGCCAATCGACCAAATTACGTATTTGAAACCGGGTTTTTCTGCAAAAATGCCGACCTTTTTTCATTGGCCGAATGTGCGTACAAACCCATGACTGATCAAACAAGCACCCTCTATGCCAAATTGCTGGGTGAGACGGCGACAATCGAGTGGAAAGCGCTGGAGCGTTTCTGGGCCAAGGGTGACCTGATTTGGGTCGACCCAAGCCTGGACCTGATCGCGGTTGCCGAGGCAATGGCCGAGAATCGCAGCGAGATCTTCGCCAAGTGGCGCAGTGATGGCACCGTCGGGCCAGTGACCACCGAGCAGGCATTGGACCTGCAAAGCCGCGACCCAGAGATCTGGGCCGTGGTGGTTTCGCCGTTCATCGTGATCCAGGCCAAGGCCGCTGAATGACCGCGCTTCATTTTGGTGCGTGAAAACGCACAGGTGCCTCATCCTGGTGCTCGATGGCGTTCAGGCGGGGTGGCGGTCGGTAACAATTTGGCGTGGCGGTAACAGTTTACGGGATGCGTAATGGGGTACCTGTAGGCTTTCAGATCATTGCAACCCTGTGGAGTCGTTGATGAGTACTGCATTACCTTCGCTTGGATTCGCCGGCATCGGCCTGATGGGCCTGCCCATGTGCCGTCGCCTGCTGGCGGCGGGCTACCCGCTGACCGTATGGAACCGCAGCCCGGAAAAATGCTCGGCGCTGGTGGCCGAAGGCGCGAAGCTGGCCACCAGCCCCGCCGAATTGAGCCGTGGCAGCGACATGGTGCTGTTGTGCCTGGCCGACACGGCGGTAGTGCGCGAGGTGGTGTTCGGTGAACAGGGCATTGCCCAGGGCGGGCGCAGCGGCCAGCTGTTGGTCGACCTGTCGAGCCTGGAGGCCACGGCCACCCGTGAAATGGCCGCCGAGCTCGCTGCCCTGTGCGGCATGGCCTGGCTGGATGCCCCGGTTTCCGGGGGCACTGCGGGGGCGCAAGCGGGCAGCCTGGCGATCATGGTCGGGGGCGAGGCCAGCGACTTGCAGCGTGCGCGGCCGGTGCTGCTGAGCCTGGGCCAGCGGGTGACGCACATGGGCGGCGTGGGCGCAGGGCAGGTGACCAAGACCTGCAACCAGATGATCGTTGCCTGTAACGCCCTGGTGATTGCCGAAGTGGTGGCCCTGGCCGAGCAGTCCGGGGTCGACGCCACCTTGATCGCCGAGGCCCTGGCGGGCGGCTTTGCCGACTCCAAGCCGTTGCAGATCCTGGCGCCGCAGATGGCCGAGAACCGTTTCGAACCGGTCAAATGGCACGTGCGCACCCTGCTCAAGGACCTCGATGGCGCGGTCAAGCTGTCCCGCGAGCAAGGCGCGGCTACACCGCTCAGCGGGCTCGCTGCGCAAATGATGCGCCTGCACGGTAGCCAGGGCTATCTGCAAAAAGATCCGGCGACCCTGGTCGAGCTGTATCGCAACAAGGGCTGAGCACGGCTTCCTGGCGGTCGAGCCGGTCGAGGATCGGCCGCAGGTCGGCCAGGGGCACCGGCCGGCTGAGCAGGTAACCCTGCAGGTAGTCGCAGTGGTTGGCTGCGAGGAATTCCTACTGTTCGGCGGTTTCGACGCCTTCGCTCACCACCTGCAGGTGCAGGGTGTGGGCCATGGCAATGATGGCCTGGACGATTTCCCGGTCCTTGAGGCTGCCGGGCACATCCTGCAGGAAGGTGCGGTCGATCTTCAGCACGTCCAGCGGCAGGCGCTTGAGGTAGGCCAGCGATGAGTAACCGGTGCCGAAGTCATCGATCGACAGCGCCACGCCCTGGCTGCGGATGCGCTTGAGCAGGCAAACCGTGTGCTGGATATCGCCCATCAGCGCATTCTCGGTCACTTCCAGTTCCAGGTGCTGCGGCGCCATGCCGGCGTGACGCAGCGCCATCTCCACCTCGTTGGGCAGCGCATCGTGGCCCAGGGTCACCGCCGAGCAATTGACCGTGACCTTGAGGTTGGCGAACCCGTGGCGCTGCAATTGGGCCAGGTCTTCGCAGGCGTGGCGCAGCACCCACAGGTCGAGGTCGACGATCAGGCCATTGGCCTCGGCGATGCCAATGAAACGGTCGGGCCCGAGCAGGCCGTGCTGGGGGTGTTGCCAGCGCACCAGGGCCTCCAGCTTGGCCACCTGGCCACTGCGCAGGTCGAAGATCGGCTGGTAGTGCACGCGCAGGCCGCGTTCTTCGAGCAGGGCGATGCGCAGTTCTTCTTCCAGTTGCAACTCCAGGGTGGCCCGGCTTTTCAGGCCAGCGTTGAAAAAGTGCAGGCTGTTGCGGCCACTGCCCTTGGACTGGTAAAGCGCAAGGTCGGCGTGCTTGAGCAGTTCCTCGGCGCTTTGCCCGTCATCGGGAAACAGGCTGATGCCGATGCTGGTGGTCATCACCATGCGCCGGCCGCCGACGTCGATGGGGTCTTTCATTCGCTGCATGATGCGCTGGGCCAGGTGGCGCGCTTCCTCGGGGTGATGCAGGCTGGTGACCACGCAGAACTCGTCGCCGCCGAAGCGTGCCACCAGGTCCTGGCTGCGGGTGGCAGCCTTGATGTGGTCGGCGATGACCTTGAGCAATTCATCGCCTGCGGCGTGGCCGAGGCTGTCGTTGATGCGTTTGAAATGGTCGATGTCCAGGAACATCACCGCCAGGCGGTTGTGGCTGGGGTCCTGTTCGGCCAGGCGTTCGGCGAACAGCTGGTTGAAGCCGCGGCGATTGACAAGGTTGGTCAGGGCATCGTAGTGCGCCGCCTGTTGCAACGAGGCGCGGGCCTGGTCCAGCTGGCTGAGCAGCAGGCCGTAGCGGCGCAGGTCGTCTTCCTTGCTTTGCAGCTTCTTGTCGGCCAGTGCGGCGCTGATGCTGCTGCCACTGATCAGCAAGGTGATGAAGGCCACGGTCAGGCCCAGTTGCAGGCTGTTGTCGCCGGAGGGCAGGCGCAGTGCGGTGTCGGCAGGAATCACCAGGGTCATGGCGGCCATGCCGGTGAAGTGGGTGGCGACGATACCGCCTGCCATCAGCAGGCTGGCGCCATATTTCATGGCCTGGTGCCGGGTGCCGCTGCCGTTGCGAAAGTAGCGTGCCAGCAGCAGTGCGGCCAGGCTGGTGAGCAGGGCGATGGCGGCGCTGGCCAGTAGCAGGTTGGTTTGGTAGTACTGCTGGGCGCCGGTTTGCAGCGCCGCCATGCCCACGAAGTGCATCAGCACGATGCCCATGCCGATCAGCAGCGCGCTTTGCAGGTAGTGGTGCGGGCGCATGTAGAGGCGGTCGAGGCTGTTCATCGCAAGCCAGGCCACCAGCAGGGCAATCAGCAGGGACAGGCCGGTCAGCGGCACGTCGTAATGCATCTCCAGCGGGGCCTGAAACGCCAGCATGCTGATGAAGTGCATGGCCCAGATGCCACCGGCCAGGCAGCAGGCGCCCAATGCGCGCCATTGACGCTGCGCGGCGGGGTGTTCACTGTGGGATTGGCGCTCGGCCATGTCGAGGGTGGCGAAGCAGGCGGCGCTGGCCACCGCAATGGCAATGAGGATCAGCAAGGGCTCGTGGCGGCAGTCGATGACGATACGCCCGTTTACCGGCAGTTGCGCGAACAGTTGCAGTCCCAGCCATTCCATAGCATGCCCTTCACTCGATTTCGCACGATCGAAAGGCAGTATAGGAAGAGGTGTTTAAACCTTCCTGAATAATGGCACTTTGGATGTAATGATTTGGATATGAGCGTGATAGCCAGTAGCAATATGGCGCTGCCATCACGACCTACGGGTGTTCACTATCCCTGTGGGAGCGACCGCAGGTCGCGAAAAGGGGCGCGACGCGCCCCTTCGGCCAATCACCCTGCCACAAGCACGCGAATCGCTTCCAGGCGCAACGCTGCCTTGTCGAGCATCGCCAACCCTTCCTCACGCAGCTTGCGCAGCGCCTCGATCTCGCTGTCACGCACGCTCGGGTTCACCGCTTGCAACGCGGTCAGGCGCGCCAGCTCTTCATCGGCCTCGGCGCTCAGGCGGCGCTGGGCTTCGGCCACACGCTCCACGTGGGTGGGCATGACCTTGGCCTCGCCACCACTGATGCGCTTGGCCAGCACGTCGCGCTGGGCCTGGACGAACTTGTTGGCGCTGGCCCGTGGCACGCTTTCGAGCTGGTCGTTGAGTGTTTCGAAGGCCACCCGCGAGGCCAGGTCGTTGCCGTTGGCATCGAGCAGGCAGCGCAGCGCCGCCGGCGGCAGGTAACGGCCCAGTTGCAGGCTGCGCGGTGCCACCACTTCGCTGACGAACAGCAGTTCGAGCAACACGGTGCCGGGCTTGAGCGCCTTGTTCTTGATCAGCGCCACGGCGGTGTTGCCCATCGAGCCGGACAGCACCAAGTCCATGCCGCCCTGGACCATCGGGTGTTCCCAGGTCAGGAACTGCATGTCTTCGCGCGACAGTGCCTGGGCGCGGTCGTAGGTGATGGTCACGCCCTCGTCGTCGCCCAGCGGGAAGCTGGCGTCGAGCATCTTCTCGCTTGGCTTGAGGATCAGGGCGTTTTCCGAGTGGTCTTCGCTGTCGATGCCGAACGCATCGAACAGGGTTTCCATGTAGATCGGCAGGGCGAACTGGTCGTCCTGTTCAAGAATCGCCTCGACCAGGGCCTGGCCTTCACCGGCGCCGCCGGAGTTCAGTTCCAGCAGGCGGTCACGGCCGCTGTGCAGCTCGGCCTCCAGGCGCTCGCGCTCGCCACGGGCCTCGGCCACCAGTGCGCTCCAGGCCTTGGCTTCGCTGCCTTCGAGCATCGGCAACAGGCGTGGGCCGAATTGATGCTGCAGGGCGTTGCCGGTCGGGCAGGTATTGAGGAAGGCGTTGAGGCCTTCGTGGTACCACTGGAACAGGCGCTCTTGCGGGCTGTCCTGCAGGTACGGGATGTGCAGTTCGATGGTGTGCTTCTGGCCGATGCGGTCGAGGCGGCCAATACGCTGTTCGAGCAGGTCGGGGTGGGCTGGCAGGTCGAACATCACCAGGTGATGGGCGAACTGGAAGTTGCGGCCCTCGCTGCCGATTTCCGAGCAGATCAGCACCTGGGCGCCGAACTCTTCGTCGGCGAAATAGGCGGCGGCGCGGTCACGTTCGAGAATGCTCATGCCCTCGTGGAACACCGTGGCCGGGATGCCGGAGCGCACGCGCAGGGCGTCTTCCAGGTCCATCGCGGTTTCGGCGTGGGCGCAGATCACCAGCACCTTGGTGCGCTTGAGCATCTTCAGGGTGTCGATCAGCCAGTCGACCCGCGGGTCGAAGCGCCACCAGCGGTCTTCGTCACTGACCTCGTTCTGCGCCTGGAAGGCCACTTCCGGGTACAACTCGGCACGCTCGCCAGCGGGCAGCGCCTGGTACTGCTCCGGGTTGGCCAGCGGGTAGGGGTGCAGCTGGCGCTCGGGGAAGCCCTGCACGGCGGCGCGGGTGTTGCGGAACAGCACGCGGCCGGTGCCGTGGCGGTCGAGCAGTTCGCGGATCAGGCGGGCGCTGGCCTGGGTGTCGCCGTCATTGACCGCGGCCAGCAGCGCTTCGCCCTCGGCGCCGAGGAAGCCCTGGATGGTGGCGTGGGCCTTGGGCGACAGGCGGCCTTCGTCGAGCAGTTCCTGCACCGCTTCGGCCACCGGGCGATAGTGCTCGCTTTCGGCGCGGAAGGCGGCCAGGTCGTGGAAACGGTTAGGGTCGAGCAGGCGCAGGCGTGCGAAGTGGCTGTCCTGGCCGAGCTGTTCCGGGGTGGCGGTGAGCAGCAATACGCCTGGAATCACCTGGGCCAGTTGTTCGACCAGGCCATACTCGGCGCTGACCTGGTCTTCATGCCAGACCAGGTGGTGGGCTTCGTCGACCACCATCAGGTCCCAGCCGGCGGCGAACAGGGCGTCCTGGGCCTTTTCGTCATCGACCAGCCACTCCAGGGCGACCAGCGCCAGCTGGGCATCCTCGAACGGGTTGCTGGCGTCGCTTTCGATGAAGCGCTCGGCGTCGAACAGGGCAACCTGCAGGTTGAAGCGCCGGCGCATTTCCACCAGCCACTGGTGCTGGAGGTTTTCCGGCACCAGGATCAGTACACGGCTGGCCCGGCCAGAGAGCAGTTGGCGGTGAATCACCAGGCCCGCTTCGATGGTTTTGCCCAGGCCCACTTCGTCGGCCAGCAATACCCGTGGCGCGCTGCGGTCGGCCACTTCGCGGGCGATGTGCAGCTGGTGGGCGATCGGTTGCGCACGGCAACCACCCAGGCCCCACAGCGACGACTGCATCTGCTTGCTGGTGTGGTGCAGGGTGTTGTAGCGCAGGCTGAACCACGACAGCGGGTCGATCTGCCCGGCGAACAGGCGGTCGCTGGCCAGGCGGAACTGAATGAAGTTCGACAGCTGGGTTTCCGGCAAGGTGCGTGCCTGGTTCTGCCCATCGAGGCCGTGG
The DNA here is from genome assembly GCF_011752565.1 of Pantoea sp. Ap-967. GTDB lineage: Bacteria > Pseudomonadota > Gammaproteobacteria > Pseudomonadales > Pseudomonadaceae > Aquipseudomonas. The sequence continues at coordinate 30,746 of NZ_VWXK01000045.1, forward strand.
TAGACCATCAGGCCGTCGATGTCCTCGACCTCGCGCACGGTGAGTTTCCAGCCTTCGAAATGGGTGATCTGGTCACCTGGCGAGAAACGCACGCGGGTCAAGGGTGCATTGCGCAGGGAATACTGACGGGTGTCGCCAGTGGCCGGATAGAGCACGGTCAACAGGCGGCCATCCTGCGCCAGGATGGTTCCCAGGCCGAGCTCTGCTTCGCTGTCGCTGATCCAGCGTTGCCCCGGTTGATACTGCTGCGCCATACTGCCTGAACTCCCGCGATGAAAAAGCTGGCTATGGTAACGGATAGGCCGGACGGACCATAGACCAGAAGTCCATCAGTCTAGCTGTTTCATCGCAGATTACCGTCAGGCTGACGAGGGCTACGCAACGATATGCCGCTCAAGCACCGCTGGTTGAACGTCTCCATGGCCATGGGCAGCATGCTGCTGGCCGCCTGTGATCAGAAAAACTTTGAAACCCTGCCGCCCATTCCGGTCGAGCAGCTTGAAGTGCTGGGCGTGCAGACGCCGATCAAGAGCGTGCACTTCCACGACCGCGACGGCGAAGGGCTGCTGGTGCTAAGCCGCAGTGACGGCCAGGCGGTGGATGCCGAGTCCGAGCAGGAAGTCGACAAGGTGGTGCTCAAGGCCACCCTGTACGGGCGCACGTCGGCCAGTGACGCCTTCAAGCCGCGCTGGCAGATCGAGCAGGAAACCACCTGCCCGGGGCTGGACCTGGATGTCGACTTCTACAGTGATGTCAGCGACGTCACCGACCTGAACAAGGACGGCGTTGCCGAAGTGACCGTGGCCAGCCACGCCTTCTGTGGCGGCGGCATCGACCCGCACGACATCGCCATCGAAATGCGCGAAGGGCAGGCCAGCTACACCATCACCGGCCATTCGCTGATTACCCCGGCGGGTGAAGAGCCGATCGGCGGCGACCGGGAAGACAGCGCCTCGTTGAAAAACGCCCCGCAGGTGCTGCGCGATCACCTGGACGCGGTGTGGCAGCAGGTTTACAAGCGGCCCTGGAGCGAAACCAGCCCGCCGCCGGACGACGAACCGGACGACGACGCCCAATAGCGGCTGTCTATACTGGCAGGGCGCGACCGATACCGGGCGCGCCTGTTTTCCCTAAAGCTGGCTCAAGGATGGCCGATACAGTAGGCACAGGAGAATTTCCATGTTGCCGCCGATCATTCCGCTCAGTGCCGCCCCCGTGACCTCGCAGCAGGACCCGGTGAAACCGCCACCCGACATCAAGCCGGTGGTGCCGGTACAGCCGTCGTCCAATGAAAGTGCCATCGACCTCAAGCAGCAGCGCGACCCGCAAGAGCAGGCCTTGTTGCTGCGAGAAGAACAGCGCCGCCAGCGCCAGCGGCGCAATGGCAAGGGCGATGCCGAGCGCTACAGCGCCGTGCCGGGTGATGAGGTCAATGCTGACAATACCGTGCCGGTGGCGCCCCTGATGGGCGAGCACCCGCGCCAGGGTCTGCTGGTGGATATCGAAGTCTGACGCGGGGCTGGTCACGGCCGGCCCCTGGCTTCATCATGCAGCTCTCTGTTGATCGTCGAGCCCACCCATGAGCCAAGACAACCTCATCGATTTCGATGCCGAGCGCGCCAAGCGCATCCATGACCTCAAGGAAAAGCGCCTGAACGAAGTGCGCCAGGCCTTCGAGCAGGCCATGCCGCTGGCCACGGCGAAGAAGAAAAAGCCCAAGGGCAAGCCCAAGAAGCGCTGAAACTTGACGCAGGTCAACCCTGCGCCCGCCTCGCGTGCCCGGTCCCGGGCACCATTGATCCCGGTCAATTTTCCCCGCCCTCGAATTCGTTACCTTGCATCCATCGGACAACGGCGAACGAATCGGGAGGCCAGCATGTTCTTCGACAATGTGGTTATCGCGGGTGTGGTAACGGTCGGGTTGATGTTCGCATTCTTTGCCGGTCTGGGCATTTTCATCTGGAAGGACTCGCACAAGCGCAAGCCGCGCTGACCTTTCGGGTACACGAGCACGCAAGGCATTTAGGGCGACTTCGGTCGCCTATTTTTTTGCCTGAATGATTTGCATGGGCTGTGCCGGCCCTATCGCAGGCAAGCCTGCTCCTACAGGGACAGTGAATGCCGGGGATCACGCGATCCCTGTAGGAGCAGGCTTGCCTGCGATAGGGCTATAGATGATTAGCTAGCTAATTATTCGTCCCCGCATTATCCTCCCCCAGGTTGTCTATCGTTTAACTAACCTCCACCCGCAAGGTCCGATTCGTGCCCATCACCTTCCAGGCCCTGTTCGCACCCAGCAGCCCAGCCCTGAAGTTCGCCATCAAGACCGTGCTCGGCGGCGGCCTGGCGTTGTGGCTGGCCATGCGCTGGGGGTTGGAGCAGCCATCGTGGGCGTTGATGACCGCGTTCATCGTGGCCCAGCCGCTGTCGGGCATGGTGGTGCAGAAGGGCCTGGCGCGGCTGGCCGGCACCCTGGTCGGCACCTTCATGTCGGTGGTGTTCATCGGCCTGTTCGCCCAAACGCCTTGGCTGTTCCTGATAACCCTGGCGCTGTGGCTGGCCCTGTGCACGGCAGCCTCGACCCAACTGCGCAGTGCCTGGGCCTATGCCTTCGTGCTGGCCGGTTACACCGCCGCAATCATCGCCCTGCCATCGATCGACCACCCCCTGAACGTGTTCGACCAGGCGGTGGCCCGGTGTACCGAAATCAGCCTGGGCATCTGCTGCGCCACGGCCACCAGCGCCTTGCTCTGGCCCATGCGCGTGGAGCAGCAACTGGCCGGGCAGGCGCGCCAGGCCTGGCAGAACGGGCTACAGGCAGCCAGCGCCATGCTCGCCGGCGAGGACGAGGCGCGCAAAGGCCTGCTCGATAGCCTGGGGCGTATCGTTGCCATCGATACCCAGCGCGAGCACGCCTGGTTCGAAGGCCCGCGCGGGCGCCTGCGGGCCAAGGCCATCAGCAGCCTGAGCCAGCAACTGATGGTACTGCTGCGCATTTCGCGCTCGGTGCGCCGGCAATGGCGGCAACTGGACCCACAGCAGGCCGGGCGCCTGGCGCCGTGGCTGGGCGATGTGCGTGCGCAACTGGCCAGCCCCGATTCGGCCAGCCTGCTGGTGCTGCGCCAGCGCATCTGGGACGCCGCCCAGGCCGAGCACATCAGCTCTGCCGAGCATTACTGCCTGGCCCGCATGGCCCTGCTGCTCGATTACGCCATGGCCGCGACCCAGGCCATGGACGCTGTGGAGGCGGGCAGGGCGCCCCGGGATACCGCCCAGGGCCTGGCGGTGCACCGGGACTGGTCGTTGGCGTTGCTGTTCGGTTCCCGCAGCGCGTTGGCCTTCCTGGTGATGAGCAGCTTCTGGCTGGCCACGGCCTGGCCCTCGGCGCCCGGCGGCCTGGTGCTGACCTGCGTAGTCTGCAGCCTGTTCGCCAGCCGTGAGAACGGCGCGCAGATCGGCCTGAGCTTTCTGCGCGGGATTTTCCTGGCGATTCCGGCGGCGTTCCTGGTGGGGCAGATCATCCTGCCGCAATGGAGCAGCTTCGCCTTGCTCTGCCTGGGCATGGGCGTGCCTCTGTTTCTCGGCGCCCTGGGCATGGCCCACCCGCGCACCGGGGCTACGGCGACGTCCTACTGCCTGCATTTCATCGTGCTGGTGGCACCGCTGAACCACATGAGTTTCGGCGTTGCCAGCATGCTCAACAGCGCCTTGGCCATGCTGATGGGCGTGGGCGCGGCGGTGTTGGCGTTCAGGCTGCTGGTGTTCCGCCACCCGGCCTGGCTGGGCCGGCGCCTGCGGGCAGCAACCATGGGCGACCTGGTGCGGCTTACCCGGCGCGACCTGCGCGGCGCCGACAGTTGGTTTGGCGGGCGCATGGCCGACCGCCTGATGCAGTTGGCGCGCCATGCCAGTGAATTGCCGGCCACCGAACGCAAGCGCTGGGACGATGGCCTGCACAGCCTGGACATCGGTGACGAGCTGGTACACCTGCGCATGTGCCTGGCCGTGGCCCAGGCGCCGCTGGGCGGTGCCGAGCGGGATTTCCTGCAGCAGGTGGAAGCAGTGCTGGCCAAGGGCCCGGCGGTTGGCCGCGAGCAGCGCCTGGACGGCGCCAGCGAGCAGTTCCTGGCCGCCTTGCAGCGCCAGCCGGCCAGCGACCCTTTGCGCCTGGCCCAGGGCGCGGTACTGCAGTTGCGCAAGAGTTGGGGCAAATGGTGCCGTGCCCAGGAGGATGCCCATGGGGCTGCGTGAATGGGCGTTGGGCGGTGTGCTGCTCAGCCCGTTTCTGATTTATGTACTGATGGCGCTGGCGCTCACCGGGGTGTTGCGCCTGTTGGTGCAAGCCACCCCCCTGGGGCGCTGGATCTGGCATGAGGCGCTGTTCGACGCAGCGCTGTTCGTGTGTGTGCTGTACCTGGTGGTTCGCCTGCTGGGGCCTTTGTAAGGAGTGATTCGATGCGTGCCGTGGTGCGTACCCTGGTGACCCTGTGTGTGGTCGCCCTTGCCGTTCTGGCCGGCTATGAACTCTGGCGCTACTACATGCTCACGCCCTGGACGCGCGATGCGCGGGTGCGCGCCGATGTGGTGGTGATTGCCCCGGACGTGTCGGGCTGGGTGCGCGAGCTCAAGGTGCAGGACAACCAGCCGGTCAAGGCGGGCGACCTGTTGATGAGTATCGACCGCGAGCGCTTCCAGGCGGCCTTCGACCAAGCCAGTGCGGTGGCCGAAACCCGCGCCCAGCAGTTGCACCTGCGCGAGCGTGAAGCCGCCCGGCGCAAGGCCCTTGGGCCGGAGGCGATCAGCGCCGAGCTGCGCGAGAATGCCCAGATCAACGCCGCCATCGCCCGTGGCGACCTGCACGAGGCTGAGGCGCAATTGCAGGTGGCCAAGATCAACCTCGCCCGCAGCGAAGTCCGCGCGCCGCGCAACGGCCATATCACCAACCTGCGCCTGGCCCAGGGCAACTACGTCAATACTGGGCAGTCGGTGATGGCCCTGGTGGACGATTCGACCTTCTATATCCAGGCCTACTTCGAGGAAACCAAGCTGCCGCGCATCCGCGTGGGCGATTCGGTGAAGGTCTGGCTGATGGGGGCGGGCGAACCGATGCAGGGGCATGTCGAGAGCATCAGCCGCGGCATCACCGACAGCAACAGCAACCCGGATGGCCAACTGTTGCCGGTGGTGGAGCCGACCTTCAACTGGGTGCGGCTGGCCCAGCGCATACCGGTGCGCATCCGCCTGGACCAGATTCCCGAGGGCATGACCCTGAGTGCAGGTATGACGGCCAGCGTGCAGGTGCATGAGGACCAATGAGGTGGCAGCCCGTAGGCGCGAGCAACAGGCCCTACAGGAACATCCCGCCAGAAACCTCCAGCCGCTGCCCGGTAATCCAGCCATTACCCTCATCCAGCAACAGGGCAATCGCTGCGCCGATGTCGTCCGGCAACCCGGCCCGCCCCAGGGCGGTATTGCTGGCGACGAAGGCATTGAGCTGGCGATTGTCACGCACGGCGCCACCACCAAAGTCGGTTTCGATCGCCCCAGGTGCCAGGATGTTCACCCGAATTCCCCGCGCACCGAGTTCCTTGGCCTGGTAGCGGGTTAGCACCTCCATGGCGCCCTTCATCGCCGCATAGGCGGCGTACCCCGGCAGCGAGAAACGGGCAAGCCCGGAGGAGATGTTGACGATCCGCCCGCCATCGACCAGCAGTGGTAGCAGGTGCTGGGTGAGGAAGAACGGCCCTTTGAACTGGATGTTCACCAACTGGTCGAACTGCGCCTCGCTGGTTTCGCTGAAGGGGGCATGCAGGCCGATACCGGCGTTGTTCACCAGAAAGTCAAAGTCTTTGCGGCCGAATTGCTGCTGCAGGGTGTTCCCCAAGCGTTCGGCAAAGCCGCCGAAGCTGCTGCTGTCACTGACATCGAGCTGAAGCATGGCGGCGTTCGCTCCGGCCTGTTGCAGTTGGCCGGCCACCGCCTGGGCCTCGTCGGCCTTGCTGTGGTAGGTGCCGATGATGTCGATGCCGCGGGCGGCCAGGTGCTCGGCAGCATTGCGGCCCAGGCCGCGGCTGGCGCCGGTGATCAGTGCAATTTTGCGGGTCATGGCGATATCCCTCATGGGTGGCTGATGAGGCACAGGTTATTGGTCGTCATGGGGCTGTTAAATCCAGCCAAACCGGAAATACTGTTCCTTTAAACCGAACAATTGGGCGGCTGATGAACAAGCTTGAGCTGTTGCGTACCTTCGTTCGTGTCAGCGAGGTGAGCAGTTTTACCGTGGCGGCCGACAGCCTGGGCCTGCCGCGCTCAACGGTGTCCGAGCAGGTGAGGGCGCTGGAGCAGCTACTTGGCACGCGCCTGTTCAACCGCACCACGCGGCGCGTTCAGGCCACCCAGGACGGGGCGTTGCTGTATGAACGCAGCAAGGACCTGCTGTCGGGCATGGACGAGATCGAGAGCCTGTTCCGCGCCGACGACGTCGAACTGACCGGCTGCCTGCGAGTGGACATGCCAACGATGATGGCCCGGCGCGTAATCATTCCAGCCCTGCCGCAGTTTCTTGAGCGCTTCCCACGGCTGGAGGTGGAAATCAGCTGCACCGACCGCCAGGTCGACCTGCTGCGCGAGGGCTTCGACTGCGTGATGCGTATCGGTGCGCTCAGCGACCTGGACGTGGTGGCCCGGCCAGTGGGCCAACTGAGCATGCGCAACTTCGCAAGCCCGGGCTACCTGGCCCGCCACGGTGTGCCACTGGCCCTGGCGGACCTGGCCGAACACCGGCTGGTGCATTACGTGCGTAACCTGGGCGCACGCAGCGCCGGTTTCGAATACCAGCTCGATGGCCAGGTTCATTACCAGGCCATGGCCGGTGTGGTCACGGTGAACAATGCCGAGGCGTACTCGGCGGCCTGCCTTGCCGGGCTCGGGCTGATCCAGGCGCCGGCGGTGGGCGCGGCGGAGCACATGGCCCGGGGCGAACTGGTCAGCGTGCTGGACGCCTGGCACGCGCCGGCCATGCCGGTGTCGTTGCTGTATGCCCGGCAACGCCATGTGCCGCGCCGGGTGCAGGCGTTCATGAACTGGCTGGCGGCACTGCTGGCGCCACAGGTCGACCGGCTGGCCGGTGAGGAAAAACCTTGGCGAAGCGAAGGCCATCTGCGCTAGGCTGGCACCGTGCATCGCCCATCAGAGGCGAGCGCTACCTGCCTGGCGTGCGTCACTTCCATTGAATTGCGAGGTTACGTCATGGCCATCACTTCCCAGGACATCTGCAGCGCCGCCGACCGGCTAAAAGGCTTTGTCGGTTTTCATGGCAAGCGCGGTGTTCATATCGTGCGGTTTTCCGAGGACGCGTTCGGCATGGACGTGGCGGATGACAGCATCACCCCATGCAACGAGTTCGTCTGGCGGCCCGAGCAGGGCGCGCGCATGGCGCTGTGCAGGGCGCGGTTGGGGCTGTTGCTGGAGCAGCATGTGGATGACCGGTTGAACATTGGTGAGCCGCTGCGTATTTACCTGCGGCGGGAGGATCTGCCGGAAATCGTCGCCGAACGTTCGTTGCGCTGAACCTGTGCTGGCCTTTTCGCGGGGCAAGCCCGCTCCTACAGGCCGGTGATTACCCTGTAGGAGCGGGCTTGCCCCGCGCAAGGGCCACCCCTGGCCCCTGCTGCAACAATGCCTCGAACGCCGCCCGCTCCACGGGCCGACTCAGGTAGTACCCCTGCACCTCATGGCACCTGTCCCGGGTCAGCGCCTGCAACTGTTGCTCGGTTTCCACCCCTTCGGCCGTTACCGTCAAACCCATCGCCTCGCCCAGGTTGATGATCGCCTGCACCACCGCCCGGTCGGTGCTGTTGGCATTGCCCAGCCCGGCAATGAAGCGCTTGTCGATCTTGATGCTGTCGAACGGGTAGGTGCGCAGGTAACCCAGCGATGAATAGCCGGTGCCGAAATCGTCCATGTTCAGCCGTACGCCCAGTTCCTTGAGGGCGAGCATGGTGCCCAGGGCGCCCTCGATATCGTTGAGCATCACGTTCTCGGTAATCTCAAGTTCCAGGCGCTGGGCCGGGAAGCCGGTTTCCAGCAGGATATCGCGCACATCGCTGACCACGTCGCTGCGCAGGAACTGCGCCGGCGACAGGTTCACCGACACCAGCAGCGGCTGCGGCCACCCCTGGGCGCTGCGGCAGGCCTCGCGCAGCACCCAGCGGCCGAGGGTCACGATCAGCTCGCTTTGCTCGGCCAGCGGGATGAAGGTGTCGGGGCCCAGCAAGCCCTCCTGCGGGTGCTGCCAGCGCAGCAGCGCCTCGACCGATACGATGCGCAGGTCGCCCAGGCGGTAGCGGGGCTGGTAATAAAGCACGAATTCGTCGTGCTTCAGCGCCCGGCGCAGGTCGTTTTCCAGCTGGCGACGGTACTGGATCTGCTGGTTCATTTCCGGTGCGAAGTAGCGCCAGGTGTTCTTGCCGTCAGCCTTGGCCTGGTACAGGGCGATATCCGCGCAACGAATCAGCTCGCCCGCATCGAAGCCCTGGGTGCGGGTTTGGGCGATGCCGAGGCTGGCACCCACCTGCAGGGGCTGGTCCTCGAAGGTGATCGGTTGCCGCAGCAATTCGATCAGCCGCCGGCACATCCGGTCGACCTCGCTGCGGTTGTCCAGGCCAGCCAGCACCAGGACGAATTCGTCGCCTCCCAGGCGCGCGACCAGGTCGCCGTCGCGGGTGGTGTCGCGCAGGCGTGCGGCTACTTCCTGCAGCACGGCATCGCCGGCGCCATGGCCGAGGGAGTCGTTGATCGGCTTGAAGTCGTCCAGGTCGAGCAGCAGCAAGGTCAGTGGCGCTGAATCAGCGCCGCGCAGCAACGCCTGTTCCAGGTGGCGCGCCAGCTTGTTGCGGTTGGCCAGGCCCGTCAGCGGGTCGTGCAGGGAAAGGTGCTGGATGCGTGCGTGGGCGGCCACTTCGTCGGTGATATCGCTGGCTGTACCGCGAAAGCCGGCGAGCTTGCCGTCATACAGGATCGCCCGTGCCGAAATTCGGCAGTAGCGGTTCTGGCCGTTGTGGTCGCGGTAGGCGCAGCGCAGGTTGGCGGGCTGCTCGTTGTCGGCGTCGGCCTGGGCGTCGAGCCAGGGCGAGAGGGGCGTGGTGTCACAGCTGAGCAGCAGGTTCAGGGGCTGGCCCAGCCAGGTGTCTACCGGGTTGCCGGTTACCCTGACAAACCGTTGCGACAGATAGGTCAGCCGTTGCTGTCGGTCGGTTTCCCAGATCCAGTCGGAGGCCGCTTCGGCGACTGCACGAAAACGCTGCTCGCTGGCCTCCAGGGCGTGGTTGCTCTGGCGCAGGTGTTCAAGGCTGGTGTCGATGGCGCGCGAGCTGCGCAAGGCATGGCGGAACAGGTAGAGCATCACCAGGCCCAGCACCAGCAAGGCGCAGACCAGCGGTGGCAGCAGGGCCCAGAGCAGTTGCCGCCCCGGCAGCGGGCTGGCCCAGGCCAGGCGGTAACCGGTATCGCCCAGGGCAATGTGCTGGTGGCCCGGTTCGTTGGCCTCGTGCTGTTCCACGTGCATGTGCGCAAGGCCAGCGCTGGCGCCCAGGTGTTCAAGCTTCTGCTCGGTCAGTTGGTCGACGAACAGCATCACCGGTGCCTGGCTGACTTCCTGGGCGGTGACCTCGCGGTCAGGCCGTACTGCCGCCGCCGTGAGCACGGCAGGGCGGTTGTTGAAGATGACGAAGCGGGTGATCTGCTCACGGCTGCTGGCGGCTGCGCGGGCCTGGGCGATGATCGGCCCCAGGGGCGCCTCGATGAAGCTGTCGGCTGCGGCCTGGGTTGGCGCGCCCTTGAACAGGGCGTAGGAGGTGCGCTGGTCGTCGATCACGAACACGCCTTCGTAACCACTGGCGCTGTACAGCGACTCGCCGACATTCTTCTGCTCAAAGGCCCACTGCCAGTCGACCTTGCCTGCCAGGTGCTCATAGGCGGCGTCCCACACGGCGTAGCTGGACAGGAACTGGCGCGAGGCCAGCAGCCGCTGTTCCAGGGCCTGGGTGGCGTGGAAGGCGCTGCGCTGCTGTTCCTGCTGGTCGAGGGTGCTGGCAATGTTGAACAGGGCACCAAGGGTGACCAGGCAAGCCAGGCCAAACACGGCGCAGAAGCCGGCAATCAAGCGGCGGACGGGTAGACGAGGGGTAGGGCTGGCGGTCCTGGCCATGCGCGAGCGGCTCCGTGCTGACTGCAGTCCCTCGCCGAGTGGTCAGCCTAGGGATTCAATCAGGATAGGCCAGGCGCAGCGTAGTGACCTCGCCAGCGGCGAAATTGACCTGATCGCGGCCACGGCGCTTGGCGCTGTAGAGTGCCTGGTCGGCCTGCTCCAGCCAGTGTTCGGGCGACTGCAGCTGCGGTTGGAAGGCCGACAGGCCGATGCTCAGGCTGATGCGCAGGTGTGGCAGTTGCGGGTTGCGGTAATTGCCAACCCGTTCGCGCAGGCGCTCCATGGCCTGGCAGGCCTGGTCTTCGCGGGTGCCGGGCAGGATCACGCAGAACTCGTCGCCACCATAGCGCCCGGCCTGGTCGCCCTCGCGCAGGTTGCGCTTGAGCTCTTCGCTGAGCTGGCGCAGTACGCAGTCGCCCACCACGTGGCCGAAGGTGTCGTTGATGGTCTTGAAGTGGTCGATGTCGATCAAGGCGATCACCGCTGCCTGCTGTTGCTGCTGGCAGGCCTGGAAGCGCAGCAGCAGCAAGTCTTTCCACGCGCCGTGGTTGAGCAGGCCGGTCAGGCTGTCGGTGAGGGTCAGGGCGCTGAGGCGGCGTTTGTGTTCGGCGAGCTTGATCGCCAGGCGAAAGCACACCCAGCCAAGGGCCAGCGGGTACAGCGTGAGCATGGGCAGGCAGGCGTACACCTGCAGTTGCGAGGTGTTCAATTGCAGGCCAGTGCCCAGCATCAGGCTGGCCAGCAGCATACCGGCCACCTGCGCCGCGGCGCCACGCAGCACCATGCGCCGGCCACCGGCAGCTACATTGTTCATGGTCATCATCGACAGCACGGTGACGGTGGGCAGCGGGTTGAAATGCATCGCCGCCGTCCAGAAGCCGCCCATCAGCGAGTCCAGCACCAGGTTGCGTTGTTCGGCCTGGTACGGCAGCGGAGCACGCAGCGCCCATTGGTAGGCCACATGGGGCCAGAGCAGGCCGTTGAACAGCAGCAGCACCCAGGCCCACAGCGGCAGCGACAGCGGCGCAACGGCGGCGGCCACGCTGATCAGGCCGATTCCCAGGCCAATGATGCGCGGTATATAGATACGTTTGACGAAGGAAAGGCCCTTGCCGGTGCGGTTGTCCATCATGGTTGTCGTTCTTCTGCCTTGGCGCCGTTTATCGCATAACTTGCGTGAATATTGTTGAACAGTGTTTCATCTTGGAAAAATGACCTTACAAGCCAATTCACGGTTGGTGCGATCACTGTGGGGTAACATGAAGGCTTTCCTCTTGCTTGGAGTGCTGCTGATCATGGCTCCCATGGCTAACCCTGCCGGCGAATCGGCGCCACAGCGCGATGGACGTTTTCACAACCAGGCCAGCCTGCCCCAGGACGGCGTGCTGAAGAAGCTGCGCATCGGCCTGAAGTACCTGTTCCTGCGCAAGCCGCCAGAAACCCGGCCGGCCACGGCCATCAGCGTGCAACCGATGGCCCGCCAGCAGGTGCTCGATGCACCGGACCACAGCCTATGGCGCCTGGGCCATTCCACGGTACTGCTCAAGCTGCGCGGGCGCTACTTCATTACCGACCCGGTGTTCGCCGAGCGCGCCTCGCCCGTGCAATGGGCCGGGCCCCAGCGTTTCCATGCGCCACCCCTTGGCCTGGATGAACTACCGCCGCTGGCGGCGGTGATTCTATCCCACGATCATTTCGATCATTTGGACGAGCAGGCCATTCGCCACCTGGCCACGCGCGCCGAGCGTTTCCTGGCGCCGCTTGGTGTGGGCGACCTGCTGATCGACTGGGGCGTGCCGTCGGCCAAAGTCACCCAGCTGGACTGGTGGCAGGAGGCAGAAGTGGGGGGTGTGCGCTTCGTCGCCACCCCGGGCCAGCACTTCTCGGGGCGCGGGTTGTTCGACAGCAACCGCACGCTTTGGGCATCCTGGGTGATGATCGATGACCAGACCCGGGTGTTCTTCAGCGGCGATACCGGTTACTTCGAAGGCTTTCGCCAGATTGGCGAGCGTTTCGGGCCGTTCGACCTCACCCTGATCGAAACGGGGGCCTACAACGTGGCCTGGCCCAACGTGCACATGCAACCCGAGCAGAGCCTGCAGGCGCACTTGGATTTGCGCGGGCGCTGGATGCTGCCGATCCATAACGGCACCTTCGACCTGTCGACCCATACCTGGCAGGAGCCGTTCGAGCGCATCGTCGCGTTGGCGGCGGCGGCCCAGGTTCGCTTGAGCACACCGCAGATGGGCGAGCGGGTCAGCATCGACTCACCCCACGAGGGCCAGAACTGGTGGCAGCCTCGGCCGCTCAGGGAGCGGGGCAGGGCGGCCGAGCGTGCGGTAACGGCGCGCTGAGGTTCAAGGCTGCTGTTTGTCGTTACCTTTCAATAGTTGCGACGGCGGCTTGCCGCTGTCGCTGCGTACTTGGGCGTGGCTGATCAGGGCGAAGATGAAGCTGCCGCCGATGATGTTGCCGGCCAGGGTGGGCAGGGCGAATTGCAGCCAGAAGCTGCGCCAGGTTTCTTCGCCGGCCCAGACCAGGTAAGACACTTCCACCGAGCCGACGACGATATGGGTGAAGTCGCCCAGCGCCATCAGGTAGGTGATCATCAGGATGATCCAGATCTTGGCATGCTCCATGGACGGGATCATCCACACCATGGTGGCGATCATCCAGCCCGAGACAATGCCTTTGGCGAACATCTGGCTGATGTCGTTCTTCATGACCTTGCGCCCGACTTCAAGGAAGGCCACGTCGGTTTTACTGTCGAAGATCGGCAGCTCAAGCATTACCCAGGCCACCAGCAGGGTGCCAGCCAGGTTGCCGAACAGCACTACGCCCCACAGCCGCAGTAGCCGCCCGAGGTTGGCCAGGGTTGGCGTGGTCATGACCGGCAGCACGGCAGTCAGGGTGTTTTCGGTAAACAGTTGCTGGCGCGCCAGGATCACGGCAAGAAAGCCTGCGCTGTAACCGATGCTGGCGATGACCTGGGCGCTGTCGCCTTGTGGCAGGCGGGCATAGAACAGCCCCATGGCCATCAACGAAAGGCCCATGGTCAGGCCCGCCGCCAAGGCCGACCACCACAGGGCGGCGAGCGTTCGTTCCAGTTCCTGGTCGCCCTGGTAACGAATGATCTCGTGCAGTACCGCTGCCCGAGGGGGCTGGTTGTGGCTGACCTCCTTCTCCTCGGCTGCAGACAGGCCGGGGGTTTTCTCGCTCTGGGCATCGCTCATGGCCGCTTCGCTCCGGGGGTGGTTTCTCTACAGAGCAAAGGTTCATGCATTTAGTTGCCAAGTGGCCCTGGATGAAGATTGAAAGTTTTTTCAGAACAGGGTGTTGACTCTGATTTCAAAGCGCGTATTATTCGCCTCCTCGCAGCGTTGAACGCAACGAGGCAAGCGGTAAGTTGTTGAAGTTGAACGCTTTTGAAAGAAAGCAGCTTCGAAAAAACTTCAAAATAAACGCTTGACAGCAAATGAGGAAGGCGTAGAATGCGCGCCTCGGTTGAGACGAAAAGCTCTTAACCAAACGCTCTTTAACAAATCGAATCAAGCAATTCGTGTGGGTGCTTGTGAGTACGGACTGATAGTCAAAAAGATTATCAGCATCAC
>NZ_VWXK01000046.1 GCF_011752565.1 Pantoea sp. Ap-967
GCGATCAGTTGTTGCTTGACCTGCTCGGGCAACTTCTTCCACGACACTCCGGCGGTGCTGCCGTCCAGTGCGCCGGGCTGGGCGTGATTCATCACGTCCTGCCGTTCCTCGTTGGCCTTGTCGTGCATGGCCTCGACCTTGTGGCTGATGCCCGCCTTGACCGAAGCAGCCGACCGCCCTGCCCCTTTGGTGCCGCTCGACCGGGTTTCTGCGGCCATGCTGCGCACCTCGCCGAGCATGGCCTGAGCACCGGCCATGACTTCGGCCGCGTGGCCGCGTTCGATGGATACCGCCGCGTCGTCGGCACTGGTGGTCGGGTCGTTGCGCGCTTCCATGTCGCGAGTGCGTGCAAGGGTGGTCAGGCGTTCGGCGGTGATCGCCGCGTCACGCTTGGCCACGGCCATCTGCTCGTTGAGCATCCGGCTTGCAGCCGCATCGCCCTGCGCGGTGGCCACGTCGTTCCAGTCCGACCCCTTGTCGCCGTCCTTGAACTGGGGAACCATCAGGCCGCCGCCGTTCTTCTCGGCCGCCTCTTTGCCTTTGACAAGCCCGACGTTGACCTTGGGCTTGCCGTTGGCGTCCAGCTCCTTCGGGGCGTTGTGGTCGTTGTCTGCGGCGATCAGCAACGGGCGATCCGGGCTGCGCTCGCGCAGGTCGCGCGCCACGGCGTCGAGGTTGCCACTGTCGAAGGCGACGAACACCGGCTTGCCTCCCATGAGGCGCGACACGGTGTCGGCCGTGGCATAGCCTTCGGCGATCACCAAAGGGGAGCCGTCTTTGCTGGCCAGCGCCTTCGCCGGGTCGTCAGTCCCGACGACGGTGTACGTCCCGGCCTTCCTGCCGCCCTTCATCAACGCCTTGAAATGCGGGTTGACGCTCTGCAACGTCCATAGCTTGCCCTCGCCGTCCATGCCCGGAATGAGCAAGTCGCCCGACTTGAACACACGATTGGCCGGGTCGGCCTCGCGCAGCGCCTTGGCCTCTTTGACGGTCTTGGCGATCCTGATGCCTTGGGCCTCCATTTCCGGGGTTGCCTTCTCCGGCACGGTGCGCAGGCCGACAGGGTTGGTGATGCCCTTGGCCTTGCAATAGGCGTTCTCGGCCGTCGCGGCCGGTGCGCCTTTCCACAACGCCTGTGCAGCACTGGCGGTCGCTTCGTGCTTCGCATCAAGCGCGTTGTCTCGCGCCTGCTGCCGTTCGCGTGCTTCCTTGGCCAGCGTGGCCCGCTCGGCCTCGGACAGCGCCGCTACGGCTCCCTCGGGCTTCCAATGCACGACTTCGCCGGTTTTGAAGTTCTCGATATAGCCGCCGGGCGTCTTGCCTTCCAAGTGCAGCGCATAGGCCCCGCTTGTGTTGGCGGATCGGCGACCGAACACGGGCAGGCGGTGCATTTCACCATCGGCCACCGGGTGGTCTTTCTTGTCCCGAGCGCCGGACACGTCAAGCCCCGCGTCTCGCAGCGCGACAAGGAATTGGTCTTTGATTTCCCGAACCGCGTTCGAGCTGGCGACGTTGGTGTTTTCGACCTTCCACCGGGCAAGGCCCGAGGTGGCCACGTCCATGCCTTCGGGCGCGTACCATGCCTTGGCTTCCTTGTCCCACTTGGCCCCCAGCCCCTTCGCCTCGTTCTTCTCGGTGAAGGGCACGGCCAGATAGGTGCGGCCCTGCGCGGGGTTCTCGGGCTTCTCATGCTTCACCGGGCGGGTGGCTTGGCGGTCAGCATCGAGGCCGACACGTTGCGCCTGCTTAACAGCGGATTTTTCGGCCGCTTCGTCGGAGCCGCCAAAGCCCCAAGCCCGGCGGCCATCATCGAGCTGCACGTAGACGGCCTGCTGGCCTGCGTGCTGGGCGGCGTTCTCCGGCACGGTACGGCGGCTGTGGACGGTGTACGCCTGCCCGGCCGGGTCGTTATAGCCCTGCTGCTTGCGCTGTTCGGCAAGGTCGCTTTCCTCGCGGTGGACGGCTGCGGCGTCGTGGTCGCCACTGGCGATGTAGTGCCGCTGGGTCAGTTCATCGCCAAGCAACTGATCGGCCGCGCCAATCTTGGCGTCTAGGGCGTCCACGTCGTCGGGCAGGTCATGGCGCTGCCAAAAGGCGTTCTGCGTGTTGAGCGGCTGCATGTCTCGCAACACGTCGTGCGCCTTTTCCATCTGCACGGTACTGGCATTGACCATTGCACGGCCAATGGTTGAGTTCTGGACGTGCGCCAGTACCCAAGCCTCGGCGCGTTGCGTAGCATCGGGCGTGGCTGACCGCTCGGTGGGTTGTTGTCCGCTGGACATTTCGGCGAGGTAGTCGTGACGCGCTTTATCGGTCGCGGCATCGCCCGTATCACGCCCGAAGTCGCGCACCGTCTCGAACATCCGTTCTTTCACGACCGGATTTAACAGCACATTGTCATGAATCCACTGCGCCGCCTCGTCCATCGCAGGTTTGCGTTCATCAAGTTCTGCTTGATTGTGCGACCAATACTCAAAGTCCATTTCTTCATACTGGCGCAGCGCCGATGACAGTTGCTGCGCACTGTCATAGTCAGGGTTTCCGGTGGCTATCGCCATCTCTGCATCAAACACCCTGCACGCCTCGTAGCGCCAATCTACCGGAACCGGCGCGGGTTCCTGCTGCGGGGCTTCAACTTGGGCAACGTCGGCCTGCTCCAGCGAAAGCCCGGCCATCAGGCCGATGGCGTTAAGACGCTGCGCGGTGGCCTTCGCCTGAGCGCCGTCCGGGGTATCGTCGTTGGCAAACCACTCCCAGCGCTCGACCCCCTCTATTTCGCCCGTGAACGTGTCAACGTGTGGCCCGCGCTGTACCTCGACCTGCCAATGGGTGGGCTGCACGCCCGGCGGCGCTACCACGTCGATGCCGTCCGGGTCGTCCTCTGTGTTGCCACCCTCAACAATGAGGCCGACCGCACGCGCTTGCCCTGTCCACTGCTCCGGCAAGCTGCCCTTGTTGCGCGACGGCTTGAACTCGCCGAACGCTTCGGCGGTCGCCTTGCTCACGTCGCGCATCAGCCATTGTTGTCCGTTGCTGCCCGGTTCTGGATGGTTGGCGGCCAGTGCGACCGCCTCGGCCAATCGCTGATCGGGAGTGGTAGCGCCCGGCCGGGTGATGGGCAAGCTGATGCCCTGTTCTTCCGCGTGGACCATAGCGACCAGCTTTGCCGATGTGTTCCATTGCGGCGAGGAACCATCGCGCACCCATTCCGTGCTGCCTGCACTTTCCCCGGTGTAGTTGTCGATCACGTTAGTGTCAGGCTTGCTTTTGAATACGGCCAGCGCCTCGGCCGCGCTGTCGGTCTGGCCGATCACTACCGTCTCGATGGGCTGGCTGAACGTGTCGCGGCGCTCGATAGTCCAGCGCGGGCTATTGATCGCCTTTTCATGCTCGCCGATAGCCTTGGCCAGCGTGGCCGGTTGGCTCTCGTCGTCGTTGGAAATGTACTGTGACAGCCGCTTGCCGTTGCGCTCGGTCATCAGCTTGCTGTCGCTGCCCATTTCCGTGCGGATGCCGGTTGGCTGGCCCTGCTTGTCGAAATAACTAATGTCGTAGCTCGGGCCGTACTGGCCTGCATCGGCTGGATCGTGCGCGAAGTCGATTCGCGCTGTGTAGCCGTGGCGCTCGGCCTCTGCCTTCATCATCTGCCAGCTTTCCAGCGGCGAATAACCCTCGACGGCGTTGGCGTCCTGCTCTTGCAGGACGGCCAGCACTTCGGGGGCTACCTCGGGCACCGGCTGACGCTCGACGGTCTGCATTTTCGTTTGCTCCTGCTCGAAGCCCATAACGTAACCGGCGATGCGCTCGGCGTCGGCGGCGGCCCGGAAAATCTCTTTCGGGTCTTCTTTCAGGGCCTTGATCCATGAACCGACATAGGCCGCGTGCTGGCCCGGATCGTGGCCAAGGTCGAGGCGCTCGCCCAGCATCAGCGAGGCGATTTCGGCGCGCAGTTCCTCGCGGGCGTACCCTTCGGAACCGAACGGGTGGGACAGGTCGCGGTCGAGGCGTGACGGGTGGCCCGTCCAGTGGCCGACCTCATGCAGCGCCGTGGCGTAGTAGGCATCGGCGGTCGGGAACTGGTTGCGCTCCGGCAGCGTGATGCTGTCGGTGCTCGGCCGGTAATAGGCCCGGTCGCCGGGTACGTGCTGAATGCTCGCGCCCGAGTTGGTCATGATGGCCTCGGCACGGGCGTGACGTTCCGGCTCTGGCATGGTGGGGCGCGCTTCGAGCGGCGGCAGACCGTCGATCTGCGAAGCGTTGAACACCACGGCCATGAATGAGCGCGGGCGTTCGAGCTGCACATTGATGGTCTTTTGCTTGCCGGTTTCCGGGTCGAGGATCGGGCGGCCCTGCTCGTCGGTTGCCTTGCGTTCCTCGCTGAACTTCCAATAGACAATGTGGGTGCCCTTGGAACCCTTCTTGACCTGACCACCATCGGCGCTGGCTTGGTTGTAGGTCATCCAACGCGGGTCACTGTGGCCCTGCATGGACAGCCACATGCTGTTCATGCCCTTGTATTCCTTCCCGGTCGTGGGGTTGTACGGCAAGCGCAGCTCGCCCGGCTGCCATGGCTTTTGCCACGGTGCGGTGCCCTGCTCCAGTTGCTCGACAATCCGCGCCGCGACTTCCTCGGCGTACTCCTTTTTCATGGTCAGTTACTCCCCTTCCGTACAGCCTTGCGGTTCACGATGATGGCCGTGCCGCTCGGGTCGTCGGCCAAATCGGCGTTCGACTGCCACGCCTCGGCCTCGGTCATCGCGGTTTCGTGAAACGCGCCATTGGCTTCTGCTTCCTCTGCCGTGTGCTCGATCTGCACGCCGGGGGTGCCGCCATCTTCTGGCGACTTACTCACGACGGGATCGACACGCGGGGCCAAGGCGGTCACTGCTTCGGCGACCTGCTGGGTGCTGCTCGCGTCTTCTTTGGTGCTCATGGCTTCGTCCTTCTTCGGTGGTTTGCGTACAAACACGGCGGTGTCTGCCGTGTAGGGGTTCACTGCGGGCACATTGACGGCGACCTGCTGCTGGCCGATGCCGTAGCGGGCCAAGTAGCCGTTCAAATAGCCCTTGTTGTAATCGCCGGTGTTGTAGGCCGACAGCGCGGCCTTGAGCGCCGTTTGCTGCTCCGGGTGTTCCTTCAACGCGCCCGCGTAGAAGGCGGTCAGCACGCGGGCACCGGCGGCGAGGTTTTTACAGCCGTCGAACATATCTTCGACGCTGTAGCCGAGGGCTGGCAGGTTCTTGCTGTTCACCTGCATGTAGCCCATATCGACGCTGTGACCGGCCGCTATCGCCGCGTAGGCGACGGTCACGGCGTCTTGCACGTTCTTGACCTCCATCGGTGGCTTGAACGTGACCTTGCGGCGCTTGGGCTTGGTGGTGCCATCCTCGGCCGTGACCATGATCGGCTGCCCTTTGTCGTCGCGCTCGATCACCCATTTAACGTTCACGTTGAGGGCCAGCGGGTCGCCCGCGCTCTCCACCTGAATGACCTTCTCAATCGTGGCCGGGGCCACGTTCGGCGCGCACGCCATCATCATGTCGAGGCCGATCATTGCTTGGTCACTCCTGTAGTCACGGCGGCAACGTCGCCACTGATGGCCAGTGGCTGAGCGATGCCGCGAACGCTGGCCAGCTCCACCGGCCCGAAATAGCGGCTGTCGAAGCTGCCCGCGCTGTAGGTCGAGAACAGCCAGACTTGGCCCGGCTGCACGATGTAGCGGCCCGCTGGCCAGCTCGGCACGGCGGGCATCGCGGCGGTGTTCGGCAGGGCTACGCCGTTGACTGTCACCGGCTTGCCCGGTTCGAGCTGGATGGCGTCACCCGGCACGGCCGACACGGGCTTGAGCAAGGGCGTCAGGCCGGTGTCATCGCAGTTGCCCGCTGTCAGGTAGTGCCGTTCGGCCATGAGGCGAACGACAGGGAGCGCAGGCGGGCAGACCTCGACCAGCTCGCCCCGCTTGATGCTGGCCGCTTCGGCGGTCTGCACAAGCCAAAGCCCGTGCGGGGCTGAGTCTGTGAAGTTGAGGCGCAAGCCTGCGTAGTTGGCGGTGGTGATGGCGAAGCCGATCACCCCGGCCGCGCACACGGCGGCGATTCCGAAGCGGCGTTGTTTCATGAGACGACAAAGCCCCCGTTGCTGTTAATGGCCTCGTCGTCAGGCGATGCGGCGATGGCCGCGTGACGCCCCGGAGCCTTGCGCACCACGTCGCTCGGCACTGGCTTGACCTTCGAGCGCTTGGCAAAAACGGGGTCTTTGAAGTACAGAATCTGTCGGCCGCGGATCACGGGCTTACCCGCGACGAACACCAGCATTTCCCCGGCTTCAAGGATTTTTTCGCCGGTCACGTCCTTGGTTGGGCCGGGTAGTGTCATCACCTCGTCAGCGGTCAACAGCGGCCGCTGAGTCGGCGAGAAGCTGCGCGACACGTTGTCGAGGATCGCGCCGAAACGCTTACCCGACGTGGTGATTTGCTCGACCACAACCGTCGTGATGCCGGTCATTTTCGACATCCATTCGGCGGTGTTGTAGTTGTTGGGCGCGTAGGCGACCCGGATATGGCAGTTGGAAATGATGCTTTCGTAGTTCGTGTAGGACTTGTAGAGCTGCTGCACGTCCTGCGTGATTAGGTAGCACTTGATGCCGTAGCCGCCGATCATGGCCAAGGCTTCCTCGAACACGTCGAGCCGTCCGAGGCTTGGGAACTCGTCAAGCAACATCAGCAAGCGGTGCTTGTGCAGGGTCTTTGATCGGCCGTCGTCAAACTCCATTTCATCCGCAAGCGTGGTCACAATCATGGTGACCAGCAGGCGGGTTAGCGGGGTCAGGCGGCGCGATGTTTTCAGCGTCGAAATGAAGTACAGCGAAACCGGCCGGTCGTGATCCATGAGGTCGGCAATCTTGAAGTCGCTGCGCGATGTGTTCTCGCCCACGATGGGGTCGCGGTACAGGGCAAGGGCGTTGTTCGCGGTGGAAATAATGCTGCCCAGCTCGCGGGCGGGTGTGGTGGCCATCCGCGTGCCAACGCCGGTGATGACGATCTGCGCCTCTCGGTCTGCTTGCATGGTCGCGGCATCGCCGACCAAATGTACCGCCCGCATTTCCTCGAACAGCCCTGCCAGTGCCTTCGGATCGCCTTCGTCGTCGTCGGCCAAGTCATTCTCGGTATCAGGCGCGGCGAAGTCGCCAACGCCGGTCAGCATGTGCGCCACGTCTTGCAGGCAAGGCGTGCGGCCAACTGCTGCCCCCTTGTAAAGGGCGTGCAGCATGAGGCCCACAAGCAGCTCGTAAGCAGCGGTGCGGAAGTGGTCGCTTTCGATGCCCTTACCATCAGAATCGACAATCATCAGGGCGATGCTCTGCGTGTCGCTGACCTGAAAACGGGTCTTGAACTGGATTTCTTCGACCGGGTTCCAAGCGCAGCTATTGCCCGGCTTTGCTGGGTCGAAACGCAGGATCACGTTATTGGCATACTTCTGCCGCCAGCCCGAGGTCATGGCGTAGTTTTCGCCCTTGCGGTCGAGTACCAGCACTGAATGCGGCCAGCTAAGCAGGGTCGGGATGACAAGGCCCACACCCTTACCCGAGCGGGTCGGGGCCAAGGCGCAAATGTGCTCCGGGCCGTCGTGGCGCAGGTAGTGAATGTTCCCGGTTTCCGGGTCATCGAACGCACCGCAATAGACGCCCTGCCCCTTCTTGCCATCCTGCGGCAACAGGCCGGAGTCTTTAACGTCGTCCATATCGGCGAACCGGGCAGTGCCGTGCAGGTCGTCATGCTTGCGCGAGCTGCGGGACTTGAAGCCGACCCACAACACATAGACCAGCATCCCCACAAGGATGCCCAGCGCGAAGAAGATAAAGGCGTAGGTGTACGACTGCGGCGCGTAGTCGTAGAACTTAAACATCCAATCCCACCACGCGAACGGCGAGTAGATTTGCCCGAACAGGGGCGCGCCGAGTGCTGGATGGTAGGCCACCCGGTAGGCGATGAACTGCGTGCAAAGCGCGTTGAGCGCGCATATGTAGGCAATGAGATAAGCCGCGCCGATAAGCCGAAGCCTACCGCCTGACTCGTTCTTTTCTTCGTTGATTTCGGGGTTGCTGCTCATATGTCCGTGTTCTCCTTTCTTGGGACTGCTTCGCTGTCTGCTGCGCCGGGGCGCGTCAATGAGTCGATGCGTTATCGCTCAATGACGGGTGCCCCTTTGCCGGACTCTTTGAACCTGCCGCGAGCGTCTAGCTCGACCTCGCGGCCGATCTTCCAGTGGGTGGCCTTTGCCACGACTCTTGTGGTGGATGGTTTCACCAGCATCTCGTCGCCCCGCTTCAACAGCAGCACCTCGCTGCCGTCTTCCATGCGGCGGCGGCCCTGATACGTGGCCTTGCCCGCATCGGTTGCCTGCCATTGCCGATGATAGTTTAAAGACGATATTTTGTCGCGCTTTTTATTGCGATCCGCAATCCATTTTTCGACCGCCGGGCTAGACGGCACGGGCTGCGCGGGCTTGGCTGGTGTCCGGCTTCCCGTCTTTTTGCCGGACAGGCCAGTGGCGGCCATAAATTCGGCTTCCATGTCGTCGGGCGCAGGGGTTGTGCGAGTTGGTTTGCGGGTCTGCTCGGGGGCCGGGCTTGCCTTTGGTGCCACATCGACCTGCCAGTTGTTGCGGTCGAACGTGCGACCGTCTGGCAAGGTCACGCTCTCGCTGCCGGTGTGCTCCACCCGCACGCGGTCGCCCACGCTCGCGCCGCTGCGAGCAATCGCCGGTTCGAGGCCGACACCCCATAGGGTGCGTTCTTCGCCATGCTCGTCGCGCATCGTGACAAAGTAGCTTTTGCTGTTGCCCTTGACGTGCTCGAACGGGGCCTTGCCGTGGTCTACCAGTTCGGCGAAGTCGGCCAGGCGCTGCGCTTCCTTCTCCATGTCTTTATGCGCGGCAGTGTCGCGGCGAAGCTGCTCCATTGCCGGATCAGCGAACCGCACCTTGAAGCCGTGCATACCGGCCAGCATGGCCACCTCCTGCCGGAACTCGTCTGTGCCCTCCACTACCAACGGCTGGCCGTCGAAACGCTTGGACGCCAGTTCGAGCGCGACCAGTGCCGCGCCGGTGGTGGCCTTCTGTGCCTGAACATGAGTGTTCCGGTCGATGACCATACCGCCGTCGATGGTGCTGTAAGCCATCGTGCCGTCCTTGCGCGCCTTCGGCTTGAGCTTGTCGAGAACGATGGCCTTGGCCTTGTCGGCTCGGTTGGCGGTGAGCAAGTCGCCCTGCCACTTGCGTTGGCGTTCCTCACGGCTGCGCAGCACGGCCAGCGCCTCGGCGTTGCCGTGCTCGGCCTGCTGGGTCAGCCAGTCGGCCCACGACGGCATACCCGTCTGCTTAAACAGCGCATCGCGGCGGGCGCTCGCGGTCGCCCGGTTCCTGTTTCTGGTGGCGTCGGCCTGCTGCTTGATGGTGGAGTACATCACACGCTTGGCGGCCCCCTTGGCTGCCACCTTGACCATCATCCGCTGCGTTTGGCTCCAGTGGCGTAGCTGGGCATTGGCCAGCGCGCTGTCGCGCTTGATGGCATCGAAGCCCTGACGGCGGCCGACAATCGCCGCCTGCCGCTCGCGCTGGTACTGCGCGAACAGCGCCGACGTGGCCGCGCCTTCTTGTCGCCGTGGCTTGGGTTCGTAGCGCTTTCGGGCGGCCTTCGCATCGGCCTGCTGCTGGTTTGGCTGGAAAGGCCCGAGTCGGTCGGTTAGCGCCTTCATGGATAGATCGCGACCGGCGTTGCTCGCCTTCGCCCATAGGTTCAATTCGGGATCACCGATCACCAGACCCGCGCCGCGCTGGCGAACCTGTAAGCCATGCTCGGCGGCTGCATCGTGCAGCTCTTGCCAGCTCGTCGCCGCTCGCAGCGCCGGGGCCACTTCGCGGGCTGCGTAGCCCGTCAGTGTCTCGATGCCGCTTTGGGCTTCAATGTCGGCCGCCTTGCCGCCTACCCGCGTGCGTCCGCTTTTTCCTGCTTCGCTAGTAGCTGCTCTATCGCCATTTCGCGGCCGTCGCACGCCGTCAGCGCCGTTTTCTCCTCCTTGCTGTAGACCATTACGTGCGTCACCCGGCAATAGCACTGGAGCTGATTTTTCTGAGCCATCCAGACGGCAGCCGGACAGCTTTCGCAAACCGTTGAGGGTTTCGGCCTCTGGTGGCTCGGTAAGCGTGAGATCGTAGGACTCTCGTAAATGTCGTCGAACGCTGCTAGGTCGTTGCTCTGGTCGTCGTTCGGGGTCGAGTCGGAAACTATCAAGTCCGTCATTGTCGTTTTCCTCTGCTGTAGGTTCAGTAGTTTTTCCAGCGCTATCTAGATAACAATCAGATAGCTTTCGTAACCCGCCCAGCGTCTTTGCCTCGGGCGGTTCGGTTATTTCAAGGTCGTATGCTTCTTTTAGAAACTCTCGGAATCGAGTTGGGCGCAGCTCTGGCCGCTGTTCCGGCCCAAGGTCTACGCTGTCGCGGATTTTGTCTTGCGCGGATTGGCTTAATCCGTGATTGGTTCTTTCCAATCCGTATTTAATTTCAAGCCGTTCGCACGCCTCCATCAGCCGTTTTTTATCGTAGAACGGTTCGATATTTTGCAGCCCAGTCGGATGCACCTTGTTAATGGCGACGTGTACATGCAAATGGTCAGTGTCTGTATGAACTGCCGAAACTCGCTGATGATCGGCATAACCGATTGTCGCGCAAAGTTCGTCCTCGATGGCGTGCAATACTTCAAGCGATGGCTGTTCACCGGGCGGAAATGAATAAACCAGATGATAGGTCTTATCTGACTTAGACCTGATATTGGCGGCTTGTATTGCTTCGATTGCGATGGCCGCAGCGGCTGGGTCTTCAGTACCGCAATTAGTCACCCGGTAACTGTGTACCTTCTCGCCTTTAATCGTACTTTCCTTGGTGTCTAGGATATAATCAGAAGTCCTAGCCCAAGTGTTGGGATCAATTTCGCCAACGGCCGCAATCATGTACCGCACCAATCGTGCGGGACTGGATGTGCCTTTATCCCTTGGAACCCGTTTGGCGATCATTTCACTACCCGCGACATAATAGCGAGGACTTCGCCCTGCAACTTGCGAAAGTCATTCATCATCGCTTCTACGTCCATCGGCCTTGCACCTTGGCCGCGCTTCTCTGCGAGCCAAAGTTTCAGCAGCCCCGCGACCCGCCCAAGGTCGCCATTGACCTTGGCCAGATCGGCCACGGCGGTGAGGTCAACAACCGACCGTATTGGCGTGTTCAACCCGAGCGCGCGCAGGTAGCCCGAACGGGACATGCCCGCTTCCTCGGCGCGCTCTGTGATGGCCGCCTTTTCCTCGTCAGTCACCCACACCTCTATCGGCTTTCCGCGCCGTCGAGGTGGAGCCTTTCTTTTGGTGCCGTCTTGCATGGCTTGTGCTCCGGTTGTTGCTTTTCAGCTCTTAGACGCGGCAGCGGCTGGGGCCTCGCAGAGCAAGATGCCGTTGAGCCGAAGGCGAATAAGGGGCGGTGTTGGATGGGGACGGGCTTGCCCGTACCCGTACAACACACATCTTGCCGTCTAGTCCTACGCAATTGTATGCGACAGTGCCCGAACGATCCACCGCAAACCGGCCCAAGGGCCGAAAAAGCCGACGAATCGCATAGAATCGCGTATCGTCGCGCAGAATCGCACTAAATGGCTTGCCTGATCGCATAGAATCGCGTACAGTCGCATTCAATCGCACTGATTCGCGCAGAATCGCATTAGCGTGTATGATGGGCCGTCCGCGATTGAGTCGCGGGGGTCAACAGGAGGAAACAGGCATGGCAGACACGCCTAGCAACAAGCCCCGCCGGGGCGCGGGACGTGTCGCGTTTCTGGCTCGCCTCGATCAGTTCAAGCAACTGATCGAGGCCGGTAACGAACAGCGCACGGTCTATGACGACTGCGGCGGCGAGGATGAACTAGGTATCAGCTACTCCCAGTTCAACCGTTACGTCGTCCGGTACATCACGGGAGCAAAAGACGATGGACACCAAAGGAAAGGCATCGGGCAAAGCGCCCCGCAAAGCCCCTCCCCGGCCGCTACAGGGGCCGCCGGAGGACAAGCCGGGGGCAACCCTGCCCCAGCCCCAAAACCCGGCGCAAAGCGCCCCGGATTCGAGCACAACCCAAACAGCGGAAATAACCGCGACGACCTTATCTAATAGGAGTGAACAAGACATGGCTAATAACGCTACCCCTTCGACCATTACCGAACTCGTCCGCCAAGTTCATTTTATTCTGCAAGGTAAAGGCGGCGTCGGTAAGTCGCTGATTGCATCGGTAGTTTCGCAATTCACTAAAGGCAAAGACCGCCCGCTGGTCGTATATGACACCGACCCGGTAAACGCCACTCTCGCCGGTTATAAAGCGCTGGACACTCAACGCCTCGAACTGATGCGCGACGGCTCGCTGGTCGAACGTAATTTCGACCGCCTGATTGAACAAATCGTAGAACAAGATTCTGATTTCGTGGTCGATAACGGCGCGGCCTCGTTCATCCCACTGTCTTACTATCTGGCCGAGAACGACGCGATTAACCTGATCGCTGAGAACGGCAAACAGGTTTATATCCACACCGTTATTACCGGCGGCCAAGCACTGCGCGATACTTTGGGCGGCTTCGCTTCGTTGTGCGAACAAATGCCGGGCGATGCGCGTCTGGTAGTTTGGCTGAATGAGTTCTTTGGCGATATTGAAGCCGAGGGCAAAACTTTCGAGGAAATGAAAGTTTATCAGTCCAACAAAAACCGCGTGCATGGCATCGTCCGCATTGCTCGCCAGACTGGCAGCACTTACGGCGAAGACGTGAAACTGATGCTCGACAGCAAGTTGACGTTTGACGAAATACAGCAGTCGCCAGACTTCGGCCTTATGTCGAAGTCGCGCCTGAACAAAGTCAAGTCTTCGCTTTTCCAGCAGCTCGACACGATCATCTAAGGGGGTCGTGATGCTCGACTTTGACGACATACGAAAAGAGGTCGCCATACGCCACAACGTGCTGCTTGGCAAAGATGACCCGATTCTGGTCACGGTCACGGTCAACGAGCTGGTGCTGTCCCGCTACCTCGATCTGATTTCCGATCAGTACGATGAAGCAAACCGCACCCTGACCCTGACCCTGCAACAGCAGGTCGAACAGTCGAAGGAAACGGCCGGGAAGATCATCACCGAGGCCGCCAACTACGTCAGTGACCAGTTGCGGCAGGCGGTAGCCGAGGCGGTCAAGGACGCCGGTAAAGACCTGCGCCGTCAGGTCGCCGAGGTACAGGCCGCCAGCCGTGAGGCGGTGGCCAGCGGCCGCGATGCGCAGGTGGCCAAAAGCAGCGCCATGATGGCCGCAGTGCTGTCTGGTGTGGCCGCTCTGGTCGCGGTGGTCGCTCTGGTGGTGGTGCTGGTGAAATGAGGTCGCCGGGCTTCGGCCCGGTGCCTACCAACTGAGGGTATTTCTATGGACGGTCAAGGCATCAACCTAGCGGCGATTAGCCCGTGGGTGGCCATACCCGTTGGCCTCGCATTGGTCGCGTGTATCGGGTGGATCGTGTGGGAAGCGCTGCGCAACCGACCTTTGCCCATAACTCCCGCACTGATCGCCATTGTGCTGATGGGGTCGGTTATGTGGGCCACACATACACCCCAACCGGACGAATGGGAGACGTTCAAGGCCGCGCACAACTGCAAGGTCGTAGGCAAAAGCGAAGGTCATAGCAACAGCGGCGTCGGCATCACGACACGCGGCAGTGTGGCATTCATAGCGGGTGATCGGTCGCCCGATCAGACTGGCTACCTGTGCGACGACGGCGTGACCTACTGGAAAAACGAGAGGTAGAGCATGGAAAGGAAAATTGCAGCTTATGCCGTTCACTGGGTCGGCTTGGTGGCTATGCTGGCGCTGTTCTGGCAAGCGGTGCGGTTCGTCATGGGCGACATAGGCAACCCATTGAACCCGGTGTTTGAGTTTGTACGTCACGGCGCAGGCATAGCCGGGCCAGTGCCTACCCTTTCGAGCTGGGGGCCGTTTGACGGGCTGCTTGATGGCTATCAAAGGCTCATGATGTGGTGCTTTGGCGTCATGGCTTGGATGCTTGCCGCGCTGCTGGTGGGCCACGCCAGTCGGGAGGTTGCTCGCATGATTCTGGTCGGCTGGACGCAGTACCAGACCGAGCGCAAAGAGGAACGCAAAGCGGCCCGGATCGCGGCAACGCGGCAGGCCGCTAAAGATCGCCGCCGTGAGCTGCGCCGGAAGGTTCTCGAAGCGCAGCAGCCGCGCCCTAAATCGTCCGGCATCTTGCCATTCATTGTTGGCGCGCTGTTCGGCTCTTTCTTCCTGTAACACAACAACTAACTTAGAGGGATCGCTTATGTTGGCTGCACTGTTTGAAATCCTGCTGTTTCTGATGCTGGTTCCGGCCCTGATCGTGTTCGCGCTGTTCAAGATCGCGTCGGACATTGCCGACTACTTCGGGTTCTGGCTGTTCCCCGGCATCTTCGGTTTGTGGCTGGGCATCAACCTGTCGATGGTTGCGCCGTCTGATCCGAATGTGCCCTTTGAAAGCCTGATTGAAGTTATCGCACACTCTCACATTGTCGGATTTGCCACGCCGCAAGTGCTGTTCGTGATGGGGATTTTCTCGCTACTGGTGCCCCCGGCCTGCTCGCTGTTCAAGCTGATGTTCAGGGCAACGCGAGACGCCAAGTAAAACCGGCCAGAAACAAACAAGCCCGCTCGATAGCGGGCTTTTTGTTGGGCACCAAATGGGGAAGGGTGGTCAGTGAGCGGCCGCCGCTGGGTGTATCGGTTGGATGGCCAGACGCAGGCCCATGACTTTCAAGATGGCGGTCAGGCTGCGCACCTCGGGGTTGCCCTTCTCTGACAGCGTGCGATAGAGCTGGGACGGGTTCAGCTCGGCCGACTTGGCCACGCTGCGCACGCCACCGAACGCCTCTGCCATCTGGCGCAGGGCAATCAACAGTTCGGCTTGCTCGCCGTCTTCAAGGATGCTGTTCAGCAGCTCGACCGCGTAGGCCGGATCGCTGCGGAACACCTCGGCCATCGCCGTGTCGTGTGATCTGTCTTTCATCGCTCAATCTCCAGTTCGTTCTTGCCAGTCGCGCCAGTACGCGCAGGCCCGGTCAATGTCGCTGCTCTGCTTGCGCTTGTCGCCGCCGCAAAGCAGCAGAACGACGGTCAAGCCCGCCTTGGCGTAGTAGACGCGGTAGCCTGGCCCTACGTCTATGCGCAGCTCCCACACGCCGTCTCGCAGCGGCTTGTGATCGCCGAAGTTGCCCAGCTCCACACGCATGATGCGCCGGTCTATCGCAATTCGCGCCTTCGTGTCGCGTACCTGCTCGCGCCACTCTGCGAAGTGGTCGCGGCCGTTGGGGTCGAGGTAGTGCCGTATTTCTTGCATGTGGTTATTGTCGTTTATAAACGATAAAAGGTCAATATGCAAATCGACCGAAACGGATGTTTTTTTATCCGCATACGCGCCGGGCGCTGATCGACTTTACCGGATCAATGGTTACGCTCGCGTGATCGCCATGTGATGACGGGGCTTTATCCGTGTACAGATAGAGAACCATCCGCACAAACGATAGATTGCCGTCCGTATACGGATAAATGACAATCCGCACACAAAACGGATAAACTACTATCCGTATGCGGATATTTTACACTCGGTATATACGGATGGTTTATATCTGCATATGCTGACGAACTATCGTCCGCATGCGGATAGTTTTATATCCTAAAAATGTACCGATCACTTTCTATCTGTATGCGGATAGTTGCTTGCCGTATGCGGATGATGTGCTATCATTAGCTAAGGATAGATGGCTATCCGCATAGCGACCGGGAGGGCTACCATGCAGATTCGAGAACAGGGCCGTAAAATCCAGTGCATTCGCACGGTCTACGACAAGGCGATTGGTCGCGGTCGGCAGGTGGTTGTGGCCACGGTGCCGCGTTGGAGCACCAGCCTGATGCCGTCTGAGGACGGGCTTGTTAATCTCACTGAGGCCGAGCGCGAGCAACTGGCCGAGTTCTTGGCCAAGCGCCGGGCAGAGTCCGAAGAATCGAACAGCCGCTACACCGTCATGTCGGCAGACACTTGGATGGCCACGCTAGCCAAGTCCATCAAGGCCGGTCAGACACTCCGGCCGGAGCAGGCCGACGCGATCTGGCAGAGCATGGGGGAGGTGGCCAAGGCGCTGCGCAAGGCTGGCTATGCGAAGCCCAAGGCGATCAGGAAGGCCAAACCAGAACCGACACCAGCAACGCCGGAGCCGGACACGTCGGCGTTAGGGTCGAAAGCGATCAGGCCCAAACGGGTCAGGAAGCCAAGCGCCGCAAAGGCCGCGGCTGACAGCACGGGCAAGGTAGAGTAGGGCGCGCCTACGCGGCGGCTGTGCCTGTAGCCCTTCCCTTTGGTGCCAGATTTCACGTAGGCGCAGCCTATTCAATGCGATCATGCGCGATTGAATGCGATTCTATGCGACTGTACGCGATTCACGGTTGCGGTATCGACTGCAACCGCTTCACGGCCGCGACGAAATCGAGGCGCAGCAGGTGCATGGCCAAGTCAATCGCCCCGCCACCCCCTCGGTCGGCCTGTACGTCGTACCACTTCGCGCCGGTGGCCAGCAGCTCGATCACGCCACCGCCAAGCGAGACATGCACCCGCACCGTGGCTTTGTCCTTGACTGGCTGAAACGTCGCGTCACGCTTCCAGTACAGCCCCAGCGCATCGAGCACGACCAGCACCGGCACCCCGCGCAAGTGCTCGATCCGGGCATCATCAAATCGTCTTGAGCGCATCGCCTTCCACTCCCCGTCGAACAGCACCGACGTTACCTATCATCAACGGCCCAAGCCTCCGCCCCGTTCCGGGGCTGCGCGACCCGTGGACAACGCTTCGCGTTGACGCACCGGCCTTGCGGGCTACTCGTGATATTTCATCACGGGGGCTACTCCCGGCTGCGCCGGGCAAAAGCGCGGGAGGCTTCGCCATTAGTAATACGCACGGACTTTGAACACCTGTTGTCACGGTACTGCCGGGGGCGGTGTACACCTGCAACATCAGGACGACCGGGCCGCCGTCAAAAGCTCGGGGGCTTCGCCATTAGTAATACGCACGGACTCTGAACACTCTACAGGCGGGGCCTTGAGGTAGCCCGATACGGCACCC
Organism: Pantoea sp. Ap-967; assembly: GCF_011752565.1. Taxonomy (GTDB): domain Bacteria; phylum Pseudomonadota; class Gammaproteobacteria; order Pseudomonadales; family Pseudomonadaceae; genus Aquipseudomonas. Next base: position 17,229 of record NZ_VWXK01000046.1, read on the forward strand.
ACGGATACGCCCATTTGCTTGGCGATGGCCCGCACGCTCAAGCCTTCGCGTCTAAGGGCCTGCGCCTGCGCCTGCTTGGCGTTGGCAGCCTCAAGGTAGGTTTCCCGGTCTACCGCACCGGCAGCGCGTCTACGGCCTTCCTCGCGCTTCCTGTGGCGTTCTGCGGCCTCGGCCTGGCTGACGATGGTCTTGAGCTGACGCTGTTCGTCAGCGGTGATTCTGAACAGGTTGATAAGGGTGTCATTCTTTGGCGTGTACAGCGGCGCGTAGTCCTTGCCGCCAAAGCTGACTTTCTCCCCGGCTTCGTAGGCTTTGGCCTTGCCGAACAAGGTCATCAGCTCTTTCGAGCGACTATTCCATTGCGGGTCAAGCTCGCGGGCCAGCGCGGCCGCTTCGTGGTACATCTGCTTGCTGTTGGTCGCCCCGGACAGTAACAGGAAGTTCAACCGCCAAAACAGGTGCTGCATCCGGCTGCCTTCACCGACGCCACCGCGCAGCTCGGCCAGCTTGCGCAGGTCTTCGAGTCGATCCCACGCGAGCTGTCGGCCGGAGAAACCGCGCAGATTGTCGGCTTTGCCGCCGGGCACCAAAAGGAAAGGCTTTCTCGGTGCGCGCTGCTCGGCCTGCTTCTGCTGTTCTTGCCGTTGCTGCTCGATAGTCCATCGGGCCGCCGGTAGCAGCGCCTCGGCCAGATACTCGAAGTTGTAGCGGATCGGTTGGCCATCGTGGCCGCTCTGGACGTGAACCACGCGGCAGACTTCGCCGCTCTTGCTGTTGACCGTCTCGACGGTGCGCAGCACGCGGCTGGCGTCCTTGGCCATCGGATCGGCGCCGACGTGCGCGAGGCGATCCACAAGGTAGCGTTGGCAGGCGTTCCAGCGGGGCAGGGCCTGACGTGGAATCGTGCCCTCTAGCAGCCACTTGGCCTGTATGCCCCGGCCGCTGTAGATCAACACGGACGGCGGCGGCAAGCCTTCGTCGGCGCAGAAGTACAGGACAGACGCGGCCAGTTGGTCGGGCGAACGCCCGGCCAGCGCGGGCACGCGGTAGGTGTCGAGGTCGGCGAACAGCAGGCCCAGCCGCGAGAGGTTCACGACACGCCGGTTGGGGCGGATGAACTCGGCTTGTGACATCCAAGTGTCGCGAGTCTTGTCCACCAGATTGAGCACGGTGGGCATATCCGCCAAACGATGGGACGACTGGCGCTTGTCGCCGCGAACGTCAACCAGCAGCGCGAAAAACCCGCTCCTGTTGCTGTCGTGGTACAAGTGCGCCTCGTCCTGAGAACTGAACAGCGCAAGCTGTGAACTTGCCATAAAGCTCCTGCCTTTCGAGGCACACCACGCGGGCGCACCTCTTGTCAAAGGCAGAGCGAGACACTAGAATGAACCTGAATTTACCCCGCCAAGGGCGTCTGTTCCGGTTCCCGTCGCCAAACGGTTCTGTAAGTCGCTCTGCTATTCGCCAAAGCCCCGTCGCCAAACGGGGCTTTTGCATTTCTGGTCAACCAACAATCTGCAACACTGCGCGGTCGAGGGCCTGCCGGGCCTTCTGCGCGTGATCGTTGGCGCGGTTACTTCTGGCCAAGGTGCGAGGCACCCAGCCCTGAGCATCTGTTTCCCACTGGTATATGCCGTGCTGCACCAGCACCGAACCGGCACCATCCAGCGATGAAAAGTAGCGCGGGCCGCCACGGTACTGCCCAAGGATGCGGTCTTTCTGAGCGATCCGCAGCACCACGACCAAGCCTTTGTCAGCCTTACCAATGGTTGCCGCATGGACGCCACCGGCGGCCAGCACTTCCTTGAACGATACCGGGTCGATGACAGCATTAGAATCAAACGTAATCATGCCTCACCCCCTAGAGACTGTCTAGCATGGTTGGATTTTGCGAAAAGCATTATTGCATAATAGCGCATTCGTCTACAGCGCGGTGATGGCACGGGTGGCCACTACCTGAAACCTTCTTTTTTGGTGCATTCCTTGACCTTTGCCGTAGACAAAAAGGCTCCGATTCGGGCAACCTTTTTGCTAACATACGGCAATTTACTGCGCGTGTTGTGTGCCCTTTTTGCTACTACAACCCGCTAAATTCACCATTGAAAGGGGAGGTGCCGAGCCGAAATGCCTAGACGACGCGACACCGATTTAGAACAAGAACACGACGAAAAGCCGGTGGCGGCTGAGCGGCTTCTTTTTGCCAAAAACTTTAGAAAGGCTCGCATCGCCGCCAAGATGAGCCAACGAGACGTCAAGGATAAGACGGGATTTGCGCAGTCATGGGTCAGCGAAATCGAGACAGGGAAAATGTCACCTACCATCGACAACATGGCCAAGCTGGCCCACTGCCTTGGCGTGCCTCTCTGGCAGCTTCTAGTACCCTCGTAGCACTCCCCCGCGCCGCGATACCTTTCGTCAGGTTATGCCAACTAGACCCCACATCGCCGTGGGGTCTTTTCGTTTTTGGATACATTCGCCCTTGTTCCGGTGATAGTGTTTAGACTATCATTATGCCGTCAAGCCTGATCGGCTTGATGCTATCGTGGCAACCGGTAAGGACGAAAGGAATGGACGTAAATTCTCCCGACCCGAAGGCTTCTAGCCTCGCATCCAACAGGGCCGAGCACGACCGGCGCATTGCTGAAAAGCTGCGCCGCGAACTCGGGCCGCAGGTCTGCGAGCTGCTGGAAGATTCGAAAGTTATTGAAATCATGCTGAACCCCGACGGTTCGCTTTGGTGCGAATGGCTCGGGGCACCAATGGAACGAATCGGGACAATGGCCAAGTCGCAGGCCGAGTCGCTGATGGGCACTGTAGCTTCTTCGTTACGAACCCATATCACCGCAGCGAACCCGATCCTTGAGTGCGAGCTACCGCTTGACGGCTCGCGGTTCGAGGCGCTGATTCCGCCAGTCGTCAGCGGCCCTACCTTCACTATCCGTAAGAAAGCGAGCATCGTTTTCACGCTGGCCAACTATGTGAAGTCGGGGATCATGACCGAGGCGCAATGCGCCGCGATCAAGAGTGCTGTTCTCGAACGCCGCAACATCCTTGTTGTGGGCGGCACTGGCACCGGCAAAACCACGCTCACTAACGCCATCATCGCCGAGATTGATGCCGTCACCCCTGAGCACCGTATTGTCATCATCGAGGACACGCGGGAGCTGCAATGTAGCTCTCCGAACGTTGTCCCGTTGCGGGCTGTCGATCACGTCGATATGACCCGTCTTCTCAAAGCAACCATGCGCCTGCGCCCTGACCGGATTCTTGTCGGTGAGGCCCGCGACGGGTCGGCGCTGGCGTTGCTCAAGGCATGGAACACTGGCCACCCCGGCGGGGCGGCCACTGTTCACGCGAACTCGGCAAATGCGGGGCTTATCCGCATGGAACAGCTTGTGGCGGAAGCCACGGCAGCGCCGATGCAAGCGCTTATCGCCGAGGCCGTCGATTTGATCATTGCGATTGAAAAGACGGCCACGGGTCGGCGCATCAAAGAAGTCGTCACCGTCACCGGACACGACGGCACCAACTACATCACCCAACCGATATAGGAAATCATCACATGACCGCAAATGCCCTGTTCGCTTCGCCTGTGGCGTCGTCGGCTCCAACCTTCACGTCGAAGGCTCGGGCCGTCCTGACAAGCCCTTACTTCTGGCTGATGGCCGCGCTGTTCGTGGCTCTTTTCTTTGGTGCCGAACCTGCCCATGCAGCGAACGCTACCGAGGGCGGCGGCTCCGGCCTGCCGTGGGAAAGCCCTATCTCGAAACTCGTCCAGTCGATCAGTGGCCCCGTTGCCTTCGGTATCGCCCTGCTCGGCATCATCGCCTGCGGCGCGACCCTGATCTGGGGCGGTGAAATCTCCGAGTTCACCCGCCGCATCATCTACGTGATCCTCGTTGTCTGCATCATCGTGTTCGCCAAGAACCTGCTTACCGGCACCATGTTCTCGGGCGCAGTGATCCCGGCAAACGCGGCGATCACTGCTGACGATCTGGCCACCGCCTCGAAGGCCCAAGCCAACGCACTGCCGGGTGCAGGGGGTAACTGATGCAAGCCGAGGAAGCGCGTCGATTGACGCCTTTCCACCGGGCACTGCACCGGCCGCAACAGGTATGGGGGGGCGAGCGCGAGCTAATGCTGTTCTCCATGCTGGTTGCGGGCGGCCTGATCGTGTCGGCCATGAACTGGCCCGCCACGATCCTTGGGACGTGCATCTGGTTGGTTTGCGTCTATGGCCTTCGCAAGATGGCGAAGGCCGACCCGAACATGAGCAAGGTCTACGTTCGCCAGCTCAAGTACGGCAACTATTACGGGCCGTTCTCGCGGCCTCACCGGGTGGCCAAGACGCCACGTATCTACTGATAAGGAGCGGACAATGCTTGCGTTAGCACCCTTCCGTAGCAAGGCCGCTGGCTTGCCCGACCTGCTCAACTACGCCGCGCTGATTGACGAAGGCGTGGTGTTGGGCAAAGACGGCTCGCTGATGGCTGGTTTCTTCTTTCGTGGTGACGACGCGGCATCCGCCACCACGTCAGAGCGCAACTACCTGACCGCATTGGTCAATCAATATCTCGCCCGGTTCGGCTCGGGCTGGTCGCTTTGGACTGATGCCTCACGGTTGGCATCGCCGGGCTATCCAACCCCGGAAGAATCGCATTTTCCTGAGCCGATCACGGCCCTGATCGACGCCGAGCGCCGGGGAACCTTCGTCAAGGAACACGCGCTGTTCGAGAGCGAGTATGCGCTGATTCTGACCTACCTTCCCCCAAGCCGCCGCGACTCGAAACTGGCCGAAATGGTCTACGACGATGACGGCGTAGACGACAGCGACCCGGCCGACCGCCTGTTGCTGGACTTCAAGAAAAAGCTCGATGACCTGCAAGATGGCGTCGGCGATCTGCTGCATATGCGCCGTATGGCCACGATCACGGTGGGGGAGGGCGACGACGCCTATCAGAGTGACGAACTGGTCAACTACCTGCACTACACGCTGACAGATGAACCTATCGCGCTGCGCATTCCTGACTGCCCGATGTATCTGGATGCTTGGCTGGGCTACCCGGCGCTGTGGCCGGGCGACACGCCGAAGGTCGGCGACAAGTTCGTGTCGTGCGTGGCTATCGAAGGTTTCCCCGGCAACTCGTTCCCCGGCATCCTCGACATGCTCGACAGCCTGCCGATGGCCTATCGCTGGTCGTCGCGGTTTATCTTCCTCGAACAGCACGAAGCCGTGGCCGCCCTCAACCGTTACCGCTTGAAGTGGCAACAGAAGGTGCGCGGTTTCTGGTCGCAGGTCTTCAAGTCGCAGAAGGGCATGATTAACACCGACGCCCTGAAAATGGCGCAGGAATCCGAGGTGGCAATTAACGACGCCAGTTCGGGCTTGGTCGCCTACGGCTACTACACGCCAGTGATCGTTCTGATGCACGAAAACCGCGCCTTTCTGGCCGAGCAATCACGCTACGTTAAGCGCGAGCTGGAGCGTAAAGGTTTCGCCGCCCGCGTCGAGTCGGTCAACGCTGTAGAGGCATGGCTGGGCACACTGCCGGGGCACACGTTCCCGAACGTGCGTCGTCCTTTGGTGCATACCCTGAACCTCGCCGATCTGCTGCCGCTGGCCAGCCTGTGGCCCGGCCTGCGCGAGTGCCCGTGCGACCTGTACCCGGCTGGCTCGCCGCCGCTGATGCACACGGTTACGACCGGGGCGACCCCCTTTCGCCTGAATCTGCATGTTGGCGACGTGGGTCACACGCTCGTTTTCGGCCCGACCGGCGCGGGTAAATCGACGTTGTTGGCGACGATGCACGCGCAGTTTCGGCGCTACCGCAGCCGTCGCCGCCGTGACGGCAGCCGTGCGCCCGCGACCATTACCGCCTTCGATAAAGGCCGGTCGCTGTACGCGCTTTGCAAGGCCACAAAGGGCGTGCATTACGACATTGGCAACGACGAATCCGATACTCCCGCGTTGACGCCGTTGGTGGACATTGACAGCGAATCCGAAGCCCTGTGGGCCGAGGAATGGATTGCTACCTGCTTCGAGCTGCAAGCGGGCAACCCGCCAACCCCGCAGCAAAAGGCCGAGATTCACCGGGCCATGAACCTGCTGCGTGAGGCACCCCGCGATTTCCGTTCGCTGACCAACTTCGTGTCAACGGTGCAAGATCAGGAAGTGCGCGACGCACTGACCCACTACACCCTGTCCGGCTCGATGGGCCACCTACTCGATGGTGTCGAAGATAAGTTGCAGACCAGCACCTACACGGTCTACGAAATTGACGACCTGATGAAGATGGGCAACAACAACGCCATTCCGGTGCTGTTGTATCTGTTCCGTCGCTTCGAGCGCTCGCTGACCGGGCAACCGGCCATGCTGTCGCTCGATGAAGCGTGGGTGATGCTGGGCCACCCGGTGTTCGCGCCGAAAATCCGCGAGTGGCTGAAAGAGCTGCGTAAGAAAAACTGCCTCGTCATCATGGCCACGCAAAGCCTGTCCGACGCGGTGTCGTCCGGCCTGCTCGACGTGCTGCTTGAACAGTGCCCGACGAAAATCCTCTTGCCGAACAAAGAAGCGCACCTGCACGGCACCAAAGAGACGCCGGGACCGGCTGACCTCTACGCCATGTTCGGCCTGAACTCGAAGGAAATCCAGATTCTCAAACACGGCCGCTACAAGCGCGAATACTACTACAAGTCGCCCTTGGGTCGCCGCGTCTTCGAGCTGGGCTTGGGGCCGCTGGCTCTGGCCTTCGTTGCGGTATCCGACAAGGAGGACTTGGCGGAAGTGCGGCACCTGATCGCCGATCACGGCGATGACTGGCCGCTTTATTGGTTGGATCACAAAGGAGTGGATTATGAACAGTATCTTTCGCGCAAAGCTGCGTAATGGCGTGCTCTCGGCGGCTGTGACCGCCACCCTCGTCGTCGGTGGTGGCTTCGCCACCCCGACCCCGGCCTATGCGATCTATTGCGCCAACTGCTCGACGTTCTATCAGCAAATGATTGATTACGTCGAGGCGGCCAATACCGCGTTGAACACGGCCGACCAGCTCAAAACGCAAATGCAGCAGTACCAGAACATGGTCACGCAAGGCACCGGCCTGCCGGATTCCAAGTGGGCCAGCATCGCCGCTGACTTGAAAGGCGTGGTGAATGTCTACCAGCGTTCGCAGGCGCTGGGCCGCGACATTCAGAACCTTGATTCGCAGTTCAACATGCAGGTGCCGGGCTGGCAAAGCTACCTCAACGAAGTGGCCGGATCGGCGCAATATCCCGCCTCGCAGACCATGCCCGACCGTTACGAAAAGTGGTCGCAGGAAGGACGCGATAACGTCAAGTCGGCGATGGAGGCGGCGAACATGAATACCAGCTCTTTCGAGTCCGAGGATGCCCAGCTCAATCAGATGGTATCCCGTTCGCAGTCGGCCGTAGGCCGTATGCAGGCGATTCAGGCGGGCAACGAAATCGCCTCGCAGAACGTGCAGCAACTGCAAAAGCTGCGCGATCTGTTGGCCACGCAAATCAACTTGCAGGGCAACTACATGGCGCAGGAACAGAACCGCCGCGATCTTGACGACGCGCTGCGCACCCAGCGCCGCAGCGGCACGATCACCCAATCCGGCAATAACAAGGGGTACTAAATGCTCAACATCAAGGTAGTGACTCTGGTTCTGTTGCTGGCCGGTTCCGCCGTTGTCGGCGGGGCCGGTACGGCCTTCTACATCAACAGCGCTTCGGCCAGCGCCGACGCTACGGCCGTTCTCAACTGCAAGCCTGAACAACGTCCGGCTGAGACGTTCAAGCATGTAGACCCGGTGAACACCGGCCGCGATAAGGGGTATTGAGTCATGGGACGGCGCGAGCAACGCTTTACGTTGTGGGTCGTGCTGCTGCTGCTCGCGTCTTTTTTGGTGACAACTGACGCGATGGCCGCCACGAACCTGCACGACCCGAGCGGTTCCTTTACCGGCCTGCTCGATCTGGTGAAAAACAGTGCATCGCAGTGGGATGCCAAGCTGAAAGGCTACGCGGAACGGCTGTTCTGGATGCTGGCCCTGATCCAGTTCATTTGGACGTTCATGCCGCTGGTGTTCAAGCAAGCCGACCTCGGCGAAATCGTCGGCGAGCTGCTGCGCTTCATTCTGGTGATCGGCTTCTTTTGGGCGCTGTTGCAGTTCGCGTCGGAGTGGGCCGAGGCGGTGGTGAACAGCTTCCGCCAAGCGGGCGCAGCGGCCGCCGGGCTGGGTGAGACGGCCATTCGGCCGGGCGACATTTTCGGTACGGCGATTGAGCTGGCCAACACCATCGGCGACGTGGAAACGTGGAACCCTCTCACGGCGTTTATGGTGGCCCTCGCCGGTGTGCTGGTGCTGCTGTGCTTCGCGTTTATCGCCGCGTTCATGGGTCTGACCATCATTGAATCGTATGTGGTCATCAATGCGTCTGTGCTGTTCATGGGTTTTGGCGCTTCGCAGTGGACGCGGGAATACGCAATGGCCATCGTGCGCTATGCCGTTTCCGTTGGTGCCAAACTGTTTATTCTGACGCTGATCGTCGGCCTCATTACCGACTCGGCGAAGCAGTGGCAGGCGGCTTACAACCACGACGATGCCAGCATGTGGACGATGATCGGTCTGGCGTTTGCCTGCGCATACTTCGCAAAGACCATCCCCGAGCTGGTAGCAGGCATGATTAGCGGCACGTCTATGGGCGGCGGCTCCACCATCGGCGGCATGGCGGCGGCCGGTGCAGCCGGTGCAGCAGCGGCTATCGCAACTATCGCCACGGCTGGGGCAGCAGCTCCGGCGGCGGCCGGTGCGATGGGTGCAGCCAGTGCCGGGGGCGGTGCCGCAGCGGCCGGTGGCGCAGCAGGCGCTACGGGTGGTCTGGCAGGCGCGATCAACTCCAGCTTTGCCGGTGCCAGCTCCGCAGGTGGTGCCGCGTCGTCAATGGGTGGCGCTGCGTCCTCTGGCGTAGGTGCCAGCACCGGCGGCGGCGCAGCAGCCAAGGGTGCCAGCTCCGCAGGCGCGAAAACCGGCGGCGCAACAGCCAACCCCGCGTCGGCCGCGCCGTCCTCGCCGAGCAATGGCGTGCAGCAGGCAGCCAAGCAGGCCGGTAAGGCTGCGCAGGGCGACGACGAAGGCAAGTCACAAGCAAAACCTGGCTCTGCCAGCCCGCAGGCCGCCCCGGCATCGAGCGGCGACGGCGGTTCGTCCAGTTCGGCACCGGCGCAGCAAAGCGAAGGGCAGGGCGGCGACTCCGCTTCGAGTGGCAAAGGTATGAGCGGGCGGCAGGTCGCCGAGGGTCTGACTAAGGCGGCGGGCCTCATGTCTGCCATTGCCGTACCGGGCATGGAAAGCGCGGCAGGTCTGTCGCTGGGCGACGGCAAGCCGCAGCCAACCCCTGACAGCGGCAGCGGCGATGCACCGTCCATGGCCTCCGATACCCCCAGCGAACCGCAAAACGTGATCCGTCCGGCTGACACTCCGCCACCGAGCGGCGGCAGCACGAACCCCGGCACCAAAGGGGAGGATTGACCCATGAGCACACTTCTCGCGGTAGTGATGTTGGGGGGCATGTTCCTCGCTGGTATCGGGTTTTGGGCGCTTGGCCAGTGGCTGCGCAGCCGTGGCTACGGTGATCGCTTAGACAAGATCGACGCCAAGGTGACGAAAGGTCAGCAATTCACCAGCCGTCTGCTGGGGCCTTTGGGCGGCGGTTTTGTCGGTATCGCTCGCTCGCTTAGTCGGGTTCCACTCCTTGGAAACCGACGCTCCCGCGATATGTGGGATGACCTCGAAGAGACGGAACGACAGCGCAGAAAAGACCGCACGTAACCCCAAAAAAAAGCCCTCCTAGCGCTTGCTAGGGGGGCTAACTTTGGCCAATAATATCGTTTAAAGACTATCAAACGGACGGACTGAACCATGCAAAACAAAGGCAAGCAAAAAGGGAAGGGGGCCGACGCGAGCGCGAAAGCGTCACCGCCGAGCACGCCCTACCTGAACGCACGGCGCGAATGGAACGAACGCTACGGCGATGTGGTGAAGAACGCCAATAGCTGGCGTGTGGCGGCTCTGGTCGTCGGCGTTTTCGCCATCATTTCGGTCAGCATGAACTTCTATCAGGTGGCCACGGAAAAGATCGCGGTCTACTACGTCAACCTGACCGAGCAGGGCGCGATCAGCTCGATTTTCCGCGCTGACCAAGCCAACAAAACGCCCGAGGCCCAACAGGTTCGTCGGGCGTTGCAGGATTGGGTGATTGGTGCGCGCACGGTCTACGCCGACTACAAGGCAACCAAGAAAGCGGTCGATTACACCTATGCGATGACCCTGCCAGATAGTGCCGCTTTCACCGAGCTGGCCAACTATCACCGTACCAATGACCCATACAAGCGCGCAGCCGAGGAAACCGTAGAAGTCTCCGTGCAGACGCCGGTGAACATGGCCGGGGATACGTGGCTGGTCGAGTGGACGGAAACCCGCCACAACCGCGTTTCCGGCAAGGTGATCGGACAGCCGACCACGTACCAACTGACGGCCAACGTTCTGTTGGCTCAACCTGTGAGCGAACAGCAGCTAATGGCGAACCCTACGGGCATGTACGTCCGCAGCTTCTCTTGGCCCGCTCGTAATAACTGATCTGACTGGTGACCTTTATGAAAAAGACTCAATGGATTGCGGGCCTTGCGGTTGCCGCATTTGCTGTTCCGGTGTTCGCTCAAGACGTACCCGCGCTGGCTACTAGCCCGCAAGGCGAGGCGCTGCCACCGATCCCGATGTTTGCCCCGGATAGCGTCAAGCTGAGCGCCAAAGAGGCCGAAGGCGTGCGTCTGGCCAAGCAATGGATGGCACACCCTGATCGCCCCGTGCGTGGCCCTGACGGCAGTGTGAAGTACCTTTTTGGTGCCACCCAACCGACCCTTGTGTGCGCGCCGCTGGAGCCGTGCAACATCGTGTTGCAGGCGGGCGAAGTGGTGAACGATCTGCACGTAGGCGATAAACCGCGCTGGACGATTACCCCGGCCACGATGGGTTCGCCCGAGGGTGAAGCTACCGTGCTGGTCGTCAAGCCGAAGGACGTGGGCCTGAGCACCAGTCTGACCGTAACCACTGACCGCCGCCTGTATTCGATCAAACTGGTGAGCAAGCCGAAAGACTGGATACCGGTTCTGTCGTTCGACTACCCGGATGACATGGAACGCGCATGGGCTTCCTACCGCGAGCGTCACGCCAAACAGACCTACAGCAACACCATGCCGACCGGCCAGAATCTGGCCAACCTCGATTTCGGGTTCAAGGTCGGCGGCGATAGCCCGAGCTGGAAGCCGGTGCGTGTCTACACCGACGGGTCGAAAACCTATATCCAATTCCCGTCCGCGAATTTTGGCGGCGAGGCCCCGGCACTGGTGGCCAAGGGTGAGGGCGGATGGTTCTCGAAGGCTCCGACCAAGCTAATCAACTATCGCCCGATCGGCGATCGCTACGTGGTTGATAAGGTGATCGACAAGGCCGCGCTGATCGTCGGCGTCGGCAGCGATCAAACCGAAGTCACCATTACCCGCACGGGGGGCAAGTAAATGGCCCGCTTCCAACTGATCGCCACGGTTGCCACGGCGCTGCTTTTGAGCGCCTGCGCAACCTCTCGGCCTACCATGTCCTACGTTGAATCCACCGTTTCCGCGGCCGATTCGCAAACGCTGTCACGCGAGGCAGTGGCCTATCTGGCCGACGCCTTGCCGCCTGCGCGCACCACGCTTGTGCTCGATCCTCCGGCCGCGAAGGATCACGACCACCTGACAGCGGCCATGATTCCAGCCCTGCGCGCGCGGGGCTATGGCGTGACGCTGGTTGACCCGAAAACCGGCCACCCGGCTGGTCAAGGCATCGCCCTGCGTTACCTCGCTTCGCCGCTCGATAGCGGCGTACTGATGCGCTTGCAGTATCAGGGCATCGAGGCGAGCCGCTACTACCCTCGCGGCTCTAATGGCCTGCTGTTGCCGGGCGCTCCGTTCACGGTTCGAGGGGGCCAGTAATGAGCACGAACAACAAAGACAACGACCAAAGCACCGATCTGCCGTTGGAAGATGCAGAGCATCACAACGACAAGGCCAATGGCCGCCAAGAGCCGCCGATAGACGACGATCCAGACATGCGCGACGACGGCGCATCGCCCGACTTTCTGGCGGCACCAAAAAGGGGGAAGGGGGTACGCCGCCTTAACCGTCTGCCGCTGGCCATTGTCGGCGGTGTCGTTGCGCTGGCTGTGATAGGTGTCACCTACACCATGTACGACCGCCAACAGCAACAGATGGCGGCCGCCAGTGGTGCAGGGCAAACGCGCACTGTGGGCGCGGTGGCCACGTCACCAGTGCAGCCGGGGCCAAACGCTTCGGCACCTCCAGCACCGCCGGAAATGCCAACTGATACGGCGCAGGCTGGTGGCACGCAACCGCAGGGCGGTGCGCCGGTAGACCGTGGCGGCCGTGGCCAGAACTCGGGATCAGGTCAGCCGCAGATTTCGCAGGCGATGCAGGATCGCTTGCAGAAAATCAAGCAGGTCGAGGATCGCCGTTTTCAGATGGCCATGCAGTCACTCGATGCTGATTCGTCGGTAGAGATGGGCCGCAAGAACGACCGCAACGCCAACGCGAACAACGCGGCCGGAGCGCAGCAAGCAGCGGCTTCGGGCCGCCTAAGCGCTGACGAACTGATGAACCGCTACGCGGCTGCAACTGGTCGTGCCGGCGGAATGGGTGGCATGGGTGCCGGCGGGATGGATTACGCCGGCGGAATGGGTGGCATGGGCGTCGGCAGCATGGCGGCCGAGAACCAGCAGGATCGCAAGGCTGCGTTCCTCGCCAACACACCAGAGGCCGAGGTCTATTTGGCTCGCCAGCGTAAGGCAGCCATCGCGCCGTCGCAGGAAGTTAAAGCGGGCTGGGTGATTCCCGGCGTGATGATTTCCGGCATCAACTCGGATTTGCCCGGCCAGATCATCGGACAGGTTCGTGAACCGGTGTACGACAGCGCGACCGGCACCCAATGCCTGATCCCGCCCGGCTCCCGCGTCGTGGGCACCTACGACAGCGGCGTGACGCTGGGTCAGACCCGAGCGCTCGCGGTGTGGCGTCGGATCATCTACCCGGACGGTTCGTCAATCTCGATTGACAACATGCCGGGCACCGACATGGGCGGCTACGCTGGTTTCAACGATCTGGTCGATAACCACTACCTGCGCATCTTCGGCAGCGGCTTGCTGTTGTCGGTCTTCTCGGCCGGTATCCAGCTCTCGCAGCCGCAGGCCAGCAACGGCGAGAACTACAGCAGCTCGCAAATCATCGCCGGGTCGCTGGGCCAGCAGATGGGCCAGATTGGTATGCAGATGGCGCAGAAGAACATGAACATTCAGCCGACGCTCGAAATCCGTCCGGGTTACGAGTTCAACATCATGGTGACCAAGGACATTATCCTGCCGACGTGGGAAGGTCACCCGATGGCCGGAAACTCCGGCAAAGGCTGCTACTGAGGGCGCGGCCGTTCGCGGCCGCTTTTATGACGTAAGGAGTACAAAGTAATGGCGAACAACCAAGCCCCAAGCTGGAAAAACCCAACCCCGCCGCCGGTCAAGATGATGCCCGAGGGATCGCGCAAGGTGTGCGTACTCAACGGCAGCCGCCAGATTGACCAAGTGGTTAAAGGCGACTGGATGACGGTCAAGGTGCTGCCCGAAAGCGGGCTGCCAAAGGGTATCTACCAGCTCGCCGAAGCCACCAAGGGCAGCACCGGCAAAGACGCATCTTTCACTGGCCAAGTGCTGTTCAGCGACAGCAAGGCGGTCTACCAGCTTTCCGGCAAGGGCGTGGTCGAACACCCACGCTCGGCCTTCGCTGAGCTGGAAGCCAAGGGCGAGAAGATCGTAGACGGTCGCAGCTACACCGTGGCCTATGCCAACGGCAAGGGCGTGGCCAGCAACGCGCAGACGGCCAACGTCGCGGCCCGTACCGCATCAAAAGGGCAAGGCGCATCGCTGTAACCAACAGGGCGGCCGATCTGGTCGCCCTTTCACTTTGAGAGACTGCAAGGGGGATACATGGTTAGCAAAAGCTGGATCGAGCACGCCTATCCGCTCCAACAGGTGGCCATCTACCTGCAAGGCACCCGGCATAGCGACCGGGCAGCCATTATCAGCCAGTTGGAAACGGTGCTTGCGCGCTTGAAGGCTGGCGAAAACGTCGGCCGCGAGGAAGACGACGATTTCGGCTACTCGTTCAAGTACGTCGCGGCGGCCGAGGGCGAGCCGTCCTATTTCGATGAAGCGTGGGGCGTCAACGGCCCGTGATAGGGCCACCACTACATGCAGCCGAAACGGTGAACCATGCCGGTTGAGCTGTACCACTAAGGGCCGCGAGGCCCTTTTTCTTTGCCCGTAGAAAGGCCGCTAAGCGGCGCAGGCGCGCAAGCGGCAGGATGCCATAGGGAAGGGCGGGAAATCGCCGCTATGGGGCTGCAATGCAGCCCGGCGTGCGTGTAGGTACTGGGTGGGGGAGGTTGGCCAGCGCGCCGGGATCACCGGCGCGGCAGTGGCGCGCTATTGGATTGCACAATCCAAAACAGGGGGCAAAGTCTCCTGCAGGACGGTGGCCACCTTCGGCCGGGGCGGCCGCCGTCCGTTCGTGTAGCGCTGCAAGTAGCGCAGCACACCCAGCGTCATGCGTGCGTCGGCGAGGGCGCGGTGCGCGCCATCTTCTGCCACACCGCATTCGGTCGCCGCGTCGATCAGCTTTAGCCACCTCCAGCGGTCGCGGTTGCTGTCGTATTCGCCATGCCATGCGGCGTACATCAGCATCGCGCAGGCGGTCGAGAACGTCGGCGCAGTCAGGCCGTGGCGCTCGTGGGTCTGCCGCAACAACCGAACGTCGAAAGCGGTGTTGTATGCAACCACTGTCCGGCCAGCGACGATGGCCGCGTACTGCTCGGCCACCTCGGGCCAGCTCGGCGCGCTGGCCAGCATCGCGTTAGTGATGCCGTTGTACGCGCTCGTTTCGTCCGAGATTGGCCGGGTCGGTCGTATCAGCGTGTCGAGGATCGGCGCGCCGGTCACGTCGAGAATCGTTATCTCGCACACCTCGTCATCGTCGCCGACGCCGGTGGTTTCGGTGTCGATGGTCAGACACTCGCCGCCGATCAGGTCTTTGGCTTGCTTGGCCACCGATTGACGACGGAGTTGGGCAGGGCCTGGCTCCCAACGCCACGGCACGCAATCGACTGGATCGTACACGTCATAAGCGCCCTGACCTTGCCAGACGCTGCCAACGGGTCGAGTGCTTAGGCCCGGCATGAGGCGGTGGCGCTCCTTGAGGTGCTTACAGCAAAGCCACCCCTTGGCCTCTGCTTCGGCCGGGGTGAGGTGTATCCGGGTTCTGGCCATGTGGCCCCCTAATAAAAATGCCGGGCTTGCGAGGCCCGGCGCATTCGATTTAATCCGCTTCGGTTTCAAGTGCATCTGCGAGCTGATTTAGAGCATCGGCAAGGCGGCGCATCTGGCCTATCTCGTCTGCCAAATCACCATCCCAATAACGGAGTTCCAGCGTCTTACCGAAAGGCCCGTTGAGGGGAAATATCCCGCCGTAGCTGAGCTGTTCATTGACGTGCTTCTCTGCCCGCTCGATCCGTTCCCGTCGCTCGCCAGTCATGCCCTTTTACCTCTTGACGCGGCGCGCAAACCGCTAGGTGGCGGCGCGGTGCGATAGAGCTGGCCGGTGCGAAGCTCCAATGTCACGCACTCGGGCTGCATGGTCACGATGATGCCGGGGCTACTGAGGTCGCCCACGGGGATCTGCCACCCGGCAATCGTGCTGGGGGTCAGTTCGTAGGCTTGATCGGTGGCGAGGTCGCGCAGCACCCACGACTTGTTACCGGTCATGCCTTTCTGGCTAACGACGTGCAGCGCTGTGCGCAGCCCCTCGGGGAGCTGGGGCAGCCGGTCGGCCTGTGACAGCGGTCGGAATGCGAACGTGTTGTTGCAGCTCGGGCAAGTGGTGCCGAACGTGGCCACGTCCGATATGACGAAGTGGCCGGACTCGTTCACCTGCCAATCCGCTGCTTTGAGCGCGTTGGCAGTGCCGCAATATGGACAGGCAACAGTCACCGACTGCGCCGTGTCGGCGATGGGGTGGGCGACTTCCAGAATATTGGTTGCATCGGGTGCGGTAGCCATCGGAACCTTCCTTTTTGGTGTCGAGGCCGAGCCGATCAGGCCCGGCGTTTGGCGGCGATCCATGCCAGCACCGCGTTGAAGACGCGGGGGGCAAGGATGACGACGGCGGCCAGTGCGGCCGCGAAGCGCAGGCCGGGGCCTGCAAGACTGGTCAGCGGCGCATCTGCGACGGTGGCCAGCACGTACAGCACTGCGAGCTGTACGCCAAACAGCCAAGCGAAAGCCTTGGCGACGGTGCGGGTCAGGCCGCGCACGCGGTAAAGGGTCGAGTAAAGGGCGGTGGTAGTCATGGTGTTTTCTCCGTTCGGTTGTTGGCCTGTCGGCATGTGGTCAGCGGCTGATAAAGCTGCATTGCACCCTTCGGGCCGAAACGTAGTGGCGGACGCTGCAAGCGTTGCAATGCTGCGCAGCCGCTACACTGGCCGATCAGCAGGCCAACGAACGGGGAAAATCACCTGCCGCCCTATTCGTCGCCCTGCTGTGTGTTGCTGTTTGCTTCCGCCTCCTTCAAGGCTTCATACAAAGCTGTTTTGCCTACGTTGATCGCGGCGGCCGCCTCGCGGACGTTTAGGCCCTTGCCTCCGTCTGCGTCCTTGAGCATGAGCTTCTGCGCCCTTGCCAGCTTGGCCGGTGTCACTACCGGCCGCCGTCCACCGTGTCGGCCACGGGCCGACGCGCTGGCCAACCCGGCCTTGGTGCGCTCTCTAATCAAGTCGCGCTCGAACTCGGCGAGCGTGGCGAACAGGTTGAACAGTAGCTTGCCATTGCGCGTGGTCGTGTCGATCCCGGCATCTGTCAGCGACCGAAACCCTACGCCGCGCTCGCGCAGCTCGTCTACGGTCTGCACCAAATGGGCCATCGAGCGGCCGAGGCGGTCAATTTTCCACACCACAAGGGTGTCGCCTTCGCGCAGGTACTCAAGCGCTTTTTCAAGGCCCGGCCGTTCGGCCTTGGCTCCGCTGGCCACGTCGGTGAAAACCTGATGGCATCCGGCGCTTTTCAGCGCCTCGATCTGCATGTCTAGCGACTGGTCGGCGGTCGAAACGCGGGCGTAGCCGATCAGCGTGGACATATCCATGCTGGCCGTGCTGTTGTCTCGCGGATCACGCATTGTCGCCCCCGGTGCTGTTGGGCTGGCTTCTGTTGGGCATGGTTCGCTTCCTGATGCCGCCGGTGATCCGGCGGCTGTTGTGGTTAATGGTTAGATCGAGGCGCGGAATGCGTGCTCGATGCTCGGCATACGGCCGTTGTGAAAGGTGACGTTCTCCACGATCCGGCCCCGCTCAATGGTGTGCATCTGGAATACCTCGGATCGCTCCAGCACTTCACCGCGAGCATTCAAGCGATCAGCGCTGTGCGCTTTGCGGTCGCGGGTGCGCAGCTCCATGCACGGCTCGATCTGCACGGGGGAAAACTGGCGGCTGACTTCCGGCCAGCGCCGGGTCCACCGGCCATCGCCCGTTGCGTACCAAAACATCATGTCTTCGCTGATGGCATCAAGCTCGTCATCGAGAACGAAATACTGCACCTGATGATTGACGACGCGATCACCGCCGACAGCCCAACGGGTGATCGTGGTGAACTCTCGCACGCGCTCGGTCGTCTCGATCAGGATTCCATTCATGGCCTTCTGTCCGATCTTGCGGCACGCGACCTGATAGTGCTTGTTGCGGTAAGGCCGCTTGGCCATCAGGTCAACGCCATTGCGCAGATTCAAGCCCAGCGCAGGGCAGTGAAAGTCGATCAGCTCACATACTGGCTCGTTCACGCGACAGGCCAAAAGGCGAGGTACAAGGTGGATAAGCATCGCGGTGGTTCCTTCCATTATTTGACTTGCCAGACGCGACCGGCGCGGCTGGGATCAAGGGTTTTCATCAGTGCTTCTGCGACACACGGCGGCGCAACTTCACCCGCGTAGCGTTTCAGCAGCTCCCGGTGGGCCGGGTGGCCGATCTGCGATGCGGTCAGGCCCTTAACTGTGGTAATTTCCTGCTCGGACATAGCGGCTTCCTCAAGTTGGCTTGTCCAAACGCCGGGTAGCGGTTGCAGCCACTACCCGGCATCCCTTCCGGCCGTTCTGGCCGAAATCTCTTACTCGGCTGGCAAGTGATCCTCGCGGGCCAAGTCTTGCGCCAGATTGGCCAGTACCTGCGCCAAGGTGGCCGGGTCTTCGGCGGCGATTTTGTCGGCCAGTTCGCTTGCGCCTTTCAGCGCTGGCTCGATGTTCACGGTGTTATCGGCGATCACGTCGTGGCCATCGTTGCCGTAGATGAACAGCACCCAGCCCTGTTCGCCGACGTGCTGATGCGTGACGTGCAATTGGTCTTCGTCAGTGGTGAACATTGCCGCTTCGATTGCAGCGGCGTCGGTGCTGTCCTTGAGCGTGGTTTGCTCGCCATCGAACACCGAGATTTTGTAGTCGTCGGCGATCAGGCCCTTGATGGCTTCGCGAGCAATCAGGCGCTCGATCATTTGGCGTTGTTGGGCGTTCATTCGTGCGACTCCTTTCCTTTGGTTTTGGCGTTGGGGTTGTAGCCCTGCTTGGTCATTTCCGCGTCGATGATTGCGCACGCTTTCTCGCGCAGATCGTCGGGCAGGTCTTTCTGGATCGCTTGCAGAGCTTCGCAGGCAGCGAAGGCGCGGGCCAGCTCGCTATCCATCTGCTCGATGGCTTTGGTTTCACCGCCTTGGATCAGGCGGCGGACGATGTTGCCGACCTCACCCCAAGTCGGGGTCAGGTCGATGGTGGTGATGGTTGTTGCCTTCTGCATGTGAACCTCTCCATTTGTCCGCTTTCTGTCCGTTATTCTAACGTGTCCGTCAAACGTCTGCAACGTCTTTTATTCGGACAATTTCGACCTGTCCGCCAAACGGTCGTTTTGCGGACTTGCTAAATATCGTGTTTTCGCTATCATTTGGATTGTGCAATCCAAATGTGAGAGGATGCGGTTATGACCTTTGCAGCGATGCAACAGCCGGTCGATACGGCCGACATGGAAAGGATGGTTCGTCAGCTTCACATACTGGGGCTGTATCTGATCGAGCAAGGCCGGGTGCGCCCGTGTGGCGGTGGTGACTACTCGCGCATGGCCTTGGAATACGTCATGGCCGAGCATGGGCTGTGCAAACACAAAACGATGGGCACCAAAGGGAAGGGCGGATGAGCAACAACAATCAAAACGACATTCGAGAGATAAAAGTGATCCTGCTGGACGACTTCGCGGGATCACTTCGCAAACATCGCCGCCGGGCTTTGGTCGTGCTGATCTTTACTTTGGTGTCCGCACTGCTGTGGCTGCTGCTGTCGCCAGCGCCTGGCTCGGTGCCGCCTGCGCTTGAGCGCACGTATCTGTTTGTCGGGGTCGCGGGGTTCGCGCTGTCCTCGACGGTGTTTTTGGGCGCTACGGTTTGGCTGTCACGGCTGACCAAAGAGCGCGAACAGCTTATGCGTGGTGAATGATGGTTGCCGTCCTCGATCCCACGACGCAGGCGTATGCCGAGCTGCAAGCGGCCTACGTCCACTACAACAACGCGCTGTTTGACGGAAAGCTGCCGTTCTGCCTTATCACCATGCAGCGCGAAAAACGCACCTACGGCTATTTCTCGTCGCGCCGGTTTGGCAACAAGCACGATAAGACGATGACCGATGAAATCGCCATGAACCCGTCTTACTTTGGTGTCGTCCCGCTGCTGGAGATTCTGCAAACGCTCGTCCATGAAATGGCGCACCTCTGGCAGTTCCATTTCGGCGAGCCGGGCCGACGCGGCTACCACAACAAGGAATGGGCCGAGAAGATGGAAGCCATCGGCCTGATGCCTTCCAGCACCGGCAAGCCGGGCGGCAAGAAAACCGGCGAGAAGATGGCCGACTATGCCATTGACGGCGGGCCGTTCATGCAAGCCACTGATGTACTGCTGGGTACTGACTTTCGCATTTCATGGTTCGACCGGCACCCGCCTGCCGGGACTGAGGTTGCGGCAATCTTCGGCGAGGCCGGGGGTGGCGGTGACGATGACGACGACGGCGACGACATGGGCGGCGGGATGCTCGAACCTGTCGCGCCGGGCAACAAGTCGAACCGAGACAAATACCGCTGCCCCAACTGCGGCGCGCAGGCATGGGGCAAACCGGGCTTGAAGCTGCTGTGCGGTGGTGATGACTGCGACGGCGCACCGTTCGAGCTGGCCAACTGAGGGTTACTGCAATGACTGACGCTATTCGCAAGGTCGCAAGCCAATGGCGCGACGGCAACCAAGAAAACCCGGGCGGGGTCGTGCTGATCTGGCAAGGGGCTGTGTATGGCTGGAAAAATGAACTGCGCGATGCGAACCACGAACGCCCCGGCGCTTACGCGGTGGACGTGTCCGGGCAGGTGTTCATTGCCGAAGGCGGCGACGACTACAACGGCGCGGAACGCTGGGCGGCTGCGCAACCAAACAACTGATAAGTAGAGGTAGAAAGGATGACTAACTTCGGTGACAAACGGCGGCAACTGTTGAAGATCAGCAACGCCGCGATCAGCGCGCAAAAAGGGACATTAGGGCCGCGCATGGCTGCATCCATTGTGGCCGCTACTGTGACCGCCATGATTACTGGCGGGGTGGTGCAGCTCGGCGTCCCGGTAGTTTTGGGTAGCGGGTTGGCGGCTGCGGTTTTGGTCAACTACTACGCGCCGTTTGCGAAGACGTGGGGTGAATCACTGGACAATCTACTGACTGACTATGAGCCGGTAGACCATGACGCTTACGCCGAACTGCACCGCGTCACCCGCGAGCGTGGCGGCCTTGAGTTCTCCCCAGTCTTTGAGTGGATCGACCGAGAACAACAGGCAATATCAGCCCTTGCGCGGCCCATTCCGAAAGAAGCGGGTAACAAGTTCATCAACAAGCTGGTTTCACCAGTCCGTGAGGATCGCCGGAATGACTGAGCACACGCTGACGCTGACCAACGATCAGCTTTATGAGGTCTACTGCGCAGCATGGCGTGAGTTCGTGGCCCTGCACAAACAGGCCACGGTCAACAGCAGCGGGGTGTCGAACCACGTCCTAAAACGTGTACGGCATTCCCGCACCGCAATAGGCCAAGTCTGCGACATGATCGAGACGCTGCTACCCGCGTTCAAGACGAACGCTGAGGCGTACACGACAGCTCGCGCCCAAGCAAAGATCGAGGTCGAGTATGGCGTGATGTTCGCGTCGACGCGCAACGGCAGGTCATTTGTCATGCCAGACTTTTTCGGCACCGGCGATGTAAAGCGCTATGACCTTAGCAAGATCGCCCCCTTTGCAACGGTCGTCCCCCCCAGCTTCCGGTCGCGCCCGAGTAACGAAATTCTCGAAGTGGCCGAGCTGGCCGAGGGTCTGCATGGGAAGAACTTCGCCATGCTGAGCGAGGATGAATTAATGCGCTTTCGGCACCTTCGCCAGTTCGGCCGCAAGTATGGCCTGTTGGTCAGCGTTGAGGTGATGAACGACGGGGACGACATTCAAGACGAACTCGCGGCCGCATCGCCTGAGCTACAGGAGGAAATCTATCGACGCCTGACCACCCAAGTCGCCGTGCGCTGGTTCGCTCTGGACAGCGCAACATGAAAACTTCCACAAAGGTCGTTTTGCTCGTCGTGTTTATCGTCGCGGGTGTCTGGCAGCAGCGCCAACAGAAAGCCGCCGATCAGGCGGCTTATGAGGCGCGGTGCGCTGAGATAGCAGCCAACCCCAATCATCCGGCATCGCCCTGCGCAAGCCCAACGCGACCCGATCACCCACTACCAGCACGCGGATAACGAAAAGCCCCAACACGGGGCTTTTTGCTGTCTGGTCAGTCCATCCCCATGCCGCGATCACGCGGCGGCCGCCTGTGGGCCTGCGGGGCCTTCTCCGGGGCCTGTCGCGCCTGCTCCTGCCCTGCCCCTCCCCTTTTGGTGCCTAACGGCTCTTGCGCGCTCTGTGGGGCCTTCTCCGGCAATCGAAACGCCTCTGAGGCTCGCATAATGCTGCCGTCTGTACCGGCCAGCTTTGCGAGCACCTTGGCGTTGTCCTCCCCAGCGATCACGACAGGGAACGCGGCGACGTTGTTGGCCAGCAGCCAAAGAGTGCGGGTCACACCGTCGTTGAATCTGACCGAAGGGGTTGGCCCGCGCTCAAGCGCGACACTGGCCAGCGGCACCGGCGATTCACGCCCGGCCGCGAAGCCTGCCACGGCGTGCCGATACTTGTAGTCGCTGGGCATGTCCTTGCGCAGCGGGCAGCCGTCCGGCCGACCGGGTGAGGTCAGGCCACCGGAGAGCCATAGGCGATTGAACGCTACGGCGTTGACCGGCACCACAAACCGGTCGTGATCGGCTTGGCCTGCATCCACCCGCATGAACGCATCAGGCTTGCCGGGCACCGGCAGGCACCAAAGAAGGCGGCCGGGGGTGCTGTCGTCCGGCTTGGCCAGCTCGGCGGGCTTTTGGCTCTGGTCAAGCTCGCGCAGCTCGGCCCGCATGGCACGGCTACGACGCCAGTTCTCGAACATATACCCTCCTATTTCCGGGCTGAAAAGCAAAGGGGCCAGCCTCCCGGCATGGCCCCCTGAGTGGGTCGGTTTAGCTTACTCGGCTGCGGCGTCGTCAGTCAGGCCCCGGCGACTACGGCCGATCTTTAGTCGTACCTCGATCATCATCTTTTCCAGCTTGTCATCGGCGCTTCTCAAGCCAACACCATAGATGGAATCGGCCTCGAACGTGTCGCCGTCGAGGGCCAGCAGAATAGAACGCAGCTCGATGGCGGTCAGTGGCAAGACGGTATCGGGCAACGTGGCCAGCTCGTCAGGTGTCATTTCCAGAAAGCCGATCATTAGCTTGCCTCCTTCGCGGCCGGTGCGTCGTCGCCGAACACGGGCTTGCCGTCCGCGCCGGTGTTGTACTTCGCATCGCATTTAGGGCTGGTGCAGCTGTAGAAGTCATAGGGCCGGGGCTTCATGCCGCGCTTGACCGGCTTGCTTGTGCCGACCCGGTGGGCCAGCTCCGTGCCGCATTTCGGGCAGTTTATGCCGGTAGGCGCAGGCGGTGCCTTGCGCTCGCCCGGCTTGCCCTTGGCGTCTGGCAGGGTGGTTTTACACTCGCGGTCAGAGCACGCCCAAAAGAACCCGTGTTCGCCCTTGATCCGGCGCAGCCCCTTGGCGCAGGTCGGGCAAGGGTGTGCGACCGGCAGGTTGGCCGACTCCAAGCTGGCCAGCTCGTCATCCAGTGAGGCCCACGCGGCCGAAACTACGTCGTGATAGCTGGCCTGACCTTCGGCGATCTGGTCTAGCTGATCCTCAAGGCCACGGGTGTAATCGAGGTCAATAAAAGCGAATCGGTCTACCAGACCATCGCGCAGGATTTCGCCTGTGCTCGATGGTGACAGATAGCCTTTTTTGTCTTCTACGATGTACTCGCGGGTCGTAATGTTGTCCATGATCGCGGCATAAGTGCTTGGTCGGCCGATCCCGAGCTTTTCCATTGCTCCGATCAGGGTAGGCTCTTTGTACCGGACTGGTGGCTTGGTCTTCTTGGTGAGCAAGCGGCCATCGCTGGCCACCAGTGCATCGTCCACGGCAAGGGCGGGGATCGGGTTGCTGCTGGTTTCGTCCTTCTCGTCGTCTTCGTCGGGCGCGTCCTCGGCATAGACAGCCTGCCAGCCCGGCGAAACCAGCGTTTTGCCGGTGGCCTTGAACGATACCGGCGTACCTTCGGCGTCACCCGCGAGACGCACGGCACGAACGGCATAGATTGCGTCGGCGAGCTGCGAAGCCACGGCACGCTGCCAGATAAGCCGATACAGCGCTTTTTCGGCTTCATCCTCGCCACAATCAAGGTTCGCCGCCTGCGTCGGCCTGATGGCTTCGTGGCCTTCCTGAGCGCCGTCTTTCGCCTTCCACTTGCGCGGCTTGTCGGCCAGCTTCAAGCCCGCGCTCTGCGCGTAGGCGGCAATGTCCGCAATACCTTCCTCGTCCATATTCGGCGCATCGGTACGGTGATACGTGATCGCGCCTTGCTCGTAGAGCTTCTGCGCAAGCTGCATGGTGACTTTCGGCTTGAGCTTGAGGCGTTTGCCCGCGTCCTGCTGCATGGTCGAGGTGGTGAACGGGGCTTTCGGGGCCTTGCCTTCCTCGCTGTCGCTGTACTCCGCGACGGTCACGTTGCGGACAGCGGCGGCCAGCTTGGCCAACGTGTCATCGAGCAGATAGGTTTCACCGGGGGCAAGGTGAGGCTTAGTGTCGAACTGCGCTTTCCACTTCGTTGCGTCGTCGTTGGAAAAGATCAACTCGGCCCCGTAGTGCTGAGTCGATTTGAACGCGGCAATGGTGCGTTCGAGGTCAACGACCAGACGCACCGCCGGGGATTGCACGCGGCCTGCGCCGATCCGTTGGCCGGTAGCATTGGACAGGGCCGGACTGACGCGATAGCCAATGATCCGGTCGAGGGCGCGGCGCGCTTCCTGAGCATGTACCCGCTGCATGTCGAGCGCCCGAGGGGCCTTGAATGCGGCAAGGATTTTGTCTTTTGTGATCGCGGTGAACGTCACGCGCTGCGGGTTGTTGAGCTTGAGCGATTCGGCAAGGTGCCACGAAATCGCCTCGCCCTCGCGGTCGGGGTCGGTGGCCAGAATGACGGCATCGGCATCCCTTGCGGCGGCCTTGAGCTTGGCCAGCACACTACGGCCGCGCTCGGTCGCTTCATAGCTCAACGCGAACGATACCGGGTCAATGCCCATTTCCTTCGGCGGCAGGTCGCGCACATGGCCAACGCTGGCCATGACGGTGTAGCGGTCGCCAAGGATCGGGCCGATGGTCTTAACCTTCTTCGGTGATTCAACGATTACCAATGTGGTCATTGGGGTAACTCCTGTAGTCCAGTAGCGGCCGGGGTGTCCGGCCGCGTCTTCTCGTTAAAGGCCCGCATCCATGCCACGGCTGCGCGAACGCTGCGCCGGGGTTGGTTCGATGCCTGCCTGTTGTTTCAGCTTGGCCGGGGCGTCCTTCGGTAGCGCCACGTCCTTGCCGCTCTGCACGTCGGCGATCAGTTGTTGCTTGACCTGCTCGGGCAACTTCTTCCACGACACTCCGGCGGTGCTGCCGTCCAGTGCGCCGGGCTGGGCGTGATTCATCACGTCCTGCCGTTCCTCGTTGGCCTTGTCGTGCA
>NZ_VWXK01000047.1 GCF_011752565.1 Pantoea sp. Ap-967
TCCCCTCACTCCGGTCTTGCTCCCGGGAGGACCGCGCTGCAGGCCCCATCCTGGGGCCCAGCGCTTGACGGGCATCCATGCCCGTCACCTCCCTCCGCAAGACCTCCGTTCGGCCTCCTGAGGTCGCAATCTGCGTCTGCTGAACTACCGTGCGCTTAGAAGCAAAAGCAAAAGCAAAAGCAAAAGCAAAAGCAAATTTAATCCTGTAGGAGCGGGCTTGACCCGCGAAGCAAGCACCGCGGTGGATGGCACCGGCTTTGCCGGTGTTCGCGAGCTGCGCTCGCTCCTACCGGGCTGGCGCAAACCCTTAGGTCCGGGCCACTCTTCGCCCGTGTTCACGGGCGCTGCGCAGGCCATGGCCAGCGGCGCTCGGTGCGGAGGTTTCGCTGAGCAGCTTGCCTTTGGTTTCCGGGGCCAGGAAGTAGGTGACGATCACCCCGAATAGGCTGATGCCCCCTGCAATCAGCACCGTCGTGGTGACGCCATAGGCCTCCAGGCACAGCGGCAGAAGGAAGGTGCCTGCCGCCGCCCCGACACGCGATGCCGCAGTGGCAAAACCCACGCCCACGCCGCGGATTTCGGTTGGGAACACCTCGCCCGGGTAAACCCCGGTCAGCGTCGTGGACACCGCGTTGGCCAGGGAGAAGACCAGGAAGCAGCCCACCGTCACCAGCGGCGATACATTCCAGAAAAACGCGACGATGAACAACGCCAATGTGGCAAGGGCAAACGGCGGTATCGCCAGCTTGCGCCGCCCGACTTTTTCGATCAGGGCCACCGCAATCAGAGTGCCGCCCACGGCGATTGCGTTGATCGCAAGCCCGCCGGTCAGGCCGTCTTCCAGGCCCAGTTGTTCGAGCACGGTGGGCACGAAGGTGCCAATGGCGAAGTACGGCGTCACCAGGCAAATCCAGAACACCGAGACGAAGACCGTGGCCTTGGCGTACGCCGGGGAGAACAGGCTGGCAAACCCAAGCGTGCGGCCTACCTGTGTCGAGCCCAGGTCCGCGCGTTCTTCAGGTGACATGTACTGCTCGGCAAGGGCCAGCGCCTCCTCGGTTCGCCCTTTGCTCATCAGCCAGCGCGGCGATTCTGGCGTGCCCAGCCGGGCAAGCAGCACGATCACGGTCGGAAGGGTGCTCAGCCCCAGAATCACGTTCCAGTTCGCGCTGTTCGATACCGTCAACGCCCAGCCAATGGCATAGGACGCCAGGTAGCCCACATACCAGCCAACCTCCTGCACGCACAGCAGCTTGCCGCGCAGGCGGGCCGGCGCGAACTCGGCCAGCAAGGGCCAGCCAATGGCGTAGTCGGCGCCGATGGCAATGCCCATCACCAGGCGCACGGCGAACAGCTGCCAGGCTTCCGTGACGAAGAACTGCAGCACCGAACCCAGCAGAAAGATCGCCAGGTCCACCGTGAACATCGGCTTGCGGCCGATCTTGTCCGCCAGGTAACCCCCCAGCGGCCCACCAAGGAAAATGCCGATCAGGGCCGAGGCGCCGATCAGCCCCTGCCAGGCCAGTGAGAGTTGCAAGCTGTGGGTGATCGCCGGCATCACGATGCCGATGGCCCCGAGAATGAAACCATCGATCAACATGCCGCCTGAAATCAGCACGGTCAGCTTCAGGATGAATTTACGTTGTTTGTCGGACATGGCCTTTACAGGCGGCGACGCTGGGTTGGACACAAGTACATCTCCACATTGTTTTTATCATTGGATGCTGCTGGACGTGAGCCTGTCGGGCCCCTGCCATGGTTCAGAGGTCATGGCGAATTTCTTGGGAAGGCGGGTGCCCGAAAAAGGCCCGGTAAGACCGGCTGAAATGCGTGCAGGAAACGAAACCGCAAGCAATGGACACATCGAAGATCGAGGCGCTGGAGTTCTGTATCAGGCGCCTGGCCTCGGTGATTCTCAGCTGGAAGTAGTATTTTTGCGGGGTGGTGTTCAGTTGCTCCTTGAACAAGCGCTGGACTTGGCGAATCGACAGCCCCACGGCCTGGGCCAGCTGCACCGGGTTCAAGGGCTCCTCCAGGTTCGCCTCCATCAGCCCAATGACTTCGCGCAGCGGCTTGCTGACCTTGGGTTGCTGCGGCTTGTGCACGCTGCGGTGCTTGTTCTGGTCGCCGTCGAGGGTGTCGAGCACCGCCCCTGCAAGCTGTGCGCCCAGGCCATGGCCCAGCCAGCGAATCATCATGTCGAAGGCGCCGCTGGGGCTGGCCGAGGTGACCCGGTCGCGGTCGAAGGCCAGTGCGTCGTGGCAGACGTTGGCGTGGGGCACGCGCTCGGCCAGTGCCGTGCGTTGCTCGGCATGGATGGCGCAGCGGTAGCCGTCCAGCAGGCCCGCCGCGCCCAGGTACCAGGCGCCGTTCCACAGGCCACCGAGGGTGATCGGCAGCCTGGCGATTTTCCTCAGCAGCGCCGCTAACCAGCCCGGCACCGTTCTGGCCGCCCGCAATCCACCGCAGAGCACCAGGAAGTCGAGGTCGGCCAAGCGGATGTCGGTCAACGGCGTATCGGGCCTGATGGGAATACCCAGGTCGCTCATCACCTCGGCATGGTCATGGCTGAAGGTATGCACCCGAACACTGCCCGGCGCGATCAGGTTGGCGGTAACCAGTACATCCAGTGCCTGGGTGAAACTGGGCAACGAGAAATGCTCCAGCAGCAGGAAGCCTACCCGCGAGGCCGGTTGTTCGGTTTGCGCCTGGCGAATGAACCCCAGGTTACGGTCGGCGAACGTGCGGTTGAATGTTCTTGTACTTGTTTTCATTGGGGGCACCCGGCAGTTCAAACGCAAGGCTTGAGCCACTCACTGAAGTAAGGCGGTGCAGGATGAGCACGGCGTAATCATCCAGTTGAAAGTAAGAATACGGCGTTGAAATAAGAGGGGGCCAACGACATTTTCAGCCGTTTTTGCATAACCTCGTGTTATCGGAAGTTACTGATCAGGCTACGGAAAGCGTGGGGCGAAAGTCCAAATGTTTTTCGCATAACTTTAAGTTATACGGCATTGAATTTTTGTGCCGATGACAATAATTTTTCCCCGCCTAGTATGGGGGTAACACAGCGCCTTGGATGGCATTACAGAACGGTAGGCAGTATGTCGCACAGGCACGTTGACCCAGACACCTTGTTGCTCAAGATGCCTTCCTTAAGAGCTGTGAAGGCCTTTGTCGCTGCAGCCAAGTACGCCAGTTTCACCCGCGCCGCCGAGGCGCTGTGCGTGTCCCAGGCTGCGATCAGCCGCCAGGTGCGCGAGCTGGAAATCTACCTGGATGCGCCGTTGTTCGTGCGGGCGGGGCGTGCCGTGGAGCTGACGGCCGAGGGCGCGGTTTTCTTCGATGCCTCGCAAATATCGTTCGTGAATATCGCCCAGGCGGCCGAGCGGATTCGCAACGCGCCCACGGACACACAGGTGCTGACGGTGTGTTGCTCGCCGGCGTTCTCGGCCTTGTGGCTGAGCAGGCATATACAGGCGTTTCTTGCCGATCACCCGGATATCAGGCTGAACGTGATCACCACGCAGAACTTCCAGACGAAAGAGCCGGGGGTCGAACCCGATATCGTCATCTCGAAGTTTGCCAACGTGGGGGCAGGGTACAAGGCCTTCCCACTTTGCCACGATGTCATCTACCCGGTGTGCTCGGCGGATTATGTAAAGCGCCACCCTGGCGTTGCCACGTTGGAAGGCTTGCCGGATGCCGCGCTGCTTGATTTGAGCCCCTATGGCCGCGCAGGGGTAGCGGAGCATGTTGACTGGCGGGTTTGGCTGGCGTTTCAGAATATCGACATCGATGAACGACTGCCCGGCAGCCCGCCCGTGTTTCAGGCCAACGACTACACCCTGATCATCAACATGGCACTGGCCGGGCAAGGCATTGCCTTGGGCTGGGACCAGTTGGTGGCGGACAAGGTGGCATCGGGGCAGTTGGTCAAGCCTGTGCCAGAGCATGTAACGCTACGCAACAGCCTTCATTACCTGGCGTGCAAGGAAGACGCGGCGAACCAGCAGGCCTGCGCGCGGGTGAAGGAGTGGGTGATGTCCAAGTTTACCCGGCGCCAGCCGCCGCGT
Organism: Pantoea sp. Ap-967; assembly: GCF_011752565.1. Lineage (GTDB taxonomy): Bacteria > Pseudomonadota > Gammaproteobacteria > Pseudomonadales > Pseudomonadaceae > Aquipseudomonas. The sequence goes on from NZ_VWXK01000047.1 coordinate 4,077, forward strand.
TAATCGGCTTGAGCCGCTACCAACAAGAACAATATTTCAGTCAAGTGCACCAGGCGATGAGGCTAGCGGTGCGTGGAGGATAATAATGAACAGTAATGAATCCGTTATCAGCCTGATCAAGCAGCGCAAGCCGCGTCATGTATTGCCGCGTGAACTTTATCTCGACCCTGAGGTATATCGCCAGGACCTGGAACATATCTGGCACAAGGATTGGGTATTTGCCGGGCATACCTTTGAAATTCCCAAGGCCGGCCAGTATTTCACCCTGCAGATCGGGGATTACCCGGTAGCCGTGGTGCGTGGCAAAGAGGGCGAGGTACGGGCCTTCCACAACGCTTGCCGGCACCGCGGTGCCAAGGTGTGCGAGCATGCCAGCGGCAAGGTGGCCAAGCTGGTATGCCCTTACCACAAGTGGACGTTCGAGCTCGACGGCAACCTGATCTATGCCGGCAACATGGGGGCTGACTTCGACCGCTCGAACTATGGCCTGAAAACGGTGCATGTGGAGGTGGTGCACACGTACATCTATGTGTGCGTGGCGGAAAAGGCACCTGATTTCTCAAGCTTCCGCGCGGCGGTGAGCCCGTTCATTGCGCCGCATTTCCTGGAAAACGCGAAGGTGGCCTTCGAGTCGAACCTGATCGAGAAGGGTAACTGGAAGCTGGTCTTCGAAAACAACCGTGAGTGCTACCACTGCGACGGCACCCACCCTGAACTGCTCAATTCCTTCGTCGAGAACTTGTCGGTGGCTGGGGTGGGCGGAGATGACGACCCGGAACTGGTGGCGCACTGGGACCGCTGCGAGGCCGCCGGGATGCCCAGCCGGCTGAACATGGACCCCTTGGGGCGTTTTCGCATGACGCGCATTCCGCTTTCTGCCGGTGCGGTGAGCTACACCATGGATGGCAAGCCTGCGGTAGCGGGGCGGTTGGACAAGAGCGGTGAGGCGGATATCGGTGCGTTGCTGTATTTCAATTATCCGTCTACCTGGAACCACTTTCTCGGTGACCATGCACTGAGCTTCCGTGTGTTGCCGATCGGGCCTGGGGAAACGTTGGTGACCACCAAATGGCTGGTGCCGGAGTCTGCGGTTGAGGGTGTGGATTATGACCTTGATCGCCTGACCAAGGTTTGGTTGGCCACCAACGATCAGGATCGGCGCTTGGTGGAGGGTACCCATGCCGGGGTTTCGTCGCCCAGCTACGAGCCGGGGCCGTTTTCGGAGAATGCCGAGAATGGGGTATGCCAGTTCGATGACTGGTATTGCGCGACCATGCTTGAGCGCATCGAAGGGCGCCCGCTGTTGAAATCGGTTGGTTGACTTTCCTGTCACGGCGCCTTCGGGCGCCGTTTTCATTTGCATGGCACAAATCCTGTAGGAGCGGGCCGCGGCTGCTGGCAAAATTGTCATGTCGTGCAGGCAAGATGTTGGCTTTGGACGCCGGCTGATGACCCACGTTATTCGTACTGCACGCCTGCTGCTGTGCCCTTTGCGTGCTGAGCAGGCACCGCGCTTGGCGGAATTGGGAAACGACCCTTTGATCGCTGCGCACACGGCTAATTTCCCTTCGCCCTACACGCTGGCGTGTGCTCAGGCCTATATCGCCTTGGCCACCGAGAGCGGCGCAAGCAATCCGGTTTTTGCTATTGAGCTGCGCGATGGGGGCTTGATCGGTGTGATCAATCTCAAACTGTCTCTGCGTCACCGCAGTGGGCACCTTGGTTACTGGATGGGGGCTGGCTACCGAGGGGCTGGGTACATGAGCGAGGCGGCGAGGGCGGTAGTCGATCATGGTTTTCGGGTGTTGCAGTTGCATCGGGTGGAAAGTGCCTGTTTCGGCTTCAACGAGGCGTCGGCGCGTGTGTTGGAGAATGCAGGGCTGGTTGCCGAGGGCTGCAAGCGGCAAGCCTTCTTGAAGGATGGCCAGTACCAGGATCTGTTGCTGTTTGGTGCTGTTAGCAAAGCCCCGTACTGACGGCGCCCTGGCCTGGGGTTTTCATCAGGCAAGCGGCCTGCTATATCTTGAACAGGCTGCAAACCGCGACAGGCTTCTTTCCAACCCCTTTCATGGAACGCTGCGATGGTTCGGGACGACTCCCTGAACACGTTGACCCGTGACGAGCTCATCGCCGAAGTGATGCGCTTGCGGGCACTTGCTCCACCCCCATCGGTTGAACAAGCACCGGCCAGCCTGGGCTATTTCGACTTCATCGCGCCGGGCGCCGCCGATTCCCGCTTGCAGGAGCGCCTTGAGCTGTTTCGCACCATCCTCAATACCATCGAGGCGGCCTTTGCCATCGTCGAGGTGAAGTTCGACGAAGAAGATCGCCCCGTGGACTACCGCTTCCTGGACGCCAACCCGGCCTTCGCCAGGGAATCCGGCATCGACCTGAAAGGCAAGTGGGTCACCGAGTACGCCCCCGACCTTGAGCCGTTCTGGTTCGAAATTTATGGGCACGTGGCCAAGTCCGGGGAACCTGCCAACTTCGAGAGTTACGCCACCACCTTCGACCGCTGGTTCGATGTGCGCGCCGTGAAGGTGGGGCGGCAGGATGAGCGCCAGATCGCCATTTTCTTCAACGATGTGACTGAGCGGCGCACCGTCGCGCAGGAGCGTGACCGGGCGACCGCCGCCTTGCAGGTACTCAACGATACCCTGGAAAAGCGCGTTGACGAGCGAACCCAGGCGTTGATGCAAGCCGAGGAGAAACTGCGCCAGGCGCACAAGATGGAAGCCGTTGGCCAGCTGACCGGAGGCTTGGCCCACGACTTCAACAACCTGCTCACCGGTATTTCCGGTTCGCTGGAAATGATCCAGGCACGGCTGGCCCAGGGGCGCTTGGCCGATATCGAGCGCTACATGGACGCCGCCCAAGGCGCCGCCCGCCGCGCGGCCAGCCTTACGCACCGGCTGCTGGCGTTTTCCCGCAGGCAGACGCTGGACCCGCGCCCAACCGATGTCAACGTGCTGATGGACGGCATGACTGAGTTGATCGGGCGTACCGTGGGCCCTGAAATCAAGCTTCAGACCCTGTGCGGGCAGGGCTTGTGGCCGGCCCTGGTCGATGCCGGCCAGTTGGAGAATGCCCTGTTGAACCTGTGCATCAACGCCAGGGACGCCATGCCCGAGGGGGGCCGTATCACCCTTGAAACCAGCAACCGCGGGATGGACCAGGACGCCGCCGCAGCCTTGGAGATGCCCCTGGGCGAGTACCTGTGCCTGAGCGTCAGCGATACCGGCACCGGCATGTCCGCCGAGGTGATGGCCAAGGCCTTCGACCCGTTCTTCACCACCAAGCCACTGGGCCAGGGCACCGGGCTCGGCCTGTCGATGATCTATGGCTTTGCCAAGCAGTCAGGCGGGCAGGTGCGCATGCAGTCCGAGCTTGGCCTGGGCACCACCATCAGCCTGTACCTGCCGCGCTACCACGGCGACCTGTTGCAGGGCGAGGAGCGCAACGCGGCCGAGGCGGTGACCGGCAGCCCCGGCAGCGAAGCAATTCTGATCGTCGATGACGAACCGTCCGTGCGCATGCTGCTCAACGACGCACTGGCCGGGCTGGGGTATGGATTGATGGAGGCGGCTGACAGCCTGGCGGCCATGCAGATCCTGCGCTCGGGGGTGAAGATCGACCTGCTGATTACCGATGTCGGCCTGCCAGGCGGGATGAACGGGCGTCAGCTGGCCGACGCCGGGCGCGAGCTCAGGCCGGGGCTGCGCACGCTGTTCATCACCGGCTATGCGGTGAATGCCGCCATCGGCCATGGGCACCTGCCCGCCGGCATGCGGGTGTTGACCAAGCCGTTCGCGCTGGAGGCGTTGGTGGGGCAGGTGCGGGAGATGCTGGCTGGCTGAGGGGGCAATCAGGCGGTTGATGGCACGGGCTGAGCCCGTGTTCGCGGCGGCTCGACGCCTTGTTGCAAGCGCTGGAAGCTGGCGGCAATGGCGTCGATCAATGGCTTGTCTGCAATCGGGTCGAGCCCTGGGTAGGGTTTGCCATTGTAATCGCCGCTGTAGGTCAGCACCGCTTCGACGCGCTCGCCACTGGCCTGGTACAGCTGCTTGATCCGCTGCGCCTCGCGGTCCTTGCCGGCAGGGCAGCGCAAGGCGTGGTGAATCGCCAAGGCCGCGCCGAAGGCCAGTGCCGGTGCCTGGATGGCGTGCTTGCGGGCAAGGTCGATGCTGCTGAGGATGCGCTCGTGGCGCTGCAACTTGCGCAGCGGGTCACGCCCGACCCGGGCGCAGGGGTCTTTGAACGAGGTTTTGCAGCGCTCCAGGAACGTGCTGGCGAAACTGCGCACCACCTCGGCCATGTGCGGGTACTCGGCCACCAGCGCGGGCGCGACTTCCTGGTGGATCAGGCGCTCGGCCAGCGCGCTCACGCGGGCGTCGCCCATGCCCTGGCCAACCCAGGCATGCCCCAGCACGCTGGCGTACCAGGCGATGATCGCATGGGGGCCATTCCACAAGCGGTTCTTGATCACCTGGATCTGGGTGATGTCGGCCACCGTCCTGACCTGGCGCAACCGTTCCAGCAAGGGGCTGCCGCGTTCCACATACAGGGGCATGTCCGGTTCGCTGTTGAACAGAACCAGGTGCAACTGGCTCAGGGCACTGCTGGACTGGGCGAACGGCCTGAAATGGCCGATCAGGCGTTCGTACTCGGGCACGGGCGTGGTGGTTTTACCCGGGGCCGCCGGTTCGTCTTCCAGGCTGTTGCGAAAGATCTGCGACTTGATGCGCAACTGGCGCACCAGCGCCTCGTTACTGATCTTGCAAACGATGCGGCTGACCACCGTTTCGGCGAAGTGGGTTTTTTCCAGCACTTGCTGGCAGATGCCGGGCGGGCACAACAGCGCCAATTGCGCTTGTACCTGCCGGCGCACGAACGCCGCACCACCGACTTTGTTCAGCACGATCAGCAGGGTCAGCTCGCGGCCGCGCCGCTCGAAGCGTTGCAGCAGCCCTTGGGCAATGACCTTGGCCTGGTGGGCGATGGCCTGCTCGGGCAGGCTCATGCCGATCACCTCGGCGGCGGTGTACATGTCGATCACGGCCTGGTCGTCGTCCATGTCGATCATGCGCACGTTGTCGACGGTCTGGTCGAAGGCGGTGGCGCCGTAGCGCACGCTGTAGCGGCCAAAGGCGGTGACCGACTCCCTGAGCAGGCGCGAGCGGGTGGCGGCGATGATTTCGCACGGCCGGGTGTAGCCGTCCCAGTGGGAGAGCACTTGGGTCAGGTAACCGCCGCCGATGGCGCCGAAGCCATGGATGCCGACGCGGAACTGGTTCAACGACGAGGGGAAGGGCTCTGCCAGTTCCGGCATGCCCAGGTCGGGCACGCATTCGCTGAGGTCGGCGAGAAAGGCGTGCATGCTGCGGTAGGCCTTGAGTGCGCCGGCCTTGACCTCGGTGGCCGGTGGCTTGATGTCCTCGATCAGGATGGCCTGGCCTTCGGCGCGGATCGCCGAGAGCAGGCCATTCTCCGAGTCCTCGACCATGAAACACTGGGCGGGCGGGCAATTGAGGGCGCGGGCGGCGCGCTGGAAGATTTCCGGGTGGGGTTTGCCCTGGCTGACTTCATCGCCGCACACGGTGATGTCGAAATACTTGAGCACGTTGGCGTTGATCAGGTATTCCTCGGCGATGGCGCGGCGGCTGGAGGTGGCCACGGCCAGGGTCAGGCCGGACTTGCGCAGGCGTTCGAGCACTTCCAGCAGGCCAGCCTTGATCGGCACGCCATGGCTGCGCACGTATTCAAGTTCCAGCTCATCGGCGCGCTGGCGAATGTCCGCGTAGGGGAAGTGTTCGCCGTGGTGGGCTTTGGCGAGGGCTTCGGCCTTCTTTGCGCTCAGGCCCAGGGAGCCGATCAGCGTCTGCTCGCTCAAGGCCTGGCCGAATATTTCCAGCGAGGCCTGTTTCAGTGTCTTGAAGCGCAGGCGCTCGGTGTCGAACATCGTGCCATCCATGTCGAAGATGGCGCTGTGAATGGTCTTGCCGTGAAAAAAGATCATGCGGTGTTGCCCCTTGTGTTGCGTGTAACGTGCTGCCCTGAACCCTTTAACGGCCAGGCAGATGGGATGGCTGCGGTGTGCGCAGTCAGGTCGGGGGCATGCGGTCGGCAGGGGGGCGCTTGGGGGTGACCCAGAGGTAGGGCGGGACGGCGCGGGGGGTGCAGAGGAGGGTGGCAAGGGTGGCTTTGATGCGGGCGCATCGTTTGACGTTGACGTCACGCCCACTGGCTGCAGCTTGGTGTGCAGACAATGGGCGCACGTAGCGATGGATACGTGTGATTCCAAGCATAAGGTGCTTATCTTCCTTTTCCGGTGACTGACGTTCCTTTTTTACCCTTGCACGTATGGGCAGGCAGATGCAAGGCGCAGCCGGGCAGCGCGCCACCGCCCGTAGGAGCGAGCAAAGCTCGCGATGCGATCTGACAAGCGCAATCTGCCTCAAGGCATGAGCCCGCCTGTGGGGGCGCATCGCGAGCTTTGCTCGCTCCTACCAACGCCAAACAACCCGCGCACCACCTCGCGCAACCAGCGGTTGCCGCTGTCCTGGTGATAGCGGGCATGCCAGTGCTGCTTGACGGTAAAACCTTCCACCTCGAACGGGCAGTCATGCACCCTGAGCCCATGCATGTCGGCCAACGTCTGGCCGATGTGCCGGGGCAGCGTGGCGAGCAGGTCGGTGGTGCCGATGATCATGCCCAACCCCAGAAAACCCGGCAGCTCCAGCATGATCCGGCGTTCGACCGCGGCCCGCGCCAGCCCCGCCTCCAGCAGCTTCTGCCCGGTGCCGGCACTGACCTGCACATGCCCCTCGGCGCGGTAGCGCGCCAGGTTCAAGCCCTTGCCCAGGCGCGGGTGCTGCGGGTTGCTCAGGCACACCCAGTCTTGCTCGAACAACACTTGCTGGTACATGCCGCCGCCCAGCCAGGGCACGAAGCCGATGGCAAGGTCCGCCTCGCCCGATTCCAGCGCGCGCTCGGTGTTGCCATCGATGCGCAGGGCCTCCAGGCGAATACCCGGCGCATGGCTGCGCAAGTGGTTGAGCAGGCTGGGCAGCAAGGTGATATGGCTGGCATCGCTTACGCACAGGCGCAAGCGCCGTTGGGCGGTCGCGGCAATGAACTGCGGCTCCCAGGCGGCCAGCCGGCGCAGTGATTCCAGCACCTCGCGGCACGGGCCAATCAGCTGCTCGGCCCGAGGCGTGGGGGCCATGCCGCCTGGGGTGCGCACGAACAGCGGGTCATTGAGCTGCTCGCGCAGGCGCCCCAGCCAGATGCTGATGGTCGGCTGGCTCTGCCCCAGTTGCTCGGCGGCGCGGGTCACGCTGCGGCAGTGGTAGAGCACGTCGAACAGCTGCAGCAGCTTGGGCTCGGGCAGTGCTTCGCGTGCATCCATTATTGCGAATCTCAATAGTTGTATTGAGGCCATTGTATAGCGCAAATAAGACCTCCTGCATAAGGTGGCTGCACACCACAGGAGGTTTGCGACGTGAAGATCTGCATTCTGGGCGCCGGCGCCCTGGGTTGCGCCATTGGCGCGGCCTTGAGCGAGGCGGGGCATGAAACCTGGCTGTTGAACCGAGGCCGCGCCCATGTCGAGGCGATGAACCAGCATGGCCTGCACGTGCAGGACGAGCGCGGCGAGCGCAGGGTGGCGGTAAAGGCGGCGACCTGCGCCGAAACGGTTGGCGTAGCCGACCTGGTGGTGGTGCTGGTGAAGTCGTTCCACACCGCTGAAGCCATCGCCGGAGCAGCATCGCTGATTGGGCCGCACACCTCTGTGCTGTCACTGCAAAATGGCCTGGGCCACGAAGATATCCTGGCCGAGGCGGTGGGCCGCGAGCGGGTGCTGGCCGGCAAGACCTACGTCGGCGGCGTGCTGCTCGGGCCAGGTTCGATCCGCGCTGGCGTGGCGGGCAAGCAGACCTTTATCGGCGAACTCGACGGGCAACTGACGCCACGGTTGCAGGCCATTGCCGACGCCTTCAACGGTGCCGGGCTGGCCACCACGGCCAGTGACAACATCCTCGGCACCCTGTGGGACAAGCTGCTGGTCAACGTTGCCACTGGCGCCTTGAGCGGCATCACCATGCTCAGCTATGGCCAGCTGTACAGCGAGCCGCTGCTTGAAAGCACGGCCAAGGCCGCCGTGGCCGAGGCCATCAGCGTTGCCCGGCAAGCTGGCATTCGCCTGAGCCTGAACAGCCCCGAAGCGGCCTGGACACTGGCCGCCGAAGGCCTGCCGGCAAGCTTTCGCACCTCGATGCTGCAGAGCCTGGAAAAGGGCTCGATCACTGAAATCGACTTCATCAACGGCTCTGTCGTGCGCTGGGGCCAGCGCCACGGCGTGGCCACGCCGGTCAACGCAACCCTGGTGGCCTGTATCAAGGGCATCGAGCGCGCCATGGCCGACCACCAGAAAAGGGAGCACCCATGAACCCGCCAAAAGCGTACCTGGAACACGTCGCGTTCTGGGTCAAGGACATCCAGTGGCATATCCGTTTCTTCAGCGAAGTGTGCGGCATGGCCATGCGTGAAGTGCAAGGCGACGTCGAGCAGCCGGCGCAGTATTGGACGCTCGGCGGCCTGCAGTTCATCCACCAGCCGGACTTCGCCGGGCCCGAAGGGCGCATGGCGCACCTGGGCATCATGTGCGAAGACCTGGAAGCGGCGTTGGCCGCCGCGCAGCGCTTCGGTGTCAGTGAAATGCCCCAGGGCCGCAACTGGCTGCGCCTGCCCGATGGCCTGGCAGTCGAATTCATCCAGGCGCTGCCGGCCACCAGCGTGCACCAGGCGCTGGCCATCGACCCACGGCAGGAGGTGCAGGCATGAGCGTGGTGGAAAAATACTGGGACGATGCCCACGAGGGCGATGAGTGCATCAGCCCGAGCTACACCGTGACCCGCGAGCGCATCCTGGCCTACGCCGAACTCACCGGCGACCACACCCCGGTGCACGTCGACGAGGCCTATGCCAAGGCCAGCCACTTCGGTTGCCTGGTGGCCCACGGCCTGTTCGGGCTGTCGATCGCCGATGGCCTGAAAACTCAGTGCGACTACCGTTTCCTGCCGGGCATGTCGCTGGGCTGGACCTGGGACTTCGTGCTGCCGATCAAGGTCGACGACGTGCTGCATGTACGCATGCGGGTGGGGGCGATGCGCCCGAGCAACAGCCGCCCGGGCTGGGGCATCGTGGTGCTGCCGTCGGAGCTTATCAACCAGCACGGCGAAGTCGTGCAACGTGGCGAGCACCGGCTGATGGTGCCGCGCAGGGGGCAGGCATGAAGCAGGCATTGCCATTGGCAGGCATCCGCGTCATCGACTACAGCCACTTCCTTGCCGGGCCTTACGTGGGGCGTTGCCTGGCTGCGCTGGGCGCCGAGGTGATCAAGGTGGAGCGGCCGGGCAGCGGCGATGCCGGCCGCCAGCATGCCTTCACCCTGGACGACCAGCAGAGCGGTTACTTCCTGCAGTTGAACATGGGCAAGCAGGGCGTCAGCGTGAACATGAAAGACCCACGCGGCAAGGCCTTCATGCAGCGCCTGGCCGACTCGGCCGATGTGTTCATCGAGAACTACCGCCCCGGCGCACTGGACAAGCTGGGCCTGGGCTACGCCGAGCTTGCGGCGCGCAACCCGCGCCTGGTGTACTGCTCGATCTCCGCCTACGGCCATACCGGGCCGGACGCCCACCGTGCCGGTTTCGGGCTGATCGCCGAGGCCAAGAGCGGGATCATGCAGATGGTCGGCGTGCCCGGAGAAGCGCCGCCGTTGCTGCGCATTTCCCTGGGCGACATGTACACCGGCATTCATGCGGTGGCGGCAGTCAATGCGGCGCTGCTGGGCCGGGTGAGCAGTGGCCGTGGCCAGCATATCGACATGGCCCTGTACGACACCCTGGTGTCGATGCACGAGTACGCGGTGCAGTGCTACACCCTGTCCGGCGGCACCGTGCTGCCGCAGCAAACCGGCCACGACATGCCCACCTCGACCCTGTACGGCGTGTTTCGCGCCGCCGACGGCGACCTGGTGATCGCCGCCCAGGTGGATGATGCCTGGCAACGCTTTGCCAGCATGCTCGAAGCCAACGGCGGCCCGCCCGGGTTCGGCAGCGACCACCGCTACCACAGCCTCAATGGCCGCAATGCCCACCGCGAGGCGATTCTGGCGGTGGTACGCGACTGGGTTGGTGTGCGCCCGGTGGCCGAGATTCTGGCGTTGCTCGATGGCATCGACATTCCCAGCGCCAAGGTGCAGCGCATCGACGAGGTGCTGGCCGACCCGCAGATCCAGGCGCGCAACATGGTCATCGAACAGCAGCACCCGCGCTATGGCAGCGTGCGCCTGGCCAACCTGCCGTTTCGATTTTCCGGTTGCGACACCACGATTTACCAAGTGGCCCCCGACCTTGGCCAGCACAATGCCGAAATCGCCGCCAGCCTGGGCCTGAGCGCTGAAGAAATCACGGCCCTGCAGGCAGACGGTGTGCTGTTTACCCACGGAGATGCACGATGAGCGACCGCTATGCAGTGATCGGCCGGCCGATCAACCACACCAAGTCACCGCTGATTCATGGCCTGTTCGCCCAGGCCAGCCACCAGCAGTTGGCGTACGGCGCCATCGAAGGGACGCTGGACGGTTTCGAGGCCCAGGTGCTGCAGTTTCGCGAGGGCGGCGGGCTGGGCATGAACATCACCGCACCGTTCAAGCTGCGCGCCTTCGAACTGGCCGACCGGCGCAGCGAGCGGGCGCAACTGGCACGGGCGGCCAACGCGCTGAAATTCGAGGACGGCCGCATCGTGGCCGAGAACTTCGATGGCATCGGCTTGCTGCGCGACATCGAAGAGAACTTTGGCGAGCCGCTGCGCAACCGCCGGGTGCTGATGCTGGGCGCTGGCGGTGCGGTGCGCGGGGCGTTGTTGCCGTTCCTGCAGGCAGGCCCACGCGAGCTGGTGATCGCCAACCGCGACATGGCCAAGGCGCTGGCCCTGCGCAACGAACTCGATCACCCACGGCTGCGCATCAGCCGTTATGAGGAACTGCAAGGGCAGGCGTTCGACATCGTGGTCAACGCCACCTCGGCGAGCTTGACCGGCGAGCTGCCGCCGTTGCCGGGCGCGGTGCTGGGCGAGGCCCGCCTGGCCTACGAGTTGGCCTATGGCAAAGGCCTCACCCCGTTCCTGGACTTGGCCCGGGAGCAGGGCGTGGCGCGCCTGGCCGACGGTGTCGGCATGCTGGTGGAGCAGGCGGCAGAAGCCTTTGCCTGGTGGCGCGGGGTGCGGCCAGGCACGCGCGCCGTGATCGATCAACTGACGATTCCCTTGGAGTAAGCCCATGGTTGCCACGGTGCTGATGCTGCATGGCATCAACCACAACATGTTCGGCAAACGCGACCCACGTCAGTACGGCACGGCCACCCTGGCCGACATCGACGGGGCCTTGTTGGCGCTGGGCGAGGCACTGGGGGCGCGGGTCGAGAGCTTCCACAGCAACTTCGAAGGCGCCCTGTGCGAGCGCATTCACCTGGCCCATGAGCAACGGGTGGATGCCGTGCTGATCAATGCCGGGGCCTGGACCCATTACAGCTACGGCATTCGTGACGCGCTGGCCATTCTTGAGGCGCCGGTGGTTGAAGTGCACATGTCGAACATCCATGCTAGGGAGCCGTTTCGCCATCATTCGGTGTTCGCCGACGTGGTGCGCGGGCAGATCTGCGGGTTTGGGGTTGAAACCTACCTGCTGGCGCTGCGTGCGGCGATGAACATGATCAAAGGGCTCGTGTAGGAGCGGGCTTGCCCCGCGAACACCGGCTAAGCCGGTGCCATCCACCGCGGTGCCTGCTTCGCGGGGCAAGCCCGCTCCTACACACACACACACGACGAGCCCCCATTTGCAGAAGGATGTGTACCCTTGGCCACCCCCGCAGCCCCCAACACCCCTCGCCAAGCCACCTGGATCGCCCTGCTGGTCGCCGTCACGTTCTTCATGGAAAATCTCGACGCCACCGTGATCGCCACGGCGTTGCCGCAGATGGCCCGTGATTTTGCCGAGAACCCGGTGAGCCTGAACATCGGCATCAGCGCCTACCTGCTGGCGGTGGCGGTATTCATCCCGCTAAGCGGCTGGGTTGCCGACCGCTTCGGCGCGCGCCAGGTGTTCGCCGGCGCCATCGGCCTGTTCACCCTGGCCTCCTGGCTATGCGGGTTGGCCCCCACCCTGGAAACCTTCGTTGCCGCACGCGTGCTGCAAGGCATTGGCGGGGCATTGATGGTGCCGGTGGGGCGGCTGGTGGTGTTGCGCACCACCGAGAAGCAGGACCTGGTGAAGATGCTTGCCGTGATTACCTGGCCCGGGTTGGTGGCGCCGGTGCTCGGCCCACCGCTGGGCGGGCTGATCGTCACCCACCTGTCCTGGCCGTGGATCTTCTACCTGAACATTCCCCTCGGCGGGCTCGCCATCGCCGCGGCCTGGTGGCTGATTCCCAACGCCCGTGCCAGCGAAACCCGCCGCTTCGACCTGATGGGCTTCGTGTTCCTCGCCTCGGCCTGCGCGGCCTGGCTGCTCGGCCTGGAGATGCTGGGCTCGCTGAGCGGTGGCAGCCTGGGGGCGGGCGCTGCCCTGGTTGCTGCAGGCGCGCTGCTAACCTGGCTGTCGGTGCGCCACTGCCGGCGCCACCCGCAACCCCTGCTGCCGCTGGCGACCCTGGGGATCGCCACGTTTCGCGCCAGCATCGTCGGCGGCACCTTGTTCCGCCTGTCGATCAGCGCCTTGCCGTTTCTGATCCCGCTGTTGCTGCAGGTTGGTTTCGGCCTGTCGCCGGTAGATGCCGGGTTGCTGGTGCTGGCGATTTTTGCCGGCAACCTGGCGATGAAACCGTTCACCACCGGGCTGCTGCGCCGCCATGGCTTTCGCCGGGTGCTACTGGTCAATGGCCTGATCGGCGTGGGTTGCATCCTGGCCTGCCTGGGCTTGCAGCAGGGCATGGCCTGGTACTGGATGGCGCTGGTGCTGTTCGTGGGCGGGCTGTCGCGCTCGATGCAGTTCACCACCTACAACGCCGTGGGCTTTGCCGAGGTGCCCAAGGCGCAGATGGGCGAGGCGTCGACGCTGTTCAGCATGTTCTTCCAACTGGCCATGGCGCTGGGGGTGGCGGTGGCGGCCCTGCTGCTGCGGGTGGCGATGCAAGTGCGAGGCGGCGAGGGCGGCCTTGCGGTCAGTGATTTCCACTGGGCCCTGTTCGGCGTGGCGTTGGTTGCCTGCGCGGCCTTGGTGGACGCCGTGCGCCTGCCGCGTAATGCTGGCGAGCAGGTGCTGCGCACCTGAGCCCTCAGCCACGTGCGGCAACGCGCAAGGCCAGCGGCAGGGCCAATGCCCAGATCGGTGCCAGCAGCAGCGCCGTGCCAAGCGCCCCCAGGGGCAGTTCGACCCCGGCCAAGCGGGCGCCGGCCAGGTAAGCCGGGGGGCCGCCGAGCAGGCCCGCCAGCACCGCGCGCCACAGGGGCTGGCCCAGCCATGCCAGGCTGTGGCGCATGCCGCTGGCCAGTACCAGCCACAGCAGCGCCAGCCAGGCGGGCAGCGGCCATTGGCTGAAAGCGAACACACCGAGCAGGCCCAGGGTGCTGTCCAGCACGCAGCCTGCCAGGGCCACCCCCAGCAGTACCCGCAGTTCACCGCCAGGGGCAAGGCGCAGGTGCAGCGCCAGGCCCGCCACCACCAGTGCCAGCAGCCAGGGCCGCTCGGCGCCCAGTACACACAGCCACCAGCCGGCCTGCAGCCACACGGCGTTGCCCAGCAGCCAGCCCCGGTGGCCCATGCTCAGCTACCCGGCAGCACTGCCCGGCGCGCCTGGGGCCCGGCCCAGAGCATCTGCGCAACGCCGATGGTGCGCTCCTCGAAACCGCCCTGGCAGTAGCACAGGTAGAACTCCCAGAGGCGTTGGAAGGTGTCGTCATACCCCAGTGCCGTCAGTTCGCTGCGGGCATGGCGCAGGTTGTCGCGCCAGTGGCGCAGGGTGCGTGCGTAGTCCTGGCCAAAATCTTCCAGGTGCACCAGGTTCAGCTCGGTCTGGCGGCTGGCGGTGTCGAGCAGCACGCTGAGCGACGGCAGGGCGCCGCCTGGGAAGATGTAGCGCTGGATGAAGTCCACCGAACGCCGCGCCTGGGCGTAGCGCTGGTCGCGGATGGTGATGGCCTGCAGCAGCATCAGGCCGTCGTCCTTGAGCAGGGCGGCGCACTGGCGAAAGTAGGTGGGCAGGTAGCGGTGGCCGACCGCTTCGATCATCTCGATGGACACCAGCTTGTCGAAGCGCCCGCGCAGGTCGCGGTAGTCTTCGAGCAGCACGGTAACCCGCCGCTCCAGGCCCAGGGCCTTTACCCGTTGCAGGGTATAGGCATGCTGCGCCGCCGACAGCGTGGTGGTGGTGACCCGGCAGCCATGGTGCAAGGCGGCGTGAATGGCCAGGCTGCCCCAGCCGCTGCCGATTTCCAGCAGGTGCTCGTGGGGTTTGAGCTCAAGCTTCTGGCAGATGCGCTGCAGCTTGTTCAGTTGCGCCTGCTCCAGGGTTTGCTCGGCGCTGTCGAACTGCGCGGCGGAGTACATCATGGTCGGGTCGAGCAGGCGCTCGAACAGGGCGTTGCCCAGGTCGTAGTGGGCAAGGATATTGCGCCGGGCACCGCGCCGGTCGTTGCGGTTGAGCCGGTGCAGCAGGTGCAGCGCTGGCCGCGCCAGGCGCGCCAGGCCGCCCTCCATGGCGTCCAGCACGTCGAGGTTGGCGACGAACAGGCGGGTGACTGCTGCCAGGTCGGGGCTGCGCCAGTAACCGTGGATGTAGCCTTCGCCGGAGCCAATCGAGCCATTGCCGGCCACCAGGCCCCAGGCCGCGTCATCGAGGATTTCCACTTCGGCATACAGCGGGCTGGCTACGTCGCCGAAGGTCCATTGCTGGTCGTGGCTGATCAGGCGCAGGTGGCCGTGGCGCAACTGGCGTAGTTGCGCCAGCACGGCGCGCCTGGCCAGGCCGCCGAGCAGCGGGGTGATCCCGGCCGATTTGCTAACGCTCAAGGTCGGTTCGGACATGGTCGGGCTCCTCGCGGATGGGTTGGCCGAGTGCCAGGTCATGCTGGCTGGCGCTATGGTCGTAGACGGGGGTGCGTTTGAGCAGCAGGCGCAGGGCTTGCCAGTAGATGCCTGCCACGGTGCGCAGGCTCATCCACGGGAAGGCCAGCAGGTGGCGGTGCAGATTACTGCGTTGCAGCGGTTGGCGTTGCAGGGCCAGGTCGGCTTCGAACACCTTGTGCCCGGCGCGCCAGTTTTCCATGTGCACGCGCACGTGCTGCGCGCCCACGGCGAAACGCAGGTGGTAGTCCATGTCCAGCGGCATGAACGGGGACACGTGGAAGGCCTTGGCCACGGCAAAGGGCTGGTTCAGTTCGCCGTGCACCGGCAGCACATAGTGGAAGCGCTCGCGCCAGGGCGTATTGCGCACTTCCAGCAGCACCGCGCTGGGCTGGCCGTGGCGGTCGTGGCAGAAGTAGAGGCTGACCGGGTTGAACGATAGCCCCCAGCAGCGCGGTTGCGTCAACAGGTGCACGGCGCCTTCGGGCACCTGCCCGGTGGCCTGGCCGACCAGCAGGCGGGCGGCGTCCACCAGGGGCATGCCGTGGCGGGTCAGCGCGGGCAGGTAGTCGCTTTCGCGCCAGCACAGGGGGGCCAGGCGCGAGCGGCCCAGCCAGCGGGACAACTTCAACAGGCCGGGCAGCTCGTCCAGGTCCAGGTAGAACATGCCGATGCGGTAGCGGAAGGCGTGGGGCCTGGGCGTCAGGCGCCGGTGGCTGACCCAGCCTTGGCACAGGCTACTGTTCACAGGCGTTCTCCGAACTGCTCGGCCACGTGCAAGGCGCTGAGCACGCCGTCCTCGTGGAAACCATTGGCCCAGTAGGCACCGCAATAGTAACTGTGCAGCGGGCCCTGCAACTCGCCCTGGCGGGCCTGGGCGGCGAGCGCTGCCAGGCTGTACTGCGGGTGGGCATAGTCGAACCGGGCGATGATCTGTGCTGGGTCCACCTGCGCAGTCTGGTTGAGGCTGACGCAGAAGGTGACCGGCGCCTGGATGCCCTGGAGAATATTCATGTCGTAGGTGAGCGCGGCGGGGGCCTGGGGGCTGCCGCCCAGGCGGTAGTTCCAGCTGGCCCAGGCCCTGCGCCGGCGCGGCAGCAGGCGGGTGTCGGTGTGCAGCACCACGTCGTTGCTGGCATAGCGGATAGCGCCGAGAATCGCCTGCTCCTGCTCGCTGGGGGCCTCCAGCAAGGCCAGGGCCTGGTCGCTGTGGCAGGCGAACACCACCTTGTCGAAACGCTCGCTGGCGCCTGGCCAGGTGACGGTTACGCCGCTTGCGTCGCGGCTCACCCGCTGCACCGGGCAGCCCAGGCGGATACGCTCGGCAAAGGGCCGGCACAGCGGCGCCAGGTAACTGCGCGAGCCGCCCTCGATCACCCGCCATTGCGGGCGGTGGTTGACCGACAGCAAGCCGTGGTTGCGGCAGAAGCGCACGAAGAACTGCAGCGGGAAATGCAGCATATCGGCCCGCGACATCGACCAGATCGCCGAGCCCATGGGCACGATGTAGTGGTCGATGACGCGCTGCCCGTAGCGGTGCTCGCGCAGGTAGTCGCCCAGCGTGGTGTCGCCGTCGATGCGCTGTTGGTCCAGGTCGGCCAATGCCTGGCGGTTGAAGCGCAGCACATCGCGCAACATGCCCCAGAAGCCGGGTGAGAGCAGGTTGCGGCGCTGGGCGAACAAGCTGTTGAGGTCGTGCCCGTTGTACTCCAGGCCGGTGCGCGGGTCGTGCACCGAAAAGCTCATTTCGGTGATGCGCGAAGCAACGCCCAGGTGTTCGAGCAGGCGAATGAAGTGCGGGTAGGTCCAGTCGTTGAACACGATGAAGCCGGTGTCTACTGCGTAATGCTGGCCGCGCCAGTGCACATCGAAGGTGTGGGTGTGCCCGCCGACGCGGTCTGCCGCTTCGAACACCGTGATGTCGTGCCGGCGAGACAGCAGGTGGGCGCAGGTGAGCCCGGCGATGCCGGTGCCGATGATGGCGATACGCATAGGTCAGCCCTGTGGTTGGCGCGCCAGGCGCTGGCCCAGCTTCAGGCGCCAGCCGGCTGGCAATGCGCCGAGCAGGCGCAGCACCAGGGTGAAGGTGGCGGGAAAGGTAAGTTCCAGCGGGCGACGGGGTAGGCGCTTGGCGATCAGGCCGGCGGCGCGCTCGGCGGTCCATAGCTGGGGCATGGGAAAATCGTTGCGGCGGGTCAACGGTGTGTCGACAAAACCGGGGTTGACCAGGGTGACATCAATGCCCTCGTGGGCAAGGTCGATGCGCAGGGATTCCACCAGGTAGCGCAGCGCCGCCTTGGACGCGCCGTAGGCACCGGCCCGGGGCAGTGCCAGCCAGCTCACCGAGCTGCCCATCACCACCAGGTGCGGTTGCTGGCCGCGGCGCAGCAAGGGCAGGGCGGCGGCCAGGCACTGGCTGGTGCCCAGCACGTTGGTGCGTATCACCCGCTCGACCAGGGCGGGGTCGAACTGCCCCGGCTCCAGGTATTCGCAGGTGCCGGCATTGAGGATCACCTGGTCCAGCCCGCCCCAGGCCTGTTCGATTTCGGCGGCGATGCGGGCCACCTGCTCGGGCTGGTCGAGGTCGCCAACCGCCAGCAACACCTGGCCGGGGAAGCGTGCTGCCAAGGGGGCCAGGCTTTCGGCGCGGCGCGCCCCCAGTGCCAGCTGATGGCCCTGTTCGAGCAACCGCCGGGCCAGCGCTGCGCCAATGCCGCTGCTGGCACCGGTGAGCCAGCAGCGGCTCATGCCAGCCTGCCTTTGAGCCAGCGAATGGCGCCGCCCATGAGTGGGATGTGCTCGTACAGCAGCGCGCCTGCGTCGAAGTAGTCCTGGTGAAAATGAACCCGTTCACGCCAGCGCAGGTGGCTGCAGCCCTGCAGGCTGATCAGCTTGCCAGCGGCCAGGCGTGGATGGCGGTAGTGCAGGGTCCAGCGAATGTAGCCTAGGCCGGGCTGTGGTTCGTCCAAGCCTTCGAAGGTGTAGCGCACTTCGGCAACGTTGGCGTACAGCTGGGCGAAGTAGGCGCGCAGGGCGGCCAGCCCGCTGATGTGGTGGAGCGGGTCGCGAAACGTTACATCCTCGCTGTACAAGTCAGCGAGCAGGTCGAGGTTGTGTGCACCCAGCGTGGTAAAGCGTTCGGTGAAATGTTGCAGGTAGGCGGTCATGCACAATACCTGTACAAAATTCATTGGATGTACAAGGTATAGTGCAGGTGTCTGGATAAATCTATACAGCGGAATTTATTTGTACAATTTTGCCCTCCAAGGCATCGCGCAGGCGAACCACGCCTTCCAGTGCCAGTGCCTGGGCCGAATAGCACAGGCCGATGCGCCGGCGCAGGTCCAGCTGGTGCAATGGCTCGCTGCGCACCCCCGGATGTTCGGCGGCAAGCGAGTGCGGCACGATGGCAGCGCCAATGCCGGCGGCGACCATCTCCAGCGCCAAGGCAAAGGTTTCGGCTTCGGCCACTGCCGCACGGTCGTAGTAGGGTAGCAGGCGCTGGTGGCTGGGCTGAGCGGGGCAGGTGACCCAATGATGCCGCTCGCCGCCTGGCGGCAGTGCCAGCACGAACGGTTCGCTGTGCAGCGCCAGGAACAGCTCGTCCTCGCAGCGCAGTTCCTCGCTGGCCAAGCGCACCGCGCCCTGGCAACCCACCCGCAGTTGCAGGCGTACCCCTGGGCTGAGGCCTGCCGCCGCCTGCAGCACAGTGCGCAGCACCTGGGCGGCCACGTCGTGCTCGACGCCCACGTGTAGGGGTTCACGCTCACGGTCCTGCCGGAAGCGGGTGAGCAACCGGCCGGCATCGGCCACCATGCGCTGGGCCTCGGGGTACAACGCACGGGCGTCTTCGGTGACCTCCACGCCCCGCGCCTGGCGCACGAACAGGGTGGTGCCCAGGCTTTCTTCCAAGGCCTTGATGCTGCCGGAAAGCGCCGGTTGGCTAAGGTGTATGGCGCGTGCAGCAGCGGTGATGTTGCGTTCTTCGAACACGGCGATGAAGGCGCGAAGCTGGCGATAATCCATGGGTTACCCATAAGTGTTGCCGATGGCTGCCAGAAGAATATCCCATTTTTCGTTGATCTAAGGGCCTTTTATACTCGCTCTGCTGCTTACCTATAGGCAATCTGGATAACAGGACACTTCTGATGACGACTACGCACAAACCCCTGGTGGTGATCACCGGCGCCAGCTCCGGCATTGGCCTGGCAACCGCCCAGCGCCTGTCCGCCCGTGGCCACGCCCTGTTGCTGCTGTCTCGCCGCCTGGCGCCGATGCAGCAGCTGCAGTTGCCCAACTGCCTGGCGCTGGCCGTCGACATCACCGACCGCGCCGCCGTGCTGGCCGCCGTCACCGAGGCCGAGGTGCGCTTCGGCCCGGTGGATGCAATCATCAACAACGCCGGGGTGATGCTGTTGGGCAGCATCGCCACGCAAGACCCGGCCGAGTGGGACCGCATGCTCGACGTCAATGTGCGCGGGCTGCTCAACGGCATCCACGCCGTGGCGGGCGGCATGGTTGCGCGCAAGCACGGCACCATCATCAATGTCAGCTCCGTGGCTGGGCGCAAGGCCTTCCCCAACCACGTCGCCTATGTGGGCACCAAGTTCGCGGTTACCGGGCTTTCCGAGAACCTGCGCGAGGAGCTGTCGCCCAGCAATGTGCGGGTGATCACCGTCGAGCCGGGCGCGGTGGACACCGAACTGCTCAGCCACACCACCGACGATGGCATCAAGGCCGGCTATGACGCCTGGAAGGCCGAGATGGGCGGGGTGCTCAGTGCCCAGAGCATTGCCGAAGTCATCGAGTTCGCCTACGGCCAGCCGCAGTCGGTGTGCGTGCGTGAAATCGTGGTGTGCGCCACGCGCCAGCAGCCCTGAGCGCCAGGGCTCACCCTGAAGGGTGATTCTCGTGGGTGGCTGTTAACGCTGATACTCGGCAGCGGCATCCACCCACGAACGACCGAGCTGACGGTCGCCTGGAGCACAACGTGTACGACCTCGCTTACTGGCAGCAACAAGCTGCCAGGCAGACCTTTCTGAACAACGCACTGATCGGCGGCCAATTCGTTGCCGCTGCCAGCGGTGCAACGTTCGACTCGATCAACCCGGCCACCAACCGTTTGCTGGCCCAGGTGGCGGCTTGTGCCGACGCCGATGTCGACCGCGCGGTGCGCAGTGCGCGCCAGGCCTTCGAGCATGGCCCCTGGGCACGCATGGCCCCTGCCGAGCGCAAGCGTGTGCTGCTGCGCCTGGCCGAGCTGATCATGGCCCACCGTGAAGAACTGGCCTTGCTCGATTCGCTGAACATGGGCAAGCCGGTGATGGACGCCTACAGCATCGATGTACCTGGCTCGGCCCAGGTGTTCGCCTGGTATGGCGAAGCCCTCGACAAACGCTACGACCAGGTTGCGCCGACGGCGTCCAACGCGGTGGCCACCATCACCCGCGAAGCGCTGGGCGTGGTGGCGGCGGTGGTGCCGTGGAACTTCCCCTTGGACATGGCGGCCTGGAAGCTCGCCCCGGCGCTGGCGGCGGGTAACAGTGTGGTGCTCAAGCCGGCAGAGCAGTCGCCGTTTTCGGCCTTGCGCCTGGCGCAACTGGCGCTGGAGGCGGGCCTGCCGGAGGGCGTGCTCAACGTGGTGCCGGGCCTTGGCGAACAGGCTGGCCGCGCGCTGGGGCTGCATGGGGATGTCGACTGCCTGGTGTTTACCGGCTCCACCCAGGTGGGCAAGTACTTCATGCAGTACTCGGCGCAGTCCAACCTCAAGCAGGTGTGGCTGGAGTGCGGGGGTAAAAGCCCGAACCTGGTGTTCGATGACTGCCAGGACCTGGACCTGGCGGCCGAGAAGGCGGCCTTCGGCATTTTCTTCAACCAGGGCGAGGTGTGCTCGGCCAACTCGCGGCTATATGTGCAGCGTTCGATCCATGATGAATTTATCGAGCGCCTGCAGGCCAAGGCCCGCCACTGGCAACCGGGCAACCCACTGGACCCGGCCAGCCGGGCCGGGGCGATCGTCGACGGCGAACAGGCCGGGCGCATCCAGCGGGCCATCGGCCAGGCCCAGGAGCAGGGGGCGAAGCTGGTGTGTGGCGGGCAACGGCTGAACCTGGGTGGCTCGGACAACTTTATCGAGCCGACCATTTTCGCCGGGGTTGGCCCGCAGATGGACTTGGCCCGGGAAGAGGTGTTCGGGCCGGTGCTGGCCGTGAGCGCTTTTGACAGCGAGGAGCAGGCCATCGCCCTGGCCAATGACAGCGTGTATGGCCTGGCGGCTTCGGTGTGGAGCGACGACCTCAACCGTGCCCATCGCGTGGCCAAGCGCCTGAAGGCGGGGACCGTGTCGGTGAACACGGTCGATGCGCTGGATGTGACCGTGCCGTTTGGCGGGGGCGGGCAGTCGGGCTTTGGGCGGGACCTTTCGTTGCATTCGTTCGACAAGTACACGCAGTTGAAAACGACCTGGATTCAATTGCGCTGACTGCGCGGCACCCCCTCCCCCGGTAGGAGCGAGCGCAGCTCGCGATGCGATCTGGCAAACGCCGCATGCCTCAAGGGTTGTATTCGCCTGGGGAATCGCATCGCGAGCTGCGCTCGCTCCTACCGGGGTGGTGGGGGTGAACCTGGGGTGGTTTGTATCGGTGTGTATCGAGAGGGGGGGCAGATACCTGGGGGTTCAAAGCGGTGGGGTTGTTGACACGGACCAGGTACGTTCCGGGCGTTAAATGGGCTCCATCGAGGCACAGCGCCTCGCAGTCACTGAACCAGAACCCATTAGAAGCCCGGAGCATCCACCATGAACACCAAAGCCATCTATGCCGCCTGCCTGTTCGCCGCCCTCAACGTCTGCACCCTGGCCGCCCGTGCCGAAGCCGCCGACAACGTGCGCGACTACACCTACGGCACCCAGCTGGACATCAAGAAAGTGCTGGCCACCAGCCAGGACGCAACGCCCAGCTGCGGTGTGGTCAATGCCCGCCTGACCTACCTTGACTCCCACGACCAGACCCAGGTGCTCAACTACCGCACCCTGGGCGACCACTGCATCGGCCAGAACTGAGCCAGTTGCCCGCCACCACTCAGGAGCACCGCCATGAACTGGTAATGCATGAACACCCCGGGCGCAGGGCTCACGGTTCGACCGTGGGGGCCTGCGCCAATTGCGTTGCCATGCGCACCAGTTCGGCCACCGAGCGCGCCTTCATCTTGCGCGTGACCTTGCCACGGTGGGCCTTGACGGTGATTTCACTGATGTCCAGGTCCAGCGCGATCACTTTGTTCATGCAGCCGTCGACCACCCGCTGCATGATTTCCCGCTCTCGTGGGGTGAGCGAGACGTAGCGTGCGCGCAGGTCACTGAGCTGGCCTTCGCGTTCCAGGGCGCAGCGGCTTTTCTCCAGCGCAGCGCTGATGGCGTCGAGCAGCACGCCGTCGTCGAACGGCTTGGTCAGAAACTCCACAGCCCCGGCCTTCATCGCCCGTACCGTGCTGGGAATGTCGCCGTAGCCGGTGATGACGATGATCGGCATGTGCGGCCGGCTGGCGGCGAGGGCGGCTTGCAGGTCAAGGCCGTTGAGGTCGGGCAGGTTGATGTCCAGCACCAGGCAGCTGGGTAGCGGTTCGCGCGGCTGGGCCAGGAATGCCTGGGCGCAGTCGAACAGCCGCGGTTGCCAGTGGGCGAAGCGAATCAGCAATTCCAGCGACTCGCGCACGGAAATGTCGTCGTCCACCACGTACACCACGGCGCCGGCAGAGGGGGAGGGGGTGTGGGCGTTCATGGGGTGGGCTCCTCACTCCCAGAGCAGGTCGGGCAGCGGAATGCAGAAATGGAACGTCGCCCCGGGGCCATCGTTGAGCGTGGCCCAGAGCTCGCCTTGGTGATGCTCGATGATCGAGCGGCTGATGGAAAGGCCCATGCCCATCCCGTTGGGCTTGGTGGTGTAGAAGGCATCGAACAGGCGGCCAATTGCCTCGGCATCGAACCCCGCGCCACTGTCGCGCACGGCAAGCTGAACGCACTGGCGTGGCTCCAGCGTGGTGCTGATGCGCAGTTGCCGCAGCGCGCCGGGCACCTCGCGCATGGCCTCTACGGCATTGAGGATCAGGTTGAGGATCACCTGCTGAAGTTGCACGCGGTCGCCTTTGATTGCAGGCAGGTCCTTGGCGAATTGCACTTGCAGCACCACGCCGTTGCGCCGCAGTTCACCCAGCAGCAGGGTAACCACCTCGTGCGCCGCCTCGTTCACATCCACCGCCTCGGCCATTACGCTGTGCCGGGCGAACAGGGCGTGCAGGCGCTTGATGACATCGGCGGCGCGGTTGCCGTCGCGCAGGGTGCGCCGGGCGGTTTCCATGGCGCCCTCGACGTTGGGCGGGTCGGCTGCGAGCATGCGCAGGCAGGTGCCGGCATTGGTGACGATACCGGCCAGCGGCTGATTGACTTCGTGGGCGATGGACGCGGTGAGCGCGCCCAGGCTTGCCACCCGTGCCAGGTGGGCCATTTCCGAGCGGACTCTGTCCAGCGCTTCTTCGGCCTGCTTGCGCCCTTCGATGTCGGTGTTTTCCCCATACCAGCCCACCACCGTGCCGTGCTCATCGTGCTGCGGCACGGCGCGGATCAGGAACCAGCGGTACACGCCATCCTGGCGGCGCAGGCGGGCTTCGTATTCGCCGGCGGTGCCTTCCTGCATCAAGGCCACCCAGTAGTGCAGCAGGCCCTCGGCATCTTCCGGGTGCAGCGAGGCCGTCCAGCCGTGGCCGCTGGCCTGTTGTTGAGTCATGCCGGTGTAGTCGCACCAGCGCTGGTTGATGAAGTTGACCTCGCCATTGGCGCCGGCGCTCCAGATGAAACCGGGCACGGCATTGACCAGGTGGCTGAGGTCAGGCGGGTTGGGCATGGGGGTTCTCTGTGTGTGGCCAGGTGTGCTGGGCCGCCAGCGTGGTTTTTGCCCGGAGTCTGCCTGAAAACCGCGGGGGGTGGGAGGCGGGGCAGGCCAGGTTGTGAAATACGCCGCATCGTGGGCTAGCGCGTGCGCAGTTCAAACCCTTGTAGGAGCGAGCAAAGCTCGCGAATGCGATCTGGCAGGTGCAATCTACCTCACGCACTCAGCCCGCTGTGAGCCCGCATCGCGAGCTGCGCTCGCTCCTACCGGGGCCTGTGGCAGTGCACCTTCAGGTGCGTTAGCCGATCAACTGGGCCTTCACCTGTTCGGCCACCGGCAGCGGCAGGCTCAGCTGGGCACACAGCCCGCCGCCTTCGCGGTTGTACAGCTGCAGCGAACCCTGCAGCGACAGCGCCAATTGCTGGGAAATCGCCAGGCCCAGCCCGGTGCCGCCAGTGTCGCGGTTACGCGAGCTTTCCAGGCGATAGAACGGCTTGAGCACTTCGCCCAGCAGCGCTTCGGGAATGCCGGGGCCGCGATCCAGAATGCAAATGCTCAGGCTGCCGGCCGTGGGCCGGCCCACGGCGATCTCGACGTCACTGGCGTATTTGAGGGCATTGTCCACCAGGTTCACCATTAACCGGCGCAAGGCGTGAGGGCGGGAGTCGAGCACGGCGTCGCGGGGCATGTCGAGGCTGACGTGCTTGCCGGTGTCTTCGTAGTCGAACACCAGGCTTTGCAGAAACGCCCGCACGTCGATGCGCCGGCTGGCTTCGGTGGTGCTGTCCATGCTGCGGGCGTAGGCCACGCCTTCCTGCACCAGGTGTTGCATCTGGCTCAGGTCGTTCCATAGCTTGTCTTTTTCCACGGAGTCTTCCATCAGCTCGGCGCGCAATTTCATCCGCGTGATGGGCGTTTGCAGGTCGTGGGAGATGGCGGCCAGCAGTTGCATGCGCTCTTTCACATGGGCAGCGATGCGTGTTTGCAGGGTATTGAAGGCGACTGCGGCGTAGGCCACTTCAACCGGGCCTGACTCATCCAGGCGCGCGCCGCCGCCGTTGGGGTCCAGGGTGTCGACTGCCTGGGACAGCCGGGTCAACGGGCGGATCGCCGTGCGTACCGCCAGCCAGGTACAGGCCAGCAACAGCAGCAACTGGCCGACCAGTACCAAGGGCAGCCAGGGCGACAGCGGCGAGACGGAGGGGCGCACATCGATGGTCAGCGGGCTGCCATCGTGCAGGCGCAGGTGGGCCTGGTAATGCGGGCGGGTATCGGCCAATTGGGTGTAGTGCAGGGTGTAGGTGCGGCCCAGGGTGGCTTGCATGGAGCGCACGAACGCGGGCGGCGAGGCCAGGTCCAGGGGCGTGCCGGGCTGGCCTTCGTCGAGCTGGTAGCGGTAGTTGGGGTGTACGAAACGCGGCAGCCAGGCGTTGCGTTCGCTGGCTGGCAGGCGTTCGAGTACCGCCAGGGTGGTGGTCAGGTCTTGCTCCAGGTTACCTAGCATCAGGGTCTTGGCGCTTTCGTAGCGCTCATAGAACTGCAAG
Organism: Pantoea sp. Ap-967; assembly: GCF_011752565.1. Lineage (GTDB taxonomy): Bacteria > Pseudomonadota > Gammaproteobacteria > Pseudomonadales > Pseudomonadaceae > Aquipseudomonas. Next base: position 29,627 of record NZ_VWXK01000047.1, read on the forward strand.
CCGAATGACAGGCCGTGGGCGATGACCAGGCTGAGCAGGAAAATCAGCGACAGCTGCGAGGCCAGGGTGCGGGGCCAGCGCGGGGCCTTCATGCTGGCTCCCCGAGGATCTGCACGGCGAAGGAGAACACATAGCCTTCGCTGCGTACGGTCTTGACGTAGGCCGGGTCGCGGGCGTCGTCGCCCAGGCGTTGGCGCAGGCGGCTGACGAGCAGGTCGATGGAGCGGTCGAACAGGTCGGCATCGCGGCCTTGGGTCAGGTTGAGCAACTGGTCGCGGCTGAGCACGCGTTGGGGGTGGTCGACGAACACGCGCAGCAGGCGGTATTCGGCGCCGCTGAGGGCGACGATGGTGTCTTCGCGGTCGAGCAGGTGGCGCGCGGTGGTGTCCAGCCGCCAGTCGCCAAAGGCCAGTAGCCTGCCGGCTTCGCTGACCACGAGGTTGGGTGGCAGCATGCGTGTGCGGCGCAGCACGGCGTTGATCCGGGCGAGCAGTTCGCGGGCGGCGAAGGGTTTGACCAGGTAGTCGTCTGCGCCCATTTCCAGGCCGATGATGCGGTCGGTTTCATCATTGCGGGCGGTCAGCATCAGCACTGGGGTGGCTTTGTGCTTGCCGGCGCGCAGTTCCCGGCACAGTACCAAGCCGTCGTCGCCTGGCATCATGATGTCGAGGACGATCAGGTCGACGCGGTTGGTTTCCAGGAAACTGCGCATTTGGCGGCCGTCGGCCATCAGTGAGGCGCGCAGGCCGTTCTTGCGCAGGTAGTTGCCTACCAGTTCCCTGATTTCACGGTCGTCGTCGACGATCAGGATGTGATCCATGTGGTCCATCTGCTCTACCTTGGTGCTTGTTCAGGGGCACACTGTGTAGCGGGGATGGGCTTGGTTTGCCATTACATCAAGGTGTTGATCTTGCGGTTTGGGATTGGCGCACATAGCCAAAGCCAAAAGCTTGACGGCGTGGGTCTTGATTACTTCGAGTCATTCATTTGCGATGGTGACTATGCGTCACCATCGCAAATGAATGACTCGCGTGAATCAAAACCGGCGCGATCCAGGTTTCTGATCTTTTGCTTTTTGCTTTTGAAGGAAAGAGACATCATTCGTTTCGCCGGCCACCACCGGCTTCGCCGGTGTTCGCGAGCTGCGCTCGCTCCTACAAATACGAAGTTCCTGCTACAGCAATGTGGACTGACAAAGGTTGTCCAATCCGGCCAAACCCCCTAAAAAGAACCATCAGAACAAGAATCCCTATCTCAGAGGTGTCATCACCATGAGCCCCCGCACCACCACCGGCCATAAATCCTGGCTCTGGCCCGCCCTGTTCAGCCTGGTAGCCTTCGCCGCCAACTCCATCTTCTGCCGCCTGGCCCTGCGCGACGGAGCGATCGATGCCGAATTGTTCACCCTGCTGCGCCTGGCCAGCGGCGCTGCGTTTCTGCTGTTGCTGATACGCTTGCGCAAGCCAGGCCAACCCCTGGGCGGCAGTTGGAAGGGCGGGCTTGCCCTGTTTCTCTATGCCTACCTGTTTTCCGTGGCCTACCTGCAGTTGGGCGCAGGCGTAGGCGCGCTGGTGCTGTTCGGCGCCGTGCAAATCACCATGTTCGCGTTCGCCTGGCTCAGGGGCGAACACGTTAGCGCTCCCAGCTTGCTCGGCATGCTGATCGCCTTCGCTGGCCTGATCGTGTTGCTGTTGCCCGGCGCTGAAGCGCCGCCGCTGGTCAGCGCGCTGGTAATGGCAGCCTCCGGTGTCGCCTGGGGCGCATACTCGCTGCTGGGCAAAGGTGCGCCGAACCCACTGGCCGATACCGCTGGCAACTTCGTGCGCAGCCTGCCGCTGGTGCTGATGCTGGGCGTACCCATGGTGCTACTCGCCCATGTGCATGTCACCCCGGCAGGGCTGCTGTTTGCCCTGGCCTCAGGCATTCTGGCGTCCGGCGCGGGCTATGCCGTGTGGTATGGGGTGGTCAGGCAGGTCAGCGCCCAGCAGGCGGCCACCCTGCAGCTCAGTGTGCCAGTGATCGCCGCATTGGCTGGGGTGTTGCTGATTGGTGAGCCAATGTCGCTGCGCCTGCTGCTCGCCTCGCTGGTGGTGCTGGGCGGTGTAGCGCTGGCGCTACTGCCGGCAAAATCCGTCAAAAGAAGCTGCGCTGAGCCTTGAGGGTGACGACGCTTTCGCAGTAGGTATTGATGCCCGAGTAGGCGTCGCAGCCACCGCCGCTGAGGTCGGAGTTGCTGTAGATCAAGTTGAGGTCGATGCCCAGCCATGGCCGTGACAGCTCCAGTGACCAGTCGGAAAACGCGCTGACCTGGCTGCCGTCGCCAATGGTGAAGGGCGTGCCCAAGCGGTGGTGGGCCACCTTCACGGTTAAGTCCATGTTCAGTAGCGGCAACTGGCCAAAGTCGGCGAACAGGGTGCCGGTGCGGTTGTCGGGGTTGTCGCGCCAGGCGCCGCCGATGCGGCTGCCAAGTATCGAGATACCGCCGTACAGCGCATAACTGTTGGCCCCGGCGATGTTCGGTTGGCTGTAGTGAATCAGCCCGACCTCATAGCCCAAGGTGCTGTCGAAGTGATGTTTATAGCCCAGGTAGCTGTCCAGGCGCAGGGTCGAGTCGGGTGTTACGCCCATGCTCGGGGCGTACTGGCCGAGGTACCAACCGCTGGGGTGGCTGAGGTCGAGGCCGCCGTGAAATGCACCTACCGCGCTAGGTGAGATCAGCCCCTGGGCCATGCTGCGCGAGGGCGTGGTGCCCAGCTTGAAATCGAAATCGCCCAACTGGCGTTGGATCTGCTGGGCCTGCAGCAACGGGCTGAAGAGGAGCGCCGCGCACAGCGACAGAAAGGGCCTGGTCATGGTCACCGTCCTGGAAGGCTTGCTCTTGAGCGGCCAAGGATACCTGTGTCGAGGGCATTTCGGCCAGATGCAGGTACAGCCAACTCCGCCAGCCTGCCAGGGTCAGCCCTTGATCGCCGGCTGGGCTTCGACAGCTTCGGTCACTACCTGCCGGCTGGCGGCACGTTCGATCACCCGTTTGCGCAGTTCGTATTCGTCCAGCGACAGGCTTTGGCGCTGGATGGCTTCGAGTTGCAGTTGGCGGGTTTCCTCGACGGTGTAGCCACGCAGTTCGGGGTGATTGGCGGCGCAACCGGTGAGCACGCTGATGGCGATGGCGGTGAGGGTGGCGAGCAGCAGGCGGGCTGAGGTGTTCATCGGGAAGCTCCAGGATTCGGGGGACGGGAATCGATGGAGTGAGGTTATGGGTTGGCGCTGATGGATAGAAATTGGTGTTGTCGATAGTGACTATCGAAGTGCCTGCGGGGCTGCATTTGCGGGCTGTGCTGTCGCGCAGGGACCATTGCCCGCAAGCCCGCTGCCATCCTCTGTAGGAGCGGGCTTGCCCCGCGAACACCGGCGCAGCCGGTGCCATGCACCGCGGTGCCTGCTTCGCGGGTCAAGCCCGCTCCTACAGGATTCTCCGTTAAATCAGAGAGTTATGATTTGTTCCATAGAAATGAACTTGCCCGTGCCATCCACTGCGTCGTTCTCCTTTGATGGCACACGTCTTATCGTCTTTTGCGCTTTTCTGGTGTTCTTGGGCTGCTCTCAAGTGCTTCAGGCGGTGCAGGTGCAGCTTTCACATTGAAAAGTATGCAGATGAAGTACCAGCAGATGGCGACACTCAGGTTGTAGGGGAACAAGACGGCCCAAAACGGCAGTTGCCAGTTTTTCTTGCCCTGCAGTTCTCCGGGTTCGCCCGTTCGCCAAGGGGCGTAGTGGCGCCAGGCTTGGGCTGGGGTCAGGCAGATGGCATGCAGGGGGACGTGCCACCAGTTGGGTTCGCCAGGTGGGGGGAGTTTGTCAGGGCCGTGGTCCATGAAGTGGCGCAGGTATTCCCAGACTTCAGCGACGTATTTTACGTCTGGTTCAGTGGGCTCGTTGCTGTCGATCCAGAGGCAGTCTTTTTGGTGGAGAGTGCCGTCAGCTCGGCGGGGAGCGAATGCCAGGGCGTAGCTCGTGCTGAAAGATGAGCCCCCGAATTCGGTGCGTTTGAAGGCTCCTCCCATTGTAGTTTTCCAGTCGAACTGTACGAGTTTTTTGCCGCGCTGGTAATAGACTCTCTTTTTGAGTCTGCTTAAGTGGAAGTGGGAGTTATTCTTTATTATGTAAGCTCTGTACAGCAGAAATGGTATGAAAATCAATGGGGCAATTAGATATTGAAGCATTGAGTGTGGGCGTGACAGGAGCAAATGGCGGTAGTCATCGTCTAATATTTCTGGGTAAATATATAGCGCCGAGATCAAGACTATGGCTGTATAGAGTTTTCCCATGAAGACGGAGTCTTTTATCCAGGGGTTTCTCAAGGTTAGATGGTTGGTGGATATGTCGACTACTTGATCTTTTATGTATGGTGTGCTTTTCGTGCTGCCGTGGTGTGAGAATAGCCAGGTTATAGACATTGGCCTACCTCTCTAATGTGAAATGCGTAGTGGTATAATTTTCTTCATCCAAGCCTTTGGCAGGGTGGTATGTGACTGAAATCGTTGCACTCGTATACGGGCGAGCTTCAATTTTGAAATTCAGTATGAGGCTCCCGTTGACGAGGTAGCATACAGGGTCTGGTAGGGGGATGATTGACTGATGATGATCGCTTGCAACGCTTAAATGTGCACTCCAGCTACTTTTTGTTAAAGTGAATCCAGGTAGAAAAATCGTAAACTCAATGGCAGGGGAAGAGGGCGGAGCGTTGTGAATGGCTCTATACCAATCAGCTGGTGATAAGACGGTACTTCTATTCCAGCGACTGTCTAGTTCGTCTAGACCAAATTTTTTAGCATCATTCGCTGAAAGCAGCACTGGTTGATAGTAGGCTGAGTGCCAGCTTTGCACTTCCTCACTCAGACTGGAGTAAAGGGGGAGTTTTCTCTCGAAGTCTAATTTGATATCGATCCGTTTCTCACCATCATTCAGTCGGTTTCCAAAAATGCACCTTGATGCCCATAATTCAAGAGGACTGTGCAGGCGCTCATCAGCCATAGCATGTAGATACAGACCACCTGTTATGGCTGCTGCTCCCAGCAATACAACTGCTGCTGCAGCCCATCCTGCGAATGGGATCACCGACGTGGCGCCCGCGATAGCAAGGCTACCCTCCAGTACTAATATGGAGCCGAGTGCGACGGATCCTCCTCCGTAGAAAGTAAGGTCTGAGGCTTGCAAATCGCCATAAGCGCTTTGTCTTTTTGACTTTTTGAAATCAGAAACAAAACCTAAAATTATCGCAGGATAACCAGAGAGCCTAGCGAAAAAATTACTTGCAAAAAGTTTGGTAAGCCCATTTCCGAAACCCATGCCCGGAGCTGCAGAACCAAAACGTAGCGTTATTGCTTTCTGGGTAGCCCGCAATCCAACTAGCGTCGCTGCCGCGGCGCCGATCACCCCAAAGATCGACGCAGCAAACCCCAGGGTGTATTCCGGTGCATTACTCTTCTGCAAACTGTTGTAAGCCGCCTTCAGCGCAATGACATTGAACCACAGCATCCCAACATTCAAACCCGCTCCTGTACTAGATGTCAGCAACCCGATCAACTTCGGCTTTACCCGCGTAGTCGTGGTCAACTCCAGCGCCACCGTCCGGCTGCCCGTGATGCGCAGTGCCTTCATTTCCTCTACCTGCGCCATCCCGCTTTTCAGGTACTTATCGACCTCCTGGCTAAAAGGGTTCTCCCGGATCAGCGTATCGGTGACGGCATACCGCGCCGCCAGCAGCCCCAGCGCCTTCTCGGCATTGGCCTCGCTGGCGGCGGCCAGCACTTGCTGGCGCAGGCTGTTGCTGGCCGTCCAGCGGGCCTGCCCATGCATGCGTTTGAGCACCACGGTAGTGACGGACTGGGCGGTGAGGTCGGTGATGTTGGCCAGGGCCGGGAATCGGCCGACCAGGCCTTCGATCACGTTGTCGCTGCCTCCGAGCAAAGTGCCGACCGCGTCGGCCTTGTCGCGGAAGGGATTGAACGGTGCCAGGGCTACATACAGCGGGCTGTCGTGCTGGTCCAGCCAGCGTTCCAGCCGCTGTAAGCGCAGGTCTTGCTCTTCGGTGCCGGGCACGGGTTGGCCCATGGGGTGAATCAGCAGGGCGAGGGAGGTTTCCAGGCCGCGTGCGGAGGTGAGGTCGTCGCGGTCATAGCAGGCCAGTGCAGCGGCCAGGCTGTAGGGGTTGTCGAGGTGGCCGTTTTCGGCAGTGGCCAGCCAGGCATCGTGATCGGCGCTGGCTTGCAGGGCCGATGCTTGCAACTCGGCGATACGTTGTTCGAGCTCGTCGCGTTCGGCCAGGAAGCCGAGGTACTTGGCGGTATCGAGGCGTTGCCCGAGGCGATGGCCCTGTTCGGAGTAGTCCTTGTGGGTGAGCACCCGGAAGCGCTCTTCGTACGGCGGTCTTGGCCGGCTGTCTGGGCGGATGCGCAGCGCGGCGGTGGCCAGGTTCGGGTTTTTGGCGGGGTACAGGCTTTCGAGGGTCTTGTTCAGCAGCGTGGCCACCAGGTTGCGGTGGTGGAAGTCGCGGCTGCGCGGGCTCAGGCGCTCGGCGTTGAGCTGGTAGCACATCGGCACATCAGCCTGCTCGCTGCCCTGGGCAGGCCGCAGGTGGGGCAAGGGCTCGGCGGGCATCAGGTCGCGCAACTGGTGCTGGTAGGCCGACACCGACAGGCTCAGGTCCAGGGCCATGCCTTCGGCGTCGCTCAGCACCACCACGGCGGGAATCTTCGGCTGGGTGTAGGGGTAGTGCCGGGCCACGGCGTGGAGCGCGCCGGCGAACAGCGCCGATGGGCGAGGGTGGCTGCTCCAGGCCAGCGACATGCGCTGGGCATCTGGCTTGAAGTCCTCGACCCAGGTCGGCAGGGCGCTGACGGGCAGCACATGGGGCTGGGTGGACGGCGCCTTGTCGCCGGCGATCAGCTCGGCCATGTTCACTTGGCGCATGTGCCGGTTGCGCAGGGCCGCCGAGCCGGTGATGCGCGCGGTGATGGCGTTGGTCCACAGGTGCGGGCTGTAGGCGATCCAGACCTCCTGGGCGGTGGTGGTGCAGGTGTCGGCCCACACCCAGTCCATCGACCGGTTGGAGAGGTAGCGGTCACGCCGGTGGTAGTGCTCCAGCCCCCGGTAGCGCAGTTCCTTGTACTGGCCTTCGCCGTCGTACTCGTGGATGACCAGCTTTTCGCCGTGGGTGCCTTTCATGAACACGTAGACGTAGCCAGGGCGCAAGGCACGCAGGGTGTAGGCGCAGTGCTGCAGCGTGGGGAAGCCTTGTTCCAGGGTGAAGCCCGAGCCACTGTAGCGGTAGGGGGGCGCATTGCCGGTGCGAGGCACGATGGCGTAGCGCAGGGGCAGGATGGGTACCCGCGGGGTGCAGGGTGGGCCGGAGGTGGCGCGGCTGACGGAGGCTTCAGTCATGGGCGGTTTTCCCATGGTGAGGCAGCATGCGCCGCCGGGGTGATGTGTCGCTTGAATTCAGTTCCTTGAACATTGGGTGTCCTCGTCCAGCCACTGGCGCACGGGCGTGCAGGCCAGCAGGGGCTGCGCTCAGGTGCGTATGAAGGTGCGCCAGAACACTAACGAGGAATCAAGTCTCGGGGGAGTTCATGACTTCCCAAAACGTTGTAGGAATTTTCGCTTTAGGGGGGTAGGCTGCTGGTTAGCCCCCCATCTTCAGGCCGGTACCGCTGAACTGCGCCCCAAATGTTAGACGGTCGAAGCTAGGCTACCTCAGCCTGAGTCCTGTAAGCCACAGGACTCAGGCCATTGAGCTTCATTTTGATTCGTTCGTGGTTGTAGTAATGGATGTACTCG
>NZ_VWXK01000048.1 GCF_011752565.1 Pantoea sp. Ap-967
ATCCGGTAGGAGCGAGCGCAGCTCGCGAACACCGGCAAGGCCGGTGCCAAACCCCCGCAGGGCTGCGATGCAGCCCATCGCGAGCTCTGCTCGCTCCTACCAGGCCAGCGTAAATCCTTGCCCCGATCCGGTAGGCGCGAGCGCAGCTCGCGATCACCGGCAAGGCCGGTGCCAAAGCCCGCGGGGCTGCGATGCAGCCCATCGCGAGCTTTGCTCGCTCCTACCCGGCCTGCAGCAGCCGCCAACCCAACGCCTCGCCTTCCGCCACCGTCGCCGCCGTGCGGTAACGAATACCGAAGACCTGCTCACCCATCTGCCCCATCTCGTCGAAATGCGCCCGCCGTGCGGCATCTTCCAGCACGCTGATGATGCCGCGGCACAACCCGGCAAACGCCACTTTGTGCTGCTTCAACCACTGGGTCCGCAACTTGCGGTCCTCGTGGGGCTCGTCGTCACCGGGCTCGCGGTAGATCAGCACGAACGCCTCGCCCCGGGCCATCAGGGCATCGAGCTCCCGCGCCCATTGTTGGCTGTAGCCTGGCACCACCGCCTCCGGCTCGATCAGGCACAGGGGGAAGGTACGGATATCGTGGACCTGAAAATCTTCAACGTTCATGTTCGATCTCGTTCGTGTTGAGGGAATGCTGCAGCGCCTCGCCCAGCCAGCCAAGCAGCTCGGCGCGGCGTTCGCGCAGGAAGAAATGGCCACCGTCGACCTGCCGCCAGTCAAAGCCCGCACCGGCGTGGCGGCGCCACAGCCGCGCAGCCTCCAGGGGAACCAGGTGGTCGTCGCTGGCGGCAACCATTACCAGCGGGTTGTGCACCTGGGCGGCGGCGTCGGCGCAGTAGCCTTCGGCCAGGGCACTGTCGTTGCGCAGGATCGGGGCCAGAGTGCGCATCATCTGCTCGTCGGCCAGCACCGCTTCGGGGGTGCCGCCCAGGTGCCGCACTTCGGCAGCGAACTGCGCCTCGTCATAGCTTGACACCTTGCGCAGCAGCGGCAGGCTCGGCGCCGGGCAAGCCATCAGGAACAGCAGCCGCGGCGGCCGGCCACGGGCACTCAACGCACGGGCCACCTCGAATGCCACCTTGCAGCCCAGGCTGCAGCCCAGCAAGGCCCAGGGCTGGTCGGCCCAAGGTTCGATCAGCGCCACCAACTGCTGTACCAGCGTGGCCATGTCGTCGATGCCTGGCTCGGCAATGCGCCCCTCGCGCCCCGGCAGTTGCACCGGGTGAATGCGCCAGGCGCTGTTCTCAAGCTGCCAGTGGCGGTACACCGACGCACCACCGCCCGCATAGGGCAGGGCGAACACCGGGTGGCCCTGGCTGCGGTCCGGTTGCCCGAACGGCAGCCACGGGCTGGATGCGCTGCCACCGAACGCAGCATCCAGGCGCGCCGAGCGCCCGGCCAGGGCGCGGGCCACCGTAGCATCGACCGCACCGGCCTGGGCGGTTTTGCGCAGGTGCAGCACACGGTAGTCGGCGCGGCCATCGGTCAGCGCCTGGAACAGGCTGGAGCCGGGCTCGGCGAGAAAGCGCTCAAGCTCGGCGCGCAGTTCAGGGTTGCCATGCTCGGCCAGCACCTGGCGCAGGCGCAGGGCCACCTGCGGCGGCGCCGCCTGGCGGGCCGCCACCACCTGGGCGGCCACCGAGCGCTCGCTGAGCAGTTCGAAGCCGCATTGGGCCAATGCGCTGCGAATGGGCGCCAGGCTCGCGGTATCGAACACATCGGCGTAGCAGAAATGGCCGCCCTCGCGCAGCACCCGCCAGGCATGGCCGAAGAACGCTGGCAAGTCGCTGTAGGCGCCGGACGACTCAAGGTTCAGCAGTAGATCGACACTGTTGCCTGGCACCGGCAGCTGGCAGGCATCGGCGATCTGCAGGCGCAGGCGGGCGTGCCGATGGCGGTTGCGGCAGTAGGCGATGTTGGCCGCCGACAGGTCGATGCCAGTGAGCGTGCGTGGCCGGTAGTGCTGGGCCATCAGCGCCAGCGCACCGCCACGACCGCAGCCGACATCGAGCACCTGGCAGCCGTCCACCGGCAACTGCCCCAGCACTTCCAGCACCAGCCGCGCCTGGTCGGCGCCGGGCTCGCCGGCTGCGACCTGGCGTGCAGCCTGGTCGGCCAGCCCTGCAACGGGCCGGTAGCCCCAGTTCAGGTACAGGGCATGCTCGGCAAGGCCAGCGGCCTCCAGCAATTCGGCCAGCCCGGCGTAAGCCTGGCGGTTGCGTTGCAGCGACGGGTCCTGCAGGGCAACGGCGCTGTTCATCGGTGGCTCTCCTGGGCCTGGGCCTGGGCATGCTGTACCTGGGCATAGTGAAGTGGGTCTGGCCAGGGCACCGGTGGCGGCAAGCAGTGCACCTCGCGGGGCTGGCCCACGGCGCGCATGATGCCCAGCCAGGCCTGGCCATGGGCCTGCCACCAGGCGGGTTGGTGCACGGCGGCGGTGGGGTCCAACAGCTCGTCCAGCGCCGCGCCGATGGCCTGGGGGAAGTCGCTGTGCACGGCCTGGGCCAGGCTCGGGCCGTCGCCAGGGCCGAAGGTGACCGCCGTGGGCTGGCGATTGAAACGGCAATCGGCATGGGCCTCGGGGGCCAGCAGGTAGGAGGCTGCGGCGTCGTCACGCTGGTAGTCCGGGGCATAGATCGGGTGGCTCCACACCACCGGGCCATAGCTGTTGACCAAGGTCACATGGCCCTCCGGGCCGCCGATGGCGATGCGGTGCATCACCAGGCTGTGGTGGTCGGGGTCGTTCGGGTCGAGCCAGTCCTGCAGGTGCAGGGCGAAGGGCACCGTGCCGAAGCGCCCCTGCAAGGCACGAAACGGCATGGGCGGGCCCTCCGGCAGCGGCGCCGCGCTGCAGCTGAAGCTGGCCGCCGGGCCGCCCAATGCGCGTTGCACCAGGTCCAGGCTGGAGTACAGCAGTTGCAGGCTGGTGGTGATCTCGACGAACGCCGGGGCACGCCGCTCGGCACTGGCCCGGGCATAGCCGATCAGCCGCCGCCCGGCCGGCAGGTGCGGGTAGAAGGTGCACACCTGGTAACGGCAGCCATGGGCGTGGCCCACAGCCTGCAGGCGGGCGATGTCGGTGGGGTGCGCCGGGTGCTCCTGGAGCACATGGATACCCCGTTCGAGCAGGGCGCGGGCAATGTTCGAGCCGTCGCCGCCGACAATGGCGCTGCGCACCACCACGCAGGCTACCTGGATGTCCGCCGGCAGCTGTTCCACGCTTTGGTACAACGCCACCCCCAGGCGCTCGGCCAGCGCCCGCGAGCGCTGGCTGCCACGGGCCAGGATGCCGGCCAGGCGATAGCCCGGCAAGGTGCCGCCGGCCAGGGCGGCCAGGTAGTGCTCACCGAAGCGGGTGCCGCACACCAGTACCTTCACCGGGGCGCTCATGCTGCACCTCCGGCCAGGCTGGCCAGCGGCGCGTCCCAGCTTGCCGGGTCATCGACCAGGCGCGCCAGCAGTTGCTCGAAGCGGCCCATCACGGCCTCGCCCACGGCCTCATCGAGCCGGTCGCGGCGCAGGTCGAGGTTGTACAGCAGGGCGCTTTCCTCCTCCAGCACCTGCAGGTGCAGCCAGGTGCCCGGTTGCGAGGCAACCTCATAGCTGGGCATGCCCAGCAGCGGGTCGCTGGTTTCGGCAATCGCGTAGGTGGTGCGCACGCCCAGCAGGCTGGTCATCGCCACCGTTGGCAGGGCCGCCAGGCCATGGGCATCGAGCACCTGGGCCGGGGTGACCAGGCAGGCCGCCAGGCGCTGTTCCAGGGCGCTTGCGCAGTCCCTGGCCAGCGCGGCGAAGCTTGGCCGTGCCGGGTCGCAGGGCAGCAGGGCCAGGTCGCTGGCATCGAGCACCAGGTTCATCACCTCGGCGTGCAGCGGCTTGCGGTCGGGGTAGTCCAGGCGCAGGGCGAAGGCCTGCCCTTGGCCCAGGGGCAGCAGCGCGGCGGCGTACACGGCAGCGAGCACGGCACTGGCCGGCAGGTTCGCCTGCAGGCCGCGCTGCTTGAGCGCCAACCAGCGCTCACGCGGCAGCGCGGCGCGCCAGATGCGGTAGCTGGCCGGGCCCGCCCCGCTGGCGGCTAGCGCCAGCGGCGGCGGGCAACTGGCAGTGCCCTGGCGGTAGGCAAGCAGCTGCCCGGTGCAGGCGTCGGTGTCGGTCAGGGCCTGCTCGCAGGTGAAGTAGTCGCGGGCGCTGAAGTGCAGGGTGGGCAACGTCCGCTGCGGCTCGCTCAACCACAGGTAGGTTTCACGCAGGATCACCCGCACGCTTTCGATGTCGATCAGCGCGGTGTCCATGCGCAGGTGCAGGCGCAGTGTGCCGTGGTCCAGGCGGCTGGCGTGCCATTGCAGCGGCAGGCCACTGACGGCGGCGGGTTCGCGCGACCATTGGGCGCGCCGTGTGGCCAGGGCCAGGTCGCGTTCGCTGGCCGGGCGGTCGCGCCAGTCGTCCAGGGCGATCACCAGGCGCGCATCGTCCGGGGCCAGGCGCAGGCGGCCATGGCGGTCGAGGTGCGCGCGTGTCATCGGGTGGCGCGCCAGCAAGCGGTTCCAGGCTTGTTCGAACGCGCCGAGGTCGAAGCTGGCGGGCTTGTCGTATTCCACGTACAGCAGCGCTGGCAGGTCATCCAGTGCCTGGCGGCGGGCCCTGAGGCCGGTGAGTGGTGCGTCGTCATCGGCTTGCGCCAGCGCATCGCCATTGGCCGCCAGCCACTGCCCGCCGCGTGCCTGCAACTGCTCCAGGCCTTGGCGCAGCGGTGCCCATGCCGAGGCCGGCGCGGCTTCGGCGGTGGGCTTCAGGCGCCGCTCCAGGCCGTTGGCAAAGCGCTCGAAGGTGGTGAACTCGAAGGCTTCCTGGGCCGACAGCAGCACGCCTAGGTCGCGCTTGAGGGTTTCGCACAGCTCCAGCAGCAACAGCGAATCCAGGCCCAACTGGGCCAGGGGCGTGTGCGCCTGGATATCGCTGGCTGGGCATTGCAGCAACGCGGCCAGGCGTGCGCGCAGGTCGTCGGCCACCGTGCTGGCAGGCGCTGCCGCGTCACCCAGTTGCGCGCACAGCGCTTGCAGGGTGTCGGCTTCGTAGAGCGCCTGCGCGCCCAGGCGCACGCCGAACTGCTGCTCGATACGCTCGGCCAGGTCGAGCAACAACAGCGAGTCCAGGCCCAACTGGATGAGACGGGTGTCGGCGGCGATGGCTTCCGGGGCGCAGCCGGCGATGCTGGCGATCAACTGCCGCAGGCGCTCGGGCAGGGCCGGGCTGGCGGGTGCCGCGCTGGGTTGGGCTGGAGCGGGTGAAGGCTGCGCGGGGGTTTCACGCGACAGGCCGGCAAAGCGCCGGGCGGTGGCCGAGGCCTGGGTGATACGGGCCCAGTCCAGGCGTGCCGGCATCAGCATGGCGTTGGCACTGCCGGTGGCTGCGCCAAGCAGCGCCAGGCCCTGTGCGGTACTCAAGCCGAGCATGCCGCGCTCGGCCAACTGCGCCACCAGCGGTGCGCGTTGCGGCTGGCCGATTTCGCCCCACAGGCCCCAGGCCAGGGCCAGGGTGTCGTGGCCGCGGGCATTGCGCTGGCTGGCCAGTGCCTCCAGGCGGGCGTTGGCCCAGGCATGGGCGCCCTGGCCCTGAGGGCCGAGCACGCTGGCGGCGGAGCTGAAGTACAGGGTCAGGGCCGGGGCCAGTTGCGCCTGGTGGCGGTCCAGGGCCAGGGCTGGCAGCAGTTTGCTGTCCAGGCAGCGGGCCCAGTGCGCCGCGTCGTACTGGCGCAGCGGCGCATCGTGCAGCACCCCGGCCAGGTGTACCACCCAGCCCAGTTTCGGGCCACGGGCCAGGCGCTGCAGGGCCGCGTCGAAGGCCTGGGTGTCGAGCACATCGGCCTGGCTGTCGACCTCCACCTGCACGCCCCGGGCGCGCAGGCGGTCGAGGCGGCGCTGCTCGTCGGCAGCGGGGGCACGGCGGGCCAGGATCACCAAGTCGTCGGCGCCTTGGTCGGCCAGCCACGCCGCCACCGCCAGCCCCAGTTCGCACAGGCCGCCGATCAGCACATGGCGGCCCTCTGGGCGCATCGGCGTGGCGGGCAGCGGCACCGCCTGCAGTTGGCGTTGGTACAACTGGCCTGCGCGCAATGCCAGCACCCGCAGGTCGGCAGGTTGCGGCGCGGCCAACAGGCCGAGCAGCGTCTCGGCCGCCACCGGGGTATCGCTGTCGAGCAAGCAGGCGTGCAGGGGCGCCAGTTCTTGCACGGCCACCGCCAGCAGCCCGGCGTCACCGGCATCGGCCCAGTTTTCGGCCGTATCGTCAGGGGTGACCACGAAGCAGTCGCGGCGCAGCACCGCCAGGGCCGGGCGCTGGGCGAGCCCGGCCAGTTGCTGCAGCAGCGCCGGCAAGCTGCCCGAAGCCAGGCACACCGCATCGTAATCGGCCAATGGCAGGCTGCCGAGGTCGCTGCAAGCGCTCACGTCCACTTGCACCCCATGGCGGGCGAAGCCGTTCAGGTCGGCCTGTTCGCCCAGCCACAGCAGGCGCCGGGCGGTGCTGCCGCGTGGGGTTTCGAGCGGCTGCCAGTGCCAGGCGTACAGGCTGCCCTGGTCGGGCCATTGCGCGGCCGCGGGGAAGCGCCGGGGGCCATGTTCAAGGGCCAGCCACACCCGGCCATCGGCGTCTGCCGCGCAGGCCTGTTGCGGTTCGGTTTGCAACCACGCCTGGGCCGGCGCGGCCTGGTCCTGGCGCCAGTGCAGGCTGTGCAGGTCCTGGGCATCGAGGGCCAGGCGCGCCAGCAGGCGGTCGAGCAGGCTGTCATCGGCGCTGCCGGCCAGCGCCTGGCGCGCCTGGCTGACCTGGCGGCGCAGGTTGCGCGGTTGCTGCAGGCGGGCGCTGAGCAGCGGCTGCCACTGGCCTTCGGCATGCCGTGCGCTGACCTGCAGCAGGTGGCTGTCGGGCTCCAGGCGCAGGTGCAGGGGCGCCGGCAGCGAGGCCGGGTCCAGGTGCCAGTGCAGGGCCTGCAGGCAGGTGTCGGCGGGCCTGCCCACGGTACGCACCAGCCAGCCCAGGACCGTGCCCGGCGAAGGCTGCTCCAAGGTTTGCACCACGCTGTGCATCACCGGCTCCGGTACTGCGGCCTGTGCCTGTTGCGGCCATTGCGCGAGGATGATCTGCTCGCCCAGGGCATGGCTGGCCAGCTGTGTGCCGGGGTAGCCGTCGCAGCGCTGGAAACCGGCCGCTGTGGCGGCGGCCTGCCACTGGGCGAAGCTTGCGAACAGCTCGCCTTGGCGGCCATCGGCCGGGTCCAGCGGCGGCACCAGCGGGCCGAAAACGAAGTCGAAGAGTTTCTTCGGCTCGATGATTTCGCGCATCAGCAGGTGGCCGCCAGGGGCCAGGCGGGTGGCCAGGTTGGCCAGTACGGTGCGCAGGTTCGGCGCATTGTGCAGCACGTTGGCGGCGATGATCAGGTCGAAGCCGGTCGGCAGGCCCTGCTCGGCGGCTGGCTGGTTCATGTCGAAGGCCTGGTAGCGCATGAACGGCACGGCTGCGAACTTGTGCCGGGCGCGGCCGAGGAACAGCGGGCCGACATCGGTGAACCAGTATTCGCTGCAGCTGCCCTCGGGCAGCTGCGCCAGCACGTCGCGGGTGGTGCCGCCGGTGCCGCCGCCTACTTCCAGAATGCGCAGGGGCCGGCCACGGGAAGCCAGGCCGTGCACCGCCGCGGCGGCAATCTGGTTCAGGTAGCGCGACCAGGGTTGCTCCTGGTACATGTGCTCGACATCGTCGGTGGCCGCACCCGGGAACACCACGCTGACCGGGTCGACCCGCCCGGCGAGCATGTCGGCCAGGCGTGGCCCGGTGCGCTCCACCAGCACGGCCAGTTGTTCATAGCCCAGCTCGCGCATGGTCGACAGCCACGGCCCGGGGGCGGGCAATTGCGCTTGGCGCAGGTTGGCGTATCTGCCACCTTGGGCGTCCAGCAGCCCGGCGCCGGCCAGGTCGCGCAGCAGGCGCGCGAACAGCCCGCGCAGGCCAGGCGCCGCACCGGCCTGGGCCAGGCACTGGTCGACATCCAGCCACTGCCCGGGCGCGGTGCACACGCCCAGGGCGGCGAAGGCCTGGCCGACATAGGCACTGTGCAGGGCATCGACACCGCGCTGCTCCAGCGCCAGGCCCGACAAGTCGAGCGCAGCGCCCTGTTGTTCGGCGGCCTGCGCGGCGGCGGCGTTCAGGGCTTGCCAGTCGTCTGCTGGCACTGGCGCGGCTACTGGGCTGGCCACGGGCGCGTTGTACCAGCAGCGCTGGCCTTCGAACGGCGCGGTGGGCAGCAGTGCGCGCTGGCGGGGGCGCCGGGCGGCGAGGGCGTGATGGTGCCAGGCCGGCGCCTCGGCCAGGGCCAGTTCAAGCAGTGCGGGGTCGGCGGCGCCGCGCTGCCACACGCCGATGGCCGCCGCTTCGTGCTGGGTGAACGCCTCCAGCTGGCCGTCGGCGAAATCTTGCAAGGCATCGACCAGCGCCTGGCGGCTCTCGCCCACCAGCAGCAGGCGCCGCGGGTACAGGCTGCGGTGGTGCACGCTGGTGGCGGCGTAGTCGTGCAGGTCGCCCTGGCTGTCTTCCAGGCATTGCGCATGGCGCCGTGCCAGTTCGGCCAGGGCCTGCTCGCTGCGGGCACTGAGCAAGAGCAGGGCAAGCCCTGGCATTGGCTCGAAGGCCAACGCCGGGGCTTGTTCCAGGATCGCATGGCAATTGGTGCCGCCGATGGCGAAGGCGCTGACCGCTGCCCGTCGTGGGCCGTCGCCGGCCGGCCATGGCAGCAGCATCTGCGGCACATAGAACGGGCTGTGGGCGAAGTCGATGGCCGGGTTGGGCTGGTCGAAGTTCAAGCTGGGTGGAATCTGCCCATGGTGCAGCGCCAGCGCGGCCTTGAGCAGGCTGGCGACCCCCGCGGCGGTGTCCAGGTGGCCAAGGTTGCCCTTGACCGAGCCCAGGGCGCACCACGGGCTGGTCGGCCCGGCTTGCCAGGCGCGGCACAGGGCCTGCACTTCGATCGGGTCGCCCAGCGGCGTGGCGGTGCCGTGGGCCTCCACCAGGCCGATGCTGGCCGGGGCCACGTCGGCCAGGTGCAAGGCCTGGCCGATCACCTGTGCCTGGCCTTCCGGCGAAGGGGCGGTATAGCCGGCCTTGCTGGCGCCGTCGTTGTTCACCGCCGAGCCGCGCAGCACCGCCAGAATCGGGTCGCCGTCAGCCAGCGCGGCGTCCAGGCGCTTGAGCAGCACCACACCGACGCCGTTGCCGATGGCCGTGCCGTCTGCCTGGGCATCGAACGGCCGGCACAGGCCGTCGGCGGAGAAGATCATGCCCGGCCGGTGCAGGTAGCCGGCCTGCTGCGGGAAGCCGATGCCGGCTCCCCCGGCCAGGACCATGTCGCATTCACCGCTGGCCAGCTGTTCGCACGCCAGGTGTACCGCCACCAGCGAGCTGGAGCAGGCGGTTTGCACGGTGAGGCTGGGCCCGCGCAGGCCGAGCTTGTAGGACACGCGGGTGGCCAGGTAGTCCTTGTCGTTGCCCATCAGGCGGGCGAAGGTCAGCGGCGAGGCGATGTCCTGCACGCGGTCGAAGTGGGCGGCGCTGTAGGTCGACAGTTTGCACGCCCCGAGCACGCCCACGCAGGGCCGGCGCGGGTCGTCGGCCAGTGCCTGGGGGCCGTAGCCGGCCATTTCCAGCGCCTCCCAGGCGCACATCAGGAACAACCGCTGCTGTGGGTCGATCAGTTGCGCCTCTTGCTGCGAGTAGCCGAAGAACGACCAGTCGAAGCGTTCCACATCGTCCAGCACGGCGGCAGCGCCCACGTAGTCGGGCCGCGCCCGCAGGGCCGGGTCGCTGGCTTCGAAACGGCCGATCAGCGCTTCGCCATCGGCCAGCCGGCGCCAGTAGTCGAAGATGTCCACCGCGCGCGGCATGCGGCAGCCGGCGGCGATGATGGCCACGGGCAGGGTGTCGCCATAGTGCTGTTGCAGGTCCAGCTGTTCACTCAGGTTCATAGCGTTCATCCGGTTCGTGGCAGTTACAGGCGCGAGGTCTGGTCGCGCTGCTTGCGGCGTTCGTTGGCCTGGCGCGAGCGCCGGCGTGGGTCCTGGTCGTCGGCCTGGGGCAGTTGCGCCGGGTCGGTGAGGCGGCCCAGGTGGCTGGCCAGGGCGGTGAGGCTGGGGTGGTCGAACACGTCGGTCACCGCCAGTGCCAGGCCCAGGCGCTGGTTGAGCAGGCGGCGCAGGCGGATCAAGTCCATCGACGAGGCGCCCAGCTCGAAGAAGCTGACCGTGGTTGGCAGCTCATCGCGGCCCAGCAGTTCGCCAAGCAGTTGGCCGAGGGTGGCCAGCAGGCCGGCGTCGGCCTCTGGCTGGGACGGGGCCTCGGTGACGGTAGGCCGCGCCGCCGCGCTTGCCGGCCAGCGGTTGGCCGGCATGGCGCTGCGGGCCGGGGTGTCCCATGCCGACGGGTCGCTGGCCAGGCGTTGCAGCAAGCTGTGGTAGGCGCTGAACATGGCGTCCAGCAAGCCGTCGGGGAACAGGCCGTCGACCGAGTCCCAGTTGAACACCAGGCAGCCTTCGCGCTCGACCACTTGCTGGTCGATCCACACCTGCGGGGTTTGGCTGATGCCGTAGCCGAACTGGCCGAGCCAGTCTTGCCCGGCGTCGTCAGCGGCCACCCCCAGGCCGCTGGTGAACACCACCGGCATGGCCACCGCATCGAGCCTTCGGTTGCGCCGCGCGGCCTCGCGCAGTACCCGCACGGCGGAAACCTGCATGTGTTCGAGGTCGGCCCACAGCTGGCGCTGGAGCTGGCTGGCGCGCTCGGCGAAGGGCACCGCGCCTTCGCCTTCGAAGGCCAGCAGCACCAGCGAGGTGAAGTCGCCGACCACCTGGTCGATGTCCGGGTGCACGGCCGGGCGGTTGAACAGGGTCAGGTTGAGGGTCAGGCGCGGGTCGGCGGACCAATGCGCCAGAACCTCGCCATAGGCGCACAGCAGCAGGGCATTGGCGGTGACGTTGCGAGCGCTGGCAGCGGCCTGCAGGGCCTGCCACTGGGCCGGTTGCAGGCGTGCTTCGCGGCGGCTGAAGTGCGGCGGGCGCACCTGGCGTGCGGGGCCGTCGTGGCGCGGCAAGGCGGGCCCTGCCGGCAACTGCGCCAGCTTGCCTTGCCAGTAGGCCAGCGAGCGCTGCCAGGACGGGCGCAGCTCGAAGCGTTCGAGCAGCAGCACGTAGTCGCGAAAGCTTGCACGCAAGGCGGGCAGCACCCGGCCAGGGTGGCGCGCCAGGCTCGACCATTCGGCCAGCAGAATGCGCATCGAGCGGCCGTCGCACACCAGGTTGTCCAGGCTGATGCACAGGCGCACGCGCTCGCCTGGCAACTGCGCGGCGCGCAGGGAGAACAGCGGCCATTGGCGGGTGTCGGGCACCTCGTGGGACAGCTCCAGGCGCACCACCTGTTGCCAGTCGTGCAACTGCTCGCGGCTGGCCGTGCGCAGGTCGGTGCAGGCGATGCGGTAGGCCGGCACCTGGGCCAGGATGTGTTGCAGGCCGTTGTCGTCGATCACCGCGCGCAGCATCTCGTGGCGTTCGACCAGCGCCTGCCAGGCGTGCTCCAGGGCGTCGAAGGCCACCCCGTCGACGTCCACCTCGGCATACAGGTGGGTCGATACGCCGCCCAGCTCGAAGCCTTCGTCACGGCCAATCCAGTAGGCCTGCTGCACGTCGGTGAGGGGGAACGGCGCGTGGCGCTCGGCTGGGGCGGCGACCAGCGCCGGCAAGCGGTCTTCGTAGGCCGGGGCGGCCGCCACACGGGCGGCGAAGTCGGCCAGGCGCGGGTGGTCGAACAGGTCCGGCAGGGCGACTTGGGCATCCAGTTCATGGCGCACCCGTTCGATCAGGCGCACCGCCACCAGGCTGTCGCCGCCCAGGTCGAAGAAATGGTCGGCGGCGTCCAGGCCTTGCACGCCCAGCAGTTGTTCCCAGATCTGCAGCAGCGCGGCGGGCACCTGGCTGGCATCGCCTGCGGCGCGGCGGCCACGGTTGCGCCGTTGCGCGGGTTCCGGGTGGGGCAGCTGCTGGCGCATCACTTTGCCGGTGGCCGACAGCGGCAGGGCGGCCAGGGCGGTGATGGTCTGCGGCACCATGTAGGCCGGAAGCAGGGTGCTGAGGTGGTCGACCAGCTTGCGCGGGGCGAAGCGCCGAGCTTCGGCCGGGTGCTGGGCGAGCAGCAGGTGCATGCCGGGTGCCGGGCTGGCGACGCTGGCCGCCTGGGCCTGGGCGAAGCCAGCTGCGCTCAGCGCCGCCGTCCACTGTTCGGCGCCCAGCAGTGCCTGGCCGCTGGCCTGGCGCTGGTCGGCGAAGTGCTGGTAGCCGCCTTCGAGCAAGGCCACGGTGGCCAGCTGGAAGTCGCTGTTGCGGGTGATTTCCGGGGCAGCCAGCACGCCACCTGGGGCCAGCAGGCTGGCCAGGTTGGCCAGCAGTGCGGGGATGTCGCGGCTGCGGTGCAGGGCGTTGAAGGCGATCACCAGGTCGAAGGTGTGCGGTTCCAGGCCCTGCAAGGCGGGTGGCTGATCGGGGTCGAGCACCCGGCAAGCCAGTTGCTGGTGGGCCGGCCAGTTGCCGTGCTCGAACTCGGCGCGGGCTTGTTCCACCAGCAGCGGTGCGGCGTCGCTCAGGGTGTAGTCGAGCGCGGTGCCCGCCAGCAGGGCCAGCAGCTCGCGGCTGGCCACGCCGCTGCGGCCACCGATTTCGACAATGCGCGGTGCCCGGCCCAGGGCCTGCGCGGTTGCTTCGACCACCTTGGCCAGCGCCCCGAGGGTGGCTGGCCACAGCGGGTTGAGGCGGGTCATCTGCTCCGGTGCCAGGGTTTGATCCACGCCATAGAACAGCTCCAGTGCATTGGCCTGGCCGCGCAGTACGGCCAGGCGCTGCTCGGCGCCTTCGCGCAGGCGCAGCAGCACCTGGCGTGGCAGGCCACAGGCCTCGGCCAGAGGTTGCAGGCGTGCCCATTGCTCGGCACTGGCCGGGCCGTGTTCAGGCAGCAGGGCCTGCCAGCGCTGGCCCAGGGCCTCGAAGGCCGGGGCTGTGGCCAAGGCCTGCCAGCCACCGGCTGCGTTCACCGTGTCGCGCATCAGCAGGTGGCCGAGGTCGTCCATCAGTTGCCAGAAACCTGCCAGGCCGGTGGGCGCGGTGGGCCAGCTGGGGGCATCGCTGGCCGCCTGCCACTGGGCGGCGCAGGCTGCGGCGCTGCAGCTCAAGGTTTCATGCAGGGCCGGGTCTTGCTCGCGCAGCACCACCCAGGCCGCCAGGCGCTTGTTGCCGCGGGCCGGGCCAATGGCGTCGACCACCGCCTCGCGCACCCCGGGGTGACGCAGCAGGGCGCTTTCGATTTCACCCAGCTCGATGCGGTTGCCGGCGATCTTCACCTGGAAGTCGCGCCGGCCCAGGAACTCCAGGGTGCCGTCGGCCCAGTAGCGGGCCAGGTCGCCGGTGCGGTACAGGCGCTGGCCGTCATGCGGGTGCTCGAAGAAGCTGGCCGCCGTGCGCTCGGGGTCGTTCTCATAGCCCAGGGCCAAGCCCACGCCGGTGATGTAGAGGTCGCCCGTGACGTGGTCGGGGCGGTCGTGCAGGTGGCTGTCGAGCACCCGGTAGCCCTGGTTGGCCAGGGGGTAGCCGTAGGGAATGGAGGTCCAGTGCGCGGGCACCTCGTCGACCTCGAACCAGTTCGACCAGATCGACGCCTCAGTGGCGCCGCCCATGGCGACCAATGCCGATTGTGGCGCCAGCTGGCGCAGGCGGCCCGGCAGGTTCAGCGGGATCCAGTCGCCGCTGAGCATGGCCCGGCGCAGGGTGGGCAGGCTGCCGCCAACGGCGGCCACCTCATCGAGCAGCAGTTCGAGCAAGGCAGGCACCGAGTTCCACACGGTGATGCCGTGGCGCTCCACCAGCTCGCGCCAGTGCGCCGGGTCGCGCACCCCGGCCGGCAGTGGCAGCACCAGGGCGGCACCGGCGGCGAAGATGCCGAACAGGTCGTACACCGACAAATCGAAATACAGCGCCGACAGGCCCAGCACCCGGTCGCTGGCCTGGATGGCGAAGCGCCGGTTGATGTCGAGCACGGTGTTCACCGCGCCCCGGTGGTCGATCAGCACGCCCTTGGGGGTGCCGGTGGAGCCGGAGGTGTAGATCACGTAGGCGTGGTCGGTGGGCGCGCGGGGTACGTCCGGCGCTTGGTCGGCATAGGCCTGGGCGGCGTCCTCGCTGGCATCCATGACACTGACGGCAAGCTCGGCAACCAGGGCCTGGACGATCGGCAGGTGGTCGGCCTGGGCCATGGCCACACGGATGCCGCTGCCTTGCACGATGGCGGCCAGGCGCGCCGCCGGCACATCGGCATCGACCGGCACGTAGGCACCGCCCACGGCCTGGATGGCCAGGCAGGCGGCCACCTGTTCCGGGCCTTTGCGCATCACCACGGCCACTCGCTCGCCATGCATGACGCCCTCGGCCAGCAGGCCGTTGGCCAGGCGCCGGGCCCAGCTGGCCAGGGCCTGGTAGCTCCAACTGGCGCTGTGGGTGAGCAGGGCCGGGGCGTGCGGGGTACGCAGCGCCTGGTCGAAGAACAGTTGGTCCAGGCAGCGTTCAGGCAGCGGTGCGGCGCAGGCGTTGATGTGCGCCCGCACGGTCTGCTGGGCGGGTGGCAGTTGCGCCGGGGTGGCGGCTTGCCACAGCGCCGGTTGCTCGGCCAGCTGCTCCAGGCGCTGGTTGTAGGCGGCGAACATGGCGTCCAGGGTGCCGGGCTGGAACAGCGCCTCGACTGCATCCCAGTTGTAGATCAGCGCGCCTTCGAGTTCGCAGGCCTGGTGGTCGAGCCACACTTGCGGGGTTTGGCTGATGCCGTGGCCGACGACGCCCAGCACGCTTTCGGCGGCGGCGCCCTTGGTCGGGTCGCTCATGCCCAGCTGGCTGGTGAACACCACGGGCATGGCCAGGGTGTCCTGGCGCTCGCGGCCACGGTTGGCTTCGCGCAGCACATCCACGGCGCTGAAGGCGCGGTGCTGCAGGTGTTCCAGTACCTGGCCGTTGACCCCGGCGGCCCGTGCAGCGAAGGCCTGCTCGGCGCTGAAATCCAGCGGCAGCAGGGTGACTGCAGTGAAGTCGCCGAGCAGCCGCGGCACGTCCGGGTGCCAGGGCAGGCGGTCGAAGATGGTCAGGTTGAGGGTGAAGCGCTGTTCGCTGCTCCAGGCGGCCAACACCTCGCCGAACACGGTAATCAATAGCGAGGCCGGGGTGCAGCCAACGGCCGCTGCGCGGTCGCGCAGGCGTTGCCAGGCGGCTGCCTCCAGGCGGTGCTGGCGGCGGCTGAAGGTGGGCTTGGCCTGTTGCCGGGCGCTGTTGCGCAAGGGCAGTTGCGGGGCTGGCGGCAGCTCATCGAGCGCGTTCAGCCAGAACTGCCGGGCCTGCTCGCGCTGCTGTTGGCGCAGCGGGTCGTTCAGGCGCGCCAGGACATAGTCGCGGAAACCGATGGCGAAGGGCTGCAGGCCGGCGGCCTGGGTATCGTTGCCGGCCTGGTAGAGGGCGGCCAGTTCTTCCCAGATGATCTGCCCGCTGGTGGCGTCGTTGATCAGCATGTCGATGCCGATGTGCAGGCGCACGGCGCCCCCGGCCAGGCGCGTGGCGCGCACGTCGAACAGCGGCCACTGGGCGCAGTCCAGCACTTGGTGCGACATCTGCTCGCGCCAGGCCAGGCAGTGGGCGTCACGCTCGGCGCTGCTGGCCGCGGCCAGGTCGGCGACCTGCAGGCGGTAGTGCGGCACCTGGTCGAGCACGCGCTGGCGGCCGTCTTCGCCGATGACGATGCGCAGGGCGCCGTGGCGTTGCACCAGGGTGTTCCAGCAGGCTTCGAGCAGGGCAAGGTCCAGGCCGGCGGCGGCGTCGGCTTCAAGGTAGGCGTGGCAGGCCACGCCGCCGAGTTCGTAGTGGCCTTGGCGGCCGATCCAGTAGGCGTGCTGCAGTTCGGTCAGCGCGAAGGGCTGCGCCGCGTTGCTTGGGGCGGCGGTGATGGCCGGCGTTTCCACGCTTGCCCGGGCGCCGGCGTGGGGCAGTTGCTCGACCAGGTAGTCACTGAGCCCGCGCGGGGTGCTGCGCTCGAAAATCGCCTTGAGTTCGCAGCGCACGCCCAGGCCGGATTCACAGCGGCGGGCGAATTCCATCACCAGGATCGAGTCCATACCCAGCTTGAGCAGTTCGGTGTGGTCTTCCAGGCGCGCCGGGGCGATGTGCAGGGTGCGCGCCAGTTCAGCGACGACGAAGGCGTGCACGGCGTCGGCATCGAGCACCTGCTGGCCGTCGTTGCCGTGACTGCAGGCGGCGGGGGCCGGGTGTTCGGCGCAGCGGCTGAAGGTGGCAGTCGGGTTGTACAGCGACAGCAGTGGAATGAACTGCTGCCAGTCCACGTGCACGGCCACATGGTTGCCGCTGGCGCCCGCGGCCAGCAGCGCCGACAACGTCGCCAGGTAGCGCGGCGGCGCCAGCCGGGCGATGCCGGCCGAGCGCAGCAGTTGCAGGAGCGAGGCGTCCACCTCGCTCATGCCGGCGCCACCGCCCCACGGCCCCCAGGCCACCGACAGGGCCGGCAGGCCCTGTTGCTGGCGCAGGCGCACCAGGGCGTCCTGGAAGGCGTTGGCCGCGCCGTAGGGCACCTGCAGGCGCGAGCCCCAGATGCCGGAGATGGAGGTGAAGCAAACGAAGTGCTCCAGCGCATGCTCCAGGCTGTGCTGGTGCAACAGCCAGCTACCGCGGGTTTTGGCCAGGGTGACCTGTTGGCAACCGGCTTCGTCGAGTTCGGCCAGGGCGCTGAAGCGGCTGGTGCCGGCGCAGTGCCAGATACCGGCCAGGGCCGGGCCGCCCTGTTGCTGCTGGGCATTGAGGGTGCTGAAGGCGTCGGCCACGCTGGCGGCATCGGCCAGGTCGCAGTCCAGGTGCTGCAACTGCACGCCCTGGCCACGCAGCAGTTCAAGTCGCGCCTGCCAACCGGCCGGCGCCTCGCGCCGGGCCAACAGCAGCAGGTGGCGAGCCCCATTGGCCACCAGCCAGTCGGTGGTGTGGCGGCCCAGGGCGCCGTAGGCGCCGGCCACCAGGTACAGGGCGTTGGCGCGCAGGCGCAGTGGGGTGTCGGTGGTTGCAGGCGCCTCGGCGGTCAGGCGTGGGCGCTGCCATTGGCCCTCGCGCAGGGCAACGGCGTCTTCCTCGCCGAACTGGCCAAGCGCCTGGGGCAGGGCGGCGGCCAGCAGGGCCGGGTCGCGGGCGCTCAGGTCCAGTTGCAGCCAGCGCGGGCCGGGGTATTCCAGCGACAGCGGGCGTGCGGCACCGGCCAGGGCGGCTTGCAGGGGGTCACAGGCCTCCCCGGCCAGGGCCTGGGCCTGGAAGGTCGGCAGCAGGATGCGCGGTTTGCCACCGGCGCGCTGCAGCCGTTGCAGCGCTTCGGCCAGTTGCCAGACGTGGCGCGAGGTTTCCAGTTGCTCGATGCAGGCGTCCACCGCGCCCAGGTAAATCAGCAGGTGTTGGTCTTCGACCCGCTCGGCATGGGCCGGCCAGGCTTCCAGGCTCAGGTGCTGGCACTCGAAGCCGGTCAGTTGCAGGGCCAGGGCGCTGGCAAAGCCGGCGCTGCCGCCCAGCAACCAGCAGCGTGGCCGTTCGCTCAGCGCGTGCGGCTCGAACACTTCCCACTGCAGCTGGTACAGCGCCACCGGTGCCGGTGCGGCGCGCTCGGGTTGCGGTTGCAGGGGCAGGGGCGTGCGCGGGGCGTCTTCGTCGTACTCCAGCCAATAGGGCTGGCGCTCGAACGGGTAGCGCGGCAGCGCCCGTGGCGACAGCTGCGGGCCGCGCCACAGGGCCGCTTCGTCGAAGTGCTGGCCCGCCTGGTACAGCGTGGCGCAGGCCTCCAGCAGGCTGCGGGCGTCGTCCTGGCCGCGGCGCAGGCTGGCAACGCAGGGGGTATCGGCCAGGCTGCGCTGGGCCATGGGCGTCAACACGGCGTGGGCGCCCACTTCCAGCAGCAGGTCGCATTGCTCGCTGGCCAGCGCCAGCGCTTGGGCGAAACGCACCGGCTGGCGGGCATGGGCCACCCAGTAGTCGGCATCGGGCGCAGCGTTCAACGCGGCCCCGGTGAGGGTGCTGATGAGCGCCACAGTGGGCGCCTGGGCATCGAGGTTGGCGCAGGTATCGCGCCAGGCATCGAGCATCGGGTCGAGCAGCGGCGAATGGAAGGCATGGGACACGGCCAGTGGCCGGGCATGCACCTGGCGCTCGGCAAGCACGGCTTCCAGCGCTTGCAGGGCGCTGCTGGCACCGGAGAACACCACGTCCTGTGGGCCGTTGCAGGCGGCGATGGCCAGGCGCGCGCGCTGGGCCTCGGGCAATGCCGCGAGCAGGCTTTCAGCCTCGGCCTGTGGCAGGCGCGCGGCAAGCATGCCGCCGGGTTCTTCCAGGGCCTGCATCAGGGCACCGCGCCGGGCGATCAGGCGCGCGGCCACGGCCAGCGGCAAGGCGCCGGCCAGCACCATGGCGGCGAACTCGCCAATCGAATGGCCCACCATCACCCGTGGCACCACGCCGAAGCTGCGCCACAGCTCGGCAAGGGCATAGCCGACCGCGAACAGTGCCGGCTGGGCCCAGGCGGTCTGTGCCAGGCGCGGGTCGTCGGCGGCGTGCATGACGGCGATGATCGATTCGCCCAGGTGCGGCTGCAGGGCCTGGTCGACGGCATCCAGGGCCTGGCGGAAGGCCGGCTCGCGGGCATACAGGCCGGCGCTCATGCCGGCGTACTGCGAGCCTTGGCCGGTGAACAGGAAGCCTACACGTGGCGCCTGGGGCTGCGCTTCGCTGCCCTGGCTGGCCAGGCGCAGCAGGCCTGCGCGCAGCTCATCAGCGCTTTCGGCCACCAGCGCCGCCCGGTACGGCAGGTGATCGCGGCGCCGGGCCATGGCGTTGGCCAGGGCCTGCAGCGGTAGCCCGGCGCGCTCGGCACAGGCGCTGGCCAGTTCGCCAAGCGACTGGCTGCTGCGCGCCGAGAGCACGAACAGCGCCGGGCCGTGCTCGGCCGCCACGGGTTGGCCGGTGGCGGGTGCCTGTTCGAGGATGACGTGGGCGATGGTGCCGGCAAAGCCGTAGGAGGTCACCCCGGCCCGTCGCACGGCCTGGCGCTGGGGCCAGGGTTCGCTGTGGCTGGGCAGGCGGGCGGGAATGGCCTGCAGGTCGATGGACGGGTTGAGCTGCTGCAGGCCCACCAGCGGCGGGATGCGCCCACGTTCCAGGGCCAGCACGGTCTTGACCACCCCGGCAGCCCCCGCGGCGGCTTCCAGGTGGCCGATGTTGGTCTTGACCGAACCCAGCCACAGCGGGTCGTGGCCGTCGCGGCCACGGAACACGTCGGCCACCGACTGGTACTCGATGGGGTCGCCCAGGCGCGTGCCGGTGCCGTGCATTTCCACGTAGTCGATGTCGGCCGGGGCCAAGCCTGCGCGTTGCAGGGTTTGCTGCAGCAGGCGCCGCTGGGCATCGCCGTTGGGCGCCGACAGGCTGCTGCCGGCGCCGTCCTGGCGCACGCAGCTGGCGCGGATCACGGCCCGCACGGGGTCGCCATCGGCCAGGGCCTGGGCCAGCGGCTTGAGCACCAGCACCACGCAGCCTTCGCCGCGCACGTAGCCGTCGGCGCGGGCGTCGAAGGTCTTGCAGCGCCCGTCGGCGGCGAGCATGCCGGCCTGGGTCAGCACCTGGTCGACTTCCGGCAGCAGCTGCAGCTTCACCCCGCAGGCCAGGGCCAACCCTGAGTCGCCCCCGCGCAGGCTCTGCACGGCCAGGTGCAGGGCGCTGTGGGACGCCGAGCAGGCGGTGTCCACGGCCATCGACGGGCCTTCGAAACCAAAGCAGTACGACAGCCGCCCGCAGGCGGCGGCGAACGAGGTGCCGGTGCCCCAGTAGGCATCGAAGTGCTCGGCTTGCCCGGAAATGAACGGGATGTGCCCGTAGTCGCCGGTGCCGATGCCCACGTACACCGCCGTGTCGCTGCCGCGCAGCTGCGCCGGGCGCTGGCCGGCATCTTCCAGGGCGTGCCAGGCAGTTTCCAAAAGCAGGCGTTGTTGCGGGTCGGTGTTGATCGCCTCGCGGGCCGACATGCCGAAGAACGCGGCGTCGAACTGCTCGATACCCTGCAGGTAGGCGCCGAAGCCGGGGATACCTTCAGGGGTGCGAAAACGCGCTGCCGGCATCGGGCCGATGGCGCTGGCGCCCGCTTCGAGCTGCTGCCAGAAGGCCTCGTCGTCCTGCACTTCGCCGTCGCGGCCGGGCAGGCGGAAGGCCATGCCGATGATTGCCACCGCTTCAGTGTCGGCTACGGGGCTGGGCGAAGCTTGCGCCGCTTGCGCAGCTGGCGCCTCGGTGGGTTGCAGGCGCTGCAGGATCCACTCGGCCAGGTGGTTCAGGGTGGGCTGTTCGAACAGCAGTTCATCTGCGGTTTCCACGCCGAAGGCCTGCCCGGCGCAGGCGGCCAGGCGCACCGCCGACAGCGAATCCAGGCCGTGTTCGAACAAGCTGGTGTGGGCCGCCAGGTTGCGTGCGGCCACCGTGCCGAGAATGGCAGCGGCCTGTTCGGCCAGCCAGCCGACCAGCTGCTCGCGGCGTTGCGCCGGGGGCAGGGCGAGCAGTTCGGCGGCCGCCGGGGTGTGCTGGGCCGGGGTGGCTTGTGGTTGGGCCAGCTCATCTTGCCAGGTGACCTGCAACTGGCCGTTCTGGTAGGCCTCGCGCACGGCCTTGCGGCGAACCTTGCCGCTGGTGGTGCGCGGCAGGGTGCCCTTGCGGATCAGCACCACTGCTGCAGTGGCCAACTGGTGTTCGCTGGCGATGGCGGTGCGGATGGCCTGGGCCACGGCGGGGTAGGCCACGGCGTCGGCGGGTTTGAGCACTTCCTGAACGATCACCAGGCGCTCGTCTTCGCCGCCGTCGCACACACCGAAGGCGGCTGCGGCGTCGGCCACGCAGGCGCGGTGGGCGGCGGCGCTGGTGGCTTCGAGGTCGTTGGGGTAATGGCACTGGCCGCGCACCAGCAGCAGGTCCTTGTGCCGGCCCGTGACATACAACTGGCCCTGGTGCACGAAGCCCATGTCGCCGCTGCGCAGGAAGTCGCGGCCTTGGTCGGGCACGGTGCGTGCGGCGAACACTTGCCGGTTCAGCTCTGCCTTGCTGCCGTCGGCGTCCCAGTAGCCGGTGGCAATGCACGGGCCGGCCAGCCAGATCTCGCCCACCTGGCCGTCCGCGCACAGGGTGTGGCTGTGCGGGTCGACGATGCACAGGGCCTGGCCATCGAAGTCATGGCCGTTGCCCACGTAGCGGCGCCAGCCTTCAGCCAGCGCGCCGTGGGCCGGGCGCACGTTCACCTGGCCGTGGGCCAGGGCCTGGCTGTCGACGTCGAGCAGGCAAGGTGCCTGGGTGGCGGTGTTGGCTGAAACCAGCAGGGTGGCTTCGGCCAGGCCATAGGCCGGGCGCAGGGCCGCTGCCTGCAGGCCGCAGGGGCCGAAGGCGTTGAGGAAGGCGTCGAGCTGGCCGGGCAGCACCGGTTCGGCGGCCGGCATCAGGCAGGTGATCGCGCCCAGTTCAAGCGTGGCCAGGCGGCCCGGCTCGCGTGCGGCCTGGTCGGCGCACAGGCGCAGGGCGAAGCTTGGGCAGGGCAGCGCGGTGGCATGCTCGGCGGCGGCCAGTTCCAGCCAGCGCAGCGGGTCGGCCATGAATGCCATGGGCGCCATGTACACCGCGCGGTTGCCCTGGGCCAGCGGCAGCAGGATACCCATGATCAGCCCCAGATCGTGGAACAGCGGCAACCAACTGGCCACCACCGTGTCCGCGCTGCAGCCAGTCAACCGAGACAAGAACGCCAGGTTGGCCATCAGCGCGCCGTGGCGGTTGATCACACCCTTGGGCTCGCCGGTGGAGCCGGAGGTGTACTGCAGGAAGGCGATGCTCTGGCCGTCGATGGCCGGGCGTTGCCACTGGGCATCGTGGGCACCGTCCAGCTGTTGCACGGCCAGGCCGTGGCGGCTGGCGAAGGCGGCCAGGTCGTCGGCACAGGCCTGTTCGATGGCGCTGCTGGTGATCAGCGCACGGGCGCGGCAGTCGCGGGCGATGCCGTCGACCTTGGGCAGTACCCGGCGCACCCGGGCCACGCCCGGCAGGTTGACCGGCACGCCGATCACCCCGGCGTACAGGCAGCCGAGCAGGGCCACCACATAGTCGAGCCCCGAGGGGAACAGGATCAGCGCGGTGTGGCCGGCAAGGCCCTGTTGCTGCAGGCCGGCGGCGCAGTGGCGCACGCGCTCGGCCAGTTGCCGGTAGCTCAGGCGCTGGCCGGGGTCGCCGGCCTTGCCGGCAAAGTACAGGGCCGGGGCGTCAGGGGTATGGGTGGCATGGTGTTCGAGGCTGTCGACCAGGGTCGGGAAGCCGGGCAGGGTAGGTACCGTCTGGGCTTTCATGCTGTCTTCCTTTGGGCATCGCGGGCGATGCTGACTGGTTGCCGCCCCGTTTTCGGGGTAGGCGGTTCCTGCGCGGCCACCGGTGGGGGCCGCGTTGTTCGAAGGGCGGGGCGAGCGGTTGAATCAGGCCAGGGCGTTGTCCCGTGGCCGCAGGCGCCAGTGGCGGGTGGCCTGTTGCTGGGCCCAGAAGCGTGCATACAGGCCGCCAGCTGCCAGCAACTCGGCGTGGGTGCCGCGCTCGGCGATGGTCTGTTGGTCCAGCACCAGGATTTGCTGCACCTGGGTCAGGGTGTAGAGGCGGTGGGCGATGACGATCACCGTCTTGTTGCGGGTCAGGGCGTTCAGCGCCTGGGTGATGGCGGCTTCGTTGTCGCTGTCCAGCGCGGCGGTGGCTTCGTCGAGGATCACGATGGGCGCATCCTTGAGCAGGGCGCGGGCAATCGACAGGCGCTGGCGCTCGCCGCCGGAGAGGTCCAGGCCCTGGCCGAGGCGAGTCTGGTAGCCGTCGGGCAGGGCCATGATGAAGGCATGGCAGCAGGCGGCGCGGGCGGCGGCTTCGAGCTCGGCGTCGCTGGCTTCGGGGCGGGCGATGCGCAGGTTGTTGGCGACGGTGTCGGCGAACAGGTGGTTGTCCTGGAACACGAAGGCGATGCGGGCCAGCAGGTCGTCCTGGCGCATCTGCCGCACGTCCACGCCGCCAATCAGCACCTGGCCCTGGTCGGCATCGTGAAAGCGTGCCAGCAACTGCGCCAGGGTGGTCTTGCCTGCGCCGCTGGCGCCCACCAGGGCGGTGATGCTGCCGGCTGGCGCGTCGAAGTCGATGCCGCGCAGCGCCACGGCGCCGCCTGGGTGGCTGAAGTGCAGGTTGCGCACCTCGATGCCGTGGCCCTGGGGTTCACGGCTGCTGGCAGGTTCCGGCAGGCACGGTGCCTGCAGCAGGTTTTCGATGCGCTCCAGGCTCTTGCGGTAGAAGGCCAGTTGCGCCATCAGCGTGGCCGACTCGCCCAGCATGGCGAAGAACCGGTGCGCCAGCACCAGCGTGAGAATCAGCGACGCCGGTGCCAGCTGCCCTTGCACGGCCAGGTACACGGCCAGGCCGAGCAAGGCCAGCAGGCCGATTTCCAGCAGCACGGCGAAGCCGACCGCGAGCAGCCCGGCCACCACCTCGATGCGAATCGACAGCCGCCGAAGTTGCAGCATGCTTGCCTGCAGGGCACCGAAGCGCTCGGCCGACAGGCCGAAGGCGCGGATCACCTTGATGCCCTGAACGAACGCCAGCAATTGGCTGGCCACGCTGGCGCGCTGGGCGTGCTTGGCCCGGCTCATGGCGGCGAAGCGCTGGCGCAGGGCGGCGGCCAGCAGGCTGCCGGCCGCCACCGCAAGCAGCGCCACCAGGCCCAGGCGCCAGTCCACCAGCAGCATCAGCGCGCCGCTGAGCACGGCAATGCCCAGGCGCCCGAACAGCTCGCCGGTGAGGTGGGTGAAGGCTTCTTCGACCTGGGTGGCGTTCTCGCCCAGCACGGCGCTCAGTTCGCCACTGCGGTTGCGGCTGTGAAAGCCCAGGGGCAGGCGGCGCAGCTGCGCGGCCAGTTGCAGGCGCAGGTCGCAGAGCATGCCGGTGCCCCCCAGAAAACCGCCCAGGTTCGACGCCAGGTTGCAGGCCAGCTGCAAGGCCAGGCTCAGCAGCAAGGCCAGGGTCAGCCAGCCGAGCAGCGCGCCGTCCAGGCGCTGGGCGAACAGTTCGCGCAGGGCGATGTACAGCACGCCATAGGGCACGGTGGCGAACAGCGCTTCGCCCAGGCGCCAGCCGATGCTGCGCCACACGCGCGGGGTGTCGGGGCTTTGGGTGATACGGAAAACGGCCAGGAGCATGTTCATGGGCGTGCCGCCTCCAGGGTCGGCTCAAGGGCAGGTGAATGGCCCAGGCGCCAGTTGGCGCTGGCCTGCTGGGCGTGCCAGAGCTGCTGGTAGAGCGGCTCGGCGGCCAGCAACTGGGCATGGCTGCCGCGGGCACGGATGCGTCCGGCTTCCAGTAGCAGCACCTGGTCGGCGTCAACGATGCTGGCCAGGCGGTGGGCGATCATCACTACGGTGCGCCCGGCGGTGAGGGTGCCGAGGGCCTGGAGGATCTGCGCTTCGTTCATGGGGTCGGCGAAGGCGGTGGCTTCATCGAGCACCACAATGGGCGCGTTGCGCACCAGCGCCCGGGCAATCGACAAGCGCTGGCGTTCACCGCCCGAGAGCCGGGCGCCGCGTTCGCCGAGCACGGTGTGGTAGCCCTGGGGCAGGGCCTGGATGAAGTCGTGGGCCTGGGCCGCCTTGGCCGCCGCAATCACCTGGGCTTCGTCGATGTCGCTGCGGCCCAGGCGGATGTTGTCGAGCACGCTCTGGTCGAACAGGTGCACCTCCTGCATCACGAAGGCCACCTGGTCGTGCAGTTCGCCCAGGGGCCAGGCGCGCAGGTCGCGGCCTTGCAGGGTGATACGGCCTTGCTGCACGTCCCAGAAGCGCAGCATCAGTTGCGCCAGGGTTGATTTGCCAGCACCGCTGGGGCCAACGATGGCGGTGAGGCTGCCGTGGGGCAGGTTGAAGCTGATGTCGTGCAGCACCTGGCCGCCCTGGTCGTAGCTGAAGCCCACCTGCTCGAAGGCCAGCGCATGTTCGCTGTCGCCGGCGGGCAACTGGGCCTGGCTGGCCAGTTCGGGGGCGCGCAGCAAGGTCTGCACACGGTCGTTGGCCGCCTGCACCAGGCGCATCAGGTTGCCGAAGAAGGCCAGTGCGAACAGCGGCCGGGTAATGCCCAGGCCCAGCAGCAGGCACAGGGTGAAGGCCTGCAACGTGAGGCTGCCGTTGAGGTAGAAGTAGCCGCCGATGGGCAGGATGAACAGGCTGTTGGCGCCGATCACCACGGTGAACGCCGACCAGCCGGGCACGGTGCTGGCGACCATGCGCCCGATCACCGCGCGGTAGGCGTCCAGGGCGTTGTGCAGGCGGCCGGTGGCGTGTTCGCCGCGCAGGTAGGTCTTGACCACGGCGATGCCCTGCACGTAGTCGACGATGCTGGCGGACAGTTCGGCATTCACCTCGCCGTATTCGGCCATCACCTGGGGAATGCGCTTGAACAGCGCAATCTGCACGGCCAGGGCCAGTGGCACGGTGGCCAGGGTTGCCAGGGCCATGCGCCAGTCCAGCCAGAACAGCGCCACGGCGCTGGCCAGGGGCAAGGCCAGGGCGGCGGCGCTGTCGTTGAGGTGGTGGGCGATGAACTGCTCCAGGCGGTCGATGTCTTCGCGCAGCACTTGGTTGGCCAAGCTGGCGGTACGGGCGTCGATCCAGCCCAGCGGCAGGCGGGTCAGCTTGTTGGCCAGGGCCAGGCGCAGGTCGTGCAGGCTGTCGAAGGCGGCCAGGTGCGACAACACCCCGCCACTGCACAGCAGCAGCCAGCGCAGCAGCATGGCCGCGCCGCAGCCGATGAGGATTGGCAGCACCTCGGCGAAGGGGGCGGCGCTGCCTTGGGCGTAGGTGACCAACACCAGGTACAGGGCGATCAATGGGGTGATCGACAGCACGCCGGACAGCGCGCTGCACAGCGCGGCAACGATCAGCCGGCGGCGCTGCTGGCCGACCAGGGCCAGCAGGGCGGCGAAGCCGGTTTCATGGGTGGGGGTGGGTTCGGTCATGGGCACTCCGCAAGCGTGCGTTCGGCCAGCTGGCGCAACTGGGCCTGAAGCAGTGGGCGCTGATCGCGCAGGAAAAAGTGTTCGCCATCGATCTGGGCCAGGCTGAAGCCGGCCTTGGCGCAGCGTTGCCAGCCGTGCATATGGCTGGCTGGCACCAGCTTGTCGCGCAGGCCGGCGATGCCATGCACGGGGCAGTGCAGCGCCGGCAGGTCGTGGCGCTGGTAGCGGCAGGCGAGTTGGAAATCGGCCAGCAGGGTGTGTTTGACCGCCGCCAGCAGCGCCGGGCTTGCCAGTACCTGGGGCGCGGTACCGCCGAGCAGGGCCAGCAGCGCCGGCAGGTCGGTGCCGCGCAGTTCGGCCACCTGCAGCAGGCGCGCCAGGCGGGCACTGACGGCCATGTCCGGTGGCGCACTGGCCGACAACCACAGGGCGGCGGGTGGGGTGGCTTCGGCCTGCAGCGCCAGGGCCAGCTCGTAGGCCAGCTGGCCGCCAAGGCAATGGCCGTAGAGCACGTAGGGCGCCTGGCGGCCTGCCAGGTGCGGGCGCAGTTGGGCCAGGGCCCACTGCACCCAGGCGGCCATGTCGGGCAGGGGCGAGTGCTGGCGGAAGCCTTCGCGGCCTGGCAACTGCAGCGGGCAGAAGTCCATGGCCGGGCTCAACGCCTGGCGCCAGCCGGCGAACAGCGAGGCGCCGCCACCACCGAAGGGGAAGGCGAACACGCTCAGGCGGCTGCGCTCGGGCGCTCCTTGGGGAAACACCTGGGCAATGGGGTCGATGGTCACATCCGCGGCTTCAGCCACCGGCAGCGTTGGCAGCGGCCAGTGCCAGGCGGGGCCTGGGTGGGCGCGGGTGGGGCGGGTGTCGCGCTGCAGGTGCACGGCGCGGTAGCGCAGTTGGCCGTGTTCCAGGGCCTGGGCGGTGCGCGTGCGGCCTTCGACGAAGGCCTGGCGGATGAAGTCGTCCTCGGCAGAATCGCCGGGGGCGGCCTGCGTGGCCGAACGTGCCAGCTGCTGGGCCACGGGGTTGCTCAGGTCCAGGTTGCGGGTGCACACCAGGCCCTCGGCGGCGGCCTGTTCCAGCAGCAATTGCCAGGCGTCGTCGCTGAGCAGGTCGGCCAGCACCAGCAGGCCGCCTTGGCGCAGCACCCGGGCCGCGCCGTGCAGCAGGTTGGCCGGGGCGTGCAGGCCTTCGCACAGTTCCACTGCCAGCAGCAGGTCGCAGCTGGCGGCGGGCTGGGGCAGGTGGCAGGCATCGGCCACCTGCCAGCGCACTTTCAGCGTGGCGAACTGGCGCCGGCAGGCGGCGATCTGCTCGGGGCACACATCGATGCCGGTCAGCGTGGCCGCACCGCCCCGGCGCGCCAGGGCGGCCAGGGCGCCGCCGCGGCCGCAGCCGAGGTCGAGCACCTGGCGCCCGGTAAGCGTCACGCCGTCCAGGGCAGCCCACAGCAGCGCCGCTTGCGGTTGGGCGGCGGGGATGCCGTGGCATAGCCACTGCAGTTGGGGGTCCAGTCGCAGCGCCTGGCTCAATTCGTCCAGGCGTGCGTACACCAGCCGGGTCAGGGGCACGGCGGTGGTCATTGGCCAGGTTCCACGGCCGCGCTGGCGCGGGCCTGGCAACGCGGCGCCAGCACCAGGCCGAGCAGGGCCAGCACGCAGGCAACGGCGAAGCTGGCGGCATAGCCGTAGTGGTGGGTGAACTGGGTGGCGCCCAGGCCCAGCACCAGGGCGCACAAGGCGTCGGTGCATTGCAGCACGGAATAGTCGGTGCCGGCCTGGGCCGGGGAGGCCCAGTCCATCATCAGGCTGTAGAGCACCACGAAGCCCATTGCCATGCACAGGCAGAAGGCCAGGAAGATCGCGGTGAGCAGTGCCTTGCTGGTGGCCGCGTGGCTTTCCAGCGCCAGGTAGCCCAGTTGCAGCAGCAGGTAGCAGAACAGGCTGGCGCGCACCATGCGCTTGCGCCCGACCCGCTCCAGCAACAATCCGCCCAGGCAGGCACCGGCGATGCCCGACAGGGCGATGCCGCTGCTCGACAGCAGGCCAACCTGGAGCACGTCGAAACCGCGGTCGACCAGGTAGGTGAGCATGATCGCGGTGAACCAGCGCACCGGCGCCTGGAAGCTGACCACGCAGGCCATGCCCCAGCGCACCGCCGGCCGTTGCCAGGCTCGGCGCAGGCTCGGTGGGTTGCCTTGTAGCGGGGCCGGGTTGGCCGGCAGCGGCAGGGCTCGGCGGCGCAGCAGCCAGGCGGGCAGGGCGCACAGCGCCAGCAGCGCCGCCAGGTAGAGGGTGGCTGGCGCCCAGCCGCTGTGGCTGGCCAATGCTACCCACAGCCCGCCGCCCAGGATGTAGCCCAGGTAGCTGCCGCCGATCTGCATGATGTTGCCCATGCCCCGCTGGGCGGGGGCCAGGCTTAGCACCGCGGTGCCGTCGGTGACGATGTCCTGGGTCACCATCACCAGCATCATCACGCCGAGCAAGGCCAGCAATGGCACCAGGGAAGTAGCCGGGGGCAGGGCGATGGCCAGCAGCATGCCCAACACCAGCAGGCCTTGCAGCTTGTTGGCCAGGCGCAGGCGGCCGCTGGGGCCGTTGCCGGCGATTCGGTCGGTGCGCGCTGCCCACAGGAACTTGATGGCCGTAGGCAGGAACAGCAACGACAGCAGGCCGATCTTGTCCAGGCCCACGCCCTGGGCGCGCAGCAGCACCGGCAGGCCTTCGTGGGCCAGGCCGCTGAGCAGGCCCTGGGTGGCGTACAGGCCGCCAAAGGCGGCGAGCAGGCCAGCCAGGGACGCCGGGCGGCGCCCTGTGACAGCGATACCAGGGGTATGCTCGGTCATGTCAGAAGCTCAGGTTCAGGCGCACGCCCGCCAGGCGGCCTTCACCCACCTGGTAGGCAGTGCCGATTGGCGCACCGGCGTCGAAGGCGTACACGGCATAGGTTTTGTCGGCGAGGTTGTCGACGTAGAAGTCGGCGGACAGGTTGCGGTTCACCTGCCAGGAAACGCCCGCGTCGAGCAGCGAGTAGCCGCCCTGGACCATGGTGTTGGCTTCGTCGAAATAGGTTTTGCCGATGTACGACACGCCCACGTGGGGGATCAGCGCCATGCCGTTACCCAGTTCGAAGGCGTACTCGGCGGCGAGGTTGGCGGTGCTGCGTGGGGCGTAGGGCAGGATGTTGCCCGAAAGGTCGTTGCTGGAGGCGCCGGTCGGGTCCTGGTAGTGGCGGAACTCGGACTTGTTCACCGCTACCCCGGCCTTGACCCGCAGGGCTTCGGTGGCCTGCCACTTGGCGGTCAGGCTGGCGCCGCGGGTGCGGGCATCGCCCACGTTCTGCAGGTACTGGCCTTCGACTGGGCCTACCGACAGTTGGTAGTCCTTGATCTTCATCAGGTAGGCGGCGCCGGCCAGTTCCAGGCTGTTGTCGAACAGGTTGGCCTTGAAGCCCACTTCGTAGTTGCGCGCTTTTTGCGGCGAATAGCTGAAGTCGATGTTCTGTGGGGTGACCGCGCGGGTGAAACCGCCGGCCTTGAAGCCGGTACTGAACAGGGCGTACACCGACACGTCATCGGTGAGCTTGTAGTTGATGCCAAGCTTGGGCGAGGTGGCGTTGTCGCGTTTGTCGTTGTCCATCGACAGCGCGGCAAAGCGCGTGTCGACGTCGGTGCGCTGTTGCTCGAAGCGGATGCCGGGGGTGATGTCCAGGCGGTCGGTGGCGTGCCAGGTCAGCTCGCCGTAGGCGGCGTAGGAGCGGATGTCCTGGTGCGAGTCCAGCGCGTACAGCGGGATCTGGCGTTTGAAGTCGAGGTCTTCGGCGTACAGCCCGGTGACGAAGTCGACGGTGTTGCCCGGTGCCTGGCGCGAGGCCAGGCGCAGTTCCTGGGAGATGGTGCGTTGTTGCTCGGGGGTGTAGCTGCCGAACACGGTGCGTTCGTTGTCGCGGGTTTGGTAGCCGGTGAGGGCGCTGAGCACCATCGGGCCCAGGTCGTAGTCCACGTGCAGGCCGTAGCTGTTGGTGGCCAGGCGGTAGTGCGAGGCCATGGGCAGCACGCGGCGCGAGTCTTTGTTGCCGTTGACGATGAAGTATTCCTCGTCGGAGTGGGTGACGTCGCGGGCGGCAGTGACCATCACGTCCAGCGGGCTGCCGTCGGGGGCGTAGCGCAGGCGCACGCGGCCGTTGCTGTCGTCGTTGTCGCCCAGGCGGGAGCCGGTGTACATGTCCTTGAGTTCGCCGCGGTCGTCGCGGGTGCCGACGGCGATGTCACCGAACAGCGCACCGGGCACCAGCGGGCCGCTGGCCATCAGTTGCACGCCTTGGCCGCGTTTGTTGGCATCGACGGTGGCGTCCAGGCGGGCCTGGTCGTCTGGCTTGCGCGTGACCACGTTGACCACGCCACCGACGGCGCCGCGCCCGTACAGGGTGCCTTGCGGGCCGTAGAGGATTTCCACCTGCTCAAGGCCCTGGGGCAGCAACTGCGAGAGCAGCGCCTGGTCTTGCGGCAGGCCGTCGATCAGCAGCTGCGCGGCGGGGTTGTAGAAGTCTGGCGAGGACTGGCCGCGGATGGTGAAGTTGTCGAACGCGCGGGAGGAACGTTGGCGAATGTTCACGTCGGTGAACACCCGGTCGAGCTGGTCGACCCGGTGCAGGCCGCGCGGCAGGATTTCGTCGGCGGTGGCCACGTCGGCCGCGCCGGCGATGTCCTGCAGGGGCTGATCGCGCTTGGTGGCCTTGACGGTCACGGCGGGCAGTTCGACGCTGTTGGTGGTGGTGTCGGCATGCACCGGAGCGGCCAGGGCCAGGGTGAGCAGCGACAGCGGGTAGGGCAGGAACGTGGTTTTTTTCATGTTGGCAGATCGTCTATTTTTGATAATAAGAATGATTATTATCTGAGCGGCGGCGATCTACCCCATTCGGGAATTTACGGTCCCGATCGGGAAAACTTCATCTTAGGGGGCGTCCTTGACGCCTTTGACGCTGGCCGGGGTCACCCCGTGGATGCGCCGGAAGGCGGCGGCGAACTGGCCGGGGTTGGAGTAGCCGACGAACTCGCAGGCCTGCAGCACGCTGCATTCGCCCGCTTCGAGCAGCGCGCGCGCCTGCTGCATGCGCACCCCGCGCAGGTACTGGGCGATGGTTTGGCCGGTGGCGGCCTTGAAGGCCGACTTCAGGTAGCACTCGTTGATGCCCACGCGCCTGGCGAGGGAGGCGATGGAATGGCTGTGGGCGAATTCGTCGTGAAGGATATCCCGTGCATCCTGCACCGCCACCCGCTGGCGCAGGGGCAGTTTCGGGCCCTGGCGCCAGGGCTTGTGGTCGATCAACTGGGCGAGCATCTGCAGCGCGGCGGCTTCGGCATGCAGGCGCCCGACGGTGGTGTGCATGGCGCTGGTGAGCAGGGTACTGGCGGTGACCATGCCCAGGTTGTGGCACAGGTGTTCGCTGTCGAGCAGCAATTCGGTGCCGTGCGGGCCGCCGATGGTTTCGGCTTGGTCTTCGAATAGCTGTTCCAGCAGTGGGGTAGGCACTTCGATGGATACACCGCTGAAATGGCCGACCATCTCGCGGTTGAAGGTTTGTTGTTCGCTGGCCTGGCGGAGCATTACCCCGGCACCGCGGTAGACCGTGGGCTTGCGCTGTTCGGGCACCTGCAGGTGCAGCTCGCCGGCGACCATGATCTTGATGGTCAGGCATTCGGGGGGCTGTACGTAGTGGTCTTCGAAGGTGCCGGTGAAGTCGTATTGGCCGCGGGCGAGGGTGATGCCATGGGCGATGCGGTGCAGGTCGGTCCAGCCGCTGCCGTGGTGGCGGGGCAGGTCGAAGCGGGCGTAGCCGGGGTCGATATCGTTGAACGGTGAATCTGCGGGGGGGCAGGATGGGGTCGGCACAATCTATCTCCCAGAAACCAAAGCGCTGATGTACCCGGTGGGTGAAATAGGCCATCCAAGGCCTGGGGCACGCATCAAGGATAGGGAATTTTTACAAATTGTAAATGATAATGATTAGCGTTGTGTAAGCGTTTGTAGGCGATCTGCCAGCCCTGCGGGCTACGCTGTCGCGCAGGGAACAGTGCCCGCAAGCGCGCCGCAATCCCGTGTAGGAGCGGGCTTGCCCCGCGAACACCGGCGCAGCCGGTGCCATGCACCGCGGTGCTTGCTTCGCGGGTCAAGCCCGCTCCTACAGGATTAAATTTGCTTTCGCTTTCGCTTTCGCTTTCGCTTTCGCTTTCGCTTTCGCTTTCGCTTTCGCTTTCGCTTTCGCTTTCGCTTTCGCTTTCGCTTTCGCTTTCGCTTTCGCTTTCGCTTTCGCTTTCGCTTTCGCTTTTGCTTCTAAGCGCACGGTAGTTCAGCAAACGCAGATTGCGACCTTAGGAGGCCGAGCGTAGGCCTTGCGGAGGGAGGTGACGGGCATGGATGCCCGTCAAGCGCTGGGCCCCAGGATGGGGCCTGCAGCGCGGTCCTCCCGGGAGCAA
>NZ_VWXK01000049.1 GCF_011752565.1 Pantoea sp. Ap-967
AGGCCACAGCGCATCAACTCGCTCGACTGGTCTACACGCTGCTTACGAAGAAGCAAAGCTATGTTGAGCAAGGCTTGGAAGAGTTTGAAGCCAAAAGCCAAGACCGCCAGCTCCGGGCTTTGCTGCGTAAAGCCCGGAAACTGGGGTATCAACTTGTCGCTGCCTGAGTGCCTTAAAAATCAGTGGGTTGCATTTTGTTTGATGAGAGCGGGCTTGACCCGCGAAGCAAGCGACGCGGTGCATGGCACCGGCTGCGCCGGTGTTCGCGGGGCAAGTCGGGTCGCCGCACCGCCGCTCCTACAGGGAATTGAGGCGGGGTTTAACTGGATTGCGCGGCCTGGCCGTCGGTGAAGTCTTCCTGCGGCTCTTCCTCGCCAGGCAACGCGGTGATCACGCTGAAATCACTGACTTCCACCTCACCACCCCCGTAGCCAAGCAGGTGAAACGAAAACGCCTTGCGCACGCTGGGGTTGTCGAAACCGAACTCCATTTCCAGTGGCTCATCGGTGGTTACCCGAATTTCCTCGGGCAAACCCAGCGGTACATCCTGCTCCAGCTCCTTGGCCTTCAGCTGGATGTAAGCAGCGTGCTGCGGGTCGAGTGCCCGCACCTTGACCCGCACGCGCGTGCGTGAACCCTCGGGCATTTCCAGGTATTGCGCGCCAATCAGGTTGTCCGCCCAATCGTCATGAATGCGCGCCTGCAGGGCGATGGCCGAAGGCCCGCCAAACTGGTAGCGCAAGTTCAGTGGCGTTTGCAGCAGGGATTGGTCCAGTACCCCAGCCAATGCACCCAATTGCGGGCCGAAGCTGTTGTCACCCGGCCCCAGGTAGCGCGCCTGGTCGGCGATGAAGCCCTGGCTGGCATAGCGTCGGCAGCGCTGCTGGAAATCGCACTCGGTGAATACCCCCTGGCCATCGTGGTAGCGCAGCATGCCGTTGGTGTAGGAAATCATTTCCCGGCCGCTGTCGTAGTCACGAAACAGCGAGCGGCCCGCCAGCGCAACGGGAATCGGCAGGTTGAAGTAGTCGAGCAGCGACGTGGCCAGGTCGACATGCCCATAGATGCCCTGCTTGATGTGCGGCAATTGCGCCTGTTCCGG
Organism: Pantoea sp. Ap-967; assembly: GCF_011752565.1. Taxonomy (GTDB): domain Bacteria; phylum Pseudomonadota; class Gammaproteobacteria; order Pseudomonadales; family Pseudomonadaceae; genus Aquipseudomonas. The sequence goes on from NZ_VWXK01000049.1 coordinate 1,103, forward strand.
CGCCAGGGTCAGGTTGAAGCCCCATGAAGAGGCCAGGCGTACGCCATCGATGCCATGGGACTCATCCGAGGTGATGACCACCAGGGTGTCCTTCAACACGCCCTGGCGCTCCAGGTTGTCGAGAAACGCGCCGATGGCGTCGTCCAGGTAGGCCACCGCCGCCTGTTTGGCCGTGTCGTACCGGGCCAGGTAGTCGGCAGGTGCCGAGTAAGGCTGGTGGGTGCCCACGGTCAGCAGGGTGAGCATCCAGGGCTTTTTCTGCTGGCGCAGTTGCCCCACGTAGTCCTGCGCGCCTTCGAAGAAGGCCCGGTCATCCTTGCCCCAAGGGAATTCCAGGTAGTTGTCGTGCTTGAACCACTCCAGCCCGTGCACCGACTCGAAGCCGATGTGCGGCATGATGCGGTCCTTGGCCATGAAGCGCAGCCCGGCACCTTGCAGGTAATGCGTGGTGAAGCCCGCCTGGCGCAGTTGTGCCGGCAGGCATGCCTGGTTGCGCTGCTGCTGGGTCAGCAGCTCCATGCCCTTGGGGGTGCCGTTGGCCAGCTTGTCGTAGTCACCGCAGAGCATCGCATACAGCCCGCGAATGGTCTGGTGGGTGTGCAGCACGTAGTCGGGGGTGTTCATCCCCCGCTGCGCCCAGCGGCTGAGTTTCGGCATCAAGGCCTGGTCGAAGCGGCTGTGCAAGGCTTCGCGGTTGGGGCTCAGGTAAGCCCCGGGAATGCCTTCGAGGGTAATCACCAGCAGGTTGCGGGCCTGGCCTGGGGCTGCCAGCAGGCGCTGGCCTGCCAGGTCGTGCTGGGTAAGGCCGTTGGCAGGCAGCGGGGTGATGACAGGTGCCTCGCCCAGCCAACCCTGGGCCTGGCGTTGCAGGTCGCCGACGCCGGCGGACAACGCTTGGTGGGTCAGGTTGTACTGGCGCCATTGCTCGGCGTCGCTCGGGGCCAGGTGCTGCAGGCCCCAGTGCATGCCGAACAGTACGGCAGGAAGGGCCCAAGCCTTGCGTGGTAGCCGTGCCTGGGGCTGGCCACGGCCGAACCAGGCGCCCAGCAGCCAGGCCAGCAGGCCGCCGCCGAGCAGCGCTGGCAGCCAGGCATGGGCCAGGCCGCCGCCGGTGGAGTTTTCCATGAACTGTGGGTCGAACAGGTAACCCAGGTCGGCGCTGACTGGCAGCCTGCCGACGGCACTGACCAACTCGGCGGAGGCCACCCACAGGGCGGCCCAGGCAAGCAGCAGCGGCAGCGCCAGCCACCAGGGGCGGCGATGCACCAGCAGCACCAACAGGCTGCCCACTGCAAGGTCCGACAGGTAGCCCAGTGGGTTCGACCAACCCAACATGGCGCGCGCGCCCAACGGAATCACCAGAACCAGGGCCGCCAGGGCCAGAAGCCGGGTGAGAGGAGGGCGGAGCAGGTTTTTCACGGACACTTTCCTTATTGACATCAAATCGTCACGAAACGATGGGCGATGATATCAGGCAAGCGTCAGGAAAGTGGCGGATTACAAGGCTGGTTACCAAATGGCGGGGCTGCGGGGCAGCCCCTGGCTTCAGAAGTAGTACGGGAATTTCAGGCTGAACGAGAAGTCCGGGGAGTCTTCGGTCAGGCCGATGGCCAGGTTTGGCACGATGGTGAGGTTTTCCGAGGCGGCAAAGGTCAGGCCGACGTTGAAGTTGGCGGCGTTGTAGTCGCTGTTGGTGATCGACTGCCAATCGCCGCCGTCGGGCTTGATCTTGCTCTTGCGGGCGAACTGGTCGGTAACCGAGAACGACATGCTCATCTTCTCGTTGAGGGCGAAGGCGATACCGCCGCCAATCTGCCAGGAGTCCCCGAGTTTCACGTCGCCTGGCACCTTGGAGTCGGCCTGCGGGCTGATGTCGCTGAACGAGTCCTTCATGTTGTAGGTGTAGGACAGGCTGCCGAACAGCACGGCAGGGTCGAAGGTCTTGACCAGCGAGATGCCCGGCGTGATCGACCACACGCCGTTACCGGTCGGCAGGCTCTCAGGCACCGACAGGTTGTTGTTGCCGGCCACTTCGCGCAGCTTGATGCCGTAGGGGTCCTTGCCGGTGGGCGCCTTGATGCGCAGGGTGGCCACCGCATCGGGCCAGTGCTCCGACTCGTCGATGAACTTGTAGGCCACGCCGACGTTGACATCGCCGATTTGCGGGTCGCGGGTAACCGTGGCATCGGAGGCGTTTGGGCCAGCCCCGCCGGCGCCGCCGGAGGAGTAGGTCGATTCGCGGTAGATGACCGGAACGTTGACGTCGAACTGCCAACGGTTAGCCAGGTTGTACCGGGCGGTGAGGTCCAGCGTCCAGTTGTCGGCCTTGATACGGTCGATGTTGATGTTACCAAGGAAGATCGAGTCCAGCGCCAGGAAGCCATTGAGCACCAGGGCGCGGGTGTCGTAGTGGGTATAGGTCAGCCCCGTTTCGACGCTGAACTTGCCGCCCCCGAAGAAGCCGCTGGCTTCGTCATACAGGTTGGACACGCTCTGCGCCGGTTCCGAGTCGTCCTTGAGCGACTGGCCATAGGAACTGCCCCCCGCGGCCACCGTCTGGGTGCCTTTGGAGGGCTCGGAGGGGGAGCGCACGAGGCGCTTGGGCGGTGCTGCGGCAGGGGTCTCTTCGACCTGGCGTACGCGCTGCTCGAGCACCATCAGTGCATTCTGTTGAGCCTCGTAGCGTTGCTTGAGTTGTGCCAGCTCCTGTTTCAGCGCTTCAACCTGTGGATCTGCTGCTGCATATAGCAATGACGCTGGGGCCAGGGTGCTCAAGCAAACTACAGCTCTGAACGTCAACGATCGATGCATGGAATAGCCGTCCCTTCTGACTACATGTTGGATGAGACTGAGCGTAGATCAGTATCCGAGATTGCGTAGGCCTTTGAGTTGATCGAGATTGGGGCCCACGTTTCCGGTACTTGGGGCCGTGTCACGCAGCACCACGTTCAGCGCTGTCAGGTTTCTGACCACGTTGCTGCCACCAAGCAGGGTGGTGTTCTGCAGCAAGCCGCCCTGGGCCAGTTGCTGCAGGGTGCTGCCCTGGTTGTTGTTGGCGACGATGTTCATCTGCACACCGGAACCTGTGGAGGACACGCTGAGCGAGCCTGCGTCGTTGGCGCCGGTCAGGGTCTGGCCTGCGCTCAGCACCTGGCCCTGGGGTTGCGGGGTCGGGTCGGCCTGGCTGGCTTTGCTGACATTGATATCGACATTGTTGTTGGCAATGTTGTTGTCGCCTGCGGCCCGTACAACCTGGGTCACGCCTTGGGTGGTGGTGAGGCCGTTGCCACCGGTGACCGTGCCGGTGCCGTTGGCGATAGGTTGCGAGCTGGACGAACTGGACGAACTGGGCGCCTTTTCATCGATCATCGACACATAGAACTGGGGTTTGATCGTCGATTGCGCAATTTGCATCTGCGACGTTGCGCCGATCAGTTCGCCCTTGGCGTTTTCCCAGGTACTGGTCATGACGATGCCGAAACTGACGATTCTGCCAGGCATGACGAAACGCCCGCGCAGGTTGGCCAGCTCCTGGTCCTTCAATTCGATGGGTTTGAACGTTTCCGCGTGAATCGGCAGGCTGGCTGCCATGCACGCGGCCACTAGCCAGATTGGAGTCTTCATAGGATGCTCCCAGACCCTAGCAAGGGCGTTAGAAGAAGTCGCTGCGGATGAACCCGAAGTCCATCAGCTCCGCGTCTTTAACCGGCTGGAAATCGTTGATGCGGTTCTTGGCGGTGAGCGGCAAAGGTGGGGTCAGCAACACGTTGCTCTTGTCGTAGCCTTGGCCGATGACGGCGAAGATGATGCCGTTCCAGCCTTTGACGAAATCGTCCACCTTGTAGCGTTTGTGCCCAAGCACCGGGTCGCCGATGTAGACCCAGCCTTTATCGACCCGCTGCAAGACCACGAAATGCTTGTAGCCACGGATGTCCATCAGCACCACGACCGGGATGCGCACGGTTTCCAGGGTTTCCGGGGCGACCCGGTAGCCGCGGGCGCGCATGCCCAGGCTTTCGACGTAGCGCTTCATGTCGAGCATGGAGAAGCCTTGGGTTCGCACCAGGTTCTGGTCGGCGTTCTCAAGCATGCCTTCGATGATGTGGGTTTCATCCACGTCCAGCCAGTAGGCTTGGCGCAGGATGGTTGCCAGCGCGGCGGCGCCGCAACTGAAATCGGTCTTTTGCTGCACCAGGTCGACGAACTTGCGTTCGCGCACACTCTGCAGCGGTTTGAACACCACGCCACCTCCGGGGATCACCGAAAGCGGCATCTGGGCAGCTTCGCTCACGCTGGCGAGGCACAGCAACAACGCCAAGGCAGTCATACGCATGATCGGGTGCCTTCTTGTTATGCGGAAGAAAAGGCCCCCCGAGGGGGGCCTTCAGTCCAGCGGTCAGAACGAGGTGTTGGAGATGGCCAGCGAGTTGCTTTGCTGGTTGCCCACACCGGCAGCCACGTTCACGCCCAGGTTGCCGCTGCCGCCATTGACCGAGCCACTGAGGGTGGCGGTGTTGGTGACAGGGTTGGCCCAGCCGGTCGGGGTCAGCACTTGGAACGACACGGAGTTGCTCAGGTCGTAAGCGCTGCTCTCGCTGTAGCCCTTCGACACGTCGTGCGAAGATTGCGAGGCTTTTTCACCCGATTTCTGGTACGCAGAAGCCGAAGCGTTCTCGTAGGCAGAGTCGTGAGACTTGGAGTAGGACGAGTCGTGAGACTTGTCATACGACGAGCTGCGGGTTTTGTCGAAGGACGAATCGAAGGCTTTTTCGAACGACGAGTCGTACGCGCTTTGATGCGACTTGTCGATCGAGGCATCCAGCGAGGCGTTCAGCGAGCCGCTAGCACTTTCGCTACGCGTACGGTTGCCGAAGGTTTGGCTGCGAGCAGCTTCTGCCGAGGCATCCAGCGAGGCGCTGAGGGTGGTGTTGCTGGACGAGCTGGCGTTGCCGCTGGCAGAGCCGTTGGCGTTCCAGCTGTTGCTGCCATTGACGTTGGAGGTGCTGTTGCCGCTGGCGTTCGAGCTGCTGGTGCCATTCGAGTTCCAGCTGCTGGAGCCGCTGTTGGCGGACGCTTGTGCACCGGCTGCACTCCAGCTCGACGAAGCGCTTCTGTCGTCGCTCGAATCGAACTGGCCACTGCGCGAGGCCGAGCCGCTTTGGGTGGTGGTGAGCGTCAGGGTATCGACACGGTAGGTGCGGTCGGCACTGTTGACCACGGTCAGGCCTGGGCCATTCTGGTTGGCCGAGGCGGTGGCGGTGGAGTTACCCAGGCCAGCGTTGGCGTTGGCGATCGCCATGGTGTTTTTCTGCTGGTTGAGGTCGCCACCGGCAATGTTGATGCCCATGTTGCCGCTGCCGGCGTTACCCGACCCGCTCATGGTGGCCGAGGCGGTGGTGCCGTAGTTCTGCACCATGTTGCTGGTGCTCTGCTGGTTGACCCGGGCAGTGGCAGAAGCAGTGCCGAACACGAAGCTGTTGTCGATGGCCGATGCATCGGACGCGGCGTTGGCGATGGCGGCGGCGTTGTCTTGTTGGTTGCCGGAACCGGCCGCCACGTTGACACCGACGTTGCCACTGGCACCGGACGCCGAGCTGCTCATCTCAGCGTTGTTGATGGTGCCTTCGTTACGGATGTAGTTGTTGGTGCTGGTTTGCCGGTCGGTTGCCGTGGCAGTGGCATTGATCGGAACCATCCTTTCTGGAGGGTTCTGGTTGCCATGGTGGTGGTCGTTGCCACGACGATCATTTTGGCCAGCTTGTGCCGCAACAGCCATGATCGCAGCAATTGCGAAAACCAGAGGCTTGATTGCCATCGAAGGTTTCATGGTGTTTCTCCGTCTTTTTTAGGTTAAGTGTTGTTCTTAACTGCTTGGGTCATTGAGCAACCCGCACGCTGAAGGTGTTGGCCGTCTGGTTTCCCACCCCTGCGCTCTGATTCAACTGAATCACCCCACGGCTACCGGTGAAGGCCTGGTCGCTGGTGCTGACATGGCGATAACCGGGGGTGGAGTCAGTTGCATCGGAGTTGTTGAGCAGCGCCACGTTCTGTTGCTTGAGGACGCTGTCGTCGAGACTTTGCGGCTGGGCACTGATGCTGATGCGCAGTGCGTTGGCCTGTTGGTTGGCGGCGCCGGCGGCCTGGTTCACACCCAGTGCGCCGTTGCCACCGCTGAAGGAATTGCCCTGGATATTGGCCTGGGTATCGCGGGCCGGGTCGGGGGCTGTGTTGAGGCGCTGGCGAATGTCGGTGACGGCGCTGGCATTGTGGCCAGTGGCCAAGGCACGGGCGTTGGCCTGTTGTTGCTGGTCGCCGGCGGCCTGGTTGACGCCGACGTTGCCCTGGTAGTTGGCGCCGGAATTGTCGATGGTGGCGTTGTCGATGACCGGTGAACCGGCCAACGCCGTTGCACTGCACAGTGAAGCCAGAATCAGCAGCATGTGCCTCATGTCATTGGCCTCCGGTCAGGATCTGCAGGGGCGCCAGGCCACGCTGCACGCTGGAGTTGACCATGTTCGAGATGCCATTGCCGCCACCGGTGCCGCGGCCCCCGGCCATGTTCGGCAATTGGCTCTGCTGGTTGATGTTGCTGCCGATGCCGTTGGTTTGCTGGGTGATCAGCGAAGTGATGCCGGCGCCGCTGCTCACGCTTGCGAAATCGCCGTCACTGAGTTCATTGGTTTGCTTGAGCACCTGGGCTGCCGGGTTGGCATTGACGGTGGTCGGATTCGGATCGGGCTGGAGGGGCTGGCGGTAGGCAATGCGTGGTTGCACATCGCGAGTGATCACGATGATGCCATCCGCGGCCTGGGCGCTCAGGGTCGCGAGGCCCGAGCCCAATGCACAACCGACCAGCAGCAAATGGCAGATGCCTTTGTCGAGTTTCCCCATGACGGCGACTCCTTCTTCGGGCGCTGGTCTGTTCAGCGTTGCGAGGGAGGAGAGCGAAAGGCGTGCCGATTTTTGATTTTATCGAGAATTCAACAGGTTACGTTCACTGCCTGAACGTGAGCTGAACATGCTGTATCAGCGTTGAGACAGAAAATCAGTAAAACGGGGTTTGGCCCAGCATTTACGTTGCTCGAAGGCCTTCAAGGCACACTGTTTCATCAGCTTGACACTGGCCCGCAAACCCACGCCGAGCCCGCAGTGACGGGGGCTCGGCCTGCGCGTGTTGTGTCATGGGCTTAACACTCGGTGGCGCAAACCGGTGTTTTGCCGGCCAGTAGCCCTTGCACCGCCTGAAGGCCGGCGGCGCTGCGCTGGGGCCAATCACCGCCAATGATCTGCACGGGGCGCTGGTGGCGCTGCAGCCAGTCGAGGCTGTCATCGAAGAACGCCTGGCGGTCGGCCAGGTCTGGCTGGCTGCGCTGGCCATCGGCTACCCAGCCCACGCCTTGCGGGCTGAGCAACAGGTGCAGGTGGTAGTGGCGGCTGAGCAGGGCCTGTTCCAGCCACGGCGGGCAGTCATCGAACAGGGCGCGGCTCCACAGCATGTTGCTGAGCAGGTGCGTGTCGAGAATCAGCAGCTCCGGGGCCTGCAGGCGTGCCTGGTCTTCCCATTGCAACTGGCCCTGGGCAATCGGGGTGATATCGGCATAGCAGGTGTCGCGGCCTTCACGGTCAATGAAGTGGCGCACGTACTCACCTACCACGATGCCACCGAAGTGGGCCTGGATTTCGCCACTGAGCCAGCTCTTGCCGCTGGATTCCGGCCCGCACAGCACCAGAACCTTCATGCTGGCACCAGCGCTGGGTCGCGGCGCCATTCCAGCCAGCCACGCACGGCAATCAGGGTAAGCAGGGCGAACAGGCCGGCCGTGAAGTACAGCTGCTGGTGCAGGTAGAGGCCGACGTAGACCACATCCACCACAACCCACAGTGGCCAGCACTGCACGCGCTTCTGTGCCATCCACAGCTGGGCGACCAGGCTGAAGCCGGTGAGCGTGGCGTCCAGCCAGGGCATCGCGGCATCGGTCCAGTGGGCCATGGCAGCGCCAAGGGCCACGCTCAGCAGGGCGCCGGCCACCAGGCCGGCCAGCAGCGCAGGCGGCCCCAGGCGCGACACCTGGCGTGCTTCAGCCACCTGGTCAGGGCGTTTCCACTGCCACCAGCCATACAGTTGCAGCAGCGCATAGGCCAGTTGCAGGAGCATGCCGGAGTACAACTTCACCTCGAAGAACAGCCAGCCATAGATAAGTACCATCACCAGGCCGATTGGCCAGCACCAGGCGTTCTGTTTGACGGTGAGCCATACGGCGATGACGCCGAGCACGGCGGCGATGAGTTCGAGGCCGGACATCGGCGATCCTTGGGGCGAGAGGGGGCGCGATTGTAGCGCGTGGCAGCAGGAAGGAGTAGGCGCGAATCCACAAGGGTCGCGCCTGCGCAGGCTACACCTTGAACTGACGCAACAGCTGTTCGAGCTCTTCGCTGAGTTGCCCCAGCGCTACCCCGGCGCTGCTCGACTGCAGCGCCGCATCGGCGGTTTGCTGGGACAGGCCGGCGGTGTCCAGCACGTTGCGGTTGATCTCCTCGACCACATGCGATTGCTGCAAGGTGGCGCTGGCGATCGAGGCATTGAGGGCGGTGAGGTTGTGTAGCGCCTGGCTGATGGCATCCAGGCTGGTGCCGGCCTCGCGGGCTTGCTCGACGGTTTGGCGCGAGGCTTCGCTGCTGGTGTCGATGGCCTTCACGGCCGCGTCCGACTGCCCTTGCAGGTGCTCGATCATGGTATGGATTTCTGCCGTCGACTGGGCCGTGCGCTGGGCCAGCAGGCGCACTTCGTCAGCCACCACGGCAAACCCGCGGCCTTGCTCGCCGGCGCGGGCCGCCTCGATGGCGGCGTTGAGGGCCAGCAGGTTGGTTTGTTCGGCAATCGAGCGAATCACCTCCAGCACGCCGCCAATCTTGGTGCTATGCCCGGCCAGGTCACGGATCACCTGCACCGCCTGGTCGATGGTTGCCGAGAGCCGGTCGATCTGCTGCAGGCTGCCATGGATGGCCTGCTGGCCGTGCTGTACCTGCTGCTGCGCGGCGCGCATTTCGCCGGCGGCCTGTTCGGCGGTCTTGGCCACGTCCTGCACGGCGTAGGTGACTTCGTTGACGGCCGTGGCCACCTGGTCCATCTGCAACGATTGCTGGGCGCTGTGTTGCTGCGCGGCCCCGGCGTTGTCGCCGACCTGGCCGGCCGATTGGGCGAGGGCGTGGGCGGCCCCTTGCAACTGGCCGACCACACCCTGCAGCTTGCCGTTGAAGCGGTTGAAATGTTCGCCCAGGTGGGTGATTTCATCGCGGCCGTGGGTGTCCAGGCGCCGGGTCAGGTCGCTTTCGCCGCTGGCGATATTGCCCATCGCCTGCACTGCCTCCTGCAAGGGGCGGGCGATGCTGCGGGCGATCAGTGTCACCACCAGCGCCAGCAGCAGGGCGATGGCCAAGCCGATCAGCGAGGCATCGCGCAGCTGGCGGGCGAACTCGGCCTGAACGTCATCGACATACACCCCCGAACCAATGATCCAGCCCCAGGGCTTGAACAGTTGGATGTAGGAAGTTTTGGCCACCGGCTCGCTGGCACCCGGCTTGGGCCAACGGTAGTCGACGGGGCCGGCGCCCTGGCTGCGGGCCAGGGCGACCATTTCGTTGAACACGGCAAAGCCGTCTGGGTCGCGGATGGCCGAGAGGTCCTGGCCATCGAGCTTGGGGTTGGCCGCGTGCATGATCATCGTCGGCCCCAGGTCGTTGATCCAGAAATAGTCGTTCTGGTCATAGCGCAATGCGCGCACCACCTGCAGGGCCTGTTGCTGGGCCGCCTCGCGGCTGAGCGTGCCGGCGGCCTCAAGGCCTTGGTAATAGGCCAGCACCCCGGCTGCGGTCTGTACCACGTGGCGGGTCTTTTCCGCCTTGGCCTGGTACAGGTCGCCATGGATCTGGCGCAGCATCAGCAGGCCGAGCACCACCAGCATGCCCACCGCAACCACCAGGATCAGCCATAACCGCCGGCTGATCGACATCGACCGCAACGTCTTCATCACCTGCCACTCCTGCCTTGTTCTTGTTATTCAGGTGCATCCAAGCATGCTTTGCTTATCGGCCACACCCGACTAATGGCTAAGTGCTGGTATTTGGCTACTCTGCCATTGGGCTCGCGAGCCTTTGCAACAACGCTTTGCTAGGATTTCGGCCGTGCAAGATGAAACCTTTAGGCAAGGTGAACTTTTCCACTGGCGCCGGTCCCAGCACAGGCTGTAAAAAGGCGCGCCGCGTGCGGTAATCACTAGCAAATCAAAGAATAAGGGGCCTGCAAGAGCAGTGCTCCAGGGGGAATGATGGATTTTTGGACCGCCTTGCAGGCAATTATCTTGGGTGTGGTGGAAGGGCTCACGGAGTTTCTGCCGATCTCCAGTACCGGGCACCAGATCATCGTCGCCGACCTGATCGATTTTGGTGGCGAGCGGGCCATGGCGTTCAACATCATCATCCAGCTCGCTGCCATCCTGGCGGTGGTGTGGGAGTTTCGACGCAAGATCCTCGACATTGTCTTCGGCCTGCCCAGCCAGCCCAAGGCACGGCGCTTTACCGCCAACCTGTTGCTGGCATTCCTGCCGGCCGTGGTGTTGGGCGTGCTGTTTGCCGACTTGATTCACCACTACCTGTTCAACCCGATCACCGTGGCCACGGCGCTGGTGATTGGTGGGGTGATCATGTTGTGGGCCGAGCGCCGCGAGCACCGTGTGGACGTCGACCATGTGGACGACATGCGCTGGACCCACGCGCTGAAGATCGGCTTCGTGCAGTGCCTGGCGATGATCCCGGGCACCTCGCGCTCGGGCTCGACCATCATCGGCGGCCTGCTGTTTGGCCTGTCGCGCAAGGCGGCCACGGAGTTCTCGTTCTTCCTGGCGATGCCGACCATGGTCGGGGCGGCGGTGTACTCGGGCTACAAGTACCGTGACTTGTTCCAGCCGGGCGATTTGCCGGTGTTCGCCATCGGTTTCGTCACCTCGTTCATCTTCGCCATGATCGCCGTGCGTGCGCTGCTCAAGTTCATTGCCAACCACAGCTATGCCGCGTTTGCCTGGTACCGCATCGTCTTTGGCTTGTTCATCCTGGCGACCTGGCAGTTCGGCTGGGTGGACTGGTCGACGGCGAACAGCTGACATGGCCAAGGCACAAGGTACGGCGGCACGTGGCGCCGAACGTGGGGTGGGCGTGCGCCATGCACGCCTGAAAGGGCTGGCGCTGGGCTTGTTGTGCCTGTTGCCGGTAGTGGGCGCAGTGCAGCTGGGTTGGCGCGGGCAGGGCTGGGTAGCGCTGGCGCTGTACCCACTGGCAAGCGTGATCAGCCTGCTGTTGTACTGGCAGGACAAGCGCCAGGCCCAGCGCAACGCCTGGCGCACGCCGGAAAAGGTGCTGCACGCCAGCGAGCTGCTGGGCGGCTGGCCGGGGGCGTTGGTGGCGCAGCAGCTGCTGCGCCACAAAACCCGCAAGCTGTCGTACCAGTTGGTGTTCTGGGGGATTGTGCTGGTGCACCAGATGTTCTGGATTGACTACCTGTTCCTGGGGGCGCGGTTGTTGCCGTTCGGTTGATGGTTGCCTGTACCGGCCCTTTCGCGGGCAAGCCCGCTCCTACAGGGGATTGCGGCGCAATTACTAAACGGCCATTTAAATCATCAACCCCACCTGCAGCCTCTTCGGCAAGCGCTTCACCACCAACTGGTGCGAGCGCTGCAGCAGGTCGCACAACTCGTCCCGGCCCATGGGGTAGGGCTGCTCCATGCTCACCCACTTGGCCCGCGCCAGGTACGGCGCCGGCCGCACACCGGGCCGGTCGCAGTAGCCCAGGAACAGCTCGTCGGCAACCTTGAACATCAACGCTGCGCCTTGCAGCCCCTGTACCGCGAACATCTTGTTGCCAGCCACCGAGAACACCCGCAGCCCGCCCCATTTGTAGTCTTCCCGCGCGCCGGGCAGGCTCAGGCAATACTCGGTCACCTGTTGCTCGGTCATTTTCTGTTTGGACATACCGCTCTCCACAAGCCTCGAAGGGACGCCGCCAGGTGATCGACCCACGCCCGCGTCGCCTGCAAATTGTACCCGCAGAGCCGAGCAAATAGCCCTATAGCACAGCAGCGCTCGAAACCAACTCCACCTGGGCGCCCCACGGTGTCAGGAAGTACATCCACTGCACACCATCGGCATTGGTGATTGGCTCATTGAGAATCGTCAGGCCCTTGGCCTTGATGATCGACAGGCTGCGCGCCATGTCCGCGGTCTTGAGGGCAAAGTGGCTTGCGCCGATGTCATCGCCGTGCGGGTGAACTTGATTGATGTGCAAGCCACGATACTGGAACAGTTCGATCTTGGCCCCGCCCGTCAATTCCAGCATTACGAAGCGTTGCAACTCACTGGATTGATGCCAGCGGAACTGTGTTTTCCAGGCGGGGGGGACATTGCCCGGCGTGATGTCAGAGATCACTTTGGCACCGGTCAGGTCGGAAAAGAAGCCAATAGCCGCGTTGATATCCGGCACGTTCATGCCGACGTGATCGATCATCGACACCTGAAGCCTATCGGGCGTCGATTGGGGGAGCGGGGTGCTGGTGGCGGCAGCCTGGGCATGCGAGGCGAGGGTTACGGATAATGCAATCAAGGCGGTCTTTACGGTATTCATGGTCAGTATTTTCTCGGTTGATCAGGTAGGCGAGCAGCCCGAAGTGCTGCGATGGGAGAAGCGTATCGACCAGCCGTAAAATTCAAAATAGAATTGCTTGAAATCCATCGTTGCAGAAATGAAATGAGCAAACTTCCCGATTTCGAAGGCTTGGCCATGTTCGCCAAGGTGGCAGAAGAAGGTTCCTTCGCTGCGGCGGCGCGGGTCATGGGCGTGTCGGTGCCGACGGTGTCGCGCGCGGTCGCACGGCTGGAAGAGCGGCTGGGCGGGCGCCTGTTCAATCGCACCTCACGGCAGTTGTCGTTGACTGAATTCGGCCACAGCATGGCCGGCAAGGCGGGCGAGATCTATCGCCAGGCTGAGGAGGTCGAGGGCGAGGCCATGGAGCTGTCGGTACAGCCACGCGGCCAGGTTCGGCTGGCCGTGCCGATGTCGTTCGGGCTGCGTTGGGTGGCGCCGTTGCTGCCGAAACTGATTCGTCAGTACCCTGAGCTGTCTATCGACCTGCACCTGTCCGATGCCTCGGTGGACCTGGTGGCCGATGGTTTCGACGCAGCGTTGCGGATTGCCGCGTTGCCCGATTCGTCACTGGTGGCCAGGCGACTGTGCGCCGTTACTCAGTTTCTGGTGGCTTCGCCTGCTTACCTGCAACAGCACGGTCGCCCGCAACACCCGAGGGATTTGGCAAACGTGCCATGCCTGAGCTACGCCTACCGCGCCCGCACCCAGGTGTGGCGCTTCACCGATGCCTCCGGCACTGAAGAAGATGTTGTGCCGAACGGTCCGCTGCGCGTCACCAACTCGGATGCCATGCTGCCGGTATTGCTCGAAGGCCTGGCCATTTCCGAATTGCCAGAATTCATCGCCAGTGAATACCTGGCCGATGGCCGCTTGGAGCGGTTATTGCCTGAGTGGAGTATGACCCGGGGCGGGCTGTACTTCGTGACGCCCTCGGCGCGCACACGCCCGGCGAAGATCAGGGCACTGTCCGATTTCTTCCATGAGCACCTGTCAGACCCCGCTTGGCGTTGGGAAGGGAAGGTTATTTCATAAGTGAAACGATAGCTTTCAATCTTTGCTATTTTCGTGATTGGCACGGCTGGTTAATGTGGTCCGCATGTTCGGCGATCCCGCGCCGCAACCTGAAGCCCCCGAGGATGACTACCATGAAAAATGCCGTGCAACTCTTTCAGCAGTACCTGGACACAATCCAGGATCCACGTGCCGCCGCCGCGCTATTCGCCGACGACGGTGCGCTGGAAATCCCTTATCTCAAATCCCTGGGCATCCCTGACCGTGCCCAAGGGCCGCAGCAGATCGAAGCCTTCATCGCAGCGCTGTTGGTGAAAGTGCCGGACTTCAAGTTCCGCAGCATTCGCTTCCTGATCGATACCCCGGACCAGGCGTTCGCCGAATACGATGTAGAAGCGCCAGTGCCGGCCACCGGGCGGATCTACCAGCAGTCCTACGCCGGGCGCCTGGTGGCGCACGACGGCAAGATCCAGTTGTTGCGCGAGTCGATGAACACCCTTGCCGCCGCCACCGCCTTCGCCCCGCGCGATGCTGCCTGAACCCTATCGAACGCCTGGAGAATACCTATGCAAGCCACCCACATCGCCGCAGCGTCCGACCACGACAAGACTCAACCTACGCAGATTCTGGTCAGCGCCTATTACCGCGTTCATCCCGATGACCGCCAGACGTTCATCGACGCCGTTGTTCCGGAAATGCTCGCCGCGCAGAAGCTCCCAGGCTGCATCTACTATGCGTTTGCCCAGGATCTGAGCAACCCGAATACCTTTCACCTCACTGAAGGGTGGGCTGATGAGCAGGCGTATGAACGCCATGAGCACTCGGCCACGTTCCTGCATGCGCTGGCCACGGTGGTGAAGAACGTGCGGATCCTGAGCCGGGAAGGCATTCGCTATGACGTAGCCAAACAACACATCGACGACCCGCGTGGAAAAGTCCAATAGGTCAAATGTGCAAGGGCTCTGAACGTCATGTAAACGGCGACAGTCCAGCTCAATGGCGTCGCTCTGGCAGTTGTAGGTTCAAGCGGTCGTTACCTGCAATAATGGCCTTTGTTCTTCGGCTGCCGGATTGCCCCTGTGTTTGACTACAACGAATTGTACTTCTTCGCCCAAGTGGTCGAGCACAAGGGCTTTGCCGCGGCCGCCAGGAAAATTGGCATTCCGAAATCCAAGCTAAGCCGCCGGGTTCTTGCCCTTGAAGAGCGGCTGGGTGTGCGCCTGATCCAGCGCTCAACACGGAAATTCACCGTCACCGAGATCGGGCAGGACTACTACCGTCATTGCGTAGGCATGCTGGTTGAGGCCGATGCTGCTGAAAAGGTCATCGAGCAGTCGCGATCAGAGCCCCATGGGCTAATCCGCGTCAGCTGCCCGCCGGCGCTGGCGGCGATGGGGGTGAGCGATACCATGGCGAAGTTCATGGTCGCTCACCCCAACGTGCAGATCCAGGTCGAGAGCACCAACCGCAGAGTGGACGTGTTGGGGGAAGGCTTCGACATCGCGTTGCGTGTGCGCTTCCCCCCTCTGCAAGACGAAAACCTTTTCCTCAAGGTGTTCGGCGAAAGCTATCAAAAGCTCGTGGCGAAACCGTCGCTGGTCGAAGGCATTCAATTGGAAGAGCCCGCCGATCTCATTGGGCTGCCTAGCATGGACCTGGCGCCAGCCAATCGTGACCACCGCTGGGCATTTATCGACCCCTCGGGGGACCGGGTAGAGGTCCCCCATAGCCCACGCTTTGTGACTGCCGACCTGGACTCACTTCACCGGGCCGCGATCAAGGGCGTGGGGGTTGTACAGATGCCAGAGGTGATGGTGAGGCATGACCTGGAGGCTGGTTTGCTCGTCGAGGTGTTGCCAGCTTATCGACCGCCTAGCGGGCTAATTCATGCTGTCTACCCCTCCAAGCGCGGGTTGCTTCCGTCCGTGCGTGGGCTGATTGATCTTCTTGCCGAGGAGCTTGGGGCGAACGCTGAAGCGGACCGGAAGGCCTGCGAAGCAGCAGGCAAGATACCCAAAGCGTCGTGACTGTTCCATCTGTGGGACAAACTAACGCATTTTCTGCGACTTATCAGCCATTCGACATCCCGGTAGGATTCTCCCCATCGTGATCGCCCAACGCTGCGGTCTTCATTCACAGGAGAGTCCCATGAAACTATTGCACATCGATTCGAGCATCCTGGGCGACAATTCCGCCTCCCGCCAGCTGAGCCGCGAAGTGGTTGACGCCTGGAAGGCTGCCGACCCAAGCATCGAGGTGGTTTACCGCGACCTGGCCGCCGACGCCATCGCCCACTTCTCGTCGGCCACCCTGGTGGCAGCCGGCACCCCGGAAGAAGCCCGTGACGCTGCCCAGGCCTTCGAAGCCAAGCTGAGCGCCGAAACCCTGGCCGAATTCCTTGCCGCCGATGCCGTGGTGATTGGCGCCCCCATGTACAACTTCAGCGTGCCGACCCAGCTCAAAGCCTGGATCGACCGCGTTGCCGTCGCCGGCAAGACCTTCCAGTACACCGAAGCCGGCCCGCAAGGCCTGTGCGGCGACAAGAAGGTGGTGCTGGTGTCCACCGCCGGTGGCCTGCACGCTGGCCAGCCAACCGGTGTTGGCCATGAGGACTTCCTCAAGGTGTTCCTCGGCTTCATCGGCATCACCGAAGTAGAAGTAGTGCGTGCCCATGGCCTGGCCTACGGCCCGGAGCAGCGCACCCAGGCCATCGACGCGGCCCAGGCGCAAATCGCCAACGAACTGTTCGCTGCCGCCTGATCGCAAGCCTTGTAAAAAAGCCGGCTGTCGCCTTTGGGCGGCAGCCGGCTTTTTTCATCCAGTTTTCATGTGCCTGCGGGGCCGTCAGTCCTATGCTGACAAAATCCCCTCGCTCTGTGCGGAAGCCGGCCGATGAAGACCTCCCGTTGCGTGTTGGCCGTGCTCCTGTTCGCTGGCCTGCTGGCCCAGGCCCAGGCATCCAGCTGGGTGGCGGGCCTGCATCACATGACCCTGACCGACCCGGTGGACGAGCGGCCGATGCAGGCGCTGGCGTTCTATCCGTCCCAAGGCACCTTGCACAACATCCGTATTGACGGCTACCCGGTCGATGTTGCCGAGGAAGCCCCGGTTGCACTCGGGCAGTTCCCACTGCTGGTGTTGTCGCACGGCAATACCGGTAGCCCGTTGGCCCTTCATTATTTGGCTACTTCCCTGGCCCGTGAGGGGTTCGTGGTGGTGGCGGTGATCCACCCCGGTGACAACGCCCGCGACCACAGCCGCCTGGGTACGCTGAGCAACCTCTATGGCCGGCCTTTGCAGGTCAGTGCAGCCATTACTGCAGCGCGCGAGGATGCCCTGCTCGGGCCGTACCTGAATGACGGCAAGGTGGGGGTGATCGGTTATTCGGCAGGTGGCGAAACCGCGCTGATTCTGTCAGGCGGCCAGCCCGACCTCGACCGCCTGCGCCAGTACTGCCTGGAGCGCCCCACCGACAACGACGCCTGCAAGACCCACGGCGTGCTGATTGCTGACCGCAGTGAGCTGGCGCCCAAGGCCGACGCGCGGGTGGGGGCGGTGATGCTGATGGCGCCATTGAGCCTGATGTTCGGGCGCCATGCCCTGGCCGGGGTGAAGGTGCCAGCGTTGATCTACAGCGGTGACAGCGACCAGTTGGTGGCCGTGGACCGCAATGCCGAGGCCCTGGCGCGCAAGCTGCCGGTAACCCCGGACTACCGCCTGCTGGCCGGTGCCGGGCACTTCGTGTTCATGGCCCGCTGCGACGATGAGCAGCGCACGCGCATGGCGGCGCTGTGCAAGGACGCCGAAGGGGTCGACCGCCGGCATATTCACCATTCCCTGCAGCAGGATACCGCAGCCTTCTTCACCCAGGCCCTCGGCGGGCCCGAGCATGCCGAACGCTCAGCCGCGACGGCTGCGCCGCGCCAGCAGCAGCGTTAGGCCGACCCCGGCCAGGGCCAGCAGCGCGGCAACGCAGAAGATCGAGGCGTAGCCCAAGTGTACGGCCACGCTGCCCATCACCGGCCCGGCTATCGCCAACGCCATGTCGAAGAACACCGCATAGGCGCCCAACCCGGCCCCGCGGCTGCTGCTGGGCACCTGCCTGATCGCCTCCACGCCCAGCGCCGGGTACACCAGCGACAGCCCAAAGCCGGTCAGGCCCGCCCCCAGCAGTGCCCAGGCCGGGGAGGGTGCCAGCCACAGCAGGCTCAGGCCGAGCACTTCGGTGGCCATGCAGGCCATGGCCACGTTGTAGCCGCCAAAACGGTTCACGGCATTGACGAACAGCAGCCGGGAAATGATGAAACACACACCAAACGCGCTCAGGCACCAGGCCGCACCGGCCCAGCCGCGTTCCAGGTAGTAGAGGGTGACGAAGGTGGTCAGCGTGCCGTAACCGATCGACGCCAGGGTCAGGCCCAGGCCACAGGGCGCCACGCGGCTGAATGCCGACCAGAACGGCAGCCGTTCGCCCCGCGTCACCAGCACATCCGGGCGCTTGCGCAACACCAGCAAGGCCGCCAGGGCCAGCACCAGCAGGGTCGGGCCGAGCACGCTGAAATCCAGGCTGGCCGTGGCCAGAACGCCCACCGGTGCACCAATGGCGATGGCGCCGTAGGAGGCAATGCCGTTCCAGGAAATTACCCGGGCGGTATGCTCGGGCCCGACCTGGCTGATGCCCCAGCTTAGCGTGGCAACGCCGATCAGGCCCTGGGCCAGCCCCAGCAGCACCCGGCCGCCCAGCAACAGGGCCAGGCTCAGCAGCGGAAGCTGCAACGACCAGGCCGAGAGCAGCGTCAGCACGCCGCACCCGGCGATACCGATCAGGCCATAGCGAATGGCTTTCTTGCCCCCCAGGGTATCGGCCACACGCCCGGCAAACGGGCGGCTGAGCAGGGTTGTCAGGTACTGCAGGCCGATGGTGACCCCCGCGATGACGGCGCCGAAACCCAGCTGGTCATGCACGTAGCCGGGCAACACCGCGATCGGCAGGCCGATGCAGAGGAAGGCGATGAAGGTGTAGAAAACGATCGAAAGGATCTGCAGGGTGATGCTGAAGGTACTGCTGGCGGGGGCGGGTTGCTGCGCGGTCATGGGCTCGTTCGCGGGTGGGCGGTTTAGCGTGCGCCCATCATGGCCGGTGTGGAGGGGAAATGAAAGCAGGCTAACGAATTATTCGTCGGGTTGTGCCAACCTGTGGGATTTGTGTTGGCCTCATTCGCGGGGCAAGCCCGCTCCTACAGGAACGGGCTTGCCCCGCGAAAGGGCCGCCCAGGCGGCCCAATCAGTCAGCTCAGACCACGACGCCCTGGCTACGCAGGTAATCGTCATAGGTCCCGCTGAAGTCCACCACGCCATCAGGGCTCAGCTCGATGATGCGGGTTGCCAGCGACGACACGAATTCACGGTCATGGCTGACGAACAGCAGGGTGCCTGGGTAGTTCTCCAGTGCCAGGTTCAGCGCTTCGATCGATTCCATGTCCAGGTGGTTGGTCGGCTCGTCCATCACCAGCACGTTCGGCTTCTGCAGAATCAGCTTGCCAAACAGCATGCGGCCTTGCTCGCCACCGGAAATCACTTTCACCGACTTCAGGATCTCGTCGTTGGAGAACAGCATGCGCCCCAGGGTGCCGCGGATCACCTGCTCGCCGCTGGTCCACTGGCCCATCCAGTCGAACAGGGTCATGTCGTCTTCGAAGTCGTGGGCGTGGTCCTGGGCGTAGTAGCCCACTTCGGCGCTGTCGGTCCACTTCACCGAACCTGCATCCGGGGTCATCTCGCCGACCAGGGTGCGCAGCAGGGTAGTCTTGCCGATACCGTTGGGGCCGATGATCGCCACGCGCTCGCCGGCTTCGACGGTGATGTCGAAGTTCTTGAACAGCACCTTGTCATCGAAGGCTTTCGCCATTTTCTCGACGACCACCGCCTGGCGGTGCAGTTTCTTGGTTTGTTCGAAACGAATGAATGGGCTGACGCGGCTGGAAGGCTTGACCTCGGCCAGCTGGATCTTGTCGATCTGCTTGGCGCGCGAAGTGGCCTGCTTGGCCTTGGAGGCGTTGGCCGAGAAGCGGCTGACGAAGGTCTGCAGTTCGGCGATCTGGGCTTTCTTCTTGGCGTTGTCCGACAGCAACTGCTCGCGCGACTGGGTGGCCGCGGTCATGTACTCGTCGTAGTTGCCCGGGAACAGGCGCAGCTCACCGTAGTCCAGGTCGGCCATGTGCGTGCACACGCTGTTGAGGAAGTGCCGGTCGTGGGAAATGATGATCATGGTGCTGTTACGCGCCGTGAGGATGGTTTCCAGCCAGCGGATGGTGTTGATGTCCAGGTGGTTGGTCGGTTCGTCGAGCAGCAGCACGTCCGGGTCCGAGAACAGCGCCTGGGCCAGCAGCACACGCAGCTTCCAGCCAGGTGCCACTTCGCTCATCGGGCCAAAGTGCTGCTCCAGCGGAATACCCAGGCCCAGCAGCAGTTCACCGGCGCGGGACTCGGCGGTGTAGCCGTCCATTTCGGCGAATTCGGTTTCCAGCTCGGCGACGGCCATGCCGTCTTCCTCGGTCATTTCCGGCAGCGAGTAGATGCGGTCGCGCTCGGCCTTGACCTTCCACAGCTGGCTGTGGCCCATGATGACGGTGTCGATCACGGTGAATTCTTCGTAGGCGAACTGGTCCTGGCGCAGCTTGCCCAGGCGAGTGTTCGGCTCAAGCATGACCTGGCCACCGGACGGCTCCAGGTCGCCGCCGAGGATCTTCATGAAGGTCGACTTGCCGCAACCGTTGGCGCCGATCAGGCCGTAGCGGTTGCCGTTGTTGAATTTGACCGAGACGTTTTCGAACAGCGGCTTGGAGCCGAACTGCATGGTGATGTTGGCGGTGGAGATCAAAGGGCTTACCTATCAGTAACTTACGATGCTGGATTTTCAGCTGATACCGATTTGATACCAATCTTGAGTTTTTCCAGCTCGCTCCAGTCGGAGCTTGAGTTGAGCCAACGGGCATACGTCGACAGCAGCATCTGCACGCTGTGACCCAGCTGTTGGGCGATAAATGCGGGGTTGAGACCAGACATTGAGCCTATTGTCGCATAGGTGTGGCGGCAGTTACACGGGGGCGGTGCCTGATCTCTAAGCGCTTGATGATCGGCCACCCAGGGTGATGAACTCCGACCCAGCCCTGCGGGCTGCCCCCCCCGTAGGAGCGAGCGCAGCTCGCGATGGGCTGCAACGCAGCCCCAGCGTGATGAGCTGCGAAGCTGAAGACTTGGGGCCGCTGACGCGCCCCATCGCGAGCTGTGCTCGCTCCTACCGGGGCGGCGCTGGCCTGGAGATGGGCGCTGGTTCGGCAGGTCAGGGTTGCGGTGTAGGTCGATCGGCGGTGTTCGCTTATCGCATTTTTGGACACTCACGCATTGCGGCGCGGCGACTGGCGATGTTTCCTGCGCGACAGCGCAGCCCGCAGGGCTGGGTGATCTCCTACAGGGTATTCGCGGCGCGCATGCGGGTAGCGTGCGCGCTTGAAAATGCGAAGCGGCCGGTACCGGCTTACTTGAACCCGGTCACCGCGTGGGGCACATAGGGCGCTTCCAGGCGGGCGATTTCCTCGGCACTGAGTTCGAACGCCAGGGCGGCAATCGCATCGTCCAGCTGCGCCACTTTCGAGGCGCCGACAATCGGCGCCGAAACACCGCGCTTGCCCAGCACCCAGGCCAGCGCCACCTGTGCCATCGGCACACCGCGCTCGCGGGCGAGCTGTTCGACCACATCGATCACGCGGCCGTCTTCGGCTTCGGTCTTTTCATAGAACGATTGCCCGGAAATGTCGGTGCGGGTGCGCGCGGTCTGCTGCCCGTGGGGGCGGGTCAGGCGGCCCCGGGCCATCGGGCTCCAGGGCATCAGGCCGACGCCCTGGTCGAGGCACAGCGGAATCATCTCGCGCTCTTCCTCGCGGTAGACCAGGTTGAGGTAGTTTTGCATCGACACGAAGCGGCTCCAGCCATTGCTGGCAGCTACCTGCTGGGCCTTGGCGAACTGCCAGGCGTACATCGACGAGGCGCCGATGTAGCGCGCCTTGCCGGCGCGGACCACATCGTTGAGGGCTTCCATGGTTTCCTCGATGGGCGTGTGGTAGTCCCAGCGGTGGATCTGGTATAGGTCGACGTAGTCGGTGCCCAAGCGGGTCAGGCTGGCGTCGATATTGGCCATGATCGCCTTGCGCGACAGGCCCTGCTCGTTGGGGCGGGTGCTGCCTTCCCACATGTTGGCGGGGTAGAACACCTTGGTGGCGATCACCGTTTCCTCGCGGCGGGTGAACTCTTTCAGCAGCTTGCCGAGGATGATTTCCGAGGTGCCGGCCGAGTAGCTGTTGGCCGTGTCGAAGAAGTTGATGCCTTGCTCCACGGCATGGCGAATGATTGGCCGGCTATCGGCTTCGCCCAGGGTCCAGGGGTGGGTGCCGGCATCTGGCTTGCCAAAGGTCATGCAGCCCAGGCACAGTTTCGAGATGTCCAGGCCGGTGGTACCCAGTTTGACGTACTGCATCCGCTTCTCCTCACTGATTGGTTGTGCATCGGGGGGCAGCTTAACGGTGATACGGCCCTGCGCAAATTCCGCATCGGTGCAGGCGACATCTGCAAAAATTCACAAGCGCAGCAACGGCCGTACCTGCTGCTGGAGAAAATGGGTCACTGCCTTGATACGCGGCGTGTTGCGCACATCTTCGTGCACCGCCAGCCAGATTTCGATACTCATGGTCTGCTCGTCGCGCCCGGCCACCTCCAGGCCATGCTCCTGGGCCATGAATGCTGGCAGGCAGGCGATACCGATGCCGCCCGCTGCGGCCTGGGCCTGGATGCGCAGGTCGTTGCTTTGCAGGGCGAAGGGCTGGTTGCCGGTTTGGCGCAGTAGCCATTGCTGCTGGGGCGACTTGGCCTGGGATTGGTCATAGCCGATGTAGCGCACGGCGCTGGCGCTGCGCAAGTAGGCGGGGGCGGCATAGAGCCGGTAATCGAGGTAACCCAGCAGGCTGGCCACCAAGGTAGGTTCGCTGGGCCTGGCCAGGGCGACGCTGATGTCGGCCTCGCGCCGCGCCAGCGAAGCGCGGGTTTTGCTGCCGACCAGGGTCAGGCGCAGGTGTGGGTAGCGCTGGTACAGTGCACCCAGGTGCCGGGCGATGATGCTGCCCAACAGCGCGGGCGGGGCGGCCAGCACCACCTCGCCCTCGACCTGCTGCTGGCCGGCATTGGCGAAGTGCTCCAGGGCGAACGACGACTGGGTCATCTGTTCGGCATATTCGCCCACCCGCCGGCCTTGTTCGGTCAGCGCGTAGGCCCGGGGCCTGCGGTCGACCAGCTTGAGGTTCAGGGCCTGTTCCAGGGCGGCGATGCGCCGGGCCACGGTGGCGTGGTCCACGCCCAGTTGCCGGGCAGCCGCCGACAACGAGCCGGCGCTGGTAAAGGCGGAGAAATGGCGCAGGTCTTCCCAGTCGAACATAAGTGGCCTCAGGCGTAGACGGCCATCATACGGGCTGCTGGCGATTGCGGCGACCGCAACGCCAGCTTACATGCGCGTCAGCGAGGGGCAGATCGGGCTCAGGTCGCCGCTGCTCAGGTCGATGAGCGGTGCGCTGGCGTTGCTGGCATCGTGCTGCGCCAGGTGGGCCACGAAGGCATCGATGACCTGCCAGGCCGCCAGCGCACCGGGCAGGCTGGTAAGGCCCGGGCAATCGCTGGGCTGGGCGCCTGCCGTCAGCGCCGCCAGCGCCTGATCGAGGCTGGCCTGCTGGGCCTCCCACACTTCCACCAGCCGCGGCAAGGCGTCGCGCAGTGTCAGGTAATGGGCCTGGATACCGCCCATGGCGGCCACAGCGCGGGTCAGGTGGGCCTGGCGCGTGCTGGGCTTGAGTGTTTGTTGGGGTTCGCTGGCCAGGGCCTGCAGGCCGGCGGCGATGGCCGTGCGCATCTGCGGCTGGGGGCTGCCGAACGCACGGATCATGCCCTTGAGCTCCTTGTCGGCGGCCCGGGTTGCGGCAAGGCTTCTGGCAATTTTGGGCAGCAGGCGCTGCTTGAGCAGGTCGGCCCACAGGCGCCCGTCATTGGCCACCTCGGGGGCGACCAGCCAGGCACTGGCCGTGAAGGTGGTGGCGTACTCGCGAAACGCCTGGAGCACCGGCAGCCAAACCAGTGGCCGGTCCAGTTGCCAGACATCGGCTGCGGCGTCCAGGCGCCGGAACTCGATGGCCACCTGGGTAAACCAGGCGGGCTCTTCTGCCAGGCGCCCAACTTTGATGCCCTGGCAACTGAGCGCGAAGTTGTCGAGCGCGACGATGTCGGCGTAGGCATCGGTAAGCCTGGCGATGACGTCTTGTGGGTCGCAAACGAGCATAGTGACGTCCCTCGATCAATGGATGAGGTGCGGGAAAGGGAAGGGGTTATGGCGAAGGCCATCGAGCGATGCGCGGATAACGGCGACGTGGATGGCGATTTTGAAGCGGTTCAAGGTCCTTCTCCCTTCATGACAGATGCGTTTCGGGGGTACCGAGGGCAAGTCACATAGCCATCATTGGCCGAGAAATTAAGGTTTAGATGAGCCGCCGGATGCTGGCAAGGGGGTGTCGGATGAATGGTTGCCACGGCTTGCTGCGGCACTGGGCAAGCCGACGACTGGTGTTAGCATAGCTGCATTTCCTGCCGTGGGGCCCGCCATGCAGCACCTCGATCACCTGTCGTTGCACCTGTTCGTCGTGGTTTGCGAGGAAGGCACCATCGCCCGCGCCAGCGAGCGTGCGTTCATGGCGCCGTCGGCGGTCAGCAAGCGTATTTCGGACATCGAGGCGCGTTTTGGCACGGCCCTGCTCAAGCGCAGCAAGCGCGGGGTCGCGCCCACCCCGGCCGGGCTGGCACTGCTGCGCCACGCGCGCGGCCTGACCCGCGCCATGGAGCGTCTGGACAGCGAATTGAGCGAGTACGCCGAGGGCGCGCGCGGGCATGTGCAGGTGCTGGCCAACGTGTCGTCGATCATGGAGTTCCTGCCCGAGGAGCTGTCGGCCTTCATGCTGGAAAACCCGCTGATCCAGGCCGATATTGAGGAGCGGTTCAGCCCTGACGTGGTACGCGGGGTGGCAGAGGGCAGTGCCGACCTCGGCATCTGCCGGCGCTCCATGGCCATTGGCGACCTGGAGTTCCTGCCGTACCGGCAGGACCACCTGGCCGTGGTGGTGGGCGCCGAGCACCCGCTGGCCGGGCGCGACAGCATTGCCTTCGAGGACACCCTGGACTACGAGCACCTGGGGCTGTCGGCGTTCGCCACCTTGAACAGCTTCATGCGCGAGAGCGCCGAGGCGGCGGGCAAGGCGTTACGGTTTCGTTCCTATGTATCGTCGTTCGATGCCGCCTACCGGCTGGTGCAGTTCGGCCTGGGCCTGGCGGTGTTCCCGCAAGAGGCGGTGGCGCGCTACGCCCAGCTGTTTGGCTTGCGGGTGATCCCGCTGGTGGATGACTGGGCGCTGGGCGAGTTCGTCATCTGCATGCGCGACCGCAATGCCCTGAGCTTGTCGGCACGCCGCCTGCTCGACCATCTGCTGCTGCGCGCACCGGCCTGGCAACCGCGCAGCTGATCCATCGTGGTTGGCGATGGATCAGCCCGTAAAACACGTCTTTTCTGCCCGTCATCCTGCTCTTAGTCTGGCCCCACGCATTAGCCAGAGAGACCGTGATGACAACAATAACCATCAATGAAGTGGGCCTGCGTGACGGCCTGCAAAGCCTGAGCACGGTAATGCCGACTGCCGCCAAGCAGCGCTGGATCGACAGCGCCTATGCCGCCGGCGTAAGGCATATGGAGGTGGCCTCGTTCGTGCCGGCGCGCCTGCTGCCGCAGATGGCCGACGCCCGGCAGGTGGTGGCCCACGCCCTGAGCTACCCGGACCTGGTCGTCACCGTGCTGGCGCCCAACCTGCGCGGCGCCCAGGATGCCTTGGACGCGGGCGCCCAGCGCATTGTCGCACCAGTGTCGGTGAGCACCGCCCACAGCCTGGCCAATGTGCGCCGCACCCCGCAGCAGATGGTCGAGGAGCTGGGGCGCATGTGCCAGCTGCGCAGCGACACGGGGCGCCATGGCGTGCAGATGATCGCCGGTATGTCGGTGGCCTTCGGGTGCACGCGCCAGGGCGATGTGCCGTTGGCCGACCTGTGCGCGTTGACCCGCCAGGTGATCGAGGCCGGCTGTGACCTGGTTTCCCTCGGTGATACCACAGGCTACGCCAACCCCGGCCAGGTCGCGCAGGTGATCCAGGCGGTGCGCGGCATTGCCGGCGAGCGCCTGCGCGCCGCGCATTTCCATGACACTCGCGGCCTGGCCCTGGCCAACAGCCTGGTTGCGGTGCAGCAGGGCATCGTCGAACTGGACGCCTCGCTGGCAGGCCTGGGCGGCTGCCCGTTCGCCCCGGGGGCCTCGGGCAATACGGTGACCGAGGACCTGGTGTTCATGCTCCAGGCCATGGGCCACGACACCGGCATCGACCTGCAGGCGCTGATCGATTCGCGCCAGGTGCTGCGTGACGCCTTGCCCGATGAAGCGCTGTACGGGGCGATTGCCCGCGCCGGGTTGCCACTGAACTACCGAGGAATCGCCTGATGGCCAGACTTCCCCTGGACGGCATCCGTGTCGTCGAAATGTCCCATATGGTAATGGGCCCTACCTGCGGCATGATCCTCGGCGACCTGGGCGCCGAGGTAATCAAGATCGAACCCACCCGCGGCGACGGCACCCGCCGCCTGCTGGGCGCCGGCGCAGGGTTCTTCCGCACCTTCAACCGCAACAAGCAATGCATCGCCGTGGACGTCGAGACCCCCCAGGGGCGCGAGGCAGTGCTTGAACTGGTGGACACCGCCGACGTGTTCATCGAGAACTTCAAGCCCGGGCGCATGCACACCCTGGGCTTCGACTACACCAGCCTGCGCCAGCGCAACCCACGGTTGGTGTACGCCTCGCACAAGGGCTTTCTCAACGGCCCCTACGACAACCGCCTGGCCTTGGACGAGGTGGTGCAGATGATGGCCGGCCTGGCCTACATGACCGGGCCGGTCGGGCGGCCCTTGCGCGCTGGCAGTTCGGTGAACGACATCATGGGCGGCATGTTCGGCGCCATCGGCGTGCTCGCTGCGCTCAACGAGCGCCATGAAAGCGGTAGCGGCCGGGAAGTGCAGAGTGCACTGTACGAAAATTGCGTGCTGCTGGCCGCCCAGCACATGCAGCAGTATGTGGTAACCGGCGAGGCGGCGGCGCCCATGCCCAACCGCATCAGCGCCTGGGCGATCTACGACGTGTTCAGCTTCGCCGGCGGTGAGCAGATGTTCGTCGCCGCCACCGGTGAAGGGCAGTGGCATGCCTTGTGCCAGGTGCTGGGGCAGGCCGCCTTGCTCGATGACCCGACGCTGGCCAGCAACAATGACCGGGTATTGCAACGCCCGCGGCTGTTGGCCCACCTGGCCGAGGTGTTCGCAACGCTGGATGCCCAGCGCCTGGCGGTGGAGCTGGAAGCCAACGACATTCCGTTCGCGCCCATCCGCCGCCCGGAGGAGCTGTTCGACGACCCGCACCTGCGCCAGAGCGGCGGCCTGGCCGCGCTGGCCCTGGAGGACGGCAGCCACACCCCGATGCCGCTGCTGCCGTTGTCGCTGGATGGCCAGCGCCTGCAACCGCGCCGGCCGATCCCGCGGATTGGCGAGCATACGCGCCAGGTGATGCGGGGCCTGGGCTACAGCGACGAACACATTGCCCAGTTGTGCGCCGCTGGGGTGCTGAGAACCGATGACCAAGCCCAGGGAGTGCGCTGAATGGCCCTTTACCGATATGACACGCTGACCCCCGACCTTCACCCGGAAACCTTCGTCGCCGAAGACGCCACGGTGATCGGCGCCGTGACCCTGGCGCAAGGGGTGAGCATCTGGCCGCAGGCGGTGCTGCGCGGTGACAACGAACCGATTCGCATCGGCCAGCACAGCAACGTGCAGGAAGGCGCGGTGTTGCATGCCGACCCAGGCTTCGCCGTGGACGTGGGGTGCAATGTGACCATCGGCCACCAGGCCATGCTGCATGGCTGCCGCATTGGCGATGGCGCCCTGGTCGGCATCCAGGCGGTGGTGCTCAATGGCGCGGTGATCGGCCGCAACTGCCTGGTCGGGGCTGGCGCCGTCGTCACGGAAGGCAAGGTGTTTCCCGACAACTCGCTGATTCTCGGTGCACCGGCCAAGGCCGTGCGCGAGCTGAGCCCGGAAGCGATCGCCGGCATGCACGCCAATGCCGCCGAGTATGTGCGCAAGGGCCAGGCCTTCAGGGAAAAGCTGGTGCGCATCGGCTGACTGCGCTTTGCCAAGCGGCGCTCACCCGGGCGTCGCCATTCTCCAATAATTACAACAATGGAGATTCATCATGGTTGCCATGACTGGTGAACTGGCGCGCGAGCGCGCCGACCATCACATCGACGAACTGCTGCTGTACCGCCGGGTGGCCTGGCGCATCATGCCGCTGGCCATCATCTGCTTTCTGTTCTCCTACTTCGACCGTATCAACATCAGCTTTGCCAAGACCCAGATGCAGGCGGAACTTGGCCTGAGCGATGCGGCTTATGGCCTGGCCGCGAGCATGTTCTTCATCGGCTACGTATTGTTCGAGGTGCCCAGCAGCCTGGGCCTGAAACGCTACGGGGCGCCGGCGTGGATCTGCCGGATCATGGTGTCCTGGGGCATCGCCACGGCCTGCCTGGTGTTTGCCTATACCCAGTACACCTTGTATTTCCTGCGTTTTCTGATTGGCGTGATGGAAGCCGGCTTTGGCCCGGCCATCCTGTTCTACCTGGCCTGCTGGTTTCCGCGCAAACACCTGGCGAAGATGAATGGCCTGTGGTTCCTCGCCGTGCCCCTGGCCGGGGCAGTGGGCGGGCCGGCGGCCGGCTTCCTGCTGGGCAGCATGGACGGCATGCTGGGCCTGGCCGGCTGGCACTGGCTGTTTCTGATGTCGGGCTTGCCCTGTGTGGTGCTGGGCGTGCTGGTGTTGTGCAAGCTTGACCGCGATATCGAGGCGGCAAAATGGCTGAGCCGCCAGGAAAAAGACCTGCTGCTGGAGAACCTGGCCCAGGACACGCGCGTGCACAAGTCGGTGCTGGGGTCGATCTGGCGGGTACTGTTGACCCGCGAGGTGGCGATCATGGCGTTCATCTACTACGTGGTGAAAACCGCGTCCTATGGCCTGAACTTCTGGATGCCGCACCTGATCAAGTCGTCGGGGGTGCAGGACATGCTCTGGGTGGGCGTGCTGTCGGCGCTGCCTTATGCCGTGGCCTGCGTTGGCATGGTGCTGCTGACCCAGCGCTCCGACCGCACCGGCGAGCGCAAGCGTTACCTGGTGTACTGCCTGCTGGCGGCGGCGCTGGGCTACCTGCTGGCCTGCCTGTATGCCGATTCGTCGTGGGCGATGATGGCTGCGCTGGTGCTGGCCACGGCAGGCACGTTCATTGCCATCCCGATCTTCTGGACCATACCGCAATCGACCTTCTCAGGCCTGGCGATTGCCACGGGCACGGCAGCGATCAACTCGGTAGGGCAGCTTAGCGGCATCGTCGCGCCGGTGATGGTGGGCAAGATCAACGACCTCACCGGCAGCAGCTATATGGGCATGTTGTCGATTGCCCCGCTGATCCTGATTGCCTGCCTGGTGGTGGTGCGCTACGTGCGCAACCCGAAAGCCTGAACACGGCTGGCGTGCGACAACAACAATAACAAGGCCTACCCCATGAACGCATACCCATCCCGGCGGGCATCGCTGATGCTCGCGGCGTTTTGCTGCGCCTGCCCGGCGGCCCGGGCCGTGGTGCTCGACGACGGCAAAGGCAGCCTGGAGCTGCGCAATTTCTACTTCGATCGCGATTTTCACGGCGACACGGCCAGCCAGAGCCGACGGGGCGAGTGGGCCCAAGGGTTCATGCTGAAATGGCAATCGGGCTTTAGCGAAGGGCCAGTGGGTTTCGGCCTGGATGCCGTGGGCATGCTGGGTTTCAAGCTCGATTCGTCGCCCGAGCGCAGCGGCACCGGGTTGTTGCCCCGGGGCAGCGACAAGCGGGCCGCCGATGACTACGCCAAGGCAGTGGCCACGTTCAAGGCCAAAGGGTCGCAGTCCGAGTTGCAGGTCGGTGGCCTGAGCCCGCAGTTGCCGTTGCTGGCTTCCAACTACAGCCGGCTGTTTCCCCAGTGGTTCAGGGGCGCGCAACTGCAGAGCCGGGAGCTCGCCGGCCTGACCTTCACCTGGTTGCGGGTGGACGCAACCACGCTGCGCGATTCCACGGATTTCGAGGCGTTGACGGCGATGGCGCAGCAGGGCGCCTATGCGGCCAGCATGACAACCGACCGGTTGTACTATGCGGGCGCCGATTATCAGCCCCTGAACAACCTGACCGTGAGCCTGCATGCCAGCGTGCTGCAGGACCTGTTCCGGCGTGACTTTGCCGGCTTCAAGTACCGCCTGGCCCTGGGGCCAGGCGAGGCGTTCACCGAGTGGCGTTGGTTCAACGCCCGTGTACAGGGCAAGGCATTGTTGGGGCAGGTGGACAACCGGACTTTGAGCACAAACTTCGGCTACAGCCTGGGCGGCCATACCGTTAGTGGCGGCTATCAGAAGGTCAGTGGCGACACGGCCTATGCGTATGTGGGCGGCACCGATACCTACCTGTTCAGCGAGCAGCAGGTCAGCACCTTCGCCTTGCAGAACGAACGGGCGTGGATGCTGCGTTACGACTACAACTTCGCGGCGCTGGGGCTTGCTGGGCTGACCTTCAATGTGCGCTACGTGAAGGGCGACCAGGTCGACCCGCAGCATGTGGCCACGGTCAAGGGCCGGGCCCTGGCGGCGCGTGGCGGGGTGGGCGAGGAATGGGAGCGCACCACTGATCTGGGTTATGTGGTGCAGTCGGGGGTGTTCAGGAATGTGTCGCTGCGCTGGCGCAACGCAAGCATGCGCTCGAATTTTGCCGATGGGGCGGATGAGAACCGGGTGATCGTGGGCTACACGCTGAGTTTCTAGAGGGTTGGCTGCCCCCTCCTATGGAAAAAATCTTAACTATCTGATTCAACTGATATTTCTGTAGGACCGGGCTTGTCCCGCGAAGCAGGCGACGCGGTGTATGGCACCGGCTGCGCCGGTGTTCGCGGGGCAAGCCCGCTCTCATCAAACAAAATGCAACCCACTGATTTTTAAGGCACTCAGGCAGCGACAAGTTGATACCCCAGTTTCCGGGCTTTGCGCAGCAAAGCCCGGAGCTGG
>NZ_VWXK01000004.1 GCF_011752565.1 Pantoea sp. Ap-967
GAATGGGAGCCATTGGAAAGTCATCCGCATATTACTGTTCAGACTATGGTTTGGACGAGGCAGTGACCTCACCCCTAAAAGGGTTGCAGCTAGGCCATCGCAATGTGACTTCCCTGGACGCTTACGGTGGGTCGCTCTCACTGACGAATCGCCAACTGGATAGCCAAGCCCGCAAACAAATTAGCCTTGAGCTAGGGCATGGACGAATCGATGTGGTAGCGGCCTACATAGGAGGCGTACGTGGCTAAGTCATTTGACATGTCAATCTTCCTTGAAGGGGTTCTAAGCGGCGCTCCGGCCACTCGTAATAGGCATATCAGGCAGGCAATAGCTATCCAAGCAGCGATTTACGATCGATGGGGGAGAGAAAATCCGTGGAATTGGAAGCGAAAGCATGTCGTGTGGATCTTGGCTCATCACTTAACGCGTCACTCAGCGCCTACCCGCTATTACTACCTACTAACGATACGCTTGATTGAACAACGCATGGAGAGGACTTGGCTGACTTGAAATAGAAAGTGATGTGAAGCCCCCGCTCTTCGACGGCCTGCTCAATGCACAGGACCACCAGGTAGCCCAAAAGCTCGAAGCTGATAGTCTGTGACAGACTGGAACATTGACTCTGCGATCTGCCTCAATCGCTCCACCTCCACGACAGGTGCTCCAGCATCCTTGGCTTCCTGCCAGCGACGCATGGCTTCTACAGCGTCACTGTACGCGGGATGATCTGGATACAGGATTACAGGTGGATTAGGCATTTAGCATCATGCTCCTTAGTGGAACGGTTCCGACAGCCCGCCAGCTTTAAAAAGCTGGTAGTCCACGACTGTCTGAAAAAGCGAATCAGCCATAAGGCGCAATTTATCAACTTCATCCTCAGGAGCTCCACGCTCGACGGCTTTGCGATGAGCTCTGATTGCTCCTAACGCCTGCTGCAGAAGCGGTTCGCCAGCTAACGCCATGCCTTCTATGGTTCGTTTCATGTCCCGCACCCACCTTAATCGTCAAGATCCTAAGTACACACCAAGACCTTCCAACTATCAAAGGCGATATCAAGCCTCAGTGCAAGGCCACTAGGCGTCTTGGGATAGCTGCCCGTAACTGCTTGACGTACCTACCACCTACCATCTCAACCCTCATGACTTGATGGGTGCGAGCTAGGCCCAAGGCATGCATCAATCAGCTCAGCAGTGTCAAGCAAGCGCTGCCTCAAGGCAGGTAGCAGGACTCCCGCAACCATGGATTTCCTTTGCGCCAACTCAAGCACGGTATGAAGGACCCTATCAGAGTGCCTCATGATCTCTATCAAATGCAGCCCGCTAGGGCCATTGTTACCAGCCAGCCAATTTTTTGCAGTTCTCTCACTCGCACTAGTCCAGTTTCGCAGCGTTTTGATAGCACGATGCGATGCTCCGAGCTCATCCAAAAGCGCGGATGCTAAAGCGTGAGCATAGACATCTGTGCTAAGAGGAAATGAAATGCCCATTTTCGCGATCATTTTTCCACCTCCACTTCCTAAATTTGTTATTCGATGATTGCAGAAAGGCATACCGAAAGCCTGCCATTTCTGTACCGGTGCGGCAGAAACCACCAGATAGGTCCGCCAATGCGACAAGTCACATCGTTTAGCGCAGAAGCTAATAAAAAGGCGGCAGCTTATGTCCGGATGTCGACGGAGCATCAGCAATATTCTACAGAAAACCAATTGGACACCATCAAAATTTATGCGCAGACACATAATCTTAACATTGTGAAAATTTACACGGACTCCGGGAAAAGTGGACTTAGCCTTGAAGGACGCGAAGCGCTTCAGCACTTGCTATCGGACGTAGAATTTAACAATAATGATTTTTCGACTGTTCTCGTTTATGACGTAAGCCGATGGGGGCGTTTTCAAGACCCCGATGTCAGTGCAAGCTATGAAGTACGCTGCCGGCAGGCCGGAGTGCGAGTAGAGTACTGCGCGGAACAATTTGTCAATGATGGCTCTCCTGTATCCAGCATAATAAAAAGCGTTAAGCGAATGATGGCTGGAGAATACAGCCGAGAGCTGTCTGTAAAAGTATTTGCCGGACAGTCTCGTTTAATTCAACTAGGTTACCGGCAAGGTGGCACTGCAGGATATGGCTTGCGTCGGCAATTGATAGACCAAACAGGAAAACCCAAAGCAACTCTAAGTCACAAGGAGTACAAAAGCCTTCAAACTGACAGGGTAGTTCTTGCTCCCGGCCCGGCCCCTGAGCAAGAAATAATTCTAGAAATATACAACTCATTCATAAAAAAAGCGCTAACAGAAAAAGAAATTGCCGATAAACTAAACAAACGCGGCATACTTACCGACTTAAATAGGCCTTGGACACGCGGAGTAGTTCATCAAATACTAGTCAACGAAAAATACATAGGGAACAATGTATGGAACCATACATCAGCAAAGCTTAAAATGCCGCGTACGGCAAACCCTACGAATGAATGGATCAGGGCAGACGCCGCATTTCCAGCGATAGTTGATCACTCCCTGTTCATTGCTGCCCAAGCTATCATCCAAGCTCGCGCACGGCTTTGGTCCAATGAGGAAATGCTCTCAAGCTTAAAGGAGTTATTTCAACAAAGAGGTTGCCTATCAGGTCTTATTATAGATGAACAGGAAGACCTTCCCTCAAGTAGCTGCTATAGAAAACGCTTCGGAAGCCTTGTTGATAGTTACCGACTAATCGGGTACGAACCAGCAAGAGATTATGGATACATAGAGGCCAATCGACATCTACGCGAACGATTCCCTGCAATCCTTTCTGATACCCTACAACAAATTGAGGCTGTAGGTGGTCGAATTTCCGTAGATCCAAATACACAACTGATACTGGTGAACGAGGAGTTTACTGTTTCCGTTGTGCTCTGTCGCTGCCAACAGGTAGCTACCGGGCGCAGGCGATGGCAGGTGCGCTTTGACTTTAGTCTCTTCCCTGACATTACCGTTGCTGTCCGCATGCTACCCGGCGAAACAGAAATTCTAGATTACTACCTTTTCCCAATGATTGATTTGGTTGCCCCTAATCTTAGACTTGGCGACTCGAATCCGCGCGAACTGGAACTATATCGTTTTGAAAGTCTGGAAATCTTGTCCACGCTAAGCAAACGATTCAGCTTGTTGAGCGCGGCATAATGAACGCCCCTCAAGAGACGCCATTGACGCTGCACGTCGCACGAGCCTCAGCGATTGAAAAAATCCCCGTTGAGTCAATAAGAATTATAAACCCACGACAACGAAACAAGAAGGTTTTTGCAAGACTGGTAGAGAACATTGCGAATTTAGGCTTAAAAAGACCAATAACTGTAGTTCGAACCGAATCAGGCTATGACCTTGTGTGCGGCCAGGGGCGATTCGAGGCTTTCAAAGTGCTCGGAGAACGAAACATACCTTGCATCATCATAACAGCCAGCGAAGCTGACAGGTATTTGATCAGTCTAGTTGAGAATTTAGCCAGAAGAAAGCATTCAAATCGCGACCTCTTGGCCGCAATAAGCTCACTACATGAACGAGGTTACTCCACCAAGCAAATCTCACAAAAAACCTGTCTAGACCCTCACTACATCGGCGGAATTCTAATTCTATTACGACAGGGAGAAGAACGGCTAATTAGCGCGGTGGAAAAAGGCTGGCTACCAATCAAGATTGCTATAACAGTTGCACGCTCTGACGACACTGTAATTCAGGCCGCAATGCTTGAGGCCTACGAAAATGGCCTTTTAAAAGGCGAGCAACTAATGAAAGTCCGTCGTTTGATTGACAATCGACGCGCCACCGGAAAATGTTTCAACCATCAGAAAAGACCCGAAAAAATAACTACTTCCCGCCAACTCTTAAATGCTTATCAGTCGGAGGTTCGCCGGCAAAGACTCATGGTAAAAAAAGCTGACATCGGCGAGCAACGCCTGCTGTTTGTAGTCACTGCACTGAGAAAGCTCCTCTCAGACGAATATTTCTGCTCTTTACTGAAAAGTGAAGGGATTGAAGACATGCCACAAGTCTTAGCAGTACGAGTTAAGGGGGAAGCATGAGCGATGTAAAAAATGCGTTCGATAGCAGATTAATAACTGTTTCCATATCCCAGTTGCTACCATCTAGAATGGTGCAAGCAAACGCTCTTAGCACTTCCAAATACCTCTCAATCCTGGCATCCATTCGAGAACTTGGAATTATTGAACCGCTCGCTGTTCACCATGAGCCAGTAAGCTCAAACGGACAACCACCAAAATATTTAATTCTTGATGGCCACCTACGACTATCTGCATTAAAGCAACTTGGAGCAGAACACGCACTTTGCTTACTCTCAACAGACGATGAAGGTTTCACATACAATAGGCAGATAAATAGACTGACGCCAATCCAAGAAAGCAAGATGATCATCCAGGCAATCGAGAGAGGAGTGTCAGCCGAAAGAATTGCCGAAGTCCTCAATGTAAACATTGATCGTATTAGACTGCGTCAAAATCTTTTAAAAGGCATAGCACCCGAAGTAATAGATCTACTGAAAACGCGAATGGTTGGGCAACCCGTGTTCCAAATACTGCGAAAAATGAAGCCGATGCGCCAAATTGAGGTCGCCGAGATGATGATTTCGGCAAATTGCTATACGGGCCGTTATGCACAAATGGTGTTAACTGCTACTAGGCCTGAGGATTTAACGGATTCTAAAAACTCAACTGAAGGAGTATCCGCCGAAAATATTCTAAAAATGGAGAGGGAAATGGAGAGGCTGTATCACGACTACCGATTGGTTGAAGATACATTGGGCGAAACCATGCTAGTGCTGGTTGTAGCCAAAGGTTACTTGTCGAGACTCCTGCGCAACGAAGCAATATCTGCTTACCTACAGCGCTTCGAACCTGATTTAGAGCGTGAGCTGGTAGGCATAATGGATGTTGTAACGGCTGACGCTAGAAGCTTGGAACGTGAGTAATCAGAGCAAAATCTGAGAAACTCAAATCTCTTATAACAAACCGCTATTTTTTTCTGACTAATCAAATATAAGCCATGTCAACCATGGTTCCGTTTGTCGGAAGATCTGCCATACAGTGCCAAGAAAAATCATTAAACGCCAAAAAAATCAAAAAGCATGCCAAACGTTAAATTATCCGTACACATTTTTATATACCTCAAAAATATCTCAATTAATTCAAATAGATAATTTAAACCATGAGTTCCCCTCGGGGCACCATCTGCTGTACATAGACGTCCAACGACGGCTAAGCAACACCCCTAAAGCCCGCTAACTGCGGGCTTTTTGGTTTCTGGGATTCCGTCCCCGCCTCTTGCCCGTCAATCGCTCCGCGAGTACCTGCCGAGACGAGCGCTCGCCTCAGCAGGCCAGGAGGCTTTACCAGGAATATTTCACACTGGTCAGCAACGTACGCCGCATGCCCGGGTAGCACTCGTAGGAGTCGTCACAGGTGGCGACGTACTTTGTGTCCAGCAGGTTCTGCGCGTTCACCGAGAGGGTCACGTTGTTGTTCAGCGGGTAGCTGGCACCAGCATCGAACAGCGTGTAGTTGTCGATGTGGTAGGTGTTGGCGTTGTCGCCATACAGCACGCCGGTGTAACGCGCGCCGGCACCCAGGCTCAGGCCGTTGAGCGGGCTGTCGTGGAAGGTGTAGTTGAGCCAGGCCGAGGCCATGTGCTTGGGCACGTTGGCCGGACGCTTGCCCTCGTCGCCGTTGTTGCTCTTGGTGATTTCGGCGTGGGTGTAGGTGTACGAGGCCAGCAGGTCCCAGTTCTGGTCCAGGCGCGCCTTGATTTCCGCCTCGATACCCCGCGACTGCTGCTCGCCGGAGGCCACCGAGAAGCCCGTCGTCACGCCGTTCACGATCTCGTTCGTGGTGACGTTGGTCTTGGTCAGGTCGTAGGCCGCCAAGGTCATCAGGATCGCATCGCTTGGCTGGTACTTCACGCCGACTTCCCATTGATGGGCCTTGCTCGGCTCGAAGGCGCTGCCGCTTCGGTCGGTGCCGGTGTTGGGGTTGAACGACTCGGCGTAGCTGACGTAAGGCGCCAGGCCAAAGTCAGTCAGGTAGGTCAGGCCCAGTCGGCCGGTGAAGGCGTTGTCCTTTTGATTGGTCGACGCGCCGACGTGATTGTCGAGATCGTTGCGCACGTAGTCGTAACGGCCGCCCGCGGTGAGAATCCAGTGATCATCAAACTTGATCTGGTCCTGCAGATAACCGCCGACCTGCTGGATGGTCTGGTTGTAGTCGATCGAACTCAGGCTGTTGGCCGCCGAAGGGCGGGCGATGCTCATGCCGTACTGCGGGTTGTAGATGTTCAGCGTCGGCGCCCGGGTGCGCCAGCGGGTGACGTCGGCATCCTGCCAGGTGTAGTCCACGCCCATCAGCAGCTTGTGGGTCAGCGGCCCGGTGCTGAAGTCGGCCTGCAACTGGTTGTCCAGGTTGAAGGTGTCCATGTGCTGATCGAAGCGGTCGGCGATGCGGGTGACGTTGCCGGTGTCGAGGTTGACGGCGGCGGGCAAAAGGTTCTGGAAAATCAGGTCGACCTGGCCGTAGCGTGCGTTCTGGCGAAACTCCCACGTGTCGTTGAAGCGGTGGCGGAACTCGTAGCCCAGGGTGTACTGGTCCTGATCGAAATGGTTGAAGCTGTGGTCGCCCATCAGGATGTTGGTGGTGTGGCCGCTCGGCGTGCTGTAGGCAAACAGCGAGCCGCCGTTGTGGTCACGCAAGAAGTCCGTGAGGATCGTCAGGCTGGTGTCTTCGTCCGGCGACCAGGTCAGTGACGGCGCGATGTACAGGCGGTTGTCCTGCAGCTCGTGGCCGTCCGCATAGTCCACTTGGGTGTCGGCATCGCGAGCCAGGCCCACCACGCGATACAGCAGGCTCTGGTCGTCGCTCAACGCGCCGCCCACATCGAACTGCCCCTGCAGACGGTTGTGGTTCCCGCCACTCAATTGCACTTCATTGACGTGATCGGCCTCAGGCTTTTTGCTGACCCGGTTGACGATGCCACCCGCATCACCCTGGCCGAACAAGGTCGACGAAGGGCCACGCACCACGTCAATTCGATCGAACGCGTAAGGCTCGCTGCGGAAGAACGCGTAGCTGTTGTTCTGCTGACGCAGGCCGTTGAGGTAGTCGCTGCTGGCCTGGCCGTTGAAGCCGCGCAGGTACAGCCAGTCGAAGCCTTTGGGGTCCAGGCCGTAGGCTTCGACCTTCACGCCTGGCACGTAGCGCAGTGCATCGGTCACGGTCTGCGCGCCCTGGGCCTGCATCTGCTGGCGGGTAATCACGGAAATCGACTGGGGCGTCTCGATGATCGGCGTGTCGGTCTTGCTGCCCGAGCTGCTGCGGGTGGCGACGTAGCCCTCGGCAGGCCCCGCCGCCGACTCGACGGTTTTCCCCGACACACTGGTTGGGCTCAGCTGCACTGCAGCATCTGCCAGCGGCACCAGCGAGTAGCTACCGTTGCCCAGCAATACCGCTTGCAGCTTGCTGCCGGCCAGCAACTGACGCAGGCCTGCGTCTACCGCATAACGGCCATGCAGCCCTGGCGAGCGCTGGCCTTGTGCAGCCTGTGGGTCGTAGGAAATGTTCACCCCCGACACCGCAGAAAACTGCTCCAACGCTGCACCCACCGAACCTGCAGGAATGTCGAAGCGCATGTCGGCAGCAGCCTGGGCCCAGGCAGATGGTGCGAGGGTCAGCACCACCACGGGCGCGCCCAGCGCGATGCTCATGACCCCATGGCGCACTGCGCGCCTCAAGCTGTCAGGTCTGTTGATGGTTGGCTTGCGTGCAGACATACGTTTTCCCTTCGCCCCTTGGCAGTCAGTGATGGCGTCAAATCGCGCCTCTGTTACCAAGTCGCACGAGAATTCAAATCGACAACACCCACGCCAAAAATATTTTGCGATGCCCCCTCACACGGGCTCCACGCGGGTCCAGTACGGGGTGAAATGGCGAATGCGTACCGGCAAGGTCGAAGACAGGTTGTCCAGCAAGGCATCGATATCGGCCAAGTGGAAAGCGCCGGAAATGCGCAGGTTCGCCACCGCCTGCGCACAGCCGAGATAGCCTGGCCGGTAGCGCTGCAACTCGCCGATCATGTCTTGAAGGCGCCAGTCGTCGACCACCAGCATGCCGCGGGTCCACGCATCGACCTGCTGATTGGCCGGTTGCAGCGCACCCACTTCGCGCTGGCCAAACAGCACCTGCTGCCCCGCTTCCACCCGCACCGCCGAGAGCTGGTTCGCCGGGCGCACTTCGACCGCATGTTGCAGCACGCAGACCCTCGTCTGGTCATCGCCACTGCACACCACAAAGCGCGTGCCCAGCGCCCGAATGCTGCCCTGCGGCGTGTGCACGACAAAGGGCCGCGCCTGCGCATCGCGCGCGGTTTCCACAAGGATTTCCCCACGCAGCAACTGCAGTTCGCGAAGCGTTGGGCTGTAGCGAATGTTCACCGCCGTGGCCGTGTTCAAGTGCAACTGGCTGCCATCGTCCAGCTGCAAGCGCCGGTGTTCGCCCTTGGCGGTGTGCGCATCGGCCATCAGCGATGGCAGTGGCGTCATGCGCCACGACACCGCGCCGGTTCCACCTGCCGCCACCAGCACCGAGAGCACCTTCAGCACCTCGCGCCGCTTGACCCGCGCGCTGCGCAACATCGGTCGCGCAAGGCCAGGGTCGACCCGCTCGAAGCGCTCCTGCAAACGCGCAAGCCGGTCCCATGCCTGACGATGGCAAGGGTCGGCATTGAGCCAATGCCGGTGGGCCTCGTGAGTGGACTCGTCCGACTCATCGCAGCGCAACTCCACGTACCAGCGCGCCGCCGCCTCAAGGGTCGCGTGATCCAGCGCCATGCCCTACGCCTCGGCCGCCAGCAGGCAATGGGTCAGCGCCCGCACCGCGTGTTTCTTGACCGTATTGACCGAGACATTCAACTGCTTACCGATCTCCACGTAACTCAAGCCATCGAGCTGCGCCAACAGAAAAATCTCTCGCGTGCGCGCCCCGAGCCCGTCGAGCATACGGTCGATTTCCAGCAGCGTTTCGATGATCATAAGACGCGCTTCCGGCGAAACGTCCAGCGCCTCGGGCCGCGCTGCCAACGTCTCCAGATAGGCCTGTTCCAAGGCCCGACGCCGAAACCTGTCGATCATCAGGCTGCGCGCCACACTGCTCAGATACGCCCGCGGCTCCCGCAATTCCGGTGCCTTGCGCTGCAGCAACACGCGAATGAACGTGTCCTGCGCCAGATCCTGCGCATGATCAAAACACCCCAACCGCTTGCGCAGCCAGGCGCACAACCAGGGGTGGTGTTCGGCGTACAGGGACTGAACGGCCTGATGCTGCAAGGGGTCAACGGAGGGCATTGCTCAATACCTGAGACGGTGGCATATGAAAATGAATCTCACTTTCATAACAATACGGAAATTTGTTAAGCCAGGGAAGAATGCTGGCCTTGTAACCTGCCCTCATTTCGTCGCCAAAGGGGCTGCGGAGGTTCACCGTGACATCGTCTGCGCCTATCAGATCGAGCGCCGCCCGCGCGGCGCATCGCGAGCTGCGCTCGCTCCTACGTCTATTTCGGGCCAGTTATTCCTGTGAGGCTTGCGCGCGACGGCTTTGGCGCATGACGCGAT
The DNA here is from genome assembly GCF_011752565.1 of Pantoea sp. Ap-967. Lineage (GTDB taxonomy): Bacteria > Pseudomonadota > Gammaproteobacteria > Pseudomonadales > Pseudomonadaceae > Aquipseudomonas. The sequence continues at coordinate 9,645 of NZ_VWXK01000004.1, forward strand.
ATTGCGTCGCACCAACAAGACGGTCGCGCGACTGGCACAGGCGTTACTGGCCCGAAACAAACGTAGGAGCGAGCGCAGCTCGCGAAGCGCCGCGCGGGCGGCGCTCGATCTCATAGGCGCTGAAAAATTCACGGCGAACACTTCCGAACACCGCGCTAAACCCCAGGTATGGATCCTCCACAATGGGTCGACTGCAGCCTAATTGTGCCTGTTATTAATCCGCCCAAACCCCAGGCATCAACGGTCGCCAGGCCGACCTGCATCAATCCACGCCTTCACCTGCTTCATGCTCAACCGATAGCGAGCGCAGTTATGCAACGCCAGGAGCTTCAGTTCACTGCGCAACAACGGCTCAAACTGCTCCTTTTCTTCTGCTGACAGATCCAGCCCGCCCACCACCTGCCGCACCGTCAGACGCTCGCGCACCACCGCATTGATCGCCTCGTTCAACCACTCCCGATAGTGAAGACGAACAGGGTCAGGCACCCCCATGGCTTCGATCATCACGCCATACTTACTGATGGAGCGGCGATAAACCCAAACGAACAGATCAGCCGCCATGGCCATGTCCCGCTGCTCGTAAACACCCATCATGGCCAGGGCGTAGTCCTGCGGGTCGACATCCAGGAACGACAGCGGCGAGCAGTTGTAGAGCATCAGCGGGATGTTTGCTGCCAACCGGCTCGTGCGCTTGTTACCGTCTTCGAACGGTTGCAGGTATGCCAGGTTTATCCACAGGAAGAAGGCCGCTTCGATCGGATTCTTGATCTGCCTCGCCTTATCCAGCACCCGCTCGAACATTTCTTCCAGCAACGAAGGTAGCTGGGTTGGAAAATAGGTTGTACCGCTGATGTTGACGACAGTCTGGCGAATGCTGCCAAGCGCAGCCCCATCTGCCAGCAAGTCCTGCATCAGCAAGGCGTGCAGATTGCTGATCACTGCCGAGTTGAGGCCATATTCAGGTACCGCATCGACCATGAATTCGATTGCAGCCTTGTGATTGAGCAGCATGACCGCGTCCAGATCGCCGTCCGTGACACCACTTTTGAAGAGCCTTTCTGTATCGAGCAGGGAGTAACGGTTACCCTCCAAGCGCGACGATGACCAGGACAGGTCGATCAGCAGGGGTTTCAGCACCTTGCGGGCATAAGTGCCTGCTGGCTGCTGGCCGCGCATCTGCCCCTCGACTTCGAGTGCGGCAGCCTGGTTACGGGGCAGCCATGCGCTGTGATTCGGTTGGTAGTTATCTACCAATTCCCGCTGGTAGGTCACCACCTCGCGCATTGCCAAAGGCTGAAGCAGCGAGGCGCGCAGAGAGCGGCTTTGCGGTGACCAGGGGATCTCGGCGAAGCCATTTGATTGCGTAGTGGTGCCAGCAGACGGCGGAACAGCGACCTGTCGATAGCGTGTGGTACGGCCATCTTTCTCGCGCTCGACCTTGCCCGAATCCAGCAAGAGTTCCAGATGGCGCTTGACTGTCGACCAGCTCGCGTCGAGGCGTTCGGCCAATTCGCGAGAACTGAGGGCCTGACCACGGCGCAACTCGGTCAGAATCTTGTTGGGTAAAGTCATGGTATCTCCGGATCCAGCTCAATATAGCTCAATGCAGCTCAATGCAGCTCAATGCAGCTCAATGCAGCTCAATGCAGCTCAATAGAGCTCAACCCAGCCCAGTCATCCCAACAAGCGTTGGCGGAAAGCAGGCGATGAAGTGGATGGCACGGGCTTCGCCCGTGTTCGCGGGCAAGCTCGCTCCCACAGTTCAATTGCGCGAGCAGGACAGTTGCTCCCACATAGGAATCGCAACCTGCCATTTTTGACGCCAACTCCCCCGCCACCGCCCTCTGCTCCCATCCACGCATTCAATTGGCCTGCCCACCAATAGTGGCAATAAGCTGTCGCTCGTCAGGTATATACATAAAGTATTGCCAGAATGATGGCTCTTCGCCATATTTGCGCTCCCTTTCACACCACCGCTGCGTGAACCATGACTAAAACCGCGCCCTGGATGGCAGCAATGATGCTGCTCAGCGGGTGCAATGGAATGCCCACCGCAACTGAATCAAACCCTGCCTACGACCAGGCTTTCGTGGTCACCTCCGGTGCCCCCCTGCCGATGCTGCTGATGGCCAGCGCCATTCAGTGGAACGAAGACTACGCCGTCACCGCCAAGCACACCCCATTCCTGCGCAACGTGGTGCATGAAGGGCTGGGTGACGTGGTGTTCTTCAAGCACAAAGCCAGCAAGGTGCCACAGTGGCGCCAGTTCGTTCCGGGTGAGGCGGTGACGGCGGTGGGCTTCAACAGCTTCATGATGCCGATGCAGGGCAAGGGCCATACCCTGGCGTCCCTGGTGCGCCTCGATGGCACGCCGGGCAGCGTGTTCTATTCGGTGCACGATGGCCCGATCGTCAAGGGCATGTCCGGTGGGCCGTTGTTCGGCGAAGACGGCAAGGTGCTGGGCATCAACGTCGCCTACATCGCCAAGGACAGCATCGACGCCCGCAGCCGCCCGGACCTGGCCGGCACCCAGCGGGTCAGCGTGTTCATGTCGTACAGCGAAATCGACAAGGAATGGCGCCGCTTCCAGTACCTGGCGCACAAGGGCAAGGCCCATGGCAAGCCAGCTGCAATCAAGGGCTACGTGGCGGTGGCGAGCAAACCCTGACGGAAACGACAGGCTACGGCGCGGCGGGCGGGGCGGTGTGCTATCAATTAATCCACGCCATCACACCTGCCGGTTGCGCGGGTGCCGCCAACCCCCAATGGAAGAAGGATCTGCCATGCACCTCACCCACCGCCCCGTTCAGCCCGGCGACATTCCCGTGATCTGCTGCTTCCCCCAGGGCCCGGACGAGCTGTTCTACATGTTCCCCAAGGCCACCTACCCGCTCACCCCCTTGCAACTGAGCGACGCCATCGCCCAGCGCAGCGCCTCCATCGTAGTCGAAGGCCAGGGCCTGGTGCTGGGCTTTGCCAACTTCTACAAGGCCGAACACGGCGGTGTGTGCGCCCTTGGCAACCTGGTGGTGGCCCCTGCCGCACGCGGGCATGGCGTCGCCCGCTACCTGGTGCAGTGCATGATCAACCTGGCCCGCGAGCAGTTCGCCGCACGGGAGTTGTGGGTGTCGTGCTTCAACCACAACACCGCAGGGTTGCTGCTTTATCCACAGCTGGGGTTCGTGCCGTTTGGCGTTGAAGAACGCCAGACATGGGATGGCACCCGCGTGGCGCTGGTGCAAATGAAGCAGGTATTGGGCTAGCGGGAGGTGGCATGAGGCTGTACGAGAAGGTCTACACCCAAGGCACGAATGACTTTCAGAACGGTGTCGAACCGAGGCTTTGCGCCCGGGCTCAAGGCTTTGTACAGGCTTTCCCTGCCCAGGCCGCTGTCGCTGGCGATCTGGGTCATCCCTCGCGCACGTGCGATATGGCCCAATGCCCGGATGATTTCTTCGGTATCCCCGTCCGATAGCACTTGGCTAAGGTACTCGCTGATTGCCTCATCGCTGTTCAGCAAGGCTGCCATATCGAACGGAATTAGCTTTTCACTCATTTCATATCCTCCAACAGCTTTCTGGCTTCAGGTTCCAGCCTGGCTCGCCTCAAAGGAAATGGGAATTCAGAGCGATCTTTAAACGTGGTCAGAATTGTCTCTGTGCTTCCGCTATAAAATCCTTTGCAACATTCCCCCTCGAAGCTTCAATCCCCTCCGACCTCAGAGTGTTCACGCCCTGGGTTTCGAGGTTTCCCGTGTGAAAGACGCCATCGCACGCAAATACTCGTGTGGAGGGGATGTGGTGAGGTCGCGCAGGTCAGACGCGCACATAGCGCTGGCGCAGTACATCACTCAGCGCATCCACCAGCAATACCAGCACCAGCATGGCCAGGATCACCGTGCTGGCCTGGGCCTCCTGGAACAGGCTGAGGGTGGTGTAGAGCATCTGCCCCAGCCCACCAGCACCCACAAGGCCCAGCACGCTGGCCATGCGGATGTTGTTCTCCCAGCGGTACAAGCTATAGGCCAGCCATTGCGGCCACAGGTTCGGCAAGGTGCCATAGCAGAACGCCGCCAACTGCCCGCCACCTTGCAGGCGAATCGCCGCCACGGGTTCCACCGGCGCATTCTCCAGCGCCTCGGCGAACAAGCGCCCCAGCACCCCCGAGGTATGCAGGGCCAACGCCAGCGTACCGGCGTTCGGCCCCAGCCCCGCCGCCAGCACGGTCAACGCCGCCCACACCAGCTCCGGAATGGCCCGCAGGGCATTGAGCAGCAGCCGCGACAGCGCTTGCAGCAGCCCGCCGAAACGCCCCGCAGCCGGCAACGCCAGCAGCGTCCCCAGCAGCATGGCCAACAATGTGCCCAGCCCCGACATGGCCAGCGTTTCCAACGTACCCCCGGCCACCGCCTGCAAGTGCTCGGCAGAAAAGTCCGGGTGCAGGAAGCGCGCGGCATATTCGCCCATCTGCCCCAGGCCGCCGTCCCCCACCAGCGAGTGCAGGTCCAGTTGCAAGTAGCCGAACGCGCCCACCACCGCCGCCACAATGGCCGCGATCACCAGCAGGTTGAGCACCCGGTTCATGCCAGCCGCCCGCGCAACAAGCGGCTCAGCCCATCAGCCAGCAGCACCAGCCCCAGAAACGCCAGCAGCATGCTTGCCACCTCGCCACCGGCGAACATGCGCATGGACAGGTCGATCTGCTGGCCCAGGCCACCGGCCCCGACGAAGCCCATCACCACCGAAGCGCGCACCGCGCACTCCCAGCGGTACACGGTGTAGGACACCACCTCTGCCGAAGCACTGGGCAGAATGCCGTAGCAGAACGCGGCCAGCCGCCCGCTGCCGGCTTGCAACAAGGCATGCGCCGGGCGCTGGTCGACCGACTCGAAAATCTCGGCGTAAACCTTGCCGAGCATGCCGCTGTAGGTGATGGCGATGGCCAGCACCCCAGCGGTTGGCCCCAGGCCAACGGCACGCACGAACAGCAATGCCCAGACGATCTCCGGCACGCTGCGCAGGAAGATCAGCACGCCACGCACCGGCAGGCGCAGCAGCCGCGACCACACCCCGGCATGGCCACCCCGGGAGGCCGCACGCAGCGACAACGCCCGGCTGGCCAGCAGGCTGGCCGGAACCGCCAGCAACAGCGCCAGGGCCATGCCAGCGGTGGCGACCGCCAGGGTTTGCAAGGTGGCTTCGTACAGCAGCTTGAGGAATTCATCGCCATGGGCCGGTGGCCAGAACGCGCCGGTGAAGCTGGCGATCTGCTGACGGTTGTGCGCCTGCAGCAGCACCCACGGGTTCAGTTCGCTCAAGCGCAGCCCAGGCCACAACACCGCCAGCGCCAGCAGGGCCAACAGCAGGCGCGGCCAGGCGGCAGGGTCGCGGGCACCGGCCTTCAGCATCGCGGAATCTGCACTGTCACCGCAGCCCTCTGGCTTGCGGTTGGCGAGGCCAGCTGCTCGTTGGCGTACAAGCCCGCGAGCAACGCCTCGGTCACCGCCTGGGCCGGGCAGTCGAACACCACATCGCCTTCACGGATGCCGATGATTCGGGGGAAATGCGCCAAGGCCAGTTCAACAGCATGCAGGCTGGCCACCAGAGTGACGCCATTGGCTTGGGCATGGCGGTTGAGCAACGCCAGGCTGTGCTCGGCCAGCACCGGGTCCATCGCCGACACCGGCTCATCGGCCAACAGCAAGTCCGGGCGCTGGTACAGCACCCGGGCAATACCCACGCGCTGCAACTGCCCGCCCGACAGTTGCCCGCACTGCACGAACAGCTTTTCGGCCAACCCCAACTCGGCCAACACCTGACGCGCACCAGGCACATCGGTCGGGTGCAGCAGGTTGAACAACCCGCGCAATAGGCCCCACTGCCCCAAGCGCCCTGCCAGTACCGCCGTTACCACGCGCTGGCGTGGCGGCAGCGGCGGCGCCTGGTGCACCAGGCCAATTCGCGCACGCAGGCGCTGGCGTGCCCGGGCCGACAGCGCCCAAGGCTGCTCGCCCAACACCTCCAACTGGCCGCTGCTCGGTTGCAACGCCGTGGCCATCAACTGCAGCAGGCTGGACTTGCCCGCCCCGGAGGGGCCGATGATCGCCACCCGCTCACCCTTGCCGATGCGCAGGCTCACCGCGCCGAGCGCACGCACCTGGCCATGGCGCAGGCCCGCGCCCTGCACATGCAGTGTCACTTGAGCAGGCCGGCCTCACGCGCGGCTTGTTCGGTGCCCACATAGTTTTCCGGCCGCGTCTCGATGAAGCGGCTGGCCGCCTGCAGGTCGAGGATGGCCCTCTGCTCCGGGTTGGCCGGGTCCAGGTCGAGGAAGGCTTGCTTGATCTTGGCCTTGAGCGCCGGGTCCATGTTGCCGCGCACCGTCCAGTTGTAGTCGTAGTAGGCCGGCGTGGTGGCGAACACTTTCACCTTGCTGGTATCGACCTTGCCAGCATCGACCAGCTTCTGCCACACGCTGGCATTGAGCACCCCACCGTCGACCTTGCCCGCCTGCACCCAGGCCACGGTGGCATCGTGGGCGCCGGAATAGGCCACACGGCTGAAGTAGCTCTCAGGCTTGATGTTGTCTTCCTTGAGCATGAAGTAGCGCGGCATCAGGCTGCCGGAGGTGGAGGAGATGGAGCCGAAGGCGAACGACTTGCCCTTGAGGTCGGCCAGGCTCTTCACCTCGGGGTTGGCGGTGATGAACTTGGAGGTGAACTGGGCGTCCTGCTCGCGCTGCACCAGTGGCGTGGCGCTGGGGTCTTTGAGGTGCACCTGAACGAAGGTGAAGCCACCCAGCCAGGCCAGGTCCAGGCGGTTGCTGGCCAGCGCCTCGACCACCGCCGGGTAGTCGGCCACCGGCACGAACTTCACCTCCATGCCCAGCTGCTGCGACAGGTACTTGCCCAGTGGCTCGAACTTGCGCAGCAGTTCGGTCGGCGCCTCATCGGGAATGGCACTGACCCGCAAGGTTTCTGCAGCCTGGGCAACAACGGCGCAGCACGACAGCACAAGGCCGGCGGCCAGCGCCAGGGAGCGATTGAGCATGGCAATTCTCCGGGGCGGTTGCAGACGAAGCCGGCGGTGGTGCCGACGCAGGGAAGTATAAGAGGCCCGGGCGCGATGGCCAGTTTTGCTAAACTCGCGCAACGACTCACCCCTTCGCGAGGTGCTTATGAGCGAGCCGATCCGCCTGACCCAGTACAGCCACGGTGCCGGATGTGGCTGCAAGATCTCTCCCAAGGTGCTGGACGTGATCCTCGCCGAGAGCGGCGCCCAGGCCCTGGACCCGAAGCTATGGGTGGGCAATGCCTCACGTGACGATGCGGCGGTGTACGCACTGGACGACGAGCGCGGGGTGGTGTCGACCACCGACTTCTTCATGCCCATCGTCGATGACCCTTACGACTTCGGCCGCATCGCCGCCACCAACGCCATCAGCGATATCTACGCCATGGGCGGCGACCCATTGATGGCCATTGCCATCCTCGGCTGGCCGATCAATGTGCTGGCCCCGGAAGTGGCCCGTGAAGTGATTCGCGGTGGCCGCGCCGCGTGCGCCGAAGCGGGCATCCCCCTGGCCGGCGGCCATTCCATCGACGCCCCGGAACCGATCTTCGGCCTGGCCGTCACCGGTGTGGTCAGCAAGCGCCACCTCAAGCGCAACGACACTGCAACCGCCGGTTGCCGCCTGTACCTGACCAAGCCGCTGGGCATCGGCATTCTCACCACGGCCGAGAAGAAGGCCAGGCTGCGTGAGCAGGACCAGGGGGTAGCGCGGGACTGGATGTGTAGGCTGAACACACCGGGTAGCCGTTTCGGCAAGCTCGACGGGGTCAAGGCGATGACCGACGTCACCGGCTTCGGCCTGCTTGGCCACTTGGTGGAGCTGGCCGAGGGCAGCGGCCTGACCGCGCACTTGGATTATGCCGCCGTGCCGCGTCTGCCGAGCGTGGAGCATTACCTGGCCGAAGGCTGCATTCCCGGCGGCACCCTGCGCAACTACGACAGTTACGGGCACAAGCTCGGCGCGCTGAGCGAGGCGCAGAAACATCTGCTGTGCGACCCGCAGACCAGCGGCGGGCTGCTGGTGGCCGTGGCCCCGGAGGGGGAAGCGGAGTTCTTGGCTGTGGCGGTTGAACTGGGCCTGAAGCTGGCGCCGATTGGCCGGTTGGTGGGGCGACAGGCGCACGCGGTGGAGGTTGCCTGAAGCGCGCCGCCTGGGCGGCGCATCGCGAGCTTTGCTCGCTCCTACGGGGGGCCAGGCCGACCCTGCGCAGATCTCGTAGGAGCGAGCGCAGCTCGCGATGCGCCGCGCAGCGGCGCTTGTCCCCTGCCCTCAATAAGTCCCGCGCAAGGTCACCATGAAGTTACGCGGCTCGCCATAATAGTTGCCATAGGTCGAAGTCCCGACCGTCTCGTAATACTTCTTGTCGAACAGGTTGTTGCCGTTGAGCGTCACGTTCCAGTGATCGTCCACCCGGTAGTCAAGCAACGCATTCCAGATCGCATAGCCGCTCTGTTGGTAGTCGAACGCCACCGTCTGCCCGCCAGTGACCGCCGTACCACTGGTGTAGGTCGCGCTCTGCACCTGCACGCCGCCGCCCACCTTGAAATCGCTGAGCACGCCAGGCAGGCGGTAGGTGGTGTAGAGCTTGAACAGGTGCTTGGGCGTCACCGTGCTCAGGGGCGAGTCGGCCGTGCGGTTGCGGTTGAGGTTGAAGGTGTAGCCCCCCACCAGCATCCAGTCCGGCAGCAGCTCGCCGGACATCTCCACATCCACACCCTTGCTCACCACCTTGCCAGTGGAGACGTAGCAGCAACTGCCCGAGAAGCCAGCACTGGTGAAGGCGTAGGCCGGGTCCTGCACCGCCTCGTTTTCGCGGGTGGTGTAGTACAGCGCCACACTGGTGTTCACCGCCCCATTGAACAGCTCACCCTTCAGGCCCGTCTCGTAGGTTTTGCCGGTCATCGGCTCCAGCGCGGTGCTCGAACCTTCCGGGCCGGCCAGGCGGCTCGATTGCGGCTTGAAGATTTCCGCATAGCTGGCGTAGGCCGACCATTGATCGTCCAGGTCGTAGACCAACCCGGCGAACGGCGTGACCTTGGTGCCGATGCGCTGCTCGGGGCTGGAAACGCTCGCTGGCGTGGTCAGCGCATTGGTGTAGGTTTGCCAGAAGTGGAAACGCTGGGCGCGCGCGCCGAGAATTACGTGCAGCGGCTCGGCCAGTTGCAGGCGCAGGCTGCCGTACAGGCCATATTGGCGCTGCGAGTTGGGGCTGTAGTCGCGCAGGTACGGCTGCGCATTGCCCGGGTTTTCGAACGCTGTGCTGCCTGGGTCGAACAGGTTGGCCGGCGCGCCCGAAGCGGCAAACGGCGCCGTGCCCTGCCAACGGCTGTCGATACGCTGGTAGTCGGCACCGAACACCACTTCATGATCCAGGCCAAATGCCTGGAAGTGGCCGGAAACGTTACCGTCGTACAACTGCTGTTCGTTTTCCTGGCGAACCCGGGTGCCGTACCAGGTCGCCCCGGTGCCGGTGGCGGCATTGACCGCGTTCAGGGTGGTGGCGCTCTTGAACAGGCCCAGGTCCCAGGTGTTGGTGTAGCTCAGGTTGAGCTTCCAGTCGTCGTTGAAGCGGTGGTCGACCTTGGCGAAGTATTCGCGCGCCGTGGCGTCGAGGTAAGCCCATTTCTGCGTCAGGCCCGTGTGCCGTGGCAAGTTCAGGTCGGCACCGTTGCTGTAGCGCGGCAGCGAGTTGTTGGTGCCGGTTTCGTGGGCCTTGTTGTAACGCGCGCCAAAGGTAAGCAGGGTGTCGTCGGTAACATCTGCTTCGAGCACACCGTAGGCCAGGGGCCGTTCGGTGGCGCGGTTGTCATAGAAGTACTGGCGGTCGGTATTGGCCAGCACCAACCGCCCACGCAGGCGGCCATCCCAACCCAGCGGCCCGGACAAGTCGATTTCCTGGCGATAGTTGTCCCAGGTGCCGGCCGAGAGGGTCAGCTTGAGCTGGTTGAAGGCGGTGGGCCGCTTGCGCACCAGGTTGATGATGCCACCTGGGTCGCCGGTGCCACCGTACAAGGCCGAGGTGCCGCGCAGCACCTCGACGTGGTCGAATTCGGCCATGTCGAAGATGTTCGACGAGTAGAACGAGCCCATGGCAGTACCGAGCGACTGGGGGGCGGCGCCGTCGATCTGCAGGTTCTGGATGCTGAACCCGCGCGAGAAGAAGTCCTGGGTACGGAAAGTGGTGCTCTGGGTGACGATGCCTGGGGTCACCTTCATCACCTGGTTGATGTCGGTCAGTTGCTGGTCTTCCATCAACTGGCGGGTCACCGTCGACACCGACTGCGGCGTCTGGCGCAGGCTGGTGGGGCTCTTGGAGCCCACGCTGATCAGCCCCGGGGCGTAGGAGCCTGTGTTCTCGGTACTTTCGCCCATGCCCTGCCCCGCCACGGTGGTGGCGCTCAGCTCCACGACTTCGCCACCGGCTGCAGCCTGCGGCTCGGCCACCAGGCGGTAGCCATTGCCGCTGCGCTCGCTGCGGTAGCCACTGCCGGCCAGCAGCACGGCAAAGCCGCTGTCGACCGAATACAGCCCTTGCAGGCCCGCGCTGTGCTGGCCGGCCAAGGCTTCGGACGGAAATGCCAGCGGCACGCCGGCCTGCTGGGCGAACTGGCCGAGCACCTGGGCCAGGTTGCCCGCCGGTACATCGAAGTTGCGGCGGGCAGCTTCCTCGGCCACGGCGGGCAGGGCCAGGGCTGGCAGCACCAGGCCGGCGCAGGCCAGGCGCAGGCACAGCGCCAGCGGGCTGAGGGAGGGTTGGCCTGTGAATCGGCGCATGATCGAACGGCTCCTTTGCTTGTCTTTTAGGGTGTTGGCCTCTTGTTTGACGGGCCATGCCAAAAAAGCGGAACCGTGAATTTCACTGCACTTGGGGCAGGCGCTCGACCGTGGTCCACCAACGCCCCACGCCGCCAATGCGAATTGGCAACGCTTCGGCCAACAAGCGCAGGGCGCGCTCGCTGTCATCCAACGGCAGTACCGCCGACACCTTCAGCCCCTGCATCGCCTGGCGGTCGAAGCGCAACACGCCTCGACGTTGCGCGGCCAGTGCATCGAGCACTTGGTCCAGCGGCACGCCGTCGGCCACCAGCTGGTGGTGTTGCCAGGCCTGCTCGACCCGTTGCGGGTCAACCGCCGGTAACGGCCCGAGGCCATCGCGGGCAACCCAGGCCCGCTCACCGCGCCCGGCCACCAACTGGTCGCCAGACACCGCACTACGGGCCTCGACCCGCGATTCGAGCATGGTCAGCTCACTGCGCCCAGTGCTACGGCTGACCACAAAGCGAGTGCCCAGGGCGCGGAAACTGCCCTCTTCTGTCAGCACCAACAATGGCCGCGCCGCGTCATGGGCCACTTCGATCAGAATTTGCCCCTGGCGCAAGCGGATACGCCGCTCGCTGGCGGTGAACTGCACATCGACCACGGCGTTGCCGGCCAGGGTAAGGTGCGAGCCATCGGCCAGCACTTCGCTGCGCCACTCGCCAGGTTCCGTGTGCAAGTCGGCGAACCAGGTGGGCGGGGTGACACCGGTGAACGGCAGCGCGCCCAGTACCGACGCCGCCAGCACCAGGCCGATGACAGCGCGGCGGCTGAGCGATGGCGGGCGGGCGCCCTGCGCCGCCACCTTGAGCGCTGCCGCCACCGGCTGGCGCTGCGGGCGCAGGGCCTGCAACTGGCTGACCACGCCCTGCATGCGCTGCAGGGTGGCCTGATGGCGGGGGTCGGCATTCAGCCAAGCCTGGAATTCAACCTGCTCCTCGGCATCCAGGTCACCCTCGCCCAGGCGCAGCACCCACTCGGCTGCTTGTTCCTCGATGCTCACGGTTCGGCGTAATCCATCGAGCGATGGCAGTGCACCAGGGCCTGTGCCAGGTATTTGCGCACCATGCGTGTGGATATCTGCAGGCGTTCGGCGATCTGCGGTTGGCTCAACTCGTCCAGGTAATAACTGACGAAGGCCTCGCGGGCCTTGGGCTGCAGGCCCTCCAGCAGAAAGGCGATCTGCTCCAGGGCCTGCAGGGTGATATGAACCTGCTCGGGCGACTGGTGCCCTTCCAGGGCCTCGGCGGCCAGCGCCAGTTCAGCCAGGTAAGCCTGTTCGATCTGCTGGCGCCGCGCCCGGTCGATCAACAACCGCCGCGCCGTGGTGCTCAGGAAGGCACGCGGTTCACGCATGCTCAGCAGCGCATCGCGCGAGGCGAGGATACGCACGAAGGTGTCCTGTGCCAGGTCGGCGGCATTGTGCGGGCAACGCAACTTTCGCCGCAGCCAGCCGAACAGCCAGCCGTGGTGCTCGCTGTACAACTGGTCAAGCGGGTACGGGGTGTCGGCAGAAGGCATGGTGCACCGCGGCGTAAGTGAGAATTGTTACCGGATAGTAGCTATTCGCCGTCTCACTATGCAACCTACTGCCCGGGGCTGAGTACTCGCTCCAGCTCCGCCGCCCGCTCGCGGGTCTGGTCCAGCACGCACATGCCACCTTCCAATTGCGCCAGGGTCCCGCCGCTGGCCTGCACATGGAACTTGCAATTGGCATCGCGATACGCGATCCATTGGCGCTGCACATCGCGCAGACTCTTTTGCGGTGCCGCGCCCAGCTTCGCCATCAGTTGTTTGTAAACCCGGTTCAGGCGGTCGTCCTGCAGCTTGGTTTCGGCCTGGATGCACGCGCTCATGGCCACTGTACTGGAGGCCTTGTCCATGCACTGGGCATACGCCGGCGAGTTGTCGTCGGCCAACGCGAGCGGCGCGCAAAAGGCCAGGGCCATCAGGTAATGTTTCATCGCTCATCCCTCTAAAGCGTTTGTACAGGCTCAGGCGGCATCAGCACCCTGCCCGGTTCGAATTGCAATGCTGGCATTTGGGTCGCCGCATAGGCGGTAACCGCCAGCCCCGCAACCAGCGCGACATCCAGCCAGTTCCACGCCGGTACATCGGCACTGCTGCGGGCGCGCCAGCACTGCCAGGCCTGGCCTGCGCAGAACACCACAATCGCCGCCAGCCACAGGTAGAAGCCTGCGCCGAAGCCGATGCGGTGGGTGAATTCGTAGCTGATATTGTCCGGCAGCCGCTCGATACCGAAGCTGCTGGCGGCCAGGTACAAGGCGGCCAGGCCAAGCAGCAGGGCCAACCTGCGCAGGCGCCGATGGCAGAGGATGGCCACCGCCAACAGCGGGTTGGCAAACCACTGGAACATGCCGAAGGGGATGCCCCACGGGCCGTATAGGAACATCTGCAGCGCTGGCATATGGCGCCCAGCAGTCATCACGGCGCCGTCGAAGGCCAGGCTGAGCAGGTACAGCGCCAGGCTGAGCGTGAGGTAGAAGGCCGGTAAACGGGCGCCCAGGCTCATGCGACAGGGGGCTCCAGCAGCAGGCCATACAGGCCCGAGTCGGACAACTCGCCGGCCACGCACCAGCGTGCGCGCAGCGTGCCTTCAAGCACGAAGCCCTGGCGTTCGAGGGTACGGGCCGAGCCTTGGTTGCGTGGGTCGATCTCGCCTTCCAGGCGGCGCATGTGCAAGGTGTGGGCGAGGTAGTCGATGAAGCAGGTCAGCGCTTCGTCCATGTAGCCACGGCCTTGCACGGCGCTGGCCAGGCAGTAGCCGATCTCCCCGCGGCGGGAGATGTCATCGATATTGAACAGCTGGACCATGCCGATGAGTTCGCCGTTGTCGCGGCGATACATGCCCAGCTTGAGCTGGTCGCCATTGGCGTAGGCTTCGCGGTCGGCGGCCAGGGCGCTTTCGGCTTCGGCCAGGTTTTGCCAGGGTGCGTGGTGCCAGTAACGCATGACCTCGGGGTCGGCCATGATCGCCAGCCATTGCGCGGCGTCGGCATGGCGCATGGGGCGCAATTGCAGGCGCGGGCTGTCGAGGCAGAGGTCAGTGGGGAAACTGCGGGGTGGGGTCACGCCGGATCTCCTGTCCATTGCTGGGGAGATGACAGTTTAACGTCATGTGGAGACCGTGGGGGTATGTCTTGAGGGGTGTGTTGATGCGCACATCGAGCGCCGCCCACGCGGCGCATCGCAGGCAAGCCTGCTCCTACAAAGGGCCGCGCGCGGTGGCCACATGAGCACTGGCCCGAAACAGATGTAGGAGCAGGCTTGCCTGCGATGCGCCGCGCGGGCGGCGCTCGATCTCTCAGGCGCTGAAGATATTGTGGCAGGCACCTGGTGGCCCTGACGCAATCTCCCTGCCCACCGCCCGAAACACCACGAACCAAATCCCCCAAACCACCCTACTCCAACCGCTATAGCCTAAAGAACAAACCATCACGAGGAAGGGAACATGGATCGTCCCCACGCAAGGCACCTGCGATTAGGCCGTTTTTCAGAAACCAGCCGACTGTACCTGCTCACCAGCATCACTCAGTCGAGAAGACGAATTTTCCGGGATTTACGGTCGGCCCGACTGTTGGTGGGCGCATTGCGCCAAGCGCAAGAAGAAGGCGCGGTCAGATCACTTGCCTGGGTAGTGATGCCCGATCATTTCCACTGGCTGATCGAGCTCGGCCCAATCAGCCTGATGCGGCTTATGCGCAGAGTGAAATCACGCAGCACCATGATGATAAACCACCACAACCATCAATCTGGACAGCTCTGGCAAAGGGGCTTCCATGACCACGCCTTGCGCAAAGACGAGGATGTGCAAGCGGTAGCGCGGTACATCATCATGAACCCCGTGCGAGCCGGGCTGGTTACAAGTGTCAGGCATTATTCACATTGGGACGCACTATGGCTGTGATGCCGCCGCGAACACGTAACCGCCAGATCAGGCCACCTCTGCCCCATCATCCGGCCAATGCGGCTCATTGGCCTCCGGCGGGGTCAGCGGTGGCAGCCCGTAGGCCGCTCGTGCATCGTCGCAGCTGGGGTTGTGCACCCCACCCTCCCACGACGCGTCGAACTCGCGGCAGGGGCTGGAGCGGTTGGCGTAGATGGTGCACGCCACCTCCTGGCCAATCTCACCCTGCAGGCTGACGCAGCGGCAAGGCTTGGCATCGGTGCCGATCATCGCGACCCGCGTCGGGTTGATCTGCACCACCAGGTCATCCGGCACCACACCGCCGGCAGACTGGCATTCACCCCAAAAGAAGGACACACGGAAAAACCCGCAGCAGGCGCCGCAGTCAAGGCAAGGGTTATATTCGGACATGATGGCACGGAGGGAAGGTTGTTGTTATCGGGGCTGGGCCCGCGCGCCATTTGTAATCGAAGCCAGCTCGGCTGAGAAGAGGGGTACAGCAAAAATAGTTGGCCGCTGATCGGCATTAGCCGGGCCCACCGCAGCAGGCCCGGGTAATGCATTACTTGCGGCTCAGGCCATCGGCCCGGAACATCTGGCGGATGCCGCGAATCGCCTGGCGAATGCGGTCTGGGTTTTCGATCAGGGCGAAGCGCACATGGTCGTCGCCATAGTCGCCGAAGCCGATGCCCGGCGACACACACACCTTGGCCTCGGCCAGCAGCTTCTTGGCGAACTCCAGCGAACCCAGGTGGGCGTACTGCTCAGGAATCTTCGCCCAGACGTACATCGACGCCTTGGGGTTCTCGACCATCCAGCCCAGCTCGTGCAGGCCCTTGACCAGCAGGTTACGGCGCTGGCGGTACTGCTCGGCGATATCGCGCACACACTGCTGGTCGCCCTCCAGCGCAGCGATGGCCGCCACCTGCAGCGGGGTGAAGGTGCCGTAGTCGTGGTAGCTCTTGATCCGCGCCAGGGCGCTGACCAGCTCAGGGTTGCCGACCATGAAGCCAATCCGCCAGCCGGCCATGTTGTAGCTCTTGGACAAGGTGAAGAACTCCACCGCAATGTCCTTGGCGCCCGGCACCTGCATGATCGACGGGGCCTTCCAGCCGTCGTAGACGATGTCGGCATAGGCCAGGTCGTGTACCACCAGCACATCGTACTGCTTGGCCAGGGCCACCACGCGCTCGAAGAAGTCCAGCTCCACGCACTGGGCGGTGGGGTTGGACGGGAAGCCGAGGATCATCATCTTGGGCTTTGGAATCGACTCGCGAATCGCCCGCTCAAGCTCGTTGAAGAAGTCCACGCCCGGCACCAACGGCACGGAACGCACCTGGGCACCGGCAATCACCGCGCCATAGATATGGATGGGGTAACTGGGGTTGGGCACCAGCACCGTGTCGCCCTGGTCGAGGGTGGCCAGCATCAGGTGGGCCAGGCCCTCTTTCGAGCCGATGGTGACGATGGCTTCGCTTTCCGGGTCGATATCGACCGCGTAGCGTTCCTGGTACCAGTTGGAGATGGCCCGGCGCAGGCGCGGGATGCCGCGGGACGTGGAGTAGCCATGGGTGTCTTCGCGCTGGGCAACCTGCACCAGCTTCTCGACGATGTGCGGCGGGGTGGCGCCATCGGGGTTGCCCATGCTCAGGTCGATGATGTCTTCGCCACGGCGGCGGGCGGCCATCTTGAGCTCGGCGGTGATGTTGAAGACGTAGGGGGGAAGACGATCGATGCGCGCAAAACGGCGCGGCGAACCTGGATTGGCCATGGTTTCCTCTGGAGACGTAAGCGCCCGGAACCGTCCGAGCGACGCTGGCTGCTGTGTGGCGGCCTAAGTCAGAAGATAGTGCCGAAAGAGGATGTGTGTAAAGGGCAATTTCCTGTTTTGTTATGATTTTTTAGTCTTATTTTTTGAAAATCAGAGGTTTACGTTTTCAGGGCCGGCCTCTTCGCGGGCAAGCCCGCTCCCACAGGGGCTGCACAGGATAACGCCCATAAAAAAACCCGGTACATGGCCGGGTTTTCGTGAAGCAGGCACCTCGATCAGCGCGCGTAGGTCATCAGCACGTCGGCTGCGGTCTGGCTGTCCACCGACATCATCACGCTCAGGGCGGTGACGGTGAGGATGGAGAAGCCGAACACCTTGCGCGCCCACTTGCTGTCGTCCTCGGCCTTGTAGCCACCCCAGGCCATGTACAGCCAGTACAGGCCCATGGCAGCTGCCACGGCCAGGTAGCCGAGGCCGGCGTAACCGCCGAGGGTGAGCATCAGGGTGGCGAGCACGAAGGCCAGCACGTACAGCACGATCTGCTTCTTCGCAGCCAGCACGCCACGTGCCACCGGCAGAACCGGGATGTTGGCAGCGCTGTAGTCCTTGAAGCGGAAGATCGCGATGGCGAAGCTGTGCGGCATCTGCCACAGGCTGAACATCACCAGCAGGGTCACCGCAGCCAGGTCGAAGCTGTTGCTCACGGCGCAGTAGCCGATCACCGGAGGCATGGCACCGGACAGGCTGCCAACCAAGGTGCCGTGCACCGATTTGCGCTTCAGCCACAGGCTGTAGAAACCGACGTAGACGATGAAGCCTACCGCCGCGCAGAACGCCGACAGCGGGTTGGCCTGGACATACAGCAGGCTGAAGCCCGCCACCCCAAGCAGGGTGGCGTAGGCCAGCGCGAGGGTCAGCGACATGCCGCCCTGCACCATGACGCGGTTCTTGGTGCGCTCCATCTTGTGGTCGATGTCACGGTCGATGCAGTTGTTGAACACGCATCCGGACGCCACCACCAGCGAAGTACCGATCACCACCGCCAGGAACAGGGCGAAGTCCACATGGCCCTTCGAGGCAAGGAAGAAGCCGCCTGCCACGGAAAGCACGTTACCGAAAATGATCCCCGGTTTGGTGATTTGGATAAAGTGCTTAACGGACATGCAGTCTTACCTCACTTGGCCATCATTTCGAAGTGGATGCTGAACATGATCCACAGCGACAGGCCGACCAGCAGAGCGATTACCATCGCGGTGAACAGGAACGTCGACACGTTGGAACGTTGCTCTTTCGAGCGGTCCATGTGCAGGAAGTACACCAGGTGTACCACTACCTGAATCACAGCCATGGCCACGATGATCAGAACGGTCAGGTTCTTCGGCAGGCTGCCAGTCATGGCCAGGCCAAACGGGATCGCAGTCAGGATGATCGACAGGATGAAACCGATCATGTACGACTTGACGCTGCCGTGGTTACCTTCGTGATGAGTGTCGTGTGCGTTAGCCATTACAGAACTCCCAGCAGGTAGACGACGGTGAATACGCAGATCCAGACCACGTCCAGGAAGTGCCAGAACAGGCTCAGGCAGCTCATGCGGGTCTTGGCGGTCGGCGTGATGCCGTGCTTGTTGATCTGGTACATCATGATTGCCATCCAGATCAGGCCGGCGGTCACGTGCAGACCGTGGGTGCCTACCAGGGCGAAGAAGCCCGACAGGAAGCCACTGCGGGTTGGGCCGAAGCCCTCGCCGATCAGGTGATGGAATTCATAGATTTCCATCCCGATGAAGCCTGCACCGAACAGGAAGGTCACGGCCAACCAGCCCAGTACGCCTGCTTTCTTGCCAGCGAACATCTTCAGCATGGCGAAGCCGAAGGTGATCGAGGACAGCAGCAGGAACAGCGTTTCCACAGCTACGAAGTCGAGCTGGAAGATGTCGTGACCCGACGGGCCGCCGGCAAAACTGCCGGACAGCACCGCGTAGGTGGCGAAGAGCGACGCAAACAGGATGCAGTCGGTCATCAGGTACAGCCAGAAACCGAGGACGGTCATCTGGCCCGAGTCGTGGTGGTGGTCATCGTGAGCATGGTCATGACCATGCGCGCCACCGTGGATTACTTGACTGGACATTGATTACACCCGTTCAAACGATTCGACACGTGCGCCGGCAGGCAGAGCACCTGCTTGGGCCAGCGCCTTCAGACGCTCGCCTTCGATGCGCGCCACTTCTTCGGCCGGAACCATGTAGCCCTGGTCGTCACGTGCAGCGTGGCGAACGAAGACTGCGATGGTTGCCAACAGGCTCGCGCCCACCAGCCACCAGATGTGCCAGATGAAGGCGAAGCCGAACACGGTCAGGAACATACCCATGAACAGACCGGTAGCGGTGTTGTTCGGCATGTGGATCGCTTCGTACTTGCCCGGCACCTTGTAGGCAACACCGGCTTCCTTGGCTTCGTTCCAGCAGTCCAGGCCAACTTTTTCTGGCATGTGGGCGAAGTTGTAGAACGGAGGTGGCGAGGAAGTCGACCATTCCAGGGTACGGCCGCCCCATGGGTCGCCAGTCACGTCCAGGTTCTGCTCGCGGTCGCGGATCGAAACGAAGATCTGGATCAGCTGGCAGGCGATACCGAACAGGATCAGCACGGCGCCGACAACGGCTACGTACAGGTAGGGTTCCCACAGTGGGTTGTCGGAGTGGTTCAGACGACGGGTCATGCCCATGAAGCCCAGGGCGTACAGCGGCATGAACGCAACGTAGAAGCCGGAGATCCAGAACCAGAAGGCAGCTTTGCCCCACTTCTCGTTCAGCTTGAAGCCGAACGCTTTTGGCCACCAGTAGGCGAAGCCGGCGATGTAGCCGAATACCGCACCACCAATGATCACGTTGTGGAAGTGAGCGATCACGAACAGGCTGTTGTGCAGCACGAAGTCAGCACCTGGAACAGCCAGCAGAACGCCGGTCATGCCACCGATCGAGAAGGTGATCATGAAGCCCAGGGTCCACAGCATCGGTGCGGTGAAGCGCACACGGCCCTGGTACATGGTGAACAGCCAGTTGAACAGCTTCACACCGGTCGGAATGGAGATCAGCATCGTCGCCAGGCCGAAGAAGGTGTTGACGCTGGCGCCGGCACCCATGGTGAAGAAGTGGTGCAGCCATACAGCGAAGCCCAGCACGGCGATGGCGCCCGATGCGTAGATCATCGAGTGGTGGCCGAACAGACGCTTGCCGGAGAAGGTCGAAGTCACTTCCGAGAACACGCCGAAGGCCGGCAGGATCAGGATGTAAACCTCAGGGTGACCCCACGCCCAGAACAGGTTGACGTACATCATCGGGTTCCCACCAAGCTCGTTGGTGAAAATGTGGAAGTCCAGATAACGGTCAACAGTCAGCAGCGCGAGTGCAGCGGTCAGGATCGGGAACGAAGCCACGATCAGCACGTTGGCCCAGGTGCAGGTCCAGGTGAAGATCGGCATGTCCATCAGCTTCATGCCAGGTGCGCGCATCTTCATCACGGTGACGAGGAAGTTCACGCCGGTCAGTGTCGTACCCAAGCCTGAGAGCTGTAGCGCCCAGATGTAGTAGTCGACACCCACCCCAGGGCTGTACTGAATGCCCGCGAGCGGCGGGTAGGCCACCCAGCCGGTCTTGGCGAATTCACCAACACCCAGCGAGATGTTCACCAGCAGCACGCCTGCCAGCAGCAGGTAGAAGCTCAGGGAGTTCAGGAACGGGAAGGCAACGTCACGTGCACCGATCTGCAGAGGAACCGCCAGGTTCATCAGGCCGGTGAAGAACGGCATCGCCATGAAGATGATCATGATCACACCGTGGGCGGTGAAGATCTGGTCATAGTGTTCAGGCGGCAGGTAGCCTTCCGAGCCACCGGTAGCGGCGGCCAACTGGGTACGCATCATGATGGCGTCGGCAAAGCCGCGCAGCAGCATGACCATCGCGACGACGATGTACATCACCCCGATTTTCTTGTGGTCGACGGTGGTCAACCACTCGGTCCACAAGTAGGTCCACTTGCGGAAATAGGTGATAAGACCGACGACAGCGAGACCCCCGAGCGCGATCATGGCAATGGTCACCATGACTATCGGCTCGTGGAAGGGTATCGCCTCCAGGGTTAATTTACCGAACATCTCTTACTCCTCTGCACCGGCAGCTGGTTGCGCACTCGACTCGGTGGTGGCCAGATCTTTGCTGCCTGCTTCTTCGTGGCTCGGACGACCGCGGTTCATGCCTTCGTACTTGTCGACGATCAGCTGGAACTGGTCAGGCGAGGCCTCGCCATACAGCGCGACTGGGTTGTTTTCGCTTGGTTTGGCCAAGGCGTCGTAGGTGGCCTTGTCCAGTTTCAACGGCGACTGCTTGACCTCGGCGACCCACTTGTCGAAGTCTTCCTGAGAGGTCGCATTGGCCTTGAATTTCATGCCGGTGAAGCCAGCGCCGCTGTAGTTGGCGCTGATACCGTCGAACACGCCATTTTCGTTGGCGATCAGATGCAGCTTGGTGGTCATGCCCGCCATCGCGTAGATCTGGCCACCCAGGCCCGGGATGAAGAACGAGTTCATCACGGCGTCGGAGGTGACGCGGAAGTTCACCGGGACGTTAGCCGGGAAGTTGATCTGGTTGACGGTGGCAATGCCCTGCTCTGGGTAGATGAACAGCCATTTCCAGTCCAGCGCGACCACGTCGATCTGGATCGGCTTCACGTCGGAATCCAGTGGACGGTACGGGTCCAGCTTGTGGGTCGACTTGTAGGTGACGTAACCCAGGGCGATGATGATGATGATCGGGATGATCCACACCGCGGCTTCGATCTTGGTCGAGTGCGACCAGTCTGGGGTGTAGGTGGCAGCCTTGTTGGAAGCACGGTACTTCCAGGCGAATGCCACAGTCATGATGATGACCGGAATAACCACCAGCAGCATCAGGCCGGTAGCGATCAGGATCAGGTTCTTTTGCTCAATGCCCACCTGGCCCTTCGGGTCGAGCAGGGTCCAGTTGCACCCACTGAGTAAAAGCATGCCTAAAAAGGGCAATATGCCAAACAGTCTGGGGTAACGCTTTTTACTCATCTCACGACCTCTAGATCAGCTTGCTTCAATGCAATTTGTGTTTTGGTAGCCAACACTTCGTCCTGCCAAGTGAGGCATTTCGCGCCCGTACTCGCTCCTGCCGGGGGTCCGACTGCAGGACCTTGGCGCAAAGCGTGTTAGCGGTGCTTATGGTTTCGTAGGCAACAGGCCTGTACTTCAGACCAAGTCCATTTGGTGCGGGAAAACGCGGAGGGGGGTCCGCCCGGTATCGCCGTTGGGCGAAACTTGACGAAGTCAGCAAAAAGGAGCGCTGGGGCTTCCTTCAATCCTGCGACTCGCAAGCAGTGCCGAACGGAAATTGGGGGCGATTGTAGATAGGTCGCCAACCCTTGACTATGACTTATTGAGCAACAGTCTTTTACAGATTGCGCAACAATAGCACCCGGCGAATCAACTTCGCGACAGTTTGTCGCACCCCGCTTGCTAGTCCCGAAACCCGCATCCTGCAAGGCTTAGAGCTTGATCCAGGTCAAGCGGGGGAGGCTTTTTCGCTGTTCACATCCGCTGTAAAAGACCCCACCGAATTTGGGACTTATGTCTAAGGGCGGCGCCGATTGCGGTAAATGCCCAGCGGAACCAGGATCGCCGTCATCACGAACGCGACCAATGCCCACTGCGCCAGCGACAGGCCGAGAACCGGCGGGTACGGCGTGCTGCAGAAGCCGTCGACCTGGAACACCAGCGGCCAGAGCTTGGCCAGGGGCAGGTCATCGACGATCGGTTGCAGGGTATCGATGCCGCAACTGACCATGGGGTTGGCGAGTATATACACATGGTTGCCCGCCGCAATGATTCCGCCAATCGCACTGAGCACCACCAGGCCTTCGAAGAACGTCAGGCTGCGGCGCCCGGGCATGGCGGCGGCAATGAACGCGAAGAGGGCGATAAAGAGCAAGGCATAGCGTTGCAGGATGCACAGCGGGCATGGCGCCTCGCCCAGTACCACCTGCATGTACAACGCACCGCCGATCAGCGCCAGGCAGATCAGCCCCAGCAGCACCAGAAAGCGCCGTTCCCGATTCAGGCGCGAGGATTGTTCGTTCATTGCCGATTCCTTCGATGGATAGGGGGCAGCGTGTTCCGCCTGCCTGGGCGCAAGTCTACACGCAGGTATGACCAATTAGCGTGTCGGGGAAGCGGCGAGACAGCACTGCGCAGGGCTATCCGGAGAAGCTGAGACAGGCATTGCCGGGATCGGTTCAACACCGGCCGGTGAAAAAACGGCTGCCCGGATGCCGCGCAGGGCCAGGCCCCTCGACACCCGGGAGTGAAGGATACAGTGATTAAAGGAGGATTAAAGGTGAAAGGTCGCCAGGCGCCTTTCATCTTTCCTTATATATAGGCAGGAAGTGGTAGCGCTCCCTTGAGGGCCCTATCGCGAGCTGCGCTCGCTCCTACCAGGGGTGGGTGCTCCCCTCCCCCGTAGGAGCGAGCAAAGCTCGCGAAGCGTTCTCACGATAAACCCATCACTCCAAGGCCGCCGCCGGCCCGAAGAACTCGTACCGGCTCTGCTGCTCCGGCACCCCCAGCGCTTTGAGCTGGCGCTTGACCGCCGCCATGAACCCCTTAGGCCCAAGGAAATAGGCATCCACATCCCGCGCCTGCGGCAGCCACTCTGCGAGCAAGTCCTGGCTCAGCAGGCCCACAGCGGCATCTCCCTGCGCGCCCTGCCCTTCGGCATAGCAATAAAAGCGCTTGAGCTGCGGGTACCGCGCGGCCAGGCCATCAACCCAGTCGCGGAACGCATGCACCGCGCCGTTGCGCGCGCAATGAATGAAATGCACCGGCCGCTCGCCCTGCAGCGCCGCTTCCAGCATCGCCAGGGTCGGGGTAATGCCCACGCCCCCGCTGATCAGCACCAGTGGCTTGTCACTGGCGGCCAAGGTGAAATCACCCGCCGGCGGGAACAGCTGCACGGTATCGCCCACCATCAGCGCATCGTGCAGGTAGCCCGACACCTTGCCGCCCACCTCGCGCTTGACACTGATGCGGTACTGCACGCCGTCGCACAGTGCCGACAGCGAATAGTTGCGACGGTGCTCGGCACCGTCGATGAACAGCTGCAGGCCGATGTACTGCCCGGGTTCGGCCTTGAGCACTGGCTGCCCATCGACCGGGGCCAGGTAGAACGAAACGATCTCGCCACTTTCCTGCTCGCGGCGCACCAGGCGGAACTCGCGGGTGCCGCGCCAGCCTCCGGTGGCGGCTTCCTTCTGCTGGTACAGGCTTTCCTCGGCGCCAATCAGAATGTCGGCCAGCTGACCATAGGCCGCCGCCCAGGCTGCGATCACTTCAGGGGTGGCGATGTCCGTGCCCAACACTTCCTCGATGGCCCGCAGCAGGCAGCTGCCAACGATCGGGTAGTGCTCGGGCAGAATCTGCAAGGCCACATGCTTGTTGATGATCTGCCCCACCAGCCCGCCCAACTGCTCCAGTTGGTCGATATGGCGGGCGTACATCAGCACCCCGTTGGCCAGGGCTCGCGGCTGGTCGCCGCTGGCCTGGTGGGCCTGGTTGAACAGCGGGCGTACCTCGGGGTACTCGCTGAGCATCATCTTGTAGAAGTGGGTGGTCAGGGCTTCGCCGCCGGTTTCCAGCAGCGGGACGGTGGCCTTGATGATTGCACGTTGTTCGGCATTGAGCATTGCAACGACTCCTGAGCCTGAGGCTTCACATGGTTGCCGTTGATATTTCAGCAATCGTGCCAACTTTAATAACCCGTGAAATCAGGGCTTTGCCGCGATTCATGTCAAAAAGACCCACACCGGGGTATAGTCATTAAGACCAATAGGAGTCCTTATGACCGCAAAACCGCTGCTCACCGCCCTCCTCCCCCTGGTCAGCGATCTGTCCCGCGACCTGCCCGACCAGGAGCGCTACCGCCGCCTGCTGCAAGCCATGCGTGGGCTGCTGCCGTGCGACGCCGCCGCGCTGCTGCGCCTGGATGGCGAATGGCTGGTGCCGCTGGCGGTCGACGGGCTGTCGGCCGATACCCTGGGCCGGCGCTTCAAGGTGAGCGAGCACCCACGCTTCCAGGCCCTGCTCAGCCGCCCGGAACCCACTCGTTTCGCCAGCGATTCCGAGTTGCCGGACCCCTACGACGGCCTGGTCAACGCCCCCGGCGCCAACCTTGAAGTGCACGATTGCATGGGCTGCCCGCTGATGGTCGATGAGCGCCCCTGGGGCCTGGTGACCCTCGACGCGCTTACCCCCGGGCAATTCCAAAGCCTGGAGCTCGACGCCCTGCAGGCCTTCGCCAGCCTGGCCGCCGCCACCGTTACCGTGGCCGAGCGCATCGAACACCTGGCCCTGCGCGCCGAGGACGAGCACCAGCGCGCCGAGGTGTACCGCCAGGCCAGCGGCCAGGACAAGGAACTGATCGGCCAGAGCCCGGCGCACAAGCACCTGCTGGAGGAAGTGCGGCTGGTGGGCGGCAGCGACCTGACCGTGCTGATTACCGGTGAAACCGGGGTGGGCAAGGAACTGGTGGCCATGGCCCTGCACCAGGCCAGCCACCGCGCCGACAAGCCGCTGGTGAGCCTGAACTGCGCCGCCCTGCCCGACACCCTGGTGGAAAGCGAACTCTTTGGCCACGTGCGCGGCGCGTTCACCGGCGCCCACGGCGAACGCCGCGGCAAGTTCGAACTGGCCAACGGTGGCACGCTGTTCCTCGATGAAGTCGGCGAGCTGCCGCTGAGCGTGCAGGCCAAGCTGCTGCGGGTGTTGCAGAGCGGCCAACTGCAGCGCCTGGGCTCGGACCGCGAGCACCGCGTGGACGTGCGCCTGATCGCCGCCACCAACCGCGACCTGGCCGCCGAGGTGCGCAGCGGCAACTACCGCGCCGACTTCTACCACCGCCTCAGCGTGTACCCGTTGCACGTGCCGCCCTTGCGCGAACGTGGGCGTGACGTGCTGCTATTGGCAGGCTACTTCCTCGAGCAGAACCGATCGCGCCTGGGCCTGAACAGCCTGCGCCTGAGCCCTGAAGCCCAGGCCGCACTGCTGGCCTACGACTGGCCAGGCAACGTGCGCGAACTGGAACACCTGATCGGCCGCTCGGCCCTCAAGGCGCTGGGCCAGCACCCCGAGCGCCCGCGCATTCTTACCCTCACCGCCACCGACCTGGACCTGCGCCCAGCCAACCCGACCAACGGCGCCCCCTCTTCCCCGGTCAATGTGCCACTGCCATCACTGCCCGAGGGCGACCTGCGCCAGGCGACGGACGGCTACCAGCGCCAACTCATCGAGGCCTGCCTGCTCCGCCATGGCGGAAACTGGGCCGCGGCGGCACGGGAACTGGGCCTGGACCGCGCCAACCTGAGCCGTCTGGCACGCCGATTAGGGCTACGCTGAGCCCCTGAGGACTAAAGCATTACTCTTAAAGCAATCTGTTCGCATGCTGTCGTACTGCTATATCTGTTTTAAAGCCTGTCAAAGTGCCGTCATTCAGCCAGGCAAGTTACCCAAGGCTCCGATTGTCGGCCAGGTTGCACTTAAAAAAGTCTGCGACCTTCAGTGCTGTAAACCGACATCCCGCACGGAGCATACATGGATAGTATCGTTGTCGCTGATAAGCAGTCTGCCGTCGCCACCCAGAATACCTGGGGCAATTTCTCACTGAAAAACCCCAGCGTCGTGCAGATGCCGGTAGCCCCCGACCAGGTGGCCACCGTGACCCGGCGCGGCCAGGACCTGATCGTGACCCTCAAGTCGGGCGAGAAGGTCACCATCGGCAATTTCTTCGCCGCCGACCAGGCAGGCGTTGCCAGCGACATGGTGTTCGTTGGCGAAGACGGCACCCTGTGGCACGCCAACTATGATGCACAGGCCTTCACCGGCTTCACCTTCGACCAGGTGCAATCGCTGGACGAAGTGGTGGCCGGCATCGGTGCGGCCGGCAGTGCCACGCAGACCTTCGCCATTGCCGGCCTCAGCCTGCTCGGCGCTGGTGGCGTGGCTGCTGCGGCCAGCAGCAATAACAACAGCAGTAACTCCAGTGATAACGACACCACGGCCCCGGCAACCCCCATCGACCTGCTGGTTTCGCCCGACGGCCTGCGCCTGAGCGGGCGCGGTGAAGCGGGCGCCACGGTCAAGGTGTTCGATGCCGCAGGCAACCTGATCGGCACCGGCACGGTGGGTGCCGATGGCGCCTTCAACGTCAACCTGACAACGCCCCAGCTCAACGGCGGCAACCTCGGCGTAACCCTCACCGACGCCGCAGGCAACACCTCCGACGGCGGCCAGGTCACTGCCCCGGTCGCCCCGACACCGGCGCCGCCCACCGACCTTGCAACCAACGCCCAAGGCACCTTGATCACCGGCCGCGGCGAACCCGGCCTCACGGTGCAGGTGCGCGACACCGACGGCAACCTGCTCGGCACCGGCACAGTCAGCCCCGACGGCACCTTCGAGGTGCCGCTTGACCCGCCCGTGATCGACGGCCGTACCCTGCACGTGCGCATTCTCCATAGCTCCGGCGCCGCCTCCGACCCAGGCTCAGTGGATGCCGTTGACCTAGTCGCCCCCGACGCGCCCACCGCACTGACCCTGGCCGATGGCGTGTTGCTCAAAGGCCACGGCGAGCCCGGCACCAACGTGGAAGTGCGCGATGCCGACGGCAACCTGCTCGCCACGGGCACAGTCGATGCTGATGGCAACTTCAGCATCACCCTCGACCCACCCATTGCCAGCGGCATCACCCTGCAAGTGACCCTGATCGACGCCGCGGGCAATGTGTCCGACCCAGGCGCCGTCACCTCCCCTGGGGAGCAAGCCCCGGATCAGCCGGTGGACCTGGCCCTGGCCAATGGCGTCACCCTGACCGGCCGCGGCGAAGCCGGCACTACCGTGCAAGTGCGCGACGCCGCCGGTAACCTGATCGGCAGTGGCGTGGTCAATGCCGATGGCACGTTCAGCATCACCCTGGACCCAGCCCAGGCCAATGGCGAAGTGCTCGACGTACGCCTCATCGACGAGGCCGGCAACGAATCCGCGCCACTGGCCTTCACCGCACCCGACATCACCCCGCCCGACACGCCCAGCCAACTGCTGATCAGCCCGGACGGCACCCTGGTCTATGGCCGCGCCGAACCGGGCAGCACGGTGCGCGTCCTGGCCGCCGATGGCACCACGGTGCTGGGAACGGGGGTGGTCGGTGCGAACGGCCTGTTCGCCATCTCCCTGGACCCGCCTCAAACTGATGGCTCCACGCTGCAGGTAACCGCGACCGATGCCGCCGGCAACGTGTCGCAGCCCGGTACCGTGACATCCAATGACGCGCAACCACCGGCGCAGCCCACCGACCTGACGCTGGCCGATGGCATCACCTTCAGCGGTAAGGGCGAACCCAACAGCACCGTGCAAGTGCGCGACGGTGACGGCAACGTGATTGGCACCGGCGTGGTCGATGCCGATGGCAATTTCAGCATCACCCTTTCCCCGGCCCAGGCCAACGGCGAAGCCCTCGATGTGCGCCTGGTCGACGCCGCCGGCAATACCTCAGTCCCCCTGCAGTTCGACGCCCCGGACATCACCGCCCCCAACCCGGTCAGCGGCATCGCCGTGGGCCCCGGCGGCCTGGAACTGGCCGGCAGCGGTGAGGCCGGTGCGACCGTGCAGGTACGCGATGCCGATGGCAACCTGCTGGGCGAAGGCCTGGTCAGTGCCAATGGCACCTTCATCGTTGTGCTTTCCCCTGCTGCCCAGCCGGGCGAGCAACTGAGCGTGGTGCAGACCGACGCCGCTGGCAACGCCTCCACCGCTGTCGACTATGAGGTGCCTGCCACCAGCATACCCACCAGCCCAACCGACCTCGTCGTCGCGGCCGATGGCAGCAGCGTCAGCGGCAACGCCCAGGCCGGCACCCGGGTGAACGTGCGCGATGCCGACGGCACCCTGCTCGGCAGTGTGGTGGTCGGCGGCGACGGCACCTTCACCGTCGGCCTCTCCCCGTCGCAAGCCAATGGTCAATTGCTGGATGTCACCGCCGTCGATGCCGACGGAACCTCGTCGCTGCCTGCACAGGTGAGTGCGCCGGACATCACAGCGCCTGGCGTACCGGCAGATCTGGCCGTGAGCGCCAACGGTGCCATCGTCACTGGCCGTGCCGAAGTCGGCAGCACCGTGCGGGTACTGGCCGCCGATGGCACCACCGTGCTCGGCACGGCGGTGGTCGGTAGTACCGGTGTGTTCGCCATCACCCTCGTTCCCCCGCAGGTCGATGGTGAGCAACTGCAAGTTACCGCCACCGACGTTGCCGGTAATACCTCCACCGCTGGCAGCGTCACCGCCCCGGATATCGGCGGCACCGACATCACGCCACCGGATGCACCCACCGGACTGGTGATCGGCCTGGCCGGCCAACAGCTGATTGGCCGTGGCGAAGCGGGCGCCAGCGTGCAGGTGCGCGATGCCCAGGGCAACCTGATCGCCAGCGGCACGGTGGCAGGCGATGGCAATTTCCTGATTACCCTGAACCCACCGGTGAACGATGGCAGCAGCGTGCAGGTGACCCTCACCGACGCGGCTGGCAACGTCTCCCAACCGACCTCAGTCACCTCCCCCGACCTGCTGCCACCGGCACAACCCACCGACCTGGCCCTGGTCGATGGCATAACTTTCAGCGGTAAAGGCGAGCCCAACAGCATCGTGCAAGTGCGCGATGCTGGCGGCAACCTGCTCGGCAGTGGCACGGTTGGCGGCGATGGCAACTTCAGCATCACCCTCTCCCCGGCCCAGGCCAATGGCGAAGCCCTCGAAGTGCGCCTGGTCGACGCCGCCGGCAATGCCTCGATCCCCCTGCAGTTCGACGCCCCGGACATCACCGCCCCCAACCCGGTCAGCGGCATCGCCGTGGGCCCCGGCGGCCTGGAGCTGGCAGGCAGCGGTGAGGCCGGAGCGACCGTGCAGGTGCGTGATGCCGATGGCAACCTGCTGGGCGAAGGCCTGGTCAGTGCCAATGGCACCTTCATCGTTGTGCTTTCCCCAGCCGCCCAGCCGGGCGAGCAATTGAGCGTGGTGCAGACCGACGCCGCTGGCAACGCCTCCACCGCTGTCAGCTATGAGGTGCCTGCCACCAGCATACCCACCAGCCCGACCGACCTCGTCGTCGCGGCTGATGGCACCAGCGTCAGCGGTAGCGCCCAGGCCGGCACCCGTATAGACGTGCGCGGCGCCGACGGCACCTTGCTGGGCAACGTGGTGGTCGGTGGTGACGGCACCTTCACCGTGGGCCTCTCCCCAGCGCAAGCCAACGGCCAACTGCTGAACATTACCGCCGTCGATGCCGACGGCACTTCGTCGCTGCCTGCACAGGTCAATGCACCCGACATCACCGCGCCCAACGTGCCGGCCGATCTTGCCGTCAGTGCCGATGGCGCCATCGTCACTGGCCGTGCCGAAGTCGGCAGCACCGTGCGGGTACTGGCCGCCGATGGTACTACCGTGCTCGGCACGGCGGTGGTCGGCAGCACCGGCGTATTCGCCATCACCCTCGTTCCCCCGCAGGTCGATGGTGAACAGCTGCAAGTGACTGCCACCGACCTTGCCGGCAATACGTCCACCGCGGGCAATGTCACCGCCCCGGATATCGACGGCACCGACATCACGCCACCGGATGCGCCCACAGGCCTGGTGATCGGCCTGGCCGGCCAGCAACTGATTGGCCGTGGCGAAGTCGGCGCCAGCGTGCAGGTGCGCGATGCCCAGGGCAACCTGATCGCCAGCGGCACGGTGGCGGGCGATGGTAATTTCCTGATTACCCTGAACCCACCGGTGAACGATGGCAGCAGCGTGCAGGTAACCCTCACCGACGCGGCCGGCAACGTCTCCCAACCGACCTCGGTCACCTCCCCCGACTTGCTGCCACCGGCACAACCCACCGACCTGGCGCTGGTCGACGGCGTCACCTTCAGCGGTAAAGGCGAGCCCAACAGCTTCGTGCAAGTGCGCGACAGCCTGGGCAACCTGATCGGCAGCGGCCAAATCGACGCGGACGGCAACTTCAGCATCACCCTCTCCCCGGCCCAGGCCAATGGCGAAACGCTGGATGTACGCCTGGCCGACGCGGCGGGCAACACCTCCGTGCCACTGGAATACACGGCGCCCGATATCACCCCGCCCGCCGAGGTCAGCAATATCGTGGTCGCCACCGGTGGCCTGGCCTTGAGCGGGCGCGGCGAAGTGGGCGCCAGCGTGCAAGTGCGCGACGCCAATGGCAACCTGCTGGGTAGCGGCACGGTGACAGCCAACGGCAGCTTCCTGATCGTGCTCGACCCCGCCGCCCAGCCTGGCGAGCGCTTGACCCTGGTGCAAACCGATGCCGCCGGCAATGCTTCCCCGGCGCTGCAGTATGACGTGCCGCTGACCCAGGTGCCTGAGAGCCCCAGCGGGCTCAGTGTCGCCGCCGACGGCAGCAGCCTGAGCGGCACCGCGCCTGCGGGCACCCGGGTGGATGTGCGCGACCCCAATGGCACCCTGGTGGGCAGCGTGGTGGTTGGCGCCGAAGGTACCTTCAACCTGCCGCTCAGCCCGCCCCAGGCCAACGGCGAACTGCTGGACGTCACCGCCGTCGACAGCGCCGGCGGCACCTCCCTGCCCACGCAAGTCAGCGCACCCGACATCACCGCCCCAAGTACCCCCGCCGACCTTGCCGTAAGCGCCGATGGCAGCACGGTCACTGGCCGCGCGGAGCCTGGCAGCAGCGTGCGCGTGCTGGCCGCTGACGGCATCACCGTGCTGGGCAGCGCCGTGGCCGGCGTTACCGGCACGTTCAGCGTAAGCCTGTCGCCCGCCCAGATAGATGGCGAGCAACTGCAGGTCACCGCCACCGACACGGCGGGCAACACCTCCACGGCGGGCACTGTCACCGCACCGGATGTCGACGGCGGCGGTGACACCACCCCACCGCAACCGGCCACCGACCTGCTTATCAGTATCGACGGGCGCACGGTGTCTGGCCGCGGTGAAATCGGTGCCACGGTCAAGGTGCTGAACGACCAGGGCCAGGTGATCGGCACAGGCACGGTACAGCCTGACGGCGCCTTCACCTTGCAACTGGGGGTAGCGGTAACCGATGGCTCGTCGCTGCAAGTTACCCTCACCGACGCTGCGGGCAACGTGTCCACGCCCAGCCCGCTGGTCTCGCCAGACTTGCTGGCCCCGGCACAACCCATCGGGCTTAGCCTCATCGATGGCGTAACCCTGGCCGGCACCGCCGAGCCAGGCGCACGGGTGGATGTGCGTGATGCCAATGGCAACCTGATCGGCACCGGCATCGTCAGCCAGGACGGCAGCTTCAGCCTGATCCTCGACCCGGCCCAGGCCAATGGCGAGCAGTTGTCCATCACCGCCACCGACGCGGCAGGCAACACCTCTACCCCGCTGAGCTATACCGCACCGGATATCACCCCGCCGGCGATCATCAGCGATGTGGTGGTCGGTGACGGCAGCCTCACGGTATCTGGCCGCGGCGAACCCGGCGCGACCGTGGAAATCCGCGATATCAATGGCAATCTGCTTGGCAGCGGTGTGGTCGCGGCCAATGGCACGTTCCTGGTCGGCCTCGGCAACCCGGTCACGGCAGGCGAAGCCTTGGTGTTGGTGCAGACCGACGTGGCAGGCAACCCGTCGCTCGGCCTGGTGGTCATCGTACCGGCCACTGAATTGCCGGACAGCCCCAGCGGCCTGGTGGTTGCCGCCGATGGCACGTCCATTACCGGCAACGCGCCGATTGGCAGCCTGGTCGAGGTGCGTGATGCCAACGGCAACGTGATCGGCAGCGTGCAAGTTGGCAACGGCGGCACTTTCACCGTCAGCCTCACCCCAGCCCAGGCCAATGGCGAACTGCTCGACGTGGTGGCCATCGACGCCGACGGCAACAGCTCGTTGCCAACCCAGGTCAGCGCCCCGGACATCACCCCGCCGAACGAGGCCAGCGACCTGCTGGTGAGCGCTGACGGCCTGCTGCTCACCGGCCGCGGCGAACCCGGTGCCACCGTGCAAGTCAGCAATGCCCAGGGCACCCTGCTGGGCAGCGCCGTGGTGGGCGCCAATGGCCAATTCAGCGTCACCCTGGTGCCCGCGCAAACCGACGGCCAGGAACTGGACGTGGTGCTGCGCGACGCCGCCGGCAACAGCTCCATCGCCAATATCACCGCCCCGGACACCGATGGCCCGCTGCAACCTTCGGCCCTGAGCGTCGACATCACCGGCCTGCACCTTACAGGCCTGGGCCAGGTTGGCTCGACGGTCACCGTGCGCGCGGCCAATGGCAGCGTGCTGGGCGTAAGCGTGGTCGGCGCCGACGGGCACTTCGACGTCACCCTGATTGCCGCCCAGCGCAACGGTGAAAGCCTGACCGTGGAAGCCACCGACAGCCTGGGCAACAGCGCTGGGCCCGTGGCCTTCACCGCACCAGACCATACCCCGCCACAAGCGGTGGTCAGCCCGTCCATCGACGGCCTGGGGGCAACCGTTACCGGCACCGGCGAAGTGGGCGCCACGGTGACCGTGCGCGGGCCGGACGGCAGCGTTCTGGGCAGCGCGCTGGTGGCCGTCAATGGCAGCTTCACCGTTACCCTGGTTCCACCGCAAACCAACGGCCAGGTCCTGAGCGTCACCCAGACCGACGCTGCAGGCAACGTGTCTGGCGCCACCCCCCTACCGGCGCCAGATACCCAGGCACCGAATGCGCCCACCGGCCTGCTGCTGTCGGCTGACGGCGCCGTGGTCACCGGCAGCGGCGAGCCCGGCACACGGGTGCAGGTGACCGGCGTTGCCGGCGTGGTCCTGGGCACTGCCGTGGTTCAGGCCGATGGCAGTTTCAGCGTGGCCCTCATCCCCGCCCAGCTCAATGGCCAAACCCTGTCGGTTACCCTGACCGATGGCGGCGGCAATACCTCCGGCGCGGGCACCCTGCTCGCCAGTGACCTGCAAGCGCCAAGCCCGGCGCTGATCCTTGGGCTGGTCAATGGCGGCACCGTGCTCAACGGGGTGGGCGAAATCGGCACCGCCGTACAAGTGCGCAACAGCGCCGGGCAACTGCTCGGCAACGGCGTGGTCGATGCCGATGGCAACTTCAGCGTCACCCTCAGCCCAGCACAAACCAACGGCCAGGTGCTGTCGGTGGTGCTCATCGACGGTGCTGGCAACACCTCGCCGTCGGCCTCGTTCACCGCGCCTGACACCACCGCCCCGGCCCTGCCGGTTGGCCTGCAGGTAAGTGCCGACGGCACCAGCGTGCACGGCAGCGGTGAGGTCGGTGCACGGGTGGAGGTGCGCAACGCCGAAGGCGACCTCTTGGGCACCCTGGTGATACCGGTGGGCGGCAGCTTCAGCGTGCCGCTGCTGCCGGCGCAACTGGATGGCCAGACGCTTCAGGTGACCTTGATCGACGCCGCTGGCAATGCCTCCACCAGCGCCGCGGTCAACGCACCCGATATCACCCCGCCCGCATTGCCCACCGCCCTGGCGGTAAGCCTCGACGGCAGCACTGTCACCGGTAATGCGCCGGGTGCCAGTTCGGCGACCGTGACCGACCCCAATGGCAATGTGTACACGGTGTCGGTCAACAGCGATGGCAGCTTCAGCGTGCCATTGACGCCCCCGCTCACCAATGGCGAAGTCCTCAGCGTGGTGGTCAGCGACGCCGCTGGCAACCAGACCGCCCCGTCCATCGTCATTGCCCCCGACACCACCCCGCCCCTGCCCGCTGGCGACGTCACGGTCAGCCTCGACGGCGCCGTCATCAGCGGCACCGCCGAGCCCGGCACCACGGTCATCGTGCGCGATGGCAGCACACAACTGGGCATCGGCACCGTGGGGCCGGATGGCACCTTCGTGATAACGGTCATTCCGGCCCTGGTCACCGGCGACACGGTGCAGTTGGTGGTGCGCGATGGCGGTGGCAACGAAACCTCCATCAATGTCGACGGCCCGGATGGCAACGAAGCAGCCACGCCCACGGCACTGGCGCTGAGCGTCGACGGCTTCGTGCTGACCGGTGAAGGTACGGTGGGCTCGCTGATCACCGTCACCTCCGGGGGCGCCACCTTGGGCACCGGCACGGTGGGCAGCGATGGGGTGTTCCACATCTTCTTCGCCAGCGCCCTGCTCAATGCGCAAACCCTGCAAGTCAGCGCGCGCCTGGCGGTGGGTGGCAAACCGTCGGTACCGGCGATTATCGTTGCCGCCGACGCCACCGCGCCGGATGCACCGAACTTGCTGGCCCTCGACCGCACCGGCACCACCCTGACCGGCCATGGCGAAGTGGGCGCCACGGTGCGCGTAGTGGATGCCCAGGGCACCTTGCTGGGCACCGCGACGGTCGCCAGCAACGGGCTGTTCAGCGTCGTGCTGGTGCCACCCCAAGCCAACGGCCAGAACCTCACCATCACCCAGGCCGACGCCGCCGGCAACGTTTCCCTCGCGGCCACGCTGCAAGCGGCCGACATACAGGCGCCAAACGCCGCCACCGGGCTGAGCCTGAACAGCGCCGCCACCGTGGTCAGCGGCCAAGGCGAAGCCGGCGCTACGGTGACCGTGCGTGACGCCCTCGGCGTGATACTGGCCACCGGCACGGTGAACCTGAGCGGGCAGTTCCAGATTACCCTGCCCACCGCGCAGACCACCGGCAGCCCCCTGCAGGTGACCCTGACCGACGCCGCCGGCAACGTGTCCGGCACAGCGCTGCTGGCCACCCCAGACCGCACGCCACCGCTCGCCGTCAGCAACCCGGTACTCAGCGCCGACGGCAAGCAGTTGTCCGGCAGTGGTGAAGCCGGTGCCACCGTGCAGGTGCGCAACGCCGCCGGCACCGTGCTGGGAACCGCCGTGGTCGGTGCCGATGGGCGCTTCACGGTGACCTTCGACACGCCACAAATCACCGGCGCCGCGATTGGCGTCACCCAGGTGGATGCTGCGGGCAACGTGTCGCCCGCCATCAACCTGGCAACCCCGGACCTGACCGCGCCAACGCCACTGACCAACGTGGTGCTCAACAACAACGGACTCACCCTCACCGGCCTGGGCGAAGCCGGCGCCAGCGTCACCGTGCGCGGTGCCGATGGCACCATCATCGGCACCGGCCTGGTGG
Organism: Pantoea sp. Ap-967; assembly: GCF_011752565.1. Classification (GTDB taxonomy): domain Bacteria; phylum Pseudomonadota; class Gammaproteobacteria; order Pseudomonadales; family Pseudomonadaceae; genus Aquipseudomonas. The sequence goes on from NZ_VWXK01000004.1 coordinate 45,438, forward strand.
CAGCCAATGGCAGCTTCACCCTGGTTCTGCTGACCGCCCAGCTCAATGCCCAGCATTTGAGCGTGACCCAGACCGACGCCAGCAACAACACCTCCACCGCCGTCACCGTCATTGCCCCGGACCACACCCCGCCAGCGGCGCCGAGCGCCCTGGCCCTGTCGCTCGGCGGCCTGCAACTGAGCGGCAACGCCGAAGCCGGCAGCACGGTGACCGTGCGCGATGCCGCAGGCAACGTGCTGGGCACCGCAGTGGCCACCAGCAACGGCACCTTCCAGCTCACCCTGAACAGCGCGCAAACCAACGGCCAGGCGCTGCAGGTGACCGCCACCGATGCGGCGGGCAATGTGTCGGCTGCAGCCCCCTTCCTCGCCGCCGACATCACCCCGCCCGCCGTGGTCGCCAACCTGGCGGTATCGCCCAATGGCGCGACCCTGGCCGGTACTGGCGAGGCTGGCGCCACGGTCACCGTGCGCGCGCCGGACGGCACTGTACTGGGCACCGCGCTGGTCGGCGCCGATGGCCAGTTCAGCGTCAACTTGAGCCCTGCCGCCAGTACCGGCGAAATCCTCAGCGTCACCCAGGCCGACGCCGCGCTGAACGTTTCGCCGATCCTGACCGTGGTCGCCCCCGGCGTCACCGCCCCGGATGTGCCCGGCAACCTGGTGTTGTCGGCCAATGGCCTGGCCGTGACCGGTACCGGCACCGCGGGCGCCACGATCAAGGTCTATGGCCCCACCGGCGCCCTGCTTGGCAGCGCCGCGGTGGCCAATGACGGCACCTTTACCGTCAACCTCGGCAGTGCCCAGGCCAACGGCGAACTGCTGCATGTGAACGCCGTGGGCACCGATGGCAGTGTTTCGCTGCCGGCCACCCTGCAAGCGCCCGACACCACCGCACCACTACCGCTGAGCAACCTCGCGCTGTCCCTCGATGGCCTGGTACTGACCGGCCGCGGCGAGGCCGGCGCCACCGTTACCATCACTGGCCTCGGCGGGCTGGCCCTCGGCACTGCCGTGGTCGATGCCAGCGGCAACTTCAGCGTCAACCTGGGCGCCGCGCAGCTCAACGGCCAGTTGCTGAGCGCTGCGCAAACCGACGCCGCCGGCAACGAGTCCAACAGCGTCAACCTCACCGCACCCGACCGGATTGCACCCAACGCCCCGGCCAACCTGGCCTTCGCCGGCGGTGGCAGCCTGCTCAACGGCACCGGTGAAGCCGGCGCGCTGGTGAAGGTGGTGGCGCTCAACGGCACCGTGCTGAGCACCGGTGTGGTACTGGCCAACGGCACCTTCCAGGTGGTGTTGCTCACGCCCCAGGCCAACGGCCAGCAAGTGCAGGTGGTACTCACCGACGCCGCGGGCAACCAGTCCGCCGCCGGCGCCATCACCGCGCCAGACACCACACCACCGAACGCCCCCAGCGAACTGGCGATTTCCAGTGACGGGGTAACCATTACCGGGCGCGGTGAAGCCGGGGCCTCGGTCACGGTCACCAACCCGCTCGGCCAGCCCATCGGCACCACTATCGTCGATGCCAGCGGGCACTTCACCATCACCCTCAACCCGGCCCTGGGCAATGCCGAACTGCTCAGCTTCACCCAAACCGACGGCGCCGGTAACGTCTCTGCCGTCGCCACCCTGCTGACCCCGGACTTCACCCCACCAGACCTGCTCACCAATGTGGTCATCAGCGCCGACGGCAGCGTGATCAGCGGCTCGGGCGAACCCGGCGCAACGGTGACGGTCACCAACGCCGCCGGCGTACTGCTGGGCACTACCCTGGTACTGGCCGATGGCAGCTTCCGCGTGGTGTTGACGCCAGCGCAGATCAACCAGCAAGTGCTGGCGGTGCAGCAGGCTGACCCACCCGGCAACATCAGCGACCCCGTCACGGTCAACGCACCGGACCTGACGCCCCCGGCTGCCGCCGCCGCACTGCACCTCAATGCCGCCGGCGACCAGCTCAGCGGTACCGGTGAGGCTGGCACCACGGTGCGGGTCTACGTCGGTGTCGTCGAAATCGGCACTGCCACCGTGGCCGCCAATGGCACCTTCGTGGTCAACCTCAACGCAGCGCAACTCAATGGCCAGGTCTTGCAGGTCACCCTGCAGGATGCCAGCAACAACGTGTCGGCAATCAGCACCCTTACCGCCGTCGACATCACGCCACCGGCCACGGTGGTGGCCACGCTCAACGCCAGTGGCACCCAGGTCAGCGGTACCGGCGAGGCCGGCGCGCACGTCACGGTGATGAACAACCTGGGTAACCTGATCGGCCAGGGCACCATCGCCGCCGACGGCAGCTTCGTGGTCACGCTCACCACGGCGCAGGTCAACGGCCAGGTCCTGAGCGTCATCGCCCAGGACGCCACCGGCAACCCGTCCGTGCCACTGCAACTGACCGCACCCGACCTGACCCCACCCGTACAACCCGGCAACCTGCTGCTCACCGGTGGCCTGGTGCTCACGGGCACGGGCGAAGTCGGTAGCACCATTACCGTTCGCGCCCCGGACAACACCGTACTGGGCACCACCACGGTGCCGGCGGGCGGCGTGTTCACCATCACCTTCACAGCGTCGCAAAGCACCGGCCAGCTGCTGACCGTGGTGTCCACCGATGGCGCGGGCAACGCCTCGCTGCCGGCCACCTACCAGACCCTCGACACCGTGGCACCGACCGCAGTCACCAACCTGGCCATCAACAACACCTACAACATCCTCACCGGGCACGGCGAGGCCGGCGCCACGGTGACGGTCAGCTTCGGCGGCGTGGTCATCGGCACCGGCGTGGTCAACAGCGGCGGCAACTTCTCCATCACCCTGCAACCGGCCCCAGGCTCGGCGGCGTCGCTGGCGGTCACCCAAACCGATGCGGCCAACAACACTTCGGCGGTGGCGACCTACATCACGCCGCTGGTGCCGGCACCGGAGCCACCGGTGAACGTCGCGCTGGCCGCCAACGGCCTCACGCTCACCGGTACCGCCGCCACGGGTGCCTCGATTCGCGTGTACGACGCCGCCGGCAACTTGATCGGCAGCGGCTCGGCCAACATTGGTAACGGTGGCTTCAGCATCACCTTGAGCAGCGCCCAGCTAAACGGGCAGCATTTGTCTGTTACCGCCGTGTCGCTGCTGGGCGGTGAGTCGCAACCGGTGTTCGTGATCGCAGCCGACATCACCCCACCGGCCAACCCGGTGGTCAGCGCGCTGTCGGCCAACGGCCTGGTACTGACCGGCACCGGTGAGGCCGGCGCCACGGTGACCGTGCGCGATGCCAGCGGCAACGTGCTGGGCACAGGCCTGGTCAACGGCGGTGGCGTATTCAGCGTCAACCTGGCCAGCGCCCAGCTCAACGGCCAGGTGCTGAGCCTGACCCAAGCCGACGCGGCATCGAACGTTTCCGGCGCCACCAGCTACACCGCGCCGGATACCCAGGCCCCGCTGGCACCGAGCAACCTGGCGATCAATGGCACCGGGACCGTGCTCACTGGCGTGGGTGAAGTGGGCGCCACCGTTACCGTGACCAACCAGGGAGGAACGACACTTGGCACCGCCGTGGTTCAGGCTAACGGCACCTTCAGCGTCACCCTGCTGACCCCGCAGACCAATGGCCAGGCACTGGTGGTGCGCCAGGCCGATGCTGCCCATAACGTTTCTACCAGCACCGGCATCACAGCCCCAGACACCACGCCACCAGCCGCCCCGGTGGCCAGCGTCAACAGCAACGGCACCTCGGTCAGCGGCTCGGGCGAGGTTGGCAGCACGGTGACCGTGCGCAACAGCTCCGGGACCGTGCTTGGCACCGCCACGGTGGGCAGCAATGGCCTGTACGTGGTCAGCCTGAGCACCGCGCAGATCAACTTCCAGGCGCTGAGCGTCACCCTCACCGATGTCGCCGGTAACGTGTCGACTGCCACCGCGGTCAACGCACCGGACCTGACCCCACCGGCCAACGCCGGCAACCTGGTAATCAACGCCACCGGCACCACCCTCACCGGCACCGGCGAGGTCGGCGCCACGGTCACCGTGCGCAGCGCCAGCGGTACCGTGCTGCAAACCGGCACCGTGCAGGCCAACGGCACCTTCAGCATTACCCTGAGCCCTGCCCAGGACAACGGCCAGGTGTTGTCGGTAACCCTCACCGACCCACGCAGCAACGTCTCCGGCGCCGTTACCATCACCGCCCCGGACATCGACGCCAACCTGCCGCTGATCGCCACCAACAACCTGGCGACCGCCAACGTGGTGCTGGCGCCGGTCACGGCCACGCAAACCTACACGGACAGCTTCACCACCCTGCTGTCGGGCTTCAGCAAGACCTACACCTGGACCGTCGCCCCCGGCACCACGGTCGACCCGGTGTTGATGCTGACCACCAACAGCGTGCTGGCGCTGCTCAACAACTCAACCTTCGTGCTGCAGGTCAAAGACGCCACCGGTGCCTGGGTAACCATCGCCAACGGCAACACCCAAGGCCTGCTCGACCTGATCGTGCTGCCGCTGGGGCTGCAGGTGGACATCGGCGTGCTGCAAGCAGGCGACTATCGACTGACCGTGGCCAGCGGCGGCATCGGCCTGATTACCCAGGTCACCACCACCCTGGACATCGTCGCCAGTAGCCTGACCCAGTTCACCGGCACCGCCACCGCCGTCTCCGGCAACGTCATCACCGACCCCGGCACCAGTGGCGCCGTCGACTCCCTGGGCCCAGACAGCCTCGCCGTACTGCAAGTGCTGAAAAACGGCAGCTACGTGGCCGCTGCCAGCGGCGCCGGCACCACCGTGCAGGGCCAGTATGGCACCTTGGTGATCCACGCCGACGGCAGCTACACCTATACGCCCAACGGCAGCCCGTCGAGCGTCGGCAAGGTGGATGTGTTCAGCTACCAGCTGGTACACCCCAACGGCCTCACCGCGTCGGCCAACCTCTACGTGCGCATCGACAGCCCACAGGCTACGGAGGTTTGGAGCGACAGCAACCTCAGCGCCCCGGCCACGGTGGTGGATGCGGTCAACGATGTGGGCGCCAGCCATATCACCCTGGCCAACCGGGTCGACACCAGCACCGCCACGCTCGGCTCGCTGACCCTGCCGCTGATCGGCTCGCGCTCGGCCACCTACACCACCACGGTGGCCGCCAGTACCACGGCCGACCTGCAAGTGGTGGTCAACTCCACCAACCTGCTGGGCCTGCTCAACGGCACCACCATCCAGCTGCTCAAGCTCAACACGGCCACCGGCCAGTACGTGGTGGTGCAGACGGTGGGGGGCAGTTCGCTGATCAGCCTGCTTGGTGGTGGCGCCGGCTACACCTTCACCGGCCAGGGTGCGGGCACCTACCACATCGTGGTGACCGCCGGCGGCATCGGCCTGGCAAGCTCGATCACCACCAGCCTCAACACCACCACCACGCACCTGACCGACTACGTGGTCAGCAGCGCGACGGTGGCCAGTGGCAACCTGATCACCAACCCGGCCGGCACCGATGTCCTGGGGTCGCCATTGACCGTGCTGAGCGTGCTCACGGCCGTGAACACCTTCACCATCCCCGGCTACAACGGGGTCAGCGTGGCCGGCCAGTACGGCACCCTGCTGGTGCACGCCGATGGCAGCTACACCTACACCCTCAACAGCGGGCTGACCTCGGCGGTGATCGGCCAGCACGACACCTTCACCTACGAGCTGACCCACCCCAACGGCACCACCGACACCGCCACCCTCACCATCAACCTGGACAACGCCGCCGGCCTCACCACCTTCTCCGCGCTGGTAGCCGACAGCGTCGATGACACCAGCGCCGTCGCCAGCGTCGCCGCTGCAGCAACCAGCGAGGTGATCGCTGGCACCGACGGCAACGACCACCTGGTCGGCAGCCAGGGCGGCCACATCACCCTGGAAGGCGGCGCGGGCAACGATATTCTCGAAGTGGTCGACCAGAACTTTGCCAGCGTCGACGGTGGCACCGGCACCGACACCCTGCTGTGGGGCGGCGGCGATGCCAGCATCGACCTGGCCAACCTGGCCGACCGTATCCACAACATCGAGATCATCGACCTCAACGACACCAGCGCAGTGGCGCTGACCCTCAACCTGGCCGACGTGGTGGCGATCACCGAACCCGGCAACAACACCTTGATCATCAAGGGCGATGACAAGGACTCAGTGCACATGACCGACACCTGGAACCTGGTTGGCAACCAGGTTTCCGACGGCATCGACTATAACCAATACACGGCCCAGGACGATCCAAGCCACCAGCTGTGGGTGCAGAACAGCGTTCACGTCGTCTGAGGCCGCTGCATTCCGCCGGGCACACCGCCCGGCGGCAAGGACGATCAGCAGTAAGGGAATTTCGTGAAGCGAAGCAGTCCGCTGTCACCGCTGTGGCTGGGCGCCCTCGGGCTCCTGGCGTTGACTCTCCACCCGGTTGCCCTGGCAGCCGATGATATCGACCCCAGGCTGCGCAGCATCGGGCCGTCACTGCTACGTGACGCGCCCGACGCCATCCCCGCCCGGCCACCTGCCGTGCAGGCCGCCAGTGGCGGCGATCGGCTGGGTCTTTCCGAAGCGGTGTTGACCGCCGCGCAATGGCACCCGAGCATCGCCGAAGCCATCGGCAACCTGTACAAGCAAGGCGAGGGCATCAACGTGGCCCGCGCCGGTTACTACCCGCAGATCTCCGGTGGCATTCGCACCGGTTATGACACAGGCTACGGCGGCGACCGCAACAGCCAGGCGCTGAACCTGTCGCTCAAGCAGATGCTGTACGACTTCGGCAAGGTCGACAGTGCCGTCAATGCCGCCAAGGCCGCCGCCAACCGGGCCCAGGCCAATATCCTGCTGGTGGTCGACGACCTGGCCCGCGATACCGCCTACGCCTGGATCGAAACCCGCCGCTACGAGCAGTTGATGGTCATTGCCCGCGACCAGATCCGCGGCGTTGGCGACATCGCCGGCATGGCCCGCCAGCGCAGCGACATGGGCGCCAGCACGCGCTCCGACGTGGTGCAGGCCGAATCGCGTGTGGAAGGCGCCCGCGCCACCCTGGAGGAGTACCAGTCGCAATACGAACGCTGGCGTTCCACCCTGGCCGAACTGCTTGGCCGCGCGTCGCCCCCGGCACTGGCCGAAGCGCCGCCGCCGGAGCTGAACCAGGCCTGCAAACGGCCGGCCAATGGCGCCGACCGCTTGCCCGCGGTGCTGATGGCCCTGGCCCTGCGTGCCCAGTCCCAGGCCGAACTGGCCCAGGCCAAGGCCGAAGCCTATCCCACCGTGTCGCTGCAGCCGCAGGTCAACCACTACCTGGACAACGACTACAACCGCGATAACTCGCGGCTGGACCGTACCCAGGCCGGCATCTACCTGAACGTCGAGGTGCCGATCTACCAGGGCGGCGCCATCAGCGCGCGCAGCCGCGCCGCCGGTTACGCCCTGAGCTCCGCCGATTCCGCCGAAGATGCAGCGCGCCTGCAGGCGCGCCGCGGCTTGGCCGAGGCGGTGGCGCAAACGTCGGGCCTGGGGCGGCGCCTGAGTTCACTGGAAGCGCGCCAGACCAGCATCCAGGAAGCCCGGGAGCTGTATGGCCGGCAATACCTGGACCTGGGCACCCGGCCGCTGCTCGACCTGCTCAACGCCGAGCAGGAAATCTACCAGTCGCGCTTCGAGCTGGCCGGCACCCGTTCCGACCTGCTGCGCCTGGATGTCGACTGCCTGTACAACACCGGTGCCCTGCGTACCGCCTTCGGGCTGGAAGGGCGCAACCTGCAAGGGGTGGAGATCGAGCCATGAACGATACCGTCAACCTGCCCCAGGGCGGTCAGGCGCAGCAACCTGAACAAACAGTGGCCCACCGCCCGGACCTTGGCCCGTGGCTGGAAGTGATGCTGCAGGTCGCCCACCACTACCGCCTGGATGTCTCGCCCCAGCGCATTCGCCTGGCGGCAGCGGAAGACGCCCGGCCCCTGGATGAAATCCTCCGCCACATGGCCCGCCAGGCCGGGCTGACCCTGCGCTTCGTGCGCTTCGATGCCAAGGCGCTGCGCCAGTGGCGCACGCCGCTGGTGCTGGAGCTCGACGATGGCCAGCTGGCCGTGGTGGAGGCGGTGACCGAGGAAAACGAACTGGCCGTGGTGTTCGCCGGCGACCAGGGGCTGACCTCGCGCCTGCCGCGCAGCGAGCTCGAAGGGCGCATCAACCGCGTGGCGCTGATGCGCCCTGCCCGCCCCCTGCGCGACGTGCGCACCGACGACTACACCGCGCCCTACGACCGCCACTGGTTCACCCGTATCGTGCTGCGCGACCTGCGCCCGTATGGCCAGGTGATGGTGGCCTCGCTGGTGGCCAACGTGCTGGCCCTGGCCGGGGTGCTGTTCTCGATGCAGGTGTACGACCGGGTGATTCCGGCTGAGTCGCTGCCCACCCTGTACGTGCTGTTCGGCGGGGTGGTGCTGGCGCTGGTGTTTGATTTCAGCATGCGCCTGTTGCGCCTGAAGGTCACCGACCTGCTCGGCAAGCGCGCCGACCTGCGGGTGTCCGACCTGGTTTACGGCCACGCCCTGCGCCTGCGCAATTCGGCGCGGCCAAAGTCCACCGGCTCGTTCATCTCGCAGTTGCGCGAGCTGGAATCGATACGCGACCTGATTACCTCCAGCACCGCCACGGCGCTGGCGGACCTGCCGTTCTTCCTGTTGTTCCTGTTCGTGTTCTGGCTGATCGGCGGCGTGCTGGTGTTCATTCCGCTGGTGGCGCTGCTGGCCATGGTGCTTCCAGGGCTGCTCGCCCAGCGGCGCCTGGCGGTGCTGGCCAATGCCTCGATGCGCGAGTCGTCGCTGCGCAACGCCATGCTGGTGGAGAGCATCCAGGGCCTGGACGAGATCAAGGCACTGCAGGCCGAGGCCCGTTTCGAGCGCCAGTGGAACCAATACAACGCCGCCTGCGCCCACACCAACCTGCGCCTGCGCACCCTCACCAACGGCCTGGTGACCTGGACCCAGAACGTGCAGGGCGCGGTGTTCGCCGTGGTGATCGTGATTGGCGCGCCGATGGTGATTGCCGGCGACCTCACCACCGGTAGCCTGGTGGCCGCCTCGATGCTGTCGTCGCGCATGATGGCGCCGCTGGCGCAGCTGACCCATGTGCTGACCCGCTGGCAGCAGGCCAAGGTGGCGCTGCAGGGCCTGGACAAGCTGATGCAGGCGCCCGTCGACCACCCCGAGGGCGAGGCCCGTGTGCACCTGCCAGCCATCCGCGGCGAATACCTGCTGCGCCAGGCGCACTTTCGCTACAGCCCCGAGGCCCCACCGGTGCTGAGCATCGGCCAGTTGGCCATCCAGCCGGGCGAGCGGATTGCCGTGCTCGGGCGCAACGGCGCCGGCAAGTCGACCCTGCTGCAGGCCCTGGGCGGGGCCATGGACCTGGCCCAGGGCGAGGTCAGCCTGGACGGTATCGCCATGGACCACCTCGACCCCGCCGACCTGCGCCGCGACGTCGGTTTGCTGGCGCAGTACGCACGGCTGTTCCACGGCACCCTGCGGGAAAACCTCACCCTCGGTGCCGGCCAGGCCAGCGACCAGGAACTGGTGGCGGCCCTGGCCGCCACCGGCGCGCTGGAATTCGTCCGCCGCCTGCCCAAGGGCCTCGACCACCTGATTCTCGAAGGTGGCCAGGGCCTTTCCGGCGGCCAGCGCCAGGCCCTGGTGCTGTCGCGCCTGCTGGTGCGCCAGCCGCAGGTGCTGTTGCTCGACGAACCCACCGCCTCGTTGGACGACACCACCGAGCGCAAGCTGCTGGATAACCTCGACCGCTTCTGCCAGGGCCGTACCCTGGTGATCGCCACCCACCGCCTCAGCGTGCTGCAGCGGGTACAGCGCATCATCGTGCTGGACGGCGGGCGTATCGTCATCGACGACCAGCGCGACGCCGCCCTGGCCAAGCTGCAAGGAGTGCAGGCATGAGCCAACACGAACTCCCCGCGTCCTACCTGGACGGCCAGGATGAGCAGGCCGTGCTGCGCGCCGGGCGCATCATCACGATCTGCGCGGCGATGCTCGCCGCGTTCCTGGCCTGGGCTGCCTGGTTCGAGGTCACCGAGGTGTCCACTGGCACCGGCAAGGTGATCCCCAGTTCACGGGAGCAGGTGATCCAGTCGTTCGAGGGCGGCATCGTTGCTGAAATGAACGTGGCCGAAGGCGACCTGGTCGAGCGCGGCCAGGTGCTGGCCCAGCTCGACCCAACCAAAACTGCCTCCAGCGTGGGCGAAAGCGAGGCCAAGTACCGTGCAGCCAAGGCCAGCGTGGCCCGCCTGCGCGCCGAGGTCACCGGCAAGCCGCTGAGTTTCCCCGAAAGCCTGAAGGACTCCCCCGAGCTGATCGACGCCGAAACGGCCCTGTACGAAACCCGCCGTCGCGGCCTGGAGCAGACCTTGGCCGGCATCGAGGATTCGCTGCGCCTGGTGCGTGCGGAGCTGAAGATCACCGAGAACCTGGCCAAGATGGGTGCGTCCAGCCGGGTGGAGGTGATTCGCCTGAACCGCCAGCGTTCGGAGCTGGAACTCAAGGCCAACGAGGCCCGCTCCGAGTACCTGGTGCGGGCGCGCGAGGAGCTGGCCAAGGCCAGCGCCGAGGCCGACAGTTTGTCGGAAGTGATTCGCGGGCGCAGCGATTCGCTGACGCGCCTGACCCTGCGCTCGCCGGTACGCGGCATCGTCAAGGACATCGAGGTCAACACCTTGGGCGGCGTGGTACAGCCCGGCGGCCAGGTGATGAAGATCGTGCCGCTGGACGAACGGTTGCTGGTGGAAACCCGCATCGCACCACGGGACATCGCCTTCATCCACCCCGACCAGGCGGCCAAGGTGAAGATCAGTGCCTATGACTATTCGGTGTACGGCGGGCTCGAAGGCAAGGTAGTGGGCATTTCGCCAGACACCCTGCAGGACGAGGTGAAGCCGGAGATCTATTACTATCGGGTGTTCATTCGCACCGAGCAGGACAGCCTGCAGAACAAGGCTGGCAAGCACTTTGCGATCGTGCCAGGGATGGTGGCGACGGTGGATATCCGCACCGGCGAGAAGACCATTCTCGATTACCTGATCAAGCCCCTGAACCGCGCCCGCGAGGCCTTGCGCGAGCGTTGACCCCTGAGCGCCGCTTAGGCGCCGCATCGCGAGCTACGCTCGCTCCTACCTGAGCTGCATCCATCCTGTAGGAGCGAGCAAAGCTCGCGATGCACCGCGCTAGCGGTGCCAACACAATCAAGCTAAAGCGCAGGCGATCCAGGCCGATAACCCGTTATCCCCTGTTTCCCACGAAGGTCACCATGGCCACGCAAAATGCCCGCGCGGACTCGTTGTCCCTGCTGCTGTTCACCCTGCGCAGCGGCAAGCTGATGGCAATCAACCTGCTCAAGGTCAGCGAAATCATCCCCTGCCCGCCGCTGACCAAACTGCCTGAATCGCACCCGCACGTAAAAGGCGTAGCTACCCTGCGCGGTAATTCGCTGTCGGTGATCGACCTGTCCCGGGCCATCGGCGAACGCCCACTGGAAGACCCACAGGGCGGCTGCCTGATCGTCACCGAGATCAGCCGCTCGCGCCAGGGCCTGCACGTGCAGGCCGTGAGCCGCATCGTCCATTGCCTGAGCACCGACATCAAACCGCCGCCGTTCGGCTCCGGCAACCGCTCGTTCATCACCGGTGTCACCCGGGTGGACAACACCCTGGTGCAGGTGCTGGACATCGAAAAAGTCATCCACGGCATCGCCACGCCCGAACCCGAGCCGAACCCCGGTGAACTCAGCGAGGAAGACGCAAGCCTGCTCGCTGCTGCCAACATCCTGGTGGTCGACGACAGCCAGGTGGCGCTGCAACAGTCGGTGCACACCCTGCGCAACCTCGGCATCGACTGCCACACAGCGCGCAGCGCCAAGGATGCGATCAACGTGTTGCTGGAGCTGCAGGGCAGCCCCCAGGAGATCAATATCATCGTCTCCGACATCGAGATGTCCGAGATGGACGGCTACGCCTTCACCCGCACCCTGCGCGAAACCCCCGACTTCCAGCACCTCTACGTGCTGCTGCACACCTCGCTGGACAGCGCCATGAGCAGCGAAAAAGCCAAGCTCGCCGGGGCCAACGCCATCCTTACCAAATTCTCCTCACCCGACCTCACCGACTGCCTGGTGACTGCCGCCCGCACCGTGGTGTTTGCCGAGCGCTGAAGAGCGTGTTGTTATATTCAGCGACAAACTCCCTGGCTTGCCGCCAGGGATGACTCGGGCATAATTCGCGCCCCTCGGATAAATTCCCGGAACCGCGTATGAAGTTTCTTAGCTCCCTCCTGATCGCCTGCGCACTGTTCAGCGGTGCCGCCCAGGCTTCCAGCAGCCAGGCCTGGAACGAGCAGCGCCAGCAGATGCTCAAGGCCTGCCTGGCCGCCAGCCAGTTCAAGGACGCCCACGCCCGTGGCAAGCCTGCCGAGTTCGATGACCAGGTGGGTTTCAGCGCCCTGCTGATTGAAGGCGTGTACCCGCAAAAGCACATGCAGCAGCGCACTGGCACCGAGCTTTGCCTGTATGACCGTAAACAGCAGCATGCGTACGTCAGCGAATGGAACCCGGGCGCCCAGTGAACGACAGCCTGCGGTTTGCCTGTACCGGTTGTGGAAAGTGCTGTACCGGCCACCATGTGCCGCTGACCCTGGACGAAGCTCGCCAGTGGGCAGCTGCCGGTGGCCAGGTGGTGGTGCTGATCGAAGGCTGCGTGGCCGATGGGCCGGGCATGCCGCCAGCGCAGCGCGAGCACGTGCTGCGCCGCTCGCACCCGGTGCCCTGCGGCCAGGGTGAAATCCGTGTGTCGGTGACATTCGCGGCGTTCAACCCCGGGCGTTGCCGCAACCTTGACGACAACGACCTGTGTCGGATCTATGAGAACCGGCCGTTGGTGTGCCGTATCTACCCGGTGGAGATCAACCCACATATTCCGCTGCGGCCCGAGAACAAGGATTGCCCGCCCGAGGCTTGGGAGCAGGGGCCTGAGTTGATTCATGGGGCAATCCCAGTGGACCCGGCCCTGGCGGCGCTGGTGCAGGCCTCACGCCAGGCCGATCGGGATGACATTGCGGCCAAGGTTGCCGTTTGCCAGGCACTGGGGATGACCACCAGTGCGTTGAAGGGCGACGGGTTTACCGCTTACCTGCCGGACATGTCGGCTTTTGCTGCGGCGTTGGCCCAGATTTCGGAGGGGGCCGAGGGTGGCTGGACGCTGCATGTGGAGCGGCCTGAGCTGGTTGGCGAGTTGCGGGGGCTGGGCTTGCGAACCACCGCTGAGGCGCCGGTTTTTTATGCGTTCATTGGGTTTTAGGTAGGCCGGGGCGGTGCATGCCTTGAGGTTTGCGGCGGCGCTCGATCTCAAACCCAACCAACCTCTCAAGGCGAACACCCTTCAGGCGCCGCGATTCGTTCTCACGGATAGGGTGGCAGCCGTACGCGAGGTGAGAAAACCGCGCGCCATCACCGCGGCTCAGACCGAAGTCTGCACGCGCACGGCTGCCATGACTCGATGGCATTGAAATGGTCGCAACGCAGCTTCTCACAGCCGCTCGCCGTTGTTGGCGAACCATGAAGTTATCGCTGAAACAGTTCCCTGAATATCAGACGCCATCCGACAGAGTTCGTAGGATAATTCGTCATGGCCTGGGTCTTGAAGCGTTTGGTTTTAGATTCGGAATGTTCGTACAGGTGCATGCCTTGAAGCGGCGCATCGCGAGCTCCGCTCGCTCCTACGTTTTTTCGGGCCAATTACGCCTGCGCCATTGCGCGCGGTGGCCACATGAACACTGGCCCGAAACAGACGTAGGAGCGAGCAGAGCTCGCGATGCGCCGCGCGGGCGGCGCTCGATCTCAAACCCAACCAACATTTCAAGGCGAACACCCCGGCCCCACCCAGAACCCACCCCCAACCTGTCACCGCTGTCAGCCAGCCGTCACGCTCCCGACCCGTTCAAACCGCTATAAGCTTGCAATACACCCCTCCATCCCCCATGGCCAAGGTCCCCGCACCGATGCGACGTCCATCCCGCCCCCTCCTTCTCGCCGGCCTCACCCTGCTCGCCCTGGCAGCCCTGGGCGTGTGGTACGGCCAGCGCCGGGAGGCACCCGCCAACCATGCGCAAACCGCCATCCCGGTGCGCGTGGTCAGCGTCGCCCAACAGGACGTCCCGCGCTTTGCCAGCGCCATCGGCTCGGTGCTGTCACTGCACAGCGTCGACGTGCGCCCCCAGGTCGAAGGCGTGCTCACCCAGGTGCTGGTCAAGGAAGGCCAGTGGGTCAAGGAAGGCGACCTGCTCGCCACCCTCGACGACCGCGCCATTCGCGCCCAACTCGACCAGGCCCAGGCCCAGCTCGGCCAGAGCCAGGCGCAAATCCAGGTGGCCGGGGTCGACCTCAAGCGCTACCGCCTGCTCAGCACCGACGACGGCGTGTCAAAACAGACCCTCGACCAACAACAAGCCCTGGTGAACCAGCTGCAGGCCACGGTCAAGGGCAACCAGGCCGCCATCGCCAATGCCCAGGTGCAACTCTCGTACACGCAAATCCGCTCCCCCGTGACCGGCCGCGTGGGCATCCGCAATGTCGACCCCGGCAACCTGGTGCGTACCAGCGACACCCAAGGCCTGTTCAGCGTTACCCAGATCGACCCCATCGCCATCGAGTTCGCCCTGCCGCAACAGATGCTGCCCACCCTGCAAACCCTGCTCAAAGCCCCCACCCCAGCGCTGGTGCAGGCCTACATGGACGCCGACGGCGAGCGCAACCTGCTCGGCGAAGGCCACCTGGCGCTGATCGACAACCAGATTTCCGCCACCACCGGCACGGTGCGGGTAAAAGCCGAGTTCGACAACAAGGACGGCCGCCTGTGGCCCGGCCAGCTGGTGACCATTCGCCTGCGCACCGCCGTCGAGGAAAACGCCCTGGTAGTGCCGCCACCGGTGGTGCAACGCGGCATCGACGGACACTTCGTGTACCGCCTGGACGGCGACAAGGTGACCAGCGTGCCAGTCAAGGTGATCTACCAGGACAGCGACCAAACCATCATCGCCGGGGTCAAGCCCGGTGAACGCCTGGTGCTCGACGGCCAGTCGCGGCTCAAGCCCGGCGCCCGGGTTGAGGTAGCGCCCGACGCCCCGGCGCCTGCGCAAATGGCCGATGGCGGGAACCAGCCATGAACAGCCGCAACGGTGTTTCCGCCTGGTGCATCGACCACCCCATCGCCACCCTGCTACTGACTTTCGCCCTGGTGCTGCTGGGCGCCATCGCCTTCCCGCGCCTGCCAGTGGCGCCGCTGCCGGAAGCCGACTTCCCGACCATTCAGGTCACCGCCGCCCTGCCCGGCGCCAGCCCGGAAACCATGGCCTCGTCGGTGGCGACGCCCCTGGAGGTGCAGTTCAGCGCCATCCCCGGCATGACCCAGATGACCAGCAGCAGCGCCCTGGGCTCGACCACGCTGATTCTGCAGTTCACCCTCGACAAGAACATCGACACCGCCGCCCAGGAAGTACAAGCGGCGATCAACACCGCCACCGCGCGCCTGCCCCAGGACCTGCCCAACCCGCCCACCTGGCGCAAGGTCAACCCGGCTGACAGCCCGGTGCTGATCCTCACCGTCAGTTCCGCGCAAATGCCCGGCAACGACCTCAGCGACTACGCCGAAACCTTGCTGGCGCGCCAGCTCAGCCAGATCGACGGGGTTGGCCTGATCAACATCACCGGCCAGCTGCGCCCGGCCATTCGCGTGCAGGCGCAGCCTGAAAAACTAGCCGCCATCGGCCTGACCCTGGCCGACGTGCGCCTGGCCATCCAGCAAACCAGCCTGAACCTGGCCAAGGGTGCGCTGTATGGCGAGCACAGCGTGTCGACCATCGCGGCCAACGACCAGCTGTTCCACCCCGAGGACTACGCCCAGCTGATCGTCTCGTACCGCAACGGCGCACCGGTGCACCTCAAGGACGTGGCCAAGGTCATCAACGGCGCCGAGAACGCCTACGTCAAGGCCTGGTCGGGCGACCAGCAGGGGTTGAACTTGGTGGTGTTCCGCCAGCCCGGGGCGAATATCGTCGACACCGTCGACCGGGTGCTGGACGCCCTGCCCAGGCTGCAGGAAATGCTCCCGGCCTCGGTCGAGGTGTCGGTGCTGCAGGACCGTACCCAAACCATCCGCGCCTCCCTGCACGAGGTGGAGCTGACCCTGATGATCGCCGTGGCCCTGGTGATCGGGGTGATGGCGCTGTTCCTGCGCCAGTGGTCGGCAACCCTGGTGGTGTCCAGCGTGCTTGGCGTCTCGCTGATCGCCAGTTGCGCGCTGATGTACGTGCTCGGATTCAGCCTGAACAACCTGACCTTGGTGGCCATCGTCATCGCCGTGGGCTTCGTGGTCGACGACGCCATCGTCGTGGTGGAGAACATCCACCGCCACCTGGAAGCCGGCGACGACAGCCGCACCGCGGCGCTCAAGGGCGCCGGCGAGATCGGCTTCACCGTGGTGTCGATCAGCTTCTCGCTGATCGCCGCGTTCATCCCGCTGCTGTTCATGGGCGGCGTGGTAGGCCGGCTGTTCAAGGAATTCGCCCTCACCGCCACCTCCACCATCCTGATTTCGGTGGTGGTATCGCTGACCCTGGCTCCCACCCTGTGCGCGCTGTTCATGCGCCGGCCACCGGGTGAACACCAAGGCGGCTTCGGTGAGCGCCTGCTGAAACGGTACGAAAAAGGCCTGGACCGTGCCCTGGCCCACCGCCGCCTGACCCTCGGCGTGTTCGGCCTGACCCTGGCCCTGGCGGTGGCCGGCTACATTGGCATCCCCAAAGGCTTCTTCCCGCTGCAAGACACAGGCTTCATCCTGGGCACCACCGAGGCAGCGGCGGACGTGTCGTACCCGGCCATGGTCGAGAAGCACCTGGCGCTGGCCAAGATCATCGGTGACGACCCGGCGGTGCGCGCCTATTCCCACTCGGTGGGCGTCACCGGCAGCAACCAGACCATCGCCAACGGCCGCTTCTGGATTTCCCTCAAGCCCCCTGGCGAGCGCGATGTCACCGCCAGCGAGCTGATCGACCGGCTGCGGCCGAAACTGGCCCAGGTGCCGGGCATTGTCCTGTACATGCGCGCCGGGCAAGACATCAACCTCAGCTCCGGCCCGTCGCGCACCCAGTACCAGTACGTGCTCAAGAGCAACGACGGCGTGGCGCTGAACCTGTGGACCCAGCGCCTGACCGAGCGCCTGCGGGAAAACCCAGCCTTTCGTGACTTGTCCAACGACCTGCAACTGGGTGCCAGCGTCACCCGCATCGACATCGACCGCCAGGCGGCGGCGCGCTTCGGCCTGACCACCACCGACGTCGACCAGGCGCTGTACGACGCCTTCGGCCAGCGCCAGATCAGCGAATTCCAGACCGAAACCAACCAGTACAAGGTGATCCTGGAGCTGGACGCCCAGCAGCGCGGCAAGGCCGAGAGCCTGAACTTCTTCTACCTGCGCTCGCCGCTGACCAACGAGATGGTGCCACTGTCGGCCCTGGCGCATGTTGCGCCGCCCAGCACCGGGCCGCTGTCGATCAGCCACGACGGGCTGTTCCCGGCGGCCAACCTGTCGTTCAACCTGGCCCCCGGCGTGGCCCTGGGCGATGCGGTGCAAATCCTTGAGCGCACCCAGCGCGAGCTGGGCATGCCCGACTCGATCAGCGGCAACTTCCAGGGCGCAGCCCAGGCCTTCCAAAGCTCGCTGTCGAGCCAGCCATGGCTGATTCTGGCCGCGCTGGTGGCGGTGTACATCATCCTTGGCGTGCTCTACGAGAGCTTCGTGCACCCGCTGACGATCATTTCCACCCTGCCCTCGGCGGGCCTGGGTGCGCTGATTCTGCTCTGGGGCATGGGCCAGGACTTCAGCATCATGGGCCTGATCGGGGTGGTGCTGCTGATCGGCATCGTCAAGAAAAACGGCATCCTGCTGATCGACTTCGCCCTGGAAGCCCAGCGCCACCAGGGCATGACGCCCGAGCAGGCGATCCGCCAGGCGTGCCTGACGCGCTTCCGGCCGATCATCATGACCACCCTCGCCGCCCTGCTGGGCGCGGTGCCGCTGATGTTCGGCTTCGGCGCCGGCGCCGAGCTGCGCCAACCGCTGGGCATTGCCGTGGTGGGCGGGCTGCTGGTGAGCCAGGCGCTGACGCTGTTCACCACCCCGGTCATATACTTGGCCCTGGAGCGCCTGTTCCACCGCCGCCAGGCTGCCCGTGCGGCGGCGCCCAGTGCCAGTTAGGACAAGACCATGCGTGTGCTGATCATCGAAGACGAAGAAAAAACCGCCGACTACCTGCATCGCGGCCTCACCGAGCAGGGCTTTACCGTGGACCTGGCGCGCGATGGCATCGACGGCCTGCACCTGGCGCTTGAGGGCGACTACGCGGTGATCGTGCTCGACGTGATGCTGCCGGGCCTGGACGGCTACGGCGTGCTGCGTGCGCTACGGGCGCGCAAGCAGACGCCGGTGATCATGCTCACCGCCCGCGAGCGCGTGGAGGACCGTATCCACGGCCTGCGCGAAGGCGCCGACGACTACCTGGGCAAGCCGTTCTCGTTCCTGGAACTGGTGGCCCGGCTGCAGGCCCTGACCCGGCGCAGCAGCAGCCACGAACCGCTGCAGATCCAGGTGGGCGACCTGTGGATCGACCTGATGGCACGCAAGGCCAGCCGCAGCGGCCAGCGCCTGGAGCTGACCGCCAAGGAGTTCTCGCTGCTCAGCGTGCTGGCCCGGCGCCAGGGCGAAATCCTCTCCAAGACCGCCATCGCCGAGCTGGTGTGGGACATCAACTTCGACAGCGACGCCAATGTCGTCGAAGTGGCCATCAAGCGCCTGCGTGCCAAGCTCGACGGGCCGTTCGACAACAAGTTGCTGCACACCATTCGAGGCATGGGCTATGTCCTGGAAAACCGTGCCGGTTAATTCCATTGCCCTGCGCCTGTCGGCGCTGTTCATCCTGGTGGCGCTGGCGGTGTTCGTACTGATTGGCTCGGCGTTGTACCGCCAGGTCGACCGCAGCCTCGACCTGCTGCCCGAGGCCGAGCTGGATGCGCGCTTCAGCGTGCTCGAATCCACCCTCAACCGCTTCGGCACCCCCGAGCATTGGGCCAAGATCAACAACAAGCTCAACCTGCTCAGCGAGGAAGACAAGCGCATTCGCTTCTGGGTGGTCAGCAGCAACCCGGCCTACGAATACGGCCACCCCAGCGAACTGGTGCGCGCCTTTGGCGAAGGCCCGCAAGGCATGCGCGACCTGCGCCTGCCCGACCGGCCCTACCCGTACAAGGTGCTGGTCAGCGAGCTGCCGGCTCTGGGCGAGCGCCCGCCGCTGCGCTTTCTGATCGGCATCGACACCGAAACGTTCTGGCAGGCCCAGCACAGCCTGCTGGTGGCCATCGTCGGCCTTGCCGTGCTCGGCGTGCTGCTGGCCTCGGTGCTGGGTTACTGGGTGGCGCGCATTGGCCTGCGCCCATTGCTGGCGCTGTCGGTGGAAGCCCAGGCGCTGGCCCCGCCGCGCCTGGACGGGCGCCTGCAAACGGTGAACCTGGCGCCGGAACTGGCGCAGTTCGCCGGAGCCTTCAATGCCGCGCTGGACCGCGTGAGCCAAGCCTATTCGCGGCTGGAGGCATTCAACGCCGACGTGGCCCACGAACTGCGCTCGCCGCTGACCAACCTGATCGGCCAGACCCAGGTGGCCCTCACCCGGGGGCGCAGTGCCGAGCATTACTTCGAGGTGCTGCAGTCGAACCTTGAGGAGCTGGAGCGCCTGCGCAGCATCATCAACGACATGCTGTTCCTGGCCAACGCCGACCAAGGCAGCAAGGCCACGGCGCTGACCCAGGCGTCACTGGCCGAGGAAGTGGCCACCACCCTGGACTACCTGGACTACATCCTCGAAGACGCCCAGGTCAGGGTCAGCGTCAGCGGCGATGCCCAGGCGCCGATCGAAAAGGCCCAGCTGCGCCGGGCGCTGATCAACCTGCTGAACAATGCCGTGCAGCACACCGCGCCCAACCAGGTGATTCGCGTGCAGATCGAGGCGGCGCCGGAGCAGGTCAGCATTGCCGTCAGCAACCCGGGGCCGGCCATCGATGAGGCGCACCTGCCGCTGCTGTTCGAGCGCTTCTACCGCGTGGATGCGGCGCGCAGCAACAGCGGCGGCGGCAACCATGGGCTGGGGCTGGCGATCGTCAAGGCGATTGCCGTGATGCATGGCGGCGAAGTGTTCGTGCGCAGCGGCGCCGGGGCCAATACCTTTGGTATCCGCCTGCCGGCAAGCGCCCTGTAGGAGCGACCGGAGGTCGCGATCGGGACGCGCAGCGGCCCGCTTCCGTGCTGTGGCGAACATTGCTGGGGCTGCACGGCAGCCCATCGCGACCTACGGTCGCTCCTACCCGGGTGTGACCTGAGCCATCCTTACCTTTTGCGCAACAGTGCTTATCGCCAAAGAGGCTGTTTCCGCAGCACTTAACGGACTAACTTTAGCCCTGTCCTCATTCACACTTGCCCGCGCAAGAAGGTAGTTTCAAATGTCCAACAGTATGGGTATTGCCAGCGTTTTCGTCCTGTCGTCCCTGTTGTTGTCGCCCCTGGCCATGGCCGAAGAATCCCCGGCGTTCGTTGCCCGTAACGCAGAACTTGCCGCCGTTCATCAGGAATCGCGCGACGCTATCGCACACAAGGCCGACGCTGGCAAAGATGCAGAGCAGACTGCTTCGAAAGTCGCCAGCGACGCCAATGCCGACAGCTGATCGCACGCCGCTCCCGCTCCGTTTTTCCCTTGGCTACGCCATGGGCACCGTCGGTGCCGTTATGTTAGCCTTTTAAAGCCGCTGCCGATCAGCGGCTTTTTTTATGTGCCTTAACTCTCAGCCCGGCTGTACGTTCACCCATAAGAAAGCTGCACATTCAAAAATAAAAACTGCCCCACCGTCAGACCAAAGGAGCTAGTACCGGTGCCTTCCGCGTTCCGTTTTACCCCGCTGTTCATTGCGTTGACTGCAACGATCCCGTTCGCCGCCCAGGCAGATGAAGACAAGGCTGATGGCTTCATCGAAGGTTCGTCCCTCAACCTGCATTTTCGTAATGCCTACTTCAACCGCGACAGCCACAACCCCGGCGCCCGCGATACCCGCGAGTGGGGCCAGGGCGCAGTCGCACGCTTCGAGTCGGGTTACACCGCGGGCACCGTCGGCTTCGGCATCGACGCCCACGGCATCCTGGGCCTGAAACTCGACGGCGGTGGCGGCCATGCCGGCACCAGCATCCTGCCTGAGCACATCAAGGACGACGGCGAACTGGGCGCAGCCCCGCATTCGTTCTCTACCGCAGGCGCGGCGGTGAAGCTCAAGGCCTTCGACACCGAACTCAAGGCCGGTGACCTGTTCCTCACCAACCCGGTCATCGCCGGGGGTGAAACCCGCATGCTGCCGCAGACCTTCCGCGGCGTAAGCCTGACCAACCACAGCATCGACGGGCTGCTGCTCGAAGGTGGCCAGGTCAGTTTCACCCACCCCTACAACCAGAGTGGCCACCGCCGTATCGACACCTACTACGGCAGCCTGGACGAGCACGAAAAGAGCAAGCACCTGAGCTGGGCGGGCGCCTCGTGGAGCGGCACCGAGAACGTCACCACCAACCTGTATGCCGCCGAGCTCAAGGACATCTGGAACCAGTACTACGCTGACTTCGACTACACCTACGTGGTCAACGACCTGGTCAGCCTGAACCCGGGCGTGCACTTCTACCACACCCAGGACACCGGCCGGGCGCTGCTGGGCAAGATCGACAACAACACCTACAGCCTGCACTTCACGGTCAATGCCGGTTACCACAGCATCACCGCCGCCTACCAGCGGGTCAACGGCAACACGCCGTTCGACTACATCAACCTGGGCGACAGCATTTACCTGGACAACTCGCGCATGTACTCGGACTTCAACGCGCCGAACGAGCGGTCGTGGAAGCTGCAATACGAGTACAACTTCGCCGGCCTCGGCATTCCGGGCCTGAGCAGCAGCCTGTCGTACTCGCGCGGTGAGGCAGACCTGACCAAGGCCAGCCAGGACAACCCCCACTACAGCTACTACAGCGCCGATGGCAAGAACGCCATGCACTGGGAGCGCGACCTGGACGTGAAATACGTGTTCCAGGAAGGCGACCTGAAAGACCTGGCCGTGCAAGTGCGCTATGCCACCCACCGCGGCAGCCAAGGCTACGCCGCCATCGACGGCTCCAGCGACAACGACGAAGTGCGGGTGATCGTCGATTACCCACTGAACATCTTCTGATCCCTGCTGTAGAGCCTTTGTAGGAGCGGGCTTGCCCCGCGAACACCGGCACAGCCGGTGCCAAGCCTCGGGTTGCCTGCTTCGCGGGGCAAGCCCGCTCCTACAATTCGATGGGTAGGCTCCATACGATTCCGTCGGACAAATCTTGTCCGACAATCCGCGCTTCCCTAAAATGTCGCCCGCCGAAAATGGCCCTGCCTCAGCAGTAGCGCGCATGCCCACTTCAACCTCGCGTTTCGCACTCTACAGGTCGCACCCCGAGCTGTTCCTCAACCTGGGCAGTTGCCTTGCCGTGCTCGCCATCGTGGCCATCGTCAGCTATTTGCTGGGCCGCGAGCGCGATAATGTCGAACAGTCGGCCATACGCTCGTCCGGCAATATCGTGCAGCTGATCGAAAGCGACATCCTGCGCAACGTCGAGCTCTACGACCAATCCCTGCGCGGGCTGATCTGGGCGGTGCAGCACCCGGAGCTGCTGCAGGTCAGGCCACGCCTGCGCCAACAGATCCTGTTCAACCAGACCTTCGCCGCCCCGGTGCGCGGTGACATCCTCTGGCTCGACGCCAACGGCGATGTGGTGGGCGATTCGATCAGCGTGAAACCGCGCCAGGCCAATTTTGCCGACACCGAGGCATTTCGCGCCCACCGCCACAACCCGGGGCTGGGCCTGTTCATCAGCCCGCCATTCAAGGCGCGCCTGGGCAACCTGGACTGGTGCATCAGCTTCAGCCGGCGCATACCGGGGGCAGACGGCAGCTTTGCAGGCCTTGCCGCCGGTGCCCTGCGCCTGTCCTATTTCAACGAGCTGTTCCAGCGCCTGGACATCGGCGAGGAAAGCAGCATCAACCTGCTCAACACCGACGGCCAACTGCTGGCCCGGCAACCCACCCGCAGCCAAGACCCGCTGATCGGCACCAATTTCGCCGACCGCCCCAACTTCAAGCGCATCCTGGGCGAACACAGCGGCAGCTTCACCGCCCGCTCCAGCATCT
The DNA here is from genome assembly GCF_011752565.1 of Pantoea sp. Ap-967. GTDB lineage: Bacteria > Pseudomonadota > Gammaproteobacteria > Pseudomonadales > Pseudomonadaceae > Aquipseudomonas. The sequence goes on from NZ_VWXK01000004.1 coordinate 68,791, forward strand.
ATGGCACCCAACGCATGTACACCTTCGCCCGGGTGGCCGACCTGCCGCTGATTGTGCTGGTGGTGCATTCGGCCGATGAGGTGTTCCAGTCGTGGCGGCGCACGGCCATTGTGGTCAGCGTCGCCACCGGAACGCTGTGCATCGGTATCCTCTGGCTGACGTTGCTGCTGGGCCGCGAGCTGCGCCGCCGCCATGAAGCCGAGCAAGGCCTGGAAGCACTGGCCGCCACCGACAGCCTGACCGGGCTGGCCAACCGCCGCCGCCTCGACCAGGTGCTGCGCCAGGAATGGTCACGCGCCCAGCGCAATCGCAAGCCGCTGGCGGTACTGATGGTGGATGTGGATCACTTCAAGGCGTTCAACCAGCGCCACGGCCATGCCGGTGGCGACCATGCCCTGCGCGAGGTGGCCAAGGCCATGGAGCAGTGCATACGCCGGCCTGCGGACCTGGCGGCACGCTATGGCGGCGAGGAGTTTCAGGTGGTGCTGCCAGAAACCGAACAGCACGGTGCAGCCATGTTGGCCGAGCGCATTCGCGCGAGGGTGGAAGCCTTGGCGCCGTTTGCCGACGATGCCCACTCGGTGACGGTGAGCATCGGCATCGGCGTTTACACCCCCGGCACCCAGCAGGACCTTTCACGGCTACTGGGCGCCGCGGATGAAGCGCTCTACCGGGCCAAGGCCAATGGCCGCAACCAGGTAGAGGGGCCGCTGGCCTAGGACTGGGCGCGGGCCGCGTTACGCAGCGCCTTGACCTGGTCGTGGTTGCGCTGCACGCCTTGCAGCTGTTTTTCCACCAGTGCATAGCTGCTGTCGCTGGCCATGCGGCCCAGCTTCACCAGCTTCTCGCGGGCTTCCTTGTAGGCTTTCAGGGCATGGTCTTCACCACGCTCCACTTCGTTGAGCACCGCTTCTTCGTCCTTGCCGGTAACCATCGACTTCAGGTTCACCCAGCCTCGGTGCAGGTCACCGCTGATGCTGGTGGTGGTTTCCGGGTCGCCGCCCAGGCGACGCACTTCGCTTTGCAGCTCAGCGGCTGCGTTGGCGCATTCGCCGGCGCGCTGGACGAAGAACGCCTTGAGGCTGGGGTTCTTCACGTCATCGGCCGACGCCTTGAAGCCCTTTTCGCCGTCCTTGCTGTACTCGATCAGGTCGTTGAGTACGTCGATTACGTCTTTGTTGGGGTTGCTCATGGCACAGACTCCTAGGCAGGTGATAGTCATCTGTAATGGAGCAGCCTTCGTGCCAGGCTTGTATTTTTCAATAATTCTTTAAAAAACAATGACTTATAAAAAGCCTAACGAACACCGGAAGCGGTGTTATGCATGATTACCGCTTGGGTGCCCGTGCAGATTGCAGTATGGTCGGCGCTCATTCACTGCCAGGGCTGCGCGATGAAACCGGAAATGCTCGAACTGCTGGTGACCCGCACCATGCCATTTGGCAAATACCAGGGGCGGATCATTGCCGACCTGCCGGGGGACTACCTGGCCTGGTTTGCGCGCAAGGGGTTTCCAGCGGGGGAGCTTGGGGGGTTGTTGGCGTTGATGCATGAGGTTGACCATAACGGGCTGGCCGACCTGCTGGTGCCGTTGCGGCAGAAGCATCGGCGCTAGCCTGGGCCGGCCCTTTCGCGGGGCAAGCCCGCTCCTACAAGGACCGCCGGTGTTAATCCTGTAGGAGCGGGCTTGCCCCGCGAAAGGGCCGGCAAGGCCACCACAAACCGCTAACCTTTAACCGGCGCCACCGCCAACTCCACCCGCTCGCTCTTCTTGATCACCGCATACACCACCGCCGTCACCAGGCTCCCGGCCACGATCGCCAGCAAATACAACAACGCGTGGTTGATGGCATTGGGAATCAGCAACACGAACAGCCCGCCATGGGGCGCCATCAGCTTGCAGCCAAAGTACATCGACAATGCCCCGGTCAACGCGCCACCGGCGATGCTCGCCGGAATCACCCGCAGCGGGTCCTTGGCGGCGAACGGAATCGCCCCTTCGGAGATGAAGCACAGCCCCAGCGCCAATGCCGCCTTGCCCGCCTCGCGCTCGCTCTGGGCGAACTTGCGCCGGGCCAGGAAGGTGGCCAGGCCCAGGCCAATCGGCGGCACCATGCCCGCGGCCATGGTCGCCGCCATCGGGGCATAACTGGACGAGGCCAGCAGCCCCACCGAGAACGCATACGCCGCCTTGTTGATCGGCCCGCCCAGGTCGACGCACATCATGCCGCCCAGCAGCAGCCCCAGCAGAATGGCGTTGGTGGTGCCCATGCTGTCGAGAAAGTGCGTGAGGCCTTCGAGCATGGCCGCGACCGGCTGGCCGACCACGTAGATCATCACCAGGCCCGTGAACAGGCTGGCCAACAGTGGAATGATCAGAATCGGCTTGAGCGCCTCCAGGCTACTCGGCAGCTTGGCCCAGCGGGCAATGGCCTTGGCGCTGTAACCGGCAAGAAAACCGGCGACGATGCCGCCAATGAACCCGGCCCCGAGGGTGCTTGCCAGCAAGCCGCCGATCATCCCCGGCGCCAGGCCCGGGCGGTCGGCGATGGACCAGGCAATGTAGCCGGCCAGCAACGGCACCATCAGCTTGAACGCCGCTTCGCCGCCGATCTGCATCAACGCCGCTGGCAAGGTGCCAGGTTCCTTGTAGGCCTCGATGCCGAAGACGAACGACAAGGCGATCAGCAAACCGCCGGCCACCACCATCGGCAGCATGAACGACACGCCGGTCAGCAGGTGCTTGTACACCCCGGCCTTTTCCGCCTTGGCGCTTGGCGCAGCGGCTGCATCGCCTGCACTTTCCACCTTGGCCTCGGCCAGCGCCTTGCCCAAGGTCGCCTGGGCCTGCTTGAGGGCGATGCCGGTGCCGCAGCGGTAGATGCGCTTGCCGGCAAAGCGTGCCGTGGGCACCTCGATGTCGGCGGCCAGCAGCACCACGTCGGCTTCGGCGATGGCCTGGGCCGACAGTGGGTTGCGTGCCCCCACCGAGCCCTGGGTTTCCACCGTCAGTTGGTAACCCAGTTGCTGGGCGGCCTGCTGCAAGGCTTCGGCGGCCATGAAGGTGTGCGCCACGCCGGTCGGGCAGGCGGTTACCGCGACGATGCGTGTGGCGGCAGCGGGCGCCTGGGCGAGCGGCTCGGCAACCTGCACCTGGGCGTTGGCCGCCGCTTCATCAAGAAAATGCTCGCGGTCTGCCAGGGCCTGGGCCGGGCTGCTCTGGTACAAGCGCTTGCCGGTGAAACGGGCCAGGTCCACGGGGCCGGTGCTGACCACCAGCACCCAGTCGGCCTCGGCGATCTGCGCGGCGCTCAGCTGGCGTTCGGGGTGTTCGGCGTCCTGCACTTCAACGCAGGTCTTCCAGCCACGGCGCTGGGCGGCGGCCGACAACAGGCGTGCGCTGAGCACGCTGGACACCTGCCCATTGGGGCAGGCGGTGACAATGGCAATGTTCATCGGCAACCCTCTTGTTGTTCTGTCAGTTGCACGGCGGCTTCCAGCTGCGCCAATTGCGCGCGGTCGTTGATGCCGAAGCCCACCTGGGTCACGGCCTGGGCGGCAATGGCGGTGGCGTGGCGCAGGGTGTGTTGCGGGGCTTGCCCGGTGAGCAGGCCATGAACCATACCGGCCACCAGCGAATCACCGGCGCCCACGGTGCTGGCCACCTGCACGTGCGGCGGGCGTGCCTGCAGGGCAACGCCTGCGGCGAACCAGCTGACACCCTGCTCGCCCGCCGACACCACCACATGCTCGACGCCACTGCCCAACAGGCGCTCGGCGGCGGCACGCTGCGCGGCCAGGTCATGCACCGGCAGGCCAAGCACCTCGCCCAGTTCCTCGGTGTTCGGCTTCACCAGCCACGGCGCGCTCTGCAGGCCGGCACGCAGCGCCTCGCCGCTGCTGTCGAGGGCAACCTTCAACCCCAGTGCCTTGAGCTGCAGCAGCAAGTCACGGAACCAGGCGGCGCTGATGCCGCGCGGCAGGCTGCCCGCCACCACCACCGCCGCGTGCCCCGGCGCGGCCTGTGCCAGGCGTTGCAACAGCTCGGCGCGGGCAGCTTCGCCAACCTCCGGCCCCTGGCCGTTGATGTCGGTGACCCGGCCGTTGGCTTCGACCACCTTGACGTTGCTGCGGGTTTCGCCGGGCACGCGTACGAAGCAGTCGGTAAAGCCACGGCGGGCGATCAGCGCTTCGAATGGCTGCAGGTTGTCCTGGCCGAGGAAACCGGCCACGGTCACCTGGTGGCCCAGGTCGGCCAGCACCTGGGCGACGTTCAGGCCCTTGCCAGCGGCATGGCTTTGCTGGGCCTGGGTGCGGTTGACGTGGCCGGGGCGCAGGGTGTCGAGGCTGAGGGTGAGGTCCAGCGCCGGGTTCAGGGTCAGGGTGAGGATCTTGGCCATTCAGTAACGCTCCACCAGCGCGCGTACCGCTGCGGCGCTGTCTTGTTGCAGGGCCTCGCGCGCCAGGGCGCGGGCCGTCTGGTGATCGGCCTGGCGAACCAGGGCCTTGACTTCGGCAATGCTGCGGGCCGCCACGCTCAGTTCATCCACGTCCAGGCCCAGCAGCACGGCCACGGCCTGCGGGTCGGTGGCCAGCTCGCCGCACACGCCTACCCACTTGCCGTGGGCATGGGCGGCGCGCACGGTCATGTCGATCAGGCTTAGCACCGCTGGGTGCAGGCCGTCGGCCTGGGCCGACAGGCTCGGGTGGCCGCGGTCGATGGCCAGGGTGTACTGGGTGAGGTCGTTGGTGCCGATGCTGAAGAAGTCCACTTCACGGGCCAGTTGCGCCGCCATGAGCGCCGCGGACGGCACCTCGACCATGATCCCGACCTGCAGGTCGGCCACCGGAATTTCCTGGCGCAGGCGCTCGACCATGGCGCGTGCCTCGCGCCACTCGTGGGCCTGCCCAACCATCGGGAACATGATGCGCAGCGGGCGCTGGTCGGCCGCGCGCAGCAGGGCGCGCAGCTGGTCTTCCATGATCTGCGGGCGCTGCAGGGTCAAGCGCACGCCGCGCACGCCAAGGAAGGGGTTTTCCTCGGCCGCGATCGGCCAGTACGGCAGTGGTTTGTCGCCGCCGACATCCAGGGTACGCACCACCAGCGGCCGCCCGCCCAGGCCGTCGAGCACGCGGCGGTACTCGGCCTCCTGGGTGGCCACATCCGGCGCTTGCGGGTGGGCCATGAAGATCAGTTCGGTGCGCAGCAGGCCAACGCCTTCGGCGCCCTGCTCCACCACCTTGGCGATGCCGTTGCTGTCGCCAATGTTGGCGAACACTTCAACCGCATGGCCGTCGCGGGTGACGGCCGGCGCGTGGCGCTCGGCCCAGGCGGCCTGCAGGCGCTGCTCGCGCGCGTCGCGTTCGGCCAGGGCGCGTTGCAGCTCGTCTGCCGCGGGTGCCACCGTGACCTGCCCACGCTGGCCATCGAGCAACAAGGGCGTGCCAGGTTCGAGCAGCAGCACCGCGGCGCCAGCGCCAACCACTGCCGGAATGCCCAGGGCGCGGGCGACGATGGCACTGTGTGCGGTGGCGCCGCCATGGGCGGTGACGATGCCGGCGACCCGCTCCGGGTTCAGGCGGGCGACGTCGGACGGGCCAACCTCGCCCATCACCAGCACGTAGGGTTGCTCGGGTTCTGCCTGCGCCTGCACGCCGCACAGCTGCACCAGCACCCGGCGGCCGATGTCGCGCAGGTCGGCGGCGCGTTCGGCAAGCAAGGCGTCCTGCAGCGCTTCCTGTTGGCGTGCGGCAGCTTCGATCACCGCCATCCAACCCGCTTGCGCGCTCTCGCCCTGGGCCAGGCGCAGTTCCACGTCATCGCCCAAGGCCGGGTCGGCGAGCATTTCCTGGTGGGTGACGAAGATCTCGCCAATGGCCTTGTCGCTGCGCTGCACCAGCGCCTGCAGGTCGGCGTTCACCACGGCCAGGGCCTCACGCAGCTTGCGGCGCTCCGCTGCTGGCGATTCGCCGCGCAGCGGGTAGTCGATGTCGCGCTCGACACACACATGCGCAGGGCCACTGGCAATGCCTGGGGAGGCGCTTACGCCCTGGATGTGGCTGCCGGCGGGCGGTGCCTGCAAGGGCTGCGCGGCAACCTCGGCAACCGGGCTGGTTGCCGTGGGCAGCGGCTCGACGTCCTCGCCCAGCCCCGCCTCGATGGCCGCCAGCAGCACCGGCAGCGCATCAGCGGCAATCGACGGCTCGGCAATCAGTTCAAGTTCCTGGCCACGCCGGGCGCCGAGGCTGAGCAATTTGCTCAGGCTTTTCACCGACACCGCCGGCTGCCCGCTGTCGGGCAGGCGCAGGCGCAGCTCGCCGTCGAAGCCCTTGGCCAGCTGCGCGAGCACCTTGGCCGGGCGCGCATGCAGGCCATGCGGGTTGGCCAGCACGATGCGTGCACTCGGCCAGTCGGCCGGGGCCTCGCCACCGAGCACTTCGAGCACGGTGCGGCTACTGGTGGCCTGGTACAGGGTTTGCCCGCGGCCTTCGATCAGCACCTCGCACAGGCGTTCGAGCAGGGCCTGATGGGCGGCGCCCAGGCTTGCCAGGCAGAACAGGCCGTTAAGCGGCTGGTCGCGGTAACGCAGTGGCTGTTGCGGGGTGATGAACGCCAGGCCTGGCTGGCGCACCTGGCGTTCACTGTGCAACCACCAGAGGCCTTCACCTAGCGGCAGCGGCTCGGCCTGCTGCAACACGGCGGCAAAGCCGCTGTCCACGCATCCGGCGCGCTGCAACAGGCGTGCACCGCGCCAGGCCAGCTCGTCGAAATCTTCGGCGGGCAGGTTCAGGCCAACCAGCTGCGCGTCCAGCGCCAACGCCTGGGGCGCACCTTGCAGCAACTTGAGCAGGGCCTCGGCGGAGCTGGCCCGGCGCAGCGCCTCGGCCAGGTCGGTTTCGCCCAGGGCGCGGGTGAGCAGTTGCAGCAGGCGCAGGTGTTCATCGGACCGGGCAGCGATGCCGATGGCCAGGTAGACGATCTGGCCATCGCCCCAGTCCACGCCCTCGGGGAACTGCAGCAGGCGCACGCCGGTGGCATACACCAGGTCGCGGGTTTGCGGGGTGCCGTGGGGAATGGCGATGCCCTGGCCGAGAAAGGTCGAACCTTGCGCCTCGCGCGCCTGCAAACCCTGCAGATACCCCTCGGCCACCAGGCCGTCGGCGACCAACTGGTCCGCCAGCAGGCGCAATGCCTGGGCCTTGTCGGCGGCCTGCTGGCCCATGGCAATCTGCTCTTTGGCGAGCTCGAGCATGACCTTCTCCTTTTGCAGCCCCGGGCTTGGTTTTAGAGCCGGGTACTGAGGTATTGTTGTGATATTCACGCAATCAGCCAGTTCGGCAGCCGGGTATCGGCAGTTGTCGGGGCAGAAAATTTACTGGCTGAAACGTTTAATCTGACCAAGCGGCCACGTTACTCGATAATCTTCCAAGGAAAAAGCCCCATCCTGTCGGACAATTGCGACAATGGTCGCCTGCGCGTGGGGGCCAATCCGGGTCAAACTACCCGGTCCTGGTTCCGTAGCCAGTCCCGGTAATAACAAGGAAAATTCGGTGAAACTCAGCGATATCGCCCGCCTGGCCGGTGTGTCAGTGACCACTGCCAGTTACGTCATCAACGGCAAGGCCGAGCAGCAGCGCATCAGCAACAGCACTGTCGAACGGGTGCGTGCGGTGGTCGAAGCCCATGGCTTCACCCCCAACCCACAGGCCGCCGGCCTGCGCAGCCGCCACACCCGCACCCTGGGCTTCATTCTCCCGGATCTGGAGAACCCCAGCTATGCCCGCATCGCCAAGCAGCTGGAACAGGGTGCCCGTGCCCGTGGCTACCAGTTGCTGATCGCCAGCAGCGACGACCAGCCCGACAGCGAGCGCCAACTGCAGCAGCTGTTCCGCGCCCGGCGCTGCGACGCGCTGTTCGTCGCCAGCTGCCTGCCGCCGGAAGATGACAGCTACCGCGAGCTGCACGACAAAGGCCTGCCCGTCATCGCCATCGACCGGCGCCTGGACCCAGCCCACTTCTGCTCGGTCATCAGCGACGACCGCGATGCCAGCCGGCAACTGGCCGGCAGCCTGCTGGCCACCGCGCCGCGCAGCATTGCCCTGATTGGCGCACGCCCGGAACTGTCGGTCAGCCAGGCCCGTGCCGGCGGCTTCGACGAAGCCATGCAAGGCTTTGACGGCGTGGTGCGGCGTTACCAGGGCGAGGCCTTCAGCCGTGAGTGCGGCCAGCGCCTGATGCAGCAGTTGATCGATGACCAAGGCGGCCTGCCGGATGCCCTGGTCACCACCTCCTATGTGCTGCTGCAAGGGGTGTTCGATAACCTGCAGGCGCGCCCGGCCGATTCGCGCCAGTTGCACCTGGGCACCTTCGGCGACAACCAGCTGCTCGACTTCCTGCCGCTGCCGGTCAACGCCATGGCCCAGCAGCACGGTTTGATCGCTGCCACCGCGCTGGAACTGGCCCTGGCCGCCATCGAGGAAAAACGCTACGAGCCTGGGGTGCATGCCGTGGGCCGTACCTTCAAGCAACGCATCGCCTCGGCCTGACCATGCGCCTGATCGACACCCACACCCACCTGGACTTCCCCGAGTTCGACGCCGACCGCCCGCGCCTGCTGGCCAACGCGGCGGCGCGCGGGGTGGAGCGGATGGTGGTGCTGGGGGTGTACCAGGCGAACTTCCAGCGGGTGTGGGACCTGGCTTGCGCCGAAGGCAGCGTGCATGCGGCGCTGGGGCTGCACCCGGTCTACCTGGAGCAGCATCGGCCAGAGCACCTGGTGCAATTGCGCCAGTGGCTGGAACGGCTGCGCGGTGACCCGCGGCTGTGCGCCGTGGGCGAGTTCGGCCTGGACTACTACCTTGAAGACCTGGACAAGGAGCGCCAGCAGGCGTTGTTCGAGGCACAGTTGCAGATGGCCTGCGATTTCGAGTTGCCGGCCCTGCTGCACGTGCGCCGCAGCCATGCCCAGGTGATCGCCACGCTCAAGCGCTACAAACTGGCCAGAGGTGGGGTAATCCATGCCTTTGCCGGGAGCTTCGAGGAGGCACGGGAGTACATCAAGCTGGGCTTCAGGCTGGGTTTGGGTGGCGCGGCGACCTGGCCGCAGGCGTTGCGCTTGCGCAAGACGGTTGCGCGCCTGCCGCTGGAAAGCATCGTGCTGGAGACCGACTCGCCCGACATGGCGCCGGCGATGTTTGCCGGGGAGCGCAATAGCCCCGAGCATTTGCCGGAGATTGCCGGGGTGTTGGCCGAGCTGATTGGGGTTGAGGTTGCAGTGCTGGCTGAGGCCAGCAGCCGGAATGCCTGTGAGGTTTTTGGCTGGTAGTGCCGGCCCTTTCGCGGGGCAAGCCCGCTCCTACACAGGCTGTAGGAGCGGGCTTGCCCCGCGAAAGGGCCGGAACAGGCTACCTCCTCAAACCCTGAACGCCCCGATCAACCGCTTCAACTCCACCACCTGAACCGACAACGCCCGGCTGGCATCCTCGGTCTGGCAGGCCCCTTGGGTGGTGTCCTGGGCGGCTCGGTTGATCGCCACGATGTTGCGGTCGATATCATGGGCCACTGCCGTCTGCTGCTCCACCGCCGCCGCAATCTGCTGGTTCTGTTCGACGATGCCACCCACCGCCCCCAGGATGTTGCCCAACGCCTGCTGCACCTGGCGCGCTTCATCGACGGTACCCGCGGCCATCTGGTGGCTGCTGCCCATGGCCTGCACCGCCGCCCCCACACCTTCCTGCAGGCGCTGGATCATCTGCGCGATCTGCGCGGTGGAGTCCTGGGTACGCCTGGCCAGGGTACGCACTTCATCGGCAACCACGGCAAAGCCACGCCCCTGCTCGCCGGCCCGGGCGGCCTCGATGGCGGCGTTGAGCGCCAGCAGGTTGGTCTGCTCGGCAATGCTGCGAATCACCTCCAGCACCTGGCCGATGGCTTGGCTGTCAGTTGCCAGCTGGTTGATCGCCAGCACCGTCTGGTCGATTTCCGCCGCCAGCCGGCCGATGCTGCCCTGCTGGCTGTGTACCAGGGAGCGGCCCGTGGCGCTTTCCTGGTTGACCTGCTGCGCGCCTTCGGCCGCCAAGGCCGCGCTGCGTGCCACTTCCTGGGCGGTAGCGCTCATCTGGTTCATGGCCGTGGCCACTTGTTCGATCTGCTCGCGCTGGCCGCTCACGGCCTGGTTGCTGCGGGCAGACACCGCCAGCACCTGCCCGGCTTGTGCTTCAACCGCCACGACAGTGAGCCCCACTTGCTCGATCAGGCCACGGATGCGCCGCACGGTTTCGCTGAAGCCCTGGCCCAGGTCGCCGAGTTCATCGCGGCTGTGGGCCTTGAAGGTGACGGTCATGTCGCCCGCGGCAACCCGGTCCATAGCACCGCCAAGCCGGCGCAGGGTGGCCCGGGTCGAGGCATAGAAGCCGCCGTAGAGGTAGAGGATCAGCGCGAAGGCACCGGCAAGCGCTGCGCCAAGGCCAAGCATGCGCAGGCGCTGCTCGGCAAGGCGCGCCTGCAACTGGGCCTGCAGGTGGTCCAGGGTCGCGTCGTTCAGCCGGTAGGTGTGTGCCATCAACTCGCTGACGTGCTGGTAGAACGCCGGCCAAGGGGCATCGAGTGCTTGCGCCACCACCACCTGATCCTCGAAAAAGGCCGCCGCTTGTTTGAGCGTCGCCTGGCTGGCCTGGGCCACGTCCGCCAACCGGGCCTCGGCGCCGGGGTCGCTGGCCAGGGCGTCGTCCAGGCGCAATGCGTAGTCCGCCGCCAGGCGCTCCAGGCGCTGCAGCAGGTCTTCGAAGCGCGCACTGCCGGAGGAGTCGATGAAGCCGCGGCCCAGGGCCACCGCCCCCATCGCGCGGCCTTCGCCCAGGGCCTGGGTGACCTGTGCGGTGGCGACCGTGATCAATTCGCCCAGCTGGCGCACCGAGGCCTGGCTGTCCTGGCTCAGGCCCGCCTGGCTTGCCACTTGCTTGCCGAGCATCTGGGCCTGGGCCAGCAGCTTGTCGAACAGCGCGGTCTTGTTCTGCAAGGACGACTCGTTGCGCGCGCGGGTGAAGGCAGTGGCCAGTTCATCGAGTTTGGCCTGGGGCACCGCTTCGCTGCCCTGCAGCGCCTGCAACTGCGCCTGGACCTTGTCCTGCAGCGCGGCGATGCGCGGCTCCAGGTCACCGGGCTGGCCCGACTGGCCGAGCACGGCGTTGACCTGCAGCAGGTTGCCCAGGGCTTCCAGGTCGGCGCGCAGGGCCAGGCTGCCGGCCAGGGGCGCGATGCCGCGCAGTTCGGAACCGGTGCTGTGGAATTGCTGGTAGGCGTCACGCACCAGGTAGAAGCTGGTGGCCAGCATGGGCAGGAAGAACAGGACGCTGATGAGGCTGAACTTCTGGCCGAAGCTCAGGCGGTTCATCAGTGCGATGGCCGGGTAGAGCAGACGCTTCACGGGGGCACCTCCTTGGATTCTTGTTGTTCTGCGGGGATAGCACTAGGCCATCTGTATAACGCAGATCGAATCGGAGGTTTGTAACTTAAGGTTAACCGTTGGGGGCGCCGCTGGCGCGGCGCTTCGCGAGCTAGCGCTCGCTCCTACCGGGGCAGTGTTGGGCTTTGGTAGGAGCGAGCGAAGCTCGCGATGCGCCAGCGGCGCCCGCACATCAAACCAGCACCGTCCACAGGGCAAACCCGGCATACCACAGCACCGCACAGCGCAGCAGCAATTCCCACAGGCTGTCCAACCGCCCCAGCCCGCGCTGGGCATCTTCTTCCTCAGGAATATCGTCGGCAATGCGCCCAACCCGCGCCACCAAGTGCGCAGCGCTGATGTGCCCATTGAGCAATTCATGCAGCATCACCCGGGTAACCGCAACGAAATTGCCCACCAGCGCAAAGCTCACCGCCAGCACCCGCACCGGCAGCCAGTCCAGGATATGCCGCAGCTGTTCGGCACGGGCGCGCAGCCCCGGCTGCTTGCCGTGCTCGGCCGTCAGGGCCAGCAGGCGGTAGGCCAAGGCAGCACCGGGGCCAAGCACGAAATACCAGAAAATGACGGCGAAAAACCCTTGGTACACCTGCCACAGCAAGTGGCCCTGCACCCGCACCAGCAAGCCGTGGGGCTCCTCGGCCTGCAGGCCCAGGTCACGCTCGGCCACATGCAACGCAGCCTGGTCATCTCCCCGTCGCCAGGCGTCGCGAAACGGCCCCAGGGCAGCCTTGGCATCGCCGCGCCCCAGGCTGTAGACCAGCACCAGCAAGTGAACCGGCAAAGCCAGCAAGCCATAGGCCACCGGTTCCAGCACGTGCAACAGCAGCACCAGCACGGCCACCGGCGCCAGAATCAGAATCGTCAGCGTCCACCAGGGGTCGACCTTGCCACTGCGCTCCAGGCGCACCAGCTCGCCCAAGAAGAAACCATCGCGTTGAACCTGGTGGCGCAGGGCCGAAAACTTCTCCACCCACAGCGCCAGTAACAACACCAGAAAACTCATGCCTTGCCCTCATTGTGCGTCAGCGCATTGCGGTAGCGCGGCCAGTCGAATGCCGGGCCAGGGTCGGTCTTGCGCACCGGGGCGATGTCGCTGTGGCCCTGGATGCGGCCCAGGTCGATGGCCGGCCAGGCCGCGCGGATATGCCGGGTCAGTTGCTCCAGCACCTGGTACTGGGCATCGGTGTAAGGCAAATCGTCAGTGCCTTCGAGCTCGATGCCGATGGAAAAGTCGTTGCAGCCCTCGCGGCCATCGAAACACGACACCCCGGCGTGCCAGGCGCGGTCGAGCAGCGACACGAACTGGGTCACCGCACCGTCACGCTCGACGAACAAGTGGGCCGACACGGTCAGGTGCTGGATGCCGGCGAAGTACGGGTGTTCGTTTGGGTCCAGGCGGTTCTGGAAGAACTGCTGGACCTTGCCGGTGCCGAAACAGGCAGGCGGCAGGCTGATGTTGTGGATGACGAGCAGGGAAATGGCTTCGCCGTCGGGGCGGGCATTGAAGTTCGGCGAGGGGCAGTGGGTGATTCCGATTCCGTGGAACCAGCCCGTGGCACGGTCCAATTGCATGGGGCAGATCCTGAAAAACGCCGGGTACAGGGTTGCAGTATGCCTTGGGCTCGCACCGCTGTGCATGTGAATGATTGTAATAACGCCGCTCAGTGCACCTGCTGCTGGCGCAAGCCTTCGAGCACGGTTTCCAGCGCCCGTTCGAACAGCAGGCCGTCATCGAGCACTCGCACATCGCCCCGGCGCACCGCCCGGGCCAGGCCTGCGCTGTTCCATTCGCGCACCTTCATGCCGGTGCGGTTAGCGAACACCAGGCGGTCGCTGCTGTCGATGCGTGCCACCAGCTTGCAGCGTAGGGGTTCGTCGTCGTCGAGCACTTCGACCCAGGCGCCGATGCGCAAGCGCTGCACGCTGCGCAGCTCGGCCATGGGCTCATCGAGCGGCTGCAGCGGTGCACAGGCAGACTCATCAGCCACGGCCAGCACGATGTCCTCCTGCACCCAGACCCGCTCGATGTCATCGCCAGCAGGCTCGCCCGGGGCGCAGGCGCGCAGGTGCAGCTGCTCCAGCTGAAGGAAGAATTCACGGGTCGCCTGCGAGTCCAGCGCCACGCTGGCCAACCCTTCGCGCAGGGCCTTGAGCAACCCCGGCACCTGCTGCAAAAGGGCCTGGGCATCGGCCTGCGGGGCGATGCTGGCCAGCAGCGTGTCCATGGTCGCCAGGGCCTGCTGCCAGGCGGGCGATGCCTGCCCATGCTTGAGCCAGGCCAACAACAACACCTGGCTCCAGGCGTGCACCAGCATCTGCACCACGGCCTGGGGCAACAAGCGCCCGCGCAGGCGCAGGTTCAGGGCCTGCTGCACGTGCTGGCGCGCCTGCACGGCGCGGGCGCGGCCCTCTTCTGCGTCGCGGGTACGCTGTTCGAGCAATTCGTTGCGCCGGCGCTCGTCCTGGCTGAAGGCCAGGAAATCTTCCAGCAACTCGCTGAACAGCGCGGCGTCTTCGGTAAAGTCGTTGAGCAGCCGTTGCACCACCCGCTCCACCCGCAAATGCAGGCTGTCGCGCAGGCCTTCGCTGCCGGTTTCCCAACCAATGGCGGCACTGGCAATTTCATTGAGCAGGCGCCGCGCCGGGTGGCTGGCGCGGCTGAACAGGCTTTTGTCGAGCAGCGCCACCTTGAGCAATGGGATGTGCAGGCGCGCGATCAGGGCGCGCAGGCTCTGCGGCAGGTTGTCGTCAGTTTCCATGTAGGCGAACAGCAGCCCGACCAGGTTGATGATGTCTTCGTCCGCCATGGCGATGCGCCGGCGGGTGCCGCTGCGCACGCTGACCCGCAGCAGCAGCTGCTCAAGCTGCTGGCCCAGGTCGAAGTCGTCCTCGTCGATGGCCGCCGGCACGTAGTGCTGCAGGTGCGTCAGCAGGCGCAGCAGGTCGGCGGTGCTGATGGGCTGGGCGCTGGCCACCGCCTGCAGGCGCGGCGCCACACGCCCGCGCGAGGGCGCCAGCAACCCTTGCAGGGACTCGATGAAAGCCTGCCCGGCGCTGTCGGCGCCCAGGGCATCTTCAACCGCCAGGTTCGCCGAAACCCTGCGCGAATTCAGCCGACGGTCCTCGGCGCGGCGGCGTGGCGCTGGCTGTAGCTCCGACAGCACCCCGGCCGCAGCCAGCAACTGGTTGGCTTCGCCATAGAGCACGTCGATGTCACGCAACACGTAGCGTTCGAACAGCTTGAGCAACACCAGCTTGACCCGCGGGCCTACCCCCAGGTTTCGCCCGGCATCGAGAAAATACCCGCACAGGGCCGCGGGGCCGAGCGGGTTGTGCCGCTCGTCTACTCGCCGCTCCAGCAAGTTCTGCAGGCGCAAGCCCAGGTGGCCGAGGGCAATACCATCGCGTGACAGCACTCGCGCCAGCATGCCCTCGATCGCTGCCGCACGCTCGGGCTGCACATGGCCTGGCGCCGCCCCGGCCTGGCCCAGGGCGCCGAGCGGGTCGGCCTGGCCCATGCGGGCGAAGCTGTCGTAGAAAATATCCAGGAAGCCGCGCTCGATGCTCTTGCGCTTCAGGCGCAGGTCGCGCATGGCTTCGAAATAGAGGTTCTGGTCGAAGCGGTCACTGGCCCGGTCGGCCATTTCGAACAGGGTATCGTCGGCATTGTCGAACAGCGCCTGCAAGCCCTGGCGCAACTGCATGGCGGCCTTGTCACGCACTTGCAGGAGCAGCACCGGCAGGCAGGGCAAGGGCGTGCGCGCACCGCGCTCAAGGGCGGTTGCCAGGGGCACCACCTTGCCGTCTTTCTGCATCCCGGACTCCTTGCTGGGTAACTCGTTCGATAGGTCGAGAACAATCGTCAAAGCTATGACGCCAAATACTGGGCGCTATTATCGGTAAAAAAGCCTACTGCTGCTAGCACCTCTTACCAGGCGTGTTAATGACATTGGATTACAACGAATGCTCAATCGGCCTGACCAAAGGTCGGTCGGCAAGCGGCTGTACAGCGCCGCCCCCTGCCCTATAATCGCCGGCATCTAGCTTGTGGAGCCGACCATGCCGAACCTACGCCTTGCCGACCTGACTGCCGAGATCGAAGCCAACGTGCGCCGCGCACTGCTGGAGGACATCGGCAGTGGCGACATCACCGCGCAGCTGATTCCGGCCGAGCGCCTGGCCAAGGCCACCATCATCACCCGCGAAGACTGCGTAATTGCCGGCACCGCCTGGGTTGACGCAGTATTCCGCCAGCTCGACCCACGGGTAGCGGTGCACTGGCAGGTTGCTGATGGCGAGCGCGCCATGGCCAACCAGCCGCTGTTCCACCTCGAAGGCCCGGCCCGTTCGCTGCTCAGCGGCGAGCGCAGCGCGCTGAACTTCCTGCAGATGCTGTCGGGCGTGGCCACCCGCGCGCGCTTTTTGGCCGACCTGGTCGAAGGCACCCAGGTGCGCCTGCTGGACACCCGCAAAACCCTGCCGGGCCTGCGCCTTGCGCAGAAATACGCCGTGACCTGCGGTGGCTGCCATAACCACCGCATCGGCCTGTACGACGCCTTTCTGATCAAGGAAAACCACATTGCCGCCAGTGGTGGCGTGGCCGAGGCCGTGGCAGCGGCGCACCGCATCGCACCGGGCAAGCCGGTGGAAATCGAAGTGGAAAGCCTGGATGAGCTGCGCCAGGCGCTGGATGCCGGGGCCGATATCATCATGCTCGACGAGCTGACCCAGGATGAAATGCGCGAAGCGGTGCGCATCAACGCGGGCAAGGCCAAGCTGGAGGCCAGCGGCGGGGTTAACGAGAGCACCCTGCGGGTGATTGCCGAAACCGGCGTGGACTACATCTCGATTGGTGCGATGACCAAGGATGTGAAGGCGGTAGACCTGTCCATGCGCCTTAGCCTGTGAATAAATCGCGGGCATGAAAAAACCGGCCAGATGGCCGGTTTTCTGGGGCTGCTCTGCAGCCCTTCGCGGGCAAGCCCGCTCCCACAGGTTTTACCATTGTCCTGTGGGAGCGGGCTTGCCCGCGAAGGGCCGCAAGGCGGCCCAAACACTGCCGGATCAGAACGCGGCGTTGGCCAGGCCGTCCAGGTAGCGCTCAACGTCCAGGGCGGCCATGCAGCCGGCACCGGCCGAGGTGATCGCCTGGCGGTAAACGTGGTCGGCCACGTCGCCTGCAGCGAACACGCCTTCGACGTTGGTGGCGGTAGCGTTGCCTTCACGGCCGCCGTTGACTACCAGGTAGCCGTCCTTGAGGGTCAGCTGGCCTTCGAACAGCGACGTGTTCGGGGTGTGGCCAATGGCGATGAACACGCCGTCGACCTTGATTTCGTCGCTGCTGCCATCGTTGTTCTTCAGGCGCGCACCGGTTACGCCCATGTTGTCACCCAGCACTTCGTCCAGGGTGGCATTGAGCTTGAGCTCGATCTTGCCTTCGGCCACGCGGGCGTTGAGCTTGTCGATCAGGATTTTCTCGGCACGGAAGGTGTCGCGGCGGTGTACCAGGGTCACCTTGCTGGCGATATTGGCCAGGTACAGCGCCTCTTCCACGGCAGTGTTGCCACCGCCCACCACGGCCACCGGCTTGTTGCGGTAGAAGAAACCGTCGCAGGTCGCGCAGGCGGAAACGCCCTTGCCCATGAACGCTTCTTCCGACGGCAGGCCCAGGTAACGGGCGCTGGCGCCAGTGGCGATGATCAGCGCGTCGCAGGTGTAGGTGCCGCTGTCACCCTGCAGGGTGTAGGGCTTGTTGGCCAGGTCGACGGCGTTGATGTGGTCGAAGACGATCTCGGTCTCGAAGCGCTCGGCGTGTTCCTGCATGCGCTGCATCAGTGCCGGGCCGGTCAGGCCGTGGGGGTCGCCCGGCCAGTTGTCGACTTCGGTGGTGGTGGTCAGCTGGCCGCCGGCCTGCATGCCGGTGATCAGCAGCGGCTTGAGGTTGGCGCGGGCGGCATACACCGCGGCGCTGTAACCGGCAGGGCCGGAACCGAGGATGATGACGCGCGAATGACGTACTTCAGACATGTCGAACTCCTGTCGAGCGGGCCGCAGGGGCCGGCACGGTGTACCGGCTGCGCCAGCCGAGCATTAAAAAGGACCCACGCAGCACTTGGGGAAGGGCTACAACGCGCAGGTCCACAAACCGAACGTTGAGCGCACTGTAGCGAGGTGGCAGAGATTAAGGAAATATCCTTCGACAATCCACCTCATAGGTAACCTCTATTTGAGAATTTCACCCACCGCGCAGGCGTCGAAGCTTTTGTTACAGCCGGTTTCTTCATGCGCGGCCGCCTTTCGTCGGCGCGGCAAACTCGGTAAGGTCAGCGCGTTTTCCCTTCTCTGCGGAGTGTCCCGATGCAAGCCCCTGTCCTCTCCGGCCCCCAGTACCTGCGCGAAGGCCTGAAACTGGTGCTCAGCCCCAACCTGCGGATGTTCGTGCTGCTGCCGCTGGCGGTCAACCTGCTGCTGTTCGGTGGCCTGATCTACTTCGCCGGCCACGAGTTCAGCCTGTGGCTCGATGCGCTGATGCCCACCCTGCCGGGCTGGCTGAGTTTCCTCAGCTATATCCTCTGGCCGCTGTTCGTCGCCTTGCTGGTACTGATGGTGTTCTTCACCTTCACCCTGGTGGCCAACGTCATCGCTGCGCCGTTCAATGGCTTCCTGGCGGAAAAGGTCGAGGTGGTGGTGCGCGGTAAAGACCCGTTCCCGGCGTTCAGCTGGGGCGAGCTGGTGGCCATGGTGCCGCGCACCTTCAGCCGTGAAATGCGCAAGCTCGGCTACTTCCTGCCACGGGCCATCGGCTTGTTCATCCTGTCGCTGATCCCGGTGGTGAACGTGGTGGCTGCACCGCTGTGGCTGGTGTTTGGCGTGTGGATGATGGCCATCCAGTACATCGACTACCCGGCAGACAACAACAAGATGAGCTGGCAAGACATGCTCGCCTGGCTGCGGCAGAAGCGCTGGCAGTCGATGGGCTTTGGCGGGATTACCTACCTGGCGTTGCTCATTCCGGGGGTGAACGTGCTGATGATGCCAGCAGCGGTGGCGGGGGCTACATTGTTTTATGTGCGCGAGCGCACGTAGTACACATGTAGCGCCGGGCCCTGCCTCGTTTCATTTCCAATGGTCTCCCAAGGCCGCACTTGCGCGGCTTTGTCGGAAATCAGGAGATTGAAAATGGCAACATTCAAGGCAATCGAGTTCACCGACGTGAAGCCGAACGACTTCATCGAGCTGGCGGGTATCGAGGCTCATCGCCAAGGTACAGTGGTTGCAGAGCATCGCGCAAAGTGGCGCTTGCGCCAGCTGCTGGAAGCCAACGAGGTGCAACACCCCTACGATCAGATCTACTTCACCGGCCACCCTGTGGACGGCGTGATCGACTACAGCAAGTCGTTGGTGGAGATCATGACGCAAGCCGTGCTGGACAATGAGCGTGCTTCAACCCAGTTCGGCACCGGTGGTGGCTTCTACTCGGCCGCCTACACGACCAGCCGAGAAGCAAGCCTGGACCTTGATGCAGACCTTGTCAGCGCCGTGATGGGCTTCGTCTACGACCACATCAAGGAAACTGAAGCCAAGGGTTGAAGGTACAGGCCTGCGCTTGATCGGGGCCGGCCACGGCCCCTTTTGCGTGTTGGGTCAATGGCCCAGCTGGTTGGAGAACTGCCCAACCGCATCCACCACTTTCTTCGCCCCTTCCTGGATCTCTACGATCACTCCGCCGGTATCGGCTGCCAACGCCAACCCCTGCTCGGCCTGGCGTTTGCTGGTGTCGATGATGTCCACCGCTGCTTGCGCCAATTGCTCGTTCTGCTGCACCACCTTGGCAATTTCCTCGGTGGCGCTGCTGGTGCGCGAGGCCAGTTGGCGCACTTCGTCGGCAACCACGGCAAAGCCACGGCCCTGTTCACCGGCGCGGGCGGCTTCAATGGCCGCGTTGAGCGCCAGCAGGTTGGTTTGCCCGGCGATGTCGCTGATGGTCTTGATGATCGCGCCAATCACCTTGGACTGCTTGTCCAGCGCCTGAATACCTTCGGCGGCGTCCTGCATCGAGCCTTCCAGCCCGCGCATCACTTCCACGGTCTGGGTGACCACGTCGGTGGCCTTGCGCGCGCTGTCGTCGGTGGCAAGCGAGGTGGTGTAGGCGATGTCTGCCGCCTGGGCCACGGCCTGTTCCTGGTTGACCTGGTCGGTGATCACGGTGGCGAACTTCACCACCTTGTACAGCACGTCGTGGGCGTCGAAGATCGGGTTGTAGGAAGCTTCCAGCCACATCGTGCGGCCGTGGGCATCTACCCGCTTGAACCGGTCGGCCACGTACTCGCCGCGGCGCAGGCGCTCCCAGAACGCCTGGTAACCTGGCGAATTGGCCTCTTCAGGTTCGCAGAACATGCGGTGATGCTTGCCGCGCACCTGTTCCAGGCTATAACCGACGGCGTGCAGGAAGCGGTCGTTGGCGGTCAGCACCTCGCCATTGAGGTTGAACTCGATGACCGCGGTGGAGCGCATCAGCGCCTTGATCAGGCTTTCGTGCTCACGGGAGGTTTCGATGGTGCGGGTCAGGTCGCTGGAGTGCATGGTGAAGTGCTGGATGCGCCCGTCGGCCGCCTTCACCGGCTGCAGGATCGAGCGCAGCCAGGCTTCCTGGCCGTTGCCCCGCAGCAGGCGGAAGGCGCCGTTCAGGTGCTCGCCACGGCTGATGGCGCTTTTCATGCGCTGGTAGAAATCGAGCTTCTTCACATGCGCCGGCACGATGTCTTCGATGTTGCGGCCGATCAGTTGCTCGGCGCGGTAGAGCATTTCGCTCTCGAAGTTGCCATTGGCCTGTTCGATACGCCCCTGGGGGTCGAGCTGCAATACCAGCATTTCGCTGTCGAGGCTGTTCTTGACCTGCTCGACGGCCATCAGCTCTTCACGCAGTTGCTGGATTTCTTTCTTGAGCTTGCTGTTGAACATCACCGCTCTCCCCGAGCGCATCACCCGATTTCGATGCATCTTCATCGGCTGCTGGCCTTGGCTCTTGAGTGCGCTGCAAAGATTTATTCATGCAGGCCCGGTGCCGGGAATCAGGCGTCACCTGCGCGTCACATGGGTGTCACATAGGCGCAACCAAGCAGGCGGAGACTTTTTCTCATGAATACACCCGCCCTACGCATCACCCTTGTCAGCGAAACCTTCCCACCTGAAATCAACGGCGTGGCCAATACCCTTGGCCGCCTCAGCGAGGGCTTGCGACAGCGCGGCCATCGGGTAGAAGTGGTGCGGCCACGCCAGGCCAACGACTTGCCCGCGGCCGATGACCAGGACGTGCTGCTGTGCCGTGGCTGGGCCCTGCCCGGCTACCCGGGGTTGCAATGGGGCGAGGTGTCGATGCACAAGCTGCTGCGCCGCTGGCGCCGGCAGCGGCCCGACGTGCTGTACATCGCCACCGAAGGCCCGCTGGGGCTCAGTGCCCTGCGCGCCGCGCGGCGCCTGGGGGTTGCCGTGGTCAGCGGCTTTCACACCAACTTCCCGCAATACTCCGGCCAGTACGGCCTGGGCCTGCTGGCACGCCTGCTCACCCATTACCTGCGCTGGTTCCACCGGCGCACCGCCGCCACCCTGGTGCCCAGCGCCAGCCAACGCCTGGAGCTGGAGCGCCGCGGCTTCGAACGCCTGGCATTGATGGCCCGTGGCGTCGACGCCGGCCTGTTCAACCCGGCCCGGCGCAACCAGGCCTTGCGCGACAGCTGGGGGCTGGCGACGGACGACATTGCCGTGCTGCATGTCGGCCGCCTGGCCGCAGAAAAGAACCTGGCCCTGCTGCACCCTTGCCTGCAGGCGCTGCAACAACGTTATCCACAGCGGCGGCTGCGCCTGATAGTGGTGGGTGACGGCCCGCAACGCGCAACCCTTGAACAGCAAATGCCGGATGCGGTGTTCTGCGGTGCCCAGCGCGGCGAGGCGCTGGCTGAACACTACGCCAGCGGCGACCTGTTCCTGTTCCCGAGCCTGACCGAAACCTTCGGCAATGTGGTGCTCGAAGCCATGGCCTCGGGCCTTGCGGTGGTCGCCTTCGACGAAGCCGCCGCCGCCCAGCATATCCGCCCCGGCCACACTGGTGCACTGGCCATGCCGGGCGACCAGGCGGCCTTCATCGATGCGGCCTGCTGGCTGCTGGAGGAAGGCGAAACCCTGCGCAGGGTGCGCCTGAACGCCCGCCAGCACGCCAGCCGCCAGGGTTGGCCGGCGATTGTCGAAGAGTTTGAACATCACCTGATTGCTGCGACGCAAAGCGCTGGTTCACGGCAGGCGAACAGCGATGCGGCGCCCGTGAACATCAAACCCGGATCTCCTTCGACTCGCGTGTAGGAGCACCCGTGCCTTTACTCAAGTAATCCCTCGCGCTTTCGAGCCGTGAGATACGAACGCTGAGTGAGTGCATTTTATTTTCAATAATGAGTCCAGTATAACTCTCGGACTCATCAAAAATGATCTTACCTCCTAGTGGCGCGAGCGATTCTTTTGCAAGCGCGTTGTAAGATTCATGTGCGAACTTAAGTTCGTCTGTCACTATCCGCTTGCCAACCTTGGCCTCGGCGGCACTGAGTTCAATACCCCGTGGCCGCTTGGCTGGATCACCCAACGCCATGACTTTATTCAGAATGCCCTGCCCCTTCGTAGCTTTCACATATTCATAGGCCACGACTTTAACTGCTCTATTTGCAGCAGTATTGAATAATTTAATCGGGCTTTTGATATGCCCTGATGGATCACAGTTATTAATCGGGTCGCCTTTGCAATAGGCATAGGGGTTGATTCCCGCCTTTGCGAACGGGCTCCAGCTGTCCGGGGCTATGAAACGCATCAGGCTCGGGCTATAGAGGCGGTAGCCATTGCCTAAGAGATACCCACCTGTAACAGGCTCAGCAACCTGCCCGGTGAAACCGGGTAATGTGGGTTGTGGCGGCTGGTGGCCGTACGGCGTGTAGCGATGCAGTAGCACTTCACACTGCGAGTCACTTTGCAGAACCGAGCGCAACGTATCGCAGGCCAACAAAACGACGGGCTTCGTCTGGGCTGTGTTTACCAGCACTGCATGGGTTTGCACCTCACTGCCCATCAAGCGGCGCTGCTGCAAAACTTGCGCTATCAATGCCAGGCGTTCGTGCTGGTAAAACAGCTTACGTAGCATTTGCCAGTCTCCGCTTTTCGTTTACCCGGATTGCAGTTTGGCAACCCGGATACCCTGACCGCTACTGGCAAAAATATCAGCCCTCAGGGGAATTCAGGCCAACGTGGTCAGCGCCTCACGGCTGAACGGCAGCACGTCCGCCTCACGCCCATCACGCACCTTTTGCGCCCATTCGGCGTCCACCAGCAGCGCCCGGCCGACTGCCACCAGGTCGAATTCCTGGTCCCCCAGGCGGCGTAGCAAGCCATCGAGGCTGGCCGGCTTGGCTACCTTGTCGGTGTCGACCATGAATTGCAGGAACTCGCCGTCAAGGCCGACGCTGCCCACGGTGATGGTCGGCTTGCCGGTGAGGCGGCGGGTCCAGCCGGCCAGGTTCAGTTCCGAGCCATCGAACTCCGGCTCCCAGAAGCGCCGGGTCGAGCAGTGGAAGATATCCACACCCGCCTCGGCCAGTGGCTTGAGGAAGGCCGCCAGGGCCTCGGGGGTTTCCACCAGGCGGGCGCTGTAGTCCTGCTGTTTCCACTGCGAGAAACGGAAAATGATCGGGAAGCCCGGCCCCACCGCCGCGCGCACGGCCTGGATCAGCTCGATGGCAAAACGCGAGCGGCCGGCCAGGTCGCCGCCGTATTCGTCTTCACGGCGGTTGCTGGCGGCCCAGAAGAACTGGTCGATCAGGTAGCCGTGGGCGCCGTGGATCTCTACCCCGTCCATGCCGATGGCCTGGGCATCGCGGGCCGCCTGGGCGAAGGCGGCGATCACCTGGCGGATGTCGTCATGGCTCATGCCGTGCACCAGCACCTGGCCGTCCTTGACCTTCTCGCTCGGGCCAAAGCCCGGCACGCTGGCATCCGGCTCGGTGCCCAGGCGGCGTACCGCGCCCACGTGCCAGAGCTGCGGCACGATGCGCCCGCCTTCGGCGTGCACGGCATCGACCACCTGCTTCCAGCCGGCCAGGGCGGCTTCACCGTGGAACTGCGGCACATTGGCATAGCCGTTGGCGGCCTGGTGCGCGACCGTGGTGCCCTCGGTGACGATCAGGCCCACGCCGGCGGCAGCGCGGCGACGGTAATACTCCACCACACCGGCGTGCGGCACGCCGCCTGGGCAGAAAGTACGGGTCATCGGCGCCATGACGACACGGCTCGGCAACTCGAGCGCGCCAAGGGTGAAGGGCTGGAACAGGGGGTTGCTGGACATGGGGGGCGCTTCCGTCTGGGTGGGAAATGCGCCTGAGGTTAGGGGCTATGGGGGGCGTGGCGAAGCATTATTGATCTGGGTGATTCGCAGGTATCGAGATGGGAAACGGCTGCCTGAGATTGGCGCCTGCAGGAGCGGCCTTGTGCCGCTCCTGCAGGGTGTGCGTCAGCCCAGGGCCTTCTCGATGGCCTGCAGCACCGACGGATCGTCCGGGGCGGTACGCGGGGCGAAGCGGGCCAGCACCCGGCCGTCCTTGCCCACCAGGAACTTCTCGAAGTTCCAGGTGATGTCGCCGGGGAACTCCGCGCCCTCGCCCGCCAGCAGACGATACAGCTGGTGGCGGTCGTGGCCATTGACCTCAAGCTTGGCGCCCAGCGGGAAGCTGACGCCATAGTTCAGGCTGCAAAACTCCTGGATGTCCTTTTCAGTGCCCGGCTCCTGCCCGGCAAACTGGTTGCAGGGCAGGCCCAGCACATTGAAGCCTTTGCCCTTGAACTGCTGGTGGAGCTTTTCCAGCGACGCATACTGTGGCGTCAGGCCACACTTGGAGGCGACATTGACCACCAGCACCACCTGGCCCTTGAACGGCGCCAGGGGCAGGTCCTCGCCGTTCAGCGCCTTCAACGTCAGGTCGTGAAATGCACTCATGATGAATCCCCTCTCAGGTTCCCGGTTGCCGCCTGGGGCAAATCGCGCCCACTAAAAAGGCGCTCTTTCGAGCCCCGCACGCGCCTCCGAAGAGGGATGCCGGCTTGTCCGAGCGCCTGGCGACTTTCTGAGCTTAGCGCAGAAAATCAGTGGTGGTGACCACCTTCACCGTGGATGTGACGGTGAGCGATTTCTTCTTCGCTGGCGTCACGCACCTCGATGACCTTGACCTTGAAGTTCAGGCGCTGGCCAGCCAGTGGGTGGTTGCCGTCGACGGTGATGTCGTCGCCGTCGATGTCGCGGATGGTGACGATCTGCATCTGGCCGTCCGGCGCCGAAGCGTGGAACTGCATGCCCACTTCCAGTTGCTCGACGCCTTCGAACAGGCTGCGGTTCAGGGTGCTGACCAGCTCGGCCAGGTATTCGCCGTAGGCCTCTTCCGGCTCGATGGCAACTTCCAGCTCGTCACCGGCCTGCTTGCCTTCCAGGGCTTTTTCCAGGCCCGGGATGATGTTGGCGGCACCGTGCAGGTAAACCAGCGGCGCACCACCGGCGGAGCTGTCGATGGTCTCCCCGGCGTCGTTGGTCAGGGTATAGTCGATGGAGACTGCCTTGTTGGCGGCGATCAGCATGGGGCAAGACCTTTTGCAAAAGTATGTAGAGCCCATAAGTGTAACCAAGGCATCGCCCGATTGCGAACGCGGCGCGGGCTGCGGGCGGCCCATCAGTCGGATCCTCGCCTTCCACCAGGACGAGGACGGCCACTGGGTGGTCGAGCTGTCGTGCGGCCATACCCAGCACCTGCGCCACCAGCCACCCTGGCAGGCACGCCCGTGGGTGCTGGATGCCGAGCAGCGCGCGCAGCGCATCGGCCAGGCATTCGCCTGTGGCTGGTGCGCGCAGGGGGCCGATAGCGCTACCCTTGGCCGTTGAATTCATTGCACCGCTTATTTCGAGAAGCACGCATGCAGACATTTTTCATTGCGCCGACCGACTTCGGTGTCGGCCTGACCTCCATCAGCCTGGGCCTGATCCGCACCCTGGAGCGCGCCGGGCTCAAGGTGGGCTTCTTCAAGCCAATCGCCCAACCTCACCCAGGCGATACCGGCCCGGAGCGCTCCAGCGAACTGGTGGCGCGCACCCACGGTATCAGGCCGCCGGCGCCCCTTAGCCTGGCCCATGTCGAGCGCATGCTTGGCGACGGCCAGCTGGACGAGCTGCTTGAAGAAATCATCCGCCTGTACCAGCAGGCCTGCGTCGGCAATGACGTGGTGGTGGTCGAAGGCATGGTGCCGACCCGCCACGCCAGCTACGCCGCGCGGGTCAACCTGCACCTGGCCAAGAGCCTGGACGCCGAGGTGATCCTGGTGTCGGCCCCGGAAAACGAGGTGCTCAGCGAGCTGTCCGGGCGGGTGGAGCTGCAGGCCCAGCTGTACGGCGGCCCACGCGACCCGAAAGTGCTCGGGGTGATCCTCAACAAGGTACGCACCGACGAAAGCATGGCCGACTTCGCCGCACGCCTGCGCGAGCATTCGCCACTGCTGCGCGGCAACGACTTCCGCCTGCTTGGCTGCATCCCCTGGCAAAGCGAGCTGAATGCCCCGCGCACCCGCGACGTGGCCGAGCTGATGGGCGCCCAGGTGCTCAATGCCGGTGACTACGAGCAGCGGCGCATGAACAAGATCATCATCTGCGCGCGCACCGTGGCCAACACCGTACCGCTGCTGACACCCGGCACCCTGGTGGTGACCCCGGGCGATCGCGACGACATCATCCTCGCCGTCAGCCTGGCGGCGATCAACGGTGTGCCGCTGGCCGGGCTGCTGCTGACCAGCGACAGCAAACCCGATGCACGCATCCTCGGCCTGTGCCGCGGCGCCCTGCAGGCCGGCCTGCCGATCCTGTCGGTGAGCACCGGCTCGTTCGAGACGGCCAACCTGCTCAACTCGCTGAACCGCGAAATCCCGGTGGACGATCGTGACCGCGCCGAGTTCATCACCGACTTCGTTGCCAGCCACCTCGACGCCACCTGGCTGCACCAGCGCTGCGGCACGCCGCGTGAACTGCGCCTATCCCCGGCGGTGTTCCGCTACCAGTTGATCCAGCGGGCGCAACAGGCCAACAAGCGCATCGTCCTGCCCGAAGGGGCCGAACCGCTGCTGGTACAGGCCGCGGCCATCTGCCAGGCACGCGGCATCGCCCGCTGCGTATTGCTGGCCAAGCCCGAGCAGGTCGAAGCCGTGGCCCGCGCCCAGGGCATCAGCCTGCCGCCGGGCCTGGAAGTGCTCGACCCCGAGCTGATTCGCGGGCGTTATGTGGAGCCGATGGTCGACCTGCGCAAGAGCAAGAACCTCAACGCGCCCATGGCCGAACAGCAGCTGGAAGACCCGGTGGTGATCGGCACCATGATGCTGGCCCTGGACGAAGTCGACGGCCTGGTTTCGGGCCTGGTGCACTCTACCGCCAACACCATCCGCCCAGCCTTGCAACTGATCAAGACGGCGCCGGGCGCGAGCCTGGTGTCGTCGGTGTTCTTCATGCTGTTCCCCGAGCAGGTGCTGGTGTACGGCGACTGCGTGATGAACCCGCACCCGAGCGCCAGCGAGCTGGCCGAAATTGCCCGGCAGAGCGCCGAATCGGCGCATACCTTCGGCATCGCGCCACGGGTGGCGATGATCAGTTATTCCAGTGATTCGGCAAGCGACGAGGAAGTGGAGAAAGTGCGCGAGGCCACGCGCCTGGCACAGAGCGTGGAGCAAGGGTTACTGATCGACGGGCCGCTGCAGTACGACGCCGCCGCCAACCCCGAGATCGCCCGCCAGCTGGCGCCAGGCAGTGCGGTGGCCGGGCGCGCTACGGTGTTCGTGTTCCCCGACCTGAACACCGGCAACACCACCCACAAGGCGGTGCAGCGCAGTGCCGACGGGGTCAGCCTGGGGCCGATGCTGCAGGGGCTGCGCAAGCCGGTCAACGACCTGCCGCGCGGGGCGCAGGTGGACGATATCGTGCATACCATCGCGCTTACGGCGATCCAGGCCAGCGTTACCCGCTAGACCGCCACAACGTCCTGTAGGAGCGGGCTTGCCCCGCGAACACCGGCGCAGCCGGTGCCATGCACCGCGTCGCCTGCTTCGCGGGGCAAGCCCGCTCCTACAAAATCAGAGCATCAGGGATACTGCTGAACCTGCCCCTGCTGCTGGTCATACTGCTGGCCAGGAATCGGCTTGAGGTTGACCTCGACACGGCGGTTCTGCGCACGGCCATTGGCGTCGGCGTTGCTGGCGATCGGCTGGTCCGGGCCCATGCCGCGAACGGTCACGCGCGACGGGTCGACACCCTGGGAAGTCAGGTAGGTGCTGACGGCCTGGGCACGGCGCTGGGACAGGTCCATGTTGTGCTGGCGGCTGCCGGTGCTGTCGGTGAAGCCGACCACTTCGATGGTGTTCTGGTTGAACTGCTTGAACGAGTTGGCCAGGTTGTTCAACGGGTTGTAGAAGCTTGGCGAGATGTTCGCCGAGTCGGTGGCGAAGGTGATGTTGCCCGGCATGATCAGCTTGATCTGGTCACCCTGGCGCTGCACTTCAACGCCGGTGTTGGCCATTTTGGCGCGCAGTTCGGCTTCCTGCTTGTCGGCGTAGTAGCCGTAGCCCGCTGCTGCTGCACCGACCGCAGCGGCGCCAATCAGCGCGCCCTTGCCACGGTTATTGTGGTCGATGGCAGCACCGGCGATGGCGCCTGCCAGGGCGCCCAGGCCGCCGTACTTGGCGGTTTTGCTCATGCCAGAGGACTCGCCCTGAGCCTGGCCCTGGTTGTCATAGGGGTTTTGCCCGGCGCAGCCCGTCATCAGGGCGGCGGTGGTTGCGACGATAATCAGGCGACGCATGGTGAACATGGACGAGCTCCTACAAAAAATTCGAATATGCGGCAGACTACGGGTGGATGTATGCCAGCCTTGGATTACACGCGCCAGGAAAAATTCCGTGAAGCCTTTTTCATCAAGGCTCAAGCCCGTACGAACGGGTTCTCGCGCATTTCATCGCCCAGGCGGGTGTCCGGCCCATGGCCGGTGACCACCACGGCATCCTCGTCAAGGCAGTACAGCCGCTCCTTGATCGAACGAACGATAGCACGCGAGTCGCCACCCCACAGGTCAGTACGCCCAATACCCCGGCGGAACAGCGTGTCTCCGGCCACCAGCAGCTTGGCGTCGGCGAACCAGAAGCTCATCGAACCTGGGGTATGCCCCGGCGTGTGCAGGGCCACGCCGCAGCCGCAGGCCAGCTCCTCGTCATCGCCCAGCCAGCGGTCCGGTGACGGGACTGGGGTGTAGGGCACGCCGAACATCTGGCACTGCATTTCCAAGTTATCCCACAGCGGCTGGTCGTGCTTGTGCAGGTGCAAGGTGGCGCCGGTCAGCTCCTTGAGCTTGCCCGAGGCGAGGAAATGGTCGAAGTGCGCATGGGTGTGGATGATGCTCACCAGGGTCAGGCCATGGGCCTGCAGGCGGGCGAGGATCTTGTCCGGGTCGCCGCCGGGGTCGACGACGATGGCCTTTTTGCTGAGCGGGTCGCCGATCAGGGTACAGTTGCACTGCAGGGGGCCGACGGGGAAGGTTTCACGGATGAGGGTGGTGGGGGCAGCGTTCATGGGGGCTCCTGGCTACAGCCGGGATGGTAGCGTGGTCTTCGCTGCCAGGGAAATTGAGCGCCGCCTGCGCGGCGCATCGCGAGCTGCGCTCGCTCCTACCAGGCTTGCACAACCTTCCGTAGGAGCGGCGCTCGCCATTACGGCAGGAACAACCTGAACAACCCACCGCCCAACGCCCCGCCATTGGCGATCTCGATTCGCCCATGCACCCCATCGCGCTCATGCAGCCCGGCGATCCGCGCCGCGAAGTACAGCCCAAGCCCGGTGCTGCCACTGTGGGGCTCGATGCCCTGGGTGTAGTCTTGCTGGCGTTCGAGCATGCGCGCCGGGTACCCCGGGCCGTCGTCGTTGACGCTGATCACCAGGTGGTCGTCTTCCTCGGCAATGCTGATCAACAGCGCGTGCCCGGCATAGCGGGTGGCATTGGTCACCACGTTGGCGATCACCGAAGCCACCAGCTCGCGGTCGAAGAAGCCCAGCGGGTTGTCGCATTCGACGCGCCAGGTGGCGAGGATGTCGTTGTGCTGCAGCACCTGTTGGTGGGCGGCCAGTTGGGCTTCGATGAAGTCGTCCAGTTCATGGTAGTCCGGGCACACCGGCAGCTGGTTGGCACCGAGCTTGTACAAGCCCAGCAACTGCACCAGCATGCCGTTGAGGTGGCGAAACTCATGTTCGATCACCCCAAGTTCGGCACCGCCGCGCAGCTCCTCCGGCAGGCGCCCCAGCCACTGGTCGTGGGACTGGATCAGCGCGGAAAGCGAGTTCTTCAAATCGTGCACGGTGGAGGCAATCACCGTGGAAAAATCCAGCCCCTGGTTATCCTGACTCATGCGCCAAAGACCTTGATATGCAGTTTACGGTAGCGGTCAAAGCGGCTGTCGCTGGCGGGGATGCCGGCCACTCGGGTCAGGCAGTCGCGGCACTCCTGCAAGATCGCCGGCGGCGTTACCTCGCCACCGATGCGCAGCAGCGCTTGCGCGGTGTTCAGGGCAATACTGATGTTCTTCGGTTGTTGCGACAAGGCCTTGCGGAACATTTGCAGCGCTTCGTTGAGCTGCCCGGCCTGGTAACTGCGCACGCCTTGGCGGTTCAGGTCGACCGCCTCGGTCACCGCGTTGAGCACCATGGGGTCATCGGTCAGCTTGGCGACGCTCTGCATGACCTTGGGGTCGTCGCCATAGGTTTCCACGCAACCCTTGAGAATGGTGCCGCCGGCCCCTTCCTGGCCCAGCGACTGCAACTGCTTGGCCACGGTCAGGGCAGCCTCGACCGAGAAGAACTGGTCCATTTTGTCCAGCCGCTGCAAGGCCTGTTCGGTGAGCTTGGCCGCGGTGTCGGGATCACCTGCCTGCTGCAGGCTGGCAGCTTTCATCAAGCGTGCACGCACTTGCAGGCCCTGGTCATCGGCGTTGTCCTTGGCCACTTCGCTGAGCACGGTGTTGATTTCCACCCGCGCCCGCGCATCCAAGCCGAAGCCGGCATTCTTGCTCATCAGCGCCTGGGCCAGGCCCAGGTTGCTTTCGGCGTCCTTGTAGCGCGAGCTCTGGCCCTGGGTTACCGCATGGCGGAACGCCTTGGACGCACTCTCGTAGTCTTCGTTTTCCAGCGCCAGCTTGCCCAGTGCAGCCTGGCGCCGCACGGCCAGTGGCGACAGGCGCACGGCCTCTTCGAGCAAGGTCTGCGCGCGCTTGGTATCGCCTTGGGCCACCAGCACGTTGGCCATGCCATCGTACAGGCCCGGCATGATCGGGAAGGCCTTGAGCGCCTGCTCGTACACACCCTGGGCCTGGGTGTTCTGGCCACGCTTGTGCATCAGGCTACCGAGCGCCGCGTACACCCACGGCTGCGGGCGGCTGGCGAGAATGCCCTTGAGGAATTTTTCCAGTTCTTCGAAACGGTTGAGGTCACGCAGGGCGTCGGCGCGGTAGCGCAGGCACAGCGGCGCGAAGCGCGGGTCTTTCTTGCACAGCTCGGCGCAGGCGGCCAGCACTTCGCCCGGGCGGCCGCGGTCCAGGGCCTGCAGAATCGGCTTGAGCAAGGTCTTGCGCTGGGTGAGCTTGTCCAGGCGCTGGGCCAGGCCGACCCGGTTGAAGGGCTTGGTCAGGTAGGCGTCCGGCTCGTGCTCCAAGGCGCTCAGCACAATCGCCTGGCTGCTCTCGGCAGTGACCATGATGAACACACATTCATGGCTGATCAGCTTGTCGAGGATCAGGTCCTCAAGCACCTGCTGGCCGTTTTTCTTGCCATCACCCAGATGGAAGTCCTGAAGGATATAGTCGTAGCGCTTCTGCCCGCACATGCGCAGGGCCTGCTCGCCACTGTCGGCCGTGTCCACGTCACGCACGCCCAATTCGCGCAGCATGGAACGGGTCGACGTGCGAAAGTCGGTGAAGTCGTCGACGATCAGAAAGCTCTTTTGCCCATACTGCAGCATCAACACGACCTGTATTGGAATGATTGAAGAATGGCGTGAAGCGATGCACACCGCCGAAACCTGTATCGACCGACTGTCGGGAAAGATGAGGGCAGCAATCACAGCCACTTAACAGTGGCTCTGAGCCAGTATTCTAGCCAGCCCTGGGGCCGACTGCCAGGGATCAAGCCAGCAAACCCAGCGACTTGGCCCGCGCCACGGCCTGGGTGCGCCGCTCCACGCCCAGCTTGCTGTTGATGTGGCTGGCGTGGGTCTTGACGGTGTGCAGGGAAATGAACAGGCGCTCGCTGATCTGTTGGTTGGAACACCCCTGGGCGATCAGTTCGAGCACCGACAGCTCCCGTGCACTCAACGCCTCACCCGAGCCACTGCTTGGCACTGCCGGTTCCGGCAACCGCGCCAGCAACTCAACCTGCACCGCGCAGGCCGGGTGCGCCAGCAATTGCTCGCGCAGCCACACCGGATGCCGCTCGATCAGCCGCTGGAAAGGTTGCAGCACGCCGCCACGGGCCGCTTCCAACGCCTGGGGCAACAACCTGGCCGCCTGGGTTTCGTCGCCTTCTGCCAGTGCCTGGGCAAGCCATTGGCACAGCGCGTTCAAGGTCAGCATCATGCCGCCGCTGGCCTGGCCTTGCTCGACCAACCCGCGCAAACGCGCCACGGCCTGTTCGCCACGCCCCTGCACCTGCTCCAGCAGGGCCTGCTGCAGGGCAATGTGCAGGGGAAGCAGTGGGTGAAACTCAGGCGCCGCAGCGGGCTGCTCGCCGCCATAGGTTTGCCCCAGGCGCAACAGCCACGACTCGGCAAGGTCGGTACGGCCCTGGGCCAGCCACAGCTCGCACTTCACCAGGGTAATCATGGCCAGGTAGAAGATCGCAGGCACATCCCAGATATGCATCAGGCGCTCGGCCTCGGCCAGCTCGGCGAAGGCTTCGGCGTAGTGGCCTTCGCGGCCATCGAGCGAGGCAATTACGCAATGGCCGATCAGCACGCTGATGTCGCGGCAGGCACGCGCCTCACCGAGCCCCGCGCGCAGGCGAGCGCGCCCATGTGCCGGCTGCATGCGCGCCACCAGCAGGTAACCCTCATACAAGGTCAGCCGCGCCCGCACCGCATAAAGCCGCTGCCCGGAAAGCCCCTGCAGGCGTTGCAGGCCCTGGCGCACTTCCTCCAGGGCCCGCAGCACTTCGCCTCGGGCGTGCAGTACCCGGGCCCGGTCGTAATGGGCCAAGGCCTCGAACAATGGGTTGCCGACCCGCTGGGCCAGCTCCAGTGCTTCGCGGTTCCAGCCACGGGCGCGCCAGAAATCGGCATCGGCAATGGCCAGGTTGGACAAGGTCGACAGGCATACCAGGCGCTGGCCATAGCGCTTGCCCGGCAGGCTCTGCAGCGCCTCGGTGCAATAGGCCAGGGTTCGCTCGCGGTCGCCCCGGCCACGGGCGATCACCCCGCTCAGGGCCAGCCATTGGGCGAGCATGGACTTTTGTGCCGTGGCCGACGGCGCCGGCAGAAAGCGGCTGAGGTAGCTGGCCAGCTCCTCGGCGGCGTCCAGCTGGCAGGCCAGGCCCAGCGCCCAGCTGTACAGCACGATCAGCCGTGGCGTGCTGATCAGCAGGCTGTCGGGCAGGTCCATTTTCCAACGCAGCAGCATGCCGACGTTCTGTTCGGCCAGCAGTTGCTCTTCCGACAGGCTCTGCACCAGGTCGGCAGCCACATCCAGGTGGCCGGCGCGCAGGGCCTGTTCGACCGCCTCATCCAGCAGGCCTTGCGCCTGGAACCAGCGGCAGGCACGCAGGTGCAGGCGCGCCGGCGGCTCGCTGGCCTGGCGGCTGCGCAACAGGTCGGAAAACAAGTGGTGATAGCGGTACCACAGGCCGTGTTCGTCCAGCGGAACCAGGAACACCTGGTGCGCCTGCAGGAAGCTCAGGATCGCGGCGCTGTCGTGCCGCTCGCGCAGGGCATCGCACAGCGCCGCGCAAAAGCGCTCCTGGCAGGCGGTGTCGTAAAGGAAGGCCTGCACGTCAGCCGGCAGGATGTCGATGACTTCTTCAAGCAGGTAATCGCGGATCAGCCCCTCGCCACCGTGCAGCGCCTGGGGCAAGGCGTGTTGATCGCCGCACTCGCTGGCCGCCAGTTGCCAAAACCGCAGGCCTGCCACCCAGCCATCGCTGCGCTGGATGAGGTTGTCCAGGGCCTGGCCACGCAGCCCGGTGGGCTGGCGGCCGATCACCGCCAGCGACTCCTCTGCGGTCAGGCGCAGGTCTTGCTCGCCGAGTTCGACGAGCTGGCGCTGCAGGCGCAGGCGCGCCAAGTGCCAGTCCGGGCGCTGGCGGCTGGTGACCAGCAGCACCAGCCCAGGCGGCAGATGATTGAGGAAGAACTGCAGGCAACGGTCGAGCACCGCGCCCTGGGCCAGGTGGTAGTCGTCCAGCACCAGCAGCAAGGGCGAGTCGGTGTGCAGGTACAGCGCCAGCTCGTCGAGCAAGCCATCGAGCCATTCTTCGAAGGCAAAGGGCTGGTGGCGCTGGCGCATCTTCAGCAGGCCCATGGCCTGGCCGCCCAGGGCGGGGCAGTATTGTTGCAGGCCTTCGAGCAGGCGTTCGAGGAAACGGCCGGGGTCGGCATCGCGCTGGCTGAGGCCCAGCCACAGGCTGCGCCAGTGCTCGGGCAACGCCTCGCAAAACTCCATGGCGAGCGAACTTTTGCCAAAGCCTGCGGGGGCATTGACCAGCAGCAGGCGCCCGCCAAGGCCGGCCTGCAAGCGTTGGCACAAACGTGCACGCGGCACGTGGCCGTCCGGCAGTGGCGGCCGGAAGAAACGCCCGTCCAGCAGGCCCAGGGCCTGACTGGCGAATCCATGCGTACGGGACAGATCAGTCATGGCCGGCTCGTTCTGGTGGGAAGACTTCGGCATTACGGATGGTTGCGAGACTAGCGGGTAATGCCTCGCTTTTGAAGATGATGGGCGCCAATGCCTGGGAAAAGACTGCGACAAAACGCAACATGGCGAATGGATAGGGGCTGGCGCGGGGGTTTGGCGGGGTATTCACCGGCTTTATACGCAGCGCCGCCCCCTATGGAATAAACAGAGAACCCTGTAGGAGCGGACTTGCCCAGCGAAGCAGGCGACGCGGTGCATGGCACCGGCTTCGCCGGTGTTCGCGGGGCAAGCCCGCTCCTACAGCGCACGTCACGATCCCCTCCAACAGAAACGCCCCGGGCAAGCCGGGGCGTTCTGGGGATCACACGGAGTCAGGTTGTTTCAGCTCAACGCACCCCCGACTGGCGCAGGGCGGCGGGCTGGAAGTCGGCCTTGCTGGCACTGAAGCCAAAATCGTAAGCCCGCTTCTCCTCGTTCTTCATGCCCAGGGCCAGGTAACGCCCCGACTGCAGGTCGTAGATGGCTTCCAGGGTGTACCACGGCACCTGCACGTTGTAGTACGGCTGGGCATGGGCCTCGGACACGCGCCACAGCTGGCCACGGCCGTCGTATTGGTCGATCACCGCAGCTTGCCAGGTGTCTTCGTCGATGTAGAAGTCACGCTTGGCATAGATGTGCCGCTGGCCCGGCTTCAGGGTCGCGACCACGTGCCACACGCGGCGCAGCTCGTAACGGGTCAGGTCCTGGTTGATGTGCCCGGCCTTGAGGATGTCGGCGTACTTGAGCTTCGGGTCATCCAGCTTGAAGGCGTTGGAGGCGATGTACATCTCCTTCTTGCCCTCGAGTTTCCAGTCGTAGCGGTCCGGTGCGCCGTTGTACATGTCCAGGTTGTCCGAGGTGCGCAGGCCGTCGGCCGCGGTACCCGGGCCGTCATACGAAACCTGTGGCGCCTGGCGCACACGGCGCTGGCCGGCGTTGTAGATCCATGCCTTGCGCGGTTCCTTCACCTGGTCGAGGGTTTCGTGTACCAGCAGCACGGTCCCTGCCAGGCGCGCTGGCGCGGTCACTTCCTGCTTGAAGTAGAACAGGATGTTGCCCGGGTTGTTCGGGTCGTAGTCCTTCATGCGGTCGCGGAACACGAACTGGTCCTGGAAGTACACCAGGCTGTACGAGCCGTTCTGCTGTGGCGTGGCCTGGGTCACCAGGCGGGTCACGCTGCCGCCACGGTAGCGGGTGATGTGGTTCCAGATCACTTCCAGGCCGGTTTTCGGAATCGGGAACGGCACGGCGGTCTGGAAGTTGTTCAGGCCGTTGCCACCCTCGACCAGGGTGGTGGCGGTGGCGTTCTTCTTGATGGCGGCGAACACGTCGTCCGGCACGGTGGAGCCGCGGTGGGTCTTGAACACCGGGATCTTGAAGGTATCGGGGTAACGCTTGAGCATCGCCAGCTGGCCGGGCGAGAGCTTGTCCTTGTACTGCTCGGCATTCTGCGCGGTGATGGTGAACAGCGGCTTGTCACTGCCATAGGGGTCGGAGAGGAACCCCTTGGCATCGGCGCTACCGGCGGTTTTGGACAGCGGTTCCCACGCGCCGATGGAGCCATCGGCATTACCGGCCTTTTCTGCGCCCATCGGCGTCAGCGTAGTGCCCAGTTTGGCGGCCTCGTCGGCGGAAACCGCAGCCATGACGCTGGTCGCCAGCAGGGACAGGCCCAGCACACCGGCTTGCAGCAGACTTCTGGTCTTGTTCATGTCGTGTCGTCCTGGATCTGAATACTTAGAAGTTCACGCCGAAGCTGAGGGCGACGAAGTCGCGGTCATCCACGGTGCTGTACTTGCCGTCGAAGAAGTTGGTGTACGACAGGCTGGCGGTGTAGGTGTTCTGGTACTCGGCATCCACGCCCAGGCTGATCGCCTTGCGCCCTTCCTCGAAGTTGCCGCCAGGGCCTGGCGAGTAGCCGGAGACGTCGTGGGACCAGGCCACGTTGGGCTTGAGGTTGACCCCGGCGAAGACGTCGTTGTAGTCCCAGATCACCCGGGCGCGGTAGCCCCAGGACGTGCTGGTGGTGTAGCCGTCGTTCTCGCACTTGCGGTTGAGGTTGGTGGTCGAGGCACCGGCACCGGCGCCGGCAATGGTGCTGGCGTTGAGCGCCTGGCAGGTATTGGCGCCGCCGGTGGTCGGCAGCGGGCCAGGGCCGAACACCGGGTCACGGCCATAGCGCACGTCGTGGGCGCTTTCCAGGCCACCAACGTGGGTAATGCCCAGCTCACCGACCACGGTCATGCGGCTGGCGCCCATCACCTGGTCGAAGAAGTGCGTCAGGGTGGTCTGGAACTGGGTGATTTCCTTGCGGCGGTAGCCGTGCAGGTCTTCACCCGGGGTGCCGCTGAGCAACGAGGCGTTGGCCAGCGCGCCACCCAGCGGGCGCACGCCAGCGAACAGGATGTCGGTGGTGTTGAGCTGCACCGGGGCGTTCGGGCGGTAGCTGATTTCACCACTCCACGCGGTGCCGGTAGGCAGCGTGGTGGAGAAGCTCAGGCCATACAGGCGGATGTCTTCGGGGTATTCGACGAAGTACTTGGAGTTGCCCGCCACGATCAGCGGCGCCAGTGTGCGCAACTGCGCCGGCAGCGCGGCGATGCCCTGGAACACCGCTGGCGAGGCACCGGTGGCGCTGAAGATCGGCGCACGGCTGTGGTAGTTCATGAAGTAGGCACCGAATTCGGTGTCCAGCGGCTCGAACATGTAGCGCAAGGCCACGCCGAACTGGCCGCTGTCGCGGGCATCACGGTCGGCGCCACGGCCCACCAGCACGCCCTCCTCGTTGATATTCACGCCGCGGGTG
The DNA here is from genome assembly GCF_011752565.1 of Pantoea sp. Ap-967. Classification (GTDB taxonomy): domain Bacteria; phylum Pseudomonadota; class Gammaproteobacteria; order Pseudomonadales; family Pseudomonadaceae; genus Aquipseudomonas. The sequence continues at coordinate 106,087 of NZ_VWXK01000004.1, forward strand.
GCGAGGAACTGCTGGGCCGCTGCCGGCACCGTGCGGCTGCTGTTGAGCACGCGCAGGTTGTCGGTGCAGCCATCGGCGATGATGTCCGGCTGGGAGAAGAAGGTGCCGCAGTTGTCGACGACGGTCTGGTCCCACTCCAGCTGGTAGAAGGCCTCGGCCGACAGGTTGTCGGTCAGGCTCTGGGAGATGTAGAACATGTTGACCGGAATCAGGCCTTCCTTGACTTCGGCCCCCGGGCGGCGGAACGCGGCCACGTCGATGGGGTTGATCGAGTTGATGCCCCCGCCGATGAAGGTGCTTTCACCCCAGCTCACCACCTGCTTGCCGAAACGCACCGAACCCGGCTGATCGCCAATCGAGTAGTTGTGGTAGATGAAGGCATCGAGCAGTTCGGCGCCCGACGACTTGGCGCCTTCCTTGCGGTTGGAATCGCTGATGTCCTTGAACGGGCGGCTTTCGTCCTTGAGCTCGAAGTCGTACCAGTACTTGCCCCGCACGAACACACCGGTATCGCCGTACTTGAGCTCAAGGTCATGGATGCCCTTGAAAATCTTCGAGAAGGTTTCGCCCTTCTTGAAGTTCAAGTGGCCGTCGTCGGAGGTCTGCGACAGGCCCTTGCCGCCGTTGTTGACCCCGATCAGGTTCTTGTTCGGGTTGGCAGTCGACCAGCTGGCACCGACGGAAAGCGATGAATCGAACTGACCTTCGATTTCCCCGATGTTGAAGCTGACGGCAAAAGCAGGACTTGCGAGCGTGGAAGCAAGGCTGACAGCCAGGGGCAGCTTGGCCCGGCGCCAGAACAGGTTTGCAGATTTCATCGACGCTACTCCATGTTCTTTTTTGTTATGGCAGTGAGTCCTTTCAAGAACGGCCCGAGCGACCGGTGTGCAGGCTTGCGCCCACGGCGACACGGCTTGCGCGTGCCGCCCTCCCCCATTCCTGAAAATCCCCTGGCCCGACTATAGCCAGCAGGCACAGGTGCTTGATCCCTCTAAAGTGTGATTTATGCACCGGCCGTCAAATCACCACCGACGTTTCCCTGGCGGCGCATTGGCCGTGCTGAAGCATGGCGTATTTTCGCCATTTGGCAAGGCGCCGCCCCCTCTAGCACGCGGGTCGCGTTCTGACGCGCACGACCCGCGGCCGGTTTACAGGGTGGAAAGGAACGCGCTGTTGCTGGCCTGCCACTGGACGATGTCCTGGCGGATGCGCTTCTTGTCGAGCTTGCCGACACTGGTCTTGGGAATTTCAGTAACAACGGCGATCTGGCTGGGGATTGCCCACTTGTTGATGTGCCCCTGCTCGACAAAGGGCTTGAGGTGATCCTTCAGCGCCTTGGCGTCGATGGCCTGGCCGTCGCGTAGCACCAGCAGGGCGAACGGGCGCTCGCCCCACTGCGGGTCGGCCACCCCCACCACGGCCACTTCGCGCACGGCTGGGTGGCGGCTGACCAGGTCTTCGAGGTCGAGCGAGGAAATCCACTCGCCGCCGGTCTTGATCACGTCCTTGATGCGGTCGCGGATGTCGATGAACCCCATGCCGTCGAGGGTGGCGACGTCGCCGGTGTGCAACCAGCCACCCTGCCACAGCTCCGCGCTCTTCTGCGCTTCCTTGAAGTAGCCCATGGTCAGCCACGGCGCACGCAGCACCAGCTCGCCCTGGGTTTCGCCATCGGCCGGAAGGAACCTGCCCTCGGCATCGACAATCGCCGCTTCCACCAGGGGCACCGGCACCCCGGCCTTGATCCGGTAGCTGACCCGTTCGTCCTCGCTGCCAGCCTGCAGCTCGTCGTTCAGGTGCGCACAGGAAATCAGCGGGCACGTCTCGGACATGCCATAGGCGGCGGTCAGCTGGATGCCACGGGCCTGCGCGGCCTTGTACAACGAGCTGTTCAAGGCGCTGCCGCCGATGATGATCTTCCAGCCGCCGAAGTCCTGGCCCTGGGCGTTGGGGCAGTTCAGCAACATCTGCAAGATGGTGGGCACGCAGTGGGAGAAGGTGACCTTCTCCTCGCGCCACAGCTTGACCAGCATGTCGGGCTCGTAGCGGCCTGGGTAGACCTGCTTCATGCCCATCATGGTGGCCGCGTAGGGAATGCCCCAGGCGTGCACGTGGAACATCGGCGTGATGGGCATGTACACATCGTCGCTGCCCAGCAGGCGCACGCTGTCGAGGCTGCCGAGCACCGAGGTTTCGGCCAGGGTGTGCAGCACCAGCTGGCGGTGGGTGAAGTACACACCCTTGGGGTTGCCCGTGGTGCCAGTGGTGTAGAAGGTGGTGGCCACCGAGTCTTCGTCGAAGTCGGGGAAGTCGTAGCGCGGGCTGGCGGCGGCCAGCAGTTGCTCGTACTCACCGACCAGGTTGGGCAGTTCGGCGGTCTTGGCCGGGCCGTCGGTCAGCAGCACGGTCTTGTCCACCGTGGTCAGCTGGTCGGCAATGCCCTGGTAGAGGCCGACGAAATCGCTGTTGACCAGCACGAAGCGGTCTTCGGCGTGGTTCATGGTGTAGAGAATCTGCTCGGGCGAAAGGCGCACGTTGATGGTGTGCACCACCGCGCCAATCATCGGAATGGCGAACATGCATTCGAGGTAGCGATGGCTGTCCCAGTCCATCACCGCCACCGTGTCACCGGCCTTGACCCCAGCCTCGGTGAGCACGTTGGCCAGGCGCGCGATGCGTTCGTTGAGCTGTGGATAGGTCAGGCGCAGTTGGTCGCGGTAGACGATTTCGCGGGTTTTCTCGTAACGGCTGCCCGACATCAGCAGGCGCTTGATCAACAGCGGAAAGGTGTAGGCGCCCTCGGCGGGCTTGATCACACGGGTCTGCAACATGGATATCCCTTCTATCTGCAAAGCGGGCCGGAAAAGAGTGAAACAACTGTAGTAGCTGAATGTGACGGTCAAATCAGCCGAAGGAATGATTTGGCGACGCAAGGTATGAGTGGCATTGTGCGGGTTGATGGACCAACCCCTGCCCTGCCACCGGAGCTTCCCCTGATGCCCAGCTTGCGCCGCGCCGTGTTTCTCGACCACCCGTCCCTCGACCTTGGCGACCTCGACCTGTCGCCCTTGCAGCAGCAGTTCGATGAGCTCGAACTGTTCGCCACCACCCGCCCGGAGCAGGTAGCCGAGCGCCTGCAGGGCGCGGTGGCGGTGGTCAGCAACAAGGTCATGCTCGACGCCGAGGCGCTGGCGGCCAACCCGCAACTGAAGCTGATCCTGGTGGCCGCCACCGGCACCAACAACGTCGACCTCGCTGCAGCCCGCGCCCAGGGCATCACCGTGTGCAACTGCCAGGGCTATGGCACGCCGTCGGTGGCCCAGCACACCCTGGCCCTGCTGTTGGCCCTGGCCACGCGCTTGTGCGACTACAACCAGGCCGTGGCCGCTGGCCAATGGGCCAAGGCCAGCCAGTTCTGCCTGTTGGACTTCCCCATCGTCGAGCTGGAAGGCAAGACCCTCGGCCTGCTCGGCCATGGCGAGCTGGGCGGCGCCGTCGCCCGCCTGGCCGAGGCCTTCGGCATGCGCGTGCTGAGCGGGCAGATACCTGGCCGCCCGGCGCGCGACGACCGCCTGCCACTGGAAGAACTGCTGCCCCAGGTCGATGCCCTGACCCTGCACTGCCCGCTGAACGAGCACACCCGGCACATGATCGGCGCCCAGGAACTGGCGCTGATGAAAAAGGGCGCGCTGGTGGTCAACAGTGCCCGTGGCGGCCTGATCGACGAACAGGCCCTGGCCGATGCCCTGCGCAGCGGCCACCTGGGCGGCGCCGCCACCGACGTGCTCAGCGTCGAGCCGCCGGTCAACGGCAACCCGCTGCTGGCCGGCGATATTCCACGCCTGATCATCACCCCGCACAGCGCCTGGGGCGCGGTGGAAGCACGCCAGCGCATCGTTGGCCAATTGGCCGAGAACGCCAAGGCCTACTTCGAAGGCGCCCCCCGTCGGGTAGTGAGTTGAGCGTCAGCTGAGCCCCAGGCCCGGCTCTGCTACACTGCGCGACTTTTTTCAGGAGGCGTCGTCCATGGACCCGCGCAGTGAAGTGTTGCTCCGCCAGGCGGAACTGTTCCAGGGCCCGCTGCTGGTCGCCGGCGCCCCCGCCGATGGCCTGCTCGGGCAGCTGCCCGGCGCCCACGGCTGGACCTGGCATGCCGGCGACCAGGCCATGCTCGACGCCCGCTTCGCCGGGCGCAGCCATTATGGCGTGGCGGTGCCGCCGGTGGCTTTCGAGGCCGCCGTGTTGTTCCTGCCCAAGTCCCGCGAGCTTGCGGCCTACCTGCTCAACGCCCTGGCCTCGCGCCTGGCCGGGCGCGAGCTGTTCCTGGTCGGCGAGAAGCGCGGCGGCATCGAGGGCGCGGCCAAGCAGCTGCAGGCCTTCGGCAAACCGCGCAAGCTGGACAGCGCGCGGCATTGCCAACTGTGGCAGGTCACTGTCGACAACGCACCTGAAGCCAAGGCGCTGGAAAGCCTGGCCGAGCGCTTCACCCTTGAACTCGATGATGGCCCGCTGCAACTGGTGAGCCTGCCCGGCGTGTTCAGCCACGGCCGCCTCGACCGCGGCACGGCGCTGCTGCTCAAGCACCTGGACAACCTGCCGCTGGGCCATGTGCTGGACTTCGGCTGTGGCGCCGGCGTGCTCGGGGCCACGGTCAAGCGGCGATACCCACAAAGCCGGGTGACGCTGCTGGACGTGGATGCCTTCGCCGTGGCGGCAAGCCGCCTGACCCTGGCGGCGAACGGCCTGGAAGGTGAAGTCATCAGCGGTGACGGTATCGACGCGGCGCCTGTCGACCTGAGCCTGATCCTGAGCAACCCGCCGTTCCACACCGGGGTGCACACCAACTATCAGGCATCGGAAAACTTGCTGAAAAAATCAGGCGAACACCTGCGAAAAGGTGGCGAAATGCGCTTGGTTGCCAACAGCTTCCTGCGTTACCAACCGCTGATCGAAGGGGCGCTTGGCAACTGCACCACCTGTGCCGAAGCCGACGGTTTCCGAATCTACCGCGCAACACGCGGTTAAAAAAACAAGGCTTGCCGAAAGCGTTTCGGCTAGGCAGAATCCGCACCGTCCTAGGGGAGTAGTCTCCCGCGAGCGCCTTGCTCGCCCGGTACGCGTCAACATACTTGGCCCACAGGCCATGGCGCGTGCGACCCAGCGACCTGCGCAGACAGGTCCCGGGTTTGACAAGACCTATGACACGCACACCTTACCCGGGGCGGGGAGGCTGTACGTGTCATAGCCGTGTCGACCCGCCCCCGTTAGGAAACCTGATGCTGGAATCTCTGTTGGTCCCCACCGCAATCGTTGCCTTGGCCGAAATCGGCGACAAGACGCAACTGCTCGCCCTCATTCTCGCCGCCCGCTTCCGCAAGCCCTGGCCGATCATTGCCGGCATCGTCGCCGCCACCCTGGCCAACCACGCCGCCGCCGGTGCCGTGGGTGCCTGGGTCAGTGGTTTCTTCACCGATACGGTGTTGCACTGGGTGCTGGCCGCCAGCTTCACCGCCACGGCCCTGTGGACCCTGGTGCCAGACAAGATGGACGACGACGAGAACCCGGCCCGGCGCTTCGGCCCGTTCCTGACCACGTTGATTGCCTTCTTCCTGGCCGAGATCGGTGACAAAACCCAGGTGGCCACGGTGATGCTGGCCGCCCAGTACCCCCACCTGATCATGGTGATTATCGGCACCACCCTGGGCATGTTGATTGCCAACGTGCCGGTGGTATTGGCGGGTAACTTCGCGGCAGACAAACTGCCATTGGCGCTGATTCGCCGGCTCGCGGCAGCTGCGTTCTTCGTGCTGGCCGTGGTGGCGGTGTATTCGGCCATGAAGACCAGTGGCTGGGTGGGGTAAGGCGAGAAGGGGCGCCGCCTTGGCGGCGCATCGCGAGCTTCGCTCGCTCCTACGGGGCGAGCGGGGCGCCCTGGCGTTATGACTTGCTTGCGGCCTGATACAGCGGCATTACCTTCGGAATCGCCGCCTGCAACGAGGCGATTCGGCTGCTGGATGCCGGGTGGGTGCTCATGAACTCGGGCGGGGCGCCTTCGGAGGCCTTGCTCATCTTGTTCCACAGGGTGATCGCGGCATTCGGGTCGTACCCCGCACGTGCCGACAGCTCCAGGCCGATCAGGTCGGCTTCGTTCTCGTTGGCACGGCTGTTGGGCAAGGTCATGGAGTAGTTCACCACGGTATCGGCCAGCGCCATGCTGTCCTGGCCCAGGCCCAACAGGGCGCCGGCACCCTGGCGCGCCATCTCCACGCCATAGGCCTTGGACATCGCTTCGCGGCTGTGCTCGCGCAGGGCGTGGGCGATTTCGTGGCCGACCACCGCGGCAATTTCCGCGTCGGTGAGCTGGAGCTGGTCGATCAGCCCGGTGTAGACGATGATCTTGCCGCCCGGGCCGCAGTTGGCATTGAGTTCGTCACTCTTGATGACGTTGACTTCCCAGTTCCATTGGGCGGCGTCGGGCCGCAGCTTCGGTGCCTGGGCGATCAGCCGGCTGGCGATGTTCTGCACCCGCTTGGCATCGGCACTGGTCTTGTCCAGCACGCCCTTGCTCGACGCTTCCCCAAGGGTTTGCTGGTAAGACTGGGCGTACATCTGGTTGACCTGGTCGGTCGACAGCATGCTGAACATGTACTGCTTGCGCTCGACGCCGACAGCACCGCCACTGGTGGTGTTCACCGCCTGGCAGCCGCCCAGCAGGATACCGGCGCTCAACAGGCTGATGACAAAAGACTTACGCATGAAAACACTCCCTTTTTGCATGCGCCGTATCCTAGGCCGAGTCGGCCTTTACCCGCCATAGCCGCAGGGAAGATTTTCTGTTGCAGGCCCATTCGCGGGGCAAGCCCGCTCCTACAAAACCATGCAACCCCCGCGAAAGGGCCGGCACAGGCACCCCATCAGGCAGGGGTAAGGCACTCCGGCGCATCCAGCTTCGGATCATTGACGAAATGCGCCAAGGCCCGCTCGCGTAATGCCCCGGCCGGGCTGGCCAACAGTTCGTGCAAACGCGCCAGGGGGGTGTCCGGGTCCAGCCAGGCCGCCTGCCCCGCGGCATCCAGAAGCAGTGGCCGGCGCTGGTTCATGGCCGCCTGGGTCACCACCGCGCAACTGAGCCAGACCTGGTCCTGCACCGGGTAGGCCTCCCAGATCGCGGCAAAGTACAGTGCAGCGCCCTCCCCCGGGGTCAGCCAGTAAGGCCGCTTGCGCACCGTGCCGCGCCACTCGTAGAAGCCGTTGGCCGGCATCAGGCAGCGCCGCTGGCGAAACGCCTCACGGAACATCGGCTGCTCGGCCAGGGTTTCGGCCCGGGCGTGAGCGGGGGTGCGCGACAAGTCGGTGAGCCACGCCGGGGTCAACCCCCAGCGCGCCTTGGCCAGGTGCTGCTGGCCATCGAGCTGGCGCTGGATCAGCACCGAGGCGCCGGGCGAGATATTCCATTGCGCCGGCTGGCCGGCGGGGAAGCCCGGCAGGCTGGTGAGTGCCTGGGGCCAGCGGAACAGGGCGTAGCGTCCACACATGGGCGAATTCAGAACCTAACAGATCAAGGTACCGGGATGGCTCTCCGGTTCGTCGCCGGCAAGCGGCTGGGCACCATTGTACGCATCGATCAGCTGCCGTGCGTACTCGGCCTGGTCATCCGGCACCGCCAGGCCGAGCAAACCCTGCAATGGCAACTCGCCCACCGCGCCCATCAGGTCACGCCCAGCCAGGTGCACCTCGATGCCCTCGCTGACCAGCATGCCCACCAGCATTTCGGCTTCCAGCAGGTTTTCCGGTTCGTAGATTCGCCGCATCAGTCATTCTCACCGTAAACATCCAGCATCCACTCCTCGCCATGCACCTGCAGCACGAAACGGATAGGCTTGCAGCATACCTGGCAGTCCTCGATGTACTCCTGGTCGCCACCGGACAGGTCCACCGTGGTTTCGACTTCCTCGCCACAATAAGGGCAATCGTAAATCGCAGTTTCCAGCATCGCGGCCTCCGGGGTGACTTGTGCGTATAATTGCCGGTCTGTTTACAGGGCCCGTGTGTGTCGAGCCGTTTTTCGGCCCCGCCCCTACCTTATTACCCTAGCCGTTTCCAACAAGAGAGCATGATGGGCGAATTCGATGCCATCCGACCGTACGACGACGCTGAGGTCCCTGCCGTTCTGGCACGCCTGCTCAGCGACCCGGCATTCCTCGATATCCTCACCCACTTCCGCTTCCCGCGCGCAGCCGGCACGTTCGGCTGGCTGCTCAAGCCGCTGATCGCCCGCCGCCTGCGCAAGGAATTCGCCGGCGTGACCTGCGTCTCTACCCTGCAGGACAAAGTCGAGTACTACGTCGATCACACCATCGAGCGCGCCACCGACGGCGTCACCTACTCCGGCGTCGAACAGCTCAAGTCCGGTACTGCCTACCTGTTCCTGGCCAACCACCGCGACATCGTGATGGACCCGGCCTTCGTCAACTATGCGGTGTACCACGCCGGCCTGCCCACGCCGCGCATCGCCATTGGCGACAACCTGCTGCAGAAGCCGTTCGTCAGCGACATGATGCGCCTGAACAAAAGCTTCATCGTGCACCGCTCGATCAGCGGCCGCCGCGAGAAGCTAGCCGCCTACCAGTTGCTGTCGGCCTACATCAACCACTCGATTCGCAACGACGGCACCTCGATCTGGATCGCCCAGGCCGAAGGCCGCGCCAAGGACGGTGACGACCGCACCGACTCGGCAATCCTCAAGATGTTCCACATGAGCCGCAAGGACGAACCCTTCGGCGCAGTGATCCAGAGCCTGAACCTGATTCCGGTGTCGATCAGCTACGAATACGACCCCTGCGACCAGGCCAAGGCCCGCGAGCTGTACATCCGCGCCACCACCGGCACCTACAAGAAGGCGCCGGGCGAGGACGACAACAGCATCGCCAAGGGCATCACCGGCTACAAGGGCCGGGTGCACATCAACTTCGCCCCGCCGGTGACCGAGTATTACGAGGACACCAAGCAGCTGGCCCAGGAAACCGACCGGCAGATTCTCGGCGGCTACCGCCTGTTCCCGGTGCACTACCTGGCGTATGCGATGTGGAGCGAAAAGGACGAAACCCTGCAGGTACCAAGCGCCGAGCAGGTGTTCCCGGCCGATGAGCTGGCCAAGGCCCGCGAAGAATGGCAACGCCGGCTGGATGCCTGCCCTGAGGAGCAGCGGCCTTACCTGGTGCTTCAGTATGCGACGCCGGTGCGTAACCAGTACCAGGTCAGGCAGCAGGCTTCGGTGGCCTGATGGGTTGGCGGGCCGCGTTGCGGCCATCGCGAGCTGCGCTCGCTCCTACGACGGGCATCCGCAGAGCCGGTAGGAGCGAGCGCAGCTCGCGATAGGGTTTCAGACCCAGGTGCTGAACCAAGACAGCAGCAGCGCCATGGCCAGGCAGGAAAAGCCGAGAATGTAGTAGTAGCGCGGCACTCGCTGGTCGATGGCATCCACCAGCCCTTCGTCCACCGCCAGGCTCTCGCGGGTGATTGCCTCGCGCCGCCGCGCACTCTGCAGCAGCAGGCCACCCGGGCAGGTCAGCAACAGCGCCAGCAGGTTGATCAGCTTGGTCGGGTGGGCGGCCAGGAACCCCCAGAGCACTTGCAAGGACAACACGCAACCTCGGTTAGAACGACAGCGAAGCCCGGCATTCTACCGAAGTCCGGCCTGGGCGCCCGGCCTGGGCGACAAAGTGTCACTAAATTTCATCTGTCACATGCTCGTCATTCAGGCAGGCCACTCTATCGGCCTTTTACCGTACCGGAGCTTGTCGATGTTGCACGCCGAAAACCAGGACCGCCTCTATCTCGTGGCTCAGAGCGATGAGCAGCAGGCGTTGATCGATGGTTTCGCCATCAATGTCCAGGACCGCCAATGGCTGGTGTACTGCGCGCTGGGCGGGCATGTGCATGAAGACTTGCCCGAAGTGGACATGAGCACAGGCGTCAGCCTGCTGGATTTCCATATAGAAGCCGCCTAGCTCTGCTCGCGCCTACCAGGCCTCATTGGCCCCGTAGGCGCAAGCGGCGCCCGATTGCTGCCTTACTCGCCCAACACCTGGCCAATGGTCGGGTCCTTGAACAGGCGGGTCAGCGCATCACTCAGCACATCCCCCACCAGCTTGGTGTTGGTTTCCTGGTTCGGCGCCATGCCGAAGCGCTGGTCCAGCGAAGCACCGTAGCGGCCGCTGTAACGGCGGTTGGCATTGGACACGTCGGCCCGGAAGGTGGCACCGATGGTGGCCTCGGTCACGTACAGGTTGTCCTTGGGCGACTGGTACTTCAGCTCCGCCAGGGTCACGGTCAGCTGCGGCGCGTTGTAGGCGTTCGGCGTCGGGGTGAAGCCGAGCAGACGCACGGCGGCTTCAGCCTGGGCCTGCAGCTTGGGTACCACATCGTTGCCATTGACGCTGATGGTGCTGGTTTCCGGGTACATGCCACCCCGGGTGCCCAGGGACTGCGAAGGCCGGCCATCAACTACCTTGACCACCACCGGCTGGCCATGGCCGACCGGGGCGAGCTGCGCCTTGAGCGTGGGTTGCGGGCTGAGTTGTTGCGGGCTGTGGGCACATCCGACCAGGCTCAGGCTGGCTACGGCGATCAAACCGAACAACAGACGTTGCAACATGCGCGTTTCTCCAGAAAATGCGTCAAAGGCCCACAGTATACCCAGCCAGGCACAAACCAGTCATCGCCTCGGCCCCCTTGTCACAATGGTTTCATCGCCTCACCCGTATCCTTGCGCCAAGCCCTCCCGCACAGGACTCACCGCCATGGCCTCGCTCTGGACCCAACTGTTCCAACGCCCGCGCCACCACGCCTATGCCCGCCTCGACAATGAAGGCAAATGCCTGGCGTTCAAGGAATGCAACGAGCCGCCAAGCGGCAGCGGCTGGGTGCGAATCAGCGAAGTGCGGCTGGCCTGGCTGGGCCGCGAGCTGCCCGCCGAAGCCCGGGTTTGCGTACGCGCAAGCCGCCGTTGGCACCAGCGCATCCTCGCGGCCTGACAAACGCTGCAATAAAAACCACGAATTACGACCTTTCTGCCCGCGACATCGTTATAATCTCCCCCCGATTATAAGGACGTCTCCTGATCGGGCCCCGCATCCGCCGATTGACCCCGGCACCGTCACCCGCTTCGCCCACAGAGAGCCTTCCACTCAGGTCTTGCATCGGCTGTCGTGCCTGCTTTTCCGGCCCTTCGCACTGCATGAACCTGTGGGTTGCCATCGCGCAGTCCCCTTTTGAGGTTCACGACTCCAAAAGAGCGTGAAAAAACGGTTTTCACAACTTCACGAGAGTGTGGCGAGCAAATGAACAGTCTGGCATGTGTAAAAGCGGCAGATGTGTCCCGAACAGCCCTGAACAGGCGGTCAACGCGCTCATTCTGGATGAGTGTCTGAGGCCGTTCCATAACGCACGCACGACACCTTGACCATAAGTCGAATTGCCGCACCCGTGGCAATCGGGGTTCAATAGCGCAACCCGAAGACTGATTGGCGGTGTCCGCGGAAGTTGCAAGAACTGCGAAGAGTCGGACATGGCGATCCTGGCAACCCCAGTGATGCTGTGCTGTCAATTAGGTAGCTGTAGATTGTGGAGACGCGTTAAATGGCGCAGAACGAATCGGTTGATGTGGTACTGGTAGGCGCGGGCATCATGAGTGCCACCCTGGCCGTACTGCTCAAGGAGCTTGACCCGACCCTGAAGCTTGAGGTCGTCGAGGCAATGGACTCCGGAGCCGCGGAAAGCTCCAACCCTTGGAACAACGCAGGCACCGGCCACGCTGGCCTGTGCGAGCTGAACTACACGCCCCAGGCCGCCGATGGCAGCATCGACATCAAGAAGGCCGTGCACATCAACACCCAGTTCGAGGTTTCGCGCCAGTTCTGGGCCTACCTGAGCAAGAAAGGCAACTTCGGCTCGGCCCGTGCCTTCATCAATCCGGTCCCGCACCTGAGCTACGTCGAAGGTGACAAGGGCGTGTCCTTCCTCAAGAAGCGCTTCGAGCTGCTCAAGCAGCACCACGCCTTCGCCGAGATGGAATACACCGAAGACCAGGCCGTGATGAAGGACTGGATGCCGCTGATGATGCCGGGCCGCCCGGCCGACCAGCGCATCGCCGCCACCCGCGTGATGAAAGGCACCGACGTCAACTTCGGCGCCCTGACCAACAAGCTGCTCAAGCTGCTGGGCGATGCACCGCAAGCCCAGGTCAAGTACAGCAAGAAAGTCGTCGGCCTGCGCCGCAACGGCAGCGGCTGGACCGTGAGCATCAAGGACGTCAACAGCGGCAGCAGCCGTGAAGTGGACGCCCGCTTCGTCTTCCTCGGCGCCGGTGGCGCGGCCCTGCCGCTGCTGCAGCTGTCGGGCATTCCGGAAAGCAAAGGTTTCGGCGGCTTCCCGGTCAGCGGCCAGTGGCTGCGTTGCGACAACCCGGAAATCGTCAAGCAGCACCAGGCCAAGGTGTACAGCCAGGCTGCAGTCGGCGCTCCGCCGATGTCGGTGCCACACCTGGACACCCGCGTGGTCGACGGCAAGAAGTCGCTGCTGTTCGGGCCTTACGCCGGCTTCACCACCAAGTTCCTCAAGCACGGCTCGTTCATGGACCTGCCGCTGTCGGTACGCATGGGCAACATCGGCCCGATGCTGGCCGTGGCGCGCGACAACATGGACCTGACCAAGTACCTGGTCAGCGAAGTGATGCAGTCGATGGAGCAGCGCCTGGAATCCTTGCGCCGCTTCTACCCGCAAGCCAAGGCCGAGGACTGGCGCCTGGAAGTGGCTGGCCAACGGGTGCAGATCATCAAGAAAGACCCGAAAAAAGGCGGCATCCTGCAGTTCGGCACCGAGCTGGTTTCGGCCCAGGACGGCAGCCTCGCGGCCCTGTTGGGTGCATCGCCTGGTGCTTCGGTGACCGTGTCGATCATGCTGGAGTTGATCGAGCGCTGCTTCCCGGAGCAGGCCAAGGGTGCCTGGGCGGCCAAGCTCAAGGAAATCTTCCCGGCCCGCGAGAAGACCCTGGCCGCCGATGCGGCGCTTTACCACAAGATCAGCGCCGACAACGACGTGGCGCTGGAACTGGTGGAAGACAGCCCGGCCAAGCATTACGCCTGAGCTGGCCTGTAACGAAAAAACGCCCCGCGGGGCGTTTTTTTGTGCCTGGGATCTATAGCAGCCTGTGCCGGCCTCTTCGCGGGCAAGCCCGCTCCCACAGGGACCGCACAAGTCTTCAGGCTTTTACAAGACCTGTGGGAGCGGGCTTGCCCGCGAAAGGGCCGGTACAGGCCTACTGATCAGCCACGGGCGTTGATGATGATCTCGATGTACTCCGGCGCATTGCGCTGGTCGGCGATCACTTCGGCAAAGGTCTTGCCGTGCTCGTCCTTGCCGTCGAGGTCCAGCCCGGCTTCGACGAAGAAGCCCACGAAGCGCTCGAAGTCATCGATGCGCAGCCCGCGGTAGGCCTTGATCAGCTTGTGATGGGAAGGCGAGGTCAGGCCATCGGCCGGCTCGAACTGTAGGAACGACTTGACGTAGTCATCGCTGATCTCGTCACCAATCACCTGCTTCTTGTCTTTGCGCATTGCCGGCTCCAACTGACCATCACGGAATTTCGAAGGCCGGCAGTTTACCCCCCACAGGCGCCGCGCCTCAACGCGAACGTACGGTGCCGGTGTGCAGGTCGGCCCAGACATGGCCGTTGGCGTAGGTGAGAAACTGCACATAGACGGTTTCGTTGCGCAGCAGGTCCATGACCACGCGGTAATCGCTCACCGGGTAGTTCAGGCTCAGGGTGCGGGTCTTGTCGTCGTACACCGGCTTCTTCAGGCTTTTGCCTGCTTCGCCGTCGAAGGTCAGCAGCACCTGGCTGATGGTCGCGCCCTTGCTCAGGGGCTTGCCCTTCAGGCGCATCTGCAGCGAGGCGGTGATCGGGATCGGTTGCTGGTCGGACTGGCGCTGGGCACCCACCACCACGGAGTAGTCGGTCACTTGCAGCAATTGCTGGCCGGTCGGCGCTTCCTGGCGCAGGGACTGGTCATCGGGCGGGAGGAACTGGCTGTGCAGCGGTGCGGCGGCGAGGGGCAGGCTCACCGCCAGCAGCAGGGGAAGAATCGCACGCATGTGAGGCTCCTTGGCATGAAGGAGCACTCTAGCACGCGGGGCGGCTACTGCCGATCACAGCCCCTTGACGGCAAAGATGCCGTTGGCGTTGCGCCAGTAGCCTTTATAGTCCATGCCGTAACCGAAGATGTAGCGGTCCACGCACGGCAGGCCGGCGTAGCTGGCCTTCAGGCCTGGGCTGGCCTTGCGGTCGTGGTCCTTGTCGATCAGCACGGCGGTGTGCACCGCACGTGCGCCGGCATGCTTGCAGAATTCGATGATGGCGCTGAGGGTGTGGCCCTCGTCGAGAATGTCGTCGACGATCAACACGTCACGGTCGATGAACGACACTTCCGGCTTGGCCTTCCAGAACAGCTCGCCGCCACTGGTCTGGTTGCGGTAGCGGGTGGCGTGGATGTACGAGACTTCCAGCGGGAACTGCAGGTGGGTCAGCAATTTACCGGCGAAAATCAGGCCACCGTTCATCACGCAGAACACCACTGGGTTCTTGTCGTGCAGTTCCTGGCTGATCTGTGCGCCAACCTTGGCGATGGCCGCTTCCACTTCGGCTTCGGGGTACAGGCAGTCTGCCTCGCGCATGACTTGATGAATGTGCTCGAGATCGGCGGACATGGCGCTCTCCGGGGGGGCATTTTGGAAAAGCGGGCAAAGGTACGCATCCGCTCGTCACAGATCAAGCATTTATGGACTAACGTGCAAAAGGACTACACGACAGCACAGGCTGAATAGATTAATCTAGCGCGGTTTTTTTGCCCGCCTTTCGGAGCCCCCCATGCCTACTCGTGAGATCCGCCATCCGCTGATCCGCCATAAGCTCGGCCTCATGCGCCGTGCCGACATCAGCACCAAGAATTTTCGCGAACTCGCCCAGGAAGTCGGCGCGCTACTGACCTACGAAGCCACCCAGGACCTGCCACTCGAAACCTACGAGATCGACGGCTGGTGCGGCAAGGTGCAAGTTGAAAAAATCGCCGGCAAGAAGATCACCGTGGTGCCAATCCTGCGCGCCGGTATCGGCATGCTCGACGGCGTGCTCAGCCTGATTCCGGGCGCCAAGGTCAGTGCCGTGGGCGTTGCCCGCAACGAGGAAACCCTCGAAGCGCACACCTACCTGGAAAAGCTCGCCCCCGACATCAACCAGCGCCTGGCCCTGATCATCGACCCGATGCTCGCCACCGGCGGCTCGATGGTCGCCACCATCGACCTGCTGAAAAAGGCTGGCTGCAAGGAAATCCGCGCCATGGTGCTGGTTGCCGCACCAGAAGGCATCGAGGTGGTGGAAAAAGCCCACCCGGACGTACAAATCTACACCGCCTCGATCGACCAGCGCCTGAACGAGCATGGTTACATCGTCCCAGGCCTGGGCGATGCCGGTGACAAGATCTTCGGCACCAAGCAGAAGGACGCCTGACCATGCAGGACGGCTTCAACGACCCGCTCTGGCGGCAGGTCCTCTCGGGCGCGCAGATGCTCTTCGTGGCGTTCGGCGCGCTGGTATTGATGCCCCTGATCACCGGCCTCGATCCAAACGTCGCGTTGTTCACTGCCGGCATCGGCACCTTGCTGTTCCAGCTGGTCACGGGCCGTCAGGTGCCGGTGTTCCTGGCTTCGAGCTTTGCCTTCATTACCCCGATCATTCTCGCCAAGGGCCAGTTCGGCCTGGCCGAGACCATGGGCGGGGTGATGGCCGCAGGCTTCGTGTACACCTTCATGGGCCTGATGGTGAAGATCAAGGGCACCGGCTTCATCGACCGCATGCTGCCGCCGGTGGTGATCGGCCCGGTAATCATCTCCATCGGCCTGGCCATGGCCCCGATCGCCGCCAACATGGCGATGGGCAAGGCCGGCGACGGCAGCGTGCTGCTGCCGTACAAGACGGCGATGATGATCTCCATGCCGGCCCTGCTCACCACCCTGATCGTTGCAGTGTTCGGCAAGGGCATCTTCCGCCTGGTGCCAATCATTGCCGGGGTGCTGGTGGGCTTTGCCCTGTCGTTCGCCTTCGGCGTGGTCGACACCGCCAAGATCGCCGCGGCGCCTTGGCTGGAGATTCCCAACTTCACCGCGCCCGCCTTCAACTGGCAGGCAATTCTGTTCATCGTTCCGGTGGCCCTGGCCCCGGCGATCGAGCACATCGGCGGGGTGATCGCGGTGGGTAGCGTCACCGGGCGCGACTACCTGAAAAAGCCTGGCCTGCACCGCACCCTGCTGGGTGACGGCCTGGCCACCACCGCCGCCGGCCTGTTCGGCGGCCCGCCCAACACCACCTACGCCGAAGTGACCGGTGCGGTGATGCTGACCAAGAACTACAACCCGAAGATCATGACCTGGGCGGCGGTATTCGCCATCTCCCTGGCCTTCATCGGCAAGTTCGGCGCGCTGCTGCAGAGCATTCCGGTGCCTGTGATGGGCGGCATCCTGTGCCTGCTGTTCGGCTCGATCGCCGCCGTGGGCATGAACACCATGATCCGCCACAAGATCGACCTGAGCGAGGCGCGCAACCTGGTGATCGTTTCGGTGACCCTGGTGTTCGGTATCGGCGGCGTGCTGGTTGGCAGCGGTGACGGCCCGGACGATTGGGGCCTCAAGGGCATCGCCCTGTGCGCCATCGTGGCCATTGCCTTGAACCTGATCTTGCCGGGCAACGATGGCTGGAAGCACAAGAAGCTGGACGACCAGTTGCCTTGATCCGGCGTTAGCCTGAGCCGGCCTCTTCGCGGGGCAAGCCCGCTCCTACAAGGAATCGTATGCTCTTGTAGGAGCGGGCTTGCCCCGCGAAGAGGCCAGCCCAGGCCACCCCACACTCAAACCGCTTCGCACATCCCCGCCAACACCCGCGCCCACTCCGGGTGGTCATTCAGGCATGGCACCAGCACCAGCTCCTGGCCGCCAGCCTCGACGAACTGCTCGCTGCCGCGCATGCCAATCTCTTCCAGCGTCTCGATGCAATCGGCCACGAACGCCGGGCACATCACCAGCAGTTTCTTCACCCCAGCCTTGGCCAGCTCATCAAGGCGCGCCTCGGTGTACGGCTCAATCCACTTGGCCCGCCCCAGCCGCGACTGGAACGACACCGACCACTTGCCGTCGGGAATGCCCATCTTCGCCGCGAACGCCTTGGCCGTTGCCAGGCACTGGCCGCGGTAGCACACCGCACGCATCTGGGCACTGGCGTCCTTGCAGCAGTCGGCTGCCTGGAAATCGTGCTTGCCGGTGGGGTCGAGCTTTTTCAGATGACGCTCCGGCAGGCCGTGGAAGCTCAGCAGCAGGTGGTCGTAGTCCTGCTGCAGGTGTGGCCTGGCGCTGGCCACCAGGGCATCGATGTACGCCGGGCGATCGTAGAACGGCTGCAACACCCGCAGCTCCAGCGGCAAGTGGCGCGCGGCCACGGTTTGCTGGGCCTGGGCCACCACCGTGGTCACCGTGCTGTCGGCGAATTGCGGGTACAGCGGCGCCAGGGTGACCTTGCGCACGCCTTGGGCGGCCAGGCGTTCCAACACCTCGGGCAGTGCCGGCTGGCCATAGCGCATGGCGATTTCCACCGGGCCATGGGGCCAGTGCTCGACCATCGCCGCCTGCAGGCGACGGGTCAGCACCACCAGCGGCGAGCCCTCGTCCCACCAGATCGAGGCATAGGCATGGGCCGATTGCTCCGGGCGCTTGACCAGTATCAGCGACACCAGCAGGCGCCGCACCGGCCAAGGCAGGTCGATCACGTAGGGGTCCATCAGGAACTGGTTGAGGTAACGGCGCACATCGGCCACCGAGGTGGAGGCCGGGGAACCCAGGTTGACCAGCAGCAGGGCGTGATCGGTCATGCAGCGTCCTATGTCAGAGGCGGCTGGACAAGTTGCCCAGGGCCGATTGCAGATCGTTGAAGCGGAAGGTGAAACCCGCAGCCAGCAAGCGCACCGGGCGTGCCCGCTGGCCACCGAGCAACAGCACCGACAGCTCGCCAAGCCCAGCCTTGAGCAGCAGCCGCGGCATCGGCATGAATGCCGGGCGATGCAGGGCACGGCCCAACTGCCTGGCGAACTCGCGGTTGCGCACGGGCTCTGGCGCGCAAGCATTATAAGGACCGCTGGCATCCTTGTGCTGCAAGAGAAAATCGATCAGGGCGACCTGGTCATCGATATGCACCCAGGGCATCCACTGCCGGCCATCGCCCAAAGGCCCGCCCAGGCCCAGCTTGAACGGCAGGCGCAGGCGCGACAAAAAGCCGCCATCACTGGCCAGCACCAGCCCGGTACGCACCAGCACCACACGCATGCCCAGGGCCTGGGCGCGCTGGGCGGTTTCTTCCCAGGCGATGCACAACTGGCTGGCGAAATCCTCGCGCACCGGCTGCGAGGCCTCGGTCAGCTCACGCTCGCCCCCGTCGCCGTACCAGCCCACGGCAGAACCGGAAATCAGCACCTCGGGGCGCTGCTCGCGGCTGCCCAGCCAGGCCAGCAGTTGCTCAGTCAGGGTGATGCGGCTGGCCCACAGCAGCTGCCGCCGGGCGGCAGTCCAGGGGCGGTCGGCGATGGGCGCACCGGCCAGGTTGACCACCGCGTCGAGGGCTTCATCGTCGGCAAGGTCCTCCAAACGCGCGATACCACGCACACCGCTGCCGCAGATTTTCGCCACCTGGTCAGGGCGCCGGCTCCACACCGTCAGGCGATAGCCCTTGCTCCGCCAGAACTGGCACAGGTGCTGGCCGATCAATCCCGTACCACCTGTCAGCAATATATGCATGGCTGTGTCCTCGCAGGGTGCGGCCATGGTCTATTTTTAAGATCAAGGCACTTTTCCAGACCAATCGCTCTCGGATAAACATAGGCCATGTGGCCCTATGAAGCGGAATAACCTTATACAAACTTTGTGCATTGTACAGGTTTGCCTGACAGCGTAGTCTGCCTACAGCAAGGTTCGAAGAGGCCATCATGACAGTACCTATTGCCATCATCGGTGCCGGTATCGCCGGCCTGTCCGCCGCCCAGGCCCTGCAAAAGGCCGGGCAAACCGTTCACTTGTTCGACAAAGGCCACGGCAGTGGCGGGCGCATGGCCAGCAAGCGCAGCGAGGCCGGCGCACTCGACTTGGGCGCGCAGTATTTCACTGCCCGCGACCGGCGCTTCGTGGAACAGGTGCAGCAGTGGGTGGCGGCGGGCTGGGCCGCACAATGGAAGCCTCAGCTGTACAACTGGCGCGATGGCGAACTCACCCCCTCCCCCGATGAGCAAACCCGCTGGGTCGGCGTGCCGCGCATGAGCGCCATCACCCGCGGCCTGCTCAAGGACGTAACGGTGAACTTCGGCTGCCGCATCGCCGAAGTGTTCCGCGGCAAGCAGTACTGGCACCTGCAGGACACCGAAGGCTGCAGCCATGGCCCCTACAGCCGCGTGGTGATCGCTGTGCCCGCGCCACAGGCCACGCCACTGCTGGCCGCCACGCCCAAGCTTGCGGCAGTGGCCGCAGGCGTGGTGATGGAGCCAACCTGGGCGGTCGCCTTGGCCTTCCAGGCGCCGCTGGACACGCCCATGCAGGGCTGCTTCGTGCAGGACAACCCACTCGACTGGCTGGCACGCAACCGCAGCAAGCCCGGGCGTGATGAACAGCTCGACACCTGGGTGCTGCACGCCACGTCCAACTGGAGCAAGCAGCATATCGACCTGGCCAAGGAAGAAGTGATCGAACAGCTGTGGGGCGAGTTCGCCGAGCTGGTCGGTTGCGTGGTGCCACCCCCGACCTTCGCCCTCGCCCACCGCTGGTTGTACGCACGGCCTGCCGGCAACCACGAATGGGGCGCATTGGCCGACGCCGACCAGGGCTTGTACGCCTGCGGTGACTGGTGCCTGTCTGGCCGGGTGGAAGGTGCCTGGCTCAGCGGCCAGGAGGCGGCGCGCCGGCTGCTGGAACATCTCGAATAGGGTTGCCGGAAAAGCTATACAGAAATTCTGGTTTGCATAACTTTCTGCCTGTGCTGGAATAGTCTTGTACACGTTTTCTTTTATGTACAAGTTTCCCGGAGGCAGCCATGCATGACCCATCCGCCCAGCGCAAGCCGCGCATCGCCATCAGCGCCTGCCTGATCGGCCAGAACGTGCGCTACAACGGCGGGCACAAGGCTTCCGAACTCTGCCGCGCGAAGCTCGAAGCCCACTTCGACTGGTTACCCGTGTGCCCCGAGATGGCCATTGGCCTGGGCACACCCCGCGACCCGATCCGCCTGGTCGGCGACCCTGGCCACCCCCGCGTGGTCGGCACCCGCCACCCCGACACCGACTTCACCACCCCCCTGCGCGCGTACGGCGAGCACATGGCCGCCGAACTCGACGACATCTGTGGCTACATCTTCATGCAGAAGTCGCCTTCCTGCGGCCTGGAACGGGTCAAGGTCTACCAGGACAACGGCCACCCCGCGACCCAAGGCGGCACCGGTGCCTATGCCGACGCCTTTTGCAGCCAACGCCCGGACCTGCCGGTGGAGGAAGAGGGCCGCCTGCACGACCCGGTGCTGCGCGAGAACTTCATCAGCCGTGTGTATGCCTATGCCGACTGGCAGCAGGTGCTGGCAGGTGGCTTGAGCCGCGGCGCGCTGGTGCGCTTTCACTCGCGCTACAAATACCTGCTGATGGCCAATAACCCCCAGGCCTACCGCGAACTGGGCCGCCTGCTGGGCACCCTGCGCCGCGAGGACGACCCCAACGAAGTCGGGCCACGCTACTTCAGCCTGCTGATGCAGGCCCTGCGCCGCTGCGCCAGCCGCGGCACCCACTGCAACGTGCTGCAGCACCTGAGCGGCTACTTCAAGAATGCCCTCAGCCAACAGGACAAAGACGAGTTGCAACAGTTGATCAGCCAATACCAACAAGGGGTGGTGCCGCTGGTGGTGCCGCTGACCTTGCTCAAGCACTACCTGCGCAAGCACCCCGACCCTTACTTGCAGCAACAGGCCTATCTGCAGCCGCACCCTGACGACCTGGGGCTGCGCAATGCTGTCTGAACACCTGCTGCCCATCGGCGAACTGGCCCGCCGTACCGGCGTCAACCCCGTCACCCTGCGCGCCTGGGAGCGCCGCTACGGCCTGCTCAAGCCACAGCGCACCGCCAAGGGCCATCGGCTTTATCCACAGGACCAGGTGGAACGGGTCAAGGCCATCCTGGCCTGGCTGGCACGCGGGGCCTCGGTAGGCCAGGTTCGCGAACTGCTCGACAAACCCCTGGCCATGGCCCCGCAAGGCGACTGGCAGCGGCGCCAACTGCAGCTGGTCGAGGCCATTGCCGGCTTGTCCCAACGCAGCCTCGACCAGCAGTTGAACCAGATGATGGCGCTGTACCCGGCCATCACCTTGTGCGAACAACTGCTGCTGCCGCTGCTGGACGTGCTCGCCCAGCGCTGGCGCAACCACTTCAATGCCGAACTGGAGCAGGCGTTCTTCGACACGTGGCTGCGCAGCAAACTCGGCGCACGGGTGTACCACGACAACCAGTTGCTGCAGGGCCCTGCCGTGCTGCTGGCGCAAGATTGCGAGCGCCCGTTCGACCCTCGCCTGTGGCTGTGCGCCTGGCTGCTGACCAGCAATGGCATTGCCGTGGAAGTGCTGGAACAGCCGGTCGGCGGCGCACAGCTGCAACGTGCGGTCACAGCGCTGCAACCGCGATCCCTGCTGCTGCACCTGGGCCCGCGCATCGACGCCAAGGCCCTGCAACGCACACTGCAGGGCATTGCGGTGCACAAGCTGCTCGGTGGCGGCACGCTGGCGCTGCACCAGGCCCAGCTGCACAGCTTCGAGCTGCCCGACCTGTTCTTTTTCGATTCCCCGCAGGCAGCATTGCGCTTGCTGCAGGGCAATGACCGCCGTCCTGTAGAAATGAGTGAACCATGCAATTGATCTGGCTGCGCAGCGACCTGCGCATCGACGACAACACCGCCCTCAGCGTGGCCACCCAACGCGGCCCCAGCATGGCCCTGTGGCTAGCCAGCCCTGGCCAATGGCTGGCCCATGACGACGCCCCGTGCAAGGTCGATTTCTGGCTGCGCAACCTGCGCCAGCTGCGGCGCACGCTCGACGCCCTGAATATCCCGCTGCTGATTCGCCAGGTCGATACCTGGGACGAGGCCCCCGCCACGCTGTTGGCGGTGTGCCGCCAGCACGCCATCGAGGCGGTGCACTGGAACGATGAATACGGCATCAACGAAAGCCGCCGCGACGCCGACACGCGCACGCTGCTGGAGGCTTCCGGCATCCGCGCCCACAGCTACCTTGACCAGCTGTTTTTCCGCCCCGGCACCATCCTCACCCGCAGCGGCGACTACTTCCAGGTGTTCAGCCAGTTCAAGAAGGTTTGCCTGGAGCACCTGCACCGCAGCCTGCCTTCGCTGGCTGCACGGGTAAAACCCCAGGCAGCGCTGGGCATCGCCAGCGACCCTATTCCCCAGCACATCGCAGGCTTCGACAAGCCGGCGCAGGCGCTGAGCGACCACTGGCCCGCCGGCGAAGACCAGGCCCAGGCGCGCCTGGCGCGCTTCGTCGACGAAACCATCGTCGACTACGAGCAGTTGCGCGACCTCCCGGCCAAGCCCGGCACCAGCCAGCTGTCACCCTACCTGGCCGCGGGCGTGATCTCGCCCCGTCAGTGCCTGCACGCAGCCCTGGCCGGCAACCACGGCGAATTCGACAGTGGCAGCCGCGGCGTGCAGACCTGGGTGAATGAACTGCTCTGGCGCGAGTTCTACAAGCACATCCTGTGCGGTTACCCACAGGTTTCACGCCACCGCGCGTTCCGCGCCCAGACCGAAGCCCTGCCCTGGCGCGACGCGCCGCACGACCTGCAAGCCTGGCAGGAAGGCCGCACCGGCTTCCCGATCATCGACGCGGCCATGCGCCAGTTGCTGCACACCGGCTGGATGCACAACCGCCTGCGCATGGTCGTGGCCATGTTCCTGACCAAGAACCTGCTGATCGACTGGCGCCTGGGCGAGCGGCATTTCATGCGCCACTTGATTGACGGTGACCTTGCGGCCAACAATGGTGGTTGGCAGTGGAGCGCATCCACCGGCACCGACGCCGTGCCTTACTTCCGTATTTTCAACCCGGTTTCACAGTCCGAACGTTTTGATCCAGAGGCGCGCTTCATTCGGCACTGGGTGCCGGAACTCAAGCAACAGGATGCCAAGTCGATACACCTTCCAGTGAAGTCCGGGGATCTTTTTGCCGGTCATCACTATCCGAAACCTATCGTCGACCTTGGAAGCAGTCGTCTGCGCGCACTCGAAGCCTTCAAACGTTTGCCGCGCAGGCAGGAGAAGCCATGAATTGAACACCTCGCGCACTTTCTGGGTTACCGGAGCCGGCCACGGATTGGGTCTGGCTTTAGTCAAGCGTCTACTCGAACAAGGGAATCGGGTTGCCGCAAGTAGCAAGGGAAGCGAGGCGTTTGAAGCATTGACGCAGCAATACGGCCACAACCTGTTGCACGTGCCCTGGCAAGTGCACGAGCAGGCGCACGCCGCCGCTGCGGCTGAACAGATAAGCCAGGCCTGGGGCGCGCTGGACGGCTTGATTATCAACGCCGGCAGCAACGATTACCTGGCCACCGGCCTTGCCCAGGATGACCTGTTCCAGGCCATCGTCAGCAGCAACCAACTGGCACTGGAGCATTGCCTGGACAACGCCTGGCCCTTGTTGGCCAAGGGTGATCGGCCCCAGGTGATGGCCGTGTTCAGCCGTTATTCTGCGCTGCAGTTGCATGCACCGACGCAGGAAACGGCGGGTTGGAACCAGGCGCCGCAATGGCTGCGTGAACAGCGCAGCGCATTGCAGGCCGAGGGCATCGACCTTACAGTGGTGGCGCCGCAGTCGCCCAAGACACCGGTCACCCCGGTGCTGGCCCTGGCGGATGAGTGGACAGCGCAAAGTGCGGCCGATGAGCTGGTGGCGCGGCTGGATGCGCGCGAGCCGGAGCTGGTGCTGGAAGTGCTGGATATCGCCAGCCTCTGGCCGTTGCCCCACTGACCTGGCGTTAGCAGGCCTGGGCTTTACAGCGGCAGGCCTTGCACAGGGTGCTGCCGGTGCCACAGCACTGGTAGCACGGCACTCAGCGCCTGTGGGTCGGCGCTGCTCCAGAACGCGGCCTCACGCGCCGGCCCTTCGGCCAGCAGCCCGCGTGCATCCAACAGCCGCTGCAACTGACGCGCCACCGCCGCACCGGTGTCGATGACCGCCACGTCAGCGGGCACCATGTCGGCCAACAGCGGGCGCAGGAAGGGGTAGTGGGTGCAGCCCAGAATCAGGGTGTCGCAACCGGCCGCCAGCAGCGGCTGCACATAGCCTTGCAGCAACTGGCGCAGTTGCGCGCTGCCCAGGTCGCCCGCCTCGATCCGCTCGACCAGCCCCGGGCAGGGCTGGGTCACAACCCGCACGTCATTGGCGAAACGGTCGAGCAAGGCCGCGAACTTGGCACTTTGCAGGGTGCCGGTGGTGGCCAGCACGCCGACCACGCCGGAGCGGGTAGCCGCCGCCGCTGGCTTGACGGCCGGCTCCATGCCCACCAATGGCCAGTCTGGGTAGAGCTCGCGCAGGTCAGCTACCGCCGCCACTGTCGCGGTGTTGCACGCCAAGACCATGGCCTTGGCGCCCTGGGCACGGAAGAACGCAGCAATGGCCCGGCAACGTTGGCGAATGTAGTCCGGCGACTTTTCGCCGTAGGGCACATGCCCGCAATCGGCCACGTAAAGCAGTGACTCATCGGGCAGCAGGCGCTGGATTTCGGCGAGCACCGACAAGCCGCCGACCCCCGAGTCCATCACGCCAACCGGCGCCGAACGCTCAGCCATCGCGCTTGCCGCACACGGCGCAGGCCGGGTCGCGCTTGACCCGCAGCTCGCGCAGGCGCGTGCCAAGGGCGTCGATCAGCAGCAGGCGGCCCACCAGCGGCTCACCAAAGCCGGCCAGCAGCTTCATCGCCTCCAGCGCCTGCAGGCTGCCGACCAGGCCCACCAGCGGGCCGATCACACCGGCTTCGCTGCAGGTCAGTTCGTCCTCGCTGCCGTGGCCGTACAGGCAGTGGTAGCACGGGCTGGTGTCACGCCGCGGGTCGAACACCGAGAGCTGCCCTTCCAGGCGAATGGCCGCACCGCTGACCAGCGGTTTGCCTTGGGCGAAACAGGCCGCGTTGACCGCCTCGCGGGTGCCGAAGTTGTCGGAGCAGTCGAGCACCAGGTCGACGGCCGCCACCGCAGCGGCCAGCGAATCTTCATCCAGCGCCTGGCGGTGGGCCACCAGGGTGACCTCGGGGTTGATCGCCTGCAGACGCTGCAGCGCAGAGTCCACCTTGCTCATGCCCACACTGCTGCTGTCATGGATGACCTGGCGCTGCAGGTTGGTCAGGTCGACGGTGTCGAAGTCGGCCAGGTGCAGCTCGCCCACGCCCGCGGCAGCCAGGTACAGCGCCACCGGAGAGCCGAGGCCACCGAGGCCGACGATCAGCGCCTTGCCGTGCTTGAGCCGCAGCTGGCCTTCGATGTCTACCTGGGCCAGCAGGATCTGCCGGCTGTAACGCAACAGCTCCTGATCGCTCAGCATGGCAGGCGCCCCAGGGAAATACGCTCATGGCCACCCAGGTCGACTCGGCTGGCCACGTCGGTGAAGCCTTGGGCACTGAGCAGCGCCCGCACATCCGCGGCCTGGTCGTACCCGTGTTCGAGCAGCAACCAGCCGCCGGGCAGCAGGTGGTGTGGCGCCTGGGCGACGATTACCCGCAGGTCGTCCAGGCCATCGGCGCCGGCCACCAGCGCGCTGCTGGGCTCGAAACGCACATCGCCCTCGACCAGGTGCGGGTCGGCGGCGCGAATGTAGGGCGGGTTGCTGAGTATCATGTTGAAGCGCTGGCCAGCGAGGTTGCTGAACCAGTGGCTGGCCAGCACCTGCACATTGCCCAGGCCCAAGCGCTGGCGGTTGCGCTCGGCCAGGGCCACGGCTTCGTCCACGCGGTCCACGGCCGTTACCTGCCAGGCCGGGCAGTCGCTGGCCAGGGCCAGGGCGATGGCACCGGTGCCGGTGCCGAGGTCCAGGACCTTGGCCAGGGCTGGCGCTTGCAGTTCCAGGGCGGTTTCCACCAGCAATTCGGTGTCCGGGCGCGGAATCAGCGTGTGTGGCGCCACCTCCAGGTCGAGCTTCCAGAAGCCCTGCTGGCCGAGGATGTACGCCACCGGCTCACCGGCGCGGCGGCGCTGCAGGTAGCCGGCGTAGGTGCTGGCATCTTCGCTGCTGACGATGCGCTCGGGCCAGGTGTGCAGGAAACTGCGCGATTTGCCGATGGCGGCAGCCAGCAGCAGTTCGGCGTCCAGGCGCTCAGTGGGCGAGTCGGGCAGTTGCGCGTTGCGCAACAGGCTGGCAATGATGGTCATCAGTCCCCCAGGGCAGCCAGTTGGTCGGCCTGGTATTCGGCCAGCAGCGGTTCGATCACCGCGTCCACGCCACCGGCAAGGATATCGTCGAGCGAGTAAAGGGTCAGGTTGATGCGGTGGTCGGTCACCCGCCCCTGTGGATAATTGTAGGTACGGATGCGCTCCGAGCGATCGCCCGAGCCCACCAGCAGCTTGCGCTCGCTGGCGATGGCGTTCTGCGCCGCGCTGGTCCGCATGTCGTTGAGCTTGGCCGACAGCCAGGACAGGGCGCGGGCACGGTTCTTGTGCTGGGAACGCTCCTCCTGGCACTCCACCACGATGCCGGTGGGCAAGTGGGTGATGCGGATTGCCGAGTCGGTCTTGTTCACGTGCTGGCCGCCGGCGCCCGAGGCGCGGTAGGTGTCCACGCGCAGGTCGGCCGGGTTGATCTCGATGGCGGCCTGCTCATCGGGTTCGGGCAGCACGGCCACGGTGCAGGCCGAGGTGTGGATGCGGCCCTGGGATTCGGTTTCCGGCACCCGCTGCACGCGGTGCGCGCCGGATTCGAACTTGAGCTTGCCGTACACGTTATCGCCTTCGACGCGGGCGATGATCTCTTTATAGCCGCCGTGCTCGCCTTCGTTCTCGGAGAGGATCTCCAGGCGCCAGCCACGCTTCTCGGCGTAGCGCGAATACATGCGGAACAGGTCGCCGGAGAAAATCGCCGCCTCGTCGCCACCGGTACCGGCGCGGATTTCCAGGAACACGTTGCGCCCGTCGTTAGGGTCCTTGGGCAACAGCATGCGCTGCAGTTGCGACTCCAGGCCCTGCAACTGCTCCTTGGCTTCGCGCACTTCCTCCACGGCCATTTCGCGCAGGTCGGGGTCGGCGTCCTTGAGCAGCGCCTGGGCGCCTTCGAGGTCGTCCTGCACCTTGCGCCACGCCACGTAGGCAGCGATCACCGGTTCGACTTCGGCGTATTCGCGCGAATAGGCGCGGAAGCGGGTCTGGTCGGAAATGACTTCGGCATCACCGAGCAGGGCGGTGAGTTCCTCGAAGCGGTCCTGGAGCGTGTCCAGTTTATTGAGCAGCGACGCTTTCATTGCGGGGATTTGTCCGTCGAGCCCTCATTGAGGGCAAAGAGTTCCTGGGCCATGGCCAGCGCATCGAGGCGGCCCTCGGCCGAGAGCTTTTTCAATTGCACGCTGGGGGCATGCAGGAGTTTGTTGGTCAGGCCCCGGGCCAGTTGCGCCAGTACGTCTTCGGGGTTGCCGCCGTTGGCCAGCAGGCGCTGGGCCTTTTGCAGTTCTTCGTCACGCAGGCGTTCGCTTTGCTGGCGGTAGGCGCGCAGCACGTCCACCGCGGCCAGCTCGCGCAGGCGCACCATGAAATCGTCCGCGCCTACCGAAACCAGCTCTTCGGCGGCCTGGGCCGCGCCCTGGCGGCTCTTGAGGTTTTCCGCGACCACTTCGTGCAGGTCGTCGACGGTATAGAGGTAGACGTCGTCGAGCTCGCCCACTTGCGGCTCGATATCGCGCGGAACGGCGATGTCGACCATGAAGATCGGTTTGTGCCGGCGCAGTTTCAAGGCGCTTTCCACCGCGCCCTTGCCCAGGATCGGCAACTGGCTGGCGGTGGAACTGATGACGATGTCGCTGTTGGCCAGTTCCTGGGGAATGTCGGCCAGCAGCACCGCGTGGGCGCCGAACTGCTCGGCCAGGATGCTGGCGCGCTCCAGGGTACGGTTGGCCACGACGATGCGGCGCACGCCCTGCTCGTGCAGGTGGCGCGCAACCAGGGTAATGGTTTCACCGGCGCCGATCAGCAGCGCCTGGCTGCGGCCAAGGTCGCTGAAAATCTGCTTGGCCAGGCTCACCGCGGCGAATGCCACCGACACCGGGTTCTCGCCAATGGCGGTGTCGGTGCGGACCTGCTTGGCGGCGCTGAACGTGGCCTGGAACAGGCGCCCGAGCAACGGGCCGATGGTGCCGGCTTCGCGGGCCACGGCGTAGGCGGACTTCATCTGGCCGAGGATCTGCGGCTCGCCCAGCACCAGCGAGTCAAGGCCGGAGGCCACGCGCATCATGTGCTTCACGGCATCGTGTTCTTCATGGACATAGGCACTGGCGCGCAACTCGTCCAGGCTCAGCCGGTGGTACTCGGCCAGCCATTTCAGCACGGCGTCGGCGGACAGGTGGTCCTGCTCGATGTAAAGCTCGCTACGGTTGCAAGTCGACAGGATCGCCGCTTCGCGGCTGGCGGTCAGCCGGCAGAGCTGCTGCAGGGCGTCGACCAGCTGCTCTGGGGTAAACGCCACGCGCTCGCGTACGTCTACCGAGGCAGTCTTATGGTTGATACCAAGTGCAAGAAAGGCCATGCAAGGTCGCTGGTTGTGACGAGGAGCCGATAATTGTCCTCTTTCGCAGGTTTTAGAACAACCACCGTTCGCTATTGTGTTGATAGGCTGTGCCGGCCCTCAATGGCAGTTTCATTCGCCTGGACGCACAGCGCCGCCGGAAAACCTCGGCGGCGCCTTGAACTGAAGCAGGGGTGTGCTTGCGCCGCCCTGTTACGGGGTGTTCTTGCCGACCTTCAGCGCCTTGAGGCTCAGTTCGCTACCCGCCCTGATCGCTTCGACCTGGGCAATAACGGCGTCCTTGACGATGGCTTCACCCAGGTCGGTGAGTTCCTGTGCCTTGACGTGCTCCACACTGAGGTACAGCAGGTGCATGGCGACATCCATCGCCTTCTGGAACGACAACAGGGTGTTATCGGCACCCAGTTCATCGACGACCTTGTCCCAACGGCGGTCCGACTCCTCCTGCAGTTGCAGGAACTCCTGCTTGGACACCTGGTCATCGGCATAGATGTTTTCCAACAGTGCCTGAAGCGATTTCGAAATGTTGGCCACGACTGTCTCCTTGGTAAATGGCTTAATGCCCAGTGACCATAGCGAGCACACAGCCCAGGAAAAATGAGCCGATTCGACCAATGGCCGAGGAAATGTTCCATACAGTTGTTTGCGGCCGCTGATAGGCGAAAGCTGCCGAACCGCTTGCCAACTGCACTGTCCGATACTTAGCTTCGTAACGTCTCAACCACGACCTTCGCAGGTGGGTTTGCCCCCGCGCTTGTGTCATCATGCCCCGACCGCCGGTTAGTCTTTGTTAAGCCACTCTATGAACAGACCCTACGCATTGCTGCTTGCCTTCGCCCTGCTCCAGGGTTGCCAGAGCCTGGCCCCGCATAATGCCGAGCCGCCCGCTGCCGAGGCCGGCAAAGGCGAGGCGCAAAAGCCCGTTGTGTATGGGTCGTTCACCCAGGACACCCTTTATAGCCTGCTGGTGGCCGAGCTTGCCGGGCAGCGCAACCGCTTCGACATCGCCTTGGCCAACTACGCCGACCAGGCCGAAAAAACCCAGGACCCGGGGGTTTCCGAGCGCGCCTACCGCATCGCCGAATATCTCGGCGCCGACGAACCGGCCCTGGACAGCGCGTTGATCTGGGCCAAGAACGACCCGCAGAACCTCGACGCCCAGCGCGCCGCGGCCATCCAGCTGGCCCGTGCCGGGCGCTATGACGATTCCATGAGCTACATGGAAAAGGTGCTACAGGGCCAGGGCGATACCCATTTCGACTTCCTCGCCCTGTCGGCCGCCGAAACCGACCAGAGCACCCGCGACGGCTTGATGCAGAGCTTCGACCGCCTGCTGGTCAAGTACCCGGACAACAGCCAGCTGATTTTTGGCAAGGCCCTGTTGCTGAACCAGGACGGCAAGGCCGAGGAAGCCCTCGACCTGCTTGAGGCGCACCCGGCGCAAAATGGCGAAATTGCCCCGATCCTGCTGCGCGCACGCCTGCTCCAGGCCCTCGACCGCGGCCCGGAGGCCCTGCCGCTGCTGCGTGGGGCGATCCGTGACAACCCCGATGACAAGCGCCTGCGCCTGACCTACGCGCGCACTTTGGTAGAGCAGGACCGCATCGCCGATGCCAAGGGCGAGTTCATCAGCCTGGTCCAGCAGTATCCCGACGACGACGAGCTGCGTTATTCCCTGGCCCTGGTTTGCCTGGAAAACAAGGACTGGGACGAAGCCGAAAGCTACCTGCGCGAACTGATCGAGCGCGACAGCAATGTCGACGCCGCACGCCTGAACCTGGGGCGCATCGCCGAAGAGCGTCACGACCCGGCCACCGCCCTGCGCGAGTACGCCCTGGTCGGCAACGGCCCGGACTACCTGCCGGCGCAGCTGCGCCAGGCCGATATCCTGATCGCCAACGGCCGCGACAGCGAGGCCTCGCGCCTGCTCGCCCAGGCCCGCGAAGCACAGCCGGACTACGCCGTGCAGCTTTACCTGATCGAATCGGAAAGCTACAGCAACAACAACAAGGACGCCCAGGCCGACCAGGTGCTGCAACAGGCCCTGACGCACTACCCGGACGACCTCAACCTGCTGTACACCCGGGCCATGCTGGCAGAAAAGCGCAACGACCTGCCGCTGATGGAAAAAGACCTGCGGGCGATCATTGCCCGCGAGCCGGAAAACGCCATGGCCCTCAATGCCCTCGGCTACACGCTGGCCGACCGCACCACCCGCTATGACGAAGCCAAGGCGCTGATCGACAAGGCCCACCAGCTGACCCCGGACGACCCGGCAGTGCTCGACAGCCTGGGCTGGGTCAATTACCGCCTGGGCAACCTCGACCAGGCCGAAACCTACCTGCGCCAGGCCTTCGCCCGCTTCCCCGACCACGAAGTCGCTGCCCACCTGGGTGAAGTGCTGTGGGCCAACGGCAAGCGCCGCGAAGCCCGCCAGGTCTGGGCCAAGGGCTTCGAAGCCCAGGCCGACAGCCCAATCCTGCGCAAGACCCTCCTGCGCCTGACCGGATCCGAGACCCTTTAACGCCATGTTCCTGCGCCATTGCATCACCTTCACCCTGATCGCCCTGCTGGCCGGCTGCGCCGGCTTCGGAAGCCGCGAGGCCCTGCAGGGCCACGGCGACCCGCAGCAGTGGCGCGCCCATAAAGAGCAGCTGAGCAGCCTCGACGGCTGGCAGATCAACGGCAAGGTCGGTATCCGTGCCCCACGCGACTCCGGCAGCGGCACGTTGTTCTGGCTGCAGCGCCAGGACTACTACGACATCCGCCTGGCCGGCCCGCTCGGCCGCGGCGCCGCACGCCTGACCGGCCGCCCCGGTGGCGTGGTGCTGGAGGTGGCCAACCAGGGCCGCTATGAGGCCACCAGCCCCGAAGCCCTGCTGGAAGAGCAACTGGGCTGGAAACTGCCGGTATCGCACCTGGTGTGGTGGGTGCGCGGCCTGCCTGCCCCCGACAGCAAGAGCCAGCTGACCCTGGACGGCGACAGCCGCCTGGCCAGCCTGGACCAGGACGGCTGGCAGGTGCAGTACCTGAGCTACACCAAGCAGAACGGCTACTGGCTGCCCGAGCGCCTGAAGCTGCACGGCAAGGACCTCGACGTGACCCTGGTGGTCAAGGACTGGCAGCCACGCCAGCTGGGGCACTGAGCCATGCCGACGCTGACCCTGCCCGCCCCGGCCAAGCTCAACCTCTGGCTGCACATCATTGGCCGGCGCCCCGACGGCTATCACGAGCTGGAAACCGTCTTCCAGTTCCTCGACTACGGTGACGAACTGAGCTTTGCCGTGCGCGAAGACGGCGTGATCCGCCTGCACACCGAAATAGCAGCAGTGCCCCATGACAGCAACCTGATCGTGCGCGCCGCACGCAAGTTGCAGGAACAGGCGGGTACGGCCCTGGGCGCCGATATCTGGCTGAGCAAGGTGCTGCCCATGGGCGGCGGCATTGGCGGCGGCAGTTCGGATGCCGCCACTACCCTGCTGGCGCTGGCCCACCTGTGGCAACTGGACTGGGACGAAGACCGCCTGGCGGCGCTGGGCCTGAGCCTGGGTGCCGACGTGCCGGTGTTCGTGCGCGGCCATGCAGCATTCGCCCAGGGCGTGGGCGAGCAACTGACCCCGGTCGACCCGGCCGAACCCTGGTATGTCGTGCTGGTGCCGCAAGTGTCTGTCAGCACAGTAGAAATTTTTTCACATCCACTGTTGACACGTGATTCCCTCCCCCTTAAGATGCGCCCCGTTCCCGAGGGAAACAGTCGAAATGACTGCCAACCGGTGGTAGAGCAGAATTACCCGGAAGTTCGCAACGCGCTGAATTCACTGGGAAAATTCACAGAGGCTCGACTAACCGGCACTGGAAGTTGTGTGTTTGGGGCCTTCCCAAGCAAAGCCGAAGCTGATAAAGTTCTGGCCCTTCTTTCAGCGACCCAAACAGGGTTTGTGGCGAAAGGAAGCAACGTTTCGATGTTGCATCGCAAGCTGCAAAGTCTGGTCAAGAAGTCGAGCGCATAAGCGTTCGCAGCAACAGATACAGGGGCGTCGCCAAGCGGTAAGGCAGCAGGTTTTGATCCTGCCATGCGTTGGTTCGAATCCAGCCGCCCCTGCCATTTTCCTTATACTCATCCAGGTATACCCTCAGCCTTCAGGTACTGCGCGTGTCCAAGATGATGGTCTTTACGGGGAACGCTAACCCCGATCTGGCTCGGCGTGTCGTACGTCAGCTGCATATCCCACTCGGTGACGTCTCTGTCGGTAAATTCTCCGACGGTGAGATCAGCACTGAGATCAATGAAAACGTTCGCGGTAAAGACGTCTTCATTATTCAGCCGACCTGTGCCCCGACCAACGATAACCTGATGGAACTGGTAGTGATGGCCGACGCCTTCCGCCGCTCCTCAGCATCCCGAATCACCGCCGTGATTCCCTACTTCGGATACGCCCGCCAGGACCGCCGTCCGCGTTCGGCACGTGTAGCCATCAGCGCCAAAGTCGTCGCTGACATGCTCACTGTCGTGGGTATCGACCGTGTACTCACCGTCGACCTGCACGCTGACCAGATCCAGGGCTTCTTCGATATCCCCGTCGACAACATCTACGGCTCGCCCGTACTGGTCGACGATATCGAAGACCAGCGTTTCGAGAACCTGATGATCGTCTCCCCGGACATCGGTGGCGTTGTGCGCGCACGCGCCGTCGCCAAGTCCCTGGGCGTCGACCTCGGGATCATCGACAAACGCCGTGAAAAGGCTAACCACTCCGAGGTGATGCACATCATCGGCGACGTCGAAGGGCGCACCTGCATCCTGGTAGACGACATGGTCGACACCGCCGGCACCCTGTGCCACGCGGCCAAGGCCCTGAAAGAACACGGCGCTGCCAAGGTTTACGCCTACTGCACGCACCCTGTCCTGTCGGGCCGTGCGATCGAGAACATCGAGAAGTCGGTACTGGACGAGCTGGTGGTGACCAACACCGTTCCGCTGTCCGCCGCTGCTCAAGCCTGTGACCGTATCCGCCAGCTGGATATCGCACCGGTTGTCGCTGAAGCGGTACGCCGCATCAGCAACGAAGAATCGATCAGCGCGATGTTCCGCTAACGCGGAACCCGTGTTGATGTGAAGCGCCCCGCCCCAGCATTCGTTGGGGCGGGGCTTTTTTGCCATCCCCGTCTGGCGCTGGTCGCAAACGCCTTACGGGAGGCTATTTTGGAGAAGCAAAATGACTGATTTCATCCTGAACGCCCAAGCGCGTACTGACCTGGGGAAAGGTGCGAGCCGCCGCCTGCGTCACTCCGCCAACATCCCAGCCGTTGTATACGGTGGCGATAAAGAAGCCCAATCCCTGACCATCGTGGCCAAGGAAATCGCCAAACTGTTCGAAAACGAAGCTGCCTTCAGCCACGTTATCGAGCTGAACGTCGACGGCGCCAAGCAAAACGTCGTGGTCAAGGCCATGCAGCGTCACCCAGCCAAAGGCTTCATCATGCACGCCGACTTCGTTCGCGTCGTTGCTGGCCAGAAGCTGACCGCTGTTGTTCCAGTGCACTTCATCAACGAAGAAGCACCGGTCAAGAAAGGCGGCGAGATCTCGCACGTTGAATCGCAGATCGAAGTTTCCTGCGAAGCCAAAGACCTGCCAGAGTTCATCGAAGTTGACCTGGCCAACGCCGAAATCGGCACCATCATCCACCTGTCGGACCTGAAAGCTCCGAAAGGCGTAGAGTTCGTTGCTCTGGCCCACGGTGATGACAAAGCTGTTGCCAACGTCCACGCGCCACGCGTTGCCGCTGAAGCTGCTGACGAAGGCGCTGCCGAGTAATCCACTCGCGCGCCGGTGTTGATCGGGTTACAGTGCGCCCCGCGCCCTGTAACCCCCAACTCCAAGGAAGAGCCCCTGACGTGACCGCCATCCAGTTGATCGTCGGCCTGGGTAACCCCGGCCCCGAATACGAACAGACCCGGCATAACGCAGGGGCTCTTTTCGTTGAACGCATTGCCAGCGCCCAGCGCGTTTCGCTGACCGCTGACAAAAAATATTTCGGCCTGACGGCTAAGTTCAGCCATCAGGGCAACGACGTTCGTTTGTTGATCCCCACCACCTACATGAACCGCAGCGGCCAGGCCGTGGCGGCGTTGGCCAATTTCTTCCGCATCAAGCCGGAAGCGATCCTGGTGGCGCACGACGAACTCGACCTGCCTCCGGGCGTTGCCAAGCTCAAGCGCGGCGGCGGCCATGGGGGGCACAACGGCCTGCGCGACATCATCGCGCAGCTCGGCAACCAGAACGACTTCCACCGCCTGCGGCTTGGCATCGGCCACCCGGGCGACGCCAAACTGGTTTCCAACTTCGTCCTGGGTCGCGCGCCGCGCGCCGAGCAGGAGAAGCTCGACGCCAGCATCGATTTTGCCCTCGGCGTGCTGCCGGACGTGCTGGCCGGCGATTTCGCCAAGGCCATGCGCGAGCTGCACAGCCAGAAGGCCTGATTTCCTAGAGAGGGGAATACCCATGGGTTTCAATTGCGGCATCGTCGGCCTGCCCAACGTCGGCAAGTCCACCCTGTTCAACGCCCTGACCAAGTCTGGCATCGCGGCGGAGAACTTCCCTTTCTGCACCATCGAGCCGAACAGCGGCATCGTGCCGATGCCCGACGCGCGCCTGGCGGCGCTGGCGGAAATCGTCAAGCCTAACCGCATCCTGCCAACCACCATGGAATTCGTCGACATCGCAGGCCTGGTGGCCGGCGCGTCGAAAGGCGAAGGCCTGGGCAATAAGTTCCTCGCCAACATCCGCGAGACTGACGCCATTGCCCATGTGGTGCGCTGCTTCGAAGACGAAAACGTGATTCACGTTTCCAACAGCGTCGACCCCAAGCGTGACATCGAGATCATCGACCTGGAACTGATCTTCGCCGACCTCGACAGCTGCGAGAAGCAACTGCAGAAGGTAGCGCGCAACGCCAAGGGCGGCGACAAGGACGCCCTGGCGCAGAAGGCGATCCTGGAAAAACTGATTCCGCACTTCACCGAAGGCAAGCCAGCACGCAGCCTGATGAAGAACATGGCCGACGACGAGAAGGCCGTCATCCGTGGCTTCCACCTGCTGACCAGCAAGCCGGTGATGTACATCGCCAACGTGGCCGAAGACGGCTTCGACAACAACCCGCACCTGGACGTGGTCAAGGCCATTGCCGAGGAAGAAGGCGCGGTGGTGGTGCCGGTGTGCAACAAGATCGAAGCCGAAATCGCCGAGCTCGAAGACGGTGAAGAGAAGGACATGTTCCTGGAGGCCCTGGGCCTGGAAGAGCCTGGCCTGAACCGCGTGATTCGCGCCGGTTACGAGCTGCTGAACCTGCAAACCTACTTCACTGCTGGCGTGCAGGAAGTTCGCGCCTGGACCGTGCGCGTGGGTGCTACTGCCCCACAAGCTGCCGGCGTGATCCACACCGACTTCGAAAAAGGCTTCATCCGCGCCGAAGTGGTGGCCTATGACGACTTCATTCAGTTCAAGGGTGAAGGCGGTGCCAAGGAAGCCGGTAAATGGCGCCTGGAAGGCAAGGACTACATCGTCAAGGACGGTGATGTGATGCACTTCCGCTTCAACGTGTAATCGCTGAATTGCGGTACTGAAAACCCCTTGAGGCCTATGGCTTCAAGGGGTTTTTTCATGGTTTCTTTCCCGTGTTCCGTGGCCCGTGCTGGCTCCCTCGCGAGGCAAGTCCGCGCCCACGATCGCGAAGAAAACCGGGCGATCAATACTCGCGCCGCTTGCTGAACGCCCAGCGCCCAGCCAGGAAGGTGAAGGTCGCCACCAGCGCCACCAGCAGCCAGAAACCGTTCGGGTCGTCCGCCAGCGGCACGCCACCGACGTTCATGCCGAAAAAGCCCGCGATGATGTTGATCGGCAGCGCCAGTACCGTCACCACCGTCAGGGTGAACAGGGTACGGTTGGTCTGTTCGTTGAGCTTGGCGGCGATCTCTTCCTGCAACAGCTTGATCCGCTCGCCCAGGGCGGTGAGGTCGCTGATCACCAGGGTGAACTCTTCGGTGGCCGCACGCAGCTGGCGCATGTCCTGGTCCTGTAGCCACTCCGGAGGGCGGTTGAGCAACCGCAACAGCGCCCCCGGCTCCAGCGCCAACAGGCGCTGCAGGCGCACCAGTACCCGGCGCATGCTGCTCAGCTCGGCGCGGTTGTCGCTCAGGCGCTGGGACAGCAGCTGGTCCTCGATGCGGTCGACGCTGGTGGTGGTTTCGCGCACGATCTGGGTCAGCAGGTCGCCCTGGTCGCGCAACAGGTGCACCAGCAGTTCGATGGGCGAATGGAAGCGTTCGCCGTGCTTCACCGACGAGCGCAGTTTATCCACAGAGTGCAGTGGCTGCAGCCGCGCGCTGACGAGCAGGCGGTTGCTGGCACAGGCCCACAAGGTGGACACGTCCGATGACACCATGCCGAAGTTGAACACCACATCGTTGACCACGGCCAGCAGGGTCGAGTCAGCATGCTCGATGCGCGTTGAGCGGGAGCCCTCGCGCAGGGTTTCGAAGAAGGCCTCCGGCAGCGGCAGGTGCGCGCGCAGCCAGCGCTCGCAGGCGGCGTGGGCCAGGTTCAGGTGCAACCAGAGGAATTCGTCCGGGGCCTGCGGTTCGCTGAGCTTGCGCAGCACCTGGGCCGAGTCGAGCTCGCGGCCAGGTTGGCCCGGCACGAAGGAAAAACCATAGAGCAGGCCGAACAGGTCGTGTTCCTGTTGGGGGTGAAGCGCGTGATGGCCCATTGGAACTCGCAATGCGGCAGCGGGGCGGAGATTTGCAGATTGCGCGATTGAGGTTGCAGTTCGATGACAGAATTTGTTGGCCCCTGATTGACCGCAGCCCCATGAATGAACGCAGGTCCCTGATTGAACGCAGGTCCCTGTAGGAGCGAGCGCAGCTCGCGATGGGCCGCAAAGCAGCACGCCGTGATGAGCCGCGAAGCTGAAACCCTAGGGCCGCTGCGCGCCCCATC
Source organism: Pantoea sp. Ap-967 (assembly GCF_011752565.1). Taxonomy (GTDB): domain Bacteria; phylum Pseudomonadota; class Gammaproteobacteria; order Pseudomonadales; family Pseudomonadaceae; genus Aquipseudomonas. The sequence goes on from NZ_VWXK01000004.1 coordinate 143,987, forward strand.
GCGAGCTACGCTCGCTCCTACCAGGTGGGTGGGCAGGCCGATGTAACCGAGGCATCTACCAGCGGTAGGTTGCAGTCCCCAATACCGTGCGCCCGTTACCGTAGATACAACGGGTGGCGTCGTAGCAGCCGGCCACGTACTCCTTGTCGGTCAGGTTGCTGGCATTGACCGCAAACCGCCAAGGCCCGGTTTCATAATGCACGGTCGCATCCAGCAAGGTGTACGACGGCACGTTCAGCGAGTTATCCGGTGCCCCGGGGTTACGCCCGGTGTAGCGCACACCGGCACCGAAGCCCAGGCCCTTGAGCAGCCCGTCGTGCAAGGTGTAGTCGGCCCACAGCGAGGCGAGGTTGCGCGGCGTCGGGATACTGATCGGCGTCTTGCCGTCGCTCTCGTCGTTGGCCTTGGTCACCTTCACATCCTGGTAGGTGTAGGTGGCGATCAGGTTCAGCTCATTGGACAGGCTGGCCACCCCTTCCAGCTCGATGCCACGCGCACGCACCTGGCCGGTCTGCACATCGCTGTTGGGGTGGGCCGGGTCCGGGTCGGCAGTGAGCACGTCGTTCTGGGTGATCTCGAACACCGCAGCGGTCACCGAACTGTTCGAGCCCGGCGGCTGGTACTTGATACCGGCTTCGTACTGCTTGGCTTCGGTCGGCTCGAACGGCTTGCCGTGGAAATCAGTGCCGGCGTTTGGCGTGAAACCTTCGCTGTAGCTCAGGTAGGGAGCCAGGCCGTTGTCAGCCAGGTACACCAGGCCGACCCGGCCACTGAACGCCTCATCGCGGGTGCGGGCGCGGCTTTCGGAGGCCAGGCTCCAGTCATGGGTCCGGGACCGGGCCCAGTCATAACGGCCACCCAAGGTCAGCACCCAGTGCTCGTCGAAGTGCAGCTGGTCTTGCAGGTACAGGCCGGTCTGGCGGCTGCTCTGGTGGCTGTAGCTCCAGGTGTCGGGGGTGAACTGGCTGGCATCGACCGGGCCGTAGTCGGCGCCGCCATACAGGTCCACCGGCGTGGTCAGGATGTAGGCCTGGGGGTCGGAGGTCTGCTGGCGCTGCCAGTCCACACCGATCAGCAACGTGTGGCGAACATCGCCGGTGCTGAAGTCGGCCTGGGCCTGGTTGTCCAGGGTCCAGCGGCTGTACTTGGGGTTCTCGATGCCAGCGTAGCGCAGCAGGGTGCGGTCATCGCCATCGGGCATCTGGTAGTAGGCCGTGGTGCCTACGCCGAAGACCATGTTGTCGTTCAGGTCGAGGTGGGCATAGCGCAGGTTCTGGCGCAGTTGCCAAACGTCATTCAGGCGCGTCTCGAACTCGTAGCCGAGGCTGAACTGGGTCTTCTCGTACTTGGAGAAGTGCTTGTCGCCAGTGAAGGTATCTCGGCCGATCTTGCCGTAGGCCGAGTGCGACAGCGTACCGACTGCGGGCAGGAAGTTGTCCTGGGCGTTGGAGTCGTCGGCCAGGTAGCTGCCCAGCACGGTCAGCCGGGTTTCGTCGCTCGGTTGCCAGGTAAGTGCAGCCGAGAGTGCCTGGCGCTTGTCCTCCCAGGGCGTGTCGCGAATGTTGGCTTCGTGGCCGATGGCGGTGACGCGGTAACTCCATACGCCCTCCTCGTCCAGCGCCCCGGTGCTGTCGATGCCCAACTGGCGACGGGCATCGGTGCCGTACTGCACCTGGATCTCGTGGCTGCTGACCGTGCTCGGGCGCTTGGACACCTGGTTGATTACCCCACCGGGGTCGCCCTGGCCGTACAACACACCCGCCGGCCCGCGCAGCACTTCGACACGCTCAAGCATGTACGGGTCGACCATCCAGCTGGCCAGGTTCACCGTGCTGGGCAGTTGCAGGCCGTCGAGGTAGGTGGTGGGCGAAAAGCCGCGAACCACGGTGTACCAGTCAGAACGGTTGTTGGCGCCGTAGGACGACACGCCAGGGGTATAGCGCAGGGCTTCGTTGACTGACTGCGCCCCTTGGGCCTCCATGCGCTCGCGGGTCACCACCGAAATCGATTGCGGGGTTTCGTGGATTGGCGTGTCGGTTTTGCTGGCGGTGACGCTGCGCTTGGCCACGTAGCTGCCCACCGGGCCCAGCGGGTTTTCGTCGCCCAGTGCGGAGATGGTTTGCGCCTGCAGGGTCACCACGCCCTCAGGGCCCGTGCGTACCAGGCGCCAGCTGCCGTCACTGCTGGCTTCTGCACCCAGGCCGGTATTGCCCAGCAGCGTTGCGAAACCGATATCCAGCGGATAATCACCGGACAGGCCACGGCTGTTCAGGCCGCGGGTCAGTGCAGGGTCGAAACTCAGCAGCACCCCAGCCTGGCGCGCATAGGCGTTGAGCGCGGCTTCCAGGCTACCGGCCGGGACTTCGAAGTGGTGGCTGGGGGCGGCCATTGCCACGCTGGCCAGGGGCAGGCTGGTGCCGAACAGGGCCATGCGCAGGGCATGGGCGAGCACCGTGGTGCGGGGGCGCAGGAGCGACGCCATGGGGGATTCCTTGAGGTGATGAGTGGTGATTGCAAGGAGGCCGAACCACGGTGGAAAAACTGCAAAAAAAATTTGCCTTTGTGGGCCTGATCGCTTTGCTCATTCATGGAGCAAAGTGTAACTATCTGATTTAAAAGTGATTTTGTAGGCGCGCCGCAATTCCCCGTAGGAGCGGGCTTGACCCGCGAAGCAGGCACTGCGGTGCATGGCACCGGCTACGCCGGTGTTCGCGGGGCAAGCCCGCTCCTACATACGCGGCAGGGGTCAGGCAGGCTCCAGGCTCACCCACCACCGCGTCAAGTAACGCGCCCGCACCGGCAGGCTGCGCCCTAACGCTGCCAGCGCACGTTCAGGTTCATCCAGCGGAAACACCCCGGAAATCAGCAGGTCCGCTACTGCCGGGTCACAACGCAGAACGCCACTGCGATAGCGCCCAAGCTCAGCGCACAGCTGCGCCAGGCGCCATTGGCGCACCACCAGAAAGCCTTCACGCCAGGCCAAGGCATCTCGGTCCAGCGCCTGCACGGCGAACAGCCGCTGGCGGTCGAATCGCACCTGCTCGCCCGCCTGAATCACTGCCGCCGCGTGGGCCAGTGCCCCCGGGTGTACCGCTACGGCACCCTGCTCCACCGCCAGCAATGCACTGTCGTCGGCCAGCCGCACCGAGAAACCGGTGCCCAACGCCTGCAGGCTGCCCATGGGCGTCTCGACCCAAAATGGCCGCTCGGCGGCGTGCTTGCCGGTTTGCACCATGATTTCGCCGGCCAGCAGGCGAATGCGCCGCTGCTGGCCGTCGAATACCACGTCCAGGGCAGTGCCGCTGTTCATCTGCAGCCAGCCACCGTCAGGCAAGGGCAGGCGCCGTCGCTGCCCGGTGGCGGTGCGCTGTTCAGCCAGCCATGGCGAATCGCGCAAGCCCAGGTTAGCGCCGCCGATCAGCGCCGTACCGCCAAGCAGCACGGCCAGGCCCTTGAGCACGGTACGGCGATCTCGCTGGCGCAAGGTCCGGCTCACCTGCGGCAATGGCATCCCATCCAGACGCCCGTCGAACACCGCCAGGCGCTGCCAGGCCTGTTCATGGCTGGGGTGCTCGGCACGCCAGCGCACACAGGCATCGTGCTCATCGAGCGGTGCAAGGCCCGACGCCAGGCGCACCCGCCAGTCGATGGCCTGCGCCACCACATCGGCGCCAAGGTCGGCCTGGCTCATGCGTAGAGCACCCGGTAACAATGGCCGAACGCCTGGGTCATGTACTGCTGCACCGAGCTGAGCGAAATGTCGAGTTGCTCGGCGATCTGTGGATAAGTCAGCCCGTCGAGCTGTGACAGCAGAAACGCCGCCCGCACCTTTGGCCGCAGGCCATCGAGCATGCGGTCGATCTCCATCAGGGTTTCCAGCACCAGGGCGCGCGACTCCGCCGATGGCGATTCGGCCTCAGGCAACGCCGCCAGGCTGTCGAGCCAGGCACGCTCCAGGCTCTGGCGACGAAAATGATCGACCACCAGGCCCCGGGCCACCGTTGCCAGAAACGCCCGCGGCTCGCGCACGCCCTGCAAGGTATCGCGCCCCAGCAGGCGCAGGAACGTATCCTGCGCCAGGTCCGCCGCTTGGTGTTGGCACTCCAGGCGCTTGAACAGCCAGCCGCGCAGCCAGGAATGGTGGCCACGGTAAAGCTCGCCAACCTGGGCGTTGTGGGGAGAGGACGGCATGAGACACCTCGGAGCGGGTTACGCGAGGGGGGCGTTAATGCGAAGCAGTATTATTTACGGCCACACGCATTTCAATAGCCACGCCCCTCACGTTCATTTCACAACCCGCCGATAATGCTGGGCTGGACTACGTGGTGACGCAGGATCAGTCATTTCGATAAGACCCGCCGCCAGCGCTGGCTTGAGGTAGCTCTTGCTGAAAGTGGGCCTGTGCGAGAGCCCCAGGCACTGCATCAATTCGGTTGCTTTCAACGCCCTGCCTGGTGGCAAGACGTTTAACAAACGTGCTACTTGATCGGTTACTTGATCGGTTACTTGATCGGTCGAACTGGCTTCAACGAGCGCTTGGAGCAAAGCGTTCAACATGAACTCGACGAAAGGGGTTGCCTCTGCCGCCTGATCGGCAGCCGCAAGTGCTGCATAGTACCCCTCCTGTTGCTCTCGGATGACCGTTTCCACCGGCAAGTAAGCGAGCACGCTTCGCCATTGGCTGAGCAAGAGCGTCTGCCATAGCCGCCCCATGCGCCCATTGCCATCGGCAAATGGGTGTATGAACTCGAATTCATAGTGGAACACGCAACTGACGATCAACGGGTGCCATTCGCTGTGTGCTAGCCAGCGGAGCAAGTCTTGCACCAAGGTATGCACACGATTGGCCGGTGGGGCCATGTGGAGCAAGCGGGAACCTCGATAGATGCCTACCCCACACTTGCGGAAATGCCCGGCGTCGTCCATCAAGCCGTGCATCAGCAGCGCGTGGGCAGCCAGTAGATCTGCCTGGCGCTGCGGCTGCCACGAAGGCATCGCGTCATAGGTGGTAAACGCATTGCGCACCTCCTGTATTTCGCGCGGCAGGCCCAATACTCGTTTGCCCTCCAGCAAGGCTGTCACCTGCTCGACGCTCAGCGTGTTGTTCTCAATGGCCAGCGACGCCTGGATGGTGCGAATACGGTTACCTCGACGTAGCTGAGGCGTGAGGGCATCATCCCGGTAAGCCGTCAACTGCCCCACGTACTCACTGATCTCGGCGACCAGTGCGAGCATGCGTGGCGTCACCGTCAATGGCGGCTCGTATTTACTCATTGCTGTGCTCTCTGAATCAGGGTGGACGCCGACGTTTGAGGCCACCTTAGCCACTGCGCGAACCTGGGTAAAGCAAGCCCGGCGCTTGGTTTACAAATTCCTGAACTAATTATTTTCCCCCAGCGATTTTTCCCCTCGCCAACCACCACCAGAATCGCTTCACCACAATCACAATAACCGTGAGGCCACTCCCGTGGACCAGACACTCCAGGTACGGCAGGCCGCTGCCGACCTCGTAGCCGCCTTTGCCAGCAACGACACCGCCCGCTACTTCGCCTGTTTCAGCGAAGACGCCACCTTCCTCTTCCACACCCTCGCACAACCGCTGCTGTCGCGCCGTGCCTATGAAGACCTCTGGGCACAATGGCAGGCCGATGGCTTTGCCGTGCTCGGTTGTGAATCGAGCAACGTGCAGGTGAGCCTGCAGGGCGAGCTGGCGATCTTCATGCATGACGTGGCCACCCATATCCGAATTGCCGGTGAAACACACCAGCTGGCCGAGCGCGAAACCATCGTGTTCCGCCGCCACGGCGAGCGCTGGCTGGCGTGCCACGAGCACCTGTCGGTCGTGACTGCAGCCTGATTCGAATTCAAGCGGCCTTGCCGCACTGCCATCGCACCCACAAGAAGGCCCGCGCACCGCGACGGGCCTACAACAACCGCGCTGGAGCCTCACCATGAGCCAATCGACCGGTATCGAAACCAATGGCGTCGAACAGATCCCCGACGATCAACGCGACGCCTCCCCGCTGGACCTGTTCCGCCTGATATTCGGCGGTGCCAACACCTTCGCCACCGCCGTGCTGGGCAGCTTCCCGGTGCTGTTCGGGCTGTCGTTCCAGGCGGGGGTCTGGGCGATTCTGCTCGGCGTCGGCGTGGGCGCGCTGATCCTGGCGCCAATGGGCCTGTTCGGCGCGCTCAACGGCACCAACAACGCGGTGTCGTCGGGCGCGCACTTCGGTGTGCACGGGCGCATCGTCGGCTCGTTCCTGTCGCTGCTGACCGCAGTGGCGTTCTTCTCGCTGTCGGTGTGGAGTTCCGGCGATGCCCTGGTCGGCGGCGCCAAGCGCCTGGCCGGGCTGCCGGAAACCGACCTGACCCTGGGACTGGCCTATGGCCTGTTCGCGGTGCTGGTGCTGGTGGTGTGCATCTTTGGCTTCCGCTTCATGCTGTGGGTCAACAAGATTGCCGTATGGGCCTCCAGCCTGCTGTTCCTGCTGGGCATCTTCGCCTTTGCCGGGCCATTCGACGCGGGCTTTGCCGGTAGCGTCAACCTCGGCCAGGCGGGCTTCTGGGCGGCGTTCGTCGGCGCGGCGATCCTGGCCATGAGCAACCCGGTGTCGTTTGGCGCCTTCCTCGGTGACTGGTCGCGCTACATCCCGCGGCAAACGCCGAAGGCCCGCATCATGCTGGCAGTGATCGCCGCCCAAGTGGCGACGCTGATCCCGTTCCTGTTCGGCCTGTGCACCGCCACCCTGGTGGCCAGCCAGGCGCCGGACTACATCGCCGCCAACAACTACGTCGGCGGCCTGCTGGCGGTGGCGCCAAGCTGGTTCTTCCTGCCGGTGTGCCTGATTGCCGTGATCGGCGGCATGTCCACCGGCACCACCGCGCTGTATGGCACGGGCCTGGACATGTCCAGCGTGTTCCCGCGCCTGCTCAGCCGCGCCGGGGCCACCTTGCTGATTGGCGTGCTGGCGATCGCCTTCATCTTCATTGGCCGCTTCACCTTCAACCTAGTGCAAAGCGTATCGACCTTTGCCGTGCTGATCATCACCTGCACAAGCCCCTGGATGGTGATCATGATCCTTGGCCTGATCACCCGCCGCGGCTTCTACCACGCCGATGACCTGCAAGTGTTCACCCGTGGCCAGCGCGGCGGCCACTACTGGTTCAGCCACGGCTGGAACTGGCGCGGCATGGGTGCGTGGATTCCCAGTGCGATGGTCGGCCTGTGCTTCGTCAACCTGCCGGGGCAGTTCGTTGGCCCGCTGGGCGAACTGGCCGGCGGCATCGACCTGAGCCTGCCGGTCACCCTGGGCATCGCCTGCGTGCTGTACCTGCTGCTGCTCAACCTGTTCCCTGAACCTGCTGGCGTGTACGGCCCCAAGGGCCCGCGCTGGGTGCGCTGCAAAAGCGCCCCACGCACGCCGGTAACCTCTGCCGAAATGGCCTGACTGGATACCGACCATGACCACCTCCCACTACATTGCCGGCCGCTGGGTCGAAGGCCAGGGCAGCGACTGCATCAGCGTCAACGACCCGGCCCTGGGCCTGCCCTTCGCCGAACTGATGGCCGCCAGCGTCGCCCAGGTAGACCAGGCCGTCGCGGCCGCTCGTGCCGCACTGCCTGCCTGGAAGAACGTCAGCGCCAGCGAGCGCGCAGCCGTGCTGCGTGGCTTTGCCGAACAGCTCGGTGAGCGCCGTGAAGCGCTGATCACGCTGCAGATGCGCAACAACGGCAAGCCACGCCACGAGGCCGAAATCGACCTGGACGACGCAATCGCCACCTTCGCCTACTACGCAGGCCTTGCCGAGCAATTGCCCGGCAAGAACCGCGACGTGCCGCTGGCCGCGCCGGGCTTCAGCGCCCGCACCCGGCTGGAGCCGGTGGGCGTGGTCGGCCTGATCGTGCCGTGGAATTTCCCGCTGGTGACCAGCGCCTGGAAGCTCGCCCCCGCCCTGGCCGCAGGCTGCACCGTGGTGCTCAAGCCCTCGGAGGTGACCCCACTGATCGAGCAGGCCTACGGCCAGATCGCCGATGCCCTGGGCCTGCCCGCCGGCGTGCTGAACATCGTCAACGGCAAGGCGGAAACCGGCGCCGCACTGAGCAACCACAGCGGCCTGGACAAGCTGTCGTTCACCGGCAGCAACAGCGTTGGTAGCCAGGTGATGCGCAGCGCCTCGGCGCAGTGCCGGCCGGTGACCTTGGAGCTGGGTGGCAAGTCGGCGATTGTGGTGTTCGATGATTGCGACCCGGACCAGGCGGTTGAGTGGATCGTCGCCGGCATCAGCTGGAACGCCGGGCAGATGTGCTCGGCCACCTCGCGCCTGCTGGTGCAGGACGGCATTGCCGATGTGTTGCTGCCGCGCCTGCAGGCCGCACTGGACAACCTGCGGGTCGGCAACCCGCTGACTGAAGAAGTCGACATGGGCCCGCTGACCAGCCAGGCGCAGTGGCTGAAAGTGGCCAGCTATTTCGCCACGGCGCGTGAAGAAGGCTTGCAGTGCCTGGCCGGCGGCCAGGTGCTGGAGCGTGAAGGCTGGTTCGTCAGCCCCACGCTGTACGCCGATGTGCCGAAGGAGAGCCGCCTGTGGACCGAGGAGATCTTTGGCCCGGTGCTGTGTGCACGGCGCTTTGCCACCGAGGACGAGGCGGTTGCCGAGGCCAACGACAGCCGCTTCGGGCTGGTGGCCACGGTGTGCTCTGCCGACCTTGCGCGTGCCGAACGGGTGGCCGATGCGCTGGAGGTTGGCCATGTGTGGATCAACTCGGTGCAGGCGGTGTTTGTCGAAACCTCGTGGGGTGGTACCAAGGGCAGCGGCATTGGTCGCGAGCTGGGGCCTTGGGGGTTGTCGGCTTATCAGTCGGTGAAGCATGTGACGCGATGCCTGGGGTGATGGCCTAGGGGTGTCCGCCACGCCATCTTTGGCGCCTGTGAGATCGAGCGCCGCCCGCGCGGCGCTTCGCGAGCTGCGCTCGCTCCTACGTTTGTTTCGGGCCAGTGAGTCCTGGGGGATTGGCGCGCGAACGCCTTGGCGCATGGCGCGATATCGCGTCGTACCAACAAGGCGGTCGCGCGCGCCTGCCACAGGCGTTACTGGCCAAAAACAAACGTAGGAGCGAGCGCAGCTCGCGAAGCGCCGCGCGGGCGGCGCTCGATCTGCCAGGCGCTGAAGCACTCAAGACGAATATACAGCGCCCCCGTGACTTTCCCTCCCCCACCCAAAGTCCCACTCCCTGGTACCCCCACAATCACAACACCAGGCCGGACCACCATGCACCCTCAACGCACCGCCTTGCACAACGAGTTGCACGCCCGCCCGTCGCTGTACTTCGACGGCCCGGCGCATGTCTTCCACCTGGCCCTGCTCGGCGGCGATGCAGCGTGCGCCGCGCTGCTGCAACGCTGCTGCCCGGAGCCGATCGACGCCGGAGCCGCCCAGGGCATCACCCGCCTGGACGGCCACCCGTTCAAGTGGGAACGGCACACCGAGTTCTTCACCCTGACGCTGGTGGTGCCCTGCGCCGCCGACAACATCGACTGGCAAGCACTACCGCCAGTGCTGGCCGAGGCCATCGCGCCGCAGGCTGCCCAGGTGATCAACGCGGTTCAGGTACTGGTGCGCGGCGAACAGGCGCTCGACCTGCCCCACTACGGTTTCAAGGACCCCTGCGGCTCCTGCGTCGGCGGTGGCGATGCCACGGTGTGGAGCGATTTTCGCCTGACCGAGGACGGCACCAACCGCTTCCTGTTCATCAACCGCCGCCTCAATGCCTACCGCCAGGGCCGCATGATCCGCCGCCTGCTTGAAATCGAAACCTACCGCATGATGGCCTCGCTGACCCTGGCCACGGCCAAGGCCCTGAGCCAGGAACTGGACACCTTCGACAAAACCCTGGTGCAGCTCTCGGAACGCAGCGCCGGGGGCGATGGGCATGACTCCAAGGCCCTGCTCGAAGCCATCGCCCACCTGTCGCGGCAAGTGGTCAGCCGCACGGTGAAAACCCGCCACCGCTTCGGCGCCACCCAGGCCTATGCGCAACTGGTGTTCGAGCGCCTGGGCGAACTGCGTGAAAGCCACGTGGGTGACTGCCAGCGCCTGGGGGTGTTCATCGAGCGCCGGTTCAAACCCACCGTGCGTTATTGCGCGGCGACCGAGCAGCGGCTGGAACAACTGGCGAAGAACGTCGCCAACCTGGGCGACCTGCTGCAGGCGCGGGTGCAGGTGGAGATGGAAGAGCAGAATGCCGGGATCCTGCGCAGCCTCAATGCCCGGGCCGACGCCCAGGTGAAGATCCAGCGGGCGGTGGAGGGCCTGTCGATCATTGCCATCACCTACTACCTGCTGAACCTGTTCAAGCTGCTGTATGGCGGGCTGAATGTGCTGGGGCTGGAGTTGACGGCGCGCGATGCGCTGCTGGGGATGGCGCCGCCGGTGTTGCTGGTGTTGTTGGTGATATCGCTTAGGATTAGGCAGGCTAAGCAGCATTGAGGCGCAGGGCTGCTTTGCAGCCCATTCGCGGGGCAAGCCCGCTCCTACAGGGATTTGCATTCGCTTGTAGGTGCGGGCTTGCGCCGGCTTCACACCGGCTCGCCGGCCGGGCGCGTGCCGTCCTGCAACAGCACCATGCTCTGCGGCGAAGACAAGGCAATCCCCTCATCGCGCAAGCGCCCAAGAATGGTGAACAACAGGTCGCTGCGCGTGCTCGACACCTGCCGCGGCCCGGCCACATAACCGCTCACCGCGATCACCATGCCACTGGCCGTCAGGTCCTTGAACGACACCGAACAGGCCGGCGCATCCAGAATCGCCTCGTGCTCGTGGTACGCCGCCAGCAACAGCTCGCGCACCCGGTTGGCATCGGTTTCCAGTGGCAGGGTCAGGCTGATGCCGACCACGCCCAGGGCATTGCCCATGGTCACGTTGCGCACGTTCTGCGAAATGAACTGGGAGTTGGGCACGATCACCGTCGAGCGGTCGGACATCTGGATCTCGGTGGCCCGCACGTTGATGCGGCGGATGTCACCCTCGACCCCGGCCAGGCTCACCCAGTCCCCTACCTTCACCGGGCGCTCGGTGAGCAGGATCAGGCCGGAAATGAAGTTCTGCACGATCTGCTGCAAGCCGAAACCGATACCCACCGACAACGCACTGACCACCCAGGTCAGGCTGGTCAAGTTGATGTGCAGGGTCGACATCACCATCATGGCCAGGAACAGGAAGCCCAGGTAGCCCACCAGGGTCACCAGCGAGGCACGCATGCCGGCATCCATGTCGGTTTCCGGCAGCAGGCGCTCGCTGAGCCAGCGCTTGACCACGCGGATGCCGAACAGGCCACCGAGCAGCATCGCCAGCGCAACCAGGATGTCCTGGGGCACAATGTTGAGGTTGCCCAGCAGCTTGCCACCGGTGCCGTCCCAGTCGCCCAGGCTCAGCAGCAGTTCACCGGGGCTGGTGCCCGAGGGCATCAGCGCCAGCAGCACGGCCAGGAACAGCAGCACGGTGCGGCTGATACCGACCAGAATGGTGCTGGCCTGGGCCTGGTGGCGCGGCGCCAGGCCCAGGTTCGAGGCCAGCGCCAGGCCGCCCGGCTGGCGCGGCGACAGCAGCGCCTCGCAAAGGTCGCTGAGGAAGGTGGTGAGCAGGTAGGCGCACACCGCCACCACGCTGATCCACAGCAGCTTGGCGGTGAGGAAGTAGGCCAGGGTCAGGTAACCGGCCAGCAGCGTCAGCACGATCAGCCCGACCCACACCACGCTCACGAACGGAATCAACCCGGCCCACCCGGTCGGGCGTGCCAGTTCGTACTTGCGCCGGGTGCGCCGGTAGCGCAGCAAGGCTGTGGTGAAGATCGCCGACACCACCAGGGCGGTCAGGCCATTGGTGGCCACGGTCAGCGCCAGGCTGGTGCCAATCACGCTGTTGATGCGCTCCATGGTCAGCATGACCATCAACGCCAGTGCCAGCGCCTTGGGGAACCAGCCGAGCGCGTGGGCCACTTCGTCATGGATCGGCGGCAGGCGCCAGGACGGGCGCTGCAGCATCAGCATGGCGCGGCCAAGGCCGGTGATGAAGGCGCTGAACACCACCAGGGTAAGGATATGGTTGGTCAGGCTGGCAATGTCCGAGCCCAGTTCCGCGCTGCTTTCAAGGCCCCAGCGCAGTAACGACACGGAACCGGAAATGGTGCCCAGGGTAGCCAGGCTCACGCTCAGGGCCAGGGCGCTGCGGCGCAGCCTGCCCTCTGGCAGGCGGTGCACCATGGTGCTGGCCAGCAGCCGCTCGAGCAGGCCGCGCACCACGGTCCAAACCAGTACCGCCGCTACCAGGCTGGCGATGAACAACCAGCGGTGGTCGGCGCTGAAGGCGCTGGCCACGGCATCGGCGGCCTCGCCGCGCAGATCGCCCAGGCGTTGCACATCATCGCTGGTGGGACGGATCAGGCTCTGCCAGAAGGCCGGGCTCAGCGGGGTTTGCGCACGGCTGAGGATCTGCGAGTTGAACTGGCTGCGGCGCAGGTTGACGATCTGCGTGGACAGGTCACGGGCCGACTGCATCAGCTTGGTGGCCTGGTCCTGCTGGGTGACCAGGGCCTTTTTCTCGGCATCCAGTTGCTGGCGCTGGCGGGTCAGGCTCTCGGCTTCGTCCGGCTGCACCGGGCCGAGCACTTTGAGCTTGTCGTCGAGCTTTTCCACATCGGCGCTGCGCAGGGCACTCAAGGCATCGGCCTGGCGCTGCACCTGCACGGCGGCCATGCGCAACTGCGACAGCACGTCGTCGTTGGCGCTGCTGGTCACGCCCTGGCGGATCTGGTCGAGCCGGTCGCTCAACTGCTCATAACTGGCGTTTTCGTCCAGCACGGGCATTTCGGCTGCGGCAAGGCTGGACACCGGGGTGGCCGGCGCCGACCAGGCCGGGGTAACCACCACCAGCATCAGGGCTAGAAAGCCCAGGTAAAAACGGGCAAGGCTGACACGCCTCATCGAATGTTCCTCTTTACATCGCGATCAGGCGGGGGATTCTACGCGGCTTGCGCCGTTCAGGAGAGTGCCGTTTCTCGCGCCAGCAGTTGCCGCTTGCGCTCCACGCCCCAACGGTAGCCGCTGATGTCGCCGTCACGGCGCACCACGCGGTGGCAGGGTATGGCCACCGCAATGTGATTGGCCGCACAGGCCATGGCCACCGCACGCACGGCCTTGGGCGCGCCAATGCGCTCGGCGATGTCGGTGTAGCTGACCCGGCTGCCCACCGGCACTTCGCGCAGGGCCTGCCACACTCGCTCCTGGAAGGCGGTGCCTTGAACGTCCAGCGGCAAGTCCAGGCCCAGGGCCGGCGCCTCGACAAACCCCACCACTTCGGCAACGACGCGCTCATAGTCGGCATCGCCGCCGATCAGCCGGGCACTGGGGAACTGGTCTTGCAGTTGCTCCAGCAGCGGTTCGGGCTCGTCGCCCAACAGGATCGCGCAAATGCCTTTCTGGCTCTGGGCCACCAGGATGGCGCCCAGCGAGCACTGGGCAAGGGCGAAATGAATGGTCGCCCCCGCCCCACCGGCCCGGTATTCACGCGGGCGCATGCCCAGGCGTTGTTCGGCGCTTTCGTAAAAGCGGCTGTTGGAGTTGTAGCCGGCGTCGAAGATGGCATCGGTCACCGAGCCTGCATCGCCCAGGCGCTCACGCAGGCGCCGGGCACGGAAGGCGCTGGCGTAGGCCTTGGGGGTCAGGCCGGTTTCGGCCTTGAACAGGCGGTGCAGGTGGAACGGGCTGACGGCCAGTTGCGCACCGAGCTGGTCGAGGCTGGGTGGGGTTTCGGCGCTCTCCAGCAAACGGCAGGCGCGGGCGACCAGCGTGGAGCGGCGGCTTTCGTCGGGTTTGCCCTGGCAGCGGCGGCAGGCGCGGTAACCGGCGGCTTCGGCGCTGGCGGCATCGTTGAAGAATTCGACGTTTTCGCGCTTGGCCATGCGTGATTTGCAGCCGGGGTGGCAGTAGATGCCGGTGGTGCGAACGGCGTAGACGAAGTGGCCGGCGGCGCGAGTGTCGCGCGATTCCACGGCTTGCCAGCGTTGGTTGTCAGTGGTGAAAGCATTCATGGTGGTTTACCTCAACGCGTGTTTTGCCTGTTGCGGCCCTTTCGCGGGCAAGCCCGCTCCCACAGAGTCGGCGCAAGGCTTCGGCCCTGAGAGGGTCCTGTGGGAGCGGGCTTGCCCGCGAAAGGGCCGGCAATGCCGATGCATCAACATCAGGCCCGCCACAAGTACCAGGCAGCCACGGTCCGATAAGGGCTCCAAGCGCCCCCAAGCGAGCGCATCTGCGCCGGTGTCGGCGCCTTGTCCAACCCCTTGAGCCGGCGATACCCCTCGCGCACGCCAAAATCGTCCACCGGCAGGATATCCGCTCGCTCAAGGCTATAGATCAGCAACATCTCCACGGTCCAACGCCCAACCCCACGCAGCGCCACCAACCGCTGAATCAACACCTCATCGGCCAACCCCAGCGCCGCCTCACGGCTGGGCACCACCCCGTCCATCGCCGCCTGGGCGATGCCGTGCACCGTCGCCAGCTTGCTCGCGGAAAACCCGCACCCACGCATCACCTCGGGCGTCACCGCCAGCAACTGCGCAGGCGTCGGAAACGCCTGCTCAGGAAACAGCGCCAGCAACCGCCCCAGAATCGCCTCGGCGGCCCGCGCATGCAGCTGCTGGTAGGCAATCGCCCGTACCAGCGCCTCATACGGCTCGCGCCCAGGCGTCGTGCGGTGCAGACAGGGCCCGGTCAGCGCGATGTGCCGGGCCCAGTCCGGGTCCAGTGCAGCCAGGTAATCGCGGGCATCGCGGTAGGCGTCAGGCGCAAGTTCGGCAGGGCTCATCAAGGACTCCAGTGCATTCAGGGCAGGTCCAGCTTAGCGCAGCCGTTCATCGGACAAACCCCGGATCTTGCGCAGCTAATTTCTGGTATGCCATTGCCCCCTACCCGCGTCCCCGCCTAGAATTGAGAACCATTCACAAAAACGCACGCTCCAGGGGCCAGGCCTTCGCTACGATGCAGATCAACGACACGCTCAAGCCAACCGAGGTCGCCCTGCTTTATCAGTCTCACCACGCCTGGCTGCGCGGCTGGTTGGGCAGCCGGGTCGGCTGCCAGGAGCACGCCGCAGACCTTGCCCAGGACACCTTCGTGCGCCTGTTGCGGGCGCGCCAGGCATCACCGCTGAGAGAGCCACGCGCCTACCTCAGCAGCATTGCCCGCGGCCTGATGATCGACCAGTTCCGCCGTCGCGCCCTGGAGCGCGCCTATCAGGAAAGCCTGGCCCTGCTGCCCGAGGGCGAAGCGCCCAGCGAAGAACACCGGCTGGTCATTCTCGATACCCTGGAACGCCTGGACCGTGCCCTGCACCAGCTCAAACCCCGAGTGCGCCAGGCCTTCCTGCTGGCCCAGCTCGACGGCCTGAGCCTTGCGCAGATCGCCCTGCGCCTGGAGGTGTCCCGCGCCACCGTCGAACGCGACCTGGCCAAGGCCCTGGGCGTTTGCTACCGGTTGCGCTATGCCGAGTGCTGAGCGCGCCCCAGCGCAGGCCCAGGTCGACCAGGCCATCGAATGGCTGGTCAAGCTGCGTTTCGATACCCCAAGCCCGTGCACGGAGCAACAGTTCCAGCAGTGGCTGGCCAGCCACCCGCAGAATATCCAGGCCTGGAAAAGGGTCAGCGAACTGCGCGACGAACTGGCGGTGCTGCCCAGTGAACTCAGCCGGCGCACCCTCGACGCCAGCCAGCGCCAGCGCATCAGCCGCCGCGACCAGCTCAAGCTTTTGGCCGTGCTCGCCGTCGGCGGTGGCCTCGGCTGGGCGTCCCGCGAGCCCCTGGGCCTGTCGGCACTGATTGCCGACAGCAGCACCGGCACCGGGGAACGGCGCCAGCTGCAGGGCAGCGATGGCAGCCGCCTGCAACTCAACACCGCCAGCGCCATCGACCTGCATTTCAGCAGCGAGCAGCGTGAGCTGACGCTGATTCGCGGTGAAATCAGCCTGGACAGCAACGCCGACGACAACCGGCCGTTTCGCATCAACACCCGGGTTGGCGAACTCGATACCCGCAACGGCCAGGTGCTGCTTCGTGAGAACGACAAAGGCCTGCTGCTGGCCGTGCGCCGTGGTGAAGTGACGCTGTTTCCCTTTTCCCCCTCGGCGCGCCTGGTACAGGCCGGCGAGGTGTTGCAGGTGTCGCCAGGGGGGCGTTATGCGAGCGCCAGCCTGCATGGCGACCCGTGGGGGTGGACCGACGGCGTGCTCAGCGTTCAGCAGATGCCACTGGGCGAGTTCGTTGCCGAATTGGCGCGCTACCGCCCGGGGTTGCTGCGCTGCGCGCCGGAGGTGGCCGGGTTGAAGGTGTCCGGCACCTATCAGCTGGGGGACACTGAGCAGATACTGCACCTGTTGAGCCATAGCCTGCCGGTGCGGATCGACTACCGCACGCGGTACTGGGTAAACATCGGCGCGGCCTGACAGCGTGTTTTCCTGTGGTGGCCTCTTCGCGGGGCAAGCCCGCTCCTACGTCGAGATCACATTCCCTCTGTAGGAGCGGGCTTGCCCCGCGAAGAGGCCACCACCGGCAACCACCAAGCTTCAGTCCGCAACCGCCCGCAATTTCCCCACCCGCCGATACGACTGGCGGGCAAAGCACACGAACAGCCCTGCCATCACCGCCAGCGCCATCGGCAAACCATGGGGCGCCACATCCATCGCCGCGCCACTGACCAACGGCCCGATCAGGCTGCCCACGCCCCACAGCAAGCCGACGCTGGCATTGGCCGTGACCAGGTCCTGGCCTTTGAAGCGTTGCCCGATCAGCACCAATGCCAGGGTGTAGATCCCCCCCGCCACCGCGCCCAGCAGCACCAGCATCGGCCACAGCAACCCAGGCATCTGCAGCAACCACGGCAAGGCGATGCCTATGGCCATCGCCACCAACCCGCACACCAGGTGCAGCCCGGTACGTTCGACCCGGTCGGCCAGCCAGCCCAGCGGCAGCTGGAACACCATGTCACCGGCGAACACCACGGTCACCATCAGCGCCGCCACCGCCACCGCGTAGCCATGGCTGCTGGCGTACACCGGCAGCAGCGACAGCACCACGGCATCGAAGAACGAGAAGAACAGCACCGCCACGCACAGCGCCGGGGCTACGCGGAAGAAGCCAGCCAGGCCAAAGCTCTTTTCGCCCTCATCGCCATGCTCGACATGGTCGTTGGGCACGGTCAGCAGGATGCACAGCAAGGCCAGGCCGTAGCAGCAGGTAACCACGCCGATGATCCACGGGCTGTCTGCGCCAAGCAGCGCCAGCAGGGCCGGGCCAAGCACCTGGAATCCGGTGAAGCTGGTGGCGTACAGGGCCATGATCTTGCCGCGGTTGTGGTCCGGGCACAGCTCGTTGACCCACGACTCGCCAAGGATGATCGCGATGCCCATGCCGATACCCAGCCCCAGGCGCAGTACCGCCAACAGCCACAACGAATCGAAGGCAGCGTCGAGCAAGGCAACGCTCACCGTGCACAGGCTGAAGCTCAACAGGTAGATGGTGCGCCGGGTCAGGTGCCGGCAACAGGCGTCGACCAGGAACGCCGAAAGCATCATGCCCGCGGCGGGAATGGCCGAAATAACGCCGATTTCCAGGGTGCCGGCCCCCGCCTCGTGCAGGCGCAACGACACCAGCGGCAGGCTGGCCCCCAGGCTGAAGCCCACCACCGACACGGCGAACAGAAGGCCCGCCAGCAAACGCATGTTCATGTACCACTCCAGGTAAAAAACTGAAAAGACGCGAAAATACAGGCGCCCACGCGCACGCCATCAGGGCGGGCAACGCTGGGGCACGAAGGTCAGTTCAGGGCTGGTGTGGCGAGAAGGTGAAGGCGAACAGCACGCTGCGCCGGCGCTTGAGCACCGTATCGCTCGGCCACGCACGACGCATGGCCTGGAGGGCAGGCTGGCGGGTGTGTGGGAGGGATTGGCTACGGCGCATTGCTCTGGCTACTACGCAGGAGTTGGAAAGAGAGGCGGCACTCTAGGCCACCACAGGATCAGTCGTCAATTGCCCTGGGGCCTCTGCGAGGCCCATTCGCGGGGCAAGCCCGCTCCTACAGCGAATGGGCTGCAAGGCAGCCCCCCGCGATCTCAACGCTTACCGGTATTTGGCAGAAACACCGCCAACATCCCGAACAGCGGCAGGAACGAGCACAGGCCATACACGTACTCGATCCCGCGCAAGTCCGCTACATACCCCAGCAGCGCCGCGCCAATGCCGCCAAAACCGAACATCAGCCCGAAGAACACCCCGGCGATCATGCCGACGCTGCCCGGCACCAGTTCCTGGGCATACACCACGATGGCGGAAAACGCCGAGGCCAGGATAAAGCCGATCACCACGCTGAGCACGGTGGTCCAGAACAGGTCGGCATAGGGCAACGCCAGGGTGAACGGCGCGACACCCAGGATCGAGAACCAGATCACCGCCTTGCGCCCGATGCGATCACCGATCGGCCCGCCGAAGAAGGTACCGGCCGCCACCGCACCGAGGAACAGGAACAGGTGCAGCTGGGAACTGGCCACCGACAGGCCGAACTTCTCGATCAGGTAGAAGGTGAAGTAGCTGGTGAAGCTGGCCATGTAGAAGTACTTGGAAAACACCAGCAGGCCCAGCACCACCAGCGCCGCGATCACCCGCTGGCGCGAGATGCCATGGGTGGCCTGAACCGCCTTGCGCGCCTTGGCCTGGTTGAGGTGGGCCTTGTACCAGCGGCGCAGCAGCAGGGTTACGCCGAAGAAGAACAGCGCGGCCAGGCCGAACCAGGCCACGTGGGTCTGGCCGAACGGGATGACGATGGCCGCCGCCAGCAGCGGGCCGAAGGCGGAACCGGCGTTACCGCCAACCTGGAAGGTCGACTGGGCCAGGCCGAAGCGCCCCCCCGAGGCCAGGCGAGCAATACGCGAGGTTTCCGGGTGGAAGGTCGACGAGCCGATGCCCACCAGCGCCGAGGCCAGCAGAATCATCGGGAAACTGCCGACGAAGGCCAGCATGACGATGCCCACCAGGGTACACAGGGTGCCCAGCGGCAGCAGGTTCGGCGTTGGCCGGCGGTCGGTGAAGAAACCGACCCAGGGCTGCAGCAGCGAGGCGGTGATCTGGAAGGTCAGGGTAATCAGGCCGACCTGGGCGAAGCTCAGGTCGTAATTGGCCTTGAGCATCGGGTAGATCGCCGGCAGCACCGACTGGATAAGGTCGTTGATCAGGTGCGCCAGGGCGCAGAAGGTGATGATGCGCATCACCAGCGGGTTGGCCTGGCTGGCCGCCGAGGGGCTGGTGGTGGGGGTGCTGCTGATGGCCATGAACTTGAATCCCGTCCGCAGGTTTGGGATCCGATTATCAGGAAACAAATAGATACATAGCTACCTTTTTTAACCCCCGGTCGTCGCGTACTTGTAAATGGTTCTCAATATATTTAGCATCCTTGGACAACATCCCCGTAAATATTGGGCCAAACCGCCCTCTTGCGAGCACCCCGACCCATGAGCCCGATGCCCGCCACGCCGATTGAGGCCGACCCGCAGCAGGAAGCACTGGCATGGTTTGCCCGCCTGCGCCAACCCGGTTGCGACGAACGCGAACGCCAGGTGTTCGCTCGCTGGTGCCAGGACCCGCTCAACGCGCACGCCTACGCTGAGCTGGAGGCTCGCTGGCAACAACTGCAGGCCCCCCCTGCCCGCCCACGGCCGCGGCAGTTCAGCCTGCGTCGCAGCTCCCTGGGCAAGTGGCTGGCGCTGCTGTTCCTGCTGGTGCTGGGCGCCCTGGCCTACCTTTACTGGCCGCTGATGCAACGCCTGGCCTGCGAGTTGCACACCGACGTGGGCGAACGGCGCAGCACGCGCCTGGCCGACGGCTCGACCCTGCACCTGGACAGCGCCAGCGCGATGAATGTCGACCTGCGTGGCCGTACCCGCCAGCTGCACCTGGTGCAGGGCCAGGTGTACCTGGAGGTGATGCTCGATGGCCGCGCCATGGAGGTGCAGGTCGACGATGCCCGCATCCAGGTATTCGGCACGCGGCTGATGGTGGCGAGGTATGCCGACCATGACGAACTGGTGGTACTCAGCGGCAAGGCCATGATCAGCCAGGGCGGCGACCAGCGCATGGTGTCGGCGGGTGAGCGGGTGACCTTTACAGAGGCGCGGATCAACCCGGTGCAGAAGGCGGATGTGAAAACCGCAGACGCCTGGCGCAATGGGCAGCTGCACGCCAGCGACATGCCCCTGGGCGAGGTTATCCAGCGCCTGGCCAGCTACCAGGGCCGACGGGTCTGGTTGATGGACGAACAAACCGCCTACCGCCGCATCAGCGGTGACTTCAACCTCGATCGCCCAGGCCAGACGCTTGAGGCACTGGCTGGCGAGCAGCATTTGCAGCTGCACGGCGTGCTCGGGCAGTGGCTGATCGTGCGCTGAAACCGGGGTCGGCCGCTAAGTTTTTGAAAGGCGTGCAATTTTTTTTGAAATGAGTGTTGACACAGGCCCATCACAAGGGAATAATGCGCCCCATCGGCTACATAGCTCAGTTGGTTAGAGCATAGCATTCATAATGCTGGGGTCCGGGGTTCAAGTCCCTGTGTAGCCACCAAACAAGACGAAGGGCTTACCGCAAGGTAAGCCCTTTTTCTTTGCCTGCGAAAAAGATCTTGCCCTTCATCAACGCACGCCCAGCCTGATCAACTGGGCTTGCTGCAAAACGACGAGCCACTGCTGCCATCCCCACCCCAGGTGCGATAACCCGCGGTATCGATATGAATGCGCCCACTCGGGTAACGCCCCAGGCCCATGTTCCAGTCCTGGCCATGCTGCTGCCAGAAGCGGCAGAGCGGGTTAGGGTCAGCCCACGCCGGCAGCAGCACATCGACCGCGAAGGCGCGGGTGTGGGCGCTGCCTGCTGCGCCACCGGCGCAGCGGTTGAGCGCCGGGTCACGGTAAGCCGACACCACCTCGAACTGGCGCAGAATGCCCTGCTCACCCAAGGCAGCGAGCAACGACAGCGTGGAGCGTACCGCAGGCCAGTTCGCCGCTGGCGGCACGGCAAACGGCGAGGCATGGCACAGCTTCCAGTCCGACGCCGAACGCAGCAGTTGATGGATAGGCACCACGCCATATAAACGCGCCTGCACCAGCATCTCGCGAAACGGCCGGGTCTGATGGTCACCCGCCCACTGGGCGAACATCCACAGGTCACGCTCGTCCGCCAATGCCATTGTGCTCGACAGCACACCTGCAGCCAGCAACAGCCTGCTTGCTCTTCTCATTCCCCTGCCCCCTGCCCCAGTATGAGCACGGCCACCAGCCCTGGCGGCCACTGACAAGGAGTTAAGCATGCACAAGATTGCCCTATCCAGCCTGGCCGCCCTCGCCTGCAGTGGCCTGGCCCTGGCCGACGCACGCATCGACCTGGGTGATGCCCAGCGCGTCACCCGCCTGTTCGCCTTTCCCAACAACTGCCACGTGATCTGCTATCGCAACTGGACACTTGAACAAACGGTCGAGCACTACCTGACCCAGAGCGTACAGCGCGACGGCCACGCCAACGCCAAGGTGACGGTCAGCCGCGAGCATGAGCGCCTGCATGCCACCATCAGCGAAGTGCCAGCCAGCTACGCCGAGCCCCTGCGCCAACTGCTCGACAGCGGCGAGCTGGCCTATGAAGGCGCCCGCCGCTTGAACCAGGACGGCAAGTGGGCCTATGACTGGTACCTGTTCCTGCCCCTGGGCATGGCCCTGCAGAACCGCCGCAGCATCGAGCTGCTGCACTTCCCGCCAGACTACTCGCTGACCCAGGCCCAGGACTACCTGCGCTCCAACACCACCGACCGCTGGGCCGAACTGCTGACCTTCAACGGCATCGAGGCCAGCCAGACGCCGGCCTACCAGACCATCATCGACATCGCCCCGATCGCCGCCCCTGCAAGCGCCGGCGCCACACTCACCGACACCTACAGCTACTTCCAGGATTACCAGGTGCGCATGGTCCGGGAAATGACCGACGCTGGCGCTGCCAAGCCGTTGCCGATGGTCGCCTTCGGCGCGCCGGTGCGCAGCTGGATCCAGCAGCAGTACGGGCCGAAGGTGGACGTGCTGGGCTTGGCCAGCATCAGCCCGCAACCCGGTGCACAGGTGCCGGTACTGGGCTCCAACCACCCCAGCGCGATCTGGTACACCGCCGACAAGGCCAACCATGGCGGTGACGAGGACGCAGCCGATGCAGCGGGGTTGAAGATGATGGGGCAGGATTTGACGGCAGCCTGCTGGCAGGCGGGGATGGGCAGCAACCCGGAGGCCGACCCGAAAGAAACGCTGCAGGCCTGCTCGAATAAATGGCAGGTGACGCAGAAGAAGCAGACGTGCGAGCTGTTCTTCCGCACAGTGCGCTCGTTCACGCCGGAGCAGGCGGCGGCCAAGTGCAATACCGGGGAGACGAGCCGAAGCTTGCGGGACCTGAAGAAGCCGGTCGAGGTTGTGCCGCGCGAGTTGTGATCGGTTTGCCGGCGTAGCAAGCGATGCGGTGAATGGCACCGGCTCCGCTTGTGTTCGCGGGCAAGCCCGCTCCTACAGGTTCTTCGTTAAATCAGATAGTTATGATTTGTTCCATGAGAGTCTACCCAGCCCTACGGGCTGCGCTGTCGCGCAGGGAACCGTGCCAGCAGTCGCGCCGCAATGCGTGAGTGCCCAAAAATGCGATACGCGAACACCAGCGCTTGACCTACACCACAACCCTGGGCTGCCGATCAAGCGCCCACTTCCAGCCCCCGGTAGGAGCGAGCGCAGCTCGCGATGGGGCGCGCAGCGGCCCCAGGGTTTCAGCCTCGCAGCTCATAGTGCTGGGGCTGCTTTGCAGCCCATCGCGAGCTGCGCTCGCTCCTACCGGGTCCTGTGGGAGCGGGCTTGTCGAGGCGTCGAACCGCCGCGAAGCAGGCGACGCGGTGCATGGCACCGGCTTCGCCGGTGTTCGCGGGCAAGCCCGCTCCTACAGGATTCTCTGTTAAATCAGATATTTGCAATTTGTTCCATGAGAGCGGGCTTGCCCCGCGAAAGGGCCGGTACAGGCTTACTCAATCTTCAAGCAGGGTACAGGCCATCACCAGGGCATCCTCACGCCCCCCGGCAACCGGGTAGTAATCACGCCGCCGACCAATCTCGTTGAAGCCATAACGCTCGTACAAGCGATAAGCCGACTGGTTACTGGCCCGCACCTCAAGGAAGCACTCCCGCCCATTGAGCTGGTACGCGCGCGCCATCAGGTGTTCGAGCAGCTTCAAGCCCAGCCCGCAGCCCTGGTTCTCGGGCTTGACGGTGATGTTCAGCAGGTGCGCCTCGTCGATGATCACGTTGATCACCCCATGCCCCACCTGCTGCTGCCCGTCGAACATCAACCACACCTCGTAGGACTTCAGCGCGTCCTGGAAAATGCCGCGGGTCCAGGGGTGGCTGAACGCGGCATATTCGATCTTCAGCACGGCATCCAGATCCGCCTCGGTCATTGGGCGGAAACTGATCGACTCACTCATTCAACGCTCTTCCAGCGCGCCATCAGCTGGCGCATCGCTTGCCAGACGTGCGCCTTGCGCTGCGGCTCGTCCATCAACAGTTCAAGGCCCGGCAGCGCCCAGGCATCGCCCAGGCCGTCGACCTTGAGCACTTGGTAGTAGGCGCCCGCGTCGGCATTGGCGGCAAAGCGCAGGGCCGGCAGGCCGACCAGCCAGAGCACGCTGCTGGGCACTTCTTCCAGGCGGGCCTGGATAAAGCCCTGAACGAAATCACGCGCGGCATCCGGGCCCTGGTCCATGTTGCCGCGCACCAGCAGCGGCCAGCGCACCGGTTCGCCGATGATCTGCGGGGCATCTGGCAGGCCGGCGGCGCGCAGCATGTCCTTGAGCAGCAGGTAGGACGGGTCGCGGCTCTGGAACGGCTGGCCGGTGGCCAGCTCGACCAGCAGCAGGCAACTGCCGGCACGCAGCAGCTGCAGGGCGAAACGCGGCGGCGCCACCGGGGCCGGGCGCGGCGCGGGGGCAGCCTGCTCGGGCTCTGCGGGCTTGGCGGCAGGTTTGGGCGCCGTGCCTGGGCGCGGGATTTCGATTTTTGGCCGCTCGCCGGAACGGGCCTGCGGCGCGACAGGTGCGTCGCTGGCGCTCGGCGCAGCCGGGCGGGCCTCGAATTCGATGTCTTCGACCGGCGCTTGCGGCAGCAGCAGCTCGGGGCGCGAGGGCGCAGCGAACGGCAGTTCGGCACGCGGCAGCCAATGCACCACTTGCATGGCGGAAAGGTAGGCGCGGCGGCGGGGTTCGGTCAGCAAGGCTCGGGGGTCCGGAAGGCGGGCACAAAGAGAGGGGGCATTCTAACGTAGGCATGGTTTTTTTTGCATCGCCCGTGCGACCGAGCGCAAACCCCGTAGGCGCGCGCAAAGCTTTGAGATCGGGCACCGCTTGCGCGCTGCATCGCGAGCTTCGCTCGCTCCTACCGGATTTGTGCAGGCCTGCATGCCGCAAAAACCTCATTACAGACCAAGGGGTGAAATCCTCCCCTCCGGATGAAGTACAATCGCCCCCTTTTTACTTGGCAACGAGTAGACGCCAATGATCGAACCCAAGCGCGTCCTGCGCGCCCTAGCCGAACACTGGGCCCTGATCGAGCCGCTGTGCGAGCGTTTCGACCAGGGCACCCTGAGCCTGGTGGAACTGCGCCAGCAACTGGGCCGCCAGCAGGTGGAAAGCACGCCGCAGGACATCACCCAGCTGCTCGACGTGTGGATCCGCCTGGATATCCTGGTGCCGGTGGCCAAGAGCCCGAACCGTTTCGAGCTCAACGCCCAGATCCACGACTTCCTCGCCTACCTGCGCCGCGAGCACCGGCTGGGCCTGTGCCTGGAGATCGAGGCCTACCTGCGCCACCTGGAGCGCCTTGCCGGGCATATCCAGGATGCCTTCGACAACCGCGACAGCGACGACCTGGCCCGCCAGCTGCGCCTGCTCGACATGCGCGTGCGCGACGTGCTGAAGAAGCTCGACAACGACGAGCAGGCCCTGGTGGCCGTGGCCGAACGGGCCAAGACCAGCAACCGCCAGATTCCGCTGCGCCAGCGTTACGCCGAAGTGCTGGCGACCTGGGACGAATACGTCGAGCCGATGATCCAGCTGGTGAACGCCGACGGCGCCTTCGAACAGGGCGTGCGCAAGGTCGAGACGGTGCTGCTCAAATTGCTGGGCGAACAGGCGCGCCTGGGCCACCTGGTCGACGACGACATGCTGCTGCGCACCCACGCGCGCATCCTCGAAATGCAGACCAGCGCCCAGCTCACCCTGCGCCACGCCCGGGAACTGCTGCTGCCGCTGCGTGAAGAAGCGCGCCGGCACAACGCCGTGACCCGCGGCGCCGCCCTGGCCCTGTCGGTGATCCGGCGCAAGGGCCTGGACGCCGTGCCGCAAGCGGCCATGCCGCTGTTCACCCGCCCGCAAAGCACCTTCCTCGGCAGCGCCAGCCAGGTCGAGGCCTACGTCTATGCCCTGGCCCGCTTCGAGCCCAAGCCTGCCAAGTTCCCCAAGGCGCACAAGACCCACAAAGGCCCGCTGCCGCGCGCACCGCGCACGGTCAAGGAAATGCTCGAGCGCTGCGAAGACGCCCTGCCGCTGCCCGACCTCATGGTCTGGCTGCTGGACCAGGAGCCCGACGGCGCCACCGACGAATTGCTGTACTGGTTCTCGCGCCTGTCGCGGGAGAAGCGCTTCAAGCGCGAACGCCTGGAACGGCGCGAGTACACCACCCAGGAACACCTGGTCAGCCTGCGCTCCTTCGCCCTGACATCCAGCCGCGAAGCGCAACCTGAAACCAACGCGAGCCCAGCCAATGCATCTTGATCTTTCCGAACTGTCCCAGCTCGCGCCGATCTTCCGCGAGCTGTTCAAGGGTTTCCACGTCAGCCGCCGCGACCCTGAAATGTACGCCCAGCTGTCGAACTTCCAGGACCAGTACCGCACCCTGTTCAAGGCCCTGGGCTTCGAGCTGGTGTGCGATACCCGCGGCTTCTACTACTTCGTGCCCGAGCAGGCTGCCGCGCAGGTCAACAAGACCGCCCAGCGCCTGTCGCTGTTCACCTTCATCCTGGTCGAGTACCTGGCCGACCAGGGCCGCGACCCGATGGCCGTGCTCGACGGCGGCAGCATCGGCCGCGACGAGCTGCCCTCGCTGCTGGACAAGTACCGCGACCTGTTCCTGCAGGCCGAAGTGCAGACGGTGGACGAGCTTGAAGAAAAGATCATGCGGCGCATGACCCAGCTGGGCTTCGCCCATGAGGAAGGCGGCATCTACCGCTTCCTGCCGCCGATGCACCGCTTCCTCGACGTGTGCCTGTCGGTGCAGCAGGACCGCGACCTGGCCGCCAGCCTGCACAGTGACCTGCCACTGCCCACTCCGGAGCTGGTGGTGGAAGAAAGCCCCGAACAACTCAACCGCACCGACGACCCGCTCGACCTCAGCCCGTTCGACGGCGAGGAAAGCGAAGAGGACGCCCTGGCCCGGGCCATCCGCGAAGAGCAACAGGAGATTGACGCATGAGCCAGGAACGCTACGGCATCCGCCGCTTCGCACTGCTCAACACCGCCGGCTACAGCCTCGGCCTGTTCCCGCTGGAGCACCCGCTGTCGGTCTACGGCGCCAACAACCTGGGTAAATCGGCGTCGATCAACGCCCTGCAGTTCCCGATTCTGGCGCGCATGTCGGACATGAGCTTCGGCAAGTACAGCCTGGAGCAGTCCCGCCGCTTCTACTTCGCCAGCGATACGTCCTACATCCTCTGCGAACTGAACCTGCCCCACGGCCCGCACGTGATCGGCGTGGTCGGCCGCGGCCCGGGCGGCGGTTTCGGCCACCAGTTCTTTGCCTACAAAGGCGAGCTGGATCTGGCCCACTACCAGAAGAACGACACCTGCCTGCGCCAGAAGGAGCTGTTCACCAACCTTGAGCGCCTGGGCCTGAAGGCCTATGAACTGAAGCCGGACGAACTGCGCCGGCTGCTGGTGGGCGGCCACTCCACCTGCCCGCTCGACCTCACCCTGATTCCGCTGCGCTCAACCAGCGAGCAGAGCCTGAAAACCTTCCGCGCGCTGTTCATCAACCTGCTGCACATGCGCGAGATCACCGCCGCCAAGCTCAAGCAGCTGTTCCTCGACGCCTTCGAGCACAGCCTGCGCTCGGGCAGCGTCGACTACATCGCCGCCTGCGAGGAAGCCTTCCGCGACGTGCGCCGCATGGAGCAGGACTACAACGCCCTGGTCGCGGCCGGCCCACTGGTCGAGGCCCTGGCCGGCGGCGTGGCCCAGCGCGACATCCTGCGCGGCAAGCTGCACCGCATTTCGCCGGTGCTCGACACCCTGCTCGGCACCTGGCAGGAATACGCCATGGCGCGCAAGGAAGAGCTGGTGATCCAGGCCGAGCACTACCGTGGCGAGCAGGACCGCCTGCAGAACGACCAGCGCGGTGGCACCCAGGAACTGATGCGCCTGGAGCGTGAAATCACCGGTATCCAGCGCTGGCTTGGCGAGCTGTCGGTGCTCAAGCACCGCTTTGCCCTGGTCGATGACGTCAAGGTGCTGGAACAAGGGCTGCTGGCGGCCAAGGACGCCCACGACGAACTGGCCGGTGCCCTGGCCCAGTCGCGCCAGTTCAGCGCCGAAGACCTCGACGAGCGCGTGCGCGACCTGGAAAAACGCCTGAAGCAGGTCAAGCAGCAGCTCGACCACGCCGACAACAACAGCTATGCACGCCTGCGCGAAGAGTTCTCGCAGCAGGACGTCGACCGCCTGATGCGCCTGTTCAACGGCGCGCTGTTCAGCCTGCCGCTGGGCGACCGTGGCATCGAGCTGGACGACAGCGACCTGTGGGTGAAATCCCTGGAAGCGGTGCTCGACGGCTTCAAGGGCGAGCGCTTCGAGGCCCCGGGCCTGTCGATCGACCTCACCCACATCGACCCGCCTGCCCTGCAGGCCCTGGCCGACCGCGCCGCCCTGCGCGACCAGAAAGAGCGCCTGGAAAAAGAGCTCAAGCAGCTCAAGACCCAGCAATCGGTTGCCGCCGACCGCTCCGCCTCCAAGGCCCAGACCGAAACCCTGTACCAGCAGGTGCTGGATGCGCAAAAGGCCCTGGAAGATTTCCGCCGCAGCGAAACCCTGGCCGCCGAGGAACCCGAGAAGCTGGAGCAACTGGCCCAGCTGGAAGCTGCCCAGGACGAGCTCAAGCGCTCAAGCGACGCCTTCACCGAGCGCGTTCAGCAGCTGTCGGCCAAGCTGCAGCTGGTCGGCCGCCAGATCGGTGACCTTGAGTCCAAGCAGCGCACCCTGGAAGACGCCCTGCGCCGCCGCCAACTGCTGCCAGCCGACCTGCCCTACGGCACGCCGTACATGGAAGCCATCGACGACTCGATGGACAACCTGCTGCCACTGCTCAACGACTACCAGGACAGCTGGCAGGGCCTGCAGCGCGTCGACAACCAGATCGAGGCGCTATACGCCCAGGTGCGCCTGAAGGGCGTGGCCAAGTTCGACAGCGAAGACGACATGGAGCGCCGCCTGCAGCTGCTGGTGAACGCCTATGCGCACCGCACCGACGAGGCCCTGACCCTGGCCAAGGCTCGCCGCGCCGCAGTGACCGACATCGCCCGGACCCTGCGCAACATCCGCAGTGACTACGACAGCCTGGAACACCAGTTGGCCCTGTTCAACCGCGAGATCAACAAGCGCCAGGTGTCCAACCTGGAAAGCTTCCGCGTGGTGCTGGCACCGAACAAGGAAGCGCTCAAGCACATCGACCAGATCATCCACAGCGCCGGCCAGTACGAAGAAGGCGAAACCCTGTCGGTGTTCGACCTGACCCAGAGCGCCGAGCAGGACAACAAGAACGAAGAGGCCAAGGAATACCTGGCCCGCCTGGTGGCCGCCAACCACAACCAGCTGGGCCTGAAAGACCTGTTCGAGCTGGCGTTCGAGATCACCAAGGTCAATGGCCAGCCGATCATCCACGCCGACATCGACGGCGCGGCGTCCAACGGCACCACCATGACCATCAAGGCGCTGACCAACATGTACCTGTTGCTGCACTTGATGGACCGCGACCTGGCCGGGCGCATTCGCCTGCCGTACTACCTGGACGAGGCGGCGGACATCGACGAACGCAACCAGGCGGCGCTGCTGGAAACCAGCCTGCAACTGGGCTTCGTACCGATTCTGGCGAGCGTGAAGCCGCAGGTGTCGGCGCGCGTGGCGATTGACCTGGAAGGTGGCAGCGGGCCGAATGGCATCTACATCGACGAGGCGGACTGGAAGTACATCAGCCGGCTGGATGAGGTGAAGGCGGTTGTGCGTGAGGATCAGGCCGAGGAGTTGGCCTGATTCAGGTGCAAGGGGCCGCTTTGCGGCCCTTCGCGACCTCTGGTCGCTCCTACCGGGGAAATTGCATCTCCCTGTAGGAGCGACCAAAGGTCGCGAATGGAGGCCAAAGGCCTCCCCTGGGCCCTCAATGATTCCAAGGCAAAATCGGAATCGCGGTCACCGCATTCTGCGGGCTACCTTCAACGATGCGGTCGCTGTACACCAGGTACACCAGCGTATTGCGCTTCTTGTCCAGGAAGCGCACCACCTGCATGGTCTTGAACACCAGCGAGGTGCGCTCCTTGAACACCTCCTCGCCATCTTTGAGCTCACCCTTGAAGTTGATCGGCCCCACCTGACGGCAGGCAATCGACGCCTCCGCGCGGTCCTCGGCCAACCCCAGGCCACCCTTCACGCCACCGGTCTTGGCCCGCGACAGGTAGCAAGTCACGCCCTCGACCTTGGGGTCGTCGAACGCTTCGACCACGATACGGTCGTTCGGCCCCAGGAACTTGAACACCGTGGACACCTGGCCGATTTCCTCGGCCCCGGCCAGCATCGGCAGGGCAAAGGCTGCCAGGGCCACTGCCCGCTTGAGCCTCTTCATACCAGCACCAGGTTGTCGCGGTGCACCAACTCAGGCTCGGCGATGTAGCCCAGCACGGCCTCGATCTGGTCGGAGGGCTGGCCGATGATCTTCTGCGCTTCCAGCGCGCTGTAGTTGGCCAGGCCCCGGGCCACTTCACCGCCATCCGGGCCGACGCACACCACCATCTCACCGCGACGGAAACTGCCCTGCACGGTTTTCACGCCCACCGGCAGCAGGCTCTTGTTGGCTTCGCGCAGCGCCTGCACGGCGCCGGCGTCGAGCACCAGGGTACCGCGGGTTTGCAAGTGACCAGCCAGCCACTGCTTGCGCGCCGCGAGCATGCCGCGCTCGGGCGACAACAGGGTGCCCAGGCGCTCACCGGCCTTCAGGCGGTCCAGCACGCGCTCGATGCGCCCGCCAATGATGATGGTATGGGCGCCGGAACGGGCCGCCAGGCGCGCAGCGCGCAGCTTGGTCTGCATGCCGCCACGGCCCAGCGCGCCGCCGGTGCCGCCGGCCA
Organism: Pantoea sp. Ap-967; assembly: GCF_011752565.1. GTDB lineage: Bacteria > Pseudomonadota > Gammaproteobacteria > Pseudomonadales > Pseudomonadaceae > Aquipseudomonas. The sequence continues at coordinate 174,531 of NZ_VWXK01000004.1, forward strand.
CGGCGTCAAGCGACGGGTCGTCGGCGCGGGCTTCATAGATCAGCTGGGCTTCAGGGTTGTTGCGCGGGTCGGCGTCGAACATGCCGTCACGGTCGGTGAGGATCACCAGCAGGTCGGCTTCCACCAGGTTGGCCACCAGCGCGGCCAGGGTGTCGTTGTCGCCGAAGCGGATCTCGTCGGTGACCACGGTGTCGTTCTCGTTGATCACCGGCACCACGCCCAGGTCCACCAGGGTACGTAGGGTGCTGCGGGCGTTCAGGTAACGCTTGCGGTCGGACAGGTCGTCGTGGGTCAGAAGAATCTGCGCAGTGTGCTTGCCGTGCTCGCCGAAGCTCGACTCCCAGGCCTGCACCAGGCGCATCTGGCCGATCGAGGCGGCCGCTTGCAGCTCGTTCATTGCACTGGGTCGCGAAGTCCAGCCCAGCTGGCTCATGCCGGCAGCCACGGCCCCGGAGGACACCAGTACCAACTCCACGCCCGCTTCACGCAGCGCGACCATCTGCTCGACCCACACGGCCATGGCGCCGCGGTCGAGGCCCTTGCCATCGGCGGTCAGCAGGGCACTGCCAATCTTCACGACCCAGCGCTTGGCGCCCGTCACCTTGCTTCGCATCTTCTTCCAACCTATGTCGAATCTGTAGATACCGTGGATACAAAAACGCCGCTCCAATGAGCGGCGTTTAGTGTACTGCAACCGATCAGTCGCGCACGTAAATGATTTCCGGGCCGTCTTCGTCGTCCTCGAAATCATCATCCCAGCCATCGTCGTCATCGCCGATGTCGTGCACGCTCTTGACGCCGGTGCGACGCAGGGTACGGGCGTCGTCCAGGGCCTGCAGCTGGGCGCGGGCTTCGTCTTCGATGCGCTGGTCGAGCTCGGCCAGCTCCTCGGCGTAGGCCGGGTCGTTGGCCAGGCGGTCGGCGCGGTCTTCGATGTAGCGCATCAGGTCGTGGCTGAGCTGCTCGGTGCCCTGCTTGGAGATGGCCGAAATCACGTAGACCGGGCCCTCCCACTGCAGGCGCTCGACCACTTCCTTGACCCGCTCGTCGCGCTCGTCTTCCATCAGCATGTCGGACTTGTTCAGCACCAGCCAGCGCTCACGGTCGGTCAGCGACGGGCTGAAGCGGGTCAGCTCGTTGATGATGACTTCGGCGGCATCGGCCGGGCTGCTGCCGTCCAGCGGCGCCAGGTCGACCAGGTGCAGCAGCACGCGGGTACGCGCCAGGTGCTTGAGGAAGCGAATGCCCAGGCCAGCACCGTCGGAGGCGCCTTCGATCAGGCCGGGGATGTCGGCGATGACGAAGCTCTTCCAACGGTCGACGCTGACCACGCCCAGGTTCGGCACCAGGGTGGTGAACGGGTAGTCGGCGACTTTCGGCTTGGCAGCCGACACCGAGCGAATGAAGGTGCTCTTGCCAGCATTCGGCAGGCCCAGCAGGCCAACGTCGGCCAACACCTTCAGCTCCATCTTCAGGTCGCGCTGGTCACCCGGTTTGCCGGGGGTGGTCTGGCGCGGTGCACGGTTGGTGCTGGACTTGAAGCGGGTGTTGCCCAGGCCGTGCCAGCCGCCCTGGGCGACCATCAGCTTCTGGCCAGGGGTGATCAGGTCACCGATCACTTCCTGGGTCGAGGCGTCGATCACGGTGGTGCCGACCGGCACGCGCAGGAACAGGTCGTCGCCCTTCTTGCCGGTGCAGTCGGTGCTGCCGCCGTTGGAGCCGCGCTGGGCTTCGTGGTGACGGGTGTAGCGGTAGTCGACCAGGGTGTTGAGGTTTTCGTCGGCCACCATGTACACCGAACCACCGTCACCACCGTCGCCGCCGTTGGGGCCACCGTTCTCGATGAACTTCTCGCGACGGAAGCTCATGCAACCGTTGCCGCCGTCACCGGCCTTGACCCGAATGGATACTTCGTCAACAAACTTCATTAAAACCGCCTCTCGCCTGCGGGCGAGCTGAATACCTAAAAAACCTGAGGCTCTTGCAAAAATGAGCGCGGCGGCCCCGTACGACCGTAGAAAACCACGCCGGCAGCCCATACAAACAGCTTTGCAAGAGGCTCACCACAAACGAAAAAGCCCCGTCGCATGACGGGGCTTCTGGAGCGACGTCGCGATTAGGCTGCGACGATGCTCACGTAACGGCGCATGAACTCGCCTTTCTTCTCGAACTTGATCACGCCTTCGATCTTGGCGAACAAGGTGTGGTCCTTGCCCATGCCAACGCCGTAGCCAGCGTGGAATTCGGTGCCGCGCTGACGGACGATGATGTTGCCTGGCTTGATAACCTGGCCGCCATACATCTTCACGCCAAGGCGTTTCGATTCTGAGTCGCGACCGTTACGAGTACTACCACCAGCCTTTTTGTGAGCCATGGTTCAATTCTCCAAATAAATTCAGGGGACCTAGGCGATTAAGCCTGGATACCGGTGATTTTGATCTCGGTGAACCACTGGCGGTGGCCCATACGCTTCATGTGGTGCTTACGACGACGGAACTTGATGATGCGCACTTTGTCGTGACGGCCTTGCGAAACGACTTCGGCAACCACTTTAGCGCCGGCGACGACTGGTGCGCCGATGGTGACTTCTTCACCGTTGGCAACCAGCAGAACGCGATCGAAGGTTACGGATTCGCCAGTGGCGACTTCCAGTTTTTCGATCTTGAGGAATTCACCTTCAGCGACTTTGTACTGCTTGCCGCCGGTAACGATTACTGCGTAAGACATGGTATTTCTCCGATAATCCTGCTCACCCAGCGCTTTATATGATGAGTATTGGCTGGCATGGCTGCACGGGGCTGGAACGGCCCTGTGCAATTGCGTAAGGCAGGTGCTGCCCAGGAAGTTAGGGTGCGCGATTGTACGCAACCGGCGTTTTGCTTGCAAGTGCCGCCCCCGGCCCGCTGGCACCGCGCCTTGACACACCGGGACCTGCGACCTAGCATGCCGCGCAACCTCACTGGAGCAACCGATGCAACCCCAATCCTTCTACCGCGCGGTAGCTGACGATTTCAGCGCCGTCGACGAGATCATCAAGAAGCAGCTGACCTCGCGCGTGCCGCTGGTATCGAAGATCGGCGATTATATCACGTCGGCCGGCGGCAAGCGCCTGCGCCCCCTGCTGGTGCTGCTGTGCGGCAAGGCCCTGGGCCGCGAGGGCGACGACCTGCGCCTGCTGGCCGCGACCATCGAATTCCTGCACACCGCGACCCTGCTGCATGACGACGTGGTCGACATGTCTGGCATGCGCCGTGGCCGCTCCACTGCCAATGCCCTGTGGGGCAACGCGCCAAGCGTGCTGGTGGGCGACTTCCTCTATTCGCGCTCGTTCGAGATGATGGTCGAGCTGGGCTCGATGCCGGTCATGCAGATCCTCTCCAAGGCCACCCGGGTGATCGCCGAAGGCGAAGTGCTGCAGCTGTCGCGGGTACGCGACGCCAGCACCACCGAAGAGGTGTACATGGAGGTGATTCGCGGCAAGACCGCGATGCTGTTCGAAGCCTCGACCCACAGCGCCGCCGCACTGGCCGGCGCCACCGATGCCCAGCGCGAGGCGCTGCGCACCTTCGGTGACCACCTGGGGGTGGCCTTCCAGCTGGTCGACGACCTGCTCGACTACGAAGGCGATGCCGATGCCCTGGGCAAGAACGTCGGTGACGACCTGGCCGAAGGCAAGCCGACCCTGCCGTTGATCTACACCATGCGCGAAGGCACGCCCGAGCAGGCTGCACTGGTGCGCAAGGCGATCCAGAAGGGTGGCCTGGAGGATCTGGAGCAGATTCGCGAGGCTGTCGAAGCGTCGGGCGCATTGAAGTACACCGCCGAGCTGGCGCGTGACTACGTCAAACGTGCCATCGCCTGCCTGGAAGTGCTGCCGGCCAGTGAATGCCGGGATGCGCTGGTTGAGCTGAGCGAGTTTGCTGTCGCCCGTACCCACTGATAGACCGAGTCGCCTTCATTCGCGGGGCAAGCCCGCTCCTACACAGGATATGCGTTCCCTGTAGGAGCGGGCTTGCCCCGCGAAGCTTTTGTACGGACAAAAACACTTCCCCGGCAAAACCTTATACACTGTGGGCTTTTAACCGCCCGTCTGTTTTAAGGATCCGAAGTGAGCACTCTGCCACCCTGCCCCAAATGCAATTCCGAATACACCTACGAGGATGGCACCCAGCTGGTCTGCCCCGAGTGCGCCCACGAGTGGTCGGCCAACGGCGAAGCCGAAGCTGCCAGCGATGACGTGGTGAAGAAGGATTCGGTCGGCAACGTGCTGCAGGACGGCGACACCGTCACCGTAATCAAGGACCTCAAGGTCAAGGGCTCGTCCCTGGTGGTGAAGGTCGGCACCAAGGTCAAGAACATCCGCCTGTGCGATGGCGACCACGACATCGACTGCAAGATCGACGGCATCGGGGCGATGAAGCTGAAATCCGAGTTCGTCCGTAAGGTCTGATTACAAATTCCGCCAATTGGCACTTGCTATTATGATAATAAGAATTATTCTCATTGGAATTGGTATCCAAGGAGAATAGCCATGACTTATCTGATCGACGCTTGGCTGGACCGCCCCCATCCCTACCTGCGCATTCTTCACCGGGAAACCGGTGAGGTGTGTGCGGTGCTTGAAGAAGAAGCGCTGGACGAGCTGCGCGACCAGGGTGACCTGGACCTGAACGGGTTGAATTCGAGCGAGCCGATCGTGCTCAAGGAGTTGGTGCGCAATTTGTTTCTGTTCTGCTATGCGCGGGCGTTGCGCCCTGGGGGAGCGGATTGGAATTGAGGCTGGCAGGGCCGGCCTCTTCGCGGGGCAAGCCCGCTCCTGCAAAGGAAACCTCTATCCTTGTAGGAGCGGGCTTGCCCCGCGAATGGCCTTAAGCAGGCATTACAGAACGTCGAGCAGCTCGACGTCGAACACCAGGGTACTGTGCGGCGGGATGCTACCAACGCCTTGGGCGCCGTAAGCCAGCTCGCTCGGCACGTACAGGCGCCATTTGCTACCGGCATTCATCAGTTGCAGGGCCTCGGTCCAGCCCGCGATCACGCCACCCACCGGGAATTCAGCCGGCTGGCCACGGTCGTAGGAGCTGTCGAACACGGTGCCGTCGATCAGGGTGCCGTGGTAGTGGGTACGCACGTTGCTTTCGCGGGTCGGCTTGGCGCCTTCGCCAGCGGTCAGCACTTCGAACTGCAGGCCCGAAGCCAGGGTGGTGACGCCGTCACGCTTGGCGTTCTCGACCAGGAATTCCTTGCCAGCGGCAGCGGCCGCTTCGGCCTTGGCAGCCGCTTCGGCTTGCATCACTTCGCGGATCACCTTGAAGCTGGCCGACAGGTCGGCTTCGCTGACGCGGCTGTCGGCACCGTTGAAGGCGTCGGTCAGGCCGGCCAGGATGGCTTCCAGGCTAACGCCCGGTGGCGGGTTGTCGCGCAGTTGGCCGCCCAGCTGGCGGCCGATGCCGTAGCTGACGCGCAGTTCGTCGGTGGACAGGTTGAGTTCGGACATTGTCATGCTCCACTGCAGGGCGCAGTGAGGCCGCGCCCTTGATGAAAAGGGCGAGCAGCCTAGCACACTGGAAGCAACGCGAGCAGCTACCAGGCCGAACGCTGGGAAATCGGCACCTTCAGGTCTTCTTCAGGGTGCGAGCCCATGCCGCACATTTCATCCTGCACCGACCAATGCACCAGGTTCATCGAAACCATCGGGATGGTCTGCAACAAGGTGCGTGCATCTTCCACCGAATGCACCCGCAGGCGTTCGCCGCGGATATCGGCCAGGGGGTGCGCATGGCCTTTGACCCGCGCCTCGATCAGGTAGTCGCCGCCTTCGATGGCGATCAGGTTCAGTTCGTCGACATGGCCTGCCCTGGCCTCGGAGTTGAGTTGATGCAGGTTCATGAGATCACCTCGCGATGGGAACCACGCATGAGTGCTCATTTTTTGTACGGGCAGGGGGATTAGACAAGACCCCGCTCGTCAGTTGGTGTGGGAGCGGGCTTGCCCGCGAAGCAGGCACCGCAATGGATGGCACGGGCTGCGCCCGTGTTCGCGGCGGTTCGACGCCTCGACAAGCCCGCTCCCACAAGGACCCTCACAGGCCTCAGTGCTTGGTCAGCTTGTCCAGGTAGCCCATGCAGAAGGCCGAGATGACGAAGGTCATGTGGATGATCACGTACCACATCAGGTAGTCGGTGGAGATGTTCTGGGCATCCATGAACACCCGCAGCAGGTGGATGGAGGAAATCGCCACGATGGACGCTGCCACCTTCATCTTCAGCGACGAGGAGTCCATCTTGCCCAGCCAGCTGAGCTTTTCCTTGCTTTCGTCGATGTCCAGCTGCGAGACGAAGTTCTCGTAGCCGGAAATCATCACCATCACCAGCAGGCCGCCCACCAGCGACATGTCGATCAACGACAGGATCACCAGGATCAGGTCGGCCTCACTGAGGGCGAAAACGTTGGGCAGGACGTGGACCACTTCCTGGAAGAACTTCAGCGCAAGCGCCAGCAAGCCCAGGGACAGGCCGAAATAGATGGGTGCGAGCAGCCAGCGCGAGGCATACATCGCGTTTTCGAGAAAACGTTCCATGGAGGGTTTGGGACTCGTCAGGTGACTGGAAAATCGAGCGCGAGTATAGCCAGCCACCTGTGACAGCAAAAGCCTGCGGCCAGTTGCCGCAGCGAGCAGGATGTATGCTCAGGTTTCAGGATGGAACTGATAGTCCCCGAGGTTACGGCAGCGCTCGCCGTTGATCCGGCGCAACTGCGCCTGCAGGTGCAGGCACCAGATCTGCGGGTCTTCGGCCACCTGATAGCCGTGCAAGGTCAGGCTGTCGACGATGGCATTGAGCACGGATTCAGCCACCAGCGGCCCATGGAACGGGCCCTGGGACTTGATCGCCGAGGGTTGTTCACCGGCCATGCCGGCGGCGAACAGCAAGGTCCACATGCCATTGTCGCCGGCCAGTGGGCGGATGCTGCATTCGATGCGGGTCACCAGGCCCAGGCACTGGCGAGTAAGGCTGAGGTTGCGCATGGCCGCGTCCCCTCCAATAAGCCCTGTGTCAGCCCGGAACCCCCAGGCTGTTTCCATCCTGAACCCTGATACCGTCCTAAGTTCCAGCATAGAGGAAACGGCTGAAAAGATGGAAAACCGGCGCTGAACGGTAGCACATGGCCGCCAGCGCCGGTTTATTGACTCAGGCCGGCTTGGCCTGGGCAATTACCTCTTCCAGGCGTTCCTTTTCCGCCTTCTCGATCTCTTCCTCGCTGATCATTTCAGCGATCTCACGCAGGCGCTCGACCACCCGGGCGTTGACGCTGCCCTCGGTGAACAGGCCCTTGTCATCCAGCACCCCGGCCTCCTCGCCCACCAGCAGGCTCAGCGCCTCGTCGGCCTGGCTGACCGCATAGACGTGGAACATGCCGCTCTCCACCGCCTGCAGCACGCGCTCGTCGAGCATCAGGGTGGCGACGTTGGCACGCGGAATGATCACCCCTTGCTCGCCGGTCAGGCCACGGGCTTCGCAAAGGCGGAAGAAGCCCTCGATCTTCTCGTTGACCCCACCCACCGCCTGCACTTCACCAAACTGGTTGATGGAGCCGGTGATGGCGAAGCACTGCTTGAGCGGGGTGCGCGACAGCGCCGAGATCAGCGTGCAGGCTTCGCCCAGCGAGGCGCTGTCGCCGTCCACGTAGCCGTAGGACTGCTCCAGGGCGATGCTCGCGGAGATCGCCAAGGGGAATTCCTGGGCGTAGCGGCTGCCCAGGTACCCGGTGAGGATCATCACGCCCTTGGAGTGGATCGGCTGGCCAAGGTTGACCTCGCGCTCGATGTCGACGATGCCACTGCCGCCGGGGTACACGGTGGCGGAGATGCGCGCCGGCATGCCGAACGCCGAATCACCCACCTCCAGCACGGTGAGGCCGTTGCACTTGCCAATGGCCGCGCCTTCGCTGTCGATCAGGATGATGCCGGCGAGCATGTCGTCGAGCACCCGCTGCGACACACGCCCGGTGCGGGTGGCCTTGGCCTTGAGCGCACGCTCGATGTGGCCGGCGTCGGTCATTTCGTCACTGGCCAGCTGGCGGATGAAATCGGCCTCGCTGACCAGCTGGAACAGGTCGCCGATGCGCGCCGACAGGCGTGACTGGTTTTCCGCCAGGCGGGCGCTGTAGGTGGCCAGGCGCGCCACCGCATCGCTGGTCAACGGCGCCATGCCCTCCTCGTTGGTGCGGGTACGCAGCAACTGGGCGAACTGCTCCAGGTTCTCGTCGACCATCGGCATGTCTTCGTCGAAGTCGACCAGCACCCGGAACATCTCCTGGAAGTCCGAATCGTGGTCCTGCAGCGCGTAGTACAGCTGGCGCGAGCCGATGATCACCAGCTTGACGTTCAGCGGAATCATCTGCGGCTGCAGGCTGACGGTGGCCACGCGGCCCAGCTCGCCCAACGGCGATTCCATCTTCAGCTTGCGCGACTGCAGGGCGCGCTTGAGGGCATCCCAGACGAACGGCTCACCGAGCATCTTCTCGGCTTCGAGAATCAGGAAGCCGCCGTTGGCGCGGTGCAGCGCGCCGGGGCGCAGCTGGCGGTAGGAGGTATAAAGGGCGCCCTGGTCGGTGCTGTACTCGATGCGCCCGAACAGGTTGTCGTAGGTGGGGTGCGGCTCGAACACCACCGGCGCGCCGCCATCGGCATGGTGGCCCACCACCAGGCTTGGCGCGTACTGCTCTTCGAGCAGCTTGCGGGCAACCGCGTCGGTCTTGCTGTCGTCGACCAGTTGCTCGACCACCGTGCGCAGCAGGTTCAGTTGCACGGACTGCAGGTAGGCGCACACGGCGGCGTTCTCGGCGTACTTTTCCGACAACGGCGCCAGCAGCGGCTGCAGGGCCAGGGTGATGGTTTCTTCGTTGAGCTGGCGCAGCTGGTTGTTCGATTCGCGCTTCCACTGGGGGAGGCTGGCCAGCTCCTCGTTGAGGCGTTCCTCAAGCAGGGCGATGTCTTCGTGGAACTGCTCGCGCACCGCCTCCGGCAGTTGGGCAAACTCGGCCTCGTCCAGCGCCTTGCCGTCGGCCATCGGGGTGAAGGCCACGTTGCTGGCGTCGCGGTAGAGGGCCACGTCCTTTTCCAGCGAAGCACGCTCGATCACATCCAGGGCGCGGTCGTAGCGCTGGTTGAAGGCACGGTCGATGGCGCCTTTCTTCTGCTGGTAGGCCGGGTGCTCGAACACGGCCGGGAAGGTTGCCAGCAGGTTGTCGATCAAGCCGTTCATGTCGGTGATGAACTCGGCCGCACTGCCCGATGGCAGCTCCAAGGCGCGGGGCTCGCGGGTGTCGTCGAAGTGGTTGACGTACAGCCAGTCGGCCGGAGTGTGCTGGCGCTTGCCCTCGGCCTTGAGGTAGCGCTTGACGAACGAGAAGCGACCGGTGCCCGGCTCGCCCATCACATACACGTTGTAACCAGGGCGCGGCATGGCCACGCCGAACTGCAGGGCCTCGACAGCACGTTCCTGGCCCAGGACTCCGCGAAACGGCTCCAGATCGTCGGTATTGGCAAAGGCAAACTGCTCGGGGGAGAAACGCCGGGTCAGGGCTTCAGGCGCGAGACGCAGGCGCGCAGCGACAGGATCGGGCATTGGGTTTCCTTACTTCGGCGGGGCAGATACGCAGCATTCTGGCGCTGCCCGCGCGCGCCTTGCAAGGCTCGGCAGGACTTTATGTCGCAGCGGCGATGCCGTCATCTGCGTGCAAATTTTTCGCAATCAACAACGCAACCTTTAGATCATGCCTAAACTCCAAGCTGCGCGGGTGGGTGAAACGCTTTCCCGACCTGGCAACCGAGTTGCCAGTATCCCTGACCCTTGGTTAAGACAAATAGAGAAAAACGCTATGAAACGGATTCTTCTGGGTACTCTGTTCACCGTGGTCTCCCTCAATGCCCTGGCCGAGGCGCCAGGCGGCCCGAACTGCGGCTGGGGCAACATGCTGTTCGAAGGCCAGCGCGGCACGCCGGCCCACTTCCTGGCCTCCACCACCAACGGCACCTCCGGCAACGCCACCTTCGGCATGACCTCCGGCACCAACGGCTGCTCCACCAAGGCTTCGCTGACCTACGGTGGCAAGTCGTGGTTCGCCATGAATGGCATGATGAACGAGCTGTCCGAAGACATGGCCATGGGCCAAGGCGAAGCCCTGACCACCTATGCCGTGGTGCTCGGTGTTGCCCCACAGGACCGCGCCTACTTCAACTCGGTTACCCATCAGCACTTCAACCAGATCTTCAGCAGCGCCGACGTGACTGCCGAAACGGTCCACAGCAACACCCTGGCCGTTCTGAAGAACGACCCACGCCTGGCCAAGTACGCCACCGAGGCCTGAGTGCAGTGCTTCCCGCCCCGGCCACTGGGGCGGGCTTCACCTTTTTTCGGCATCGTTCAGAAGTAGTTGCCCGATATGCTCAAATGCCTCGCTTCCCTGGCGCTGCTGGCCTGCGCCCCGGTTCACGCCACGCCCTTGCTCGATGATGGCCAGGTCCGCCAACTGGCCAACACGCCCTACTGGCATGCCCTGGGGCATTACGAAAGCGCCAAGCTTGGCGGCTGGCGCAGCTATGTGGACGACCGCAAGTTCTTCCTCGCCGAAGACGGCGCACACCACCCCGACCAGGAACTACGGGCCACGGTACAGGCGCTGTATGCCCCGGCCAGCCTTGGCGACCAGCACGCCCAGTGCGTTTTCCCCGCGCGCACCCGCTGGCTACGCGAGCAACTTGGCCTGCAGAACCTGCCCCAACCCAACTGCCAGGCATTCAAGGCTTGGTATGAATCGGTCGACCCGCACAGCGCCGCATTGATTTTCCCGGCCGCCTACCTGAACAGCCCGTCGTCGATGTTCGGCCACACCCTGCTGCGCATCGACCAGTCCAACACCCGCAGCGACGACACCACCCTGCTGAGCTACGCCATCAACTTCGGCGCCTACATCGAGGGCAGCGACAACAGCATCCTGTATGCCTGGAAGGGCCTGATGGGCGGCTACCCGGGCCTGTTCGCGCTGATGCCCTACCAGGAAAAACTCTCCGAATACCGCAGCCTGGAAAACCGCGACCTGTGGGAATACCAACTGGACCTGACGCCGGAAGAAACCGGGCGCATGGTCGAGCACGTGTGGGAGCTCAAGCAGATCCAGTTCGATTACTTCTTCTTCGACGAGAACTGCTCGTATCGCCTGCTGGAACTGCTGCAGGTCGCCCGGCCAAGCCTGGACCTGACCTCGCAGTTCCCGCTCACCGCCATTCCCACCGACACGGTCAAGGCGGTGAAGCAGTCTGGCCTGGTGGCCAGCGAAACCTACCGCCCCTCCCGTGAGCGCGAGCTGCTGGCCCGGGCAGAGCCACTGGAGCCTGAAGAAAAGCGCCAGGTACTGGCCGTCAGTGCCGACACCACGAACTTGCAAAGCCCCGAATTCCAAGCCCTGCCCCGCGAGCGCCAGGCCTTGGTGCAGGATGCGGCCTATCGCCTGGAGCGTTACCGGGCCAACGGCCAGGAACGTGACCCCGGGCAGGCCAAGCGCAGCTTCGAGTTGTTGCGGGCGATCAACAGCAACCCGCCACCACCCTTGCAGATCGAGCGCCCTGGCCTGCCCGAGGACGGCCACGATTCGCGCACCTGGCAGCTGGGCGTGGGCACCCGCGAAGACCGTGCCTACGCCGAGTACGGCCTGCGCATGGCCTACCACGACCTCAACGACAACGCCTATGGCTTCCCGCTGGGGGCGCAAATCGAAATCCTGCAGCTCAAGCTGCGCCAGTACGAAGGCAACGACTGGCAGGTACAGCGCCTGGACCTGGCCACCATCCGCTCGCTGACGCCGCGCAACGCGCTGCTCAAGCCTTGGTCCTGGCAAGTAGCCGGTGGTCTTGAGCGGGTGCCGGGCAAGCATGATGACGAAGTGCTGGTGAGCCATGTGAATGGCGGCGCTGGCGGCACCTGGCAACTGGCCGACAACGTGCTGGGCTTTGCCCTGGGCACGGTGCGGGTCGAGCACCACAATGATTTTGCCGGGTTCATCGCCCCGGCGGCGGGGTTCAACGGCGGGCTATTGTGGCGCAACGGGCTGGGCAACCTGACGCTGGAAGCCAAGGGCGACTACTTCACCAATGGCGAAGTGCGGCGCAGCCTGAGCCTGAACCAACAGTGGGAAATCAGCCAGAACCTGGGGCTGAGGTTGAGTGCATCGCGTGAATACAGCCACCTGGCCACGGCGCAGAACGAGGTGATGCTGGAGGTGAAGTGGTATCACTATTGAGTCGTGGGTTGAGGCCATTCGCGGGGCAAGCCCGCTCCTACAGGTGCGGGCTTGCCCCGCGCTCGATGACCACACTGTGACCCAACCGACTCTTTGACACTGTTTTGACATCGGCCTGACAAATTGCCACCTAGACTTTGCGGTATCTCTCCAGGGGTTCAGGTGGTCATGTCGCGGTACGGGTTGGGCTTGTTCATTGCCTTGTTGCTGGCGGGTTGCGAAACCACCCACGACCAGATGGTCAACCACGGTTATCCCCCCGCCTACGCCGATGGCTTCCAGGACGGTTGCAGCAGTGGCCGCCAGGCCGCCGGGCTGATGGTTGGCGATTTTCGCAAGGACGTGCCGCGCTACCTGCACGAGCGCCCCTACGAAAGCGGCTGGGACGATGGCTTTCGCCAGTGCCAGGCCATGCAGAACAGCGAGGACGAGCGCCAGTACCGCGAACGGTTCTGGGACGAGCGCGACCGCCAGTGGCAGCAGGAAAAGGACCGCGACGCAGCACGTGCCTACCGCCGCAATTAGGTCGCAAACGGACATCCATTGAAACCGCCAACCTGCCACCATGGTCTTCTGCACCCAGGAGGCCAACCATGAGCCGAGCATTCGTCAACGAAGACCAGGCCGCCGCCCAGGCAGACCAGCCGGTGGAGCGCCGCATCAGCGACCAGCCCAACTACGTCACTGCCAATGGCCTGCACCAGCTGCAGCAACGGGTGGCGCAGCTCAATGCCGTGCGCAGCGAGCTGCAGGCCCAGGGTGACCGCGCCGACAAGCAGCGCCTGGCCGATACCGAGCGCGACCTGCGCTACTTCAGCGCCCGGGTGCAAAGCGCCCAGGTGGTGCCGGCGGCAACGTCCCAGGGCAAGGTGCAGATCGGCAGCCGGGTGCGCTTCGTCGATGAGCACGACCAGGAACAGGTGGTGCAGCTGGTGGGCGAGGATGAGGCCGATGCCGGGCGTGGGATGATCAACTGGGGGTCGCCGCTGGGGCGGGCGTTGCTCGGGGCGGGGCCTGGGGATGAGGTGGTGTGGCGCAGGCCGGTGGGGGATCAGGTGATTGAGGTTGTCGAGATTGGGTGAGGTGTTGGGGGCCGCTTGCGCGGCCCAATCGCGACCCTTGGTCGCTCCTACCTCGAACCATGAACGGCCAGGCCGCGAGGGTACCCTGTAGGAGCGACCGCAGGTCGCGAAGGGGCCGCGCAAAGCGGCCCCAATAACCTCGAATCAGACCACGCCCTGGGCCAACATGGCATCGGCAACCTTCACAAAGCCGGCAATGTTCGCACCCTTCACGTAGTTGACCGTGCCATCGGCCTCTTCGCCGTAATGCACGCAGGCATGGTGAATCGACTGCATGATGTTGTGCAGCTTGCTGTCCACTTCACCGGCAGTCCACAGCAGGCGCATGGCGTTCTGCGACATCTCCAGGCCCGACACGGCCACGCCGCCGGCGTTCGACGCCTTGCCCGGCGCGTAGAGGATGCCTGCCTCGATGAACAGGTCCACCGCCGCCAGGGTGGTCGGCATGTTGGCGCCTTCGGCCACGCAGATGCAGCCGTTGCGCAGCAGGGTGCGGGCGTCTTCCAGGTCCAGCTCGTTCTGGGTGGCGCACGGCAGGGCGATGTCGCACGGCAGGCTCCACGGCGTCTGGCCCTTGCGGTACTCCAGGCCGAACTGCTCGGCCAGCTCGCTGATGCGGCCACGCTTGACGTTTTTCAGCTCCATCAGCGCGTCCCACTGGGCGTCGGTCAGCCCGGCTTCGGCGAACAGGGTGCCTTCGGAGTCCGACAGCGAGATCACCTTGCCGCCCAGGTCCATGACCTTGCGCGCAGCGTACTGGGCAACGTTGCCGGAACCGGAAATGGCCACGCGGCGGCCATCGATGCGCTTGTCCTGGCGCTTGAGCATTTCCTCGGCGAAGTACACGCAGCCGTAGCCGGTGGCTTCAGGGCGGATCAGGCTGCCGCCGTAGGTCATGCCCTTGCCGGTCAGCACCGAGGTGAACTGGTTGGCCAGGCGCTTGTACTGGCCGAACATGAAGCCGATTTCGCGGGCACCCACGCCGATGTCACCGGCTGGCACGTCGCAGTCGGCACCGATGTGGCGGTACAGCTCGCTCATGAAGGCTTGGCAGAAGCGCATCACTTCGGCATCGCTCTTGCCTTTCGGGTCGAAGTCCGAGCCGCCCTTGCCGCCGCCCATGGGCAGCGAGGTGAGGGAGTTCTTGAACACCTGCTCGAAGGCCAGGAACTTGAGCACGCTCAGGTTCACCGACGGGTGGAAGCGCAGGCCGCCCTTGTATGGGCCGATGGCGCTGCTCATCTGGATGCGGTAGCCGCGGTTGACCTGCACCTTGCCCTGGTCATCCACCCACGACACGCGGAACAGCACGGCGCGCTCGGGCTCGACCATGCGTTCGAGGATGCCCGACTGCAGGTAGTGAGGGTTGGCTTCGAGGAAAGGCCAGAGGGTGCGCAGCACCTCTTCCACGGCCTGGTGGAATTCCGGTTGACCCGGGTCGCGTTGTTGCAGACGTGCAAGGAAATTGTCGACAGATTCGATCATGGTAGACATCTCACCAAGAGGATTGGACTTATTGGTTTTTTCTGGAATGTACCAAGAAGCAATCGCACTGGAATAGGGCAAAATGTCGTTTTTATGAAAATATTTGGTGCGTTTTATATAAATGTATACAAAATCAGCCTCGGTGGCGCCTGTTTCGCGGGGCAAGCCCGCTCCTACAGGGGGCGCAGAATCAGGGTTGTCCTGTAGGAGCGGGCTTGCCCCGCGAAGCAGCAACCAGCCTTTCCAGACAGGCACAAAAATGGGGCCACCCAGGGCCCCATTCTTGTGCATCAATTCACTGGCTTACTGCGCCAGCTTCTTGTGCCGTACACGGTGCGGCTGGGCAGCAGCATCGCCCAGGCGCTTCTTGCGGTCCGCTTCGTACTCGGTGTAGTTGCCCTCGAAGAACACCACGTTCGAGTCGTCTTCGTACGCAAGGATGTGGGTAGCCACACGGTCCAGGAACCAACGGTCGTGGGAAATCACAATGGCGGCGCCCGGGAAGTCCAGCAGGGCTTCTTCCAGGGAACGCAGGGTTTCCACGTCCAGGTCGTTGGACGGTTCGTCGAGCAGCAGGACGTTGCCGCCCTCCTTCAGGGTCAGGGCCAGGTGCAGGCGGCCACGCTCACCACCGGACAGGTCCTTGACGAACTTCTGCTGGTCGCCACCTTTGAAGTTGAAACGGCCAACATAGGTACGCGACGGGATCTCGTAGCTGCCGATGCGGATCTGGTCGGAACCGTCGGAAATCTGCTGGAACACGGTCTTGGCGCCGTCCAGGTCTTCGCGGCTCTGGTCCACGCAAGCCAGTTGCACGGTTTCACCGATTTCGATGCTGCCCGAATCCGGCTGCTCCTTGCCCATCAGCATGCGGAACAGGGTCGACTTACCGGCACCGTTACCACCGATAACGCCAACGATGGCGCCTTTAGGCATGGCGAACGACAGGTTGTCGATCAGCACGCGGTCGCCGTAGCCCTTGGTGACGTTCTTGAACTCGATGACCTTGTCGCCCAGGCGTGGGCCAGCCGGGATGTAGATCTCGTTGGTTTCGCTGCGCTTCTGGAATTCCTGCGACTGCATTTCCTCGAAGCGCTGCAGACGGGCCTTGGATTTGGACTGGCGGGCCTTGGCGCCTTTGCGCACCCACTCCAGTTCCTCTTTCATGGCCTTCTCGTGGGCGCTCTGCTGCTTGGATTCCTGCGCCAAGCGCTCGGACTTGGCTTCCAGCCAGCCCGAGTAGTTGCCTTCGTACGGGATACCGGCGCCACGGTCCAGTTCCAGGATCCAGCCGGCGACGTTGTCGAGGAAGTAACGGTCGTGGGTAATGGCCACCACGGTGCCCGGGAAGTCGTGCAGGAAGCGCTCAAGCCAGGCCACCGAGTCGGCGTCCAGGTGGTTGGTCGGTTCGTCCAGCAGCAGCATGTCGGGGGCCGACAGCAGCAGGCGGCACAGGGCCACGCGACGTTTTTCACCACCGGACAGGTGCTCGATGCGCGCATCCCAGGCCGGCAGGCGCAGGGCGTCGGCGGCGACGTCCAGCTGACGCTCCAGGTTGTGGCCATCGGCGGCCTGCAGGATGGCTTCGAGCTTGGCCTGCTCGGCGGCCAGCTTGTCGAAGTCGGCGTCGGGTTCGGCGTAGGCGGCGTAAACCTCGTCCAGGCGGGCCTGGGCGTCCTTGATCACGCTGACCGCTTCCTCGACCACTTCACGCACGGACTTGTTCGGGTCCAGTTGCGGTTCCTGTGGCAGGTAACCAACGTTGATGTCGGGCATCGGACGGGCTTCGCCGTCGAATTCCTTGTCGACGCCCGCCATGATCCGCAGCAGGGTCGATTTACCGGCGCCGTTCAGGCCGAGCACGCCGATCTTGGCGCCAGGGAAGAACGACAGGGAGATATTCTTGAGAATTTCCCGCTTCGGCGGCACGACCTTGCTCAGCCGATGCATGGTGTAGACGTATTGAGCCAAAACCAAGCCCTCTAATCAGATAGGTAAAGACATCGACGATCGCCCAGGCGATGGGCCTGGGGGATGTGTTTACGGGGTGTAGTGAACAAAGTCGACCATTCTACGCCAACGCGCGGCGTTGCACAGGGTGGTCGGATGATGGGGGTGGGATCGTGAGGCTTTGGTTGCCTGTGCCGGCCCTTTCGCGGGGCAAGCCCGCTCCTACAAGGGTTTCAATCACATTGTAGGAGCGGGCTTGCCCCGCGAAGAGGCCAGCAAGGCGAATGAAGCAGGCTCAGACGTGACGCTGTTTGCCCGCCTTGCCGCGCGGCAAGCGGCTACGGCCGTTCTGCTCGGCCAGGCGCGCCGCATAAGCGGCCTTGACGCTGAAACCACCGCTACGGGCCGGTTGCGCGGCCGCTGGGGCAGGCTTGGCCGCAGCCGGCGTGCTGACGACCTTGCCAGCGGGCTTGGCGGCAACAGCCACGGGGGCTACATCAACCGGTGCCGCTGCCGCCTTGGCGGTCTTGCGCAGTTCGGCCAGCGATGGCGTCTTGTTCTTCGAGGCCGCAGCGGCGTCGGGCTTGTCCAGCGAACGCTGGCAGGATTTGCAGGATACGTCCGCGGTCACGGCAGTGCTGACAAGGGTCTGACTGCTGCGCCCACAGGCGGAATCGAGGCCATTGGTGGAAAAGTGAGTAACCAAAACCGAACATCTCCGATGCGTTGTCATGTGAAGCGGGCGGCATTCTCGCACAACCTGCAGGGTCTTGCCGAACGGCCCGCCCGCACCACGACCACCGGCCATGAACAGTCCATGTACAATCATACTGGCGCTTTGCCATAACTGCAGGCATGCTAGCCCGTTCGGGTGTCCGGCTATATAGTGCGCCACCGCGGTCCAGGCCTTCGCATCCCGGCATATACCGTGCATGCTCACGCCCTGCCACCGCCCCCAAACGCAGGACCAACGCTTGACCAATCTCAATCATCCGTCATCGCTTGGCCCCGACACGCCAGCCCCGGTTGCTTCGATGCGCAGCTCGGTGAAGGGTGCGCTGGCCCTGCTGGCCTTGATTCTGCTGGGTTTGCTGCTGTGGCAACTGTTTGCCCAGTTCCGCCATACCCAGGCCGACCAGCGCCAGCAAACCCTGGATGCCAGCGCCGAGCTGGCCGACCACCTGGGCCTGAACATGGCGCTCAAGGCCCAGCAGGCGCTGAATGTGGTTCAGCCCTACGTCAAAGCGCCGTCGCCTGCCGCCCTGCCCAGCTTGCTGGCGACCCTGCGCGAACGCCTGCCAACGCTGCGCGACCTGGCCTGGCTGGATGACGCCGGGCAGGTGCGCAGCGACAGCCTGGCCGGCACCCCCGACCGTCAGTTGATTGACGAACTGGTTGGGCTGAACCAGGGCCGCGGCTACTTCTTCGCCAACTCGGCAGACAACCGCACCATCTACCTGCTGTTGCGCCAGGCCGCCGAGCAAGACCGTGGTTATTGGCTGCTGCGCCTGTCACCTGACTACTACCAGGCACTCACCGCACACCTGGACGGCCCCAGCCACCCGCTGTGGCTGCTGGAAAACAGCCGCAGCGGCGAGGTGCTGGAGCGCCACGCCCCGGTAGAAACCAGCAAGGAGCCCCTGCAAAGCGTGATGCTGGCCTACATCGACAGCAGCACCTGGCAACTGCGCGGCCTGTTCGACGCGGGCCTGGCGCAGCAGAAGCTGCTGCCAGCGTTGCTCGGCAAATGCCTGCTGGCGCTGTTCTGCGCCCTGCTCCCGGTACTGGCGCTGATCAACATGCGCCGGCGCCAGCGCGCCCTGCAGGAAGACCGCCGACGCTACCAGGAAATTTTCGAGGGCACGGGCGTGGCCCTGTGCGTGCTCAACCTGTCGAGCCTGCCCGGCGAGCTCGACCGCTACCACCTGCGCAACCCTGCCGCGCTCAGGCAGAGCCTGGCCTTGGACCCCAACCTGCGCCGCACCCTGCTGCTTGAGTTGAAGATCACCGAGATCAACCAGGTGGCGCGCCAGTTGCTCAACGTCGACTGCAACGAAGGCGCCTGGCAGCGGTTGATCGAAGGCAGCGGCGATGGCCGCGACAGCATCGGCATGCAACTGATCGACGCGCTGATCGAACAGCGCCCATCGCTGGAACTGGAGGTACGCCTGCCGGCGCCGTTGGGCGGCGAGCTGCACCTGTGGCTGATGGCGCGCTTGCCGCAACAGCGCCGTGACTACCAGGCGGTGATTCTCAGCATCAGCGACATCACCAGCCGCAAGCAGGTGGAGCTGTCGTTGCTGGAGCGCGAAAGCTTCTGGTCGGACGTGGTGCGTACCGTGCCCGACCAGCTGTACGTGCAGGATGTGCTCAGCCAGCGAATGATCTTCAGCAACCGCCACCTCGGGCAAACCCTGGGCTACGACCGCACCGAGCTTGCGCAGATGGGCGACCGCTTCTGGGAGCTGCTGCTGCACCCCGAGGATGCCGCCCAGTACCAGGCGATGCGCCAGGGGCAGCGCGACACCGGCCACAGCCAGGCGCTGCACACCCAGCTGCGTTTTCGCCACCGCGACGGCAGCTGGCGCTGCTACGACATCCGCGAGCAAGTGCTGACCCGCGACGCCAGCGGCCTGGTGACGCGCATCATCGGCGTGGGCAAGGATGTCACCGTGCAGATCGAGGCTAGCCAGTCGCTGCGTGACAGCGAACAGCGCTACCGCATGCTCGCCGAAAGCATCAGTGACGTGATCTTCTCCACCGACAGCCGCCTGCAGCTGAACTACGTCAGCCCCTCGGTACAGGCCGTGCTGGGTTACCAGGCCGACTGGATCTTCGACAACGGCTGGCAGTCGATCATCGCCAACCCCGCCCAGCTCACCGGCATCTACAGCCTGATGGAGCGGGTCAGCAAGGCCATGGGCGACAGCGCGCAACTGGCGCAATTACGCGAGCAACTGCCAACCCAGCTGTTCCTGTTCGACTGCCTGCGCGCCGATGGCCGCAAAATTCCCATCGAGCTGCGCCTGGTGCTGGTGTGGGACGAGTTCGAGCGTTTCGAAGGCGTGCTGGGCGTGGGCCGCGACATCAGCCAGCAACGCCGCGCGGAAAAAGACCTGCGCATGGCGGCAACGGTATTCGAGCATTCCACCTCGGCCATCCTCATCACCGACCCGGCCGGCTACATCGTGCAGGCCAACGAGGCGTTCAGCCGGGTCAGCGGCCATGCGGTGAGCGATGTGCTGGACCAACTGCCCGCCATGCTGGTGGTCGACGAGCAGCAGGAAAGCCACCTGCGCTACGTGCTCAAGCAGCTGCACCAGCGCGGCAGCTGGGAAGGCGAAGTGTGGCTCAAGCGCCGCGACGGCGAACGCTACCCCGCCTGGGTGGGCATTACCGCGGTGCTGGACGACGAAGGCGACCTGGCCAGCTACGTGTGCTTCTTCACCGACATCAGCGAGCGCAAGGCCAGCGAGCAGCGCATCCACCGCCTGGCGTACTACGACGCCCTCACCCACCTGCCCAACCGCACGCTGTTCCAGGACCGCCTGCACACCGCGTTGCAACAGGCCGAGCGGCAAAAGGCCTGGGTGGTGCTGATGTTCCTCGACTTGGACCGCTTCAAGCCGATCAACGACTCCCTCGGCCATGCCGCCGGCGACCGCATGCTCAAGGACATGGCCCTGCGCCTGCTGGCCTGCGTGGACGATGACGACACCGTGGCGCGCATGGGCGGCGACGAGTTCACCTTGCTGCTGCAACCGCGCGCTACCCGCGAGATGGCCCTGAACCGCGCCATCCACGTGGCCGAAAGCATCCTCGCCAGCCTGGTGCGGCCGTTCGTGCTCGAAGGCCGTGAGTTCTTCGTCACCGCCAGCATCGGCATCGCCCTCAGCCCGCAGGACGGCGGTGAGCTGAGCCAGCTGATGAAGAACGCCGACACCGCCATGTACCACGCCAAGGAGCGCGGCAAGAACAACTTCCAGTTCTACCAGGCCGAAATGAACGCCAGCGCCCTGGAACGCCTGGAGCTGGAAAGCGACCTGCGCCACGCCCTGGAGCAGAACGAGTTCATCCTCTACTACCAGCCGCAATTCAGCGGCGACGGCAAGCGCCTGACCGGCGCCGAGGCGCTGCTGCGCTGGCGCCACCCAACCCGTGGCCTGGTGCCGCCGGGTGACTTCATCCCGGTGATCGAGGAACTTGGCCTGGTGGTGGACGTTGGCGACTGGGTGCTGCGCGAAGCCAGCCTGCAGCTCAAGGCCTGGCACAAGGCCAAGGTGCGGGTGCCGAAAGTGTCGGTGAACATTTCCGCCCGGCAGTTCTCCGACGGCCAGCTGGGCACGCGCATCGCCACCATCCTGGAAGAAACCGGCCTACCCCCGGCGTGCCTGGAACTGGAACTGACCGAAAGCATCCTGATGCGCGAGGTGAACGAGGCGCTGCAGATTCTCGCCAGCCTGAAGAACCTGGGCCTGAGCATTGCGGTCGACGACTTCGGCACGGGTTACTCGTCGCTGAACTACCTCAAGCAGTTCCCCATCGACGTGCTGAAGATCGACCGCACCTTCGTCGACGGCCTGCCCGAGGGCGAGCAGGACGCGCAGATTGCCCGGGCGATCATCGCCATGGCCCACAGCCTCAACCTGGCGGTGATCGCCGAGGGCGTGGAAACCCACGAGCAGCTGGAGTTCCTGCGCGAACATGGCTGCGACGAGGTGCAGGGCTACCTGTTCGGCCGGCCAATGCCCGCCAACCAGTTCGAAGCGCAGTTCGCCAACGAAACGCTGTTCATGTTCCAGTAAGCCTTCGCCCGCTCCCACAGGGGGTGCGTCACGGCGGAAAATCGTGCCGAAAAAGCGGACCCCAGAGTCAACTCCAATCCCCAGCCAGCCCATATACGGCGCGGGATGCAACATGAGGCCCATTGGTCCGTGACTTGATGCCACTTCATATGCCAGGCGCGGATCAATCGGTTAGAATGCCCCCCCAAATTACCCCGATCCTTGAGGACCGCCATGTTCAGCCGTGATTTGACCATTGCCAAGTACGACGCCGAGCTCTTCGAAGCCATGCAGCAAGAAGCCCTGCGCCAGGAAGAGCATATCGAGCTGATCGCTTCGGAAAACTACACCAGCCCGGCAGTCATGGAAGCTCAGGGCTCGGTCCTGACCAACAAGTACGCCGAAGGCTACCCAGGCAAGCGCTACTACGGTGGTTGCGAGTACGTCGACGTGGTTGAGCAACTGGCCATCGACCGTGCCAAGGAACTGTTCGGCGCCGACTACGCCAACGTTCAGCCGCACGCGGGCTCGCAAGCCAACGCCGCTGTCTACCTGGCCCTGCTGTCGGCCGGTGACACCATCCTGGGCATGAGCCTGGCCCACGGTGGCCACCTGACCCACGGTGCTTCGGTTAGCTCCTCGGGCAAGCTGTACAACGCTGTTCAGTACGGCATCGACGGCAACGGCCTGATCGACTACGACGAAGTCGAGCGCCTGGCTGACGAGCACAAGCCGAAGATGATCGTCGCCGGTTTCTCGGCCTACTCGCAGGTACTGGACTTCGCCCGCTTCCGCGCCATCGCCGACAAGGTCGGTGCCTACCTGTTCGTCGACATGGCCCACGTTGCCGGCCTGGTTGCCGCTGGCGTGTACCCGAACCCAGTGCCATTCGCCGACGTGGTTACCACCACCACCCACAAGACCCTGCGCGGTCCACGTGGCGGCCTGATCCTGGCCCGTGCCAACGCCGACATCGAGAAGAAGCTGAACTCCGCCGTGTTCCCAGGCGCCCAGGGCGGCCCGCTGGAGCACGTGATCGCGGCCAAGGCCATCTGCTTCAAGGAAGCGCTGCAGCCTGAGTTCAAGGCTTACCAGCAGCAAGTGGTGAAGAACGCCCAGGCCATGGCCGAAGTGTTCATCGAGCGTGGTTTCGACGTGGTATCCGGTGGTACTCAGAACCACCTGTTCCTGCTGTCGCTGATCAAGCAGGAAATCTCCGGTAAAGATGCTGACGCTGCCCTGGGCAAAGCCTTCATCACCGTCAACAAGAACTCGGTACCGAACGACCCACGTTCCCCGTTCGTGACCTCGGGCCTGCGTTTCGGCACCCCAGCCGTCACCACCCGTGGCTTCAAGGAAACCGAGTGCCGCGAGCTGGCTGGCTGGATCTGCGACATCCTGGCCGACCTGAACAACGAAGCGGTGATCGACGCCGTGCGTGAGAAGGTCAAGGCCATCTGCAAGAAGCTGCCGGTTTACGGCAACTGATTGGCAAACGCCTGATGTGAAAAAGCCCGGCCTTGTGCCGGGCTTTTTCGTACCTTGCTCGCAATTCTTGTAGGAGCGGGCTTGCCCCGCGAACACGGGCGAAGCCCGTGCCATCCACCGAGGCGCCTGCTTCGCGGGGCAAGCCCGCTCCTACAGGTTCAGTGCCCGCCTGCACAAACCCTGCAGTCACGTATTACCCTGTGCCCCTTCCAGACGAGCAAGCACAGGCCCCACCTTGACCAGAGAACAACTCGAAACCCGGCAAATCCCGATCTACTTCGCCGTGGTACTAGCAGCCATTGCCTTCGGCCTGCTGGCCACCGACACCGCACGCCACCTGCAATCCCTGGTCACCCCCGCCATCGCCGTGCTGATGTACGCCATGTTCCTGCAGATCCCCTTCCTCGACCTGCGCCAGGGCCTGGGCAACCGCCGCTTCATGGCTGCCCTGCTGCTGGCCAATTTCATCCTCGTGCCGCTGCTGGTGTGGGCACTCACCCGCGGCCTGGTCGCCCACCCCGCGATCCTGATCGGCGCACTGCTGGTACTGCTCACGCCCTGCATCGACTACGTGGTGGTGTTCACCCATATCGGCAAAGGCAACACTTGCCTGACCCTCGCCGCCACGCCGGTGCTGCTGCTGGTGCAACTGCTACTGCTCCCGGTGTACCTGGCGTTGATTCTGGGCGATGGCAGCGGCGTAAGCCTGCGCATCGCCCCCTTCGTGGAAGCCTTCGTGCTGCTGATCGTGCTGCCCATGCTGCTGGCCGTGCTCACCAGCGCCGGCGCCCGCCGCTCCCGTGCAATCGCCACCTGGAACGATGCCTGGGCATGGCTGCCAGTGCCGGCGATGGCGCTAGTGCTGGTCGTGGTGATCGCCTCGCAGATTGCCGTGGTGCTGCGCGATCTCGACCGCTTGCTGCCAGTGCTTCCGGTGTACCTCGGCTTCATGCTGCTGGCACCGCTGCTTGGCTTTATCTCGGCACGCCTGCTTCGTTTGCCCGCAACCGAAGCCCGCTCGGTAACCTTCAGCGCCGCCACGCGAAACTCGCTGGTGGTGCTGCCGTTGGCCCTGGCGTTGCCCGAGGACTTGCGTGGGCTGGCAGCGGCGGCGGTGATAACCCAAACGCTGGTGGAGTTGGTGAGTGAGCTGGTTTATGTGCGGCTGGTTCCGGCGCTTGTGAGGCCCTAATAGACCTGACCATCGCCTCTTGTAACCCTGGACATATCCAGACAATCAATCGATTACCGCTCACTCCGCCAGAGCCAGGAAAATGATTCCCCAGAGCGCATACAGCGTGCGCTCGACGGGCTCAAAGTACCGGCTTCGAGCATTACACCAAAGCCCAGCGTGCCAACATAAGCCCCGCTGAAATCAGCAAGGTGAAATGAATATGCGTGATTTTGATATCGAAAGCGTTGCCAAGGCGATCGAGGCTGATGCAGGTGAACCATTGCCTGAGCTTCGACAAGCCCTTGAAGAGGCCAAGCTGGGCGCGGGGCGGGTTACCACGCCGGAACAGATTCTGGTGCGCCAGGCTCGCGAGCGTTGCGGGCTGACCCAAGTCTCCTTCGCCGAGCGCATTGCCACGCCAGTGGCAACGTTGCGCGACTGGGAACAAGGCCGGTTCGTACCTCCAGGTGGTGTGCTGTGCCTGATGCGCCTGATCATCAAGCACCCGGAACTGTCGCTGGAGTTGGCCACCCACTGATGCTGATAAACCGCGACCTGTAGGAGCGGCCTTGTGCCGCGAAAGGGCTGCAAAGCAGCCCCAAGATCTCGCGGGCTCAAGCCGCGCTACCGGGTCACAACGCCTTCATCTCGGCAATGTCCCGCGCCACCTGGTCCGCCGAGTGATCGAACATCGCCTGCTCCTGCGCATCCAGCGGCAATTCGATCACCCGGGCAATGCCCTCCCCTGCCAGCACGCAGGGCACGCCCATGGCGATATCGGTGCGCCCGTATTCGCCCTCCAGAATCGCCACCGTCGGCAGAATGCGGTTACGCCCATTGGCGATTGCGTCCACCATCTGCGCGATGGCCACGCCCGGCGCATCGCAGGCACTACCGACCTTCTTCAAGCCGAGGATCTCACCGCCACCTTTGCGTGTGCGCTCTACGATGGCCTCGACCTGCTCAGTAGACAAGAAATGCGACAGCGGCACCGAGCCGATCTGGCAGTAGCGCATCAGCGGCACCATGCTGTCGCCATGCCCGCCGAGCACCAGCGCGTTGATATCCCGCGCAGAAAACCCGGTTGCCTCGGCGATGAAACACTTCATGCGCGCAGTATCCAATACCCCCGCCTGGCCGAACACCTTGCCCCGCCCCAGCCCGCTGAGCGACCAGGCCCGGTAGGTGAGCACGTCGACAGGGTTGGACACCACCAGCACCGTGGCTGCCGGCGCGTAGCGATTGATGTCGTGCATGATGCCGTCGATGATCGGCAGGTTGATGCTCAGCACATCCTGGCGCGATTGGCCGGGCTTGCGAGGCACACCCGCGGTGATCACCACCAGCTCGGAGTCTTGCAGCATCTCGGCCTTGGCCCCGCCATGAACCCTGGTATCGGAGCCCGACTCCACCGCCGCCTGCCAGATGTCCAGCGCCTTGCCCTGAGCCAATTCGCCCTGTACGTCGATCAAGGCCAGCTCACGGCAATACTCTTCCCGGGCGATGACCTGGGCTGCCGCTTCGCCCACGATCCCGGCACCCACGATGGATAACTTGTTCACCTCACACCTCCCAGCGGCGCGCGCCATCAGGCGCATGCCTGCTTGTATAGAGAAGTATTGCCTGCTGAGGCGAAATGGCCAGCGTGAGGTTGATGCCGGTCAGTAGTTGCTTATGCCCATCAGAACGGCTGTAGCCCGCTTCTGGTCAGCCATTGCCAGTGCTTCGTGGTAGACCGCCTGGTAAACCGTGCACAAGGTGTCGCGATCACGCCTGTGCAAGTGCTCGTACGCCTGCGGCAAGCGCTGCTCGACCCGCTTGAAGATCGCATCCAGGTCCGCATCCAGCGTGGCTTGTGCAGGCGGATCGTCCTCACGCAGCGGCAGGGTAGCTTCGAACAGGCGCATGCGAGCCGCCTGCAAGTCTGCCTCGGCCTGGGCGGGTACCTGGCTGCGCACGTCCTTGCCTGTGAGGAACCCCCAGCAGGCATCTGCGCCAACCTGTTCAAGCGCTGCCAGGTAGTCGAACTGGCTGCGCCAGTAGTCCATCGCCACCCCGTCCGGGGCCTGCAAGATCGCAAGCCTCAACAGTTCGTTTTGCCGCTGGGTAGTAGCAGCATTGAACAGGCGAAATTGCCTGGCATTGCCCAACGCTTCGGCAATCCGACGTTTCTCGGCTGCAAACTGCTCGGGGGCCTTCTGCTCCAGGATGCGAAATAGCAAAGAGCTGCGCAGGTAGGCGTCAAGCCGCGCGGGTTCACGCAACGACGCCAGGCGCCGGTCGGTGAAATCGGCCGGGTCGGCCAAGCCCGTGATGATGTGTTCGCTACGCAGGGTGCCCACGTCCGGGAACCACATCGCGTCTTGCGGCGTGTTGAGTACGCGCTGAATGAAGTCCTCGCTCAGGCCGCTGTCTTGTAGGGTATGGCGGTAGATCTGGGTGATCGCCTCCGGCTGCTGGTCCGAGCCATAAAGCGCCCCCGCATGAAAACCCAACCGCCCCTCGGGGCCCAGCCAACGTTCCTTGCCCGCCTGGAACACAAGCGTACAGGCACTCATGCAATCGCCGTCGGTGTAGGTAATCAGCCCCTTCTGCCTGACCTGCCTGGCGATGCCTTGAGCCTCCAGTAACAGGCCGCCGCCACTGTCCAACTGCACCCGCGTCACCGCCGGGTGCGCATCCAGCACGTCGCGTACCGCGTCAGCGCTGCCCAACGACCAGCCACCGGCGATGACGAGTTCATCCGGCGCCAGCAGGGTGATGTGGGATGGCGGCAGCTGATCGGGGGCATGCCATACCTGCCAGGCCGACTTGAGCACCGCCAAGCTGTCGTCTTCGACCACGCTGTACAGGGTATAGGCGCAATCGAGCAAAATCAGCCCACACGCCACCCGCACCCACAGCATGCTCCCCCCCTGAGCCCGGTGCCGACGCGCCGAACGCCAGGTGCCCACGCCCTGCCAGACCGCCATCGCCGTCATCGACACTAGCAACACGCCCAGCGCCACGATCAGGGTTGTCGGGCTCGGCGGGTAGGCGCGAATGAGCGGTTCCAGCCCGAACATCGGTAACCAGACCAGGCTCAGCAACACGCTGTTGACCCAGAACGAACGGGCCAGTGAAAGCTCGCCACGCCAGTGCCGCATCAGGTAGGACGTACGCGGGCGGGCAGGGAGTAGGTCGGGAGCACGGTCCATGTGGGTACACAATCCTGGAGGGAGTAATAGCAATCTGCCCGCACCCTATCGGAGCAGAGCGGCTCCAGCAAGCGTGGCAGCCACCGTCATTTGGGCTGATCAGCCAAAGCAACCGTTTCCACCTCGACATAGCTGGATTCCCCACCGCCCTGCCCCCCTGACAACCCCCCCCCACACAAAATGCAGCGTGGTACGTCCGGCTTCATCCACGCCAACCCTGCCACGCGACCAACCGGCGAGGGTTTCACCGTCGACGGTGATGCAGTGGAAAAGCAACTCGATGGTATCGGGCCCTGTTACCCGCCCCACTTGGTGGCCGGTACGTATCCGTCCGCCCTGGTAAGTGCTGGTGATAGCACCCTCTTCGACGTGATAAAGGAAAAGCGTGCCCGTGCCCGACAGGCCCTGGCTATTGTTCGCGACCGCAAAACGACGATTGTGCAGCCGGCTTCTGACTTGTACGAAAGCGCTTTCCATAGCGGTATGACCTCGATGTGGGAGGCCGAGACTAGACCGCTTTTCATCACCGCTGCAACGGCAGTTGCAGGCGACGTTACCGAACAAAAGCGAGGCGCAGGCCAAGCCCCACCAAAATTGCACCCATGATGGCATCGATAGGCCGGCGCACCTTGGCATAGCAAGCACGTACACCGGCGGTGGAAAACATCAACGCCAGCGTCGAAAACCAAACAAACGAAACCACCGTCACAACAACGACCGCTGCAACCAGCACCCAACTTGGGGCATCCACCGGCAGTACGGTGATGAAAAAGCTGCCAAAGAAAGCCGCAGCTTTTGGGTTGGTGGCGGACACCAGCAACCCGACACGCGGCGCCGGGGTATCAGTACGCTTGGCAGTTCTGACTTCCATTGCCTGATAAGGGCGCCGTGCACTCAGCAGCATTTTGCCACCCAGATAAAGTAAGTACGCCGCCCCCACCACGCGAATCGCATCGTAGAGCCACGCCACTGTAGCCAATACGACGCCCAGGCCAATCACCGCCAGAATCGCCCAGATGGCGATGCCCACACTTGTCCCCAACGCCACGCCAAGCCCCCGTTTACGGCTCACCAGCGCGTTGGAAGTAACGGCAATGAAGTCCGGGCCGGGGCTTACGCAACCCAGCAGCATGACGGCGCCAATGGTTAAAAGCTGAGGAACATAGTCCACGGGTGTCTCCAGGTAATTCAGGGCGAGCAGGCGTTAATAAATTGAGCACTTGGTCACTACAGCCGCCGCTATTGGGCGACGTCGTAGTGCACCGACAGCAAGCCCTTTTTCTCTTTGAACTTGAGCACCTTTATGCGCCCGACCACACCTGTGGAGGCGACATGGGTACCGCCGCACCCATGCAGGGGCAACGTGCCGAAGCATACTGACCTGACACCTTCCTGATTGCTGAGATGGCGCGGTGCATCAAGCTCGATCAGGGCGTTGACCGCCTCCTCGACCACTTCGCCGGTCAAAGGCTCGGAATCCGACTGGCGCTCGAAAACAACCCGGCACTCGCCTGGCCAGTGGTGGCCTTTGCTAGGCAGCCAACCCAAGCTCTGCCCGACACAGGCAATCAAGTGGCCGGCTGAATGAAGGCGAGCGTGTAGCGCACGCGTTTCGGGGTCGATGGCGATCTCGACTGCCCCCACGGGTATGTGCCGCCCGACGATATGCGCTACATCACCCTCGATATTGATCACCTCTTCAACCTGGACTCCTGCGATGGAGCCCCGGTCCGCCAACTGCCCGCCACCTTGGGGGTGAAACAGGGTTCGATCCAGCGTCACCCGAAACCGCCCATCCTCCTGGGCTGTGCAACTCACTACTTGGGCGTTCAAGGTCAGCTCATCGCTGGTGAAATAAACCCGTTCAGTCATTATCCAAGTCCTTACAGTCTCTTCAGGGCAATGCCCGATAAGGCACAAGGGTAGAGAGCCAGGATGCTGCGCACTTGTAAAAAATTGACGGGATAGCGGCGCGATGCCGAACGGAATCAGTAGCGCGACGGGGCAACGCCAAAGGCGTGCTTGAAGGCACGGTTGAAGTGGCTCTGGTCGTAGAAGCCCACCTCTTGCGCAATCTGCGTCAGTTCCCACTGGGTATGGCTCAGCAGCACACAGGCGCGCTCCAGGCGCAAACGCACCAGCCACGCATGGGGCGTCATGCCCACGGTGTGCTTGAACAGCTTCAGGAAGTGAAAGCGCTCAAGGCCACAGAGGGCGGCCAATTCCTCAAGCGAGATTTTCTCCGCGAGGTGTTCGTTGCAGTAATCCCGCACGCGCTGCCACTGAATGGCTGAGAGCGAGCCTTTTACGAAGTCTGGCTTCACCATGCGTGCTTGGGCGAACAGCTGACCGAGTAGCATGAGCCATTGCGATTCTGCGAAAAGCGGGTCGGTATTGAGCCCATCGCGCAGTGATTGGTGCAGCCGGGCAAGCTGAAGGGAAAGGCCGGCATCCTGCAACACTGCGCCACCCAGGGCAGAAAACTGGTCCCGGCCGGTCAGCTCCTGCGTCACGTCGCGCAACAGGTCGGCGGAAACCCGAAACGTCTTGAGCGTGTAGGCGTCGTCGCCCGCGCTGTTGCCATCATGGATTTCGCCTGGCGGCATCAGTTGGATGGTGCCCGGTGTGAGGTAGACCGTTTCGCCATTGAGCGCCTGGCGCTGTACGCCGTCGGTAATGAGGCCTACGTGGTAGTCGAGGTGGTAGTGACGGCCGAAACTGAAACTCGAAAACCGCGCCTCGCTTAGCACCAGGCCTGGGATTTCGCTGTTGCGTTTGTATTCGACATGGTTGGCCATTACCCACCTCCTGCAGCGCTGGGGGGATCATCTCATACCTGGGGGTGGGCGGCGTGGGTAGCTGCGCCAGCGCTTTGCTGGCGGCAGCCATGGCGATCTCAGTCGGAGGTATCGATGGAGTCGTTGGTGTTGATTATCTTCCCGCACTGTTCACTGGCCAGCCGGCTGATGATGCGAATGGCTTGGTGAATGCCCGCCGTGTTGCGGAAACTCAGGTGGGGGTTGTGTTCGCACTCCAGCATTTCATCGTGCTGGACCAAGGCTTCGCCTAGTAGTTCTAGGGTCCAGGCGTAGCTCTGGATGGTGGAGAGGCGTTCTTGGTCAGTCATGGGGGGCCTGCCTGGGTTGCGAGGTGGGGCTAGGCTGGGTGCTGAGGTGGGGAGCGGATGCGGGGATCCTGGAGGGACTTCTGGTGGGCATGCATGAGTTCCTTTCGTTATGGAACTGCCACCGCTCGCGGCCAAGCAAGTTGAGGTGGCAGCAGTACGCGGGTTGGCCGACCGGGACGAAAGGAGCCCGGCACACCCGAAGGTGTCCCGCGCACCACCGCCATGACGCGACATCGCGGGCACAAAAAAAAGCGCCTGCGATGAAGTCTGGGCGCTGCTGCGCCTTTCGATTCCGACCGGCCAAGGTCGCATCACCGATGCTTCGGCGACCGGGGCAATTTATCCCCCTGGGCGTGCTTTCGCAAGCGCCTGCAGCGTTCAAAAAGGCAATGTACGACGTAGGAAGAATGCAAGCGGCTAACGACCTGCAGTTCACATCCATCTCACTTTTCCTGGCTGCTTTTCCGCGCCCGTGGTGATGCGGGCCTCGACAGTGCTTTCTTCGCTTTGGCTGCCGGAGGGCTTTTCCCTCGCTTCGCTCCGGAGCTGACCAGCGGCACAAGATTCGCCACCGGCTTCGCGGGCACAGCGATTGGCCCATCAGCCAGGCCGACATTGTTGCCGACGACCGTTGCAGTGGGCTTATGTTTGGCAGCCATCACCATACCCATCCGCACGCCAAAGAGACGCAGTATGGCCTCCAAAGTGCTGAGCTTTGGATTCGACTTCCCACTCTCCAGCTCGTACAGGCTTTTCGTAGACATCTTGCACATTGCCGCGAAAGTCTCTTGGTCAAGCCCGGTGACTTCGAGCCGCAGATGGCGGATGGAGGTCCCAATTGAATCGAGCCCCGCCGCGTTGCGCTTGACGATATCCTCTACGAGCTGAGCGCGTTCTTCAGGCAATAGTTTTTTCATCGCAGTCCCCACCCTACGGGTCGCTTATCCAGGTTACTCACGGGTAGAAAGACGACAAGGCACCCGCCACCACCAACAAACTCGGGGTTATCAACAGTGAGCGTCGCTCCATGCACCACCGGAGAGAGCTTGGATCGTGAGCCTGAGCGGCATCGCCATACCATTAATCAGCACTTTAATGCTGATTAATGGCTTTGGCACGGGATTAACCGGCACCACGCTACCGATTACGCACTCACCGCAATTTAGCCTCCCCCCAACGACTAGGCCAAGCTCAAGTGTGTGATCGACGCTCAGAGCTAAGTCGATCTCGGTTAGGGTGGCAGCTGTACGCAGGTTGGCGAACCGAGGAAAAGGAACCCGGCAGACCCGAAGGTCTCCCACGCACAGCCGCCATTACACGAAACTGCGGACGCAAAAAAAGCGCCTGCAATCGTGGTCGGGGCGACGTTGCGCCTTTTCGTACGGCTCGCCAAACCCGGTCCCGAGTTGGTCGCGACCGGGGCAATTTATTGCCCTGGGCGTGCTTTCGCAAGCGCCTGCCCCATTCAAAAAGGCCATGCATCTCGTAGGAAGAATGCGGACTGCCAAGGGCCTGCGGGGACAACGGAGCGTCTTTCGGTAATTGCCTCGCTTAACCGCTCGCTTAGCCGCTACCCCGTAGTGGGATGTCGCCCTCGGGCCTCAATCTTCGCAGAAACTCAAAGATTACCGGCCATCTTGCGAGCGTAATGCCGATCACTCAGGTCCTTCTTAGGATCAGCCTTGGCCCAGACCATCGGCTTGTCACAGTTCAAACAGGTCAGAACCTTTTTGTCGGCGCTTAGCGAGTAAAGCTTCGCAGTGGCGTTGTCGCCGACCTTCAAACCGTCATCCGTCACTTCGAACCCTGGGAGCTCATAACTAATGCGGTCCATGGTCTCGAACTTGAAGGACCAGACCCTCACCTGCTTGGCCTGCCAGATGCCCATGATGATCAGAGGGTCGTACTTCGTAGCCCGCTGATAAACCCAATCACCCTCGAAGGGCCCCAGCTTTTTCGCCTCGATATCCCGCCGCCCCTGCTCCAAGGCTTGCTTCTGCATTTTTTCCAGCTCGGCATTCAGCGCTTCTTCTCGCTTGTGTGCCTGCTCTTTGAGCAGCTTGTCTGTGTCGTAGGGCCCTTTGGGGTCATAGCTCCAAACAAGCTGATCCGCTTTCAAACCGATCACCTTGCAGTTGAGGCAATCAAGGCTGCGCTCGTCGACGTTGCGTTTCATCACTAGTCGAGTCGAACTGTTCACGTCATCCAGAAAGAGCTTGCCGTCTTTCTCCGAAACGTTGAGCTTGGCCAGCGGTTTGATCCCAGATGCCCCAAAGTCTCCGAAGACTTCCGCTTTATCACCGTGAATATTCAGGACCATGGCACCTTTCAGGCTTGAGTCCTGAAAGCGGTACGCGCCAGTAAAGTCCTCATCCCCACAGCCAGACAAGAGGGCGCCGACGACGGCTACTGAAGCGAATTTTGACAGCGTGCGCATAACGTTTTTTCCGTTGTGTATTTGTCGCCTGGCGGCGATGCTTCCAATCGAGCAATGTCACTTTAACATCATCCATTTGATGTGGGAGGCTCGACAGGGTGACGGAACGGAGCTGAAAGCATGCCTCTGGGACGCAGCAGAAGAGACGGCTCTCTTTGTTGCTAAAGGACAAGAACTTGCTCCAATCGTTGGCCCTGATGAAGAAAGAGGCGACCACGGAAGTAGCCACTCAACCTGCATCAAGGAGAATTGCACCAAGCAAACCACAGGCCCAGCCATTGAGCCGGGCCGACACAGTAGGAGGGCACCGTTCATGCTGCCCAGGATCGAGGGAATAGCCCATGGCAAATGTACTCACCACCGAACACATTGAGAGCGCTTACCGTATCGCCGGCCACGTTATGGACGAAGGCCTTTCGGTAAAACAAGGCGTTGCTCAACTCGTCACCGAAGGTGTCGGGGCGACCTATGCCCAGGATCTCATTAATGTGTATAGGTACATGCGATCGGGACGCTGTTATCACCGCACGATCAACGTCGAAGCGACAGACTATTTCCTGCGACAGCTCTTTAAGGACGGTGGGGCAGCGTTTCTTTCGCATGCCCTCAACGCTACACGTCAGCACATCGATTATTACGAAAAACTTCAAAATCTGACGCTGCACCGCAAGCGAAAAGTGGTGGCAGATCTTGAGAATCTGCTGACTGGATCGGTTATGTCGCACTTTGCTGAATTTGAGATGCAGGTAGAGGCTGCCCTGAAAGACAGTTCAGAGGCCCGTACAGCTCGGTTAGCATCTAGGGCGCATCTGCGACCAGAGAAGGTTGTCATCACGTCAACGGTATTTGTCCGTAACCCTGATGTGGTTGCCGAAACGCTCCATCGTGCTGCCGGAGTTTGCGAGGCATGCGTCCAACCCGCGCCCTTTACTCGAAGATCGAACGGCAAGCCCTACTTGGAGGTCCACCACAAAATTCGTCTGGCCGATGGTGGTCTTGATACCTTGGATAACACTATTGCGTTGTGCCCCAACTGTCACAGGGCCTCCCACTACGGGTAGCTAACTGTTGAAGGAAAACGAAGGACGTATTCACGAGTGCCGAGCGCTGCAACGCACCCAATTAGGAGTTAGGAGAACTCATGAAAAAAGCACCTGTGTCAGCCGAAGGCCAGTCTTGGAACCGCCCGTTTGAAGTGCTCGGTAAGATTTTCTTCTGGGCCTTTTGGACGCCAATCCTCTATATCATCATCGCGCCCTGGTTGAGCCTCGGTGTCATCACCTATTGGCCTAGTCCGATCTTCGCCGGATTCTTCAACTCGATGGCATCGACAGGCTGGCTCGTTGTGTCAGTGGTGGCATTCGTCTGGGCAACTGGCGCGCACGCCCACGGGTATTACCAGCAACGCCAGTCGAAGAAGAAGTTCCGGGCATCACTCGCTGAGAAGAACGCGCGCAAAGCCGCCGGCTCGGAGCAGGCCGCGAGCGAAGCTGAAAAGGTTGGTTGATCGGAGTGAGCAAAAGACCGGTTGTGTTCACTGCGAGGGATCAATGCTGGAAATCGAAGTATCGACCGTTGCCGACCAGAGCCTTTTCGAGCAATCGGCGTACACCCTGGAAACAGGGCTAGGCGGGCGCTGGACGCAGCGCCTGGACGGGCTGGATGAGCGCTACTGGGACCTGCAGGTCAAAACGCAGATCATCACCTTGCACCTGCAGCATTATCTTGGGATCTGCGTGCTGATCCCTTCGGGTTGCGAGCAGCTGGCGCACGGGTTCGCCAGTTGCTCGGCGGCCAGGCGAGCCGGCAGCGCTGATGGCCACATCGCCGGTGCTATCTACCGCGTCGCTTGCTTCGCGGGCAAGCCCGCTCCCACAGGGTGTTGAGTACATGTCGAAAGCCTGGTCCTGCCGAGCATCTGGACCAAACCACTATCACGGCTTATCAGGTGACTCAGGGATGAAGCCCTGCTCTCTCAGCGCCTTGATCACTCCGCGTATGAAGTAATTGCTGGAGAAACCAATCGTGAACTGCCTTGACCCCGAAAAGCTGCATCAAACCTAAAGTACTGGTGCCGGAGACAGGAACGATAGGAATCGAACCGGGGTGTGGCGACCAATGAATTCGAGTGCAATCGCGTGCAGGGCTGGCGAGGTTACCACGGGATTACCACACGCACATCGGAGCTCCTGGTCTGGGTTAGCCATTTGAAAGCAGCTCAACAACCCAATCGACGAACACCCGAACACGGGCATTTAACTGCTTTGTCTGTGCATAGATGACTGAAATCGGAATCGTAGATTGGGTATATGGGGAAAGCAGGGCAACCAGCTCACCAGACTCCAGGAAGGGCCTCACAACGGACTGATGTGTCTGCCCTACTCCGAGCCCAGCGACCATCATGCGGATAAGCCCCGCACTGTCATTAGCTGCCAGGTCGAATCGGGAGAAGCTGCTCTCCTTACCGCCATCAGTGAATCGGAGCGGCCACATCTCGCCTGTCGCTGCACTGAAATATCCAAGGATTTGGTGATCCGTTTCCAGTTCCAGCGGGCTGGCCGGAGTTCCACAACGACCGAGATAGTCAGGACTGGCGCACGTTACAAGGCGGTCTTCGAAAATGGTGCGTGCGATCAATGTCGAGTCGCTCAGCTGACCTGCGCGTATCACGCAATCAACGCCCTCTTCGATCAGGTTGACGGGTCGGTCACTGATCCCTAGCGCCAGCTGGATGTCCGGGTAACGCTGCTTGAAGTCGCTTAGTGCTGGGATCAACACAAAGTTGGCCAAGGAGGCGTGTACATCAATCCGTAGCCGCCCCACTGCCTGAGCCCCCATCCCCCGAAGCGCCATATCAGCATCCTCCAGTTGAGAAAGCACACTGGCGGTACGGCGATAGTATTCAGCCCCCTCCATCGTCGGTGCCACCGAGCGAGTCGTGCGCTGCACCAGTTGGGTTCCCAGATGCTCCTCCAGGTCCTTCAAGGCTTTGCTAAGGGTCGAACGAGGAACGCCCAACTGGGCTGCTGCCTTGGTGAAGGACTTGGCTTCAACAATTCGCTGGAATGCACGGATAGCCGAGAGATGATCCATCAGATTGGTTCCTACGAGCTCTGATTGTGCATTGTGGTGGATAAAGTTGGCATGAAAAAGGGGATTATCTGGACGATGGCAGTCAGTACGGTATGGAACATCCAGTCCATACCGAGGCATCCACTTATATGTCGAACGAAACTCAACGCCACGCAGACCTTTTAGAGCAACGCTATGGGACTCAAACCAAACCAGAGAACATCATCTGGTCTGCTCAAGTCGAAGCAATGCTTAGCCACCGCTCAGTGCGCACGTTCCTGGAAGATGATCTGCCCGATGGAGCACTGGCGACGCTGGTGGCTACTGCTCAATCCGCCTCCACTTCATCGGCACTCAACCAATGGAGCGTCGTGGCAGTGACCGATAAAGCGCTCAAATTGAAGCTCGCCAAGACCATCGCTGAGACAGTGCCAACAGACCGCATACCGTGGATTGAGGAAGCCCCCGCTTTGCTGCTGTGGGTAGCTGATGCTTCACGGTCAGCAGAAATAACCAAGGCCCAAGGCTCGGAGCCGGTGGTGCTGGATTATCTGGACTCATTCCTCATGGCTTCAATCGACACTGCGCTAGCGGCACAGAATGCCTCTCTCGCTGCTGAGTCCATAGGGCTCGGCGTGGTGTTTCTCGGTGTGATGCGCAACGCTGCTAAGGCGGTTGCCGACATCATCGGCCTCCCATCCCACAGCTTTGTCGCCTTCGGCATGGCGGTCGGTCGGCCTGACCCTGAGCGCATCAGCAGCATCCGACCTCGGCCAGCTCAACCCATGGTGTTACACCACAACCAGTACGCCAAAGGGCGTTACCTGGATTACGTAGATGAATATGAGAAAGCCAGCCAAGCGTTCCGAAATGCTCAGGGCATGAGCCCTAAGACCTGGCAAGGAGCTATTCACGGCTCAATGACCAGCATG
Organism: Pantoea sp. Ap-967; assembly: GCF_011752565.1. Taxonomy (GTDB): domain Bacteria; phylum Pseudomonadota; class Gammaproteobacteria; order Pseudomonadales; family Pseudomonadaceae; genus Aquipseudomonas. Next base: position 211,559 of record NZ_VWXK01000004.1, read on the forward strand.
GACTACATGGGTGGACGCCAGGAGTTGCGTGACATGGTTACTCAACAGGGATTCAAGCTGCTGTGAGCGCACAGGCAGCTATGTGGCCATGTGCTACTTCTTTTGCAGGCTTCAATCAACGCTGCTTACAGGAGTTCATATGTTCACTGATATCAAACCAGGTCCAAAACCAAAACGTGAGGATGGAAAAGACGACCGCAGACGGCACGTAAACCCGCCCAATGATAAAAAACATCCGACTCTGCCCATCCACAAGCACAAACCAGGCGACTGATCGGTAGCAGCCGGTGTAGCCCTCCATCATGGTATGTGCTGGAGGGCTTTTGCTGAAAGGCATTGCATCCATGGACTACGCAAAAAACAGATAGTCGAACGCTCACGCTTCAGCGTTTTGGCCGGCCTTCACGAGTCTCAGCAGGGTGCTCCGTGACGCGCCAGTAGCCTTGCAGACCTCAGACCAGTAAATCCCCCTGTCCAACATCGCCAAGATCGCCTCATTCCTCTCCTTTTCAAAGGGTTTCAAGGAGATTTTATGGTGCGGAGACAGACGGGGGGTTGTTGGCCGTGAGGGCCCGGTTTTCACGGGAGTGGAATTTGGTGGATTTTTTGGCGTACCTCATAGGGTATCTATAAAAAATCAGCTAGTTATGGCTTTCAGTGGAATCGAATCGGGAATTGCGGAGGCTCCTCCCGCCCACTTTAAATGGGACATAAGGAACGGCAGAAACCGACCCAAAGCGGTCCTCCGTGAGGGGCAGAAACCGTCCAGAAGCGGGCATCTTGCAACGTCCCATAGGCACGAGAGAGAACCCTTTTTGATATCATTTTCCCCGTTGATAAACGCATCGGTTCGATGAAGTTTGATATCGGCCCTCTGCTTTCGGATACTACTGAAGCAGCTCCCCCCTTTCGAGTTTGGGGAGGGAAATGGTGGGTCTTAATCGCCGCTTAAGCGCTATTGACCTATTAGGAGGGGCTTTGAAGATAGTTCACACACTGTATCGGCCTGCTAAAGGCTAAGATTGCAATGCTAAATTTATCGAAAAGAAAATGAATACCACACAAAAACTAATAAACGAGCATGAAGATATAGCCGCCTTACTACATCGCTGGGCTAATTTAAGGGGCGTGCACGGGGCATACAAAGCATTTCTGAACGAAGAAATTCTAGTGGGTGAGGATAGGGTCTGCTCTGACATTGCCGACGTAAAGCAAGTCGCCAGCTCACTGCTCACGGTGTACTATTCATATCTTTACAGTATGTTTGACAAGCCGAAAGCATCTACCAACTTCTTAGAAAGTACAAAAAAAATCTTACCCGACCTCGACTCCAAAGCCACCGAAATATGGAATTATATCAACGGCCTGTGGTCGGCAATAGAAAGCGAAATGATGCAGCTTCGTCACAAAATAGGGTTTCACGGAGAGAGAACCTTCGACGGCATGACTCATGGCTACAAGCAGTTTCACAAGATAAATCCATTAATACCAGAGCAGATACTATTATGGATGACGGTTTTCTTTCGTTATGTTGATTTAGCTTATAGCTTAAGTGAAGCACACCTCCATTCTTTGGATGGAAAAGCCGTTGACGGGTTCTTTGCCTATGCTCTAGATCAACAAGAGAAGCTGGCGATATTCTTATTTGCTAACACTCAAGAGTTTATGGATTCGATGACTGAAGAGTTTCTGGTTAATGGTGGTGACATAGATGATTTTAAACAAGCGGTTAGAGATAAGTTTTATTCCTTGATAAATTTTGATCCTCGCTCTGCCGCTCATGTGGTCAAAGATTAACATTAACCTATTCAGCCATGCGAGTTAGTTCAGAGGCAATGCTAATGAGCGGATGATAAGCGTGGCATTGTAAATGGCCAGCCGAGTGGCTGCTATTGTCCGTTAGCGGCCCTTGCGAAGGTCAGCTATGGGTTGATAGCGGTCAGTCGTAACTGGCGGCTCGGCGATGCGCCGCAGGTAGGCAGTGGGCTGCTCGATTGGCGTGCGCTGAGACGCCAGTACGAAGCGGTTGAAGGCATCGTGCAGCACGTCACAGGTGCGTAACATGCACTGGGTCTGCCGGCCAATCCCCACTAGCAGGTCGGAATATGCCCACTGCAAATTGATGCCTTTCCACTCCTTCCCCATTCTCCCTCTCCCTGCAAGATGGCGGATCATAGGCACCCAGAGCGCCTATAGCAAATGGGATTCATTCTTTTTTGCAGGTATTGTGTAGTCCGTACCTGTTCTCAACAATTTAATATGTAACCCTCAGAGTCTGTTACCATCCACCTACAGCTTTCGAGGTCCAGCAAATGAAACAAGCCATATCTTACGTTCGCTTCTCAAGCCACCGACAGCAAGGCGGCACCATTGTTGAACGGCAGGAGAAGATGATTGCTGAGTGGCTGACCTCACACACTGACTACGTGCTGAGCCCCCTCACCTTTCAAGACCTGGGCAAAAGCGGTTTCCACGACGACCATAACAAAGACGGTGGAGGATTCGCCCAACTACTGACAGCGGTACAGGCCGGCCTGATCGGAGCCGGTGATGTTGTGTTGGTGGAGGCCATCGACCGAACAGGCCGACTCCCTGCATTCGAAATGATCGCTGACGTACTGAAGCCGATCCTGTACGCAGGGGTCAACATCATCACACTCGATGATCAAATCGAATATACCAAGATGTCTGTCAACAATGGCCACATGCACTTGCTCGCGGCCAAGATTCAGGCAGCACACCAGTACTCCGAGACGCTTTCGAAACGTGTGACAGCCTCTTATGACAAGCGACGGGAACAGGCAAAGGAAGGCGTCACGCCGAAGCGCATGACTCCGGTATGGCTCAATAGCGACGGCTCTGTGCGTACAGACGTAGCCCCTAAAATCAAGGAAGCATTCGAGCTGTACGTCTCTGGCGTAGGCAAGTCCACAATCGCCAGGAGGATGCGTGAATCTGGCGTTGAGCGCCTTGCCAAGTGCAGTGGCCCCTCCGTGGAAGGCTGGCTACGAAATGAAGCAGCCATTGGACGATGGGACGGCAATAACGTTTACCCCGCCATCATCGAACCGGCCCTGTTCTACAAGGCCCAGATCCATGCAGAGAAGGTGAAGACACAACGCCCGGTGAAGACCGCCAAACACTTTCTTGTCGGTTTGGTGAAATGCGGGTCATGCGGCAAGAACTACATCATCCAGAACAAGGATGGTAAGCCCCACTCCATGCGTTGCCGTATACGCCAGAACCTGAAGGGCTGCGATAACTCGCACATCGTCCCTAAGCCAGTGATTGAGGCCATCTACCGCTGGACCTCCACGCAAGCGGCCTGGGATGCACTCACCCAACAGCAGATGAGCGTCAATGCGAAGGAGATCATCACTAAGGAAGCTGAGCTTCTCGATCTCAGCAAGAGAGCACGCGAAATTGCAGACTTTATCGTCAAGATGGGGACCAAGCCTGAGCTTACGGAAGCATACGAAAAGGTCACAGCGAGCCGTGACTCCCTTGAAAGCGAGCTGACAATTCTCCGTAAAACAGAGGATTCAACGTTCACCATGCACTGGAGCCAAGCGGCCAAGGCTGAAGACCTCAAGAGAGACGACCCCCAGCGCCTTTCCGCCATGCTGCGTAGTGTTGGGTACGAAATCGTTGTAAATGCCGATGGCTGCATAACCACGACAGGATCAGATTGCCTTACATACCAATACGGTGGTGTAGACCGTGCCAGCGGCATGTACAAGGTCATGCGTGGAGACAAGATGCAGCTAGTGCACAAGCTCTCTTATGACGTGTTCTCGGATGAGCAGGATGAGTGGCACGGCTACAACGACGACAGCCCGGCTGAGTCGGTCTGGCTGGACGAGGACTACAAGGATCTTCAGGATCAACATAAGTAACCCTGAGGAGCAAATCTTGTGAAGGGGGTAGCGGATGAAAAATCCGCCTTGGGGCTGCGTCCGAGAGAAAATAGTGCAAACCACTCGGCTCTAGGCCTACAGCGATTACCCACTATTCACCCACAAAGTACGCACAAGTTATCCACAGGCGCTTGTGTTGCAAAGACCACAAGACCTCATTATCTTGTATCCCAGAAACGCAAAACCCCCATATCTTGGGGGTTGTAGAGGTAAGCCAGCGAGCTGAGCACGGTCTGTCGCCAAACTTCACGTGCCCTGCTCGCCCTCCCCGATACGCGCATTTCTAAGAACGCATGAATCTGGGTAGGCGGTCATTAAGCCAAGAGCGTGACCGTCACGTCAATACACGTAAAGTGTAAAAGGCGTCACGCCCAGAGGATTGCACACACTGCAGATCCTCAAGAGGCCATATCTACATGCGTAGACGCCATCCTCGCCGCTCGTCGGCAGCTCGCAACAAAACCGTGTACGTTCACGCCTACCCACGTTTCCGCTTCGGCCGCTGGGAGCACGTCTGCCAGCACTACCGTAGCGCTCCGTATCAGCTGGCATTCGAGTTCTAAGCCAATCAGGCCACACCCGTAGGGTGTGGCCACCCACCCATTAGAGCACCACGGAGAGGTAACACATGAATCAACACGAAGAAGGCTTGGTAAGACAGTACAGAGGCGTCATCAGCGCTCTCGGCGTCGTTGCAATGAAAGGCGAGGACGTGACTGAACGAGTGAAAAAAGCGGTCACAGAACACTGCGAACACTTCCGAATCCTGAAGTCGAGCGAGCCTCAGAACAACCTCATTGCCTACCGGGCAGCACTGAAGATGGCAAGCCACACGACCCATGAATCCCAGCCCCAGGTTAAAGCAACCTACGATTACGCCCTGAGTATTTGCCCGACCGAGCTGTAAACAACAAGGAATGTGCAGATGGGCCTCAAGGACAAGATCAAGAGTAGACTCAAGCACGACCGGCTAGCGAAATCGACTGTTGCGGTCGCCGGCCTAACCAGTGCTGCATCTACAGTTGTTGGAGTTGCGGCCTCAGCAGCTGCCCCGACCGGCCTATCTGCACTCACCGTCGCTTTAGGCATAACTAGCGCCCCGCTGGTCGTCGCGGCGGCCCCTATCTTCGGTGGGGTGGCGGTTGCCGCTGTGGCTGTAGCGGGAACCGTCCGCTTTTAGAACCAGATCCAGATGATGCTGCGGAGTCGCTTGGAGAAGATGGGAAATCGACTTGATATAGATACCCTGCCCCGCCGCCGATAGGATTGAATCGCCCCGGCTTTTCTAGACCATTTTGAGCGGCTGCTTTTGGCCGCTAGCCGACATCGGCCAACGGCTGCAATGGGTCGTTAGCTGTCCCCCACGAAGAGCAGCTATGGGTCGATTGCAACATGTCTCTCAACGCCTGCGGCCCTGCATAGCTCAGTTGCCTGCCGTAGCCGAAATTGCGGCCATCGCGTCTACCCACCAATGCCATGTCGAATCACCTCATCGCCTGGTCTCCGATCCTCGCCCCACGTCATCCTGCCAAGAATGTTGAGTGTTATCAGGGATCAAGGCCCCTGCGACCTGTGGGGAATGTCGTCTACGCGGGACTGGCTGCTCCTTACGACCGAGAGCAAGGGCATCTCATGATCTGGCCTCCTGAGCACCGTTACCGGTGGGCGGGTGGAGGCAGCATTGGCTGACGAGACCAGTGCCTGAAGATCCTGAGCCGGGTGAACACAGCAATGCGATGACCGGGGCATGCCTGACTGTCAGTCAGGTGCAGTCCATTCCTTGGTCTGCGGCACCATCATCTACATCACTGTTGCTGGTGGCATCGGCGTTTGTCACGAGGGGAATTGCCGCAAAGCCATCTGCGATCAGGGCGACTGCAGCGTATGAATGTCAGTCCAGCGCAAGTGTGCCCGAAGGCAGTCGATGATCCGCTTCAAGGGTTTTAAAGTACTCGGTGCTTTTCTCAAGGATCGCTCGCCACTGCGGGAGCTGGCTCTGGTCAAAGTGCAGCTTCAATATGAAACCGTTAGGCCAGGTCATCTGCATGATGCATTGTTGGTTTTTCGCGTTCACGACGGGGTCGTAGCCGAATGCAATCGGGTCACCCTGGCATCCAAAGTACACCGGCAGGCCATCGGGGTAGCGGATGCCCAGATCGGTCGAGCGAAAATAGCTCGGTTTGCCGGGCACTGCATACTCCTGCAGGGAGGGGATGGCGGATACCGGCTGCGGGGCGCTTCTGCGGCGGACCATGTCTTGCTCAAGCTCTTCGACACGGACCGGGCGAACGTTCGGGTCGTTCTGGTAGAACTCGAAGAGGACGATATCACGCCCTTTCTGATCATTGCTCAGAACGCCTTGCTTCCTTTGCTCGGGCGTTGCCGGGGTGAAACCCGGGAACCACACAGCAAAGACCCTACCCCCTGACGCCGGCAAGGGCCCGGTTACGAACTCGGGCACGAAGTCATCAGGGATGGCCACTTTGAGCCCGGCCAGTTCGTACACCCAGCTGGTCGCACCGGGCCGGGGCCCCTTGATCTGGTAGGTACAGTTGTTCTCTTTTTCGCACATGACTCTGAAGAAGTCTTGCTTGGCCGGCTGCTCTTGGGCAGACGAGTTGCCCGGATAGAGTGATACCAGCCCGAACAGGCCGGCCAGCGCAGCATTGCCGGCTTTGAAGTGCAGCGGTTTGTCAGTATTCACAGTGGTGGTCATTCCATTGGTTCAAGTCGCATCTTCCCTGGTTTTTCGAGGTGACGCCGAGCGCCGCGTTTCAGCGCAGCAACGCTTGAGCCGTTTGCTGCCACTGGTATCCACGGCGAGGTAGCGCCCGATCATTCCAGCGTTTGGATGGATCTCAATGGCAGTGCGCAGAGTCGTCGTTGCGGGCACGCAACGCAGCCCTCTCCCTAGACGGGTAATTGCCTCGTCAGTTTCAGCAATCCCTGAAAAACAGGGAGGGGGCGTGTGCTAGGCTCGCGGTGCATCTGCCGGCCTGCACCGCGAGGGAAAAATGCTGGAAATCGAAGTATCGACCGTCGCCGACCAGAGCCTTTTCGAGCAATCGGCGTGCACCCTGAAAACCGGGCTGGGCGGGCGCTGGACGCAGCGCCTGGACGGGCTGGATGAGCGCTACTGGGACCTGCTGGTCGAAACGCAGATCATCACCTTGCACCTGCAGCATTATCTGGGGATCTGCGTGCTGATCCCTTCGGGTTGTGAACAGCTGGCTGCGCGGGTCCGCCAGTTGCTCGGCGGCCAGGTGAGCCGGCAGCACTGATGGCCTCATCGCCGGTGCTATCTACCGCGTCGCTTGCTTCGCGGGCAAGCCCGCTCCCACAGGGAATTGAGGCGCACCTGCTGGCACTGTTCCCTGCGCGACAGCGCAGCCCGTAGGGCGGGGTGATCTCCCACCGTGAGTGCGTTGGCTGGGAAAAGAGCATATTGGACAACAGCTTGAGCTCAGCGGGCTGCTTCATAGCGGGAAACACCCGGCAACTGTTCTCTAGGGAAACCCAGCCGAACATTTCTTACCATAGCGGCCAGCAAAGGAGCCGCCGTGGTCACCACCCCATCCCTCATCTTCAAGATGAAGCCAGCCGACCTGGTAGAGCACCCCACTGGTGGCATCGTCTTTGGTGTGATCCCACCTATTTCTGCCATGAACCTCAACCTTGCCGAAGCCAAGGTCTATGTCAAAGTCGGCCAGCACTTTCAAGGCAAGGGAGGGCATGCCAGCGGTCACGGCATTCTGCACATCTGGCACGGTAAAAAAGCCTTTCTCCGCAAGCGTGAAATCAGTAGCCCTGACCAGTTGGCTGCCTTCATTGCCTCGCTCATGGTACTAGGCACCGAGATCTATCACGATGCCAACCATCCTTCAGCTTCAAAAGCGCATCACGCTGCTGCGAACGGTAGATGGCACGCTGACGCTGGAACCCCGCGAAGGTGACCGGGTGCTCGGCTTCCACTACTCCGTGGTCACCTGGACGCCCCAGCCCACCGCGCGTGGTACCAAAGTCGGTGAAATCATGATCGATTGGGCAAAAGAAAAGGCGACCCTTTCGGGGTCGCCTTTGGATGTTACTGAGGCTGTAGTCGCAGCGATTCTTTAGTTTCCGGATCTACGATCCATCAGGTCAGAACCCAGTCAAATCATCGGCCTTATGGTGGGGCCTATCGACTGTCCCTACGTCAGTGAGCGCCAGCTTCACTGCTGCCAGATTCGGGGGGCCAATTACTGGCAAGCCATGCCCAAAAATGCGCGTTTGCAGTCCTCGGGGAACATTCTCGAAGATTTGCCCTTAAAGGTCAAACCACCTGTTATTGGCAATTTGTTTCAGTGAACGACTGACACCAGCGCCTTGTTGCAGACACAAAAAAGGCCTGCATCGCTGCAAGCCTTGATAGGTGGTGCCGGAGACAGACGGACGGTTGTTGGCCGTGAGGGCGCGGTTTTCGCGGGGCTGGAATTTGGTGGATTTTTTGGCGTACCTCAAAGGGTATCTATAAAAAATCAGCTAGTTATGGCTTTCAATGGAATCGAATCGGGAATTGCGGAGGCTCCTCCCACCCACTTCAAATGGTACCTAAGGAAAGGCAGAAACGACCCATAGCGGACACCCATTCAAGTAAGAAGCTCGGAACAGCACATGACTTGTTGATTCAGCAGGGACCTGTGGGATCGTGCAAGCCTGACGACAGGCCGCTTTCGACCCGAAGCTGCCCTTCATGTCGGGCAGCTTATGGCCTGAGGCTGTCATTGAGGTCTATAAAACCAAAGGCGATTCATTCAGCAGTTACCATCTCAAAGAGAAACTGATCGGTACTCTTCCCAGCCGCCATGAGTGGCAATGAAAGTTCAGCTACAAGTGAGTTATTGTGAGTTGAGAAAAACTCACTGGCAATATCGTCCAAGTCGCCTCCGGCAGCTTGGACATGCAAATCAATGAGGGATCGACGAGTCGACAGCAAGACAATCGGCCCTCTACCATCACGAGAATGTATCTCCAGCACCCACTTGTCGCTCTCATGAATATTGAGCTTCTCGCACAATCCTAATAGATAGTCACGAGCTTCTTGTCGGATTTCTTCATTGAACCATAAGCCAATACCAACAGAGAGATCCGGGATTCCGGCGGTGAGCGGCCCAATGTAGTCGTAAACTTCTCCGGCAATGGTGCCGCTCCACAAAATTAGTTGAGCATCATGACACTTGAAACCGTCATTGGTAAGCGTCAAGCCACAAAAAGTAGGCCAGATGAAGTCTCCGCCACTACCTCCACGAGGAGCTCGAAGTTTGTCAAGATGTGTCCTCTGTAGCTCGATTCTCAAGCAGTTGTCTGCAATTCTACCCAGCCCTGACAACCCTTGAGTAAGTCTTTGATAGGCCGGATAGGCGGTAATGTCAGCCAGATCGATACGAGTTCCGTTCATGCTATTGTCTCCAAGGAATTTCTTCAATTGCTCAGTAAGATAGTTCAATGCACTAGTCGGTGAGCGATGATCCTTAAATTCGCGCAAGTACTTTTCAATAGAGCGCCAATGCAAGGTTTTATGAGTCCAGTCTGATGGTGGCAACGTAGAATGTGTAATTAAGACAAGGCCGCCAAACGTCTCCTTCCGACTTCTACGGTATGACTGATACATGGACAGCTGATCTACTCTCCCCAACTCATCTTGGTATTGGGTAAATCCAGCTGCAATTTTGCTCTCGATGATCAGAAAAAAATTAGAGCATCGCCCAATCAGGTCTGGGCGCTTACCCTCCGCCCCATGGTCGCCAGGACCGATGACGTACTGAGTTTCCCAGACAATGGAATTGAGATTATTCAACTCACCAAGTTGGGCCGGTGCTAATTTGAAGAGATCAGTCAGGACCTCTGCGACTCGACCACCAAGCGTTACCTGACGCAGCCACTCGGCAAAGAGTTCGGTGAGGAAGTCCTCAAGGGGTGTCCGAAATTCGTTCTGTCGGAACGCGAATAAGCGATCAAAAAAACTCATACCTTTCCTTGGCCGTTGGGTACAAGAGCAGATTCTGGCATATTCAGGCGCTCTTTAGCAGGCAAAATGCCATTAATGCCGTTAGAAACGCGCTCATTTGTTCGCCTACCTCAAAAAGACCTCCGAGAGCAAAAACTGGAATTAGACATAATCTCCGCTTTTGGCCCCTTTCATCTCGTAGTCAGCAGCAGAAAACGACCAGAAGAGACCGTAATCCTATCTCGTCAGCGCTCCATTCACTGGAAGATATTGGCTGACCATGGCTTTGCTGGCGGGTGGCATCCAGTCAACTATGCAACGCCACGGATCGAAGCGATACAGCAAGGTCATATTCCATCAGGCGGACATTTGGCACTTGCGATGCCGCGTATCGCAGTTTCTGGCCGATGTCCGACGCAACGATGACGCCATACACAGTTCTCTCGCCCGCAAGGTGCTCTTTCACCCAGCCCATGTAACGAAGGATTTGTCCCATTGCCGCGTCAGGCCCACGGCCTAGTTTCAGTTCGAGGACATAGAAATCACCGTTTCCCGTCGCCAGGATGTCAATTGGACCGACGTCAGTCTGGAACTCCACTCCGTCGCGATCGTCCGTGCGGTATAGCGTGAGCGGCACATCATGGCCAGGTAACTTGGGGAGTTTTTTAGCAAGGTAATCGCGCAGGTGTGCCTCCAGAGCGAACATGCTGTACGCCTCATCGGATGCCTCAATAACCTCACCTGTCGGCAGCGGATTCTCACCCATCCCGTCAGCGAGGCGGACGAGCATTGCGCCATCAGCAGATTGTGCGATCTCCCAGACGCCGTGCTTCTCTGGTTGGTACCAAACGACCCGGCCGCGCCCAGTGCTATACAGATAGTCGTAGGCCGTGTCTGTAAGCCTTGGTTTCTTGTTCTCGCTGTAATGAATACGTGATGGGTGATTCACTGCCCCCGAGATGATGCTGCACGTCATGGAACTGTCGTTGACGTCATGACCATACATCGACCTCACCATTGCTTTAATCGCAGCGTAGGTGCATTCCCCGTTCATCTGCTGTGCCGCTTCCCGAACCATCTGCCATACCGGCGGGCGGATGCTATTGCTCACTTTTTGTACTCCTCGTTATGTTCTGTTTTCGCGTAATGAACCAGGCTCTGATCGTATAGGATTCATTTGATCGTTGTAGCGCTGAGCCAGGAGCCTTCTGCTCGACTTAAACATTGAGTTGCCCGATTTTTCTAGACACAGAATGACCGCCTCCGGCCGATTGCTGCCCTTCGTGAAGGGCAGTTTCGGGTCGATAGCGGTCCGTCGTGACTAGCTGCTCTCGACCCATAGCTGTCAGTGACCAATAGCGCAAATTGGCTTCGTGTTTGAGGGAACCCAGCGGAATGTGGAATACAACAACGGGCGCTCCCTGAACCTACACCAGTACAGCCTGCTGGCCACTGACTCGGCGGGGCGAGCTTTGCTGGGGGACGATTCCCGCGACGGTGCTATTGCGTGAAAATCAGACGCAGGGCTTCACAAGTGGTATCAGCCTGCTCAAAGTAAACGTCCGGCGAACTCACCTTCCGAACTCCAGCATTAAGGTCAATGGTGTCCGCTCAAATACATGGGCACCATCGCTTTCAATGCTGAAGCTCGGAAGATGAGTTCGCCGGACACTTACAGATCCATAGACAATGAGTCAACCAAACGAAACCTGTTCAGCCGCTGCGCCGTAAGCCTGTTTCTGCCGAAGTGCGGCGATCTGGATAACGGTCGGAATGGTGACCCTGAAGGCTGGACTGGCAATGTCCACGGCAGTCCACGCTCCGGTGACAACCCAGCCGATCGGCCCGGTGATGACCGCCATCGTTCTCATCATCGTGCCGGTGGCAGCGAAGCTCAGGCCGCGACCGATGAGCGCCTTGAGGACGGCGTTGACCACAATCGCCGTCAGTTGATACGACTTGAAGCCGCCTGCCCGAAACACGGTTTGGAATACACCAAACATCGCTTCCGCCGTAAACAGGTTGGTGTTCTTGAGGCCAATGGATTCGCCCAAGGCCTTGATCTCTTCGGCGGACATCTTTTCCAGCGCGTCGCGCAAAATCTTGCTCAGCAGGTTCTGTTCGATCAGGTCGATGCTCGAGCCCTTGTTGTAGTTGACCTTGAGCTTGTCGCAGACATCCTCCAGTACCTCACGGTACAAGACACCTTTACCACCACGGAGCATCGTGGCAATCGTGTTCCCCCCGAAACACTGGATCTCGGCGGCGATCTGCTGCCAGTAACGTCTGTGGTCAGGATAATGCGACTTATATTCGGGCGTCGTGGACAGCTCTTCGGTCAGCCGCGAGCTACCGTCTTTGTCATAAACCAAGCAATAGACCAGATCATTCAGGTCACTGGAATCCATCGAACCCAGGAATTTCAAATCCGGATCGTCTCTATATGCCATATCTCGCTCCATGCTTTGATCAGTGTGTCAGGCATACGGTAAAAGGCCGTAATGCTCTGCCCTTATCGGCGGCCATTCCGGAACCTTGATTTTAAAAGAGCAGGGGAAACCGGGAAGTCTCCCGCTTGATAAGACCGAACAGAGACACGATGCTCGCATCTATCCTGGCCTGTAACCGGCCTCCGCCAAGGACAGCTATGGGTCGATTGCTTCCAGTCGTGCCTATCCAGAGCAGTACCTCGCTCAGAGGTTGAACACCCATGCTTTTTGCAAACGACGGGCGAGCAGCCGCACAGTCAGCAGATAGTAATACCGCGTCGCCTCGCTGCGTCGATTTAGGCGATGCTCAAGAAGCCAATCCACATGCTTTTTCTGCCAAGCCCAAGGCGTCTGTCGCTGCCAACGCTCTGAGATTTCTGCTTGGATGACTCTCGCCTGCCGCAAATGGCGTTGTTGTGTGGAATGCGATACGGTCAGCACCGCAGCCAAGAACAGCTCCATATCGAATACCTTATTCATCTGCGACCTCCTACGTAGGCAGCGACAACGTCGATCCGACCGTGCCCCAGTTCATAGCTGATTTGCCGTCGGGCTTCACGATCAAGGTTTCTATCTGCCAAGGAGCATTGGCCACCGTTGATAGGCGCGCGATGTTGGGTGATTTGCTTATAGCGCTCACATGCGTACGCCGCTCGTAGCTCATGGAAGCCTTTGAGATTGTGTGCATGCAGGATGTCCCGTGCAGGGCGGATGATTTCTTGCAGAAGATTTAGATAGCTTTCGTGTGGCGCAATCAGGTTGCGGCTATCCGCAGGCGACACCTGTCGTGCAAACTCAAGTGCACCTCGAACATGGTCGTCCACCGCGATCCAGCGTGGCGCTGAAGCCCCGGCGCGGCCGCCTTTGGTGCCGTCCTGGATGTTAATCCTGCCTAGGTCGTTAGCCTCACGGCTTAGCCGTGGCAGATCAGCCAAGATAGCCTCACGCAAGCGCATGCCGGTGGCTCGCGCCAACAAAACAATCGCGGCAGCCCATAGTTGATGTTGGTTACAAAGCGCATCGACGATCTGCTTAACCAGCTCGCGGTCTTGGCCCTGCGGCACTGAATGTCGAACCCCGGTGCGCTGCATAACCAGCGCCTTGCTCGGACTTGGCAATTTCACGCACTGATCACCGCGAAGCGCCGTCATGGTCCTGTTAACGCTGGATAGCCGATTTTGTGCGGTGCTGACGGCGAGGTCACCGCGCCCAACCGCGTCGCGCAGATACGCTGCATAGTCGGCCAACACTTTTCGATCAATCTGCCGCGCATCATTGATACCGGGTCCCTGTTCGGAGCGGCACCATTTCACGAATGCCAGCCACCGATCACAGTGTGCCTTCACCGTGCCGTAGTGGCCACCGCAGAACATGTCTTTCAGCGCCTGCGGCCCTGCGTAGCTCAATTGCCTGCCATAGCCGAAATTACGGCCGTCGTGTCTACCCACCAATGCCATGCCAGTCACCTCATCATCCGATCTCCGATCCTCGCCCCACGTCATCCCGCCAAGAATGTTGAGTGTTATCAGGGATCAAGGCCCCTGCGACCTGTGGGGAATGTCCTCTTCGCGGGACTGGCGGCTCCTTACGACCGGGAGCAAGGGCATCTCATGATCTGGCCTCCTTAGCACCGTTACCGGTGGGCGAGTGGAGATTGCATTGGCTGACGAGACCAGTGCCGCGAGATCCTGAGCCGGGTGAACGCAGCAATGCGATGACCGGGGCATGCCTGACTGTCAGTCAGGTGCAGCCCATTCCTTGGTCTGCGGCACCATCATCTACATCGCTGTTGTTGGTGGCATCGGCGTTTGTCACGAGGGGAATTGCTGCAAAGCCATCTGCGATCAGGGCGACTGCAGCGTATGAACGTCAGTCCAACGCAAGCGTGCCCGAAGGCAGGCGATGGTCCGCTTCAAGGGTTTTAAAGTACTCGGTGCCTTTCTCAAGGATCGTTCGCCACTGCGGGAGCTGGCTCTGGTCAAAGTGCAGCTTCAATATGAAACCGTTAGGCCAGGTCATCTGCATGATGCATTGTTGGTTTTTCGCGTTCACGATGGGGTCGTAGCCGAATGCAATCGGGTCACCCTGGCATCCAAAGTACACGGGCAGGCCGTCGGGGTAGCGGATGCCCAGATCGGTCGAGCGAAAATAGCTCGGTTTGCCGGGCACTGCATACTCCTGCAGGGAGGGGATGGCGGATACCGGCTGCGGGGCGCTTCTGCGGCGGACCATGTCTTGCTCAAGCTCTTCGACACGGACCGGGCGAACGTTCGGGTCGTTCTGGTAGAACTCGAAGAGGACGATATCACGCCCTTTCTGATCATTGCTCAGAACGCCTTGCTTCCTTTGCTCGGGCGTTGCCGGGGTGAAACCCGGGAACCACACAGCAAAGACCCTACCCCCTGACGCCGGCAAGGGCCCGGTTACGAACTCGGGCACGAAGTCATCAGGGATGGCCACTTTGAGCCCGGCCAGTTCGTACACCCAGCTGGTCGCACCGGGCCGGGGCCCCTTGATCTGGTAGGTACAGTTGTTCTCTTTTTCGCACATGACTCTGAAGAAGTCTTGCTTGGCCGGCTGCTCCTGGGCAGGCGAGATGCCCGGATAGAGCGACACCAGCCCGAACAGGCCGGCCAGCACAGCGTTGCCAGATTTGAGGTACAGCGGTTTGTCAGTATCCACAGTGCCGGTCATTCCATTGCTTCAAGTCGAATCTTCCCTAGCTTTTCGAGGTTACGCCGAGCGCCGCGTTTCATTGCAGCAACGCTTGTGCCGCTTGCTGCTACTGGTATCCACGGCGAGGCAGCGCCCGATCATTCCAGCGTTTTGGATGGATCTCAATGGCAGTGCGCAGAGTCGTCGTTGCGGGCACACAACGCAGCCCTCTCCCTAGACGGGTAATTGCCTCGTCAGTTCCAGCAATGCCTGAAAAATCAGGGAGGGGCCGTGTGCTAGGCTCGCGGTGCATCTGCCGGCCTGCACCGCGAGGGATCAACGCTGGAAATCGAAGTATCGACCGTCGCCGACCAGAGCCTTTTCGAGCAATTGGCGTGCACTCTGGAAACCGGGCTGGACGCAGCGCCTGGACGGGCTGGATGAGCGCTACTGGGACCTGCAGGTGGAAACGCAGATCATCACCTTGCACCTGCAGCATTATCTGGGGATCTGCGTGCTGATCCCTTCGGGTTGTGAACAGCTGGCGGCGCGGGCCCGCCAGTTGCTCGGCGGCCAGGCGAGCCGCCAGCGCTGATGGCCTCATCGCCGGTGCTATCTACCGCGTCGCTTGCTTCGCGGGCAAGCCCGCTCCCACAGGGTAAATTGCAGCGCGCCTGCTGGCACTGTTCCCTGCGCGCCAGCGCAGCCCGCAGAGGTGGGTTGGCTCTCATGGAAAACATCATAACAATATGATTTAACAGATAATTCTGTAGGAGCGGGCTTGCCCCGCGAAGCAGGCGACGCGGTGGATGGCACCGGCTTCGCCGGTGTTCGCGGGGCAAGCCCGCTCCTACAGGGGGGCGCGGCGCACCTGCTGGCAATGTACCCTGCGCGACAGCACTACCCGCAGGGCTGGGTTATCTCCCATAGGGTGTTGGGTACATGTCGAATGCCTGCTCCCACCTGAGCACCTGGACCAAACCACTATCACGGCTTATCAAGTGGCTCAGGGATGAAACCCTGCTCTCTCAGTGCCTTGATTACCCCGCGTATGAGGTAATTACTGGAGAAGCCAATCGTGTACTGCCTTGACCCCGCGCTAACCGGAACAAGCATGCCTTGGTCGACCAGCCTCTTGATCTGATAGGTTCGCTGGCCAGCCGTGAGCTTGGGCAGCGCATGGGCAATGTCTGCCGACTTCACTACCTTCATTTTGATCGCACAGGCCAGGACGTGCTCTTCAGCTTCTGTAATCCACTCGCGGCTGCGCGCAAAAGCCACTGCCGGCGACAGGATGCACTCCGTGAGATAGGCATAGTTGGTAAGCCTGTCTACTTTCTCAAGCTCGTCCCGAATGCCTTGCAATACATAGACGCACCACGCCTCCAAGCCCTCGGTGGTGCCGGTATCGGCCACTCCAAGCATGGCGTAGTAATTTTCTCGGTCATTGCAAAACACTGCCGTAGGGTTGAGCACCCTCCCACCCACATTTACGTTGAAGCCGTACTTCATCAACAGCGCATAGGTGAGCAGCCTCACTACCCGCCCATTGCCATTGCCGAATGGGTGAATCCAACCGAAACGATGGTGGGCCAAGGCAACCTTCATCAACGCGTACTTGGGTGAGTCGTCGCGATTGATGAAGCTGACCAGCTCCTGCATGTATTGGGACACCAGCACAGCATCTGGCGGGGAGTGTTCGGATTGGGAAATCCTGACAGGCCCTTCGCGGTAGGCCCCGGGCGTCTTGTCGCCTTCGCGGCGCAAACCGAGTACGGTCAGGGCATGCAGCTCGCGAATGGTGTGCTCTGTCAGGTCTACACCAGGCTTCATCACCTCCTCGATGTAGTCCATCGCCTTCTCGATATTTGCAACCTCAAGCAACTGATCAGTGCTTTCAGCTTTCCCTTCAACCTTGCTGTCAATGTAGTCCGCCAGGGTGGTGTGGTTGCCCTCGATCCGCGCAGACCCCAAGCTCTCCAACGTATGGAACAGCCCCTTGAGCTGGAAGAAAACCTGCGGCGGCGTGTCCCCCTCCAGCCTCAACCTGCGCAGGAATTCAAGCTCACTCAGCACGTCAACCAGAGGCGAGTCAAAGGAAGGGTTCAGCAGTCGGAGATCGTGATGAGAAAAGCTGGCCATCTAAAAATTATCTCTAATCGGCAAACGCACTATCTTTAAATTTTTTGACAAACACCCCGTAAATACTGGGCGAAAGCCAGAAACCAGATAAGCACTATCTCAAAAATCGTGCAAGCCTAAGTGGAAAGTGGTCAGAGATTAAGTCGAAAACGGCGCCCGGTGGGCAGCGGCTGGAAGGCGTCGGGGTGAAGGAAGTAGAAACAAAAATGCCCGCACAGGGCGGGCATTTTAGGGAAGGCTATATGCAAACAAAGCTGCATCAAACCTAGAGTACTGGTGCCGGAGACAGGAATCGAACCTGCGACCTTCGCGTTACGAGTGCGCTGCTCTACCGACTGAGCTACACCGGCGTGTAGCGCAACGTACCACTGCCGCACCCGCTGCGTAAACCCCTGTTTCCCCGGCTTATTCCCCTTTCTTCACGACGCCGTGCACCCGCTTGGCGCCAGGTCTTCCTCGATATTGGTCGCACACTGCCAGCCGCTGGCCGTGCGCGACAGGGTCAGGGTCTTGCCCAGCACGTTGGCCGGGGCGTCGGCCAGGGTGCAGGTGATGGCGGCGGTGCCGTCGGCGGCCTTGCCGGTGGCGGTGATCGCGCAGTGCGCGGTGGCGGGCTGGCCGCCCAGGGCGGATACGTTGGCGACGTCCTTGCCTTCGTTCAGGCGCAGGTCCATGGCCGTTTTCAGCGCGCTGATTTCCAGCAAGCCAGCCGCTGCCTTGGCGCGGGACTGGTGGTTGGTGTACATCGGCAAGGCGATGGTCGTAAGAATGCCGATGATCGCAATGACGATCATCAATTCGATCAGGGTAATGCCGCGTTGCCCTTTCATGAACGGTTTCCTTTTTGATACGTGTAGCCGTGAGGGTCAGGCTCGCCCCAGCGGACAGCGGCGCAGTAGGCCTGAACAGACACCTTTTGTCACCCCTGCCCGCCAGGGCGTCATCTTCGCTGAACTACTCTAGTGAGCATCACGGACGCACGCCTGCCCAGGGAGGCGGCAAGCTGTTTCCAGGCTTGTCGCCGGGGTGGAAAAAGGACCTTGGCATGAACACTTCTACACAGCTCTACACCTGGCGCGGCACCAACGCCAGCGGTGCCGCGGTCAGCGGCCAAATCAGCGGGCGCAGCCCGGCGTATGCGCGGGCCGGGCTGCTGCGCCAGGGTATCCGGGTGGCCAGCCTGCGGCCTACAGGCAGCTTTGAATGGCGCTTGCCGAAGGCGCGGGTGAAGGCCGACCCAGCGGGGTTCAGCCGGCAGTTGGCGACCTTGCTCAAGGCCGGGGTGCCGCTGTTGCAGGCCTTCGAGGTGATGGGCCGCAGTGGCTGCAGCGCGGCGCAGGCGGCGTTGCTCGGCCAATTGAAACAGGATGTGGCCGCAGGGCTGGGGTTGGCGGATGCGCTGCAGCGCCACCCGGCGTGGTTCGATGGCGTGTACTGCAACCTGATTCGCGTGGGCGAGCAGTCTGGCACGCTGGACCGGCAGCTGGAGCAACTGGCGGGCATGCTGGAGCAGCGCCAGGTGTTGCACAAGCGGGTGCGCAAGGCGATGTTCTACCCGCTGCTGCTGTTGCTGACCGGGCTGGGTGTTGCGGCGATCTTGTTGCTGGAAGTGATTCCGCGCTTCGAAAGCCTGTTTGCCGGGTTCGAGGCGGGGCTGCCAGCGTTCACCCAATGGGTGATCGACTTATCCACAGGGCTGGGGCGGTATGCGCCGGTGCTGGCAATCACTGGGCTTGTCTTGGGGTTTGCAGTTAGCCAGCTTTACCGAAAGCATGCACCAGCGCGCCTGTGGATATCTCGCCAGGCCTTGCGCCTGCCGGTGTTCGGGCCGCTGCTGAACCAGGCCGCCCTGGCCCGTTTCGCCCGCACCCTGGCAACCTCCTATGCAGCGGGGGTGCCGCTGCTCGATGCACTGGGCACGGTGGCCAGGGCCTGTGGCAGCAGCCTGCACGAGCAGGCGGTGATGCAGGTGCGCCGGGCCATGGCCAACGGCCAGGCGCTGAACCAGGCGATGGCGCTGGAACCGTTGTTCCCACCACTGCTGGTGCAACTGACGGCCATTGGCGAATCCAGCGGCACGCTGGACCTGATGCTGGAAAAATCCGCCAGCCATTACGAGGAACAGGTCAGCCAGGCGCTGGACCAGTTGACCAGCCTGCTGGAGCCCGCCATCGTGCTGGTTCTGGGCCTGCTGGTCGGTGGGCTGGTGGTGGCGATGTACCTGCCGATCTTCCAGTTGGGTAGCTTGATCTGAACATGACTCTGTGGACTTTCCTGGCCGGGCATCCGGCCTACTTCATTACCCTGGCGACCGTGCTCGGCCTGCTGGTGGGCAGTTTTCTCAATGTGGTGGCGTACCGCCTGCCAATCATGCTCGACCGCCAGTGGCAGCGCGAAGCGCAAGAGGTGCTGGGCCTGCCGACCACCGAGCACACACGCTTCAACCTGTCGCTGCCCGCCTCCCACTGCCCGCATTGCGGCCATGGCATCCGTGCCTGGGAGAACATTCCGGTGCTCAGCTACCTGGCATTGCGCGGGCGTTGCTCGGCCTGCAAGCAGCCGATCAGTGCCCGTTATCCACTGGTGGAAGTGGCTTGCGCATTGCTGTCGATGACGGTGGCCTGGCACTCCGGCCCTGGCTTGGAGGCCCTGGCCCTGCTGTTGCTCACCTGGAGCCTGCTGGCGCTGAGCCTGATCGACCATGACCAGCAACTGTTGCCCGACGTGCTGGTGCTGCCAACGCTGTGGCTGGGGCTGATGGTCAATGCCCTGGGCACCCTGGTGCCGTTGCACGATGCGCTGTGGGGCGCGGTGGCCGGCTACCTCAGCCTGTGGACGGTGTATTGGGTGTTCAAGTTGGTTACCGGCAAGGAAGGCATGGGCCATGGCGACTTCAAGCTGCTGGCGCTGATCGGCGCCTGGGGCGGTTGGCAGGTGCTGCCGGTGACGTTGCTGCTGTCGTCATTGGTTGGGGTGGTGGCGGGCCTGTGCCTGTTGCGCCTGCGCGGGCAATCGGTGCGCACCGCGATTCCGTTCGGGCCCTATCTGGCAATTGCGGGGTGGATTGCCGTGCTCTGGGGTGATGAAATAGTCACCTTCTACCTGCAACAGTTTGGAATGTGATGACCACCAAGGCCTTCACCCCCTGGATTCTCGGGCTTACCGGCGGCATCGGCAGCGGCAAGAGCGCGGCCGCCGAGCGTTTCGTCGAACTTGGCGTGCACCTGGTCGATGCCGACCAGGCGGCGCGCTGGGTGGTCGAGCCCGGCCGCCCGGCACTGGCCAGCATCGTCGAGCGCTTCGGCCCTGGCGTGCTGCTGGAAGACGGCCAGCTCGACCGTGCGGCGCTGCGCCAGTTGATCTTCGCCGACCCGGCCCAGCGCAAGTGGCTGGAACAACTGCTGCACCCGCTGATCGGGCAGGAAATCTTCAGCTACCTGGCCAAGGCCGAGTCGCCCTATGCGGTGTATGTGTCGCCGCTGCTGGTCGAATCGGGCCAGTACCAGAAGGTGCAGCGCGTGCTGGTGATCGATGTGCCTGAGGCGCTGCAGGTAGAACGCACCCTGGCACGTGACAACACCAGTGCCGAGCAGGTGCAGGCAATTCTCAAGGCCCAGCTGGGGCGTGAGGAACGCCTGGGCCATGCCGACGATGTGGTGGTCAATGACGGCGACCTCGCCGCGCTGCACGAGCAGATTGACCGCCTGCACCACTTTTACCTGACTTTACGAGGAGGCCAGCCATGAGCCAGCCATTGACCGTCGATTGCCCGACCTGTGGCGCACCTGTGGAATGGAACGAGAAGAGCGCGTTCCGGCCGTTCTGTTCCGACCGTTGCAAATTGATCGACCTGGGGGCCTGGGCGGCCGAGGAGCACAAGATTCCGGTGGCGCCGGATTCGGAAGATGAATTGTTTTCGGGGGATCTGGAGCCGCGGCATTGAGGTGAATGGCCTGGGTGGGTGCAGTTGGCGCCGCTTGGCGGCGCTTCGCGAGCTTTGCTCGCTCCTACCAGGGGCCACCACAAACAGCACGACAATCAGCGCTCATCTTCCTTCCAGGGCGCCTGCAAGTAGCGCGTGCGGTTGAACGTTTCCAGCCACTCGGGGCAAAACACCACCAGCGCGCTGATCACCATGCCGTTGATGAACGCCTCCGGGAACATCATCAACCACAGGTAGCCAATGAAATCGCTGAGCCATTCCGGCATCGCGAACACCCCATCCAGCCACAACACCCCAAGCGCTACCGGCAGGCACACCAGCACCGTCAACGCGGCGGGAAAGAACCCCGAGCAGAAGATATACACGAACAGGTTACGCGGCTGCGCCCGCTCCACCAGCAGCGCGCACACCTCGGTAATCAGTACCGGCAAGCCCACCAGCAGCAGCCCATTGACCCCAAGCGCCGCCAGGTCCTGGCGCCCCAGCGCCAGCAGGCCCAGCTGGGCAAAGAAACCACCGAGCACCGCCAACGGCCAGTCCAGCAGCAAGGTCACCGCCGTCATGCCGATGAAGTGGTACGACACCCCCGTTTCGAAATCGCGCCGCACCAACCACAGGGCAAACAGGCAGAACACCGTGCCGAACAGCAAGTGCTGGCGGCGTCGGTCGGTGACCAGCTCCACCCAGCGCGTGCGGCTGGCCGCCCAGATCAGCACGGGCACATAACCGCACCAGCCCACGGCAAGGCTGGTTGTGGACAACACCTGTGCGCTGATCACCTGAAATACCCCTGACTGCCATGTGGTTAAAACCTGAGTCTATACCCTGCCCCGATTCCTACGCACAAACAGCATCTTACCGTCATCGATTAGCGACTAAGCTTGTTCCCATGGATGACTCAGACTACCTGCGCCTGCTTACCATCCAGGCCGAACAAGCCAATGCCTTCCTCTCCAACGCCCGCAAGTGGGAGCGGGAGCGGTGGGTGTGCCAGCGCCTGTTGCAGGGGCTGAACATCCCTTACCGCAGCGAAGACTTCACCCCGGCCGGCCAGGAGCCACCAGACGTGCTGTTTCGCGATGCGGCATTCGAGGTGTTTTTCGTGCTCGACGAGGGCCGCCGCCTGAACGACGAGTGGCGCGAAGAGCTGCAGCGCCGGCGCAGCGCCTTCTCCCTGGCGCAGCTGGTTCGCCGCGAAACCCGCCCACGGCGCATCGCCGCCACCGAACTGCTCGCGCGCCTGGCGCCGACCTTGCGCAAGAAGGCGCACAACTACCGCGAACGCGGGCTGGAGCTGGGCGAGCTGGACATCATCGCCTTCTCCAGCCTCAAGCGCGAAGTGCTCGACCTCAACACCCACTTCCCGCCGCCCACCGAGTACCTGCGCCAGGGCTGGCGGTCGCTGTCGCTGGTGGGGCCGACCTTTGCCCGGGTGCTGTTCGCCCACCCCGATGCGCCGGATTTCCTGCGTGGCAACCTGGGGCGCAGCATCGTGTTCGACGTGGGCATCAGTCTTTGATCCAGTGCCGAGCATCATTGCAATGGCGTACACTCGGCGCCAGGGATAGAAAGCATTATCATTTGTCTCAAGCGCCTGCATGAACGCTGTAGCGTGCATGCAGTCACAAACGTCTACCTGACGAGGCCCACCATGACCAGCCGTCTGAATCCTGAAGATCAGCGTCGTGTCGATGCGTACCTGCAAGCCCCTCAGCACCAAGTCGAGCGCCGGCCTTTCCGGCCCTGGCTGCTCCTGGTGCTGGTGCTGGCGGTGACCATCGGGTTGGGCCTCATCAGCCGCCTGCTGAGTGGACTGGTGCTATGAGCTGCTTCGCGCTCGCCCTCCCCTTGCGCAGTGTGCGGCCGGCCCCTGGGGCCACGCATTCCGTAAACCTTATGAGATATCCCCATGACTCATCGCATCGTGATTGTCGGCGGCGGCGCCGGCGGCCTGGAACTGGCGACCCGCCTGGGTAAAACCCTCGGCAAGCGCAAGCAGGCCGACATCACCTTGGTCGACGCCAACCTCACGCACATCTGGAAGCCGCTGTTGCACGAAGTGGCCGCCGGCTCGCTGAACTCCTCGGAAGACGAACTGAACTACGTGGCCCAGGCCAAGTGGAACCACTTCAACTTCCAGCTGGGGCGCATGAGCGGCCTGGACCGTGAAGGCAAGCAGATCCAGCTGGCCGCGACCCTCGATGAAGAGGGCCGCGAACTGCTGCCTGCGCGCACCCTGGGCTACGACTCGCTGGTGATCGCCGTAGGTTCCAACACCAACGACTTCGGCACCCTGGGCGCGGCGCAGCACTGCCTGTTCCTCGACACCCGCAAGCAGGCCGAGCGCTTCCACCAGCAGCTGCTCAACCACTACCTGCGCGCCCACGCCGGTGACGTGGCCAGCGAAAAAATCAGCGTGGCCATCGTTGGCGCTGGTGCCACCGGCGTGGAGCTGGCGGCCGAGCTGCACCATGCGGCCCACGAGCTGGCAGCCTATGGCCTGGACCGTATCCAGCCCAAGGACATGCACATCACCATCATCGAGGCTGGCCCGCGCGTGCTGCCGGCGCTGCCAGAGCGCATCAGCGTGCCGGTGCACAAGACCCTGGAAAAACTCGGCGTGAAGGTGATGACCAACGCCGCCGTCAGCGAAGTGACCGAGGACGGCCTGAAAACCAAGGACGGCGAAGTGATCCAGGCCAGCCTCAAGGTGTGGGCGGCGGGCATTCGTGCACCGGGCTTCCTCAAGGACATCGACGGCCTGGAAACCAACCGTATCAACCAGCTGGTGGTGCGCCCTACCCTGCAAACCACCCGCGACGACAACATCTTCGCCTTCGGCGACTGCGCCGCCTGCCCGCAACCGGGTAGCGACCGCAACGTGCCGCCACGGGCCCAGGCCGCGCACCAGCAGGCGTCGATGCTGGCGCAAAGCCTGAAGGCGCGGCTGGAGAACAAGCCGCTGCCCACCTACACCTACAAGGACTACGGCTCGCTGGTATCGCTGTCGCGCTTCTCGGCGGTGGGCAACCTGATGGGTAACCTGATGGGCAGCGTGAAGCTCGAAGGTTGGCTGGCGCGGATGTTCTACGTGTCGCTGTACCGCATGCACCAGATGGCGCTGTACGGGTTCTTCCGCACGGCCTTGATGATGCTGGGCAGCAAGATTGGCCGCGGCACCGAGCCGCGCCTGAAGCTGCACTGATACCCAGCCGGCTACAAGACAGGGGGCCCGCCGTCAGGCAGGCCCCCTTTTTTACAGCCGATCAGCGGTTCCAGTTCGCCTCGCCATTGCGCAACGCGCTGGCGATGGTCTGCAGGTTGCTGTCAGGCAAGGTATCGGGCAGCAGGTCGGCCCCGGAGCTGACATAAAGCTGCGCGTACGCATTGCGCAGCTCGGCGTAGGCCAGGTCGCGCTTGAGCTGGGTCTGCAAGTTGTTCAACTCGCCCTGGATCAGCTCCAGCTCACCGATGTTCTGGGTTTGGTAGCGGTTGCGCAGTTGCCCGGCGATTTCCCCATCCAGCGTGGCCAGCTCTTCGCTGGTACGGAACTGGCGAACCGACTCGTTGAAGTTGGCGTTGGCCACGTACAACTGCGCCAGCACCGCCATCGACATGGCCTGGCGCCGTGCTGCGGCGACGTTTTCACCCGCCTCGGCCACCTTGATCGCCGCCGGTGCCGAGAGCACGTTGAACAGGTTCCAGGTCACCTTCACGCCATAGTCGGCCCAGCTCTGGTTGGTCAGGAACGAGTTGCTATCGTAGTGGCCACCGGCCGAGAACTCCAGGCCCGGCAGCATGCGCAGCATGGCCTTGCGGGTTTCTGCCGCGCTGATGCGCGCCTGGTAGTCCTGCTCGCGCAACTCAGGGCGGCTGGCCAGGGCCTGCTGCTCAAGCTTGGCGAAGTCGCCCTTGAAGGTCGGCACCACGTAGCCTTCTTCCGGCGCCAGGGTGAATTCGGTATTGAGCGGCAGGTTGATCAGCGCCGCCAGCTCGGTCTTGGCCAGCGACAACGCGCGGCGCTGCTCTTCCAGCTGGCGGGTGGCCTCGATCAGGGCGCGCTGGTAGCTCAGGGTTTGCACCGGGTCGCCGATGCGTTGGGCGCTCATGCTCTGGCTGTTGTCACGGGCCTGGTGAATGCGCCGCATCAGCGCGTCGATCTGGCTCAGCAGGCGCTGCGCCGCCACTGCGCGCCAGTAGGCCGAGCGCACATCCTGGGTGATGGTGTGGACCACCTTGCGCTTGCGCTCTTGCAGAATCAGGCGCTGGTCGGCCTGCTGCTTGGCGCTGACGTAGCTCACACCGAAGTCCAGCACGTTCCACACCATGGTCAGGTCGGCCACATCGCGGTCGCGGTCCTGGGAGGTGGACGGCTCCAGCGACTGGGTGCCGGTGCGGATGCTCTGGCTGCTGGAGGCGCTGACGTTGTTGCGCCCGACATAGCCTGCATCCAGCGCCATGCGCGGCAGCATGTCGAACTGAGCCAGGTCGACCTGGCGTTTGGCCAGGGCTTCTTCCATCACCTTAAGCCGTGCCTCAAGGTTGTACTTCACCGCACGGGCCATGGCCTGGTGCAAGGTGAGCGGGCCATTGAGCGGCTCCTGCCCCTTGAACATGCTGGCAAGATCCGCCCGTGCGCGTTCCTCGCTGACACTGCGGTCGATTGGCTGGCTGGTGACCGCGCAGCCGCTGACGGCCAACGCCAACAGGCTGGCGGCGAACAGTTTGTGACTCTTCTTCATCCTTGAGCCGCCCCCTGGTACGGCTTGTTCATCAAGTGTTGTGTGTATTTCATGCCTGCCGCCCGATCTGGGCCGGTTGGGCCAAGGCGTGAGCCAAGTCGCGCACCTGGCGCTGCTCGGCATCGTTGAGTTGTTGCAGTTGCTGGCCGAAGGTCGGCACGCCGAACACCCCGCGCAGCCCCTGGCTGAGGTCGGCTGGCCGCCACTGGCTGCCGTTGAACACGTTCATGTCGCTGACACCCGGCACCTCATGGCTGAAAATCGCCGCCAAGGTGCTGCTGCCGAACACGCCGTTACCGCCGCTGGCAAAGCCGCCGAAGCCCGCCTGCACGGCGGCGCTGTCGCTGCTGCCAAATACCTGGGCGATGAAGCTTGGCGCACTGCTGGCGTTGCCGAGGAAGATCGTGCCCAGGGGCTGGATATCCCCCCCCACGCTGCGCACCTCGAACAGCGCCCCCGGCAGCAGCGGTGACACGCTTTCGTTAAGCTGCGGCCCAGGCACCTGGGGCTGCAGCACGGTGGAGCGCGGGTCACCCAGCGCCTGCGGTGGGTTGAGCCGGTACTGCAGGTCGCCCACGTCCTGGGTCTGGATGCCCTGGGCCTGGCCCACCAAGCTCAGCGCCATGGCATTGCCAGCCGCGTCCTGGATGCCGCTGCCCAGCGCATTCAGGCTCAAGGCCAGCGTGCCCTGGCCGCGCAGGCTACCGACCACGATGCGGTAGGTACTGGCATCGATGCGCTGCACCTGCTGCACCACCCCGCTCGCGGTGTTGGTGCCCAGCACGCTGAAATCGCTGGCGTCCACACCGCTTACCGGTTCATCGAAGGTCAGGGTGAAGCTCAGGCTACGGTCGGTCGGCAGTACCGGACCATCGACCACGATGCTGGTGGCGCGCGGGGCGCGGGCATCGACCAGAATGCCTGAGGTGTCACCCACGTTGTTCAGCGCGGTCACTGCATCGTTGCCGCGGGCATCGCGGATGCTGCCGCCGTTGAGGTCGATGACGGGTGCCACGCTGAAGTTGCCGTTACCGGCCATGCCGCTGGTGACGTTGAGGCGGAACACCAAGGCGCTGCCGCCGGAGCCTGCCAGGTAATCGGCATACACCACCCGCCCGTTGTCCAGGGTGATGGCCAGGCGCGGTGCGCCGTCCCCGGTGTCCACCAGCACGGCCTCGTCGGTGTTGACGGTGAAGTCCAGCTGCTGGCCAGCCACATAGGTACCGCTGGCCGGCACCGTCACACCGGTTACCGAAGGGGCGACGCGGTCGATGCTGTACACGCTGCCCGCCAGCCCGCCACTGATCGGGTTGCCGGCCACGTCGGTGATGCCGGTGCCGCTGGCGTTCAGGTCCAGGCGCACGTTGCCGGCGCCGCTGAGGTTGTCGACGACGATGGTATAGGTGCGGCCATTGACCTGCTCCACCGAGGCAATACGGCCGCTGGCGCTGCCGGTGAAGGCCAGCGAGAAGTCCGCGCTGTCTACCCCGGAAACGCTTTCATCGAAGGTAACGGTGTAGCGCACGGTGCTGGCGTTGCTCGGTGTGGTGTCGACCCGCACGATGTCGCTGACCTGTGGCGCGACCGTGTCGACGATGATGCCTGCGCCGGAGCCTGCTCCGTTCAACGCAAGGTTCATTGCATTGCCAGCGGCATCGGTGAGGGACCCACCATCGAGATCGATGCTGGCGCCCAGGCTGATGCCGCTGGTGCTGTTGTTGCCTGGCTGGATGCTGTACTCGAACACCAGCGCCGAGGTGCCGGAGCCGGAAACGTAGGTTGCATAGCGGGTCACCCCGCCGATGTTCACGGCCAGCCGTGGCGTGCCGGTGCTGGTGTCGACGACCACCGGCTCACTGGCGTTGACGGTGAAGCGCAAAACGTCACCGGCGTTGTAGGCACCCGGCGATGGCAGCGTCACCGTGGCCACGGTCGGCACCACGGCATCCACCAGGATGCCATCGGTGGCCGGCAGGCCATTGAGCGTGGTTTGCGCAGCGTTGCCCACGGCATCGCGCAGGGTCGCGCCGTTGAGCTGCAGGCCGCTGCCCACACTGATGCCGGTGGTGTCCAGCTGGCCGCTGGTGATGGTCAGGCGGAACACCAGCACGCTGCTGCCGGCCCCGGACAGGTACTCGGCGTACACCGTGCCACCGTTGTCCAAGGTGACGGCCAGGCGCGGGCTACCGTTGCTGGTGTCCAGTTGCACCACTTCACTCATGTGCACGGTGAAGTCGAGGTTCTGGCCGGCGACGTAGGTGCCGTTGGCCGGCACATCCACGGCGGTCACGCTCGGCGCGACGCGGTCGATGGCGTAGCTCACGCCAACGCGCCCGCCTGGTACCAGGTTGCCGGCGGCATCGGCAATATCGGTGCCGGGCTTGAGGTCCAGGCGTACGGTGCCGGTGCCGCTCAAGTTGGCCAGGGTCACGGTGTAGGTCATGCCGTCGAGGCTGCTGACGCTCTGAATGTTGCCCGTGACATCACCGCCGAAGATCAGGTTGAAGTCGCTGGCGTCCACGTTCGCCACCGTTTCACTGAACGTCACGCGGTAGCTGACCGTAGCGCTGTTGGTCGGGGTCGTGTCTACCCGGGTGATGCCGGTGGCATACGGCGTCGTGGTGTCGATCAGCACGTTGGCGGTGCTGCCCAGGCCGTTCAGGCTGAGCGCCAGCGCATTGCCGGCCGGGTCGTTGAAGTGCCCGCCGTTGAGGTCCAGCGTGTTATTGACGCCAATGCCGCCAGAGGCCGTGTCACCGGCCTGCACGGTGTACTGGAACAGTAGCGCACCGTCGGCGCCACCGGACACATAGCTGGCATAACGGGTCACCCCTCCCACGGTCAGCACCAGGCGTGGCGTGCCACCGAGGGTGTCGGCCACTACGCCTTCGCTGGTGTTGACGGTGAAGCTGAGCACATCGCCCGCTTTGTAGCTGCCGCTCGCCGGCACGTCGACGCTGGCGATCACCGGCACCACGGCATCCACCAGTACACCACGGGTGTCGGCGACGTTGTTCAGTTGCAGGTTGGCATCGTTGCCCACGTTATCGCGCAGGGTGCCGCCGTTGAGCTCGATGACGTTGCCCAAGCTGATGCCGTCGCTATCCAACTGGCCATTTACGACGGTCAGGCGGAACACCAGCGACTGCAAGCCGGAGCCGGACAGGTACTGGGCATAGGCGACTTCGCCGTTGCCCAGCGTCACCGCGATGCGTGGGGTGCCGCCGCTGGTGTCGACCCGGGTGTTTTCGTCCAGGTTGACGATGAAGTCGAGGTTCTGGCCGGCGACGTAGGTGCCGTTGGCCGGCACAGCCACGGTAGACACGCTCGGCGCCACACGGTCGATGGCGTAGTTCACCCCGACCCGTCCGCCCGGTATCAGGTTGCCTGCGGCATCGGTGATGTCGGTGCCAGGCTTGAGGTCCAGGCGCACGGTGCCGGTGCCGGTCAGGCCGCCCAGGGTGACGGTATAGGTAATGCCGTCGGTACTGCTGACGCTCTGAATGCTGCCAGCGACATCGCCACCGAAAACCAGGTTGAAATCGCTGGCATCCACGTGCAGCACTTGCTCACTGAAGGTCACGCTGTAGCTGACCGAGGCGCTGGTGCTCGGCGTCGTATCCAGCCGGGTGATGCTGGTGGCATACGGCGTGGTGGTGTCTACGATCACGCCGGCCGTGCTGCCAACACCATTGAGGCTCAGCGCCAGTGCATTGCCGGCCGGGTCGTTGACATGCCCGCCATTGAGGTCCAGGGTGCCGCTGACGCCAATGCCGCCGCTGGCAGTGTCGCCCGCCTGCACGGTGTACTGGAACAACAAGGCGCCCTCGGCTGTGCCGGACACATAGCTGGCGTACCGGGTCACGCCGCCCACGTTCAACACCAGGCGCGGCGTACCGCCAAGGGTGTCGACCAGCACCGCTTCGCTGGTGTTGACGGTGAAGCTCAGCACTTCGCCGGCCTTGTAGCTGCCATTGGCCGGCACGGCCACACTGGCCACGCTTGGCACCACGCCATCGACCAGGATGCCGCTGCTGTTGCCCGGCGTGAACGCGGTCGTGCTGGCGTTGCCGGCCTGGTCGTACACGCTGCCGCCATTGAGCTGCAAGGTATTGCCGACGCTGATGCCGTTAGTATCCAACTGGCCACTGGCAACGGTCAGGCGGAACACCAGCGCACTGCCGCCGGAGCCGTACAGATAGTCGGCATACACGATGCCGCCGTTATCCAGGGTGACCGCCAGACGCGGCGTACCGCCGGTGCTGTCGACCGTCACCGCCTCGCTGAAGTTGACCACGAAATCGAGGTTCTGGCCCAGCCGGTAGTTGCCATCGGCCGGCAGCGTCACCGAGCTGATGGTCGGCACGATACCGTCGACCACGATGTTCTGCTGGCCACCCAGGGAATTGGCGCCGCCCACGGTCGGCAGGGTGAGAACCGCCGAATAGCCCGCGCCGCTTTGCAGCACCGCGCCATTGGCGCGCAGCGATGCGGTGCTGGCGTAGTCCAGGTCGGCGGAGGTGTCACCGGCCTGCACGGTGTAGCGGAACACCAGCTGGTTCGTTCCCGAGCCGCTTATATACACCGCTTCACGGTCAATGGCGCCGGTTTCCAGCAGCAGGCTTGGCTGGCCACCGGTGAGGTCGACCACCACGGCGTTGTCGAAATTGACCACGATGTAGACAGTATCGCCCACCTTGTGCTGGCCATCACTGCCGGGCAGCGCGGTCACACTGACGACCTTCGGGTTGGCCGGCGATACGGTGATCAGCAGGGTGTCGATGTCACTTTTCGCGCCGCCGCTGCCGGAATTGCCCTGGTCGTTGCTCTCGATGGTCAGTGAGCCGGTGCCGAAGTAACCGGCGGTTGGGGCGAACGTCAGGCCGTTGAGCGCCGCGTTGATGTCACTGAGGCTGCCGCTGAAGGTCATGGTCGCATTGCTTGAGCCATTACCGACAATGAAGCTCAGGCCGGTGGTCTGGCTCAGGGTCAGCAGGCCGTGGTTGGCGGTGAGGGTGACCACCATCGGGTTAGCGCCGATGTCCACGTCCGAGACGCTGATCAGGTTGCCATTGCCGGTACTGAAGGTCAGCACGTTGTCCTGCAGCACCGTCTGGGAGGGTGGAAGGCTGTTGACCGGGGCATCGTTGACGGCGGCGATCACCAGCGAGAGGTCCGCCGACACCGTCAGCGGGCCACCACTGCCGGTGTTGCCGTTGTCGTTGATGGAGATCGACAGGGTTTTCACCCCCGTTGCGTTCGCCGCGCCCAGGTAGCTCAGGTGGCCATTGCTGATCATGCTGTTGATGTCGCCGACGGTGCCTTCGAGCACGATGCTGTTGCTGCCGGAACCGGTAATGGCCACACCGCTGCTGGGGCTACCGGTCAGCGTGCCGTTGCCGTTGGCCACGCTGAACGTCACCGTGACACTGCCGCTGCCGGCATCGACATCGGCGAAGCTGATGCCAGACAAGGGCATGGCAACATCTTCGGTGACATTGATGAAAACCGGCGTGGTGATGGTCGGCGCGTCGTTCACCGGGGTGATGTCGAGGGTCAGGCTGCGGGTGACGGTGGCGACGCTGGCCGTGTCCACGCTGATGCCAAGGGTCACGCTGCCGTTGGCGTTGAGCGCCGTGGTGTACTTCAGGTTGCCTGCGGCGATGTAGGCGTTGATCGAGCTCAAGGTGCCGGTCAGAACGAGTGCCGAGCCACTGCCAGCCACGCTGACACCACCGGTGCTGACGCCGCTGAGGTTGCCGGCGGCGACGGTCAGGGTGAGGGTGCCGCTGCTGGAGTCGACATCGCTGATGA
The DNA here is from genome assembly GCF_011752565.1 of Pantoea sp. Ap-967. Classification (GTDB taxonomy): domain Bacteria; phylum Pseudomonadota; class Gammaproteobacteria; order Pseudomonadales; family Pseudomonadaceae; genus Aquipseudomonas. The sequence continues at coordinate 243,247 of NZ_VWXK01000004.1, forward strand.
CGATGCCGGTGACCGGCGACAGTGTGTCCTCGGTAACGCTGACGTTGGTTGGTGCGCTGATCTGCGGCGCATCGTTGACCGCCGTGAGGGTCACGTTGCGGGTGACCACGTTGGAATCGAGGCTGCCATCGTTGACCTTGATCGACACCGTGCGGGTGGTGGTGGTCGGGGTGTCCGAGTTGTTGGTGTAGGTCACCGAGCGCAGCGCTTCCTGGAACTGCGCCTGGGTGGCACCGCCGGCGGCGCTGAGGGTCAGAGTGCCGGTGATGGCGTTCCACGTGGCAGTGATGTTGCCCGTGGTCGCGGCGTCAAGGGTTATGCCCAGGGTATCTTCACCCAGCACATAACTGCCGCCCAGGCTGACGGTGGCCGAGGCGATGCTTGGGCCATCCGGGTCGCTGACGATCAGGCCGCTGTCGATGATCACCGGGGTGGACGTGACGTTGTTGCCCTCGGTCCAGGCCACGCTGCCGCCGCTGCCGGTCACCACCGGTGCATCGTTGACAGCAGTCACCACCACGCTGGCGGTATCGGTGGCGCTGGAGTAGGCATTGCTGCCGCCGGTAAGCCCGGCGACGTTGGTGCGCAGGCCTTGCAGGCCTTGGGTTCCGCCGGTCTGGTCCCAGGCGCGGTAAGTGACGGTGGCGGTTTCCCCGTGCACGCCATCGGGTACGAAACGCAGGCGGTCGGCGGGGCTCAGCAATAGCCCGTAGGTATCCGAGGCGCTGCCGATGTTGATCCAGGTGGCGCCATTGTCGGTGCTGAACTGCCAGGTGCCGTAGGTGCCCGTGATGCCGGTCACGACGATACCTTTGAGGGCGCCGCTGTCGACATCGGTAACGCCGCCAAGCAACGTACTGACGCCGCTGCCAATATTGTTGGTGGCCGTATCAGTCAGGCCGGGCAGGGTTGGGTTCACCGGGGTTATCACCGGCGCATCGTTGACCGAGGTGACGATAAGCGTGACCTGGGCGGTGCCAGTGGAGTACGCGGTGGTGCCACCGTTGGCGGTAGTGTCGCCGGTGTTGGGCGAGCCGTTGGTGGCCGCCGTGCCCGTGGTATGGTCCCAGGCACGGTAGGTGAAGGAGACGTTCTCGCCATTGGCACCATCCGGGATGTAGCGCACCTGGCTGGTCGAGGCCAGCAGCAGGGCACTGCTGGTCGATACGCTGCCGAAGCTGGTCCAGGTGGTGCCGTCGGTGGAGTACTGCCAGGTGCCACGGCCAGCGGTGGCGATAATGGCGATGCCGGAGGCGGCGTCCGCATCGGCGTCGGAATAGCTGGCGCCAGCCAGAATCGTGGAAACCGCCACCGCGTTGCTGGTGGTGTCTTCGTTGGTGGCGGCGATCACAGACGGCCCCCCGCTGAGCACCGGGGCATCGTTGACCGCCACCAGGGTGACGACACTGGTGATGCTGAGGGCCGAGGTGTCGATGCCACCGTTGCTGGTTCCACCGCTGTCGCGCACGCTGGTCAGGGTGACGGTGCGCAAAGTGCCGGTCGGGGCGTTGCTGTCGTTACGGTAGGCGATGGTGTTGAGAATGCTCTGGGCCGTCGCAGTGGACAGCCCACCGTGGGTGATGGTGAGCGTGGCGGTGCCGGATGCCACCGAAACCGAGACGGTCAGGCCATTGCCGCTGGTGAACACGCTGGTGCCGTTGGTCAAGGTGACATCGGAGCCATCGATCACCAGTTTTTCCGCGGTGCCATTGGCCAGGTTGCTGACGGTCAGGGTCAACTGGTTGATGGTCTGCCCGCTTTCGACGGTGCTGATCGCGGCGCCGCTGAACACGGCGACCGCGGCGCCGTCCTCGGTGAAGGTCGGGTTGGTGCCATTGGCGGTGACCTGCGGCGGGTCGTTCACCGCCAGTACGTTGACCGTAACCGCCGCCGCCGTGCTGCTGGTGCCGGTGTCGTCGGTGACGCTGACGCTGATGATGCGCGTGCCGGTATTGGGCGCGGTGGTGTTGCTGTTGCTGTACACCAGGTTCTGCAACAAGGCGCTGACGGCAATCGGCGTGGCATTGGCGTTGAGCGTCACCACCAGGGCATTGCCGCCGGTGCCGCCGGTGAAGCTACCGATGGTCACGCCACCGTACAGCACACTGAATCCGGAAACGGCTATCTGCCCGGCCGCCGTTCCGGCATTTCGGATCGACAGCACATCCTCGCCGCTGACCGCACCGCCGGTCACCGAAACCCGCACGTTGCCGCCGCCGAAGTTGCTTGAATCGGCGTCGGTGACTAAGGCATTGCTACCCGCATCGATCAGTACGCCACTGCCCTTCTCGCTGTAGCTGACCGCGTCGCCATTGAGGTTGCTGACCACTGGCGCGGCGTTGGTGGCGGTGGTGAAGTTCAGCCGGGTGTTGTTGAGGATGCCGAGGAACACCTTGCCGTCGGCGTTGACGAAGGTCTTCGCATCGATGCGCACGGCATAAGCCACACCTTGGGCCAGGTCCGATGGGTCGATGGTCCAGGTGGTGCCGAAGCCGGTGACCTGCCCACTGCTCACCGAAATGGTCTGCACCACGACGTTGTCGGAGGTGCGCACGATATAGATGTTGCCAGTGCCCTTGGTCACGCTCTGGCTGAACGTCAGGGTGATGTTGGCGGTGGGCGAAACGTTGAGGGTGTCGTCGGCCGGGGTCGAGCTCACCAGTTTCGGTGTGCTGCCGCTCTGGTAGTAAACGCTGAAATTCTGCCCGGCCGCGGTGCCCACCACGTCCAGGTCGCCGTCGCCATCCATGTCGGCCACGCGCACGTTCTGGTTGGCGAAGTCGGTCATGATGACGCCGGCGAAGGGTGACAAGTTTTGTGTCACCGCCGGCGCAAAGGTGCCGTTGCCGAGGTTTTCGGCATACAGCCATGCCGACCCGACGGCAGCGGCACTTTGGTAGAAGATATCGGCATCGCCGTCACCGTCGAAATCGCCAATCAGTGCACGCGCAGCGAATGCCGGCATCGGGGCGCTGGCGATGGTCACCGAAGTAAAGGCCGTACCGTCATTGCGGTACAAGGTACCCGTGGTGTTGTTGGTGAAGACGAAGATATCCAGGTCGCCATCGCCGTCGAAGTCCACCACCCGGTAGTTGTAGGTGAGGTAGCCCGGCAGGGTCAAACCGCTGAACACCGTACTGGCCAGCGCAGTATCGGTGAAGGTGCCATCGCCGTTGTTCAGCGCATAACGCCATGAATTGCTGGCATCGACGGACCCGGGTTGGTAGAGGATGTCGGCGGCACCATCGCCGTTGAAATCACCCACCACCAGGCGCACGCCATACTGGGTGCCGTTGAAGCCACTGGCGATTTCACGGGTAAAAGTCCCGTTGACGTTGCGGTACAGATAGGCAGGGCCCGAGGTTGTGGTGACGCCAAGCAGGTCGGTGTCGCCATCGCCGTCGAAGTCGGCGGCGTAGTAGTTGTAGCCCGCCCCCGCCGCGTCGATCAGCGTCACGTTGGCGAATGGCGAGGAACCCTGGGCCACCGCCGTCTCGAAAGTGCCGTCAGCCCGGCCCGCGGAAAACAGCCAGGCGCTGCCAGCCGCGGTGCCGGTTTGGTAAAGGATGTCGCTGATGCCATCGTTGTTGAAATCGCCAAGCACGTAGCGCATCTGCGTGCCAGTGGTCACGGTTGGCGTGGTGCCGTTCACGCCACCGCTGAACGACACTGCCAGCAGGCTCTGGTAGCCGTCCATCTGCGCGCCCAGGGCGGTGGTTTCGATCAGCCCGCTGCTGCGCTCCAGGGTCCAGTTGCCGCCCAGGCTTGCAGCACCGGTGTCGTCGGCAGAGGCTGCGACATCGGCGCCGGTGAGCGACGCCAGGTCATCGAGGAAAGCCTGGCCGTTGGCACTTTCGCCCACGCGGCAGCCGTACAGCAGCAGGTCGCCATCGGCCTTGAGCGCGGCACCAATGCTCTGCAGGGCTTCGCTGTGCTGGGCGAGGTTGTTGCTGGCCAGCCACACATTGCCCAGCTGCACCGTGCCGTCGGCACCGTGGGACAGCAGGTGGATGGCGTCCAGGTTCTCGCGGCCCTTGAGGTAGTCGGCCATCTGCTGCAGGCCGTCCTTGTTGGGGTCCAGCACCACCACTTCGGCATTGTTGCCAAGGCCCGCCACCAGTTGCTCGACATTGGCCACCTGGCCGTCGATGAACACCACCTCATGGCGTTCGCTCTGGGTGCTGCGGGTGTCGGCGGTGGCCACCGGCGCTTGGCTTGCGGCATCGGCGGAGCTGGCGGTGCTGTCCTTGGCCGCGTCGGCGGTGGCCTGCGCGGTGGCATCCTGGGCGACGACGGCTACCGAAGCATCGAACATGATGCGCGGTTCCAGCGCCATCAACAGCGGCGTGCCGACAGCTTCGGCAGCAGGCTGAGGGGCGGCTTGCCTACGCGTAAAACGTTCGATGAACTTCATGAAGCACCTCCTGGAATGGCCTCACGCCGCGAACCTCATGCACCGCGGCCGAAAAAAGTGGCGGTGCCCTGGCGGGCACCACCGGTCGTTACCCTGCGCTGCCAGGCCAGCAACGGCCAGGCAGCAGGCCGTTCAATCTCGCGTGGGGTAGATCCCCGTCAGCGCGATGATGAACGAGACGCTCAGGTATGGATTGCGCACGGAGAGTGGCAGCGACTGGCCACTATTGCCAATAGCCTGCAAAGCCATTTGGGTGTCCACCGGAACGCCTTCTGCATACATGTTCAACGGCGAACCCGCCGCGTCCGTGGGCGAGGCCAGCACCGACGTTTCCGTCGGGGTGTTGTGGTCGCCTGGGGCGGTGTTGGCGTTCAGGATGTGGTTGTGAAATGGCAAGTTGCCGTTGGTCAGGGTCACCGCTTCCACCCCGCCGGTCTGCCCCACCGTGAACCCCGAGCTGCTACCCGTCAGCGTGCCTTGGCCAACCGGTGTGCAGCCGCCGAAGTTCGGCAGCGCAATGGTGGTGGGCAGGGTGCCGCCATACAGGTTGCCGATCAGGGCGGTCAGCGCCTGATTCTGCTGAACCGCAAGCAACTGGCCGTTGCACAGGGCATAGCCCCGCGGGGCAAAGTTGCCTGCGAACATTTTTATTTCCGCAATGAATGGCTCACTCATCGAACACTTCCTTTGTTGCGTAATAGGGTGGATACCGCTAAGTCGCGACGTGACGAAGCTTTACGGGCGCGAAGGCCATTCACCGCTGAGCGCGATGATGAACGAGATGGCTACGTAGGGATTGCGCACCGAGAACGGCTGCGAGCCACCGGTGGTGGCCAACAACGACGGCAACAGGGTGGTGTTCGGTGCAGCACTGCCGTAGATGTTCAACGGTGTACCGGCCGCATCCTCGGCGCTGGCAAGGAAGGTGGTCGGCGATGGCACGTTGGTGACACCGCTGGCCGTGGTGCCGGTGAGCTTGTGCGTGTGCGCCGGCATGTTGGATTGCAGCAGGCTGACGCTCTCCTGCCCCGCTGCCTGGCCCACAACGTAACTTGCCCCGCTGGTTGATTGCCCCTGGCCCAAGGGCGCCCGGCCCGCGAGGTTGGGCAGGGCGAAGTTGCTGGTGCCGTTGCCACCGTAGTAGGTTCCCAGGATCGCGAACAGGGCACTGTTCTGCGAAACCGGGATGATCTGGCCTTGGCACAGGGCGTAACCGTAGGGGGCAAAGTTGCCCGCGAACATTTTCACTTCACCGATGTAGGGTTCACTCATTTGAACACTTCCTGGATATGCGCGTTATTGACGGTTTTCAGGCATTGGCGTGAAGGCAGTTACGACTGCGTCGGGTAGAAACCCTCGGTACAGATGATCAAACTCAGTGTCAGGTAGGGGTTCTGCACATCGACCGGCAGGCTGGCACCGGCCACCGTGGTGCTTTGCGGCGACAGGGTGATGTTCAGCGGCGTGCTGCTGTTGTTGGTTTCACCGTAGATGTTGACGGGCGAGCCGGCAGCATCCTCGACGGCCGCGAGCAGCGTGGTTGGCCCGGGTATATGGGTGGTCGCCTTCTGGGTGGTGGCGCCCATCGAGTGGGTGTGGGCTGGCATGTTGGCGCTCAGTACGGTCGCCACCGCCACGCCGGCTTGCTGCCCCGCCACGAACGCTGCACTGACGATCGGCGCCTTGCCCGTGCCTACCGGCGCGCGCCCGCTGAAATTCGGCAAGCCGAATGTGGTACGCCCGTCACCGCCATAGGTGGTGCCGACGATGGAAAACAGTGCCTGGTACTGGGCGATCTGCAACAACTGCCCCTGGCACAGCAACCAGCCAACGGGGGCGTAGGTGCCCGCGAAGACCCTGATTTCACCCAAATATGCATCACTCATTCGAACACTTCCTTTGTTGTTTCGGTTGGAGTTACTGCTTTTGGTTGCGCACTGACAGCGGCGACATGCGCCCAGGCGTCAAGCCGCGACGCGCTTGCGGTGGATAACGGCCTCCAGGGCGTATCGCCCATCTTCTTCGGGTTTTACCGGCGTCATCATCAAGGTCCACTGCTGGCCTTCGGGGGCGCCGATGCGGAAAACCGCCTGGGGCAGTTGCACGCCTTCGGGCAAGGCGAAGACGATGGCATAGCATTCGTAATCCGGGCTCATGGCCACGCCCGCACGCAGCGCCACACGGGTAATGGGCAGGTGCTGCTGTGGCCCGACCTGGACAGTGAAGGCGTCGGCAGGCACGCGCTCCAGCTCGGCATAGGTGGGCATGGTGTAGTCGATGGTTTCGCTCATGACGGCATCCTGCTGGGGTGGTCGGGGGCCTCGCGGCGCATGCGCAGGTACACGCCCTTCTGGTCGATAACCTGAAAGCCGAAGCGCTGGTATAGCTGCAAGGCCGGGTTGTAGGGCTCTACCGAGAGCTCGACCGGCAACTGATGCTGGTCGCTTCGGCGCAGCAGGGCTTCGAGCAAGCCGCTGCCGATACCGTGCTTCTGGTAATGGGGAAGCAAGGCGATATCGATCAGCACCGCGCAGGTGCTGCCGAAATAGGTGTAGAGGCGCCCGGCCCGCTCGCCATCGGCTTCGACGATGCAGAATTCAGCGCCAGCAAAGTGCTGCTGATAGAACTGGTGCTGGGCGTTGAACTGCATCTTCAGGAAGCTGGCGATCTGCTCGGCCGGCCAGCCACTGTGGGTCATTTCAAGGGCGCGACTGGTGGCATACAGGTGCTCGATAAAGCCCATGTCGCCTGTTTCCAGGGCACGCAGCGTCACAGCGTACTTCGTCATCAAAGCAAACTTCCCTGTCATCGATCCGTGGTGCGCGAACCATTCGTGTGGTGGACACCACACGCCAAGACGTGGCCAATTGATAGCACCTTAGCTCAATTGTTTTGCTCGCACTGCTCAGAAACCACTTTCTCGCACGCCAAGCGCGGCCATTCGTCGCCATGCCGCAGACAGCAACGATTCACCCTGCCCTTGCAGTACCACCACCCCTCGCAGCGGGTGGGCCAGCTGTTCGGCTTCAGCGTGCTCCAGCATGAACTGCGCCCCGTATTGCGCCTGCAACGGCTGCGCACGCTTCTGGTCGTCACGCCGTACCGCAATCGGGCCCTTGTGCTCGGAAACCAACGCCTCCTGATCAATGTAGGCCACACCGTTGGCATCCACCTGGGCAAGGTTTACGGCAAGCGAGCCACGCAGCACATCGTCGGCAACAAAGTGCCCCTGGCTGCCCGGCGCGACCCGCCAGAGGTCAGCTTCGGCCAGGTAGCCGCGCAGCCGCAGGCCATCCTCGATGATGCGCGCCAAGGGCAACTCGGCCGTGATCCAGCGGCCCGGGCTGAGGCTGTCGGCAAGGTCGCGTACCGTGCCAGCATGGGCCGCGCGCAAGGTCAGGCGCTCGCGCTGGGCGGCCAGGCCGCGGTACTCGGCCACCGCCTCGGCCAGGCGCTGCTCAACAATGCCGCTGTCCACCGCCGTGCTACTGCGGCTGGACTGGCGCCGCAACTGCAATTGCAGAATTTCAATTTCACGCCGGGTAATCGCCATGCGCGATGCCAGGTCGGGGGATTCGAGCACCGCCAGTACCTGGTTTTCGGCAACCCGCTGGCCATCCACCACCCGCACTTCAGCCACCCTTGCCGCCGTGGGCGCATGCACGGCGGTGACCCTGGCCGCTTCGAGCATCGCCGGCACTTCCACCCCGCTGCGCCAGGGCACCAGCAACAGGGCCAGCAGCACCAGCGCGGCGCTACCTAGCGCCAGCACCTTGCGCGGATGCGCCTTGGCCCGATGCTGCCACCAATGGCGCATTTCCTTGTAGATGGGCAACCCAATGAACCACACCAGTTCGACCATCATCAGGAAGATGCCGAGCACCTTGAAGAACAGGTGATAAACCGCCAGGGCAATGCCGAAGAACAGCACGGCGCGCCACAGCCAAGAGGCGTAGCCCCAGCACAGCAGGCGCTTGCGCAAGGCCGGCGACCAGCGCTCCGGCGGCGCTTCGCCATAGCCGAACAGGCATTCGCGCAGGTGCCAGCGGCACAGGGCATAGCCCCGGCCTTGCAAGTTATCCACACCCCACAGGTCGCTGAGCAGGAAGTAGCCGTCAAAACGCATCAACGGGTTGACGTTGATTGCCACGGTGGTCACCCAGGTGGCGCTGGCCAGCATGAATGCAGCCGTGCGCCCCGCCCCGTCCGGCAGCAGCGACCAGGCCAGCAAGGCGATGCAGGCCAGCAGCAACTCCGCCAGCACGCCACCGGCACCGATCAGCAGGCGCGTGCGCCGGTCTTGCACGCGCCAGGCATCGCTGACATCGGTGTACAGCATTGGCAACAGCACCATGAACGCCACGCCCATGCTCGGCACCCGGCAACCGGCGCGCTTGGCCATGTAGGCATGGCCGAACTCATGGCAGAGCTTGGCGAAGCCCAGGGCGATGGCGAAGGCCAGCATGCCGCCGAGGCTGAGCAATTGCGGGAAGGTGGCCAGAAAGCGTTCCCAGTCGCGCATTACCAAGAATGCGCCAAGCAAGGCCACCAGCGGCAGGCCACCACGCAGCAAGGCTGGCCCGTAGCGCTCCAGCCACGGCCAGGTGCGGTTGAGAAAGGCATCCGGGCGCCACAGTGGGATGCGGAAGAACAAGTATTTGTGCAGCACCTGGGTCCACAGGCCCTGGCGCTGGCTGGCAGCCTTCAGGGCATAGCTGGCGTTCTGCTCTGGGTCGGCGCCGCTGATCAGGTCGTGCCCACGCAGGAATTTCAGCAACTCATCCAGCGCCTGCGGGGTCAGTGGCGCGCCGGGTTCGGCATTGGCGGCGCGCAGCACCTGCAGGGCATCGCCCAACGCCCAGTGGCGCAACAGGCGCATGGCCGGTGCGCCGAGCTTGAAATACTTGCCGCGCAATGGGTCGGCCAAGGTCCACTGCGGCGAGCCGTCCAGCCCTGGGGTCGCCACCGAGAGCTGCAGGTCCGGGCGCAGCGCCGGCAGGTTCATATCCCCACCGCCTGGCGCAGGGCCGCCAGTGGGCGGCGCAGCAGGTACAGGGCCAGCGGTGCGCGGGCACCGAACACCTTGGCCGTGCCACGCAGGCCGATACGCGGCGGCGCGTCGGCGAAGCGGGCGTCCAGGCGGTAAGCCAGCTGCCCGGCAGCGGTGGCCTGGGCCTCATAGGCTGCACGCTCAAGCGTGGCGGCGTGGCGGTTCAAGGGGTCGCTGTCGAGGAACAGGGCAACCTCGGCGCCCTTGTCCAGGCCGATGGCATCGGCCACCGGCAGCTCGATGCGCAGTTCGGCCTGGGCCGGGTCGGCAATTTCCATCAGCCGCTCACCGGTACGCATCGGCTTGCCGACAAAGCGCTGGGCGTCGGCGAACACGGCAATACCGCCGCGCTCGGCGCGCACCTCGCTGCGCGCCAGCAGGTTACGGGCATAGTCGCGCTCGGCACGCTTCTGTTCCACCCGGGCGGCCAGCAAGTCCAGGCGGGCACTGGAATCGGCATCGGAAAAGGCGCGCTGGGTGTTGGCCTTGAGTTCTGCTTCGGCCACGCCCAGGGTGCGTTCGGCCACGTCGGCCTGCGCCTTGAGGGCGGTGGCGTCGAAACGCACCAGCAACTCGCCGGCCTGTACCGGCTGGTTGGGCTTGACCAACACCTCGGCAACCACGCCATCGAGCGGCGCGGCAACCACCTGGCCATTGAGCGGCACCACCTCTGCAGGCGCCAGCACCGACTGGCGCACCGGAATCAGGAACAGCAGCAACACGCCGGCAGCCACGGCCAGGCGGGTGCGAGCCGGCCAGCGCAGGCGCCAGGGTTTACGCGGCTGCAAGGCGCCCCAGGCGTGGGCATAGCAATCGCCCAATTGCGCCAGCAGCACTTGCTCGGCATCGCTCCAGGCGTGGTCACGTGCCAGCCATAGCCCGCCGAACACCTCGCCGCGGCGGTCCTTGAGCGGCAACCAGAAGGCATGCGGAGCCGACAACGCCTGCCAGTCGTCACGGCTGGCCTGGTCGACGGTTTCCGGTGGCACCGCGCCCGGCAGGGCAAAACGGTCACTCGCCCCCAGGCGGGCAACCATGCGTTCGATGAACACCACGAAGGGGGCGTTGGGTTCGACCACGCTGATGCCGGTGAGCGCACGCACCTTGCCGGCAATCAGCAAGGCGCCGTGGCGGTAGCCAAACAGCGGCTGGCTGTCGTTGACCATGCTGAACGACAGCACTTCAAGCGATGCGGCAGCACGTGCCTGGCGCTCCAGCTTCAGGTAATGCGCCAGCAGCTGTTCGAGGGCGCCGGGAACGGGGGCGTTCATTGCGGCTGCACGAAGTGGGCGGTGCCGCTCATGCCGGCCAGCAGGCCCGGCGTGTTGGCCGGCACGCTGCCGATCAGCAGCAGGGTCTGGCTGCCTTCGTCGATGCGTGCGCCCAGGCGCTTGACCACCGCGTCGATCGGCTTGCCGGTTTCATCGGGCACGAAGCTGAAGGCCTGCTCGGGCTTGAGCTTGCCGAGCCAGCGCGAGGGCACCAGCAGGTGAATTTCCAGCGAGCGGTTATCGACGATTTCCAGCAGCGGAGCACCACTGGCCACGCTCTCGTGGGCCTGTACACGGCGGGCGACGACTTGGCCATCGAACGGCGCCTTGACCTGGCAGCGCTGGACTTGCACCTGGTAAACCTGGGCTTCGGCCTGTGCTTGGGCCTGGCGGGCCTCGGCCAGCGACACCTCGAAACGGCCCACGGAATTGAGCGCGGCCAGTTGCTGCTTGTTGCGCAGCTCCTCTTTGGCCGCACGTACGGCGGCGCCTGAGGCGTTGGCCTGGGCCTGGTAGGCACTGCAGTCGAAGCGCACCAGCACATCCCCCTTGCTGAATGCCTGGCCCTCGGCAAACGGCATGTCCACCACCCGGCCGGGCAGCTCACTGGCCAGCACAGCCTGCGAGCGCGCGCGAAGTACACCACGGATTTCACTACCGGCAGCACTGGCGCCGTCGAGCAAAGGGTCGTTCTCGGCGGCAGCATGGGCCACCGCACTGCTCAAGGCCAACACCGACCAGCACAGCCACTGCTTCATATCACCACGTCCCTGTAAATATCTGCACGCTTCAAAGGGGTATCCGCTGTTTTTCTCCGATCTTGACCCACCGCCGGTCAGCCCATGCTGGCTACACAAGCGCTGCATGGGGGTTGTCGGGGCGTTGAAACGGGATACGGAAAAAGGCAGGCAGCGCTGGAGCGATGGCAGAGATGATCCAGTTCACCTGAAAAACCACAGCGCAGTGGCCGGATGCTATCAACGTTTTGGGTGTGCTGGAAGTGACCCATGAAGCCAGGCAGATGACGTCGGCGTTTTTCTAGCGCAAACGAAAAAGCCCGCCTTGAAAGGCGGGCTTATCGTATCTGGTGGGTCGTGTAGGATTCGAACCTACGACCAATTGGTTAAAAGCCAACTGCTCTACCAACTGAGCTAACGACCCGGAAAATGGTCGGGGTGAGGGGATTCGAACTCCTGACATCCTGCTCCCAAAGCAGGCGCGCTACCGGACTGCGCTACACCCCGAGATTGGCTCCGCGACCTGGACTCGAACCAGGGACCCAATGATTAACAGTCATTTGCTCTACCGACTGAGCTATCGCGGAACTGAACTTCGGTACATCTTTACAGCTTCGAAGTCTGTGTTAGCTTCGATCTCTTGAGCTATTCGCTTTCGCGTTGTCGCTGCTGAGGTCGGCTATTCTACATTCTTCGTTTTGCTTGTCAACACCTTTTTTTCATTCAACTTACTGATTTGTAAGTTGTTTTGCGGTCACCGATGTTGCTGGTGATTCGCTTGGTGGCTGACAACGCGGCGTATATTAGGGGCACCTGATTTTAGATGCAAGCAGAAATTTCAAAAATTTCAGCAAGTTATCTGGAGGGCCCGGGAAGGCCTGAATTTGCGCGGGTTGTGGGGGGGCTGATCGCGAGCTTTGCTCGCTCCTACACCAGCCTGGTAGGAGCGAGCGCAGCTCGCGATGCGCCGCCCACGGCGCCCTGCAATCAACCGAAGACGATTTCGTCCCCTTCCACCCTGGCGGTAATCGCCGTGCCCGGCAGGAACTTGCCAGCCAGAATCAGCTGCGCCAGCGGGTTTTCGATCCAGCGCTGGATCGCGCGCTTCAGCGGCCGGGCGCCGTACACCGGGTCGTAACCCACGGCGATCAGCTTGTCCAACGCCTCTGGGCTCAGGCTCAGCGACAGGTCGCGCTCCAGCAGGCGGCTGCGCAGGCGGCCGAGCTGGATTTCAGTGATACCGGCGATCTGCTCACGGCCCAACGGCTCGAACACCACCACTTCGTCGATCCGGTTGATGAACTCCGGACGGAAATGCGCGCCCACGGCGTCCATCACTGCCGCACGCTGCGCCTCGCGGTCGCCCACCAACTCCTGGATCTGCGCCGAGCCCAGGTTGGAGGTCATCACGATCACCGTGTTGCGAAAATCCACGGTGCGCCCGTGGCTGTCGGTCAGGCGGCCATCCTCCAGCACCTGCAGCAGCACGTTGAACACATCCGGGTGGGCCTTCTCGACCTCGTCCAGTAGCACCACCGCGTAGGGTTTGCGGCGCACGGCTTCGGTCAGGTAGCCGCCCTCTTCATAACCTACGTAGCCAGGTGGGGCGCCGATCAGGCGAGCCACGGAGTGTTTCTCCATGAACTCGGACATGTCGATGCGCACCATGGCCTCTTCGGTGTCGAACAGGAACTCGGCCAGCGCCTTGCACAGCTCGGTCTTGCCCACGCCGGTCGGGCCAAGGAACAGGAACGAACCACTGGGCCGGTTCGGGTCGGACAACCCAGCCCGCGAACGGCGCACGGCATTGGCCACGGCAGTCACGGCCTCGCCCTGCCCGATCACGCGCTGGTGCAGCAGCGCTTCCATCTTCAGCAGCTTTTCACGCTCGCCTTCGAGCATTTTCGCCACCGGAATGCCGGTCCACTTGGACACCACTTCGGCGATTTCTTCCTCGGTGACCTTGTTGCGCAGCAACTGGTTGTCGGTCTTGCCGTGCTGGTCGACCATCTGCAGGCTGCGCTCAAGGTCCGGGATCACCCCGTACTGCAGCTCGGCCATGCGGCTCAGGTCGCCCTTGCGGCGAGCGCTTTCCAGTTCCTGGCGAGCCTGTTCGATTTTCTGCTGGATCTGCGCCGAGCCCTGCACTTCGGCTTTTTCGGACGCCCAGATTTCCTCCAGGTCGGAATACTCACGCTCCAGGCGCTCGATTTCCTCGGTCAGTTTTTCCAGGCGCTTCTTCGCGGCCTCGTCTTCTTCTTTCTTCAGTGCCTGGGACTCAACCTTCAGTTGAATCAGGCGACGGTCGAGGCGGTCGAGCACTTCCGGCTTGGAGTCGATCTCCATGCGGATGCGGCTGGCGGCCTCGTCGATCAGGTCGATGGCCTTGTCTGGCAGCTGGCGGTCGGTGATATAGCGGTGGCTGAGCTTGGCGGCAGCGATGATCGCACCGTCGGTGATGGCCACCTTGTGGTGCACTTCATAGCGCTCTTTCAGGCCACGCAGGATGGCGATGGTGTCTTCCTCGCTCGGCTCTTCCACCAGCACTTTCTGGAAACGGCGCTCCAGGGCGGCGTCTTTCTCGATGAACTGGCGGTACTCGTTGAGCGTGGTGGCACCGACGCAATGCAGCTCGCCCCGGGCCAGGGCCGGCTTGAGCATGTTGCCAGCGTCCATGGCGCCCTCGCCTTTGCCGGCGCCAACCATGGTGTGCAGCTCGTCGATGAACAGGATGATCTGGCCTTCCTGCTTGGACAGCTCGTTGAGCAGGCCTTTAAGGCGCTCTTCGAACTCACCGCGGTACTTGGCACCGGCGATCAGCGCGCCCATGTCCAGCGCCAGCAGGCGCTTGCCCTTCAAGCCATCGGGCACTTCGCCGTTGATGATGCGCTGGGCCAAGCCCTCGGCGATGGCGGTTTTGCCGACGCCCGGTTCGCCGATCAGCACCGGGTTGTTCTTGGTACGGCGTTGCAGCACCTGCACGGTGCGGCGGATTTCATCGTCACGGCCAATCACCGGGTCGAGCTTGCCTTCCTCGGCACGCTTGGTCAGGTCGACGGTGTACTTGTCCAGGGCCTGGCGCGACTCCTCGGCGTTGGCGTCATTCACCGCCGCGCCGCCGCGCAGGTTGCTGATGGCATTTTCCAGGGCCTTCTTGCTCACGCCCTGGCCGAGCAGCAACTTGCCAAGCTTGCTGTTCTCGTCCATGGCAGCGAGCAGCACCAGTTCGCTGGAGATGAACTGGTCGCCCTTCTGCTGGGCCAGGCGGTCGGCCTGGTTGAGCAGGCGCGCCAGGTCCTGCGACATGTTCACGTCGCCGGTGGGGTTCTGGATTTTCGGCAGCTGGTCGAGTTCTTTCACCAGCGCCTGGCGCAGGCTGTTGACGTCGAAGCCAACCTGCATCAGCAGTGGCTTGATCGAACCGCCCTGCTGTTCGAGCAGTGCCTGCAACAGGTGCACCGGCTCGATGGCAGGGTGGTCCATGCCAACGGCCAGGGATTGGGCATCGGAGATGGCAAGCTGGAGCTTGCTGGTCAAACGGTCTATTCGCATGGGATACCTTCCTTTAAAGGGCAGGTCGGAGCGATGGACAGCGCCTGTTTATAAAGAAACCTGCCTGAGATGACTTTATAGATAAGGGTGATTCTGGAAGATTCAAGCGTAGCGGGGTTGACCGGGGTCAACCGGTTGAATTAACGCTGGAGCATTCGCGGGGCAAGCCCGCTCCTACAAGGGACGGGTTCGTTTTGTAGGAGCGGGCTTGCCCCGCGAAGAGGCCGGTGCAGGCTAACGCGGTTCCAACCACACCAACGAGGCAAAGCGCCCACCCTGCGGCGTACGGCGGTAGGAGAAGAACCGCTCATCGCTTACCGTACACAAGCCCCCGCCATATACGGCCGTCACCCCACGCGCCGCCAGGCGAATGCGGGCCAGCTCATAAATGTCGGCCATCAGTTTGCCCGGCCGCTCACCCTCGACGAACGCCCGGGCCGCTTCAGGGTGCACCGCGGTAAAGGCCTCGCGCACTTCCAGCCCCACCTCGAATGCTGCCGGGCCAATGGCCGGCCCCAACCACACCAGCACCTCTTCAGGCGCCAGGGCCAGGCGGTCGAGGGTGGCCTCCAGCACGCCACCGGCCAGCCCGCGCCAGCCGGCATGGGCGGCGGCCACGCGGGTGCCGGCGCGGTCGCAGAACAGCGCGGGCAGGCAGTCGGCGGTCATCACCGCACAGGCGATACCCGGCTGGCTGGTCCAGCTGGCGTCGGCCTCGGCCACCACGGCCGGGTTGGCATCGGCCACGACCTGCCCATGCACCTGCTTGAGCCAGGCGGGCTGGATGGCGAATTCTTCGCTCAGGCGGCGGCGGTTCTCGGCGACCGCCAGCGGGGCATCGCCCACGTGGTCACCGAGGTTGAAGCTGGCGAAGGGCGCCAGGCTGACGCCGCCTTCGCGGGTGGTGACGCAGGCGCGGACCGAGGCCGGGGCAGGCCAATCGGGGAACAGCAGCGACTGCGTCAGGCCACTCATCCGATAAAGCTCTCGCGGTCCTGGTTGAGCAGCGACAGCAACCAGACGAAGTCATCCGGCAGCGGCGATTCCCATTTCATCTTCTCACCGGTGATCGGATGCACCAGGGCGAGGAACCGCGCATGCAGCGCCTGGCGCGGGAAGGTCTTCACCGCCTCTACCATGGTTGGGCTGGCTGCCGGCGGAATGCGGAAACGCACGCCGTACGTCTGGTCGCCGACCAGCGGATAACCGACATGCGCCATGTGCACGCGGATCTGGTGGGTACGCCCGGTTTCCAGCTTGACCCGCACATGGGTGTGCGAGCGGAAGCGCTTGAGTACCCGGTAGTGGCTGACCGCTGGCTTGCCGCCGTCTGTCACGGCCATGCGCTGACGCAGGCCACCGTGACGGCCGATCGGGGCATCGATCTTGCCGCCGGCGATCACCACGCCAACCACGATGCACTCGTAGATGCGGCTGACAGTACGGCTTTGCAACTGCTCGACCAGCTTGGTCTGCGCCTGCAGCGTCTTGGCCACCACCATCAGACCGGTGGTGTCCTTGTCCAGGCGGTGCACGATACCGGCGCGTGGCACGTTGACGATGTCCGGCACATGGTGGAGCAGCGCGTTGAGCAAGGTACCGCTGGCATGCCCGGCGGCCGGGTGAACCACCAGCCCGGCGGGCTTGTTGATCACCAGGATGTGCTCGTCCTCGTAGACGATATCCAGTTCGATGTCTTCGGCAATCCACTCGCCCTGGGCCTCTTGCTCGGCCTCCAGGACAAGCAGGGAGCCACCATGGACGGGATCGCGTGGTCTGACGACCGCACCATCGACCGTCAGGCGGCCCTCTTTGATCCACGAAGTAAGCCGCGAACGCGAATACTCAGCGAACAATTGGGCGGCGACCTGGTCGAGGCGTTGGCCGCCCAGTTCGGACGGGACCTCTGCGCTAAGTTGAATGATCTCGGACATGCTCGATTCGGCGGGCGCACAGCCTTTGGTTTCGGCTGCGAGCTTGTGGTTAAATACGGCTTCTTTTGTCCCGGGGTTGGCCGGGGCGCTCATCATAACAGGACGGCACCGCCCAAGACAGCGGCCGTCAAAGGGACGCAAGCCGCCATGCAAGTGAAACACCTGCTGCTGATCGCTATCCTCGGGCTTACCGCGGCCTGTTCCTCTAACAAGGAAGTCATTGACGAGAACCTCAGTGAGGCCGAGCTGTATCAACAGGCTCAGTCCGATCTGGACAACTCCAGCTACACCAGCGCGGTGAACAAGCTCAAGGCCCTGGAGTCGCGCTACCCGTTCGGCCGCTACGCCGACCAGGCGCAGCTCGAACTGATCTACGCCAACTACAAGAACTCCGAGCCCGAGGCTGCCAAATCGGCTGCCGAGCGCTTCATCCGCCTGCACCCGCAGCACCCGAACGTCGACTACGCCTACTACCTCAAGGGCCTGACCTCGTTCGACCAGGATCGCGGCCTGCTGGCGCGCTTCCTGCCGCTGGACATGACCAAGCGTGACCCGGGCGCGGCGCGTGACTCGTACAACGAATTCGCCCAGCTGACCAGCCGCTTCCCCAACAGCCGCTACGCGCCAGACGCCAAGCAGCGCATGATCTACCTGCGCAACCTGCTGGCCTCCTACGAAATCCACGTAGCCGACTACTACCTGAGCCGTCAGGCCTACGTGGCTGCCGCCAACCGTGGCCGCTACGTGGTCGAGAACTTCCAGGAAACCCCATCGGTCGGCGATGGCCTGGCCGTGATGGTCGAGTCGTACCAGAAAATGCACCTGGACGAGCTGGCCGCCACCAGCCTGGAAACCCTCAAACTCAACTACCCGGACCACCCAAGCCTGGTCGATGGCCAGTTCCAGCCCAAGCAGACCGAGTCTGATGGCCGCGGCTGGCTGTCCAAGGCAACCCTGGGCCTGATCGAAACCGAAACCCCGCTGCCGCCGGGCGAAACCCGCGCCAACCAGGACGTGGTCAAGCAGTTCCAGGACGCCCGCGACGAAATGCCGCAAGAGCTGCTGCCCAAGGACGAGAACGGCGACCCGATCGTGCCGGCCGGGCCGAAGGAAGCCGAGAAAGACCGTTCCTGGTTCAGCTACATGACCTTTGGCCTGTTCGACTGATGACAGGCGCATGAGAAAGGGAGGCCAGAGGCCTCCCTTTTTTTTTGGCCGCGCCCTAGACTGTCGGCTTTCTTCCACCGACAAGCTGGTCACCATGATTCGCCTACTTTTCTGGGTCGCCCTGATCGCCGCCGCGTTCTGGCTGTGGCGCAAATTCAACGCCAGCCAGCAGCCGCCCGCCGAGCCCAAGCTCGACGCCCCGCTGAAGATGGTGCGCTGCGCCCACTGCGGCGTGCACCTGCCCGACGACCGGGCGCTGCAGCAAGGTAGCGAATGGTATTGCAGCCAGGCGCATTTGCAGCAGGGGCCCGGCCGGTCGGCGTAACTCCTCGCCCTTTGAATCGGGTGGAAGATCAATCATCGTAGTGGTATCGGCACTGCAAGATGGTCATCTGCCCGGCTTCGAACAGGTACACCAACCGATGCTCGCGGGTAATGCGACGAGACCAGAAGCCTGAAAGATCACCTTTGAGGGGCTCCGGCTTGCCTGTGCCTTTGAACGGTGTACCCAGGCACTCCCGAATCAGCCTATTGATCACGGCAAACACATCAGTGTCAGCATCCCTCCAGTGACAATAGTCTTCCCAGCCCTCCGAAGTGAACGCAACACTGATCGAATTGCGAGCTTCAGTCTTGTTCCGTTGCTTTGACTTCGTGTTCATCGATGGACAGCTCATGAGAAGCAGCTTTTCCCGACCGCAACTGATCAATGGATGCGCGCAAGCGCTTGGCATTGGCTGATGAACCCAGCAGATACAGGGTTTCCTGCATGCCGTTGTAGTCCTCAAGGGAGATCATGACAACCGGCTCTCCGCGCTGGCGAGTGATGATCGCAGGTTCGTGATCCCGACAAACATCGTCCATTGTCTGCTTCAGGTCGGCGCGAGCCTGGCTAAAAGTCAGTACATGCATTTCTTCAAATCCTTCCCAGGAAGGGCCTGGATCAGGTATCTCTTGGCCCACGCAGCAGGGCTGAATGAGCAATGGGCTTGCAGGTACGTGCCGACGGACTCAGCAGGGACCAACCAAAACATTGTACAAGCCTAGGTACAAACCTCAACTGCCCATGGTCGGGACACCTTGGGCACGCGAATCATAGATTGGGCTGCCTGCAAAGCGGTAGGTGCCAGCTTGCCATAGAGCTAGTAGGAAATGTCATCAACGACCCTCGCAGGGTAAGCCCACTCCTCCGGGCTGCGCTGTCGCGCAGGGAACACTGCCAGCAGGCGCACCGCCATTCCCTGTAGGAGCGAGCACAGCTCGCGATGGGCTGCAAAGCAGCCCCGGGTCATGAGCCGCGAAGCTGGAACCCTGGGGCCGCTGCGCGCCCCATCGCGAGCTACGCTCGCTCCTACCGCAGCGGCGCCGGCTTGGAGATTGCCAGGGCTGCGCTAGGAGCAGAACAAGCCCTCAGCCCAGACGACCTTCTGGCGCATACGGCGCCGGGTCGATGATTGGCTCGGCCCCGGTCAGCAGATCTGTCAACAATTGGCACGAGGCTGGCGCCAGCACCAGCCCATTGCGGTAGTGCCCGCAATTCAGCCACAACCCGCCATGCCCGGGCACTGGCCCGATGTAGGGAATGCCTTCGGGCGAGCCCGGCCGCAAGCCGGCCCAGTGTCCGACCACCTCGGCATCGGCAAGCGCCGGCAGCAGCTCGATGGCCGACGCCTTGAGGCTGGCCAGCGCGTCATCGGTCGGGGTCTTGTCGTAGCCGGCATGCTCCAACGTGCTACCCACCAGAATGTGCCCGTCGCGCCGAGGGATGGCATAGCGCCCCTTGGCCAGCACCATGCTCGGCAGAAAGTCCTCGGCGCACTTGAACAGGATCATCTGGCCCTTCACCGGCTCCACCGGCAGCTCAAGGCCCAGGGTGCGCAACAGGTCGCCGCTCCAGGCACCGGCGCTGAGCACCACTTCATCGGCGGCCAACACGCCGTCGGCGGTCTGTACCCCAGCCACCCGGCCATCCTGGTGAACGAAGCCGCTGACTGGGCAGTGCTCGCGCAAGGTCACGTTGGGCAGCGCCTGCAGCGCGGCCTTTAGCGACTTCACCAGCCGTGGGTTGCGCACGTTGGCCACACCGGCCATGTAGATAGCGCGCTTGAAGCCTGCCCCCATCACCGGAACGGCATCATAGGCCGCCGAGATATCCACGGCGCTCAGTGGCCGCTGCTGGCGAACCGCCCAGACCAGCGCCTCGGCTTCATCGTCCAGGTCGAGCCAGTACAGCCCGGTGGTGTGAACTTCCGGGTCGATTCCGGTGCTGGCGAACAGCCGCTCGCCCAGCTGTGGATAAAAATCCTGAGACCAGTGCGCCAGGGCGGTTACCGCCGGGCTGTAGCGCCAGGGGTACAACGGCGAGACGATACCCCCACCCGCCCACGACGACTCGCGGCCAACCTCGCCCTGATCGCACACCACCACCTGGCCGACCTTGGCCGCCAGGTTGAATGCGGTCAGCAGGCCAATCACCCCGCCGCCGACCACCACTACTTGCTTGCTCATCTGTCGATCCAACACCTGAAGTAAAACCGCGATGCACCGGGCATCATTGAACCTTCAGCTCCCCCAACAGCGCTCACTGCCTGGCACGGCATTCGGGTTACCCTGCACGCCGGCCTGGTCGAGCTGGAAATCGCCGCAACGATCATCGGCCATCAGCCCACCGGGCAAGCGCTGCGCGAGCAGCGTGAAGGTATCGCTGTCGCGCTGGGCGTGCAGGCGGTAGTGGCGGTTGGCAACGGGCAGTTGCAGCTCGCCCTCGGCGTACTGGCCGGTGCGCACGCGGTGGCGCTCCAGGCGCAGGGCAGCGTCGTGCAGCAGGCCGACCACTTCGCTGCGTGCGGCTCGCCTGAGCTGGTCGCTGTAACTGGGGTAGGCAATGGCTGCCAGAATGCCGGTCACGGCCACGACAATCAACAACTCGATCAGGCTCATTCCTTGTTGCATATCAGTCTTCCTTCAGTCTTTGCCGCCAGAGGATGCGCCGCGGTGCCTGTGCTTGAGCGGTCGGCACGGCGTAGACGGCCTCCAGCACCTGCCTGGCGGCCTGTTGCCGGCTGACCGCCGTTACTCGGTACAAGGTGACCTGCTCAGCCTCGGGCATATGAATGGCATTGCTGGTTTCACCCAGGTTCTGCAACTGGAAGTAACCTGACGAGCTGGCCTGCCAGTGGCCATGAAGCTCATGCGGACGTGGCGGTGGCGGGCAGCCTTGGCACGCAGGAAGCGCCGCCTGGCGCAGCGCTGACAGGCCGGCCAGCAGCGTGCCTTCTGCTTCCTCGAAGGCCTGCAAGCCATCGCGCAGGGTTGCTGCCATGCGCATGTCCACCAGCGCATCACGCAGGGCCGACGCTGCGAGCAACCCCAGCAACAGGCTGAACACCAACGCCAGCACCAGCACCATGCCCCGCTGGCGCTTCATGGCCCGGCTACCGGATTGCGCAGCGCCACGCTCAGCCCATGCTGCTGCTCCAGTTGCAGTACCGGTTCGTACAACGTCAGGTGCAGGTCTATCCGCTGCCCTTGCGGCGTGTTCACCAGCGCCACCTGAAACGTGCGCACGTGCTCGGCCAGCCCCTGGGGCCGCCCACGGCGGCTGAACATCAGCGAAGTACCGTTCAGGTAGTAGCGATACCGGCTGATGGGGATGGCCATGAAGCCGTCCGGGTTCGCTTGGCGTCCGGGGTATAGGGTGGCCCGGTCATGGCAGTCGGTCAGCAAGGTCCAGTCTGGCGCCCCGGTATGGCCAGGCAACTCGGCCACGATCAGGTTGAGGCTCGACGGGCCGACTTCCACCGGCTGTTCGAAAGCCTGCCGGGCAGCCGCAGCTTCAAACTCGATGGCGTCCAGCCGCAGGCAGCCGAAAATGCCGGCCTGGCGGATGTCCCGGGCCATGCGCAACAGCGCCAGGCGGGCATCGTCCTGCAGGCGCAGCGCGGCGCCTTGCAGGTGCCAGCTTCGGTGAGCCGAAATCAGCAGTTGCCCTGCCCCTGCCAGCACCATCACGCCAATCGCCAGCGCCAGCGTGGCCTCCAGCAAACTGAACCCGCCCTGCCCTCGCCGGCTCAACGGCGCAGTTCCTGCTCACTGTGCAAAGCCAGCGCCGCAGCGCCGTCACGCCGCGCCTCGTCCGTGGCCTGCAATGCCTTCAACTGCAAACCCGCGGCAGCAAACATGCCGACGGCCACTACCAGGCCGGCCAGCAACACCTCGATCAGCGTCATACCTTGCTGTTTTTCGTGCATCCATGCACCTCCTGCGACGTTTCCTGCAAATAACTTGAACGTGGGCGACTGGACCTCGTGTCCAACGTCGGTGAAGCTCAAGCCAAGCACGTCCAGGGAGGGATGCCCAGTGAAGCAACGCGGTGTAACACTGATACAAACGATGTTTGCCCTGGCCTTGGCCGCCTTGCTGACGCAGCTTGGCATGCCGGCCTACGCCCGCTTGAGCGATGACCTACACCGAGCGGCGGCAGCCCGCGACCTGGCCCAGGCACTGCGCAGTGCGCGCAGCCATGCCGTGCTGCAAGGTCAGCCCGTGCAGGTGCAACCGCTTGAAATGGATTGGGGCAGGGGCTGGCGCGTGGTGCTGGAAAGCAACCAGCAGGTACTGCGTGAGCACCGGCTGTCACGGCCATTGAACATCGCGAAAAATGCAGGCATGCAACTCAGGTTCAGCGCACAGGGCGTGCCGCTGGGACAGGGCGATGGCTTTACCGGCACGACGCTGCAGGTTTGCGATAGCCCGTACTACGTGGTGCTGTCGAGCAGCGGCAGGGTCAGCCTGCGCACGGGAGATCGCAACGACCTTCCGTGCACAGGCACCTGAATCAGATCAGCGAGCGAACCCGCAGCTCCTTGGGCATGGAGAACGTGATGTTCTCCGGGCGCCCGTCCAGCTCTTCGGCGCCAGTGGCGCCCCAGGCGCGGAGCTGCTCGATCACGCCACGTACCAGCACCTCTGGCGCCGAAGCACCGGCGGTGATGCCAACGCGCTCGGCCCGGTCGAACCAGCCGCGCTGCAGGTCTTCGGCACCGTCGATCAGGTACGCCGGGGTGCCCATGCGCTCGGCCAGCTCGCGCAGGCGGTTGGAGTTGGAGCTGTTCGGGCTGCCGACTACCAGCACCACCTCGCACTCACCAGCCAGTTGCTTGACGGCGTCCTGGCGGTTTTGCGTGGCGTAGCAGATGTCGTCCTTGCGCGGGCCGCCGATGTTCGGGAAGCGCGCGCGCAGGGCATCGATGACCCGGCTGGTGTCATCCATCGACAGCGTGGTCTGGGTGACGAAGGCCAGGTGGTCGGGGTCGTTCACCTGCAGCTGGGCAACATCGTCCTCGTCCTCGACAAGGTAGATGGCGCCGCCGTTGCTGGCGTCGTACTGGCCCATGGTGCCTTCGACTTCCGGGTGCCCTTCGTGGCCGATAAGGATGGTTTCACGGCCATCGCGGCTGTACTTGGCCACTTCGATGTGCACCTTGGTGACCAGCGGGCAGGTCGCGTCGAACACCTTCAGGCCGCGGCCGGCGGCTTCCTGGCGCACGGCCTGGGAAACGCCATGGGCGCTGAAGATGACGATGACATCATCCGGCACCTGATCCAGCTCTTCGACGAAGATGGCGCCACGGTTGCGCAGGTCTTCGACCACGAACTTGTTGTGCACCACTTCGTGACGCACGTAGATCGGCGGGCCGAAGACTTCCAGCGCACGGTTGACGATCTCGATCGCCCGGTCGACCCCTGCGCAGAAGCCGCGAGGGTTGGCGAGTTTGATTTGCATGCTCGGCTCCAGGCTTACAGGGCCTTCACCTCGAGGATCTCCACCTCGAAGGTCAGGGTCTTGCCAGCCAGTGGGTGGTTGAAGTCGATGGTCACCTGCGCGTCATCGAACGCTTTGACCACACCCGGCAATTCGGTGTTGGCGGCGTCGTTGAAGATGATCAGCAGCCCGTCGGACAATTCCATGCCCTCGAACTGGGACCGCGGCATCACCTGCACGTTCTGTGGGTTGGGCTGGCCGAAGGCGTTCTCCGGCTCGACCACCACGGTGCGCTTGTCGCCGGCCTTGAAGCCGAACAACGCGGCCTCGAAACCTGGCAGCAGGTTGCCGTCACCGACCTTGAAGGTGGCCGGGGCCTTGTCGAAGGTACTGTCGACGGTATCGCCGTTTTCCAGGTGCAGCGCGAAGTGCAGGGTGACTTCGGTGTTCTGGCCGATGCGGGTGTCAGTCATGGACCGGATCCTCGGACTTCTTGCTCTTGAACATATCCAGCGCCAGCATCACCGCGCCAACGGTGATGGCGCTGTCGGCCAGGTTGAAGGCCGGGAAATAATGGCGGTTCTGCCAGTGCACCAGGATGAAGTCGACCACGTGGCCGAGCACGATGCGGTCGTACAGGTTGCCGATCGCACCGCCCAGCACCAGCGCCAGCGCCACGGCCAGCCAGGTTTCGCCGCGCCCCAGGCGCTTGAGCCAGACCACCAGCACGGCACTGACCACCACGGCGATCAGGGCGAACAGCCAGCGCTGCCAGCCCCCGCCTTCGGCCAGGAAGCTGAAGGCGGCGCCGGTGTTGTAGGCCAGGGTCCAGCTGAAGTAGTCGGGAATCACCACGATCTGCTGGTACATGGTCAGCGCATTGTTGAAGTACAGCTTGCTGGCCTGGTCGAGGACCAGGACCAGCAAGCTCAGCCACAACCACGCCATGCGCCCGAAGCGCCCCGCCGCAGGGTTAGGCATAGTGGCGCACCTCACCGGAGCCGGTCAGGTTGTCGACGCAACGGCCGCAGATTTCCGGGTGCTCCGGGTGGCTGCCGACGTCGGCGCGGAAGTGCCAGCAACGGCCGCACTTCACGTGGCCGGACTTCACCACCTGCAGCTTGAGGCCTTCGACTTCGGTGGCCACGGCTTCGGCCGGCGCCTGGGCGAACGGCACCACGCTGGCGGCCGAGGTGATCAGCACGAAGCGCAGTTCGTCACCCAGCTTGTTCAGGTCGGCGCTCAGGCCCTCCTCGGCGAACAGGGTAACTTCGGCCTGCAGGTTGCCGCCGATGACCTTGGCGGTACGCTGGTTTTCCAGCTCCTTGTTGACGGCCGCTTTCACTGCCATCACGCGGTCCCAGTAGGCGCGGTCCAGCTCGGTGCCTTGCGGCAGCTCGGTCAGGCCCTGGTACCAGCCGTTGAGCATCACCGACTCGTTGCGCTCGCCCGGCAGGTACTGCCAGATTTCATCGGCGGTGAATGCCAGGATCGGCGCGATCCAGCGCACCAGCGCCTCGCTGATGTGGTACAGCGCGGTCTGGCAGGAACGGCGGGCGACACTGTTGGCGCCGGTGGTGTACTGGCGGTCCTTGATGATGTCGAGGTAGAAACCGCCCAGCTCCTGCACGCAGAAGTTGTGGATCTTGGAATAGACGTTCCAGAAACGGTATTCGCCGTAGTGCTCTTCCAGCTCGCGCTGCAGCAGCAGGGTACGGTCCACGGCCCAGCGGTCCAGGGCGATCATGTCTTCCGGCTTGAGCAGGTCGCGGGCCGGGTCGAAGCCGGACAGGTTCGAGAGCAGGAAGCGCGCGGTGTTGCGGATACGCCGGTAGGCATCGGCGCTGCGCTGCAGGATCTGCTCGGAAACGGCCATTTCGCCCGAGTAATCGGTGGCCGAAACCCACAGGCGCAGGATGTCGGCACCCAGGGTGTTGTTGACCTTTTCCGGCTCGATGGTGTTACCCAGCGACTTGGACATCTTGCGGCCGTTCTCGTCCACGGTGAAGCCGTGGGTCAGCAGCTCGCGGTACGGCGCGTGGCCGTCGATGGCGCAACCGGTCAGCAGCGAGGAGTGGAACCAGCCGCGGTGCTGGTCGGAACCTTCCAGGTACAGGTCGGCGCGTGGGCCGGTGGCGTGGCCGATGTCGTGGGAGCCACGCAGCACGTGCCAGTGGGTGGTGCCGGAGTCGAACCAGACGTCGAGGGTGTCGGCGATCTTGTCGTACTGGCCGGCTTCATCGCCCAGCAGTTCGGCAGCGTCCAGCTTGAACCAGGCCTCGATGCCCTCTTGCTCGACGCGCTTGGCCACTTCTTCCATCAGCTCGACGGTGCGTGGGTGCAGCTCGCCGGTTTGCTTGTTGAGGAAGAACGGAATCGGCACGCCCCAGTTGCGCTGACGCGAGATGCACCAGTCCGGGCGGTTGGCGATCATCGAATGCAGGCGCGCCTGGCCCCAGGCCGGCACGAAGGTGGTGTCCTCGATGGCCTTGAGGGCGCGCTCGCGCAGCGGCTCGCCGGTGCTTGGCTGCTTGTCCATGCCGACGAACCACTGCGCGGTGGCGCGGTAGATCAGCGGGGTTTTGTGGCGCCAGCAGTGCATGTAGCTGTGGCTGATGGTTTCGGTGTGCATCAGCGCGCCGACTTCGCTGAGCTTGTCGACGATTGCCGGGTTGGCCTTCCAGATGAACTGGCCACCGAAGAACGGCAGCGACTCGACGTAAACGCCGTTGCTCTGCACCGGGGTCAGGATGTCGTCGTTGACCATGCCGTAGCGCTTGCAGGTGACGAAGTCGTCTTCACCGTAGGCAGGCGCCGAGTGCACCACGCCGGTGCCGGCGCCCAGCTCGACGTAGTCGGCCAGGTAAACCGGCGACAGGCGGTCGTAGAACGGGTGGCGGAAGTTCACCAGCTCCAGGGCCGAGCCTTGGGCGGTGGCGATGACCGCGCCTTCGAGGTTGTAGCGCTTGAGGCACGACTCGACCAGTTCTTCGGCCAGCACCAGCAGGCGCTCGCCGGTATCGACCAGGGCGTACGTGAACTCTGGGTGGATGTTCAGCGCCTGGTTGGCCGGGATGGTCCACGGGGTGGTGGTCCAGATCACGATGGCCGCAGGCTTGGCCAGCGCGGCCAGGCCGAAGGCGGCGGCCAGCTTGGCGTCATCAGCGACCGGGAAGGCCACGTCGATGGTTTGCGATTTCTTGTCGGCGTACTCGACTTCGGCCTCGGCCAGGGCCGAGCCGCAATCGAAGCACCAGTTCACAGGCTTGAGGCCCTTGAACACGAAACCTTGCTTGACCATTTCGGCCAGGGCGCGGATTTCACCGGCCTCGTTGGCGAAGTTCATGGTCTTGTAGGGGTTGTCCCAGTCGCCCAGCACGCCCAGGCGAATGAACTCGGTCTTCTGCCCTTCGATCTGCTCGGCGGCGTACTCGCGGCACAGCTCGCGGGTGCGGTCGGCGCTCAGGTGCTTGCCGTGGGTGACCTCGACCTTGTGCTCGATCGGCAGGCCGTGGCAGTCCCAGCCCGGGACATACGGCGCGTCGAAGCCGGACAGGGTCTTGGAGCGGACGATCATGTCCTTGAGAATCTTGTTCAGCGCATGACCGATGTGGATCTTGCCGTTGGCATAGGGCGGGCCGTCGTGCAGGACGAACTTCGGACGATCCTTGCCAATTTCGCGCAGTTTCCGGTACAGGCCAATGCTGTCCCAGCGCTGCAGAATCTGCGGTTCGCGCTGAGGCAGGCCGGCCTTCATGGGGAAGGCGGTGTCCGGAAGGTTTAGCGTGGCTTTGTAGTCGGTCATTTCAGGCTCTTCGTTAGCGGTTGAGCGTGCCAATGTGCACGTGCGGCGGCGATATCCGCATCGATCGCCGACTTCAGCGCCTCCAGGGAGGCGAATCGCTGCTCTTCACGCAGCTTGTGGTGGAATTCCACCGTCAGGCGCCGGCCATACAGATCGCCGGCATAATCCAGTAGATGAATCTCAAGGTGCGGGCGGCCGTCTCCGGCCACGGTGGGGCGCACCCCGATATTGCCAACACCCGGCCAGGCCTTGCCGTCGATCTCGATGCTGGCCAGGTAGACCCCGGACAGCGGCACGCGGCGGCGCTTGAGCTGGATGTTGGCGGTGGGCGTGCCAAGCTGGCGGGCAAGCTTCTGCCCATGCAGCACGCGCCCGGTAATGCGGTAAGGGCGGCCCAGCAGGTGTTCGGCGAGGGTGAAGTCGCCCTCGGACAAGGCCTTGCGCACTTCGGTGCTGCTGACCCGCAGGCCGTCCTGAATCACCGTGTTGGCAGCCTCGACGGTGAAACCGTATTGCTTGCCGGCATCGACCAGGAAGGTGAAATCACCGGCGCGGTCGCAGCCAAAGCGGAAATCGTCGCCCACTTCCAGGTGACGCACGCCCAGGCCATCGACCAGGATCGCCTTGACGAAGGCGTCGGCGCTGAGCTGGCTCAGGCGCTGGTTGAAGGCCAGGCACAGCACCCGGTCGATGCCCTCGGCGGCCAGCAGTTCGACCTTGTCGCGCAGGCGCGCCAGGCGGGCCGGGGCGGTGTCCGGAGCGAAGTATTCACGTGGCTGTGGCTCGAAGATCACCACGCAGGTCGGCAGGCCAAGTTCCTGGCCACGCTCGCGCAGGCGCGCCAGGATAGCCTGGTGGCCACGGTGAACCCCGTCGAAGTTGCCAATGGTGGCGACACAGCCCCGGTGCTCGGGGCGCAGGTTGTGAAGACCTCGAACCAGCTGCATAGCGCGCTTCTTGCTCATAAAGTGGCCGATTATAACCACACCCGGGCGCTGGTGACAGGCAGCAGCGCCCGGGGGCGGCGTGGAATGCGAAAAACCGACGCCTGACCCGCCATTGGCCCTAGTGCAGGGCGTTGCGGGCGAAGTGCCGGGGCCTGAAGCCGCACAGGTACAGGCAACCGAAATAGGTCACCACGCCGGCGCCGATCAACGCCCCCAGGCGCAGGAACCGTGCCAGCATGTTGCCCTGCTCCCAGGCCGGCAGGAAGTGCATGCCCACCAGCAGTACCGCCACCATCAGGGTGACCGCCAGCACCAGCTTGAGCAGGAACATCGCCCAGCCCGGTTGCGGCTGGAACAGCTGCTGGCTGCGCAGCTTCCAATACAGCAGGCCGGCATTCAGGCAGGCGCCAAGGCTGATCGCCAGGGCCAGGCCTGCGTGTTGCAGCGGGCCGATCAGTGCCAGGTTGAAGCCTTGGGTGCACACCAGGGTGAAGATGGCGATCTTCACCGGGGTACGGATATTCTGCTGCGCATAGAAGCCCGGTGCCAGTACCTTGACCAGAATGATCGCCAGCAGGCCGACCGAGTAGGCGATCAGCGCACGCTGGGTCATGGCCGCGTCGAAGGCGCTGAACTTGCCGTATTGGAACAGCGCGACGGTCAGCGGCTCGGCCAGGATCGCCAGGGCCAGGGTACACGGCAGCACCAGCAAAAAGCACAGGCGCAGGCCCCAGTCGAGGATCCGCGAATACTCCTCGCGGTCCTTGTTGGCGTAGGTCTTGGCCAGGGTAGGCAGCAGGATGGTGCCCAGGGCCACGCCGAGCACGCCCGAGGGCAGCTCCATCAGGCGGTCGGCGTAGTACATCCATGACACGGAACCGGCCACCAGGAAGGAGGCGAAGATGGTGTTGATGATCAGCGAAATCTGGCTCACCGACACCCCGAGGATGGCCGGCAGCATCTGCTTGAGCACCCGCCACACGCCCGTGTCGCGCAGGTTCAGGCGCGGCAGCACGAGCATGCCGATTTTCTTCAGTGCTGGCAGTTGGTACAGCAGCTGGGCAAGGCCACCGGCCAGCACACCCCAGGCCAGGGCCATGATCGGTGGGTTGAAGTACGGCGTCAGCAGAACGGCGAAGATGATCATCGCCACGTTGAGCAGGGTGGGGGTGAAGGCCGGCACCGAAAAACGGTTCCAGGTGTTGAGGATCGCACCGGCCAAGGACGACAGGGAGATCAACAATATATAAGGAAAGGTCACCCGCAGCAGGTCGGTGGTGAGCTGGTACTTCTCGGCACTGTCGACAAAGCCCGGTGCGGTGGCCCACACCACCCAGGGCGCGGCCAGGATGCCCACGGCCGTGACCAGGGCCAGCACCAGGGTCAGCAGCCCGCTGACGTAGGCAATGAAGGTGCGCGTGGCCTCGTCGCCCTGTTGGGTCTTGTATTCCGCCAGGATCGGTACGAAGGCCTGGGAGAATGCCCCTTCGGCGAAAATACGCCGCAGCAGGTTGGGCAACTTGAAGGCGATGAAGAAGGCGTCGGTGGCGATGCCGGCGCCGAAGACGCGGGCCAGGATGGTGTCGCGCACGAAGCCCAGCACCCGGGAAACCATGGTGATGGAACTGACTGCAGCCAGGGATTTGAGCAGATTCATCGAAAAGATTCACGCCAGGGACAGAGGACGCTGCCAGACAGCGTTCGAATGTGCGATACTCCCGCGCCTTCGCAGGGGAGCCAAAAATTCCCGAGTTTACAGGTAGCACGCCAGAAAGGAATATTTCCCGCCTGCTGCTGCACCACTCGGCGGAACCCTGCAGGTGGCCTTGACATCCGGTCTACTCATCGGCATGATTCGCGGCCTATTTTGTTTGCTATTTACCTAAAGTCTTTCGAGGAGCTCGACGGTGGCCAACACACCTTCCGCCAAGAAACGTGCAAAACAGGCTGAGAAGCGTCGCAGCCACAACGCCAGCCTGCGTTCCATGGTCCGCACCTACATCAAGAATGTAGTTAAAGCCATCGACGCAAAAGACGCCGAAAAAGCGCAAGCCGCTTACGTTCTGGCTGTACCAGTAATCGACCGTATGGCCGACAAAGGTATCATCCACAAGAACAAAGCTGCTCGCCACAAAGGCCGTCTGAATGGCCACATCAAGGCGCTGAAAGAAGCTGCAGCTGCCTAAGCGACGTTCTTGTCGAAAAAACCGACCCTAGGGTCGGTTTTTTTATGCCTGCGATTTAGCCCTCGGTCAATGGCACGGGCTAGGCCCGTGTTCGCGGGTGAACCCGCTCCCACAAAGGGGGAACGGGCCAACCTTTCCATCACTTGGCGATCTGAATCTTCGGCGCCCACTGCAGCCAGGCATCTTCGGGCTTGTCGAACAGCGCGAAGGTCTGCTGCGGCCGGGCCGGGTTGCCCATCTGCTCACCTTCGGGCGTTGCGAAGGCAATGCCGCCGTCGATCAGCGTTTCCAGGGACTCGGTACGCACCGTCGCGCCCTTGAACAGGCCCCAGTCGAAGCCGAAGCCGCTGCTGTTCCAGAACCGGCTACCGCCACGCACCAGCGCCGCATAACGCGGCTCGATCAGGATATGGATCAATACCCGGTCCGCCGTTTGGCCGAGCTCGAAGCCGGTCACCTTGCCCACCGCCACTTCACGGTAGGTAACCGGCACGCCCGGCTTGATCGAACCACGGCGGGGGGCACTGAGGGTCAACGGCAAACCGACTTCCTCCCCAGCCACCTCGGGCGCATCGGCCAGGGCGATGAAGTCATGCTGCACGCCCTTGTCCTTGATCGCCGGCTGCACTTCCAGGTACTGGCCGCCAATCAAGGTATCGAGGTTTTCCGTGCGCACCAGCCCCAGGGCCGGCTTGACCACCCAGAACTGCGTGCCAACCCGGGCAATACGCTCGGCGGCCTCGGTGATGCGTGCACGCAGCATGACAGCCTGCAGGTCCTTGGTCAGGTCGACGCTTTCGACACTGCCTACGTCCAGGCCACGGAAACGAATGGGTGTGCCCGGCTTGAGGCCATCGGCGCGGTCCACGCGAATGGTCACCAGGGTGCCGGCGCGGTTCACTGCATCCTGGTTTTCCAGCAGGCGGAAGCGCGGAATATGCCGTTTCAGCGCCACATTGGGCCTTGGCGTGTCGAAGGCGATACCACCGGCCATCAGCGTCTGCAGCGACTCACTCTTGATCTTGATGCCCGACAGGCCTCCGGTCAGGGTGATGCCACTGACGTTCCAGAACCGCGACGACCCGTTCACCAGGTTTTCGTATTCCTTCTCGATATGCACACCGATCAGGATGCGATTGCTGTTACGCGCAAACTGGTAGCTCTGCACGCTGCCGACCTTGACCTGGCGGTACATCACCGGGCTGCCGACTTCCAGCGAACCCAGGGTATCGGCGAACAGCACCAGGTGCAGGCCCGGCGCCTTGAGGTCCAGCGGCGGCGCCTTGGCCCTGGCCTCGAACTCGCGCTGTGGCTTGGCACCGCGCTCACCCGGGCGAATGGCAATGTAGTTACCTTTGACCAGCGCTTCCAGGCCGGTGATGCCCGCCAGGGAAATCGACGGCTTGACCACCCAGAACTGGGTACCCTCGACCAGGTAGTCTTCGGTCAGTGGGTCCAGGGTCAACTCGGCGGTGGCGCTGGCAAGGTTGTCCTCCATCTTCAAGGTCTTCAGCGACCCCACCTGAATACCTTTGTACATGACCGGCGTGCGGCCAGCCTGCAGGCCTTCGTAATCGCTCAGCTTGACCTTCACGCGGATCCCCGCCTGGGCGGCATCGAAGTCCTCGTACAGGCGAAACGGCAGGCTTGGGTCGGTGGGCGGGCTGTCCTTGCGGTACTCAGGGGTGGCGAAGGCGATACCGCCGGCGACGATACTCGACAGCGACTCGCTGCGCACCTTCACGCCGGACAGGTCGGCGTCGATGCTGATGCCACTGGCATTCCAGAACCGCGTGTGCTTGCGCACCAGGCTTGCGTAGGCAGGCTCGATGAAAACCTTGACCTCAACAGTGCTCTGGTCTTCGGACAAGCGGTAGCTCTTCACCCGGCCTACCTGGATCTGCTTGTAGAACACCGGGCTGTCGCGGTTGAGCGAGCCCAGGCGTTCGGCCTTGAGGGTCAGGTGCAGGCCCGGCTCGCTGTCGGACAGTGGCGGCGCCACCTTCAGGGCAGTGAAGCGCTTGGTGCGCTCGCCCTCGCCAGGGCTGACCGCAATGTAGTTGCCCGATACCAGTGTTTCCAGGCCGGAAATACCCGCCAGACTGACACTCGGCTTCACCAACCAGAACCGCGTGCCCTTGGTCAGGTGCGGCTCGGCGGCCTTGTTCATCTCGATGGTGGCGATAACGCCCTGCTTCTCACCCTCGGCGTCGAGCACCAGCTTGGTGACCTTACCAACCGACATGCCTTTGTAGATCACCTCGGTCTTGTTGGCGACGATGCCTTCGCCTGTCTCGAAGCGTACTTCGATCTCCACGCCGGCATCGCGGTAGGCTTGCCAAGCCAGCCAGCCGCCGATCATCAGCGCAATCAGCGGCAGGATCCAGATGGCCGACCAATTGGAGGCAGGGCGGGTTTTAGCCGTTGGCATGTCACTCATGGTCGTCATCCGACTCCGTGTTATCCCAGATCAGTCGGGGATCGAAAGTTAAAGCAGCAAGCATCGTGAGAATCACCACAGTAGCGAAGGCGACAGCGCCCAGGTTGGCTTCGACACTGGCGATACGGCCGAAATTCACCACGGCCACGAGAATGGCGATGACGAAGATGTCCAGCATGGACCAGCGCCCAATGAATTCGATGAAGCGGTACATCAGGATGCGTTGGCGCGCCGACAGTGGCTGGCGGCGCTGCACCGAATACAGCAGCAGGCCGATACCCACCAGCTTGAAGGTGGGCACCAGAATGCTGGCGATGAACACCACGGCCGCGATCGGCACCATGCCATGCTTGAGCAGGGTGATGACGCCCGACATGATGGTGTCGCCACTGCCCTGCCCCAGGGTACTGACCGTCATGATCGGCAACAGGTTGGCCGGGATGTACAGGATCGATGCCGTGATCAGCAGCGCCCAGGTGCGGATGATGCTGTTGGGGCGCCGCGCATGCACGGTGGCGCCACAACGGGTGCAGGTTTGCGAGTCGCTCTCGGCATCCTGACGGTTCAATTCGTGGCACTCATTGCACACCACAATGCCCGCATCAATCGCCCGCATGAAGATCCTCCCCGGACAGTGCACTCCAGATCTGGTGGGGCGACATCACCACTTCGAGCCAAACCTGAATCAGCAGCAGGCTGATGAAACAGAACAGGCCCAGGCCCACGGTCAGCTCGGCCAGGTCGACCAACTTGACGATCGCCACCAGCACGCCCATGAAATAGACCTCGAGCATGCCCCAGTCACGCAGGTGGTGGTAGATGCGATAGCACAGCAGCCCATAGCTGCGGCCGATATTCAGGCGAATGCTCAGCAGGACGGCCAGCTGGCACAACAGCTTGAGCAAGGGGATGGCCATGCTGCACAGGAACACGACCACAGCGACGCCGCGCATGTCTGAGTTGTACAGGCCCAGCACACCACTCCAGACGGTATCGTCGGAGGACTGGCCAAGCAGGTGCAACTGCATGATCGGCAGGAAATTGGCTGGCACGAACAGCAACAGGGCCGTCAGTACCAGCGCCAGGCTGCGATTGACCACATTGTAGCGATGGGCGTACAGCTCGTAGCCACAGCGCGGGCACAAGGCTTTCTCGCCGTGATGGAGCACGGGCTTGCGCAGCAGCAGGTCGCATTCGTGGCAGGCGACGAGGTCGTCCAGCGGCAATTGCTCCAGGGCTTCGGTTTTGACAGGTTCTGGCATCTCGAGGTTCTGAATAGGTACGTCGGCTCTATTCTAGTGTTCCAGCTCGAAATGTGGGAGCTGCCAAAAGCGAGCCCTGCGCAAGCCCCCCCGTAGGAGCGAGCAAAGCTCGCGATGCGGTCGGCCAGGCGCCGCGCATCTCAAAACATTAAACGCCAGAAAAGACAAAACCCCTACCTGCTCGCGCAGATAGGGGTTTTGCGAAATGAATCTTGACGATGACCTACTCTCACATGGGGAAACCCCACACTACCATCGGCGATGCATCGTTTCACTACTGAGTTCGGGATGGGATCAGGTGGTTCCAATGCTCTATGGTCGTCAAGAAATTCTGTTGCCAGAATGTCCTGCTGGACACGCTTAGCGAATTCGGATATGTGAATTTGTGATGTTGCGAATTTTCGGTTCTTTCGTCTTCACCACCACAATTTGGCTTTCGTGCGCAAATTGCTTGGGTGTTATATGGTCAAGCCTCACGGGCAATTAGTATTGGTTAGCTCAACGCCTCACAGCGCTTACACACCCAACCTATCAACGTCGTAGTCTTCGACGGCCCTTTAGGGGAT
>NZ_VWXK01000050.1 GCF_011752565.1 Pantoea sp. Ap-967
ACATGGCGGAAGCCATAGCCTCGATCGAGGAAGGCTTGGATGGCTGACCGCTTGAAAGGTGTTGGATACTTGCTCATGAAAAACCCCAGGTGATGGACGGGTGTCCAACATCTGGGGCGCAGTTCAGCCCTGTGTAGGAGCGACCAAAGGTCGCGATGGGCCGCAAAGCGGCCCCGCCCCTTACAACAATCCCAACCCCCGCGCCGTCCGGTCCACCGCGATGCGGGTCTTCTCCACCAACTCATCCAGCTCCCCATGGTTGGCCACCAACGCCGGCGCCATGATCATCCGGCCCAGGGTCGAGCGAATGATCACCCCTTCCTCGAACCCATAGGTCCGGCACTGCCACGCCAGGTCATTCTCGTTGGCGTACCGCTTGCGGCTGCCCTTGTCCTCGGCAAACTGCAACGCCGCCACCAATCCAGCGCCCTGTACCTGGCCAATCAGCGGGTGATTGGCAAACACCTCGCGCAGGATCCGCTGCAGGTAAGGCCCGGTATCCTCCTTCACCTGGCGCACGATGCCTTCGTCGCGCAGCGCCTTGAGGTTGGCAATCGCCACCGCCGCCGCCACTGGGTGCCCGGAATAGGTCAGGCCGTGGGCGAACACCCCGCCCCGTTCCACTAGGGCCTCGGCAATGCGCTGGCTCAGCACCAGGCCGCCCATGGGCACGTAGCCCGAGGTCAGGCCCTTGGCAATCGACAGGGTGTCGGGCTGGAAGCCGAAGTATTCATGGGCGAACCATTCGCCGGTGCGGCCAAAGCCCCCAATCACCTCGTCGGCGCACAGCAGCACATCGTATTGGCGGCAGATGCGCTGAATCTCCGGCCAGTAGCTTTCCGGCGGGAAGATCATCCCGCCTGCGCCCTGGAACGGCTCGGCGATAAAGCCTGCGACGTTCTCGGCGCCCAGTTCAAGAATCTTCTCTTCCAGTTGCAGCGCGCAGCGGCGGCCGAACTCGGCCGGGGTCAGCTCGCCCCCGGCGGCGTACCAGTACGGCTCGTCGATGTGCGCCACGTCCGGGATCATCCCGCCCATTTCGTGCATGAACTTCATGCCGCCCAGCGCCGTGGCCGCCAGGGTCGAGCCGTGGTAGCCGTTCCAGCGGCCGATCATGATCTTCTTGGCCGGCTGGCCGACCACTTGCCAGTAACGGCGCACGGTCCGGATCAGCACCTCGTTGGCCTCGGAGCCGGAGTTGGTGTAGATGGCGTGGCTGTAGTGGCCCGGCAGCAGGCTGAACAGCAACTCGGACAGCTCGATAACCGCCGGGTGGGTGGTGTGGAAGAACATGTTGTAGTAGGCCAGCTGGTCCATCTGCGCAGCGGCGGCGGCGGTGAGGTCCTTGCGCCCGTAGCCGAGCTGGGTGCACCACAGGCCGGACATGCCGTCCAGGTAGCGCTTGCCGTCGCTGTCCCACAGGTGCAGGCGCTCGCCGCCCACCATCACCCGCGGGCCTTCGGCATTCAGCGCCTTCTGGTCGAGGAAGGCATGGATATGGTGGGCGGCATCGCCGGCCTGGTAGTCACGGGTATCGCGCTGGGCGTGCAGCTGGGCTTTGAACGGTGCGTTCATTGTTGTTCTCCAGGGTGAAACGCGGCATGCAGTTGTCCCTGCCAGACCGCTGACAGTAAAAAACGTTTGAGGGGTAGCGGCGCGTTCAGCGCCTTCGCAGGTAGCTTTCCAACGGGTCTTTGCTCAGGCCTTCCTGGGCCTGGGCGAGCGAGTCGATGAACAGCGAAAACAGCTCGGACTGCTTGGCGATGTCGAGCTTGGTGTAGAGGTTCTTGCGGTGGGTCTTCACCGTGTCCTCGCTGATGCCCAGGCGCTCGGCCAGGGAACGGGTGGAGTGGCCACGCAGCAGGTACTGGGCGATGCGGCACTCGCGCTCGGTGAGCAGGGACGAGCCAAAGTTGTTCAGTGCGGCGTTGATCTGCCGGCCCAAGGCACTTTCGAAGCGCCCGCCCAGGGCGTCCACGTCCAGGTGCCCCCACTGGCGGCGCACGCTGGCCACCACCCAGGGCGCCACGCACTTGAGGTCGTTGACCTGCTGGCGGTCCAGGCGGCGGGTGCTGGCCAGGGCCACGGCGATGGTCAGGTGTTCGTCCAGGGGCACGATGAAGTTCAGTTCGTCTTCAAGGTGCGCGTGCTGGTAGAACGCCAGGTAATACTCGCTGCGCTTGAAGTGGTCGGGGGCGACATCGCTCAGGCGGTAGCAACCGGGGGCGATCCCGTCCATGCAGGCGCGGTAGAACGGGCACAGCAGGTAGTAGCCTTCGAGGTATTTGTGGATGTTGCCTTCGGGCAACCACGGGCCTTCCTCGTCTTTTTCGAACAACGCCGAAGGCAGGCCCTTGCGTGGGTAGAGGAACACGGTGATGGCCTGGCACGGGGCAATCAGCTTGAGCGCGGCGAACAGCGCCTCGACGAAGCCCGGCGAACCCTGGGCGTCGACGACACGGGCCATCTGCGCGTACCAGTCGGGCGATTTCAGCCGGTCTTTGCTCATTGTCGTGGTCCCATGCCGGGGTTGTTGTGGTTGGGATTCTTGCACGCGCTTGCCAGGCGGACCATCACCCTTCGGGGTGAGGCCGTGCCCCCCATCCTACGCACGCCCCCGTAGGAGCGAGCGCAGCTCGCGATGCGCCGCAAAGTGGCGCCCTATGGCATCATCGACCCCACCTCACTACCAGGGCCGAACATGTTGATCGACGAAGAACTGACCCTGAAGAAGCTGGAAACCTTCCTCGCCTTCATGCGCAGCGGCAACCTGGGCCGCGCCGCCGCCGAGCTTTCCACCAGCGCGGTGAGCGTACACCGGGCCATCCATTCCCTGGAAAGCGCCCTGCGCTGCCCGCTGTTCAAACACGAGGGCCGCCAGCTGATTCCCCTGGAAAGCGCCTATGTACTGGAGAAAAAAGCCCGCCAGCTGATCCAGGACGCCGAACAGATGGTGCGCCAAACCCGCGAGGCAGCGGGCTTCTACGCCGAG
Source organism: Pantoea sp. Ap-967 (assembly GCF_011752565.1). Classification (GTDB taxonomy): domain Bacteria; phylum Pseudomonadota; class Gammaproteobacteria; order Pseudomonadales; family Pseudomonadaceae; genus Aquipseudomonas. Next base: position 2,993 of record NZ_VWXK01000050.1, read on the forward strand.
CGCTTTCGCCTGGGGGCGCTGTACTCGCTGACGGTGAAAACCGTGCCCAAGCTGGTGATGGGCCTGAAGCTGCGGCGCAGCGAGCTGAACATCGAGCTCACCCTGGGTTCGAACGTCGACTTGCTGCAACGGCTGAAGAACCACGAACTGGAAGCGATCCTGGTGTCGCTGGACGAAAGCGTGGCAGACCCTGCCTGTGAACAGCTGCCGCTGTTTTCCGACGACATTTTCCTGGCCGTGCCCACCGACTCGCCCTTTGCCGAGCAGCAGGAAGTGGACCTGGCGGACTTGGCCGACTCCACCTTCATCACCCTGACCCAAGGCTTCGCCACCCACCGCGACGGCGCCCGGGTGTTTCAGCAGGCCGGCTTCGAGCCGAAGGTGGCGATGCAGGTGAACGATATCTTCACCCTGCTGAGCATGGTCAGCTCGGGCGTGGGCTTCGCCCTGCTGCCCGGGCGGATCGCGGCAGTGTACGAGAACCGCGTGAAGCTGATTGCGCTGCAGGCGCGGTACCGGCTGCAGCAGCATATTGGCGTGGTGTTCCTGAAGGCCCGGGAGCGGGAGCCGAACCTGCTGGCGTTGCTGGCTGAATGCCGGATGTACAGCCGTGAGAATTGAGCCAGGCCAGCGCCGCTTCGGTAGGAGCGAGCGCAGCTCGCGATGGGGCGCGTAGCGCCCCCAAGGTTTCAGCTTCGCGGCTCAGAATGCCGCTGTAGGAACGGGCTTGACCCGCGAAGCAGGCGACGCGGGGCATGGCACCGGCTGCGCCGGTGTTCGCGGGGCAAGCCCGCTCCTACAGGGAATGCCGGCACTAACCGACCAAGCCCCTGACACAGAAATACAGAACCGAAGGCCCCATCAGGCACCCCAACCCGGTATGGAAGGTGGCGGTCAACGCGCCATAGGGCACCAGCCGCCGATCAGTCGCCGCCAACCCGGCTGTCACCCCCGACACCGTGCCCGCCAAGCCACCAAACACCATCGCCGAGCGCGGGTTGTCCAGCGCCAGCAGCCGCGCCGACACCGGGGTGAACACCATCACCAGAATCGCCTTGATCAACCCGGTGGCAATCGACAGCGCCACCACGTCCGAACTCGCGCCCAACGCCGCCCCGGTCACCGGGCCAACGATATAGGTCACCGCCCCAGCACCGATGGTGGTCATGCTCACCGCGTCGCGGTAACCAAAAGCGTAGGCCACCGCGCAACCGACGATGAACGGCAGCACCGTGCCCAGCAGCAGCGACACGGCACCAATCATCCCGGCCTTGCGCGCCTCGGTGGCCTGCACCTCGAACGCCGTGGCGACGATGGCGAAGTCTCGCAGCATCGCCCCGCCCATCAGCCCAATACCGGAAAACAGCGCCATGTCGGCCAGGCCTTTCTGCCCGCCCGTCACGGTGCCGCCCACCCAGGCCAGCACCAGGCCGATGACGATGGCAATCGCCGAGCCGTGCACCCGGCCGAATGTCAGGTACTTGGACAACAACACCGACAACCACATGATCCCACCCACCACCGCGAAGGCCGTGATCAGGCCGTTGTGCTCCAACGCATTGTCAATGATCGGCCACATGATCAGCGCCCTCCTGCAGGCACGGCCTGCGCATCGGCAACCTCGGGCGCATCAGGCGCCGGCAAGGGTTCGCCACGATGGCTGCGGCTGATCACCGCGATGGTCAGCCCGCATACCAGCACGGCGCCCACGGCAGCGATCAACGCCACCGGCCCACCGTGCAGGGCAGTCACCACGTTCTGCTGGGCCGCCATGGCCACCACCACCGGAATGTACATCGCGCCCCAGAAGCCGACGCCGAACTCGCACTCCTTGCTCATGCCACCGTTGCGGTGCATGTACAGCCGTGCGCAGATCAGCAGGATCATGGCGATGCCGACCCCACCCACATTGGATTTCATGCCCAGCAGCACGCCCAGGAAGTCGCCGACGATAACGCCGGCCAGCGTGCATACCGCCAGCAGAGCCACACCATAGATGATCATTGTTGTTGTCCTCAGCTTGAGTCGAAGTTGCTTGTTGTTGTTCTTCGAAATGCAGCGCACTCATCGGTTGCCGGCCACCTCCTGGCGCAACAGCGCATCGAGGGTGTCCCAGCGGGTACCTTCCACCGCCACCACCCTGCCCTGTTCGAACACCGGGCGGGCCAGGCCAGTGAGCACGCTGCCCGGTGGCATTTCAAGGTGCAGGCGCACACCGCGTTCATAGGCGTTGCGCAGCGTGCCGCGCCAGTCCACCCAGCGTGCCATGTTGCCCGCCAGGTCGTCGCGCAGGCGCTGCGGGTCGACGATGGGCCTGGCGCTGCTGCCGCTCAGGTAGTTGATGCGCGGGCGGCGCAGTTCGATACTGGCAAAGGCACTGGCAAGTTCCGCCGCTGGGCCGTCGAGCAATGGGCAGTGCGACGGCACGCTGACCGCCAGGCGCCGGGCCACGCCTTGGCCGCGGCGGCGGGCGCGGGCGACGACCTCGGCCATGGCCGCGTCGCTGCCGGCGATGACGATCTGGTTGTCGCTGTTGAGGTTGGCCAGGTAAGCCTCGCCCGCCACCTCGGCCAGCAAGTGCTCGACGCTGGCGGCATCCAGGCCGCTGATGGCCGTCATCCCATAGCCCTGTGGGTAGGCACGCTGCATCAGCTCGCCACGCAGGGCCACCAGGCGCACGGCATCGGCAAAGCCAAGCGCACCGGCGGTGACAGCGGCCGGGTAGGCACCGATCGACAGGCCCGCCACATACTCGGGTGCGGGGCTGCGCTGCAGTAACCAGCGCGCCCAGGCTACCCCCGCCAGCAACAGGCACAGTTGCACCGCACGGGTCGATTGCAGGGCGTGCGCGGTGTCCAGGCCCAGCACGGGTTGCCCAAGGGCGTCGCTGGCCTCCTCCACCAGCCGCGCACTGCCTTCTGGCAGGCGCTGCAACATGCCGGGCTGCTGGGCGCCCTGCCCTGGAAAGGCGAACAGGCTGCTCACGCGGCGCGCTCCACGGCATGCCAGGGGTCGGCGACCAGGCGCGCACCGAGGGCCGACTTGAGCAGCACCTGCCGCGCCATGCCGGCCCACTCGCGCAAGGCAATGGCCCCTGCGGGCGTTTCCAGTTGCACATCGATGCGGCAAGGGCCGCAGTCCAGGATATCCAGCAGTTCACGGGCCTTTGCCCGCGCCATGAATTGCGGTGTGCGCAGCACCAGGTCGAGGTCGCTGCCCGCGTGCAGCAACTGGCAACCGGTCGCCAGCTGATAACCAACCCCCCCCGTCGGGCCCCAAGCCAGGCCGCTGGCGTCCAGCACCGGCGCCGTCGAGGCCAGTGCCTGCAGCGCGGCGCACGGGCTGTGGCCCTGCCAGCGCAGCGCTTCTGGCGCCACATGGCGCTGCACAGCAGCCAGGCGCATCTGCGTGGCCAGGCGCTGTTCGCGCCCCTGCCCGCGCACACCCACGGCCACCCAACCCGCCCTGCAGACGGCGCGGCGAACCACCACCGGCTGCCCGACCGCCAGCGCCTGCACGGCCCAGGCAGGGGCATCGGCAGGCAAATCGGCCGGGGCCATGCCCCAAAGCAGGTCGTGGGGTTGCGCAAGGTTCATGTCAGGCCCCCTGCCACTGGCTACGCAGGCGCGCCCGCACCTCGCGGGACGCGCTGCGGTGCTCGCCGGCCAAGCGCGAGGCCAGGTCGGTCGAATGACCGATGTCGGCCACGGCTTCGGCCAGGCAGGCACGCATCTGCGCCAGGTCGGCGGTGCTCGGCGCCTCGGCGCTTTCTACCGCAAGCCGGCGCCAGAGCAGGCCGAGCGAGGCATAGCTGGCAAGGTCGTAGGCCATCGGCGGAATTTCAGCGGCCAGGGCCTCCAGTTGCTCGACGCTGCGCAGGGTGATGCGCGCCGCCGCGTCCTTGCCCATGGCGTGCACCATCACCCCGCTGTCGTCCAGGGCGATCAGCCGTTGCGCCTGGTAGCCGTGGGCCAGGAACGCGCCGGACATGGCCTTGCCCACCAGCAGGCCGATCACCGGGTGCCCGGCCAGGCGTGCCTGGGCGTAGGCCTGCACGGCGCCGGCCAGGGCCTGGTGGATACCCAGCGCTTCCTCGCGGCGGCCATAGGCCTGGCTGGGCACGTCGATGATCGCGACAATCGCGCGCTTCTGGCCTTCGCGGTCCAGCGCCACCGCCTCGCTCACCGCCTGGGCCAGGCCCCAGCCTTCGAGCAAGCCGACTTCGCCGTTGCGCGCCCTGGGAAACGGGTTGTTGGCATCAGGCACCACGGCGATAAAGCGCGCCAGGCGGTTGTCCAGTTCACCATCGACCACCCGCAGCGAGGCCGGGTAACCCGGCAGCGGTTCGGCACCGGCCAGGCCCGGCAGCCAGTTCAGGGCACGGTTCATTGCGCATCTCCTTGGTACAGGGCACGCACGGCGGCGGCGTCCAGTTGCGGGCATTCGGCGCCCAGGCGGGCCAGGCGCTGCAGGAACCAGGCGTGGCGCCCGGCGCGGTCGGCCGTGGGCGTGTCCAGCAGGTGCAGCAGTTGTTGGCGAATAGCCTCGACGTCATCGGCCACGTAGCTGTCCACCAGGGCGCTGGCGTGGCGTTGCTCGCCACCGGTCAGGCTCCAGATGAACGGGCGGTCCTTGGCGTCGTATTCGGCGATGCCGGCTTCCTGCTCGATCACCTGGGGGCCGTTCAAGCCCAGGCGCGCTTCGCGGGTAACCAGCAGGTGGCTGCACAGCCCGGCAGCGATGGACATGCCGCCAAAGCAGCCGACCGCGCCTGCGATCAGGCCAACCACCGGTTGATAGTTGCGCAGCTCGACGATCGCCGCCTGAATTTCGGCAATCGCCGCCAGGCCGAGGTTGGCCTCCTGCAGGCGCACGCCACCGGTTTCCAGCAACAGCACGGCGCAGGTCGGCGTGCCGTTGCGGTTGTCCTCGATGGCCAGCTCCAGGGCACCGGCGATCTTCGCCCCGCCCACCTCGCCCATGCTGCCGCCCTGGAAACCGCCTTCGATGGCGGCGACCACGGCGTGGCGCCCGCCCAGCAGGCCCTTGGCGATCACCACGCCGTCGTCGGCCTGGGGCACGATGCCCTGGCGCGGCAGCCAGGGCGACATCAGGCGGTCGAACGGGCCAAGCAGTTCACGGAAGCTACCGGGGTCGAGCGTGGCGCGGGCGCGCTGGCGGGCGCCGAGTTCGACGAAGCTGCGGCTTTGCAGCAGGCGTGCGGTGTCAGTCATGGCCGATCTCCTCGAAGCCTTGTTCCAGGCGCAGGCGCACCACCCCAGGCGTGGCGCCGAAGTCGTGGATGTCGATTTTCAGCGCCGGCAGCGTGCGGCCGTCGAACAGGCGCTGGAACAGCTGGCTCCAGCGGGCGCTGCTGCCGTTCACCGAGGTGACCACCTGGATCTCCAGCTGGCCGGCGCGGCCGGGTTCGATCAGCACTTCCAGGTCGCCGGAGCTGACGCAGCCGACCAGGGTACGGCCACGGCCAGGCGCGGCGGCGGGGAATTGAAATGTCAGGGTTTCCATGTCACAGGCTCCTGGCTTTGTCGAGAAACAGGCAGGCGGCCAGCAAGTCGGCGGCGCCGCCCGGTGAGGCGTTCAGGTTCAACAGTTGGGCGTCCAGCGTGCGCAGCAGGCGGCGGCCATCGAGGGTGGCGCTGCCGCCGGCAGCCAGCACGGCGCGGGCGCCGCTTTGCACGGTGTTCAGGCCTTCGGGGCCGGCTCGCCAGAGCACGCAGGTGTCGCTCAGGGCGGCCATGATCGCCAGCAGCGCATCGAGCCGGGCATGGCTTTCGCTGGCACCTGCGGCGCGGCTGCGGCGCAGCTGTGGCAAGCCGTGGCCAATCACTGCCGGGAAGCCTTGCTGGGCCTGTTCGCGGGCACCGCTGGCGCCATAGCGCTGGCGCACCTCGGCGCCGTGGCTGGGCTGCACGGGCATGGCCGGGTCATCGATGAGGGCGATGCGCCCGGCGCGGGCGGCAACCGTGCCGGCATCTGCCTTGGGGTCGAGGGCCTGGGCGGCCAGCAACAGGCCCAGTGCCCAGATCGCACCGCGATGGGTGTTGATGCCGCCGGTGGTGGCCAGCATGGCGTGTTCGCCTTCACGGCCAATGCGGCCCAGTTCGGCGCGCAGAGGCTGGTTGACCTGGCCATGGGCCTGGGCCGCCTCGGCCATCTGGCGCAGGCAGGGCCACAGCGACAGGGCCGAGGCGTGCATCAGGGCCAGGGTCATGTCGGGGTGGGCACCGCTGCCGCGGCGGTCGACCAGGCCGGGTTTGGGGGACAGGTCGGCTTCGTCGATCAGGGCTTCTACTGCCAGGTCGGCCAGGTGGTCGGGCTGGGCGGGCCTCATCGCAGGCAAGCCTGCTCCTACAGATAGGGGGTAGGCCGGCAATTTTTGGGAGTGCGCGTTCATTTACCAGCTCCTGAAGCGGGCGGGCGGGTTGTAGAGGCCGCCGGACCATTCGACCAGGTCGGCGATGCTGCGCGCCGCGAGCAGTTCGCGGCTGGCGTCGGTGCGGCGGATGCCGAGGTCTTCGGGCAAAGCCACCAGGCCGAGCTTGCGCAGACGCAGGGTGTCCTTGGGGTCGTGGCGCAGGCCGATGGCGGTAACCCCGGCCACGGCAGCGATCATCTGCTGGCGCTCTTCAAGGCTGCGGGCTTTGTACAGGTAGGCGATGCCCTCTTCGGTCAACAGGTGGGTCACGTCGTCGCCGTAGATCATCACCGGTGCCAGCGGCATGCCGGCTTTCTTCGCCACCTCCACCGCATCCAGGGTTTCCACGAAGGTGGGCTTGCCGCCTTCCTGGTAGGTTTCGACCATCTGCACCACCAGCTTGCGGCCGCGTTCAAGCATCGTGTCCGGCACGGTCATGTCGAGCCAGGCCGGGGTGGCGTGGCGCCGCCCGCGCGGGTCATGGCCCATGTTCGGCGCACCGCCAAAGCCGGCCAGGCGGCCGCGGGTCACGGTCGAGGAATGGCCATCGCCGTCCACCTGCAAGGTGGCGCCGATGAACAGGTCGACCGCGTATTGCCCGGCCAGCTGGCACATCATGCGGTTGGAACGCAGCGAACCGTCACGGCCGGTGAAGAACACGTCCGGGCGCTGGGCGATGTAGTCTTCCATGCCCAGCTCGGTGCCGAAGCAGTGCACGCTCTGCACCCAGCCGGTTTCGATCGCCGGAATCAGGGTGGGGTGCGGGTTGAGCGTCCAGTTGCGGCAAATCTTGCCCTTCAGGCCCAGCGACTCGCCGTAGGTGGGCAGGATCAACTCGATGGCGGCGGTGTTGAAGCCGATGCCGTGGTTCAGCGACTGCACCTGATGCTTCTCGTAGATGCCGCGTATCGCCATCATCGCCATCAGCACGTGGACGGGCTTGATATGGCGCGGATCGCGGGTAAACAGCGGCTCGATGTAGAACGGCTGGTCGGCCACCACCACGAAGTCGACCCAGGACGCCGGGATGTCGACCCGTGGCAGGTCGTCCACCCGGTCCACCAGCTGGTTGACCTGGGCGATCACCAGGCCATCGCTGAACGCCGCTGGCTCCACCAGCGCCGGGGTGTCTTCGGTGCTGGGGCCGGTGTACAGGTTGCCGTCGCGGTCGGCCATGAAACCGGCCACCAGGGTGACGTTGGGAATCAGGTCGACCAGCAGCCGCGAGTAAAGCTCGATGTAAGTGTGGATGGCGCCAACTTCCAGCAGGCCGTCTTCCAGCAGCTGGCCGATGCGCAGGCTCTGCGGGCCGGCGAAGGAAAAATCGAGCTTGCGCGCGATGCCACGTTCGAACAGGTCCAAATGCTCGGCGCGGCTGACGCTGGGCATGATCATGTGCAGGTCGTGCAAGCGCTCGGGGTCGGCCTTGGCCAGGGAGCGAGAAAGGAAGTCGGCCTGCTTCTGGTTGTTGCCTTCGAGCACCACACGGTCACCGGGGGCGATCAGCAGCTCCAAGGCTTCGACGATTTTGTCGGTGGGCAGCACCACGCCGTCGGCCAGGTGTCGGACGCGGTCCAGGCGGCGCTGCTTCTCGGCGCGGCGCCTGGACCATTGCGGGGGTGGATTCTTGCTGAAGGTCATGGTGACTCCACGGGTTCGCTGTCGTGGGGCCACATTAGGGCGCTGCCTGCTGGCGGATCAATCAAGCTGGGAAGGCGATCATTACGCTAAGGTTAACGATTGTGTTCAGCCACCGGGAATCGCGTTTTCACCCGTCAACGGTGGGCCTGGCAGGCGCGGCCAATGTGGCAAAAACGCACGATCCCCCTGCAGATTTGTCCATTGCTCAGGGCAAATTCGCATGCGAGGATCCATTGACCCTCCAGTGCGCTGCAAACTTCACTCGGAAAATCAATAACAAAGCAGGGAGAACGCGATGACCGCGCACGCTCATACCTCGGCAACCGACCATGTACTGGCCGAGGTTCGCAACCAGATTGGCCACCTTACCCTCAACCGCCCCGCCGGCCTCAACGCCCTGACCCTGGACATGGTGCGCCGCCTGCGCCAGCAGTTCGACGCCTGGGCCGACGACCCACAGGTGCAGGCCGTGGTGCTGCGCGGCGAGGGCCCCAAAGGCTTCTGCGCCGGGGGCGACATCCGCTCGCTGCACGACAGCTACAAGGCCGGGGACACCCTGCACGAAGACTTCTTCGTCGAAGAATACGCCCTGGACCTGGCCATCCACCGCTACCGCAAGCCGGTGCTGGTGCTGATGGACGGCTTTACCCTGGGCGGCGGCATGGGCCTTGCCCAAGGCTGCGACCTGCGCATCGTCACCGAGCGCAGCCGCCTGGGCATGCCGGAAGTGGGTATCGGCTACTTCCCGGATGTGGGCGGCAGTTATTTCCTCTCGCGCATTCCCGGGGAGCTTGGCACCTACCTGGGCGTCAGCGGCGCCCAGATCCAGGCCGCCGATGCCCTGTATTGCGGCCTGGCCGACTGGTATCTGCACAGCGACAAGCTGGCCGCCCTTGATGAAGGCCTCGACCAGCTGCGCTTCGGCGCCACCCCGCTCAAGGACCTGCAGAACCTGCTGGCCCGGCTCGGCAGCCAGGTGCTGGACAATGCACCGCTGGAAAAGCTGCGCCCGGTGATCGACCACTTTTTCGCCCAGCCCGACCTTGCGGCCATCATCGAGCAACTGCGCGCCGTCAGCATCGGTGACAGCCACCACTGGGCACTGGCCACCGCCGACCAGCTGGAAAGCCGCTCGCCACTGGCCATGGCAGTTACCCTGGAGATGCTGCGCCGCGGCCGCCACCTGGCCCTGGAGGACTGCTTCGCCATGGAGCTGCACCTGGACCGCCAGTGGTTCCAGTACGGCGACCTGATCGAGGGCGTGCGGGCGCTGATCATCGACAAGGACAAGCAGCCGCGCTGGAACCCGCCAACCCTGGCGGGGCTGTCGCGCCAGCGGGTCGACCAATTCTTCGAAGGCCTGTGAGGCTGGGAGTACACAGATGCAAGACGTGGAACTGAGCGAAGAGCAGATCATGATCCGCGACATGGCCCGGGATTTCGCCCGTGGCGAGATCGCCCCGCATGCCCAGGCCTGGGACAAGGCCGGCTGGATCGACGACGGCGTGGTGCGCAAGATGGGCGAGCTGGGCCTGCTCGGCATGGTCGTGCCGGAAAGCTTCGGCGGCAGCTACACCGACTACGTGGCCTACGCCCTGGCCGTCGAGGAAATCGCCGCCGGCTGCGGCGCTACCGGCGCGATGATGAGCATTCACAACTCAGTCGGTTGCGGCCCCCTGCTCGCCTACGGCACCCCCGAACAGCAACAGGCCTGGTTGCCGCGCCTGGCGGCAGGCGAAGTGATCGGCTGCTTCTGCCTGACCGAACCGCAGGCCGGCTCCGAAGCGCACAACCTGCGCACCCGCGCCGAGCTGGTCGATGGCCAGTGGGTGATCAACGGCGCCAAGCAGTTCGTCAGCAACGCCCGCCGCGCAGGCCTGGCAATCGTGTTCGCGGTCACCGACCCGGAACTGGGCAAGAAAGGCCTGTCGGCCTTCCTGGTGCCCACCGACAACCCAGGTTTCAAGGTAGACCGCAGCGAGGACAAACTGGGCATTCGCGCCTCCGACACCTGCGCGGTCACCTTCGACAACTGCCGCATTCCGGCCGCCAACCTGCTCGGTGAGCGCGGCAAGGGGCTGGCCATTGCCCTGTCCAACCTCGAAGGCGGGCGTATCGGCATCGCCGCCCAAGCCCTGGGCATCGCCCGCGCCGCGTTCGAGGCGGCGCTGGTGTATTCGCGTGAGCGCATCCAGTTCGGCAAGCCGATCAACGAGCACCAGAGCATCGCCAACCTGCTGGCAGACATGCAGGTGCAGGTGAACGCCGCCCGCCTGCTGATTTTGCATGCCGCACGCCTGCGCACGGCCGGCAAGCCCTGCCTGTCGGAAGCCTCCCAGGCCAAGCTGTTCGCTTCGGAAATGGCCGAGCGGGTGTGCTCGATGGCAATCCAGGTGCATGGCGGCTATGGCTACCTGGAAGACTACCCGGTAGAGCGCCACTACCGTGATGCACGCATCACCCAGATCTACGAAGGCTCAAGCGAGATCCAGCGCATGCTGATTGCCCGCGAGCTCAAACACTACCCGCTGTAGGCCGCTTCAGCGGTGCTGCCGGAGGGTTTCCGACGGCAGCTCGCCGAAGTGCTGGCGGTAGCGTTCGGCAAACCGCCCCAGGTGCAGGAAGCCGTAGTCCATGGCCAGTTCGGTGACGCTGCGCACCGGGCAACTGGCGTCGCTCAGGCAGGCGTGCACCCGCTCCAGCTTGCGCTGGCGAACGTACTGGCCAGGCGTGGTACCAAGCGTGCGGTCGAACAGCGCATACAGCGAACGCACGCTCATGCAGGCCTGCTCCGCCAGGCTTTCGGCACTCAGCTCCAGCTTCAGGTTGTGGTGGATGTAGTCGAGGATGCGCTCCAGGCTGGCAGTGGCGGCGCCCAGGCTTTCGCGCTGGACGTTGGTGTTCATCAGGGTCAGCAGCTTGCAGGCGACAATCTGGCTGTAATGGCCCTGCACGCGGGGCAGCGGCTCGCTCACTTCCGCTTCCTGGCACACCATGGCCAGCAGGTTGACGAAGCCTTCCAGTTCCTCCAGCCGGTAGTGGTTGCGCACAAAGCGCACGCCGCCTGCTGGCCGTTGCCAGCGCTGCTGCTCGCAGACCGAGTCGAGCAGGCGCGTGGGCACTTTGAGGATGAATTTCTCGCAGTCGTCGGAATAGGTCAGGTCAACGGGGTCGTCTGGGTTTATCAGCAGCAGCTCGCCCGGCACCAGGTGCTGCTCGCGCCGGTGCCCGCGCCACAGGCAGTTGCCGCGCAGCAGCACTTGCAGGTGGTAGATGGACTCCAGCGCCGGCGAGGTCACCCGCACGCTGCCGCCGTAGCTGATGCGGCACAGGTCGAGTTCGGCGAAGCTGCGGTGGCTGAGGCTGGCCTGGGGATGGGTGCTGTGCGACAGGCCAATGCAGTGCTGGCCGACATGGCGGTTGACGTAGTCCGACACGGCATAGGGGTCGGCGTGATGGAACACGCTACTGCGCTCGCTCAGCAGGCGGCTTTCCATGGGCAGGCACTCGGGATCGTTATTGTTGTGGTGAGTGACACCTAAGCAAAAAACCGGGGGTTGGGCAATGCGCCGTTGGGATTGGGTGGGCGGATAGCGGACAATGGGGCCTGTGGAATTGGGCGATCAGCGAACAGAATAGTTATGCCTGTGCGGGCCTCTTCGCGGGTAGGAGCGAGCGCAGCTCGCGATGGGCTGCAAAGCAGCCCCGGCATCATGGGCCGCGGAGCTGAAATACCGGGGCCGCTGCGCGCCCCATCGCGAGCTACGCTCGCTCCTACCAGGCCGGCGTAAACACGGTAGATTAAACCCTTAATGAACCGCCATGTCCTGCCGCCCTGCCCACCCCTGGCTGCGTGCCCTGAACTGCCGGGGTGCAATCGCGAACAGCTCACGGAACCGTCGGTAGAAGTGCGGAAAACTGACAAACCCACTGGCCACCGCTACCTCGGTCAACGACTTGCTGGTGTGCTGCAACAACTGCCGCGCATGGGTCAGGCGCAGCTCCAGGTAATAACGCGGCGGCGTCGCCTGCACATGGCGGCGGAACAGGCGCTCCAGGTGGCGGCGGGACAGCCCGGCGTGTTCGGCAATTTCGTCGATGCCAATGGGATCTTCGATATTGGCGTGCATCAGCTCCAGCGCCAGGCGCACCCCGCGCGGCAGGCTCGGGTCCACTTCCGGGGCGCTCGACGGCGTATCGCCAAGCCCCCGGGCGCGGTCGCAGGCCAGCATCTGTTCCACTGCCCGGCGCAGCCCTTCGCCGCCCTTGAATTCGAGCATGGCCAGCATCATGTCCAGCGCGCTGCTGGCCCCGGCGCAGCTCATGCGCCGGCCATCGAGCAGGTGCGCCTGGCGGCTGACCCGTACCTTGGGGAACAACTCGCTCATCATCGCCCGCCCATCGGGGTGGAACGCGCAGTCGTGGTCATTGAGCAAACCCGCTTCGGCGAGGAAATAGGCACCATTCCACAGCCCACCCAGCTGGCAGCCCAGGTGGTCGGCCTGGCGCAACTTGCTGCGCAGCAGCGGCGAGGCTTCCAGGCGCACGCGGAATCCGCCGCACACCAGCAGGCAGTCCAGGCCCTGCACCTCCAGGTCGGCCAGGGCCAGGTTGACCGGCAAGGCGATGCCCAGGTCGCTCATCACCTGGGCGCCCTCACCCACCACCTGGATGTCGAACAGGGGTGTGGCGCTCATCAGGTTGGCGGTGACCAGGGTGTCCATGGCGGCGGTGAAGGCCATCATCGAAAAGTGCTCGCGCAGGACGAAGGCCACCCGCCGGCAAGGCTGGCCGAGGGTGCTGCGGCCGGCGGGGTCGAGGTGGGCGAGGTTGGTGTTCTTGAGGATGCTTTCGAAATGGCTCATGGCGGTGACTCTACGGCGGGGAAAACGCGGTGACTTCTTCGCGGGGCAAGCCCGCTCCTACAGGCGCAGTTTGCGCTGTTCCTGTAGGAGCGGGCTTGCCCCGCGAAAAGGCCTAAGCAGATGAAACAGGATTAGTTGCTGGCCTGGGTAGCGGCGGCGCGGGATGCCTGCAGCCACTGGTCGAACTGCTGACGATGCGCCTCTACCCACTCCTTGGCATGGCGCGTGATGTCGGCCGGCTTCTTCTCGCCCTTCTGCATCTTCAGGTTCTGGTTGCTCTCGTCATCGGTGCTGATCTGCACCAGCGACAGGAACTTCTCGGCGGCCGGGTTCTTCTTGGCGAAGTCCTTGTTCAGCACCGCCACCACCTTGTCGATGGCAAAGCCCAGGTTCTTGCCGTGGTACATGGTATCGACATCATTGTTGCCGTCCGGCAGGTCGGTTTTCGGCACTTCCAGCCATACCACGTCCTTGCCCTCGACCAGCACGCTGGCGATCCACTGCGGCACCCAGGTGAAATACAGGATCGGCTTGCCTTCCTTATAGCGGGTGATGGTGTCGGCCATCAGTGCGAAGTACGAACCCTGGTTGACGGTAACGGTCTTGCTCAGGTCGTAGGCCTTCATGTGGTGGGCGATCACCAGTTCGCAGCCCCAGCCTGGGTTGCAGCCGGTCATGTCGGCCTTGCCATCGCCGTCGGTGTCGAACAGCTTGGCAATCTCGGGTTTCTTCAGGTCGGTGATGTACTTGATGTTGTACTGGTCGGCGGTTTTCTTGTCGATCAGGTAGCCCTGGGCAACGCCCGGCAGGATGTTGCCGGTCTTGACCATCACATCGTCACCGCCAGCCTGCTGGTAGAACTTGTCGTGCAGCTTCTCCCACAGGTGCACGGTGAAGTCGGCATCACCGTTGGCCAGGGCCACCATCATCACCCCGTACTCGGTTTCCTTCGGCTCCTGCACGTTGTAGCCCAGCTCGCGCAGGCCCTCCATGGCCACTTCGCCACGGAACCGCTCTTCGGCAATGGATGGGAAGATCGGCGTGACCTTCACCCCTTCGCCGGGCTTGTCGGCCGAGGCATGGGCGCACAGCGCGGCGGCCACCAGGGTCAGCGCGGTAGCGCATTTGAGGATGCTGCGGGTGAATGTGGATTCGTGCATCGTCGCTTACCTTCTTCTGATTGTTATCTTCAAGTGCGGCAGATCGAATGTATCCAGGGTGCTGTTCAGGCAGTCTTGCGCTGCCCTTGGGGTTGCGCCGCGCCGCACAGGCGCAGCACCAGGCCTACGGGGCCGGTGTGGTACCAGCGCCGGCTTGGGTCGGCGCTGGTGCGCGCGCCCATCGCCTGGGTCAGGCGGTCGAGGAAGATCGCCAGCAACACCAGGCCAACGCCGCCGACCGTGGCCAGGCCCATGTCCAGGCGGCCGATGCCGCGCAGTACCATCTGGCCCAGGCCGCCCACCGAGATCATCGAGGCGATCACCACCATCGACAGCGACAGCATCAGGGTTTGGTTGAGGCCGGCCATGATGGTCGAGGTGGCCAGCGGCAATTGCACGCGGGTCAGCATCTGCCGTGGCGTGCAACCGAAGGCGCGGGCGGCTTCGATCTTGTCTTCCGGCACCTGGCGGATGCCCAGGTTGGTCAGGCGCACCAAAGGCGGCAGGGCGAAGACGATGGTCACCAGCACGCCCGGCACGTTGCCGATGCCGAACAACATGACCACCGGCACCAGGTAGACGAACGCCGGCAGGGTCTGCATGGCGTCGAGCAGCGGGCGAATGATGCTTTCCAGGCGGTTGCTGCGGGCGCAGACGATACCCAGTGGAATGCCGATCACCGCGCAGAAGAACACCGAGGTCAGCACCAGTGCCAGGGTGGTCATCGACTCGGCCCACACGCCGATCAACCCCAGCAAGGTCAGGGTGATGAAGCACAGCAGCGCCATGCGCTTACCTGCCAACTGCCAGCCAAGCAGTGACGAAAGCAGGATACCGATGGTGGGCGGAATGCTCTGCAGGGTGAACTCGATGCCATTGAGCACCTGGTCGATGGGCCAGCGAATGGCACGGAACACGTCACGGAAGTTATGTACCAGGAAGTTCAGGGTGGCGGTCACCCAGTCGCCCAGGGGGATGGTGGCCGCCTGGAACGGGTCGAGCAGGCTGAATTCGGACATGAGGGCTTACCTCTTCTTGTATTAGTGGCGGCTCAGGGTCTGCAGCAGCTCGTTCTTCGACACGGTGCCTTTGAAGGCCCCCTGGCGGTCGAGCACCGGCACCGGGTATGGCAGGTCCGCGGCGATGCCCAGCACCTCGTGCAGCGGCGTGTCGGTGTACACCGGTTGCTGCTCGTGCAGGCTGTAGCGCTCGCTGGCGGTGGCACCGCTGGCGTCGGTGTCGACCACCCCGAGCAATTGGCCACGGTCGTCGACCAGGTAGCCGAACGGCACGCCGGCCTGGAAACTCGGCGCCTTGCCGTTGACCTTGCACACCACGGCCGGGTCGAACTTGGCCACATCACCGGCCTTGAGCACCCGCGAGCTGTCGAAGCTCTTGAAGAAGGTGCGCACGTAGTCGTTGGCCGGCTCGTTTATCAGCTCCTGCGGGGTGCCGATCTGCACCACCCGCCCACCTTCCATGATCGCGATGCGATGGCCGATGCGGATGGCTTCCTCGATGTCGTGGGAAATGAAGATGATGGTGCGTTGCTGCTCGGCCTGCAGGCGAATCAGCTCGCCCTGCATCTCGCTGCGAATCAGCGGGTCGAGGGCGGAAAACGCTTCGTCCATCAACAGGATCGCGGGGTCGTTGGCCAGCGCCCGGGCCAGGCCCACGCGCTGCTGCATGCCGCCGGAGAGCTGGTGCGGGTAGCTGTGTTCGTGGCCGGCCAGGCCAACTTGGCTGAGGGCTTCACGGGCGCGGCTGTTGCGCTCGGCTTCGGGCACGCCGGCAATCTCAAGGCCAAAGGCGGTGTTCTGCAGCACGCTCATGTGCGGCATCAGCGCGAAGGACTGGAACACCATGCCCATTTCCTTGCGGCGCACGTCGAGCAGGGCCTTGTCGGAGAGCCCGGTAATTTCCTTGCCGTTGAGGTGGATGCTGCCGGAGGTGGGCTCGATCAGGCGGTTGAACAGCCGCACCATGGTCGACTTGCCCGAGCCGGAGAGGCCCATGATGACGAAGATTTCGCCACGTTTGACGGAAAAGCTTGCATCGAACACGCCGACGACGTGGCCGGTCTTGCTGAAGATTTCGTTCTTGTCGGCGCCCTTGCGGAGCATCTCCATGGCCATGTCGGGGTTGGGCCCGAATACCTTGAAGATGTTTTTTACCGAAAGAATCTCATCGGCATGGCTCATACGACCCTCTTTATTATGCTTATTAACCAATCTTTCAACATCGCACTTTCAATAAGGCGGGTAGAGATCAGTGCGAGTACGCTTGGCAGTCCGTTCGAATTCGAACGTGAGTCAACACCGGCACGCAGAAAGTCCTGCTTCGAAATTATTAGACATCGCTGTCGCGAATGCCGCGCCGTGGTTTTACGTTAGGCCCTGATCCAGACGGGGTCCAACGACATTTGCATGACGCTAACCATTACCTGAAGTTATCAATCAGCCTGCAGCGGCGGTGCCAGAGCCCCTGCGCATTTACCGCCAGGGCTTTGACAGGCTAGAGTGATCCCCCTTGGCTAGACGAAGGACATCCCGCCACCATCATGGTCAGACACTCCGAACCCGATCAGACGCTGATCAAGATGCCCTCCCTGCGCGCCGTGAAGGTTTTCGTCGCCGCCGCCAAGTACCAGAATTTCACCCGCGCCGCCGAAGCCCTGTGCGTGACCCAGGCGGCGGTCAGCCGGCAGATCCGCGAACTGGAAACCTACCTGGGGGCTGAACTGTTCATCCGCGTGGGCCGGGCGGTGGAACTGAGCGTGGCCGGTTCGATCTTCTTCGATGCGGTGCAGTTGTCGTTCGTCAACATCTCCCAGGCCGCCGAGCGTATCCGCAGCAACACCAACACCAAGCACGTGGTCACCCTGTGCTGCTCGCCGGCCTTCGCTGCACTGTGGATGGGGCCGCGGATGCCGAGGTTCTTCGCAGACAACCCGGATATCGACATCAACCTGGTCACCACGCAGAACTTCCTGTCGATGGAGCCTGGGGTGCGCCCGGACATCTATATCACCAAGCTGGGCAAGATCCAGGCGGGCTACAGCTGCCACCCGCTGAACCACGATGTGATCTACCCGGTATGCTCGCCGCAGTACCTGGCCGAGCACCCCGAGGTGCGCACCCTGGAGGGCCTGCGCGACGGCTCGCTGCTCAACTTGAGCCCCTACGGCCGCTCGCAGGTGGCCGAGCATGTCGACTGGAACGTGTGGCTGGCGTTCCATGATGTCGACCTGAAAAGCCGCGCCAGCACTGCGCCGCACTTTTTCAATGCCAACGACTACAACCTGCTGGTGCAATTGGCCCTGGGCAACCAGGGTGTGGCGCTGGGCTGGCACCACCTGGTGACGCCGCTGCTGGCCCAGGGGCTGCTGGTACGGCCAGTGCCCGAGGAGCTAGTGCTCAAGGACACCTTCCATTTCCTAGCGTTCAACGAGGAAAAGGAACACGACTCCAGTTGCCGGCGGTTGCGAGACTGGTTGTTGGTGGAGTTCCAACCGTTGCTCGAACAGTTGCGCAATACCTAAGCCCGCCTGCACGTCTCGCCCTCGTAGGAGCGAGCAAAGCTCGCGATGCGATCTGGCAGGCGTAACACGCTCAAGGGACCAACCCGGCCGTGACACCGCATCGCGAGCTGCGCTCGCTCCTACCCCAGGCTGGCGTAGCGTTTCGAGATCACTGCACCGGCAGGAAATTCATCAGCAGCAGGCTTTGCGCATAGTTCAGGCCAATACGCCGGTAGCGCTCATCCAGCAACTCGGCCAACAGGTCCAGGCGCGCCACGATCTTGCCGAACTCCACGGCAAAGCTCAGGTTGCTGCCCTCCTCGGAAATTTCGTTGCTGAACAGCAACAGCACCCCATTGGCATCCTGGCGCTGGCTGAGCATCCAGGTGGCCTTCTCGATATTGCGCGCCGCATTGTTGATGAACAGCGGGTCGAGGGTATCGGTCATGTAGAACTCGGTACGCCCACCATGGGCAGTGATCAACATGCTGCCAATGGCGTAGATGAAAGCGCCAACCCGGTCGCCGCGAAATTCCGGACTCAGGGCATAGCTCAGCGCCGCCAGGTCGCGGCGCTCGCCCAGCTGCGGCAGCGGCTGGCGCTGCTCGATGGCAAGGCGGATCTGCCGCTCGGCGGTGGCAGCATCGAGGTAGCCAGACAGCTTCAACTGGCTGGGGTTGCGCAGGTACAGCTTGTTCATCAGCAAGTACAGGCTTTGCAGGTTGTCGCGCATGGCCAGGGTGGCCATGCGGTCGACGCTGGTCTGGAACAGCTCGCTGGGCTTGCCGTCACCGAACTGGCTGACGATGTCACGGCCCTGCTGCTGGCTGCACCCGGCCAAGGCGATAAGCGTGCCTGCCAGCAGCAGGCGCGGAAGAGTTTTGGCGTTGCTTGCAACCATCGGCACCGGGTCGAGAATGGGCGGCCGTACTGGGGATCGGTTCGGCCTGGCCAAGCATAGAGCCCAGGAAACCGAAAAAGTGCGGTGGCCGCCCTTGAATGCCGACCTGGTAATTCTGCCAGTTTCAGAGCAATGACGCCGCGCTTACTGTTGGAGCACCTTCCACCATCAGAGCACGTGCGATGAAGACCAGAAAAGCGGGTGACCTGGACCTTTCCTACGGCGACAAAGGCGACGGGATTGCACGCATACCTCCCATGGGCGGCTTGAATCCGGATACGAACTCCCTCCAGATATACCCTGTTGGCTGGGCCAATGACGGCTCGGCGGCCATGTATGGTTTCAATCCGGATGACCCCACTCGCGCCAACATGGTCTTCACACGCATGAACGCTGACGGCCATTGGGACCGTGAAACAGGGCACGTGCCGATTTCAAAAAATCAGAACGGCCCAATGCCGTTGCAATTTGACGACTTCACGACGCTGATTTACACCACCGGCAATGCGCAGGACGGCGTTCTGACAGCAGGCAAGGCGTACTATTTTGAAGGCGATGACGTTTACCAGGAAATTGTAGTGGGTCGTTACACAGAGCATTTCTCGCCTTGGCCAGGCTTCGGAGACGACGGCATCGCCACGACGCGGCCTGTTGAAGAGCCTGGAAGCCGATTGCTGGATGAACAAATCTCTCCGAAAGTAGCGACCTACATCAGCACGCCGAAACTGGCATTGGCAGCGGACCTGATAAGGGTCGTTTTCATTTCGATGGAGGGGACTGCAGAGGGTTCTATTACCGAAAAAACCTTTTGCATGACACTGGACCCGGCTACGGGAGCACTGGTCAACGCACTTGGCCCTCAATGCAATGAAAGTCGATGGGAACTGCCGAAAATCCAGGGCAACACGTTGACCCCCTACCGCGTGGCTTTCCTCGACGACGGCGGCTTTTTCTTGTTGGCACAAGCCGGCGATTACATGTATCTACTCCGCTTCAAAGCCAATGCGGAGCTGGAGACTTCGTTCGCAGATGGAACGGGCTACATCGTACTTCCGTTCGATTACACGGCCTTTGGCCTGGCTATCAAAGATGGGACGATCGTGGTCTGCAGGGGTGCATCCCATAATATCGCGATACCCGGTGCAACCAACCTCTACGGCTATGACATGGACGGCCACCAGGACCTGCGATTCAGACGCATCGTCCGTCTGCCGGTTGGTAATCTCTCGCTTCACCACGCTTCATTCGATGACCAGGGCCGTCTGGTGCTGGCGGGCGAACGTTACTACGAAGCTGAAAGTGCCGATCAAATTCACTCCGAGTTGTACGTGGTACGGCTGCTGGCTGACGGAACGCTGGACGACAGTTTCGGAAATAGTGGTTTCACGCAGCCCAATGCCTATCTCTGGGCCGCTACCGACCTGAACGTCAACGCGAACGGCATTCGCGTTTTCACACTGATGCCCATGATCGCAAACGGTCCCCAATACGAAATGATCGCCTGTTTCCAACCCTGACGACCTGTGGCCCCAGGGATGGGGCCACCTCACCACTCGCCGATTGACTTCCTCTCCCCCGTAGGAGCGAGCAAAGCTCGCGATGCGATCTGGCAGGTATAACACGCATCAAGAAATCAACGGCCTGGCCAAGCAGAGTGCCCGCAAAACGGGAACAGTGCGGGAATGGCACCGACTGCGCCGGTGTTCGCGGGCAAGCCCGCTCCTACAAGGTATTGCGGGGCGCTTGCGGGCACTGTGCAGTTGGCAGGGCCTGCGCTTCAATCACATGGCGTGGCGCAACATCTCCACCACCTGTGCATGCAGCGCCGGGTCGCCACAGGCCACCACGCAACCACCGTTCTGTGCCGAGCTACCATCCCAGGCGGTGATCACCCCGCCCGCCCCTTCGATGATCGGCATCAGCGCCTGCACGTCGTACGGTTGCAGGCTTGCCTCGACAATCACATCGACGAAGCCCGACGCCAGCATGCAATAGGCATAGCAGTCGCCGCCGTAACGCATCAGCCGCGCCTTGCCGGCCACCGCTTCGAATGCGGCCTTGCGCGCGGCGGTGTCGAACATGTCCGGGGTGGTGCACATCAGCGTGGCGGCGGCCAGGTCGGCGCAGGCCCGGCTTTTCAGCGGCGTGCCACTGCGCCAGGCGCCAGCCGGGGTGCCGACGAAGCGTTCGCCGGTGAATGGCTGGTTCATTACCCCAACCACAGGCTGCGTGCCATCGTTCAGTGCGATCAAGGTTCCCCACAGCGGCAGCCCGGTGATGAACGCCCGGGTGCCGTCGATCGGGTCCAGCACCCAGGTCAGCGGGCTACTGCCCACCGCCACGCCGGCTTCCTCGCCGAGAATGCCGTGCTCGGGGTAGCGGGCCTGGATCAAGGCGCGCATGGCGTCCTCGGCGGCCTTGTCGGCCACGGTCACCGGGTCGTACAGCCGCCCGCCCTTGTCCTCGACCTCAAGGCTCGCCCGGAAATACGGCTTGATCGCGGCAGCGGCGGCATCTGCCAGCTGCTCGGCAAAGGCTTGGAATTCGCCGATCTGTTCAGCGTTCAGGGACATGGGGCAGGCCTCGTGAAAAAAGTTGAGGCGCGCATCATACCCGACAACCCCCGGGGCAGTAGACGTCAAGGAATAGATGCCATTAATCTGACACTATCTCTACTTCATTTAACCGTCACCCAATCGTTGTACTAGGATACTCACCACGTCCCGTCGCCGGCCCAGGATAAAGGCCGCCCAAACCGACGGGATTCGCGCCACCGAACTCATGGACGACACGATGAACGCTCACTTGCTCTATCCCCAGATCGGCAAAGTCATTGCCAGCACTGGCAGCCGCGAGTTTCCGCGCATGCTGCACAACCTGATCCAGGCCCACCTGACCATCGATGCCACGCAGATTCGCCAGTCATGCAGCAACGACGCAGGCGTGATCCACGAAACCGTATTCACCTCGGAGCGCCGGCCCCAGGCGGAATTCAGCGACCCCTCGCGCTTGCACCTGATCCGCCGCAAAGGCGACTCGCGCTACGAAATCCAGGTGCTGCGTGCAGGCTCGGCCTACGGCTTTTCCGCCCATGAACGCAGCCGCCTGGATGACATCTCGCCGCTGTTGTTGCCGATGTTGGAAAAGCACGCCCACGCCCTGCGCCCCGCTAGCGAACGCAGCGCCCCGGAAAGCCTGGCCGAGCGGTTCCTTGAGCGTATCGCCCAGTCTGGCCTGAAGCTGTCGGCACGCGAATGCCAGGTGTGCCTGGGGCTGCTGGCCGGGCAAACGGCGCCGGAGCAAGCCGAGCATTTGCAGCTCAAGGTCAATACCGTGGAGAGCTACCTGCGCCGGGCGGCAATCAAGTTGGGCATCAGTGGCCGGCATTCGTTGATGCGCTGGATGTATACCGAATGACGCCTTCCTGGCCCTCCGGGTTTCCCCTGTAGGAGCGAGCGCAGCTCGCGAAGGGGCCCTTCGGGCCCCGCGCCGCTTGCGGCGACGCATCGCGAGCTGCGCTCGCTCCTACCGGAGGGTGTGGGCCGGCGGAGCCTCAATCCCGCGCCAACGCCTCGATGGGGTCCAGCCGCGCCGCATTTCTCGCCGGCACGAAGCCGAACACCACGCCAATCAAGGTCGAACAGGCGAACGCCATCACGATCGAAGCCGGCGAGAACACCATTTCCCACTGTTTGACGAACAGCTCGAACAGGTAGCCGATCCCATACGACAAGCCGATCCCCACCACCCCGCCAAACAGGCAGACCATCACCGCCTCCACCAGGAACTGCTGGCGAATGTCCGACTGCCGCGCCCCCACCGCCATGCGGATGCCGATTTCGCGGGTGCGTTCGGTGACCGATACCAGCATGATGTTCATCACCCCGATGCCCCCCACCACCAGCGAAATCACGGCAATCAGCGACAGCAGCAGGGTCAGTGAGCGGCTGGTTTTCTGCACGGTCTGCATGATGCTGTCGAGGTTGTTGGTGAAGAAGTCCTTGGTGCCGTGGCGCTGCAGCATCACCTTGGTGACCTCCTCTTCCACCCGCTTGCTTGGCACCCCGTCCTTGATGCGCACGCTGATGCTGTCCAGGTGGCGCTGCCCCAGTACGCGCCCGGCAGCGGTTTCATAGGGCACCCAGATGTTCAACTGGTTGCTGGCCACGAACAGGTTCTTGTTCTGCGCGGTAACGCCGATCACCGTGCACGGCAGGTTGCCAACCAGGATCACCTGCCCCAGCGGGTCGACGTTGCTGCCGAACAGGCGCGTGCGCGTGTTGTGGTCGATCACCACCACCTGGGCCTGGCGCCGGGCGTCGTCGGCGCTGAACACGATACCCGCGGCCAGGGGAATGTTACGCACCTGGAAGTAGTGTTCGCTGACCCCGTTGAGTTGCACGTCCACGTCCAGGTTGCGGTAGCGCACCAGGGTGCTCTGGCCGATCACCGGAGTGGCGCTGTCGACGTAGTACAGCGCGTTCAGCGCCGCCACGTCGGCGGGCAGCAGCGTCTCGATGGTCTTGGCCCGGCTGTCGCCGAAGTTGCTGCCCGAATAGATGTCGATGGTATTACTGCCGATCGCCTGGATGTCCTTGAGGACGTAGCCCTTGGCGCCTTCGCCAATGGCCGAGATCGACACCACCGAAGTGATGCCGATGATGATCCCGAGCATGGTCAGCAAGGTACGCATGCGGTGCGAAACCAGGGCGATCCAGGCCATCTTGAAGGCCTCGCGGAACATCCCCAGGCTGGCCACCAGGCGCCGACTGGGCGGAGCCTTCGGCGCGGCTTGGGCGGCGGGGGCAGGCACGCTGCCTGGGGCGTTGCTGCGGTCGCTGATGATCTGCCCGTCGCTGACCTCGATGATGCGCTGCGCATGGGCGGCCACCTTAGGGTCGTGGGTTACCAGGATTACCGTGTGCCCAGCGTTGTGCAGCTCCAGCAGGATGTTCATTACCTCCTTGCCGCTGGCGGTGTCCAGGGCGCCGGTGGGCTCGTCGGCGAGGATCACCTGGCCACCGTTCATCAACGCGCGGCAGATACTCACGCGCTGCTGCTGGCCGCCGGACAACTGGCTCGGGCGGTGTTCCAGGTGCCCGTTCAGGCCCAGGCGAGTCAGCAGCTCGCGCGCCCTTTCATGGCGCAGGGCCTGAGGGGTGCCGGCGTACACGGCTGGGATCTCGACGTTGTGCAGCGCATCCAGGTGCGGCAACAGGTGGTAGCGCTGGAAGATGAAGCCGAAATGGTCGCGGCGCAGCGCGGCCAGGGCATCGTCGTCCAGCTCACGGGTTTCCTGGCCGCCAACCTGGTAGCTACCGCTGCTGGCGTTGTCCAGGCAGCCAAGGATGTTCATCAGGGTCGACTTGCCCGAGCCAGAAGCCCCGATGATCGCTACCAGCTCGCCGCTGCGGATGTCCAGGTCGATACCCTTGAGCGCCAGGAACTCACGGTCACCGGCGAGGAAGCTGCGGGTAACACCGCGCAAGCGCAACAAGGCTTGGCCCTGGCCACTGGGCACTTCAAGGTGCGGGGTCAGCTCGACATTCATGTTCATGCTCACGCCCCTGATTCGCCAGACACCGGCTCGCCGATCACCACCCGGTCGCCTTCGGCCAGGCCGTCCTTGATCTGCACCTTGACGTTGTTGTTGATGCCGGTCTGCACGTTGCGCTGCTGGGCGAAGCCCTTGGCGTCGAGCACCCGTACCGGGAAGCTGCCATCGCCATTGCGCAGGCCCAGCGCGGCCACCGGCACGGTCAACACGCCCTGGGCGGTGTCGAGCACGATATGCACCTGGGCGGTCATCGAGATACGCAGGCGATGGTCGGGGTTGGGTACTTCGAACAGGGCGTTGTAGAACACCGCGCCCTTGGGCTTGGCACTGCTGCCGTCGCTTTTGTCGCTGCTTTGCGCGTAGTTCTGCGGCGCAGGCTCGGTGCCGCGCAGCTTGGCGTAGTAGCGCTTGTCTTCACCGAGGATGGTGAAGTACACCGCTTGCCCGGGGGTAATGTGGATCACGTCGGCCTCCGACACCTGGGCCTTGACCGTCATGGTGTCCAGGTCGGCCAGTTTCAGCAGCACGGGGGCCAGTTGGTTGGCGATCACCGTTTGCCCTTCCTGGGTGACGATGCCCACCACATGGCCGGTGATCGGTGCGTTGATGCGGGTGTAGCCCAGGTTGACCTTGGCCGTGTCGATTTCCACTCGGGCGCTTTGTATCTGGGCGTCCAGCGAGCGCACCGAAGCTTGCTTGACCTCATAGTCCGACTCTGCGTTCTCGAAGTCCTGGCGTGACACCGACTCGTCGGCCTGCAACTCCCGGTAGCGCTCGTAGACGCGCTTGGCCTGGCGCAACTGGGCCTGGGTCGAGCGCTTTTCGGCCTGCAGCTTCTCCTCGTCGACCTCGGCCTGGCGCAGGGTATTGCGCAGCACCAGCGGGTCGATCTCGGCCAGCCACTGGCCCTGGCTGACCTTGTCGCCGAGCTTGACCTTGAGCGATTTCAGCTGCCCGGACACCTGCGCGCCCACATCCACCTGCTTGATGCCTTCAAGCATGCCGGTGGCCAGCACGGCATTCTCGATGTCGCCCTTTTCCACGGTGGCGACAATGTATTGCGGCGGCTTGGCCGGCGCCTGCACCGCATACAGGGTGATGCCGGCCACCAGCACCACGGCGGCGCCGAGGCTGAATTTGCGAAAGCTGGATTTTTCCATGAACACTCACTTCCATTGAAAGCACATCATCAACGGCCTGCCCCGCCCCGAATGGGGCGGGACGCCTTCACTCACTGGGTCACCTTGCCCGGCTGCAACGCTTGCCCGTCGTGCCACCAGGCCGCCAGGCTGAACACATCCGGCACCTTGAGGATGCTGAAGTGATCCCCTGGGCCCTGCCACAGCGCCAGTTGCGGCATCAGCGCCTGCCAGCCGGCCTGCATCGCCGCCTGCTCGCGGGCATTGGCCGGGGCATCCAAACTGGGGTCGTCGACCAATACCAGCCCCACCGGCCCACGGTAGCCCTGCGCCGGCCGATAGCGCGTGCGCAGCGCCGTGGCGAAGGTGCGCACCGTGCCTTCCAGCACGGCGGGCGCCGAGCGCGCCGGCAGCAGGCCGGTGCGCACCATCGCCCCATGCAACTGGCGCAACTGCTCGTCATCGCTGGCCGCAGCAAAGCCCTGCGGCTCGATGCCCAGGGCTTTGCCGGTGGACAACTGCAGCGCCTGAATCAGCTTTTCCAACGCCTGGCCAAAGGTGTAGGGCCTGCCACAGGAACCGCCCTCGCCCGGCGCCTCGCTGTCGATCAAGGTCAGCGAACGCACCGTGCGGCCCTTGGCTTCCAGGCGCACGGCCATGGCGTGCGCCACCCAGCCACCAAACGAATGGCCGACCAGGTTCAACGGGCCGTGCGGGTACAGCGCCTCGATCGCCAGCAGGTGGCGCTCGGCAGCCGCCTCCACGGTCGCATGGGGCACGGCTGAGCCTTCAAGGCCACGGGCCTGCAGCCCATACAGCGGCCATTCCGGCCCCAGTGCCTCGGCCAGGCCAATAAAACTGGTGACGCTGTCACCGGCGCCTGGCACGCAGAACAGCGGCGCATGGCCTGGCTGGCCGCTCTGAATCGCTACCAACGGCTGGTACGCCGCCGGCTGCGCAACGGGGCGTGCCAGGCTGGCCAGCGCCTGTCCCAGGGCAGCGCCCAAGGCGGCCACATGCGGTGCCTGCATCATGCTGCGGTGGTCGCCGGGCACGCCGACTTCCAGCAGCACCTGGCCCGGCAGCGCCTCGTGCCAGCCGCGGCTGGCGCTGTCGTGCTCGGCGCGGAACAGGTGCACCGGCAGGGTCAGCGGCGCCAGGCGGTAGTTCGCCATGGCATGGCCGTGGGCCAGTTCACGTTCGAAGTAGTGACGCAGTTGCTCATCGCCCATGCTCGACCACAGGCCGTATAGCAGGTGGTGTTCCCGGCAGCTGGCCAACAGCTGGGTGAAGTCGGCCTGCTCGTTTTCCAGGCGTTGCAGTTGCGCCAGGGGCGCAACGCCCGCCTCGCCCTGGGAACGCCAGAAGCTGCTGCAGTTGAGCAGCAACTGGCGCTCCAGCGCACCCGGGCCCTGCCAACGCGCCTTGCCCTGGTCGGCCAGGCGTGGCACGTAGGTGTCGATCAGGCCGAGGAATTCCACCTCCTGGTCCACACCCAGCAGCTGGTTGGCCATCTCGAACGCCAGCACGCCGCCGAACGACCAGCCGGCCAGGCGATAGGGGCCGTGGGGCTGAACCTTGCGCAGCTGCTCGACCTGATAGCGGGCCAGGCATTCCAGCGTGTGCGGTTGCGCCTGGCCGCAGGGTATGCCTGGCAAGCCGTACACCGGAAAATCGCCGGGCAGGTGCTGGCCGAGCACGGGGAAGTAGAAGTCCAGGCCGGTGAACTCGTGAACGAGGAACAGGGGTGTTTGGCTGCCGGTAGCCCTGACCGTTACCACGGCCTGGGCGGGATCGATGCGGCTGGCGTCCAGATGGCGGGCGAACGCGGCCAGGCTGGGTTGCTGGAACACATCATTGAGCGCCGCTGGCAGGTTGGCCTTACTTAGTTTGTCCAGCAGGCGGATGGCGGCCAGGGAGTGCCCGCCGAGCTCGAAGAAATTGTCGTGGCGCCCTACCCGCTCCAGGTTCAGCAGCTCGCACCAGAGTGCGGCCAGCAGGGTTTCGGTTTCGCCTTGTGGGGCTTCGTAGGGGCGCTCCTCAATGGCGTCGGGCTGTGGCAGGACCTTGCGGTCGAGCTTGCCGTTGGGGCTTAGCGGCAGGGCTTCAAGGTGGATGAACAGCGCGGGCACCATGAATTCCGGCAGGTGCGCGAGCAGTGCCGTGCGCAGGGTTTGCGTGCTTTGTGGCTCGCCGGTGTAGTAGGCGACCAGGCGTTGTTCGCGGGCGATCACCACGGCTTCCTTGATGCCCGCGATGGCGGTGAGGCCTGCCTGGATTTCGCCCAGCTCGATGCGCAGGCCGCGCAGTTTTACCTGGTCGTCGTTGCGGCCCAGGTATTCCAGGTTGCCGTCGGCGCGGTGGCGGGCCAGGTCACCGGTGCGGTACAGGCGCCCACCTGGGGCGAACGGGTCGTCGAGGAAGCGTTCGGCGGTGAGCTCGGCGCGGTTGAGGTAGCCACGGGCGACCT
>NZ_VWXK01000051.1 GCF_011752565.1 Pantoea sp. Ap-967
TGGGTGTGTAAGCGCTGTGAGGCGTTGAGCTAACCAATACTAATTGCCCGTGAGGCTTGACCATATAACACCCAAGCAATTTGCGCATGAAAGCCAAATTGTGGTGGTGAAGACGAAAGAACCGAAAATTCGCAACATCACAAATTCACATATCCGAATTCGCTAAGCGTGTCCAACAGGACATTCTGGCAACAGAATTTCTTGACGACCATAGAGCATTGGAACCACCTGATCCCATCCCGAACTCAGCAGTGAAACGATGCATCGCCGATGGTAGTGTGGGGTTTCCCCATGTGAGAGTAGGTCATCGTCAAGATTCATTTCGCAAAACCCCTATCTGCGCGAGCAGGTAGGGGTTTTGTCTTTAAGTAGGAACTACAGAGATTCGCAGGCACGTCCAAGCGACGGGCCAGCACACAGAATTTCTTGACGACCATAGAGCATTGGAACCACCTGATCCCATCCCGAACTCAGCAGTGAAACGATGCATCGCCGATGGTAGTGTGGGGTTTCCCCATGTGAGAGTAGGTCATCGTCAAGATTCATTTCGCAAAACCCCTATCTGCGTGAGCAGGTAGGGGTTTTGTCTTTTCTGGGCACTGGCGCCGCGCTGGCGCCGCGAGCGGCGCATCGCGAGCTTTGCTCGCTCCTACAGGGCCTGGGCAGAACGTTAGAACTGGTAGCTGACCGTAGCGCTGACGTTGCGCTCTTCACCCATGTAGCAGTAGTTCAAGCTGGCACATGAAGTGACGTAGGTTTCATTGGTGAGGTTGTTGGCATTCAGGCGCACATCCACGCCCTTGAGCCCCACCTTGCCCAGGTCGTAACCGATCGATGCATCGAACAGGGTATAGGCGGGCACCTTCATGCTGTTCTCCGCATCCACCCAGCTGTAGCCCACATACCGCACCCCGCCACCCAGGCGCAGGCCGTCGAGTAGCCCTTGGCGAACGTTATAGTCTGCCCACAGCGAGAACATCTGCTTGGGTGCCTGGGTAGGTGAATTGCCCTTGTTGTCCACGCCGCTCGACACCAGGCTGGGCATCGCCTTCGAATACTCGATATCGGTGAAGGTATAGCCACCCAGCAGCTTGAGGTTATCGGTGACCTGTACATGGGCTTCCAGCTCCAGGCCCTGGGAGCGGACTTCACCTACCGGCCGGTAGAAATCCTCGTTTGGCTGTTTGGATGCCAGGTTCTCTTGCTCGATACGGAACAGCGACGCCGTGAACAGGTTGTCGCTCCCCGGTGGCTGGTACTTGATGCCAGCCTCCCACTGGGTTCCTTCAGTCGGTGCCAGCGGGCGTCCCTGCTGGTCGGACACGGTATTGGGGTTGAACGACTCCGAATAACTGACATAGGGCGCCAGGCCGTTCTCGAACAGGTACAGCACCCCCGCACGGGTGGTGAACTTCGAACGCGCATCGTTAACCTTGATGTTGCTGTCGCGGTCCTGCTGGGAAACCTTCACCCAGTCCTGGCGCAGCCCCAGCGAAAAACGCCACTGGTCCAACTCGACCAGATCCTGCAGGTACACGCCCGTCTGCTGCAAACGGCGCTGGTAGCGGTTTTCGCCCAGTACCTGAAGGTTACCCTGGCCATACTGCGGATTCGCCGTATCCAGTGGCCCTACGCTGCCGTAGCGCCATTCCACGTCAGCCTTGCGGCGTTGGTAGTCGCTACCCAGCAACAGCGTGTGCTTGGCAGCACCGGTGAAGAATTCGGCCTGCAGCATGTTGTCGATGATGTACGAATGCAGCCGCTCGTCACCGCCGGTATAAGCGCGATTGAGGAGGTTGCGATCGCTCTGCGCCCACCCCGCCGAGTAGACCTGGTCCATCGACACATCGGAGTCCTGGTAGCGGAAGTTCTGCCGCGCGGTGAAGACGTCGTTGAAGCGGTGCTCGAACTGGTAACTGAATGACTGCTGGGTGCGCTCGTAGTTGTCGATACCCGGCTCGCCTTCGAAGAAGTGGTCGGACAGGCGTTGGCCATTGCGCAGATGCAGCATGCCGTCAGCGGGGTTGCCGCCGTGGTAGCCACCGTTGGGGTCCTTCTGCAGGTAGGCTTGCAAGGTCAGCGAGGTGTCTTCAGTGAAATCGATACTGATGGCCGGCGCGATGGCGTAGCGTTCTTCCTTGCTGTGGTCGAACTGGGTGTCAGAAGCATCCGCAAGGCCAGTCAGCCGGTAGGCAATGCGCTTGTCGTCGTCCAGTGGGCCACTGAGGTCGAAGCCCATGCCGCGCTGGCCCTGGGTGCCTACGGTGGCCTGCACCTGGTGATAGGCCTCGAACAACGGTTTCTTGGTGGTCAGCGCCACCAGCCCGCCGGGCGAACTGCGCCCATAAAGCACCGAGGAAGGCCCCTTGAGGATATCGATACGCTCGATGAAATACGGGTCGACCTGCATGGTGCTGTAGGTGCCGTTGTCGCCCATCGACTTCAGGCCATCGACGTAGATGTTGTCGACCGAGCCGTCGTTGAAGCCTCGCATCGCCACATAGTCGTAGCGGTGGGTTGCGCCGTAGGAGTTAGTCAGCACACCGGGTGTATAGCGCATGGCCTGGGCGACGGTCTGCGAGCCCTGGTCATCGATCTGCTGGCGGGTCACCACCGACACCGATTGCGAAGTTTCCACCAACGGCATGCTGGTCTTGGTCGCTACCTGGCTGTGGGTGGCGTTATAGCCCTCCATGCTGCCCAGGGCATTGCCCAGGGTGAAGCTGCGCACGTTGGTGTCTGGCAGCGACAGCGCTGCCTCCTCTGGGCGGGGGCGTAGCACGTAGCGGCTGCCGTCCTGGCTGACGGCTTCCAGCCCGGTGCCGTTGAGCAACTGGCGCAGCGCATGGTCGGTCGAGAATTGCCCCTGCAGCCCCTCGGACTGCAACGTACCGGTCAGTTGCGGCGTGCTCGACAAGGTAATGCCTGCCTGGCGGGCAAACTGGTTGAGCACTTCGCTCAAGGGGCCGGGGGCGATGCTGTAGGCCTGGCTGGTTTGGCTGGGCTGCGCCGCCTGGGCCAGCAGTGGCGCGCTGGCCAACCCCAGGGCCGTGCCGAACAAGGCACCCCGCACGGCTCTGGCAAGCAAGGCGCGCTGCTGGGCAGGTCGGAAATCATCGTGGAGAAAAGCAGGTAAAGCGCTGGGCATGTGAACGTCCGTCGAGTCGTGAAGGGCAGAAGGCATTGCTTACTGTCCTAGCCGGGCGCCAGGCCAAAACCCGCCAGAAAAAAACGCCGCGCCCATGGCCGCTAGGCTGCACGTTCCAGGCGTATCCACCAGCGCGTGCGTTGGCGCAGGCGCACGGGCAGCGTCTGCGGTAGCAATTGGAGCAGCTGCTCGGGGTCTTCCAGGCGAAACACCCCCGACAAGCGCAGGTCGGCGATGTCATCGCTGCACCCCAGGTAGCCATGACGGTAGCGGCTGACCTGGGCGAGGAAGTCAGTCAGGCGCATGTCGCGGGTGACGATCAGCCCCTCGCTCCAGGCCATGGCGTCCATGTCCAGCTGCTCCAGGCGCTGTGCGCCGTTGGCATCGATCCGCCAGTGCTGGCCGCTTTCGAGCCACTGCAGGCTGCCCTGCCCAGGCGTGTGGAGTGCGACCTTGCCCTGGCCAACGCTGACCTGGGTGCAGGTATCGTCCTGGCGTACCGTGAAGCGGCCTTCGAAGCCCTCCAGCAGCGCGTCTCGCGTTTGCACCGAAAGCGGCTGGCTACCCTCGCAGGTCAGCATCATTTCGCCGTGCTTGAGGCGCAGCAGGCGTTGCTGTGGGGTGAATGCCAGGTCCACCGCGCTGCGCGTATTCAATTGCAGCAGCGAGCCATCGGGCAGGCGGGTGGTCAGCCGCTCGCCGGTTGCGGTGGCGTAGTCCGAAGCCCAGCCGGCGACTGGCTCAAGGTCCTTGCCCAACCACGCGGCCGAACCCACCAGGGCCACGCCGCCGAGCAGCTTGAGTGCCTGGCGCCGCTGCAGGCGGCGCTGGCTGGCCTCCAGTGTCTGCAAGGCCACGCCAGCGCCGGGGAGGGCACGCAGGTCAAGTTCCTGGTGCAGGTGCATCACCCGCTGCCAGGCCAGCTCATGCTCCGGCTTGGCCAGCCGCCATTGTTCGCACTGGCGGGACAGCTGTGGGTCGTTGCCGCTTTCGCGTAGCCTGAGTACCCACTGAATGGCCAGCTTGACCGCTTTGGCAGACGGCGCCACGTCAACGCTCGTCTTCGTAGCGCAGCAGGTAGCAGTGGTACAGGGCATCAGCCACGTAGCGTTCGACCGAACGCAGCGAAATACCCATCTGCTCGGCAATGGCCTTGTGGCTCAAACCGTCGCACTGGGCCAGCAGAAACGCTTGGCGGACCTTGGGCTTGAGGCCATCGAGCAGGCGCGCCAGGCGTTCGAGCAGTTCCAGCAGCAGCTCGCGGCTTTCCACCGATGGCACCAAGGCTTCTGGCACGTGCGCCAAGGCTTCGAGGTAGGCCCGGTGCAGTTCTTCACGCCGCCAATGGTCGATCACCAGGCCACGGGCGACGGTGCGCAGGAAGGCCCGTGGCGTGTTCAGCTGCAACTGCTCCTGGCGTTGCAACAGGCGCATGAAGGTGTCCTGGGCCAGGTCGGCGGCATCGGAGGCGTTGCCCAGCTTGCCGCGCAGCCAGGCCTTCAGCCAGCTGTGGTGGTCGCTGTAGAGCGTGTGCAAGGAATGATCGGGGGGCATGACGCGCAGCCGGCATGAATGATAATTAGTCTCATTGTTTGCCGGGGCAGGGGCGTTTGGCAACACCCCTGTTCAGGCCTTAGCGGGCAGCCTGGCTGTCCAGGTACTGGCGAATCACCCGCGCGCCATTGTTCAGGTGTTGTTCCAGCACCTGCACCGCATCGTCCACCCGCTTTTCGCTGGCGGCATCGACCAGGGCGTTGTGGTCGTCCTGGGTCAGCTTGCCCAGCCCCATGGACGAGAGGTGAAAGCGCAGGAAGCGCTCTTCCTCGTTCAGCTCGTTCTCGATCAGGCGCAACAGCTTCTGGTTGTGCGCCTTGCTGTACAGGGCCATGTGCAGCAGGCGGTTGAGCCGACCGATTTCGGCATGCCGGGTTTCGTTCTCCAGCTGCTGGATGTAGCCGCGGGCGCGGGCGATGTCGTCGGCGTCGAGCAGCGGGATCGACTGGCGCAGCGCTTCGGTTTCAAGCAGCACGCGCAGGCCATAGGTGTCGACGGCGTCCTCGCCGATCAATGGCGCCACGACAGCACCCTTGTGCATTTCCACTCGCAGCAACGCTTGCGCCTCAAGCTGGCGCAGGGCTTCACGCACGGGCATGCGGCTGACCCCGTACAAGGTTGCAAGCTCCTGCTGGCGCACCGCAGTGCCAGGCGGCAGGCGGCCATCGAGAATGGCACTGCGCAGGCGCTCCTCGATCACGCCACGGGCCAGGTGTGCCGGCAGCGCTTCGCTGGCCAACACGTTACTCAGTTTGATTTTCTCGGCCAAGCGGGGTCTGCCTCGGGATTGGATCCAACGACACTAATAATGGGCATGGGGCCTTGTCAAACCCACGCCCGCACTGGGGCGAGCGCAGCAAGGCGAGCAACATGGTGGAGCAAGTCGCCTGGCAAAGGAAGCGCTACTGCCTAGGGCCTAAGACGAAAGTTATAACGAGCCGACCGCCGGTGGAATGATTGCAGGATGCCATTGTTTTTTGCCCCGCGAGGCCGCACCATCGCTGCTTCCGGATGACCTGAACAGGGC
This sequence comes from Pantoea sp. Ap-967, assembly GCF_011752565.1. Lineage (GTDB taxonomy): Bacteria > Pseudomonadota > Gammaproteobacteria > Pseudomonadales > Pseudomonadaceae > Aquipseudomonas. The sequence goes on from NZ_VWXK01000051.1 coordinate 5,730, forward strand.
TTCGCAGTGGCGATCACCTGGCTGCTTAAAACCACCGCGCGACGTGTCGGCCTTGCCGTGCTGCTGGGTGGGCTGCTGCTGGGTGGCTTGCACGCCGACTGGGACTTTTCCGAGATCAGCCGCAAGTCCCAGGCCCTGTATGGCCCGCTGGGCGCCGGCAAGGGCCGTATCGATGCCTGGCAGAACCTGATGGCTACCCAGAGCCAAGGCAGCGAGCTGCAGCGCTTGCAGGTGGTCAACCAATTCTTCAACCACCAGATGCGCTATGTCGAGGACATCGACTTGTGGCATGAGGTTGACTACTGGGCCACGCCGATTCAGTCGCTGATCAAGGGCGCCGGCGACTGCGAAGACTACGCGATCGCCAAGTATTTCAGCCTTCGGCGCATGGGCATCCCCAGCGAAAAACTGCGCATCACCTACGTCAAGGCGCTGCGCCAGAACCGCGCGCACATGGTCTTGACCTATTATTCAAGCCCGCAGGCGCAGCCACTGGTGCTCGACAGCCTGATGGACGCGATCAAGCCGGCCAGCCAGCGGACCGACCTGCTGCCGGTGTACGCCTTCAATGGCGAAGGCCTGTGGCTGACCGGCGCTGCAGGCAACAAGAAAGTCGGCGACACCAAGCGCCTGTCCCGTTGGCAGGATGTGCTGAAAAAAATGCAGGCCGAAGGGTTCCCGGCCGAACCGGTTTACTGAAGGAGCACAGATGTCACTGTTCAAACAATTGCTGTTGGCTATTTGCCTGTTCCTGGTGGTCGCATTCAGCGGCAGCTTCATGGTCAGCCTGGAAAGCTCGCGCAGCCAGTACGTCAACCAGTTGCGCTCGCACGCCCAGGACGCGGCCACCGCGTTGGCGCTGTCGCTGACGCCGAACATCGACGACCCGGCCATGGTCGAGCTGATGGTCAGCTCGATCTTCGACAGTGGCTACTACGCGAGCATCAAGGTGGTCGACCTGAGTTCCGACGCGCTGATGGTCGAGCGCCACGCCGAGCCGGACCCGGGTGGCGTGCCGGGTTGGTTCATCCGCCTGATTGGCCTGGAGGCGGCCGGTGGCGACGCCATCGTCAGCCGCGGTTGGCAGCAGGCGGCGCGGGTCGAGGTGGTCAGCCACCCCATGTTCGCCATCGCCAAGCTGTGGCAAAGCGCCCTGGGCAGCCTCGGTTGGTTGCTGTTGTGCGGCGCGGCCAGCGCGGCGCTGGGCGCATTGTTGTTGCGGCGCCAGCTGCGCCCGCTGGACTACATGGTTGAACAATCCCACGCCATTGCCCGGCGTGAATTCCTCAGCCTGCCGGAGCTGCCGCGCACGCCGGAGCTGCGCCGGGTGGTGCAGGCCATGAACCAGATGGTGGAAAAGCTCAAGGCGCTGTTTACCGAGCAGGCCGAGCGCAGCGAGCGGCTGCGCGCCGAGTCGTACCAGGACAGCCTCACCGGCTTGTCCAACCGGCGCTATTTCGAGATGCAGCTCAACGCCCGGGTCAGCAACCTGGAAGAAGCGCGCTCCGGTTACCTGCTGCTGCTGCGCGTGCAGGGCCTGGCCGGGCTCAACGCCCGCCTGGGTGGCCAGCGTACCGACCAGTTGCTGCAGGCGGTGGGCGAGCAGTTGCGCCGCGCCTGTGCTCATTACCCGGAAACCAACGACCTGATTTCCCGCAGCCGCGGCGGCGAGTTCGCCGTGCTGGCGCCGGGCATGGTGCATGACGAAGCCATCCAGCTCGCCCATGCCCTGGACACCACCTTGCAAAGCCTGCACGAAACCGGTGCCAGCGACGTCCAGCCCGTGGCCTGTATCGGCCTTGCGCCTTATCACCCCGGTGATGAACCCCAGGCCCTGCTCAAGCTGGCCGACGAGGCGCTGGCGCGTGCCGAGAACCAGCCGACGCCGGCGTGGGTGTGCCTTGAGCAAGGCGTGGCCGCCGTGGCCGGGGATGGCCAGCATGCCTGGCATACCCGGCTGGACGAGGCGTTCGTCAACGGCCAGTTCGAGCTGTTCTTCCAGCCCGTGGTCAATGCCAAGGACACCCAGCAAGTGCTGCACCACAAGGTGATTTCGCGCCTGCTCGACGAGCAGGGCCAGGCGCTGCCGGCAGGGCGCTTCCTGCCTTGGCTTGAGCGCTTTGGCTGGATGTCGCGGCTGGACATGCTGGTGCTGGAAAAGGTGCTGGCGCACTTGCGCGGCCACCAGCAGGTGCTGGCGCTGAACCTGTCGGCGGCCACCCTGGCCGACCCCAAGGCGCTGCAACGGGTGTATGAGTTGCTGGGGCAGAATACGGCGCTGGGCCAGCGGCTGATCATCGAGATCGGCGAGGAGCAGTTGCCCGAACAGGCCGCGCTGGAAAAACTCACCCGGCGCCTGCACGACCTGGGCTTTGGCCTGGCGTTGCAGCGCTTCGGTGGGCGTTTCAGCATGATCGGCAACCTGGCACACCTGGGCCTGGCCTACCTGAAGATCGATGGCAGCTACATCCGCAACATCGACGAGGAACAGCACAAGCGTCTGTTCATCGAGGCGATCCAGCGCGCCGCCCACAGCATCGACTTGCCGCTGATTGCCGAGCGGGTCGAAACCGAGGGCGAGCGGCGGGTGCTGGTGGAAATGGGCGTGGGTGGCATCCAGGGCCAATTGGTCGGCGAACCAGCGCCCTGGCGCTGATAGCGGCACCCGCACCGCAATCCCTTGTTGTAGGAGCGGGCTTGCCCCGCGAACACCGGCGCAGCCGGTGCCATGCCCGCTCAGGCCCCATCGCGAGCTACGCTCGCTCCTACCGGGCGGGGCGGGGGCGGGTAGCGCACCCGCTCAGATCAGTCCCCCTTCCCCCTCTTCCTCGATGAGGTTGTTCAAGCTCCCCAGCGCCTTGCGTGCGCTGGAGCGGTTGAGCAGCTTGGCCTGGGCCCCTGCAGGCAGGTCGGTGATGCTGAATACACCCTTGGCCGTCAGCACCTCGATCAAGTCCTCCAGCACGCGGATCATGTCCAGGTCGCTCTGCTTGAGCTGCTTGAGGCTGTTTTCCACCACATCGTCGGCAAACCACTCCTGGATCTCGGCGTGGTCGGCCGGCAAAACCTCCGTGTGCTCGGCGTAGGGCACAGCTTCAACCCGCTCAAGCTGCCCCTCCTGGTCGCGTTGCACGTAGAACAATGCATCCATCCTCTTCACCCCGGTTCCTTGATGGTGGGTTCTGGCGCAGCATAGGCAATGTTGCCGTGCCGCGCCTGCCAATCAGCTGTTGTTGTTGTCGATCTTGATGGTCGGGTCGGCGCCGCTGATCAACGAGTTGATCGTGGTGGTCGACCAGTTCACCCCCTCCAGCTTGATCGTTACATCGGCGTTGGCCAGCCCGCCTGCAGCATTGAGCTTGCCTTCGGTGCTGATCTGCAGTGTCGACTCGCCGCCCACGGTGGTGATTTTCAGGTAGTTGTCGATGGTAGAACCCCGCTCGCCTTGCAGCAGGTCAGTCAGGTCGAGCCGGTCACCCTCGCTCAACTTGAAGTCCTTGATCACATCGTTGCCGATGTCGCCTGCCTTCCACACGAAGATGTCTGCCCCGGCACCCCCGGTGAGGGTGTCATTGCCCTTGCCGCCGATCAGCGTGTCATTGCCGGCGCCGCCGTACAGCAGGTCGTTGCCTTCGCCACCAAGCAAGGTGTCGTTGCCGGCACCGCCAAGCAGGATGTCGTTGCCCTTGCCACCATCGAGGTAATCGTTGCCGCCCTGGCCGAAGAGGATATCGTTGCCGCCGCCGCCCATCAGGGTATCGGCGCCGTCGTTGGTGCGCGACAGGTCGAAATCGGCGTAGTGCTCGGTGATGTACTGGTGCATCACCTTGGCATCCACGGTGCTGGCGTCCACCCCCAGCTTGGTGGCGACGAAGGCCTGGATGGCCTCCACGCCGCTGCCGGGAATCGAGTCGAAGCTCACCAGGTCACCGAAGATGATGTCGTTGCCGTCGCCGCCGCTGATGGTATCGGCACCGGCAACGGTCTGGTCGGTGTGGCCGAGGATCGCATCGGTGATCTTGGTCGGGTCGATGTTGACCTGCGGTACCCCGTCACTGTCGAACGGCTTCAGGTCGCTGATGCTGATACCTGTGCCCACCCCAACCGCCTCGACCGGCGACAACGCCGAAAGCAGGGCGAAGCTGGATGTCGCGTTGGACAAGGTGTCACTGGTGGTGGTGCTGCCGGTGCCGGCCAGCTTCGACAACTCGTAGCCACCGTTGCCTTCGGCGTGGATCAGGCCGGTGGTGACCGCGCTCCACTTGTAGCTCAGGCTTGCCAGGTCGTAGCTGCGGGTTTCGGCGGTGAGCTTGCCGGTGGTATCGATCGACACCCGGTTGCTGGTGTCGAGTTGGTAGTTAGTCAGGGTGTCGCCCATCTTGTAGCTGATGTTGGTGAGCAGCGTGTCGAGCTTGACCGTGCTGTTGGCCAGGGTTGGGTTGGTTTGCTCGCCAGTCTGGTAGTAGGTCGGCTGGCCATCGGTGAGGAAGTAGGTCTGGTTGGTGCCGGTAACGCCGGCAGTCTTCAGGTTCTGGAACCAGTTGGCGGTGGTTTTGAAGGCGTCCTCGTAGTTGGTGCCGCCGTCGGCGCTCATGCCGCTCAAGGCATTGAGCAGGGTCTTGAGGCCAGCATCGTTGAGAGTGACCGCAACGGTGCTCTTGACCTGGGTGGCGAAGTCCACCAGCAGCACGTTGACCGTGCCGACCCCGGTGCCCTTGGCATCGGCCAGCAGGGTCTGGAAGGTGGTAGCCAGCGACGCCTTGGTCGCATCGATGCCCGTTGTGCTCATGCTGCCCGAGGTGTCGACGATGAAGGCGAGGTTGTAGTTGGTGCCCGCGGTCATGTGCAGGCCGGCGGTATCGCCAATGATGATGTCATCGCCGTAGGTGCCGGTTGCCGTGTCGTTGGCGGTGGTCAGCTGGGAGGTGGTGTAGGTGTCCGGGTACACCGTTACCTTCAGCGTGCCCTCGGTCGTGGCGAAGCTGCCGCCCACCGACTCGGTGGACGTCGAAGTCACCTTCACATCGAACTGGCCGCTGTAGTAGGCCGGGGTCTTGATGCTCAGGCTGCTCAGGGTCCAGCCGGTGACATCCACCGCAGTGCTGCCCACCGTGGCGGTATGCCCGGCACCGTCGCTGAGTACCGAGCCCGCCGGGATCCCGCCCAGTTTCACGCTCAAGGTTTCCGAGCCGTCGGTGTCGGTCAGGCCACTGGTGATGCCCACCAGCTTGACGCTGCCGTTCTCCGGCCCCTCGTTGAGCTTGTAGCCATCGTAGTAACCCTGAGTGCCGTTACCGTGCAGGTCGGACACCGTGACCCCGGCGTTGGTCAGGGCCGTGACGTTCTGGTACATCGGGATGGTGGTGCTGTTGAAGTCGCCGGCCAAGCCACTGCCCACGGCGATATTAACGTCGTAGCTGCCCGGGCCGGATTGGTTGGCGTGGTAGATCTCCACGGTGTAGTAGCCACTGGCGGTCGGCGTGTAGGTGCCCGACACCAGGCCCGAGTTGGCGCCCCAGGTGGCGGTCACCACGTTCTTGCCGCCGATGTTCACCAACAGGCTGTCGTCGGCGACGCCGCTGAAGGTGTAGGTCTTGCCGGCTTCCAGGTACACCAGGCCGGACGTTTTCGAGCCACTTTGCGCCGCTACGCTGGAGTCGGATTGCACGTTGGTGATGGTCGTGGACGTGGTGGCGGTGCCGGAATTGGTGAACACCGTCTTCAGTGCGTCGCCGGTGATGCCGTTGCCGTTGGTGCCCAGGCCGGTGAGGGTGGTCCAGGTTTCCTTGGTCAGGCCCAGCGAGTTGACGCTGTTGCTGCCGATCGACAGGGTTGGCGCGTCGGCCACCGGCGTGATGTCGACCTTCAGCGTGGCTTCGCTGCCCGGCGTGATGCCATCGGTGGGCTTGAACTTGATCTGCGCGTAATCGGCCTGCTTGTTGCCAACACCCGTGCCGCCGTAGGCATCGACCCCGGACTGGTTGGCCAGCGGCACGAACTTGAGCTTGCCGGCGGCGATGTCGGCCTGGCTCACGGTCTGGTTGAGGGTCACGTTCACCCACGTGGTGCCGTTGTTGTACTGCAAGGTGCCCAAGGTCGGCAGCTGGGTGATGGTGACGCCAAGGCTTGAAGTGGGGCTGTCGACGTCGGTGACGTTGAAGTTGCTCCAGTTCAGTACCAGCGCGGTGTCCTCGACCCCGGTAACGGCGCCGCCGGCCGAAACCGGCGCATCGTTGACCGCCACCACGTTGACCGTGGTGGTCGCGGTGTTGGACACGTTGACCCCATCGGTGACCGTGACCGTGATGATCCGCGGCGTGGTGCTTGGGTCTTCGCTGGTGTTGACGAAGGTGATGTTCTTGATCGCCTGCATGTAGTCGGCCAGCGAGGCTGAACCTGTCAGGGTCAGCACCACCTTGCCCGCCACCACGCTGGAGGTGATGGTGATACCCGCAACGCTGTTGCCCAGGTTCAGCGCATCACCTGCCTGCGGGTTGGTCAGGGTGACCGTGGCGCCGGCCATCTGCGTGCTGTCGAAGTCGGTGATGGAAATGTCCACGTCACTGATCGAGTTGCCCGCGCCGTTCTCGGTGAACGTGGTCTGGAAGTCGGCGCCGGTCTTGCCGCTGGAGTCATTGGCGTCCAGGTCCAGCACCGGTGCAGGTTCGAACAGCTGGGTGGTGATGCTGCCCGCGGTATTGCTGACCACCAGCCCCTCGAAGTTGCCGCCGGTGGCGGAGTCGATCTTGATGGTGAAGGTTTCGGTGCCTTCGGTGATGTTGTCCTTGATGGTCGGGATACTGAAGGTGGCCGTCGAGCTGTTGGCCTTGATGGTCACGGTCGCGACGCCGGTGTAGTCCACGCCATTGGTGGCCGTGCCACTGTAGCTCAGCTTCACCACCACATCGGTTTGCGGCGGGCTGCTCAAGGTCAGGGTGTAGGTGGCGGTGTTGCCTTCGGCCACGGTGGCCGTGCCGGTAATGCCAAGGGTGGTGTTGTTCAGCGTATCGGTCACGGCGGTAACCGCTGGCGCCGGGTTGATCGCCAGGTTTTCGAAGTTGCCGCCGGTGGCGCTGGTAATGGTGGTGCTGACCGTGGTCGCGTCGATGTACACGTCATCGGCTGGCGCGGCGACGGTGACGGTGCCGGACGACTGGTTGGCGCCGATGGTGATGCTCTGGCCGTTGCTCAAGGCCACGGTAACCGCCGTTTGCGCCGGGTTGGTCAGGGTGGCGGTGTAGACGATCTGGCCACCCTCGGCCACGGTGGGTGTGGCGGTCAGGGTAACGGTGGTGGTGTCCTGCACGTCGGTGACGCTGGTGCTGAGCACGGTCTTGTTCGCCACCAGGTTCTCGTAACTGCCCCCGGAGACGCTGCTGATGCTGTTGGTGACCGCGACATGGCCCTGGTAGACATCGTTGGTGACCGTGCCGGTGGCGGTGCCGCTGCTTTGGCCAACCGGGATGGTAATGGTCTGGCCGTTGGTCAGGGTCACCACCACCGGGGTGACCGTGACCGGCGCGCTGACGGTGGCGGTATAGATGATCGTGCCGCCTTCGGCCACGCTTGGCGTTGCCGAAAGGGTGACGGTGGAGGTGTCGGTTACATCGGTGACCGTGGTGCTGACGGTTGCGGTATTGGCGACCAGGTTCTCATAGCTGCCGCCGGTCACATTGGTGATGCTGTTGGTCACCGGGGCGTGGCCCAGGTACACGTCATTGGTCACGCTGCCGGTCGCGGTGCCCGAGCTTTGCCCGACCGGAATGGTGATGGTTTGCCCGTTGGCCAGGGTTACCACCACCGGGTTGACCGTGACCGGCGCGCCGACGGTGGCGGTGTAGGTAATGGTGCCGCCCTCGGCCACCGATGGGGTGGCCGTCAGGGTGACCGTAGTGGTGTCCTGCACATCGGTGACCGTGGTGCTCACAGCGGTCTTGTTGGCCACCAGGTTTTCATAGTTGCCGCCGCTGACCGCGGTGATGCTGTTGGTAACTGGCGCATGGCCCAGGTACACGTCGTTGGTCACGGTGCCCGTGGCCGTGCCTGAGGTCTGGCCAACCGCAATGGTAATGGTCTGGCCGTTGGCCAGGGACACCAGTACCGGGCTGCCTGTCACCGCCGCCGTGACCGTGGCGGTGTAGACGATAGTGCCACCCTCGGCCACCGACGGCGTGGCGGTCAGCGTCACGGTCGAGGTGTCGATGGTGTCGGTGACGTTGGTCACTGCCGCGGTGCTGTTGATCGCCAGGTTCTCGAAGTTGCCCCCGGTGGCGTTGGTGATGCGTGCGCTGACCTGGCCTGCGTCGATATACGGGTCGTCGGCTGGCGCGGCGATGGTCACGCTGCCGGTGGTCTGGTTGGCGCCGATGGTAATGGTCTGGCCGTTGCTCAGGGTAACGGTCACGGCGGTTTGCGCGGCGTTGGTCAGGGTGGCGGTGTACACGATCTGGCCACCTTCGGCCACGCTCGGTGTAGCCGACAGCGACACGGTGGTGGTGTCCTGCACGTCCGTGACGCTGGTGCTGACCTGTGCTTTGTCGGCCACCAGGTTTTCGTAGTTGCCGCCAGACACGTTGCTGATGCTGTTGGTGACCGGTGCGTGGCCTTGGTACACGTCGTTGGTCACCGCGCCAGTGGCGGTGCCGGAGCTGGCGCCGACCGGAATGGTGATGGTCTGGCCGTTGGTCAGGGTGACCACCACCGGGTTGCCAGTGACCGGCGCGCCGACGGTAGCGGTGTAGGTAATGGTGCCGCCTTCGGCCACCGATGGCGTGGCGGTCAGGGTGACCGTGGTGGTGTCCTGCACATCGGTGACCGTGGTGCTCACCGTGGCGGTATTGGCCACCAGGTTCTCGTAACTGCCACCGCTGACAGCGGTGATGCTGTTGGTGACCGGCGCGTGGCCCACGTACACGTCGTTGGTCACCGCGCCGGTGGCGGTGCCAGAGCTGGCGCCGACCGGGATGGTGATGGTCTGGCCGTTGGCCAGTGTCACCACCACCGGGCTGACCGTGACCGGCGCACCGACGGTGGCGGTATAGGTGATGGTGCCGCCCTCGGCCACCGACGGTGTGGCGGTGAGGGTGACCGTGGTGGTGTCCTGCACATCGGTCACCGTGGTGCTGACCGGCGTCTGGTTAGCCACCAGGTTCTCGTAATTGCCGCCGCTGACGGCGGTAATGTTGTTGGTGACTGGCGCGTGGCCCTGGTAGACGTCGTTGGAAACCGCCCCTGTGGCCGTACCCGACGTCTGGCCGACCGGAATGGTGATGGTCTGGCCGTTGGCTAGGGTCACCACCACCGGGCTGCCGGTGACGGCAGCGCTGACGGTGGCGGTGTAGGTGATGGTGCCGCCTTCGGCTACCGATGGGGTGGCGGTGAGCGTCACGGTCGAGGTGTCGATGGTATCGGTGACGTTGGTCACCGCTGGCGTGCTGTTGATCGCCAGGTTCTCGAAGTTGCCGCCCGTGGCATTGGTAATGCGCGTGCTGACCTGGCTGGCGTCGAGGTACGGGTTGTCGCCATGGGTGGCGAAGTTCACGCTGCCCGTGGTCTGGTTGGCAGCGATGGTGATGGTCTGGCCATTGCTCAGGGTGACTGTCACCGCGGTTTGCGCGGCGTTGGTCAACGTAGCGGTGTAGACGATCTGGCCACCTTCGGCCACCGATGGCGTAGCCGACAGCGACACCGTGGTGGTGTCCTGCACATCCGTGACGCTGGTGCTGACCTGGGTCTTGTCGGCCACCAGGTTCTCGTAGCTGCCCCCGGACACCGCGCTGATGCTGTTGGTGACGGCAGCGTGGCCTACATAGACATCGTTGGTCACGGCGCCGGTGGCGGTGCCGGAGCTTTGCCCGACCGGAATCGTGATGGTCTGGCCATTGGCCAGGGTCACCACCACCGGGTTCACCGTAACCGGTGCGCCGACCGTGGCTGTGTAAGTGATGGTGCCACCCTCGGCCACCGACGGCGTAGCCGTCAAGGTGACGGTGGTGGTGTCCTGTACATCGGTCACCGTGGTGCTGACCGCGGCCTTGTTGGCCACCAGGTTCTCGTAGTTGCCGCCAGATACGTTGCTGATGCTGTTGGTGACAGCAGGATGGCCCTGATACACGTCGTTGCTGACGGCAGCCGTGGCAGTGCCTGAGCTTTGCCCAACCGGAATGGTAATGGTCTGTCCGTTGGCCAGGGTCACGACTACGGCAGAGCCCGTTACCGGTGCGGTGACGGTCGCGGTGTAGACGATGGTGCCGCCTTCGGCCACCGATGGCGTTGCCGTTAGGCTGACGGTCGAGGTGTCGATGGTGTCGGTGACGTTGGTCACCGCTGGCGAGCTGTTGATCGCCAGGTTCTCGAAGTTGCCGCCCGTGGCGTTGGTGATGCGCGTGCTGACTTGGGCGGCGTCGAGGTACGGGTTATCGCCATGGGTGGCGAAGCTCACGCTACCTGTGGTCTGGTTGGCGGCGATGGTGATGGTTTGGCCATTGCTCAGCGTGACGGTAACCGCCGTTTGTGCGGCGTTGGTCAGCGTCGCGGTGTAGACGATCTGCCCGCCTTCGGCCACGGATGGCGTAGCCGAGAGCGAAACGGTGGTGGTGTCCTGCACGTCTGTGACGCTGGTACTCACCTGGGTTTTGTCTGCGACCAGGTTCTCGTAGTTGCCCCCGGACACGTTGCTGATGCTGTTGGTGACAGCAGCGTGGCCCTGGTAAACGTCGTTGCTTACAGCGCCAGTGGCTGTGCCAGAGCTTTGACCAACCGGAATCGTGATGGATTGGCCATTGGTCAGGGTGACCACGACCGGGCTGCCGGTCACCGGCGCACCCACGGTAGCGGTGTAGATGATGGTGCCGCCCTCGGCCACGGATGGCGTGGCTGTCAGGGTGACGGTGGTGGTATCCGTCACATCGGTGACCGTGGTGCTGACTTGAGTCTTGTCTGCGACCAGGTTTTCGTAATTGCCGCCACTGACGGCGGTGATGTTGTTGGTGACCGGTGCGTGGCCTTGGTAGACGTCATTGCTTACCGCCCCAGTGGCCGTGCCGGAGCTCTGCCCGACCGCAATGGTAATGGTCTGGCCGTTGGCCAGGCTGACCACGACCGGGCTGCCGGTGACCGGGGCACCGACGGTCGCGGTGTAGACGATGGTGCCGCCCTCGGCCACGGACGGCGTGGCGGTCAGGGTGACGGTAGTGGTGTCCTGTACATCGGTGACGCTGGTGCTGACCTGGGTTTTGTCGGCTACCAAGTTCTCGTAGTTGCCGCCGGACACATTGCTGATGCTGTTGGTGACAGCAGGATGGCCCTGATACACGTCGTTGCTGACGGCAGCCGTGGCAGTGCCTGAGCTTTGCCCAACCGGAATGGTAATGGTCTGCCCGTTGGCCAGGGTTACGACTACGGCAGAGCCCGTTACCGGCGCGGTGACGGTCGCCGTGTAGACGATGGTGCCACCTTCGGCTACCGATGGGGTTGCGGTAAGGCTGACGGTCGAGGTGTCGATGGTGTCGGTGACATTGGTCACCGCTGCCGTGCTGTTGATCGCCAGGTTCTCGAAGTTGCCGCCCGTGGCGTTGGTGATGCGCGCACTGACCTGGCCGGCATCGACGTATGGGTTATCGCCGTGGGTGGCGAAGTTCACGCTACCCGTGGTCTGGTTGGCGGCAATGGTGATGGTCTGGCCATTGCTCAAGGTGACGGTAACCGCCGTTTGTGCGGCGTTGGTCAACGTGGCGGTGTAGACGATCTGGCCACCTTCGGCCACCGATGGCGTTGCCGACAGCGATACCGTGGTGGTGTCCTGCACGTCCGTGACGCTGGTGCTGACCTGGGTTTTGTCGGCCACCAGATTTTCGTAGTTGCCGCCGGACACATTGCTGATGCTATTGGTGACAGCGGCGTGGCCTTGATAAACGTCGTTGCTTACAGCGCCAGTGGCTGTGCCAGAGCTTTGCCCGACTGGAATGGTAATGGACTGGCCATTGGTCAGGGTGACCACGACCGGGCTGCCGGTCACCGGCGCACCCACGGTAGCGGTGTAGATGATGGTGCCGCCCTCGGCCACGGATGGTGTGGCTGTCAGGGTGACGGTAGTGGTATCCGTCACATCGGTGACCGTGGTGCTGACTTGAGTCTTGTCTGCGACCAGGTTTTCGTAATTGCCGCCGGAAACGTTGCTGATGCTGTTACTGACGGCGGCGTGCCCCACATAGACGTCGTTACTCACAGCCGCCGTAGCGGTTCCGGAGCTTTGCCCAACCGGAATGGTAATGGTCTGGCCGTTGGCCAGGGTCACCACCACCGCAGAGCCGGTGACCGGCGCCGTGACGGTCGCCGTGTAGACAATAGTCCCACCTTCGGCCACTGATGGTGTTGCCGTGAGGCTGACGGTCGAGGTGTCGATGGTATCGGTGACATTGGTCACCGCTGGCGAACTGTTGATCGCCAGGTTCTCGAAATTGCCGCCCGTGGCATTGGTGATGCGCGTGCTGACCTGGGCGGCGTCGACGTACGGGTTATCGCCGTGGGTGGCGAAGTTCACGCTCCCAGTCGTCTGGTTGGCGGCAATGGTGATGGTCTGGCCATTGCTCAGCGTAACGGTTACTGCCGTTTGTGCGGCGTTGGTCAGGGTGGCGGTGTAAACGATCTGGCCGCCTTCGGCCACGCTCGGCGTAGCCGAGAGCGACACCGTGGTGGTGTCCTGCACGTCCGTGACGCTGGTGCTGACCTGGGTTTTGTCGGCCACCAGGTTCTCGTAGTTGCCGCCGGACACGTTGCTGATGCTGTTGGTGACAGCAGCGTGGCCTTGGTAAACGTCGTTGCTTACGGCGCCAGTAGCCGTGCCAGAGCTCTGGCCGACTGGAATCGTAATGGACTGGCCATTGGCCAGGGTCACCACGACCGGGCTGCCGGTCACCGGCGCACCCACGGTAGCGGTGTAGATGATGGTGCCGCCCTCGGCTACGGATGGCGTGGCCGTCAGGGTGACGGTGGTGGTGTCCGTTACATCGGTGACCGTGGTGCTCACCGTGGCCGTGTTGGCCACCAGGTTTTCGTAGTTGCCGCCGCTGACGGCGGTGATGTTGTTGGTGACCGGGGCGTGGCCTTGGTAGACGTCATTGCTTACTGCCCCCGTGGCCGTGCCTGAGCTTTGGCCAACGGGGATGGTGATCGTCTGGCCGTTGGCCAGGCTGACCACAACCGGGCTGCCGGTGACCGGTGCACCAACGGTGGCGGTGTAAATGATGGTCCCACCCTCGGCCACGGACGGTGTGGCGGTCAGGGTAACCGTGGTGGTGTCCTGGACATCGGTCACTGTGGTGCTGACAGCTGCCTTGTTCGCGACCAGATTCTCATAGTTGCCACCAGACACGTTGCTGATGCTGTTGGTGACAGCAGGATGGCCCTGATAAACGTCGTTGCTCACCGCAGCGGTGGCCGTGCCGGAACTCTGCCCAACCGGAATCGTGATGGTTTGCCCGTTGGCCAGGGTCACCACCACCGCAGAGCCGGTGACCGGTGCCGTAACCGTCGCCGTGTAGACGATCGTGCCGCCTTCGGCCACCGATGGAGTAGCTGTCAGGCTGACAGTCGAGGTGTCGACGGTATCGGTGACATTGGTCACGGCCGGCGTGCTGTTGATCGCCAGGTTCTCGAAGTTGCCACCCGTGGCATTGGTGATGCGCGCACTGACCTGGCTGGCATCAAGGTACGGGTCATCGGCTGGCGCGGCAACCGTGACGCTGCCGGTCGTCTGGTTTGCCGCAATGGTGATGCTCTGGCCATTGCTCAGGGTCACCGTCACCGCCGTTTGCGCGGCGTTGGTCAGCGTCGCGGTGTAAACGATCTGGCCGCCTTCGGCAACGCTCGGGGTCGCTGACAGCGATACCGTGGTGGTGTCCTGCACGTCCGTGACGCTGGTGCTGACTTGGGTTTTGTCGGCCACCAGGTTCTCGTAGTTGCCCCCCGACACGTTGCTGATGCTGTTGGTGACCGGTGCGTGGCCTTGGTACACATCATTGGTCGCCGCGCCAGTCGCCGTGCCGGAGCTTTGCCCAACGGCAATGGTGATGGACTGGCCATTGGTCAGGGTGACCACGACTGGGCTACCGGTAACCGGCGCGCCCACGGTGGCGGTGTAGATGATGGTGCCGCCCTCGGCCACGGATGGCGTGGCGGTCAGGGTGACGGTGGTGGTATCCGTTACATCGGTGACCGTGGTGCTGACTTGAGTCTTGTCTGCGACCAGGTTCTCGTAGTTGCCGCCCGATACGTTGCTGATGCTGTTGGTAACGGGGGCATGCCCTTGATAGACATCATTGCTCACCGCACCTGTTGCGGTGCCGGAGCTCTGCCCGACCGCAATGGTAATGGTCTGGCCGTTGGCCAGGCTGACCACGACTGGGCTGCCAGTCACCGGGGCGCCCACGGTGGCGGTGTAGATGATGGTGCCGCCCTCGGCCACCGATGGTGTGGCGGTCAGCGTCACGGTAGTGGTGTCCTGCACATCAGTAACGGTGGTGCTCACCGTTGCAGTGTTGGCGACCAAGTTTTCGTAATTGCCACCGCTGACGGCGGTGATGTTGTTGGTAACCGGGGCATGGCCCTGATACACATCGTTGCTCACAGCCCCCGTCGCGGTGCCTGAGCTCTGGCCAACCGGGATGGTGATGCTCTGACCGTTGGCCAGGGTCACAACCACCGGTGTGCCGGTGACCGGGGCGCCGACCGTCGCGGTGTAGATGATGGTGCCGCCTTCGGCCACGGACGGCGTTGCGGTCAGGGTGACGGTGGTGGTGTCTTGAACATCGGTGACGGTGGTACTGACCTGCGACTTGTCGGCTACCAGGTTCTCGTAGTTGCCGCCGGATACGTTGTTGATGCTGTTGGTCACTGGGGCGTGGCCTTGGTAGACATCATTACTTACTGCCCCGGTAGCCGTGCCGGAGCTCTGGCCAACGGGAATAGTAATGGTCTGGCCATTGGTCAGCGTGACCACGACCGGGTTGCCGGTAACTGGGGCGCCCACGGTAGCGGTGTAAACGATGGTGCCGCCTTCGGCCACGGACGGCGTGGCAGTTAGGGTGACGGTGGTGGTGTCCTGCACATCGGTGACGGTGGTGGTCACCGTACCGGTGTTGGCTACCAGGTTTTCGTAATTGCCGCCGCTGACGGCAGTGATGTTGTTGGTGACCGGGGCATGGCCTTGGTAGACGTCATTTGTTACGGCGCCCGTCGCGGTGCCGGAGCTCTGGCCGACTGGAATGGTGATGGTCTGGCCGTTGGCCAGGCTGACCACGACCGGGCTACCGGTGACCGGTGCACCAACCGTGGCGGTGTAAATGATGGTCCCGCCTTCGGCCACGCTTGGCGTAGCGGTCAGGGTGACGGTAGTGGTGTCCTGCACATCGGTGACAGAAGTGCTGACCTGGGTTTTATCGGCAACCAGATTCTCGTAGTTGCCACCGGACACGTTGTTGATGCTGTTGGTGACCGGCGCATGGCCCTGATAGACGTCATTGCTGACGACACCCGTGGCGGTGCCGGAGCTTTGGCCGACCGGAATCGTAATGGTCTGGCCATTGGTCAGTGTGACCACGACTGGATTGCCGGTAACCGGAGCGCCAACGGTGGCGGTGTAGACAATGGTTCCGCCCTCGGCCACGGACGGCGTGGCGGTCAGGGTAACCGTGGTGGTGTCCTGAACATCGGTGACGGTGGTGGTCACCGTACCGGTGTTGGCTACCAGGTTTTCGTAATTGCCGCCGCTGACGGCAGTGATGTTGTTGGTGACCGGGGCATGGCCTTGGTACACGTCATTGGTCACGGCGCCCGTCGCGGTGCCGGAGCTCTGGCCGACTGGAATGGTGATGGTCTGGCCGTTGGCCAGGCTGACCACCACCGGACTGCCGGTGACTGGGGCGCCAACCGTGGCGGTGTAGATGATGGTCCCGCCTTCGGCCACGCTTGGCGTAGCGGTCAGGGTGACCGTGGTGGTGTCTTGCACATCGGTCACGCTGGTGCTGACCTGCGACTTGTCGGCTACCAGATTCTCGTAATTGCCACCGGAGACATTGTTGATGCTGTTGGTGACCGGCGCATGGCCTTGGTAAACGTCATTGCTGACCACGCCGGTGGCGGTGCCAGAGCTCTGGCCAACGGGAATGGTAATGGTCTGGCCATTGGTCAGCGTGACCACGACCGGGTTGCCGGTGACCGGTGCGCCCACGGTGGCGGTGTAAACGATGGTCCCGCCTTCGGCAACGCTTGGCGTAGCCGTCAGGGTGACGGTGGTCGTGTCCTGAACATCAGTGACCGTAGTGCTCACTGTGGCGGTGTTGGCCACCAAGTTTTCGTAGTTACCACCGCTGACGGCGGTGATGTTGTTGGTGACCGGGGCATGGCCTTGGTACACGTCATTTGTTACGGCGCCCGTCGCGGTGCCGGAGCTCTGGCCGACTGGAATGGTGATGGTCTGGCCGTTGGCCAGGCTGACCACGACCGGGCTACCGGTGACCGGTGCACCAACCGTGGCGGTGTAAATGATGGTCCCGCCTTCGGCCACGCTTGGCGTAGCGGTCAGAGTGACGGTAGTGGTGTCCTGCACATCGGTGACAGAAGTGCTGACCTGGGTTTTATCGGCAACCAGATTCTCGTAGTTGCCACCGGACACGTTGTTGATGCTGTTGGTGACCGGAGCATGGCCTTGATACACGTCATTGCTGACGACACCGGTAGCCGTGCCGGAGCTTTGGCCAACGGCGATAGTGATGGTTTGACCATTGGTCAGGGTCACCACGACCGGATTACCGGTAACCGGCGCGCCAACGGTCGCGGTGTAGACAATGGTTCCGCCCTCGGCCACGGACGGCGTGGCGGTCAGGGTAACCGTGGTGGTGTCCTGAACATCGGTGACGGTGGTGGTCACCGTACCGGTGTTGGCCACCAAGTTTTCGTAGTTACCGCCGCTGACGGCGGTGATGTTGTTGGTAACCGGGGCATGGCCCTGGTACACGTCATTGGTCACGGCGCCAGTAGCGGTACCCGAACTCTGGCCGACTGGAATGGTGATGGTCTGGCCGTTGGCCAGGCTGACCACGACCGGGCTACCGGTGACCGGTGCACCAACTGTGGCGGTGTAAATGATGGTCCCGCCTTCGGCCACGCTTGGCGTAGCGGTCAGAGTGACGGTAGTGGTGTCCTGCACATCGGTGACAGAAGTGCTGACCTGGGTTTTATCGGCAACCAGGTTCTCGTAGTTACCACCAGACACGTTGTTGATGCTGTTGGTGACCGGCGCATGGCCCTGATAGACGTCATTGCTGACGACACCCGTGGCGGTGCCGGAGCTTTGGCCAACCGGAATCGTAATGGTCTGGCCATTGGTCAGTGTGACCACGACTGGATTGCCGGTAACCGGCGCGCCAACGGTGGCGGTGTAGACGATGGTGCCGCCTTCGGTTACGGACGGGGTGGCGGAGAGGGTCACGGTAGTAGTGTCTTGCACATCGGTAACGCTGGTGCTCACCTGGGTTTTGTCGGCCACCAGGTTCTCGTAGTTGCCGCCCGACACGTTGCTGATGCTGTTGGTGACCGGTGCGTGACCCTGGTAGACGTCATTGCTTACTGCCCCGGTAGCCGTGCCCGAGCTCTGGCCGACCGGGATGGTGATGCTCTGGCCGTTGGTCAACGTAACCACGACTGGGCTGCCAGTGACCGGAGCACCCACACTCGCCGTGTAGATGATCGTGCCACCTTCAGCCACGCTTGGCGTAGCCGTCAGCGTGACGGTGGTGGTGTCCTGCACATCCGTGACCGTAGTGCTGACCTGAGATTTGTCAGCCACCAGGTTCTCGTAGTTACCCCCCGTCACACTGCTGATGCTGTTGGTGACTGGGGCGTGACCTTGATACACGTCATTGCTGACCACGCCCGTAGCGGTTCCCGAGCTTTGGCCAACTGGAATGGTGATGGTCTGGCCATTCGTCAGGGTTACCACGACCGGGTTGCCAGTGACCGGCGCACCCACGCTTGCGGTGTAGACGATGGTGCCGCCTTCAGCCACGGATGGTGTGGCCGTCAGAGTGACGGTAGTGGTGTCTTGCACATCGGTGACGGTGGTGCTCACCGTACCGGTGTTGGCTACCAAGTTCTCATAATTGCCGCCACTGACAGCGGTGATGTTATTGGTAACCGGCGCATGGCCTTGGTACACGTCATTGGTCACCGCGCCCGTCGCAGTGCCTGAACTCTGGCCAACGGGGATAGTGATGGTCTGGCCGTTGGCCAGGCTGACCACAACCGGGCTGCCGGTGACCGGTGCACCAACGGTGGCGGTGTAAATGATGGTCCCACCCTCGGCCACGGATGGTGTGGCCGTCAGGGTGACGGTAGTGGTGTCCTGCACATCGGTAACACTGGTGCTGACCTGGGTTTTGTCTGCGACCAGGTTTTCGTAGTTGCCACCGGAGACGCTGCTAATGCTGTTGCTGACCGCCGGGTGGCCTTGGTAAACGTCATTGCTCACGGTTGCCGTAGCGGTGCCAGAGCTTTGCCCGACCGCGATGGTGATGGTTTGGCCATTGGCCAGGTTCACCACCACGGCAGAGCCTGTGACAGGGGCCGTAACGGTCGCGGTATAGACAATGGTGCCCCCCTCTGCGACGGAAGGTGTGGCTGTGAGGCTGACGGTCGACGTGTCGATGGTGTCGGTAACCTGGGTCACTGCAGGGCTGCTGCTGACCGCCAGGTTCTCGAAATTGCCCCCCGAAGCACTGGTGATGCGGGCACTGACCTGGCTGGCATCGAGGTAGGGGTCGTCGCCCGGTGCAACAACCGTGACGCTGCCTGAGGTCTGGTTGGCGGCGATGGTGATGGTCTGGCCATTGCTGAGGTTGACCGTCACGGCAGACTGGGCCGCGTTGGTCAGGGTAGCGGTATAAACGATCTGCCCGCCCTCGGCCACGCTCGGAGTCGCCGACAGCGAAACCGTGGTGGTGTCCTGCACGTCGGTGACATTGGTGCTGACCTGCGACTTGTCGGCCACCAGGTTTTCATAATTGCCACCGCTGACAGTGGTGATGTTGTTGGTGACAGCGGCATGGCCTTGATACACATCGTTGCTCGCCGCACCTGTAGTGGTTCCAGAGCTTTGACCAACGCCAATGGTGATGGTCTGGCCGTTCGCCAGGCTGACCACGACCGGGCTTCCAGTGACCGGCGCACCCACGGTGGCGGTGTAGAGGATGGTGCCACCCTCGGCCACAGACGGTGTGGCCGTCAGCGTCACGGTAGTGGTGTCCTGAACATCCGTGACCGTGGTGCTCACCGTGGCGGTGCTCGCCACCAGGTTTTCATAGCTGCCGCCGCTGACGGCGGTGATGTTATTGGTAACCGGCGCGTGGCCTTGGTAGACGTCGTTGGTAACGGCACCGGTAGCGGTGCCCGAGCTCTGGCCAACTGCAATGGTGATGGTCTGGCCATTGGCCAGGCTGACCACGACTGGGCTGCCGGTGACGGGAGCGCCCACGCTTGCCGTGTAGATGATGGTCCCGCCTTCGGCCACGCTTGGCGTGGCGGTCAGGGTGACCGTGGTGGTGTCCTGCACATCGGTCACGCTGGTGCTGACCTGGGACTTGTCGGCCACCAGGTTCTCGTAATTGCCCCCCGAGACATTGCTGATGCTGTTGGTGACCGGCGCATGGCCCTGATAAACGTCATTGCTCACGGCGCCGGTGGCCGTGCCTGAACTCTGGCCGACCGGAATGGTGATGGTCTGGCCATTGGTCAGCGTCACCACGACCGGGCTACCGGTCACTGGCGCGCCCACCGTGGCGGTGTAGACGATGGTCCCGCCCTCGGCCACGGACGGGGTGGCGGTCAGGGTGACCGTGGTGGTGTCCTGAACATCGGTGACCGTTGTGCTCACGTCAGCGGTATTGGCCACCAGCTCATCGTAATCACCCCCGCTGACGGCAGTGATGTGGTTGGTGACCGGGGCGTGGCCCTGGTAGACATCATTGCTGGCGACGCCCGTCGCCGTGCCCGAACTCTGGCCAACCGGAATGGTGATGGTCTGGCCGTTGGCCAGGCTGACCACCACCGGGCTGCCAGTCACCGGAGCATCCACGGACGCGGTGTAGATGATGGTGCCGCCTTCGGCCACGGACGGTGTGGCGGTCAGCGTGACGGTGGTGGTGTCCTGCACGTCGGTGACATTGGTGCTGACCTGGGATTTATCCGCCACCAGGTTCTCGTAGTTGCCACCCGACACAGTGCTGATGCTGTTGGTAACCGGCTCATGCTCATGGTAAGGGCTGTGGCTGACGACCCCCGTGGCGGTGCCGGCGCTTTGGCCGACGGCGATGGTGATGGTCTGGCCATTGGTCAGGGTCACCACGACCGGGCTGCCGGTGACCGGTGCGCCTACGGAGGCGGTGTAGACGATGGTGCCGCCCTCGGCCACGGATGATGTCGCGGTCAGGGTCACCGTGGTGGTGTCCTGTACATCGGTGACGGTAGTGCTCACGGTGCCGGTGTTTGCCACCAGGTTTTCGTAGCTGCCGCCGCTCACGGCGGTGATGCTGTTGGTGACCGGCGCATGGCCTTGATAGACGTCATTGCTGGCGACACCCGTGGTGGTGCCGGAACTCTGGCCTACCGCAATGGTGATGTTCTGGCCGTTGGCGAGGGCCACGAGCACCGGGCTGCCAGTGACCGGTGCGCCCACGCTGGCGGTGTAGATGATGGTTCCGCCTTCAGCCACCGATGGCGTAGCGGTGAGGGTGACGGTCGTTGTGTCCTGTACATCGGTGACACTGGTGCTGACCTGGGTTTTGTCCGCCACCAGGTTTTCGTAATTGCCGCCGGACACATTGCTGATGCTGTTGGTGACCGGTGCATGGCCTTGGTAAACATCATTGGTCACGGCGCCCGTGGCGGTGCCAGAACTTTGGCCGACTGGGATCGTTATGGTCTGGCCATTGGTCAGCGTCACCACGACGGGGTTGCCGGTGACTGGGGCGCCCACGGTAGCGGTGTAGATGATGGTGCCGCCTTCGGCCACGGACGGTGTGGCGGTCAGGGTGACGGTGGTGGTGTCCTGCACATCGGTGACGGTGGTGGTCACCGTCGCGGTGTTCGCCACCAGATTTTCGTAGTTGCCGCCGCTGACGGCGGTGATGTTGTTGGTAACCGGGGCATGGCCCTGATACACGTCATTGGTCACGGCACCTGTAGCGGTGCCCGAGCTTTGCCCGACGCCAATGGTGATGGTCTGGCCACTCGCCAGGCTGACCACAACCGGACTACCGGTCACTGGAGCGCCCACACTTGCCGTGTAGATGATGGTCCCGCCTTCGGCCACGGACGGTGTGGCGGTCAGGGTGACGGTGGTGGTGTCCTGCACATCGGTAACGTTGGTGCTGACTTGTGACTTGTCGGCCACCAGATTCTCGTAGTTCCCGCCCGATACGTTGCTGATGCTGTTGGTGACGGGCGCATGGCCTTGGTAAACGTCATTGCTGACCACGCCGGTGGCGGTGCCGGAGCTCTGACCGACTGGAATGGTGATGGTCTGGCCATTGGTCAGGGTCACGACGACCGGATTGCCGGTAACCGGGGCGC
>NZ_VWXK01000052.1 GCF_011752565.1 Pantoea sp. Ap-967
AACTCGGACTGGTCTCAATACTGGATACGATCAACCGGCTTAGCCGTATAACCTGAACCGCCGTGTACGGAACCGTACGCACGGTGGTGTGAGAGGACGGCGGGTGCGAACCCGCCTCCTACTCGATCCCGGGACGCCGCAATCCCCTGTAGGAGCGGGCTTGCCCCGCGAAGCAGGCGACGCGGTGGATGGCACCGGCTTTGCCGGTGTTCGCGGGGCAAGCCCGCTCCTACAGGAATATCAGTTAAATCAAATATTTACGATTTGTTCCATAGGAGCCCAGCTAGCCCAGGTGCTTATTCAGCCCAAGCCGGGTCCCCGGTAAATACCACCGTGATCCAGCGGTCTGGCCCCTCGCCACCCACGGCATCGCCGATTTCGTCCCGCAGGGCGTCCCATTCGGCAATCGAGCGCGCTGGCATGTCGGTGGGCACGATGAAGTACAACTCGATCTCCCGCGAGCGCCCAACCTTGGCCACATAGGCCTTGTACGACTGCAAACCGTGCTTGGCGACGAACTGCTGGGCGACGGTGTCGACATGCAGCTTGAGGTCACCAGGCGTGACCAGGAAGATTTCCGACAGCGCCTGGCGCACCACCGACAGCGGCAGTGGAATGATTACCAGGCACACCAACGCCAGTACCGCCGGGTCGATGTACGGCGATACCCACTCCCACTGCGTGCCTTGCACCGCGTAGCCGAAGCAGAAGGCAATCAGCAATGCCGCGGTGATACTGGCTGACATCACCCAGCCCTTGACGTCCATGCGCACGAAGTCCGAGTTCAGCTGGCGGTTGGCCCGCGCCTCGACCACGGCGATGGTGGCGCAGGCGATCACGGTCAACACGGCGTAGACCATGGCGATGCCGAACTCCAGGTGGCGCCCGCCCTGCAGCACGCTGCTGACGGCGTTGATCAGCGCGTAGATGGCCACGCCGCTGAGAAGGATGCCGTTGAGTGCCAGCACCATCGGTTCCAGGTGCCAGAAGCCCATGGTGAAACGCTCGCGCAGCTTGCGCGAGAGCTGAAGGCTGGTGGCGTGCGAGGTGATCAGCTTGACCACCACCAACGACAGGCCGCTCATGCTGGCATCCACCAGCGAGTACACGCCGTCGAAGACGATCGAGAACGAGCCGGAGGCCAGGCCAAAGCCGATGCCGATGGTGGCGATGAACAGGGTGACGGCGATCGACGTGCGTAGCAGGCCTTGTTCGCTGGTGATGTCGAAGAAGGTCGTTCGGGTTGCGCTTTGCATGGGTTGTACTCGGTAAATAGCCTTGTTGCTGTGTTGTCTGTGCGGGCTTCTTCGCGGGCACATTGGCCTTCACAGGCTAGACGCGAAACTGCTCCATCAGCGCCTGTTGCTGGTTGGCCAGCCGGTTCAGTGCCTGGCTGATGCGCGCCGATTCATCGGCCTGCCCGGACAACGACTCGGTGACGTCGCGGATGCCAGCCACGTTGCGGTTCACTTCCTCGGCCACGGCGCTCTGTTCCTCGGCCGCCGAGGCGATCTGCAGGTTCATGTCGCTGATCACCGCCACCGCCTCGCCAATGCGCTGCAGCGCCGGCAGTGCTTGTTCCATACGCTCGGCACTGGCCTGGGCCTGGCGCTGGCCATCGTGCATCGAACCGACCACGTCCTGGGTGCCTTGCTGCAGGCCTTCGATCACCTGGCGAATCTCTTCCACCGACACCTGGGTGCGTTGGGCCAAGCTGCGCACTTCGTCGGCGACCACGGCAAAGCCGCGCCCGGCTTCACCGGCGCGGGCTGCCTCGATGGCGGCATTGAGCGCCAGCAGGTTGGTCTGCTCGGCGATCGCGCGGATCACGTCGAGCACCGAACCAATCTGCTCGCTGCGCTGCTCCAGGGCGCGGGCTTCGCCCATCGCCGTATCCATGCCGCCTGCCAACTGCTCGATGGCCTGGCGGGTGCTGGCAATCAGTTGCAAGCCCTCGCGGCTGGCCTGGTCGGCGCCACGGGCGGCATGGGCGGCCTGGGAGGCGCTGCGGGCGACATCCTGGGCGGTGGCGCTCATCTCGTTGGCGGCGGTGGCCACCTGCTCGATCTCGCGTTGCTGCTGTTGCATGCCATTGCTGGTTTGGCTGGCGATGGCGGCAGACTGGTCGGCCGTGCCACGGGCTTCGAGCAGCGAGCCTTTGACCTGGGCGATCACCGGCTGCAGCTTGTCGAGAAAACGGTTGAACCAGCCGGTGAGTTGGCCTAGCTCGTCCTGGCGGGCGTATTCCAGGCGCCGGGTCAGGTCCCCCTCGCCGCTGGCGATGTCTTCCAGGCGTGCGGCCACGGCCTGAATCGGCCGCGTCACGCCGCGGGCAGTCAGCCACACCAGCAGCAGGCCCAGCACCGCAGCGCCCAGGCCGATCAGCAGGCTGGTCAGGTTGGCGCTTTGGGCGTGCGCGTCCAGGCGCTGGTTAAGCGCCAGGGCCGGCGCTTGCAGCACGGCTTCGGGCAACTCCAGCTGCACCTGCCATGGGCTGGCATCGGGAATTGGCGCGAACGGCCGGGCCACGCGCAGCAGGCCCTGGTCCAGGGTTTGCGCCAGCCGCTGGCCGAGCTTGCCGGCGTCGCGGCTGTACCCGGCGAGCAGGCCGGCGGCGCTGACGATGCTCACCTGGCCTTGGCCATCGAACAGTTCCTGGCGGCCGTCCAGGCTCAGTTGCTGGAGGTTGGCCAGGCCGATGTCCAGGCCAACCACACCCACCACCTTGCCGTTGTCCAGCAGGGGCAGGGCGATGCTGGTCATCAGCACCTGGCGGCCGTTGACATCATCCAGGTAGGGCTCCAGCACGCAGGCCTTGGCGGTTTCCTGGGGGCAGGTCAGCCAGCGGTTCTTTGCCGCGCCATTGCTGCCGGGGCTGTTGTCGCCCAGCATCGACTCGGGCATCGCTTCCTGCTCCAGGGTGCCGGGGCTGGGCTGCGACCAGTACAGCGAGAAACGCCCGGTTTCGTTGCTGCCGGTGTCGGCCTGGCCGGCGAACTGGCTGTCCTGGTGGTCCAGTGCGTTGGGCTGAAACACCAGGTACAGGCCGATCACGTCCGGGTTACCGGCCAGGCTCGCCTTGGCCTGGCGGTTCAGCTCGGCGCGCAGGTCGTTGCCGCCCTTGGCCTTGAGCACCTGCACCAGGCGGGCGAAACCGTTGCCGTACTGGTAGGCGTCCATGAAATAGCGCTGGATGCGCAAGGCCTGGGTTTCGGCATGGGCCTGCAGGCGCAGGCGTGCGCTGTGTTCGAGCATTTCGGTGCTGGCCTGGTTGACCAGTACCGCGCTGCGCCGCGCCTGGGTCAGTGCCGTGGCGACCAGCAGCGCGACGATGGCCAGCAGGCACAGGCCGGCAAGCAGGGTGATCTTCCACTGGATGGAGAGGCGACGCAGCAGCATGAGGACTTTCCTTATCGATCAACAACAACGCCCGCGATCAGACGCGGGCGTGGTTGGCAGCAAAGGTCATTCAGCGATGTAGTTCGGCGGTGCGGCGGTGAAGGCCTTGGTCAGCCAGGCCAGGTACAGCAGCCCGAGCACGGCCCAGACGCCACCGAACATCAGCGAGTTGGCGTTGAGGTCCAGCCACAGCGAGACGATGATGCAGAAGCCGATGGTCGGCAGCACCAGGTACTTGAGCTGGTTGGCCAGGCCCCGGCGGTTGCCTTCGCGCAGGAAGCAGTGGTTGATCACCGACAGGTTGACGAAGCTGAAGGCCACCAGCGCGCCGAAGTTGATGATCGACGTGGCGGTCACCAGGTCGAAGAAGATCGCCGACAGCGAGATCAGGCCGACCACGGCAATGTTCAGCACCGGCGTTTTGTAGCGTGAGTGCAGCCGGGCAAAAATGCTGGCCGGGATCACGTTGTCACGGCCCATCACGTACAACAGGCGCGACACGCTGGTTTGCGACGCCAGGCCCGAGGCGATGGTGTTGATCACCGTGCAGGCGATGAAGATCGACTGGAACAACTTGCCGCCCACGTACAGGGCGATTTCCGGCAGGGCGGCTTCCTGGTCGTGGAAGCGCGCCATGGTTGGGAAGTAGGCCTGGATGAAGTACGACACGCTGATGAACACCAGGCCGCCGATCAGTGCGGTGAGGAAGATCGCCTTCGGAATGGTCTTGCCCGGGTCGCGGGTTTCTTCCGACAGGCAGGTCACCGCATCGAAGCCCAGGAACGAGAAGCACAGGATGGTCGCACCGGCGGCCAGGGCGCTGAACTGGGTTTGGCTGTCGGCGAACGGAATCAGGCTCCAGGCCGTGCCCAGCCCTTCACCTTGGTCCAGGCCGCGCACGCACAGGTAGATGAACACGGCGATGATCGCCACCTGCACGGCAACGAACAGCAGGTTGAAGTGCGCCACCAGGTTGACGCTGCGCATGTTGATCAAGCTGATCAGGGTGACGAAGCCGGTCACCCAGACCCACGCCGGCACTTCGGGGAACATCGCCGACAGGTACAGCTTGGCCAGCAGGGCGTTGACCATCGGCAGCAGCAGGTAGTCCAGCAGCGACGACCAGCCGACGAGGAAGCCGACGTGCGGGTTGATCGCCCGTTGCGTGTAGGTGTAGGCCGAACCCGATTGTGGGAAGCGTCGTACCAGGGTGCCGTAGCTCACCGCAGTGAACAGGATCCCGGCCAGGGCCAGGATGTAGGCGCTGGGCACATGGCCAGCGGTGAGGCCAGACACGATGCCGAAGGTGTCGAACACCGTCATGGGCGTGAGGTAGGCCAGGCCGATGATGATCACGTGCCACAGGCGCAGGGTTTTGCGGAGTTGGCCGTTGCCGGCAGGGCTGTGCTCAGTCTGCATGCTGGCAAGGCTCCTGTACCGAAGGGGCGGGCAAGGCGGGGTGCTGCAGGGTGCGGATCGGCTCCATATTGTTCACCGTTTGTAGTAGGAGCGGCAGATAACGCCCAGGCGGGGCGTTGCAGGAAAAGGGCGATCAGTACGGGCGCGGCCCTGGGCGTGGATGCTGGGCCAGGGCGAGGGGGCGGCGGGAGCTGCAGCGGGCTTGAGGCTCAATGGTCATGGTCGGGGCGCTTGCCTGTAGTTGTTTGGTTTGTCGGGCGCGACGCAAAGCGGGGCAAATAAACGATGAAGGGGGTTTGGGTGTCAAGTGAAACACGACAGCGTGCCGTGGTTTTATGAAGCTTTATCGGCTGAAAGCGGCTTTTTTTGCCGTTTTAAGCGTTTTGCTGGCTGAATTGCAGTTTTTGATGTTGATAAAAATTTACGCTTTGCGCGCCCTGTCGTGTTTTGTCGCGGTCGTTCAAGGGTTACGCCTTGGCGCCTTGATTCCCAGGGCGATCATTCGTTCTAGAAACATCTCTTGTGACGGCGACGTGTGCGCCGGGGCTCCAGCGGACAGGAACCCCAAGCAAGTTCAGGCGCAGGTTGCGCCTAGCCCAGGGAAGGGGTGTTCATGCAAACCACGATGTTTTTGGTCTACCTGCTGCTATTGGTGTTTGGCTCGATCCTGCTTGAAGGGATCTTGCTGGCCTGCAAGCGCTCAGCGAACTGGCAGCCGGCCGAAGGGCTGGTCAATGCTGTCTTGGGTATCGGCAACCTGGCAGTGGGCGTGCTGTTCGCCTCGGTCAACCTGGCGCTTTACCGTTACCTGCTCGAACACTATTCACTGCCCCTGGACCTGGGCGGGCCCCTGGCGAACATCGGCTTCGCGTTCTTGGTGTACGACTTCCTCTACTGGTTCAACCACTGGGCACACCACAAATGCGCCCTGCTGTGGTGCAACCACCTGATCCATCACAGCGGTACGGCTTTCAACTTCACCACGGCGGTTCGTATCGGCTGGATAGGCAATTTCACGGTGTGGCTGTTCTTCCTGCCCATGGCGTTGCTTGGCATTTCGCTGGAGCACTACCTGCTGGTCATTTCAGTGCAGTTGCTTTACCAGTTTTTCATCCATACCGCCCTGGTACCCGAACTCGGTCTGCTGGAGCGGGTACTGGTGACGCCGTCGCAGCACCGTGTACATCACGCCAGCAACGCTATCTACCTGGACAAGAATTTCGGCTGTTTCCTGGTTATCTGGGACAAGCTGTTCGGCACCTACCAGCGCGAGCTGCCTCAAGAACCGGTGCGTTACGGCATCACCACGCCGATCCACCAGCCCGCATCACCTGGCTACCTGAATTTCTTTCTCTATCGCCACTGCATCCGCTCGGCCATGGCAGCACAGGGGCTGCTGGGCAAGTTGCGTGTGCTGTTTGGCAGCCCTGCGCACACTCAGGTGCCTGTGGAGCAGGGCCAGCCGGTGGCCCATGAGTTTGCCTGGTTCGACTACCTGCCGGCGCTGTTCGTCGGTTTCTACCTGGTTGTTCACCATGCGGCCCTGCCAGCAGGCGACCTTACGCTGGCGGCCTTGCTGTTTCTGGTGGTGGCCAATTGCGCCGGCCATTCCCGTGGCACCGGCCGCAGTGGGCGGTGGGCGCTGCGTGGCGGGCAGTTGCTGGGTTGCTGCTACCTGTGGCTATCCAGCCCGCAGGGTGAAGGGCTGCTGCTATTGGCGGTGCTGGCGTGCTGCCTGCCGTGGTTGGCGGTGTTACGTAAACCTCGATTGATCAAGGAGTGATTGATGATGACGACACGTGCAGAGCGGGTAACTGACGACAACGCAGCGCAGGCGCGCAGCCTGGCCCGGGACAACGAGGTGTTGGGCGGGTTGCTCGAACGCCTGGAGGGGCTGGTGGCAAACGGCTATATGGACGTCATTGGCCGGGTGTTCCATTCGATGCCCACCAAGCACGCTTCGGTGAGTTTCAGTGAGCATGCCAAGGCGCCGAGCCGCCGCGATGTGCTGCACCTGGGGTCCTACAACTACTCCGGCCTCAATGGGCATCCGCGTATCAACGAAGCGGCCATTGATGCCATTCGCCACTATGGAACCACCTCCAGTGGCGTGCGTTTGCTCAATGGCACCAGTGAGCTGCATGTGGAAATGGAGCAGCGCCTGGCGCGTTTTCTGGGTGTCGAGGCAGTCATCACTTTCTCTTCGGGCTACGCTGCCAACCTGGCTGCCTTGGCGACGCTGTGTCGGGAGGGCGATGTGGTGCTCAGCGACATGCTCAACCACCAGTCGATCGTTGATGGCCTGCGCCTGAGCGCCGCGCGCGTGGTGCCTTACCGGCATGCATCGCTGCGCAGCCTGGAGCACAACCTGCAGCGCTTGCCGCAGGCGCAGCGCAAGTTCATCGTCACCGACGGTGTTTTCAGCATGGATGGCGATCTCGCGCCGCTGGACCGGATTGCAGCCTTGGCCCGTCGCTACAATGCCTTCCTGTTGGTCGATGATGCCCATGGTACCGGCCATCTGGGCCCGAACGGCCGCGGTACCCCTGCGCTGTTCGGTGTCAGTGACCAAGTCGATGTACTGACCGGCAGCCTGAGCAAGGGCCTGCCGGGTGTGGGCGGTTTCATTGCCACCAGCCACGAGACGGCGGCACTGTTGCGAGCTGGCGCCAGCCCTTACATTTTCTCGGCCTCGCTGCCGCCTCCGGTGCTGGCATCGATCATCGCCGCCTTGGATGTGCTCGAATCGTCGCCGCAGATCATCGATCAACTGCGCAGCAAGACCGACTACTTCGTCAGCGCCCTGCGCGCAAGGGGCTTCGATCTGCTCGACACCTGCAGCAGCATCATTCCGCTGATGACCTATGCAGAGCACAAGGCCTACGAACTGGCCAAGGCCCTGCACCTGCGCGGTGTCTATGTGAACCCTGTGGCGCACCCCGCCGTGAGCCGGTCGCGGGCGCGGGTACGTATCAACCTCAGCGCCAACCTGACCCAGGAAGAGCTCGACTTCAGCATTGCGGCGATCACCGATGTGGGCCGGGCATTGCAACTGATCGATGCGCCGGGGGGCAGCCATGGGCATGACCTTTGAATGGGTGGACCGGCTGACGGACATCGATCCTGCCGACTGGCAGGCATGCTTCGGTGCAGGCCAGGTAACTGCCTCTTATGCCCTGCAGCAGACGCTGGAACGCGCCGCGATGGTTGAAGGTTTTCACTACCTCAAGGTACTGCGCGCCGGTGAGGTAACAGGCATCCTGGCCTGCTTCAGCATGGATTACTCGCTGACCGACCTGGCACCGGTGCCTGTACAGGCAGTGGTGCGGCGCGCCCGCACGGTGCTGCCGCGCTTGCTCAAGGCGCGCCTGTTCGTGGTCGGCAGCCCCTTGGCGACCTGTTCGGACATGTTTGGCTTGCCCGGGGTACGTGAGGGGCAATGGGACCATACGTTGTGGGCGGTTCACCAGCAGCTGCTGGGCAAGGCGGCGCAGTTGGGCATCGGCTTCGTCTGCCTGAAAGAGTTCGACGCGCCACTGCAGCGCCGGCTGCAGCAGGCCTGGGGAGGGCACTACCTGGTGTGCCGCAGCCCGGACACCACGTACGTCAGCACGGCCGTGGTCAATGGGCTGGAATATGCTGACAACATGCTCAGCAAGTACCGCAACGTGATGAAAAAGCGCAAGAAGATGTTCGAAGATGCAGGCTTGTGCTGGGCGGTGCACGCGCAATTTGCCGAGCATGCCGCAGCCATGCATCGGTTGTACCTCAACGTCCTGGAACGCTCCAATACCCGTTTTGAGCGGCTGAGCGAGGCCTTCTTTCGCGAAGTGGGCGCCTGCCTGGGCGGGCAAGCGTATGCGTTGCTCTGTTTCGACGGCGAGCGCCTGGTAGCGTTCGAACTGTTTCTCAAGGGGGCGGCTTTGCATCCGTTGTACCTGGGCATCGACTACCAGTATCGCGATGCCAGCTGCCTTTACTTCAATTGCCTGTACCGTATCGTCGAGGAGGCGCAGGCGCAGGGCGTTCCCTTTATCGAATTGGGGCAAACCAGCTATGAGGCCAAGTTCAGCATTGGCGCCGTGTCATCGCCGCTGTACTTCTTCATCCGCCACCAACGCGGCTGGGTGAACCGCCTATTGCGGCTGCTGCGTGAAGGCCTGTTCCCGGCACCGCAGATTCCGGCGCTACGCAATGTGTTCAAGCACCGCGAAGCCTACCTGGACGCGCTCAGGAGCCAGGGGGTGCTAGAGCATGCTGATTGACACCTTGGCCATCGAGGGTGGCCAACTACGCCTGTACGATGATATCGCCGACATCGACGAAACCCTGTGGAACGCGACGCTGGCGTTCGACCACCCGTTTCGTAGCCACCGTTTCATGGGCGTGGTGCAGGCCTGCTACCCACAGCGAACCTACCGTTACCTGGAGGTGCGCGAGCATGCCCAGGGGCCGGTCGTGGGGCTGATGTTCGCCACCGAGCAAGACCTCGACATCCTCGAAGAGGCGCCCACCTGGGCCGTGCGTGGCGCCAGGGTCGTCAGGTGTGTGTTGCCCAGGGCAGGGTTGCTGCGGGTCGCCATGCTGGGATGTTTCGAAACGGCAGGGCAACATTGGTGGGTAGCGCCCGGCCACGACGAACGGGCGTTGTTCGAGGTGATGGTCGCGGGTGCCCAGCGCGCCTTGCCGCGCGCCCAGGTGCATGTGGTGCGCGACCTGGAAACCGCTAACGCTGCCACCGAGCCGCTGCAGGCGCTGTTGCGCCGCCGTGGCTTTCGTGCCTGCAACAACTACCCATTGGCGTTGATCTGCCTCGATGGCAGGGGCTGGCCTGCACATTACGCCAGGCTCAAGGCCAACAGCCGCAAGATACTGAAAAAGGCCATGGCCACGTTTGAGGCATCTGCCTACAGCGTCGTTCACTACCCCGGCGAGGTGCCAGGGCTTGAGCAGTTGTACCGCCTTTACCTCAATACCCATGAGCGGGCCACCGAGTATCGCCGTGAGGCGCTGCCCTTGGCGTTCTTCCAGCAACTCCAGGGCAGTGGCATGGCCGTGTTCTCGGTGCTGCACGATGGCGACGGACAGGCGGTGGCGTTCGTGCTCAGCGGTGTGGGCGGCAAGGTCATCAACCCGTTCCTGTTTGGCCGCGACTACGCCGTGGAATTGCCGGTAAACGCCTACTATGTGCTGCACATCGACGTGCTGCGTCAGTTCGCATCAACCTGCACGGGCTGGGTCGACCTGGGCATCACCAATTACTTCGTCAAGCAGAACCTCGGGTCGCAGCTCAGTGCCAGCGGCCTGTACCTGAGGTTGCGAAACCCCGTTCTCAACAGGATTTTTGGAGCCTATGCCGCCAGCATGTTCGATATCAAGCAACCTTCCCAGCGCCGCGTCCTGCGCGCCGAGCACGGCCCGGAGCCGGCAGGCGCTGGCTGACGACCTGCGCGCCCGGTCGAGCCGCCACCGGGCATGCATCGAACGGCTCGGTGGGCGCCTGCGGCGAACCGAGTGGGTGCGCCTGTTGGTATTCCTGGCATTGCCGACACTCGCCTGGCATGGCTATGAGCGCGGCTTTGCTCCCTGGCTGTGGGCCGCGTTGGTGTTGGGGCTGGTGCTGTTCATCGGGATGGTCCAACGCCATGCGAAGTTGCGCGAAGCCATTGAGCACGAACAGCACCTGGTCACCCTCAACCAGTGGGCGCTGGCGCGGTTGGAGCGGGATTTCAGCGCCTTGCCCGATTGCCCTGAAAGCCTGCGCCCGCTATTCGACAAGCAGGACCTGGACATCAACCTGTTCGGGCCTGCGTCGATGGGGCAGCTGCTGTTCAACCAGGCCACTGGCCTGGGTGATCGCCGGATCGCCCACTGGTTGACGCAACCGGCCCAGGATGAAGCGCTGCGCGACCGTCAACAGGCCATCACCGAGCTGGCCGGGTGCCGCGACCTGCGCCAGGCACTGGCGGCGTATGCGCTGCACCTCAATGCCCGGGGCCTGGACCTTGGGCGGCTCGGGGAATGGGTGGCAGGCGAGGACAGCGCGGGGTTTACGCCCCTGCAGGTAGCGCTGGGCCGGGGCGCGACAGTGGCCAGCCTGGTGTGCATGGGCGGCGTGCTCGGCGGTGGGTTGCCGGCGGCCACGCTGTTGGCATGTGTCGGCATCAACCTGGTGCTGTATGCACTGCGTGCCAAAGCCTGGCATGGCGTTTTTGCCGGGGCCGATGACAGCGCCGATACACTCAACGGCCTTACCCGCTGGCTGACACACGTGGCCGGGCAGCCGTTCGCCAGCCCGTGCCTGCAACGGCTGGCCGGCCAGTTGACGGTGGGCGAGGCGCCTCCGGCACGCGCTGTACGCCGGCTGGACAGCATCCTTGGCTATGCGCGACTGCGCCACAACCCGACCATTGGGGTGTTCGCCCAGGCAGTGCTGCTCTGGGATTTTCACTGTGCCCTGGCGCTGTCGCGCTGGCGCAGGCAGCATCGAACGCACCTGCCTGCCTGGCTGGAAGTGTTGGCCGAACTGGAGGCCTTGTCGGCATTCGCAGGCCTTGCCGATGAAAACCCAGGCTGGTGTTTTGCCCGTCAGGTCGACGAGCCAAGCCTCACGGCCCAGGGGGCATGCCACCCACTGCTGCACCCGGAGCGTGCGGTGCCCAACCCGGTGGCGCTGGTGCCGGGGCAGGTGACGATCATCACCGGCTCCAATATGTCAGGCAAGACCACCTACATGCGCACCGTCGCCCTCAACCTGCGCCTGGCCCAGGCCGGCTCGGTGGTGGCTGCGCAGGCCTTCCGTTTCGGCCGGATGCGCATGGTGTCGTCCATCTCGGTGGCCGATTCACTGGAGCAGGGGCTTTCGTACTTCATGAGTGAGGTGTTGCAGGTCAAGGCGGTGATCGACACGGTCAGGCAATCGCCCGTGCCCGTGCTGTACCTGCTCGATGAGTTGCTCAAGGGCACCAACGAGAAAGAGCGCAACCTGGCGATCATCGAGATCCTGCGCACGCTGTGCGCCCACCAGGCGCTCGGCCTGCTGACTACGCACAACGTCGCATTGGCCACCGATCCGGCCTTGCAGGGCCTGGGGTGCAACATCTATTTCGAGGAAGGCTACGAGGACGCAGGCGAGCAGGGCTTGAGTTTCAATTACCAGCTGCGTCATGGGGTATCGCGCAATACCAATGCCATTCGCCTGCTGCGGCGCATGGGAGTGCTCGGCCATGACTGAAACCTTTTGCCACGCCAGCCCGCAGCATGCTGGCCAGGTGGTGCCATTGATTGTCAGCATCGCCCCACGGCCCTTGACGGCAGTGTATGGCGACCGTTACCTGGAGCCTTACCTGGCCCATGCCTTCGCTCGCAACCTTGGGCACTTCGGCCATGCCCGGCACCGGCTGGTGCTACAGCATGGGCGCTGCCGTGGTGTGGTCGCCACGCTTTCGGCGCAGCAAAAGAATGGGCTCGACCTGGGTTTGCTCTGTTCGGTCCTGCGCTTCTACCCGGGGTTGTCCGGTGCAGGCGTGATTCGCCGCTTGTTGCGTTCAGTTGCCGGGCATCCCAAGCCCTCCGCTGATGCGTTGTTCATCTACAACCTGGTGGTTGCGCCAGAAGCGCGCGGCCAGGGGCTAGGGCGTCGCCTGCTGCACATGGCCCTGGAATCGGCGAGGGCCGGCGGGCAGCGCAGGGTCGAGCTCGATGTCGAGGCAGGCAACACCGCCGCCATCAGCCTGTATCACGCCCAGGGTTTCAAGGCCATGGCCGAGCTCCCGGGGGCTTGTTGCGGCGATTGGCAATTCCCGGCGCAATTGCGCCTGGGGTTGGCGCTGTGATCGTTTGTGCCGCACCGGGGCCGGCACAGTGCTAACCTAGCCACTGCGCTCGCTCAGGCGTGCACTTTTCCTATGGACAGCAATCGGTTCAATTCATGAAGAAATCAGTCAGTATCCTGTCCGGCTTGGCCATCGCCATCGCCGTCGTCACCACCGCAGGTGCCTGGTACACCGGCAAGCGCGTGCCCGCCGAGCTGGAAGCCGCGGTTAACCGCAGCAACGAACAGTTCAAGAAGGCGCTGGTCAACAGCGGCGGCAGCATGACCATCGAGCTGGTTTCTCTCGACCAGCATTTCTTCACCAGTACGGCCCAGTACCGCTTCAAGGCCAAGGATATCAACCTGGGCCAGGGCGAGGTGGTGGGCTTCGAGCTGGGCATGACCGACCAGATCGAGCACGGCCCATTCCCCTGGTCGCGGGTCAAGGCACTGAAGCTGATGCCCGTGCTGGCGACCAGCAGCAGTACCCTGAACAAAGATGACTTCACCGCGCCCTGGTTCGACGCGGCCGGTGACCAGTCGCCGATCAGCGCCCACACCAGCCTGGGCTTCGCCGGTGGCGTCGACAGCGATGTCGTCCTGGCGCCGCTCAAGCGCACCGACGCCAACGGCAGCAGCCTGGACTTCTCCGGCATGCACCTGGAAGTCAGTGGCGATAACGAAGGCAAAGCCTCGAAATTCCATGGCAGTGCCGACCGCCTGCAAGTGAAGCTGGTGGGCGAGGACCACCCACCGGCCACCTTCGAGCTTTCCGGCCTGAAGCTGGGCGGCAACCTGGCGGCTACCAAGCATGACGCCGTATACGCCGGCAATGTCGATGTATTGCTGGCCGAAGCCAAGGCGACCCTTGGGGCCAAGCAGCAGGTGCTGGTGCTCAAGGGCATCGAGCAGAACCTCCTGCAAGCCCTCGACGGCCCTGATACCGTGGGTGGGCGCGTCGATTACCGGGTGGCCGAGATCACCTGGGACGGCCGGGCGGTGGGCGCGGCGCAGATGGGCGTGAGCCTCAAGTCGCTCGATGCCCCGGCCCTGCAGGCGCTGGGGCAGTGGTACCAGGCGCACTTGCCGGAGTTCGAAGCGGCCCAGGCTGCCGGGCAGCCGGTGCCGCAAATCGAGATGGATGAGGCGCAGAAGGCCAAGTTCCAGGGCGACTTGCAGCAACTGCTGGCGGCCAGGCCCAAGCTTGCCGTGGAAAACCTGTCGCTGCGCACCGCCAATGGCGAGAGCCGCTTCGACCTGTCGCTGGATTTTGCCAGCCCAAGCTCCTTCGACCTGCCACCAGACCAGCTGGGCAAGCAGTTGATCACCGAGGTGAAGGGCAAGCTGTCGCTGTCCAAGCCGATGATCGGTGACCTGGCGACCCTGCCGGCCTTGCTCGAAGGTGAAACCGATGCCCAGGCGATTGCCGCGCAGTCCAGCCAGGCCGGGGAAATGGTCGGCATGATGGCGGTGCAGAGTGGCATGGCCACGGTGCAGGGCAATGACGTGGTGTCGAGCCTGCACTATGCCGATGGCATGGTCGACTTCAACGGCAAGAAGATGACCGTCGAAGAGTTCGCCATGTTGTTGGCGGCGCACTTTGCGGCGATGCAGCCGGAAGGTTGACCGGCCGACCTGTTCCGGCCCTGTGGGAGCGGGCTTGCCCGCGAAGGGGCCGGCACAGGCAACACAAAAACCGCTTTTGAATTCCCCAGATTGTCTGTAGCCTTCGGCGTCCGATAATAATCCGCGCCCGCAGAGGGCCGAGGCGGCGTGCCTGCCGTCCGGCACCCTTAGCCGATCTGCCAGGGCCGGGTGATACACTCGATTCGACGCGCGTGCGCGCCCGCAGGTCCAGCGATCATGACTCAGATTTCCGAACGCCTGTTGGTACAGGCTCACCTTGACGCCAAGCAGCCCAACCCGCTGACCGCCGAGCAGGAGGCCGAATACCGTGCGGCCATCGCTGCCGAGCTCAAGGCGCAGAATGCCGTGCTGGTGGCCCACTACTACTGCGACCCGGTGATCCAGGCGCTGGCCGAGGAAACCGGCGGCTGCGTGTCCGACTCGCTGGAAATGGCCCGCTTCGGCAAGAACCATTCGGCCGACACGGTGATCGTTGCCGGCGTGCGCTTCATGGGTGAGACAGCCAAGATCCTCACCCCGCACAAGCGTGTGCTGATGCCCACCCTGGAAGCCACCTGCTCGCTCGACCTGGGCTGCCCGGTGGAAGAGTTCTCGGCGTTCTGCGACAAGCACCCCGAGCGCACCGTGGTGGTCTACGCCAACACCTCCGCAGCCGTGAAGGCGCGGGCCGACTGGGTAGTGACTTCAAGCTGTGCGCTGGAAATCGTCGAAAGCCTGATGGACAACGGCGAAACCATCATCTGGGGCCCGGACCAGCACCTGGGCCGCTATATCCAGAAGCAGACCGGCGCCGACATGCTGCTGTGGGACGGTGCCTGCATCGTTCACGAAGAGTTCAAGTCGCGCCAGCTGGCCGACATGAAGGCGCTGTACCCGGATGCGGCGATTCTGGTGCACCCGGAGTCGCCGGAGTCGGTGATCGAGCTGGCCGACGCGGTGGGCTCCACCAGCCAGCTGATCAAGGCTGCGCAAACCCTGCCGAACAAGACCTTCATCGTCGCCACCGACCGCGGCATCTTCTACAAGATGCAGCAGCTGTGCCCGGACAAGGAATTCGTCGAAGCGCCGACCGCCGGTAACGGCGCGGCGTGCCGCAGCTGCGCGCACTGCCCGTGGATGGCGATGAACACCCTGGAGCGCGTGCTGCATTGCCTGCGCAACGGCGGCGATGAGATTTTCGTTGACCCGGCGCTGGTGCCCAAGGCGCTGAAGCCGCTGAACCGCATGCTCGACTTTACCCAGGCGGCGCGGTTGAAGCTTTCCGGTAACGCCTGAGGCCTTGGGGCCGCTTTGCGGCCCATTCGCGGGGCAAGCCCGCTCCTACAGGTAAAGCGCAGTCCTCAAGGGTAGCGCTGTAGCTGTGGAAGCGGGCTTGCCCGCGAAGGGGGCCTCAACGTCCCATCATTTCCTGCACCATGCGCCGCTGTTCCATGATCTCGCGCTGGCGCTGGTCAATCTGCGAAGCCAGCGGGAAGTTGCTGCCCGAGCGACGCTTGGCGTAGTCCAGCTGCTGGATCGCCTGGTCGAAATCCCCCACCAGGGTGAAATATTCCGCCCGTGCCCGGTGCAGGCCGATGGTGTTGCCCGATAGGCCGCGTACCTCGGCCATGTCGTACCACACGTCCGGGTCATCGGGGCGGCTTTTCAGCAAGTCATCCAGTACCTTCTCGGCTTCGGCCGGCTTGTTCTGCTTCACCAGCAGGTCGGCACGCACCTGTTTGAGCGGGTAGTTGCCGGGGTACAGCCCCTGCATGCGCTCGGCGCGCTGTTGGGCGTCGGCCAGGCGATTGTTGGTGATGTCCAGGTCGATCTGCGCCAGGTTGTAGGTGATGTCGTTGGGCGCCTTGGCCAGCAGCGGCTTGAGGTTCTCCCGCGCTTCGTTGAGCTGGCCACCTTTGATCTGCGCCAGGGCCAGGCCGTAGCGGGCTGCATCGAGTTTCGGGTCTTCGTCGAGCTGGGCGCGGAAGCGCTTGGCCGCCAGGCCCGGCGTGCCCTCATAGGTGAGGGCGACGCGGGCGCGGATCAGCTGGTAGCGCTGGCTGTCCTCGACACCGCCCTTGGGCGCCTGCTCGGCGCGGTTGCGGGTGTCGGCGATACGCGATTCGGTGACCGGGTGGGTCAGCAGAAACTCCGGCGGCTTGGCGTCATAGCGGTACTGGCGCGCCAGGCGCTCGAACATGGTCGGCATGTTGCGTGGGTCGTAGCCGGCCTTCTCCAGGTTCTGGATGCCGACGCGGTCGGCCTCCTGCTCGTTCTGCCGCGAGAAGCGCCGCTGCTCCTGCAGGGCCGCGGCCTGGGTGCCGGCGATCATGCCGATGCCGGCATCGCCTGCGCCCCCCGCCGCCAGCACGATACCGGCCAGCAACGCGGCCATCATCGGCAGCTGCATGCGCTGTTGGGCCTCGACGCCACGGGCGAAGTGGCGTTGCGACAAGTGCGCCAGTTCGTGAGCCAGTACCGAAGCGTACTCGCCTTCGGTCTGGGCATTGAGGAACAGGCCGCCGTTGACCCCGACGATGCCGCCGGGGGCGGCGAAGGCGTTGAGCTCGCGGCTGTCGATCAGAATGAATTCCAGGCGCCGGTCCTGCAGCTGGCTGGTTTCGGCCAGGCGGTACACG
The DNA here is from genome assembly GCF_011752565.1 of Pantoea sp. Ap-967. Lineage (GTDB taxonomy): Bacteria > Pseudomonadota > Gammaproteobacteria > Pseudomonadales > Pseudomonadaceae > Aquipseudomonas. The sequence continues at coordinate 16,897 of NZ_VWXK01000052.1, forward strand.
GTGGTTTCGACGTAGTCCTTGAGCTGTGGGTCGTTGAGCTGGTTGACCTGGCCGCGCAGCAGGCTCAGCCAGGCACGGCCCAGGTCGTGCTCCTGTTTCGGCGAAACGATCGCGGAGCTGGCGTCGCCCAGTGACGGCAGGTCGTCGGCATGGCCGGGAAGGGCCATCAGGCAGGCCAGCGTCAGCAAGGTAGGGCGCAGTAGATTCATGCAGAAGCTCGCGTCGGTAAAAAGGCTTACTGTAGCCGGGTCGCGCAGAGCAGACCAGTGGCGGTATCCTAGCGGCCTTTTCCGATTCGCCCTGGAGATGCATCCGATGCGTGACACCCCAACCTGCGACGCCGAACTCGACGCCAGCGGGCTGAACTGCCCGTTGCCGCTGCTCAAGGCGAAGATGGAACTCAACCGCCTGGCCAGTGGCGCGGTGCTCAAGGTGATCGCCACCGACGCCGGTTCCCAGCGCGACTTCCGCACTTTCGCCCAGTTGGCCGGTCATACCCTGCTGCAGGAAACGGCCGAGGCCGGCACCTACACCTACTGGCTGCGCAAGGCCTGAGCCTGCCCCTCCCAAGGATCGTCAATGTTCAAAGTGCTTCGCGACTGGATGCAGCGCTACTTCTCCGATGAAGAAGCGGTGGTGCTGGCGGTCCTGCTGTTCCTGGCCTTCACTGCCGTGCTCACCCTCGGCGGCATGCTGGCGCCGGTGCTGGCGGGCATGGTCCTGGCGTTCCTGATGCAGGGCCTGGTCAATGCCCTGGAGCGCCTGCGGGTGCCGACGCGGCTGGCGGTGATGCTGGTGTTCGCCCTGTTCATGGGGGCGCTGGCGGTGTTCATGCTGGTGTTGGTGCCGTTGCTGTGGCACCAGCTGATTACCCTGTTCAACGAATTGCCGGGCATGCTCGGCAAGTGGCAATCGCTGCTGTTGCTGCTGCCTGAGCGCTACCCGCACCTGGTGTCGGACGAACAGGTGCTGCACGCGATCGAGTCGGTGCGCGGCGAAATCGGCAAGTTCGGCCAATGGGCGCTGACCTTCTCGCTGTCGAGCCTGCCGCTGCTGGTGAACGCGATGATCTACCTGGTGCTGGTGCCGATCCTGGTGTTCTTCTTCCTCAAGGACCGCGAGCTGATCGGGCGCTGGGTCAGTGGCTACCTGCCACGCCAGCGCAGCTTGCTGAACCGGGTGGGCAACGAGATGAACCGGCAGATCGCCAACTACATTCGCGGCAAGGGCATCGAGATCCTGATTTGCGGGATCGCCACCTACATCGCCTTCATCAGCCTGGGGCTGAACTACGCCGCCTTGCTGGCGCTGTTGGTCGGCTTGTCGGTGGTGGTGCCGTACGTGGGGGCGGTGGTGGTCACCGTGCCGGTGACCTTGATCGCGCTGTTCCAGTGGGGCTGGGGCGACCAGTTCATCTACCTGATGACGGTGTACGCGATCATCCAGGCGCTGGACGGCAACGTGCTGGTGCCGTTGCTGTTTTCCGAGGCGGTGAGCCTGCACCCGGTGGCGATCATCTGCGCGGTGCTGCTGTTTGGCGGGTTGTGGGGGTTCTGGGGGATTTTCTTCGCGATTCCGCTGGCGACCTTGATCAAGGCCGTGCTGGATGCCTGGCCGCGGCAGGAACCTAGCGTTTCGCCGATGCTTTGAGGCAATTGGGGCCGCTTTGCGGCCCTTCGCGGGGCAAGGCAGCCCCATCGAAAACTCAGCCTTTATTCAAGGCCTGAGCCGCCGCCAGCACGGCATCCACATGCCCCGGCACCTTCACCCCACGCCATTCCTGGCGCAGCACACCGTTCTTGTCGATCAGGAAGGTGCTGCGGTCAACGCCCATGTATTCCTTGCCATACAGCTTCTTGAGCTTGATCACGTCGAACAGCTGGCACAGGGCCTCGTCCTTGTCGCTGATCAGCTCGAACGGGAAGCCCTGCTTGGCCTTGAAGTTCTCGTGCGACTTGATGCCATCGCGCGACACGCCGAACACCACGGTGTTGGCCGCGGCAAACGCCTCGTGCTGGTCACGGAAACCCTGGCCTTCGGTGGTGCAGCCCGGGGTGCTGTCCTTCGGGTAGAAGTAAACCACCACCTGCTGGCCTTTCAGCTCGGCCAGGCTGACGGTTTGGCCGCTGGTGGCCTGGGCCTGGAAGTCGGCGACGGGTTGGTCGAGTGCTACTGCCATGGTCAGGTTCCTTACATGGGGTTCTGTGGGCGCCACGGCTCGATCAGCGCATCCAGGTTCAGGGCGTCGGCGAAGTCCAGGAACTGGTCGCGCAGCCAGCTGATCTGGGTGCCGGCTGGCAGAATCACGGTGAACTGGGCGTTGAGCATGCTGCTGCCGGTTTGCGGCGCCAGGTAGGTGTCGCAGGTCATGGCTTCGAGCTCGACGCGGTGGTCGAGGAAGAACTGGCACAGCTCGTTGATAATGTCCGGGCGGTAGGCCGCGCTGACATAGGCCACGTAGGGCAGGGCCTGCGGGCGCACTTCCTGGTCGGCGCTGCGCACCACGTCGAGGGTCAGGCCATGTTTCTTGCCCAGGCCCGGGAGCATGGCTTCAAGGCGCGCCAGGGCGTCCCAGCTGCCGCCTACCTGCAGCACCAGGGCGCTGGTTTCGCCGTGGCGGCTCAGGCGCGAGGTAACCACCGCGCAGCGGTTTTCGAAGGCAGCGCGGCTGAGGACGTTGGCCAGCTCCATGGGGTTGGGGCCCAGGGCGCTGATGACAAGGAATTGTTCGCGGACGGTGGGGGTGGACATGCAGCATTCCTAAAGCGATGAGCGGTCGGTGCAGGACAGAGGAAAGCCTCCGGTCGGCTGGGCCCTTGGCTCGCATGCGAGGACGGACACTGGCCGTGGAGCAGGGTCGACGGCCCGGCGGGCCGCGCTGCACCGATCAAAGCATCAAGGGTAGCGAAATAAGGCGCCGAGGGGAATGCTCCGCCTGCCTGCTTCGCTTGTGCAAGGTCGATGCCCCCAGTACCATTACCGCTCTCTTTTTCCGGCAGGAGCAGTTACATGATTGCGGGCAGTATGGTGGCGTTGGTCACACCCATGGATGCACAAGGGCGTCTGGACTGGGTAAGCCTCGACAAACTTGTAGACTTCCACCTGGAAAACGGCACCCACGCGATCGTCGCAGTCGGCACCACCGGTGAGTCGGCCACGCTGGATGTCGAAGAACACATCCTGGTCATCAAGCACGTGGTCGAGCGCGTCAAGCGCAGCAACAAGCCGATCCCGGTCATCGCCGGCACCGGTGCGAACTCCACCACCGAAGCCGTGCACCTGACCCAGAACGCCAAGAATGCTGGCGCCGACGCCTGCCTGCTGGTGGTGCCGTACTACAACAAGCCGACCCAGGAAGGCCTGTACCAGCACTTCAAGCACATCGCCGAAGCCGTCGACATCCCGCAGATCCTCTACAACGTGCCCGGCCGCACCTCCTGCGACATGCAGGCCGACACCGTGATCCGCCTGTCGAAGGTCAAGAACATCATCGGTATCAAGGAAGCCACCGGCGACCTGGTACGTGCCAAGGCCATCCTGGACGGCGTGGACAGCGACTTCATCGTCATGTCCGGCGACGACCCGACTGCCGTCGAGCTGATCCTGATGGGCGGCAAGGGCAACATCTCCGTCACTGCCAACGTCGCTCCGCGCGAAATGGCCGATCTGTGCGAGGCCGCCCTTGAGGGCAATGCCGAGAAGGCCCGCGCAATCAACGAAAAACTCATGCCGCTGCACAAAGACCTGTTCTGCGAAGCCAACCCGATTCCCGTGAAATGGGCGCTGGTGGAGATGGGCCTGATGCACAAGGGCATTCGCCTGCCGCTCACCTGGCTGAGCGAAAGCTGCCACGACAAAGTCCGTACTGCCTTGCGCCAGTCCGGCGTACTGGTTTAAGAGGAAGTACACCGCATGAAGCGACTGGCTGGTCTTTCCGCGCTCGCCCTGATCATTTCCAGCACCAGTGGGTGTGGCTGGCTGTGGGGCGAGGATGGCTATTTCCGCGACCGCGGCAGCGATTACCTGCAGGCGCACCCCACCGCGCCGATGCAATTGCCGCAAGATGCCGGCAACGTCAAGCGCCTTGACCCGTTGCTGCCGATTCCGCGCAACGTGGCCGACGATCACGCCACCGGCGAGTTCGAAGTGCCGCGCCCGCAACCTTTGACCGGCGGCGCCGGCCAGGTAACCGACTACAGCCTGCAACGCAGCGGCAACAGCCGTTGGGTCCTGGCCCAGCACGCGCCTGCCGAAGTGTGGCCGGTGGCTCACCAGTTCTTCGAGGACAACGGCTTCCGCATTGCCGAAGAGCGCCCGCAAACCGGTGAATTCAGCACCACCTGGCAGCGTTTCGACGAACTGTCGGCCTCGCTTGGCCAGCGCCTGGCAAGCACGTCGAGCAGCAGCGATGGCGAAGTGCGCGTACGTGTGCGCATCGAGCCTGGCGTGCAGCGCAACACCTCCGAGGTGTACATCGTCAGCGCCGAACGCCCGGCCGGCAGCACCGCCGATGTTGCGTTCCCATCGTCCTCGGCCAACACCGGCGCCGATGCGCTGCTGGTCGACGAAATGCTCGCCGGCATGAACCGCAGCGCCGAGAAAGGCGGTTCGGTTTCCCTGCTGGCCGCGCGCGACTTCGACGCGCCTAGCCGTGTCAGCCTGAGCGAAGACGGCAGCGGTAACCCGGTGCTGTTCCTCGGCTCCGACCTGGACCGTGCCTGGTCTGGCGTGGGCCGTGCCCTGGAGCAGGGTGGCGAATGGCGCGTCGAGGACATCAACCGCAGCCTGGGCCTGTACTACATCAACCTGTCGGAAAAGCCTGAAGACAAGCAAAGCGAGCCTGGCTTCTTCAGCCGCATGTTCGGCAGCGAACCGACCAAGGAAGAGCGTGAAGCCCGCGCCGAGCGCTACCAGGTACGCCTGAGCAAGGTCGGCGACAGCGTGCAGGTTACGGTCGAGAAGAACATCAACACCGTGGCCCCGGCCGATATTGCCCGCCGCGTGCTGAGCGCCATCCAGGACCACCTGGGCTAAGTGCGCTTCGCGGTACTCGGAAGCGGCAGCCAAGGGAACGGCACGCTGATCGCCAGTGGTGACACGTTCATCCTGGTCGATTGCGGCTTTTCCCTGCGTGAAACCGAGCGGCGCCTGGCGCTGCTCGGGGTTTCGCCAGCGCAGTTGAGCGCGGTATTGGTAACCCACGAGCATGCCGACCACGTGCATGGGGTGGGGTTGCTGTCGCGGCGCTACAATGTACCGGTCTACCTCAGCCAAGGGACCTTGCGCGGCATGCGCAAGCCGGTGGAGGTGGCCGGTTTTCTCGCTTGTGGCGAGCAGCTGCAGGTTGGCGAACTGCAGGTTAGCGCCGCGCGGGTCGAGCACGACGCCTACGAGCCGCTGCAATACGTGGTCAGCGATGGCCGCCGGCGTTTTGGCATGCTCACCGATCTGGGCTCGTACGATACGCTGCTGCTGGAGCGCTACCAGGGCCTGGACGCACTGCTGATCGAAGCCAACCATTGCCGCGACCTGCTGGCACGCGGCCACTACCCGGCTTTCCTGAAGCAACGGGTGGGTGGCATGCAAGGACATCTGAACAACCACCAGGCCGCGCGCCTGGTGCAGGAGTTGGGCTGGAGCAACCTGCAACATCTGGTGCTGGCCCACCTCAGCAGCAAGAACAACCTGCCACACTTGGCCCGCCAGTGCTTCGTCGACGCCCTTGGGTGCGACCCAGACTGGCTCCAGGTGGCCAACCAGGAACACGGGCTCGACTGGCGCGAAATCGCCTAGCCCAACACCTCAGCAAGCGGAGCCCAATCATGGAAAAACGCGACGAACTCTACCGCGGCAAGGCCAAATCGGTTTACAAAACCGACGACGCCGACCGCTTGATCCTGCTGTTCCGTAACGACACTTCGGCGTTCGACGGCAAGCGCATCGAACAGCTCGACCGCAAAGGCATGGTGAACAACAAGTTCAACGCCTTCATCATGCAGAAGCTCGAAGAAGCCGGCGTGCCGACCCAGTTCGACAAGCTGCTGGGCGACAACGAGTGCCTGGTGAAGAAGCTGGACATGATCCCGGTCGAGTGCGTGGTGCGCAACTACGCCGCCGGCAGCCTGGTCAAGCGCCTGGGCGTGGAGGAGGGCATCAAGCTGGAGCCGTCCACCTTCGAACTGTTCCTGAAGAACGACGAGAAGGGCGACCCGTTCATCAACGAATCCCACGTTGTGGCGTTCGGCTGGGGCACTGCCGAGCAGCTGGCTGAAATGAAGAAGCTGTCGCTGAAGGTCAACGAAGTGCTGAACAAGCTGTTCGACGACGCAGGCCTGCTGCTGGTCGACTTCAAGCTGGAATTCGGCGTATTCCACGGCCAGATCGTGCTGGGCGACGAGTTCAGCCCAGACGGCTGCCGCCTGTGGGACAAAGAAACCCGCAAGAAGATGGACAAGGACCGCTTCCGCCAGGGCCTGGGCGACGTGATCGAAGCCTACGAAGAAGTTGCCAAGCGCCTGGGCGTGCCGCTGTAAGCGGCGCGTTCACGCAAGCGCCTGATACCACGTGATTTTTTTTGAAAAAAGGTTTGCCTTTTAAAAAAACGCTGGTATGATGCGCGGCATTGGAGAGATGCCGGAGTGGTCGAACGGGACGGATTCGAAATCCGTTGTACTGGCAACAGTACCTAGGGTTCAAATCCCTATCTCTCCGCCATACAAGATGAAGCCCCTGGAAACGAAAGTTTCCAGGGGCTTTTTCGTTGTGGGCTAGACATTTTGTTCATTCCAAGCTCCGCGTCATCGAGCAGGGCCTTGGCCAGTGCGGTCAGGTAATGCGAGGCCCAGATCAGTTTTTGGTCGTCTTCGAGCAAACCGGTCAGGGTCAGGTCGCGGGCGTAGCCCATGAGCTCGGAGGCTTGTTCGCGGGCGTACTCGCAGGGGATGCCGGGTTCGATGCAGAACAGCGGTTGGGTTTGGTTTTCGCCCTGGTAGTAGCGGGTTTTGCCTACGGTGGTGGGGCGCTGCGGGTTGTCGGTGGTCATTGGTTTTCTCCCTGAATCATTTCTGTTGCCTATTCGGGCTTCTTCGCGGGGCAAGCCCGCTCCTACAGGGCTGGCGCCGCCTTCAGGTATGGCGCTGGCCTGTAGGAGCGGGCTTGCCCCGCGAAGAGGCCCGAACCGGCGCTACTTCACTCAAGCCGTTTTAGAGGTCTGGATCAGCGTGTCTTGCAGGATGTGAGATGAATCGAGGGAGTGGGGTGAATCGGGTACTAGCTTGCGCATAAAAGCTCCTGGATAAGTGGAGCCGCCTGGCTACGATGTCAAACGAATGGAGACAGCTATACACGGGTTGACAGACCGGTTACCCAAGAACCCGGCGCACACGAATGTGCCCCATGTATAGCCGCCATAAAGTGCAGCGAAGGAAACTTGAATAAGACGGCCTGTCAAAGCCGGTCGTTGAATGGCAACGACGGACCGAGCCTAGGCCGCTATTTAGGTGCACGCAATGGTTTGGCAGGGCAGGGAGTATGATTCAGAAATGGACTACAAGGTATGGGAAAAATCTGAAGACACATGGCCTGCGATAGGTTTGAGGGCTTCATAGGAGCGGCAATCGAGCGCCGCTAGTGCGGCGCATCGCGAGCTTTGCTCGCTCCTACCGGGAACGTGGCGGTGGGGTGTGGGGGGTAGGAGCGAGCGTAGCTCGCGATGCGCCGCGCAAAGCGGCGCCCGATGCCTCAGCGCATCGCCGCCAGCTTGATGCCAAACCCCACCAGGCAGGCCCCCGCCGCGCGCTCGAACAGGTTGGCAATCCGCGGGTTGGCGCGCATCCGTTCTGCCAGCACGTGCGTCAGCACCACCGCAATCAACCCATACATGAAGGTCACCACCGCCACCGTTGCCGCCAGGAAGCCAAAGGTCACCAACCCCTGGTGCTTCACCGGGTCAACGAACAGCGGGAAAAACGCCATGTAGAACATGATCGCCTTGGGGTTGAGCAGGGTGATCATCATGGTTTGGCGCAGGTAATGGCCATTGTCCATGCGGCTGGCGCGTGGGGTGCCGCCAGGTTTGCTCAGCAGCATGCGCAGGCCCAGGTAGCCCAGGTAGGCGGCGCCGGCCCATTGCACCACATGGAAGGCGGCGGGGTAGGCGGCCAGCAGGGTGGCGACACCGGCCACGGCCAGCCACAGCAACACCTGGTCACCCAGGATCACCCCGCAGGTCGCGGCCATGCCGGCCTTGATGCCGCCCTTGCCGGTAGCGGTGATCAGCGCGAAGTTGCCAGGGCCGGGGATGGCCAGGACGATGATGAAGGCGATGACGAAGGCGCTGTAGTCGGTGACGCCGAGCATGGGGAACTCCTGTTGGGCAGTGCGAAGGCAGTGGGTAAGACTACCGTGCTTTCGACTGCCCGTCAGGGGTTGGGCTTAGGGCCTTGGGGGCTGCTGTGCAGCCCATCGCAGGCAAGCCTGCTCCTACAGGCAGCTCATCGCAGGCAAGCTGAACTGGCCTAATGATTTTGGACACCTTCATCGGGCGCTATGATGGCGCCCAATTGGAGGCAAAATCAGTGCGTAAATCTTACTCAAGAGAATACAAAGTCCAAGCCGCTGAAATGGTGCTGGACG
>NZ_VWXK01000053.1 GCF_011752565.1 Pantoea sp. Ap-967
CTGCACAAGGCGCACAATCGTGTTTCGTCGTAAGCTTTTTCATGGTCTCGCCCTCGCTGCCGTTGGCTTCTTAGAACGCCACCGTGGCACTGTGATGCCTCGGCGGGGGCGAGTCCATTTAATTACATGGGGATCGGGGGGATCGGGGGCATAGTGGGGATCGGGGGCGTGCAGGCGCGGCGGAAAAGACAAGGGGCGCTGGGCGCCCCTTGGGTTACTGTGCCGGTGCCGTCGCTGGCGGTGGGTCATTGGTCACCCGCAAAATCCCCCACAACCCCGCCAGGTTCCCGTAGGCCGCATAGTCGCGGAACAGGTAATCCCCCGGCACCGCGTTGGCCCCGCCGGCGCTGGGCAGCATGAAGCTGAAGTGCGCGGCCGGCAGCACGCTTTCCTGGGCGCCGATGTACATGGCCATCGGGTTGTAGCCGAAACGCACCGAACCAATCCCCGGCAGGCCCATGGGGTAGCCGTCGACATCGTTCTTCTCGGCCTGGTAGTTATGCAGCGGCCACAGGTGCCCGTCGAGCTGGTAGGTGATGCCGCGGCTGCCACCGCTTGGCATCAGCACATGGCTACGCACCGGCTGGCCCGGCCTTGCATACAGCACCGGGGTTTGCGGGTCGCCACCAACCAGGGCGTTGCTGTAGGCCATGTGGGCGTTGGGCACGTCGGCGAAGCCAAAGCCATCGGCATGGCCGAACGGGGCATCCGGGGCCAGGCCGAAGCGCAGCCACAGCGGCTCGGTCTTGTAGTTCATGGCCATGTTGCCGTTGTCCTTCGGATCGCCGGGCACGCCGTTGCCTTCCGTGGCGATGCCTTCGACCGGCCGGCCATCGGCCCAGCGCATGTTCATCGAGCGCTGCCACACCGTGACCAGGTCGCGGTAGTCGGGCTGGCCGCTGACCTTGACCGTGGCCTGGGCGCGCATGGCCGTGTCTTCGGTCCAGGTGGCGGTTTGCGGCAAGATGCTCATGCCGCCCACCAGGCCCTTCTGCGGCTGCTTGATGACATCCGCCGGGGTCAGGTTGAGGCCGCCGAACTCGATGGCGGTGGTGTTGATGTTGTCCACCGTGCGCCCCAGTTGCAGGGTTGGCTTGCCCTCCCGTTCCAGGTGGCCGGCGTAGTACTGGTACACCCGGCTCGGGTAGGCGCCACTGTTGCCCACCCGCGGTGGCACGGTTTGCACGGGGTTGGCACCCACGTTCACACCGTCGGACTTGGTGATGTCGTAGGCCAGCAACTGCGCATGCAGGCCCACGTGGCTGGAGGGGCGCATCAGGTTGTTGTTGAAGGCGGTGGCGCCTTCGCTGTCGTAGCGGTCGCGCTTGACCAGGTTCTGCATCACCGCCGTGCTGGGCAGGTCGGGCATCACCAGCGGCAGGCGGTTTTCCAGGGTGATGCTGATGCAGTCACCGGCATTGGCCCGCAGCACCAGCGGCTCCACCGGCACCCCGGCCTTGAGCTTGCCACTGGCCGGGTCGAGGTCGGCCTTGCGCACGTACAGCACGGCAGTAGGGTCGTGCAGCGGGGCGCTGTGGCCACCCACGGTGAAGGTGGTGCCGTCCTCCTCGTCCACCACCGTTACCTGCGGGATGCTGGTTTTGCGGCTGTTGAACACCAGGGTGCCGCCTGCGGCCTTGAGCGGGCCGCCGACATGTTGGCCTACCCCCGACGGGTCGTTGATGCTGACGCCGTGGCGGTTTTCCAGAATGTCGTTGGCCAGCGCGGCCACCACCTCATAGCTGCGCTTGACCGTGGCCCGGGTGCCGATGCCATTGGGGTTGGCCGTGGTTTTCGGGCAGATGCCGTCGAAGTTGACCGTATTGCGCATGGCCACCGGTTGCGGGTTGTTCGGCAACGGGAACAGGTCGGCGCGCTGCCCGGTGTAGTTGCGCATCACGCCCCAGATGCCGTTCCAGTAGCCTTCCAGGGCGGCGTCCATGGTGTACAGGTAGTCACCGTTGGTGGCGGCGGAGCTGGAGATCATCGACACCGGGGCCATGAAGCCCATCTGTTCGGAAATGCCGATCATCTGCGACGCCTTCCACCCTGAGTTTGAGCTGTTGCCGAAGCCCGAGCCGTTCTGCAGCCATTTCACGCCATGCAGGGTGACGTTGTGCTCCTCCTCATGGCCGCCTGCGTGCAGGCGCAGGCGCACGTTGTCGCCGGAGTAGGTGCGCAGCATGGGGGTGAACGGGTCGCCCGGCTCGCTGCCGGCCTGGTTGATGTTGGGCGGGAACAGCGTGGTGCCGCCGGTGGGGCCGACCGCCGAGGTGATCGCCGAGGGCGCCAGGTTCATCGCCGGAATGGCCCGGTCGGTGCGGCTGTGCAAAGCGTAGCCGAGGTCGCCGGCAAGGCCGTCGGCCTGCATGCCACGCTTGCCATCGGGGCCGACCTTGTTCGGGTCGAACACCCGCAGGCCCAGCGGTTCGTTGCGGTAATTGACCACGAACATGCCTGGGTCATCCACCGAGATCGCCTGCGGGCATGGCCGGCTTGGGCAGCCTGGGCTGAGCCCGCCACGCGACTCGACCACCGATTCCAACAGGTTGGCGGCCTTCTGCCGCACAGGCGGGTTGATGGCGAAGCGGAAGCTGTCGGCGGTGGCTGGGTAGGCCTGGCCATTGGGCACGCCATCGGGGCCGGCACCCACGTATACACCGGCTTCATAGGCATGCTGGAAGTCGCTGTACTCCAGGAAGAACTCGCGGTAGCTGTCGTTCTTGCCGTCGCCGTCATGGTCGCCCGTCTGGATCACCGCTTGCCACGAGGTGGGGCCACCGTCCTGGCGCGTGGCCGGGTTGTACAGCTTTTCGCCGGTTTCGGCGTGGAGCCAGGTGGAGCCAGCAGGTTCGGCCAGCACGGTGGCATACAGCCCGAGTTGCTGGTGGGTGGATGGGCCGAGGTGGTCGTGGGTGAAGATGGTGCCCAGGCCACGGTCGACGTTGTGCACGTTGACCAGCGGGTCGGCGAACCAGCGCTGCATGGCCGTGCGCGCGCCGAGCCAGTCGGCCCGCCCGAAGCGGCCGAAGTACGGGTGCTGCCGGGCTTTCGGGCAGGCTGGCGTGGCGTCGCGGGCATCGCCCTCGGTGCAGCCATTGAAACTGCGGATGGCGTGCACGCGCTCGACCACGCTGCCGGGCGAAAGAATGCCGTCCTCGTAGTTCCAGCCGTTGGCCGAGCCGTCGGCGGCGGTCAGGTCCCACTTGGGCAGGTGAATGTGCTGGCCGATCACGTCGGTGGGGGTACGCACCTGGTAGTCGTCCATTTCGTAGAACGACGGGATCAGGTTGGTGTGGGTGTACATGGTGCAATCGAAGGTGTTCATGCGCATCACCAGCGGCTCGGGTGGGCGCTGCTTGGTAATGACCGGCCAGGCGTCTTCCCACAGGGCAAGGATGCGTGCCTGCGGGAAGTGGTAGCCGACTTTGTTGAACACCGCGTCGAACTGGATGTTGGCGCCTTTGTAGATGCGCGGGCGGTCGGCGGTGAAGGTGGACGCACCGCGGAAATTCAAGCCGGTGAGGCTTTCGCCACTGAAGAACTCACCCACCCCCGAGGTTTGCGTAAGGCGCTTGCCACGGTCATCCATGCACGGCTCGTAGAACGGTGCGCCAGCGGTGGGCAGCGCACCGTTGGTGCGAAACGCCTTGGCCACCGGCTGGCTGCCGGGAATCAGGGCGTAGCTTGGGTGCTCGGCCTTGGCATGGAACTGCATGGCCGCCTGCTCGACGTCGGTGCCCTCCTCCGGCATGTACAGCGGCCTGGCCTTGTGCACCACCTTGGAGAAGTCCAGGCGGGTGGTGGTGGTTTCGGCTTCGCCACCGGCGGAAACACCGTCCAGGGCGTGGCGGCCCAGGCCACCGTCCCAGCCATCGACCTGGTTGGGGTCGAGGTTGGCCCACAGGGCCTTGCCGCTGTCCTTGAGCTGCCGGGCCAGGGCCGGGTCGAGCATGTCCAGCGGCGGGGTTGGCGGGCGGTTGCCGACACTGCTTTCCATGCCGCCGATCCAGAACGGGTAGCCAGGGTTTTTCAGGCTGCCGTCGGCATTGCGGTTGGCCTCGCTGCGGTCGACCAACGCCAGCGAGCCGATGGCCTTGGGCATCGATGCCCTTGGGCCTTCGTGGTCATCGCCGTCTGCGGCGTCATCGTCATTGGCGGCCACCTGCTCGGCCGCGAGCTTGGGCACCACCACCACCTTGCCGGGCATTGGCGCCATGGCCTTGCCTGGCAAGGGCACAATGGCCGGGATCGGCGTGCCGGCGACGATTTCGCCATCGGGCAAGGCCCGCGCGCCGGCGGCTGGCTTGCCGCTGCGCAAGGCGAATGGCGTGCTGTGGAAACCATTGGCGCCCTGCCCGCTCACGTCCAGCCGGGTGCCCTCTTCGAACACGTCGTGCACCCGCCACATGGCCCACATGCCCTGGGCGAAGTGCGGGTAGAAGTGGCAGTGGTAGATGGCATCGCCCGCCACACGGTTGCGGTTGCCGGAGCCGCCGTTGGCGATTTCGTAGGTGTAGCCGATGCCCGGCCCGATGCCTTGGGCGTCGATATAGTCGGAGTTGTCGTCGTTGGGGTTGAACAGCCACTGGTGGCCATGCAGGTGGAAGATGTGCTGCTCATGGCCATTGTGGGTGTTGCGGAACTTGGTGAAATCGCCAATGTAGCTGTGGTGCACGTTGGCAGGCTCGGCCGGGTACAGCGCCATGCTGGCCTTGACCCCGGTCGCGCTGGCCGGGGGCACCTGGCCTGGGCGAATGCTTTCCAGGCCGACGTTGGCCGGTACATCGACCAGCGTGCCGATGTCGCCCACCGTGTGCGAGCTCAGGAAGAACTCTTCATAGGCGCAGGACAGGCAGTCGTGCATGGGGCCCACGCCCAGGCGGTTGGCCACCACTTCCGCGCCCATGCCGCCCGAGCCGTAGTTGATCATGAACGAATCGCGGGTGGGTTCCAGCACATGGCCCATCACCGGGTCGGCCCAGTAGCCGGGGAAGGCCTGGGTGGCAGCCACTTCGTCGGCAAATTGCGAGGCGAAGTCGCGAAACGCCTCCAGCCGGTTGGGCAGCGCCGGGTTGCGCTTGCCCAGGCTCTCCAGCGGGTAGGTAGTCCTGGGGAAACTGCCGTCGGGGTTGGGGCCCATGACGATGGCGTCGGTTTCGCTGTTGAGGATTTCATTGCCGTCGACCATGGCGATGATCGGCTTGCCGGCCTTGCCTTCGCTGACCCAGGGCTCGGCCTGGGGGTAGCGGGCCTGGTAGTCGATCACCGGCTGGCCGGTGGCCGTGCGGCCGGTGGTGGCCAGGCGCATTTCTTCCTCGGTGAGGGTATTGCGGAAGGTGCGCCCGCCTTTGGGCACGACCACCACCTGGCCGAACAGGCCGTTGGCCACGTTGCCGGCACCGCCCTGGCCGCCGAAGGTGGCGCCCTGGCTGGTGGCGGCGAAAGCCCCCTCGCGTTCGGCGAACAGCGTGTAGCTGCGGCTGTTGCCGGGGGCCACCAGGAAGTTGCCGTTGCGCCCGGTGTTGGCGGCGATGTCGCCAATGCTGTTGACCGCCTGCAGGCCGTTGACCTGGAAGCCGACCCTGCGGTCGGCCACCTGTTCATCGGCGACGAAGCCTTCGCCGCCTTCGTTTTCAGCTTGGTTTTCGTCTTCCGGCCCTTCGGGTTCGATGCCGTGCTTGTTGGGGTTGGCCCGGTAATCGAGCAGGTTGGTCAGGTTGACCGTTAGGCAGTCGCCGGCGGCCACCCTCAGCACGATGGGCCGCGGGCGCTTGTCGGGGCGCAGGGTGACCTTGCCCGGCACGGCGGCGCCGCCCTTGCTCAAGGGCACCTGGTGGTCATCCACCACGTCTTCGCGCAGGGCGAAGATCATGCCGTTGGCGTTTTGCGCGCCCAGCCGGTTGAACATCAGCGGCTGGTCCAACGCCACCACGTTGGCCACCAGGTTGCGCTGGCACTGCACGGCGGCTTCGCTGGTGTCTTCCCAGCCAAGCAGGGCCAGCAGCAGTGAAGTCAGGACGGGGGCTTTGTACGGGGTCGACATGCTGCACCTCCGGGACACAGGGACTCTGCGTGGGGGTGGAGCAAGGTATGTGCCATGGCGGGAAAGCGTTGAGTATCAGTAGGTTGAGCTGGAGATTTCAGCGAATTGGGGGGTGGATTCCCCGAATGAGGGGGGCAAACCCTGATAGGTGCATGTCCTGGGGCCGCGCCTCAGGCTTCGGCCGGGCGCTTGGCGTTTTTCTTGTTGATGGCTTTCATCCGCGTGGCGGCGCGTTGCACGGTGGCCATCTTTTCCGGGCGTTTCATGCCCCGCCATTTGCGGATTTCCTCACGGGTGCGCCCGCAGCTCACGCACAGTTCGCTGTTGAGCTGGCAGAGCGAGACGCAGGGGTTTTCGATGTCTTTGGCCATGACGGGCTCCGGTTGCGGGCGCGGATGATACCGTATCAGGCCGTGGCCACAACCTGCAGCCTTCGCCACAGCAGGCGGCCAGCGCTGATCGACCAGTTGACCACGGCAATCACCAGCAGCCACTGCAACAGCGCAGGCATCCCCGCCTCGACGATCACCTTGCCCGCCAAAAGCGGGAAACCGAATACGCCAACGAAGTAGGCCAGGCTGAACAGCAGCAGCGACTGGGCGGTAAGCCCGGGCGGTGCTTCATTGGCTGCGAGGCCGTTGATCACCGAGTAGGTCAGGCCATAGCCAACGCCCAATACCACGGCCGCCAGCAGGTAACTCACTGTGCCATCGACGCCGTACTGGAACATCAGCACCGACAGCACCATCAGGGCCGTCAGCAGGCAGGCCATGCGGTACGGGTCGCGCTTGACGATAAAGCCCGCCACCAGCAGCCGGCAGGAAATGGCAGCCGACATGAAGCCGAGAAAGAACAACGAGTAATCCAAGTGCCGGGCGCTGGCAAACGAGGTTTGGAAACTGGACAGCCCACCGAAGATCGCGCCCCCCAGGCCGACCATCAAGATGGCAAAGGCCGCCCTGGAAGAAAGCACTGCCCGTGCAGCCGCCGGGGTGATCTTGCACACGGCCACCGCCGCGGTTTTCGCCCGCTGTATCCGCGGCCCCATCAGCAGGAACAGCACGCCGCCCAACAGGCTTGCCAGCGCCGCCGCCACGAATGCCGCCTGCACCGGGTAACCCAGTGCCTGGGCCGCCCGGCCGAGCAGTGGGCCGGTGCCGATCCCGGTCATCATGCTGCCCGAGAGCAAGGCAAAATACTTCACCCGCCGCGCCGGCTCGATCAGCATGGCGACGATGATCGGGCCCAGGGTGTAGAACACGCCCCAACCAAAACCCAGCACAAGGCCGCACAATACCATCGCGCTGCCAAAGCCCGGGGCAAAGGCAAAGCCCAAGCACGCGGCGGCCAGCAACACGGCGCCCGCCGCCACCGCTTTCGGTGCACCGATCAGGTCGGTCAGATGGCCGGAGAAGATCACGGCCACGAAGGTGCTGAGCATCGCCACCGAAATCACCGAGCCGGCATCGGCCTCGCTGGCGCCCTGGGCACGCAGCATCATGGCCAGCAGGAAGGTGGTGCCATAGGACAGCGACAACAGGTAACTGCCCAGGCAGAAGGTGGTGAACAGGCCATTGGCGGGCGGGTGATTGGCAGGCATCAGGCATTCCAGTTGTTTTTATTGAACAGGTTCTGCCCAGGCTTTTAGCACGGGGCCGCTGGTGGTTGGATACGAAAGCCGCGGAGTGAAGCGTTGCAGTCTCATACCTAATGGCCTGTTGCAGCGCGACACACTAAGCTCGAAACCCTGTTCAGGAGGCTTGCCCATGCGCCCCACCCTCACCCTTCGCAAGGCCCAACCCGCCGATGTCGAGGCGATCACCGCCCTGGTTCAGGCGGCCTACTCGCCCTATATCGAGCGTATCGGCAAGGCGCCTGCGCCCATGCTCGACGATTACCGCCAGGTACTTGCCGATTGCGATGTACAGGTTGCAGTGCAAGGCCTGCAGGTGGTGGGCGTGCTGGTAATGGAATGTGAGGGCGAGCAGATGCTGCTGGCCAATGTGGCGGTATTGCCAGCGTGCAAGGGCCAGGGCATTGGCAAAGCGCTGATGACGTTCTGTGAAACCCACGCCCTGCAGGCGGGGTGCAAGGCGGTGCGGCTGTACACCCATGAGCGCATGACCGAGAATATCGAGATCTACCACAAGCTCGGTTATGTCGAGACGCACCGGGCCGAAGAACAAGGGTTTGCCCGGGTGTTCATGCGCAAGGCGCTCTGATGAAACACCCGGTTTGACACACGTGCTGTAGAAAATCCCCCATCCCTGCGGGCTGCGCTGTCGCGCAGGGAACATTGAACTCAGGTGCGCCGCGATAGCCTGTAGGAGCGAGCGCAGCTCGCGATGGGCTGCAAAGCAGCCCCAGCGTGATGAATTACGAAGCTGAAGACCTGGGGCCGCTGCGCGCCCCATCGCGAGCTGTGCTCGCTCCTACCGGGGGCTGCGCTGGCCTGGAGATGGGTGCTTGATCGGCAGTCCAGGGTTGTGGTGTAGGTCAAGCGCCGGTGTTCGCGTATCGCATTTTTGGGCACTCACGCATTGCGGCGCAAGATCGCCACACGCGGTGACTTCAGGCACCAGGCGGATGTCCACCCGGCGGTTTTCTGCCCGGCCAGCGAGGGTGTCGTTGCTGCTGACCGGCTGGCTGGCCGCCACGCCCTGAACGGCAAAGCAGCTGTCCGGGATATCCCCCATGCGCTGCATCCAGTCACGCACCGCAGAAGCCCGGGCCCGCGACAGTTCGAGGTTTCTGGCGGCGTCCCCCCGCGCATCCGCATGCCCGGAAACAACGATCAGCCAACCCGGCTGGGCCTTGATGCCTACCAAAGCATTGACCAATAGCTTGGTCGAGCCGGGCTTCAAGCGGCCCCTTGCAGGTGCAGCCCTTCAGCCCGTTACAAGAAGCTGTTGACCGCCAACGCCGGCACTTCCACCCGGCTTCGCTCCCCTGCCCGTTCGATCACCAGCCCGTCCTGCTCGATGGCCACCAGCTTCACGCCGCGCGCCAGCTCATCCCCGGCTTCCACGGCCTGGGCCGGGCCGCCATCGAGGCTGATGATGGCGACCGTGCCGGCGCGGCCCGACAGCACCCCGCTGACGCGGATATCCACCTGCGCGGGCAGGTCGGCGAACCAGCGCCCCGCTCCGGTATCGGCCAGGGGCGCGGTGGCCGCTGCCTGGGCCTGGGTGGGTAGCGCGGCGGCGGGCGCAAGCACCCAGGCCCAGGTCACGGCACCGGCAACCGCCACCAGCCCTCCCAAACCCTGCAACCACAACCCCGGTGAGCGATAAAGACGTTGAAACGACATGATGGCGCGCTCCTTGTGCTCAAACCCTGAGCATATCGGGCAAACCTCACGGTTTTGTTTCACACCGCGATCATCTTCGTGGGCCATGCTGGCAGCAGGACAAGGAGACCTGCCGTGAACCCGCGCAATGGACAACAAGGCTTTACCCTGATCGAACTGATGGTGGTGCTGGTGATCGTTGGTATCGCCAGCGCGGCCATCAGCCTGAACATTCGCCCAGACCCCGCAAAGCACCTGCGCGAGGACGCCGAACGGCTGGCAAGGCTGCTGGAGCTGGCCAACAGCCAGGCGCAGAGCGATGGCCAGGCCCTGCGCTGGCAGGCCGACGCCCGGGGCTACCGCTTCGTGCGCGGTGACGGCGTGGTGCTGGAGGATGGCCCATTGCGGCCCAGGTTGTGGCAAGCCGAAGCGGTGAAAGTGAACAAGCGCCCGCGTGGCCCGTTGTGGCTGGAGGGCGAATGGGTCAGCGAACCGTTGACCCTGGCCTTGCGCAGTGGCAACCAGGTGATCGAGCTGGTGCGCAGCGGTACCGGCACGCTGCAGGTGGCCCGGCCATGAGGCGCCAGAACGGCTTCACCCTGCTGGAAGTAATGGTGGCGATTCTGCTGATGGCGGTGGTCAGCCTGATCGCCTGGCGTGGCCTGGACAGTGTCAGCCGGGCGGATCGGCACGTGCGCCAGAGCACCGAGGATAACCAGGCGGTACTGCGCGTGTTCCAGCAACTGGAACGGGACCTGGCGTTGCGCGCCACCACCGAGTTGCTGGAGCCGGCCCGGCCCGGCCAGGAACTGATCGCCAAGCCGGTTCTGCCGGCCCTGCGTGTGCGCGCCGACCGCCTGGAACTGATTCGCGCCGCCGCCGGCCCCGGCAGTGGCCTGCAACGGGTACGCTGGTGGGTGCGCGGTGGCACCCTGTACCGCGCCGCCGCGCCGAGCAGCGACAGCTTTCCCCTGGCAGCGGCGCAGGGGGGTGTGGCGTTGCTGCAAGGGGTGCAGGCATTTGCCCTGCGCAGTTGGAAGGAACAAAGCGGCTGGCAGGTGCTGGACAGCACCGCCGCCGACAACCCCAAGGGGCTGGAAATTCGCCTGAGCCTGCGCAGTGCGCAGGGCCAGGCCCACTACCGCCAGGTGCTGGGGCCGTTCAACTGACCAGCACTACCCCGCCGGGCAGCTCAAGGCAGCGAGCGCCGTAGGCGGCGCGGATCAGTTCGGCGGCCTGGGGCAGTTGCTCGAAACTAAAGCGCGCCTGCACCCGGCGCCGGCCAAGGGCCTGGTTGAGCAGCACCAGGCGGCCGGGGCGATAGCGGTTGATTTCGGCGATCACCTCGGCCAACGGGGCATCCCGGAACACCAGCAAACGCTCACGCCAGGCCATCACCTGGCCTGCGTCGAACGCCTGCGGTGTGCCCAGGTCGCCGGCACCGAAGCGCAACTGGCGCCCGGCCGGCAACACCTGAACCTGGCCCAGGGCACTGACCTTCACGCTGCCGCCCAGGCAGGTAACGCAGATGCCCCGGTCATCTTCACGCACGTTGAAGCGCGCCTGCTCGGCATCGATCAGCCCGGCGCCGGCCTGCACCCGCACGGCCTGGCTGGCGAGCACTTCCATCTCACCGCTGAGCAAGGCAATGGCCTGGCCTTCCCGCGCCACACGGGTGCGCACGTTGAGTTCCAGCTCGATGCCCGGTGCAAGCTCCACCCGGCGCTGCTCGCCCAGCGCGGTTTCAAAGGCAGCAGCAGGTTCGCCAAGGCGGCTAAACACGCCAGCCTGCCAAGCGACGACCCCTACCGAAGCAGCCACCGCACCGCCGAGAAACGCCCGCCGGCTCACGCCCGGCAGGGGCGTCACGGCCTGCGCCTGTTGCGCCGCCGGGCCCAGCAGGCGCCACAGCTCGCGCACCTGGGCAAAGGCCGCGGCATGGGCCGGGCTGCGTGCGCACCATTGCTGCAAGGCGCTGGCATCGGCCTGGGTAGCGCGGCCGGAGGTCAACAGCAATAGCCAGTCCTGGGCCTGGCGCTGCAACTCGGGGTCGGGCGAAATCTGGGGCATGGTGCTCACATGAAAAGGTCGACTATTGATCAAGACGGTTTTCCCGCCCCCGGACCGAACCGCTGAAACGCTTTTCTTTCAAGGCGCGTTGCACAATGCCCCAAGGCTGCCTTGATTTCCTTCTCCACCATGCGCGTGGAAATGCCGAAGCGCTGGGAGATTTCCTGATGTGAAGCCTCCTCCAGGCGCGCGGCAATAAAGATGCGCCGGCGCCTGGCCGGCAATTCGTAGAGCGCGCCGAGCAGGCTCTGGATTTCCTTCTGGCCACCGACGATGCGGGCCGGGTCCTGGTCTTCGGCCACCTGCAGCAGGCTTTCGATTTCACCGCCGGTGAGCAGCCGCGCATCGGCCTCGCGCCGGTCGGCAGCCACGTTCAGGGCCATGCGGTAGAGGTAGGCGCTGGGCTTGTGCACCTCTTGCGCCGTTTCCATGCGGTCGACCCGCAGGTAGGTTTCCTGCAGCACGTCGTTGGCCAGGTCATCGGAGCCGAGCCGACGCTTCAGGCGTACCCTGAAGGCGTCATAGGAGGTCAAGAACAGCTTGACCAGCGCACTGTCCCGAGGTTTGTTCATGCCGCCGCAGCTCCTTGCGAAAGTGGGCAATCCATAGGTCCCGGGCGCAGCAGCAGGGTAACCGGCTGGGCCAGGGAAGTTGGCGGCGCGCGCTGCAGGCGCACGGCGCGCAGGCGCTCGACCAGCGCCGCGTCACGGTTGAAGTCACCGGTGGTGGCCAGTAGCCGGCTCTGCACCAGTTGCCCGCTGGCGTCTATCCACACTTGCAGGGCGGCGCGGTAGCTGCCCGGACGGGTCAGCGCCGAGACGCACAGCGCCTGCTCCACGGCCTGCTGAAGCGCCCGCGCGTAACTGCCGGCGCCAGTACCGCCCGGCCGCTCGCGGGCAGCCGGGGCCTGCAGGCGCAGTGGCCGCAGGGTAAAACCTTGTGCGGCGCTGTAGCGCGCCTCCAACCCGGTGCCCAGCAACAGGCGCTGGAGCCCTTCACGGGGGGTGTAACGCCCATTGATCGGGCTTGAACGCAGACCGCCCAGCAGGGCCTGGTCGACCAGCACGGCCATGCCGCTTTGCCGCCCGAAGCTGTCCAGCGCCAGGCCCAGGGGCTGCGCGGGGATTGCCAGGGTCAGCCGCGTATCGCCACGGACCGGTATCACCAACGCCAGCCACAACAGGCCAACCACCAGAAATGCACGCACGGACTGGTCGGCCTCCTTGCTGTCGCCGTTACCGGGAGTGGCCATCCTGGGGCCTGTGTATGACGCTGTGGTGACAGCATTCGGCCATCAAAGCTTCACCCCGACACATGGCGACGCGGGCTAGAATTCCAGGCAATCCGTACCTGGATGGAGGTGCTTCATGGTTTGCGTGAGAATCGGGCTGCTGGCAGTGCTGTTGGGCTTGGCTGCGCCGGCCTTGGCCGAACAGGCCAGCAATGAGAAGGGCTGCATCGACGTGCAGGTCGGGCAATCGCGCGCCCTGGCGTTCGACTGCCTGAGCAAACAGCTGCAGGGCAATGACCCACGTGCCGGCAAGGCCCTGCGTGCACAGGTGCAGGCCGGCCAGCAGGTGGACAAGCGCCAGCCAAGCCAGCTGGGCCTGGCGACACCGGCTGCCACCGCCACACGAATGGGCAACAGCTTTGGCACCTCGGTAGTGCCGCAGCGGCCGTGAATACGGCGGGCACCCGACAAACAGCAGTGAAATAAGTTGAACATCCTGGTGCGCTAGGCTTCATAAAGAAGATCGACGCAGTGTTTTTGCCAGGAGCCTGCCTATGCCTGTTCAGTTCCCGGGAACCCAGCGGCCATGAAAATGCCCGGCCGTGCCCCCAATGCCAGCGTTCAGCTCGATTATGTTCGCGATACCCTGTTTGGCCCGGTGGCGTTGAGCGTGGAATGCCAGTGCCAGCTTGCCGCACTCAGCCTGCAGGGGCGCCCTGCCCTGCGCTTGCACATTTGCCCGCCACTGCCCGACAAGGTCGAGCGGGCGCACAGCGTGGCGTTCGTCTGGGACGGGCGCAGTTACCGCGGCGTGGTGCGCGATCAGGGCCGGTGTGGTGATGGTGGGCTGAACCTGCTGCTGGAATTGCAGTAGGCCATGCGGGCGGCCGGTCAGCCTGGGCTGACCGGCGCGGCGCCGGCGATCAGGCGATCGCCTTCAACGGCAGCGAGTGGGTGTTGCGCAGTGCATGCAGCTGGCCGACCAGGTTCACCAGGTCCCGGCAGCTGTTCAGGTTCTGCAGCGATACCCCAGTGAGGGTCACGCCCTCCTCCAGGCTCTGGCCCTGGCCCAGGCGAATGGTCAGGCTATTGCCATCCGTGCAGCTGACTTCGCAGCGGTCGGGCAAACAGGCTTGCTCGATGATCTGCCGCATTTCAAGCATCGAAACTCCAATCAACGACATGGTACGACCCCTCTCTGTTGGCCTTATGAGTGTGAGTACGCCTTTGCGGGACGGGGTGCCAATTGATATTGCCCATGCTCAAGCGGCCGTCCATGCGCCGGAGCAATGATCTGCGGGGAAATCCTATAGCACCTTAGTGGAAGAACGCTGGCGGCTGGGGGCTGTTCGATCGAATGGTGGCACTTTGCGACAGGCGGTCACGGGCGCGTCATTTATCGGCCAGCGACGCCCACAGGTGCTGCGCCGCGTAGGCCTGCCAGGGGCCCCAGGCCGGGGCGCGTTCGGCCAGTTGCGCGTGCTGCCCTTCGCGTTGGCGCAGGGCCTTGACCAGGGCCACATCGCCAAGCGGCATGGCGTCGCTGGCACCGACCTGGCGCAGGGCCAGGTACTGGGCGCTCCATGGGCCGATGCCCTTGAGGCGGCACAGGGTGCCCAGCACATGCGCCAACGGCTGCCCGGCGCGCAGCAGGTCGGGTTGCGCCAGCAGCGCGCGGGCCAGGGTGCCGAGGGTAGCGGCCCGGGCGCGGGGCATGCCGAGGTTTTCAAGGTCGGCGGCAGCCAGGGTGGCGACGCTTGGAAACACATGGCTCAGGCCTTGCGCCTGCTCTTGCAGGGGCTGGCCATGGCGCGCCACCAGGCGCCCGGCCAGGGTCATGGCGCCGGCGACGCTGATCTGCTGGCCGAGCACAGTACGCATGGCCTGTTCGCAGGCATCCCAACCCTTGGGAACGCGCAGGCCCGGGCGCGCAGCCAGCAGCGTGGCCATCAGCGGGTCTTGGGCCAGGTCGCGGGCGATGCGGGCGGGGTTGGCGTCCAGGTCGAAGACACGCCGCACGCGGGCAATCAAGGCGGGGATCGCGTGGCTGGGCACGCCAACCAGGCCGATCCGCAGGCGGTTGCCCGCCGTGGGCCTGGCTTCGAGCAGGGCGGGCCGGCCATTGACCACCAGGGTGCGGCGGTAGGTGCCGGCGCTGAAGGTTTCGATGCCGGGGATGCAGCGGGCAGCGAGAAAGGCCAGGGTCGAGGGCCAGTGGTAGGGCGTGGCGTAGCGCAGCCACAGGGTGTGGCCGGTGGGGGTGATGGTGCGCTGTACGGCTTGGAAGCGGGAATGGGGCATGGGTGCATCATGCCAAGATTTGTGTGATTGCGCCGCTTTCGCGGCGCATCGCGAGCTGCGCTCGCTCCTACCAGGTGTGGTGTGGCAGAAGGCGTGCGCTGCGGTTCAGGCCATCTGCCCGAACCGGCCGGCGTGGAAATCATCGAAGGACTCTGCAATTTCCGCCTGGCTGTTCATCACGAACGGGCCGTAGCCGACGATTGGCTCGTCGATCGGCTCGCCGCTGAGCAACAACAGGCTTGCGCCTTCTGCTGCCTCGATGGCGACATCCTCACCGGCGCGCGCCAGCAGCACCAGGCTGGCCGGGCCGGCGTCGCGTTCGCCGTTAACCCGCACGCTGCCGTGCAGCACCACCAGGGCGGCATGGCGCCCCTGGGCAATCGGCAATTGCAGGCTGGCACCGGGGTTCAGGCGCAGGTCCCACACGTCCATCGCGGTGAAGGTCCGGGCGGGGCCTGGCTGGCCTTGGTAGGCACCGGCGATCACCCGCAGGCTACCGCCATCGCCCGCCAGGGGCACCACAGGAATGTCGGTAGCCAGCAGGGTCTGATACCCCGCCGCTGCGCGCTTGTCGCGTGCTGGCAGGTTGACCCACAGCTGTACCATTTCCAGCGTGCCGCCGCTGCGGGCAAAGGCTGGGGAGTGGAATTCCTCGTGGAGGATGCCGTTGGCGGCCGTCATCCACTGCACGTCGCCCGGCCCGATCAGGCCACCGGCACCGGTGGAGTCACGGTGCTCCAGCTCACCCTGGTAAACGATGGTCACCGTCTCGAAGCCCCGGTGGGGGTGCTGGCCCACGCCACGGCGGTCGGTGGTCGGCGTGAAGTCATAGGGCCCAGCGTAATCCAGCAGCAGGAACGGGCTGAGCTGGCTGGCCAGGGTGTCGTAGGTGAACAGGCTGCGCACCGGAAAACCGTCACCGACCCAGTGGGCGTGGGGGCTGCGGTGGATGCCCAGAATCGTTTTCATGGAAAGGCTCCTCTCTTCATGGGAATAAACTTACCCATGAAGCCAATTCGCCACAAGCCAGCAAAAACAGCACGTATCGTTCTACTGGCAGGACAATAAACGGCGTAAGGCACGCGGGTGAGCGTCGCGACAGGGCGATTGCTTCAAGGCTTACTCTGCCATGGGTGCGCTCAGGTAAGCGTGCACCTCTGCGATGCTGGGGGCAGCATCCTCCTGCATGAAGCAATGGCCGCCGGCCATTTGCCTGGCGCTCACATGGGCATTGAGCGCAACCAGCCGTACTACCGAGCGCGGTACGAAGGGGTACGTGCG
The DNA here is from genome assembly GCF_011752565.1 of Pantoea sp. Ap-967. Classification (GTDB taxonomy): domain Bacteria; phylum Pseudomonadota; class Gammaproteobacteria; order Pseudomonadales; family Pseudomonadaceae; genus Aquipseudomonas. The sequence goes on from NZ_VWXK01000053.1 coordinate 16,219, forward strand.
GCTGCCGTAGAGCACCCGCGTGGGTACCGCGATGCTCGCCAATTGCGCCCACATGCGCGAGGGGAACGAGCTGAAAATGTCCACCTCGCGGCTGGGCCGGCACTTGAGCACCACGCCCTCGCCGCAGTCACCCAGGGCGTGTTCGATGTACGCTTGCAGCGCCGCATCGCTCCAGCCCTTGAAGATGCCGCGCCCTTGCAGCGACGTCAGCGCCGCCTCGCGGTCCGGCCAATGGCTGCGCCGGCTGGCAGCCTTGCGCGCCAGCCCGTGCTTGCGGTGCAGGCCAACCAGCGCGGCAGCGCCCATCACCCCGAGCATGCGGCGGCTGAACAGCACGGGGTCGAGCAGCACCGCACGCTGAAACAAACCAGGATGCCTGGCCAGTATCAGGCCCGTGAGCACGCCACCAAAGCTATGGCCCAAGGCATACCTGGGCACATCACCGTACTCATGCCGCCCCGCCTCGAACGCTTCCACCGCCAGCTCGGCCGTGCGGTTCCAACCACGGAATTCGCCGCCATGGTCACTGTCACCATGGCCTTGCACGTCGCACAGCCACAGGTCGAAATGCTCGCCCAAGCCCAGCAGCATGGGCTGGTAGGCCAGGCAACAGAAGCCGTTGCCATGCAGGAAGTGCAGCAGCGGCTTGCCGCTGGCCGGCGTGCGCCAGCCGCGCAGGGTGAAGCCTTCGCGGGTGTCGAAGGACCAGGGGATCAACTGCATCGGTGTACTGTACTCAGGGGTTCAGGAAAACGCCGATTCTACAAACAGCAGCGGGTACAGGGAAATCACCAGCAGCAAGGCCATCAGGACATTGAACAGCATCAACCAGCGCGGGTTCTGCAAGAGGTTGCGCAGCGCGCTGCCAAACATCACCCAGATGCCGACGCTTGGCAGGTTGACCAGGGCGAACACAGCGGCAATGACGATCACATTGGTCACATAGCCTTGGGCCGGTGTATAGGTGGTGATCGCCCCTACCGCCATTACCCAGGCCTTGGGGTTGACCCACTGGAACGCCGCCGCACCCCAGAAACCCAGCGGTTTGCGGGCATTGGCCGAATCGGTGCCCAGGGGCCCGGAGGTTGCGATCTTCCAGGCCAGGTACAGCAAGTAGGCGGCACCGGTGTAGCGCAGCACGCTGTACAGCGTCGGCCAGGCCTTGAACACCTCGCCCAGGCCCAGGCCAACCGCCAGCACCATCACCATGAAGCCGACACTGATGCCGATGGCATGGGGGATTGAGCGGCGCACACCGAAATTCACGCCCGAAGCCAGCAGCATGGTGTTGTTGGGCCCCGGTGTGATCGAGGAAACGAAAGCGAACAGCATGAAGGCTGTGAGGAGGTCGGCAGAGGCAAGCATGACAGGCATTCCAGATTCGTTGCAGGTGCTGACACACTAACGGAGTCGCCCTGCCCTGCGACCGGTACAGTTAAGTTAAATTAATCAGATACACATTACTGTACCGCTAACGAATCATGCTGCCACTGGGTAGGCAATCGCTTGGACCGGCCCTTTCGCGGGCTGCGCACCATTGCCCTTGTAGGAGCGGGCTTGCCCCGCGAACACCGGCGCAGCCGGTGCCATGTACCGCGTTGCCTGCTTCGCGGGGCAAGCTCGCTCCTACAAATTAGCCCCGCGAAACGGCCGGTTGAGGCGGTATCAGGGGCGGTGCCAGACGGCGCCGGCAATGTCGACCTGCCTGGGCAAGACCCGGTTCTGGAAAAACAGCTCGGCGGTGTGCTGCTGCGCCGCGACGATGTCGCCACTGATCGGTATCAGCGGCGATGCCGGCCGGTGGCTGAAGCTGCGCTGCACCACCGCCTCCGGCAGCCCCATGAACTGCGCCAGCAGCTGGACGCTTCCGGCCTCATCACTGCGGGTCAGTGCCTCGGCGCGGGTGATTTCATCCAGCAGCTGCCCGACGAACTCACCATTGGCCTGCACGTACTGGCGCGCCCCCAGCATGAACGGCCCGATCAGCCCCAAGCCCTCGCCATCGGCCAACACGCGCGCCTTGCCTTCCAGTTCGATGGCCGAATAGAACGGGTCCCAGATGGCCCAGGCATCCACGCTGCCGCGCTCGAACGCCGCCCGCGCATCGGCCGGCGCCAGGTACACCGGCTGTACATCGCGAATTCCCAACCCCGCCTTGGCCAGGCTGCGCAGCAGCAGGTTATGCGCACTGGAGCCCTTCTGCAGGGCGATACGCTTGCCTTTGAGGCCCGTCACCGAGGTGATCGGGCTGGCCTTGGGCACCAGGATCACCTCGGCCTTGGGCTTGGGCGGCTCGGCTGCGATGTACAACAGGTCGGCCCCCGCCGCCTGGGCGAAAATCGGCGGAATGTCGCCGGTGGAGCCTATGTCCAGGCTGCCGATGTTCAGGGCTTCAAGCATCTGCGGGCCTGCCGGGAACTCGATCCATTGCACCTGGGTATTGGCAAAGCGCTGCTCCAGCAAGCGGTGCTGCTTGGCCAGCACCAGGCTGATCGAGCCCTTCTGGTAACCGATGCGCAGGCTCGCCGGGTCGGCCGCCTGCACCGCGCTGGCCAGCCCCAACAGCAGAAGCATCGCAAGTCGTAGCGTGCGCATAGGTCAGGCCTTCCAATCGGTCGAGGGTTTTTCCCAGAGGTTGATCCCGCCTTCCACGGCGTACTGGTCGATCTCGTCCAGCTCGGCCTGGCTGAAGGCCAGGTTGTTCAGCGCCGCGACGTTTTCGGTGATCTGCTCAGGGCGGCTGGCACCGATCAGCGCCGAGCTTACCCGCGGATCGCGCAAGGTCCAGGCCAAGGCCAACTGCGCCAGGCTCTGGCCTCGCCGTAGGGCGATTTCATTGAGCGCCCGGGCCCTGGCGATATTGGCCTCGGACAGGTGCCCTGGCAGCAACGAGCCACCGCCTGCGCGGTTGACCCGGGCATCGGCGGGAATGCCATTGAGGTACTTGTCGCTGAGCAGGCCCTGGGCCAGCGCCGTGAACACGATCACCCCGGCCCCCACCTCTTCGGTGGTGGCCAGCAGGTCGTGCTCGATCCAGCGGTTGAACAGGTTGTACGACGGCTGGTGTATCAGCAGCGGCACCTTGAGCTCGGCCAGCAGCGCCGCAATTTCACGGGTTTTGCCGGCTGAATAGGAAGAAATGCCGATATACAGCGCCTTGCCCTGGCGCACGATATCGGCCAAGGCGATGGCGGTTTCCTCCAGCGGCGTGTCGGCATCGAAGCGGTGCGAATAGAAGATATCGACGTAGTCCAGCCCCAGGCGCTGCAGGCTTTGGTCGAGGCTTGCGTGCAGGTACTTGCGTGAGCTGCCGCCCTGCCCGTAAGGGCCGGGCCACATGTCCCAGCCGGCTTTGCTGGAAATGATGAGTTCGTCCCGGTAACTGCGCAGGTCTTCGCGCAGCAGGCGGCCAAAGTTGGTTTCGGCGCTGCCATAGGGTGGGCCATAGTTGTTGGCCAGGTCGAAGTGGTTGATGCCGGCATCGAACGCCGTGCGCAGCAAGGCGCGCTGGGTGTCGATGGGGGTGGCGTCGCCGAAGTTGTGCCACAGGCCCAGGGACAGGGCCGGCAGCACCAGGCCGCTGCGCCCGACACGGCGGTAAGGGATGCGCGCATAGCGCTCAGGGTGGGCAATGTAGCTCATGGTTGGCCTCGCTCGGCAAAGAAGGGGTTGGCGGGCCGCTGCAGGCCCAGGTGTTCGCGCAGGGTTTTGCCTTGGTACTGGCGACGGAACAGGCCGCGGCGCTGCAGTTCAGGGACGACCTGCTGGGCAAAGTCTTCCAGGCCTTGCGGCAGGTGCGGCACCAGCACGTTGAAACCGTCTGCCGCACGGCCTTCGAACCAGGCCTGGAGTTCGTCGGCGATCTGCCTCGGGGTGCCGATCAGGCTGTAGTGCCCTCGCCCGCCGGCGATGCGCCGGCCCAGTTCGGCCAGGGTCAGCTGTTGCTCGCCGGCAAGCTCGGTGAGCAGCAGTTGGCGGCTGCGCTGGCCGTCTTCGGTGGGCGGCAGCATCGGCAGCGGGCCGTCCAGCGGGTAGCCAGACAAGTCGAAGTTGCCGAGCATGCGGCCCAACAAGGCCACGCCCACGCGCGGGTCCACCAGGTCCTGGAACTGCTGGTATTTGGCCTGCGCCTCGGCGTGGGTGCGCCCGACCACCACGAACACCCCGGGCATGATCTTCAGCGAATCTTCCGTGCGCCCATGGCCGGCCAGGCGGCCCTTGAGGTCGGCATAGAATGCCTGGGCACGGGCCAGGCTGGGTTGGGCAGTGAACACCACCTCGGCGCTTTCAGCGGCCAGTGCGCGGCCGGTTTCTGATGAACCCGCCTGCACCAATACTGGCCGGCCCTGCGGCGAACGCGCCACGTTCAGCGGGCCGCGAACCTGAAAGTGCTCGCCGGCATGGTCGAGGGTACGTACCCCTTCAGGGTGGTGGAATTGGCCGCTGGCCTTGTCGCGGATGAAGGCATCGTCGGCCCAGCTGTCCCACAGGCCCTGCACCACGTGCTGGAACTCACGGGCCCTGGCGTAGCGCTCGGCGTGGGGAATGTGCGCGTCACGGCCGAAGTTGCCAGCCTCGGCGGCGGCGTCGGAGGTCACCAGGTTCCAGCCAGCGCGGCCGCCTGAGAGGTGGTCGAGGGAAGCGTACTTGCGTGCCACGTGGTATGGCTCGTTATAGCTGGTGGTGGCCGTGGCGATCAGGCCGATGCGCTCGGTGACGGCGCTCAGTGCCGAGAGCAGGGTCAGGGGTTCGAAGTACACCGAACGGGCGCTGTGGCTGGCCAGGGCGTCGCTGGGTGCGGCAACGCTGTCGGCGACGAACAGGGCATCGAAGCAGGCGGCTTCGGCCACCTGCGCGGTGCGCCGGTAGGTGCTGAAGTCCAGCGGGTCGGCGGGCACATCCGGGTGGCGCCAGGCGGCCACGTGGTGCCCGGTGGCCATCAGGAACGCGCCCAGGCTCATTTGGCGGGTCATGTGTGGGTCTCCTTGAATGGGGCTGCGTTGCAGCCCTTCGCGGGGCAAGCCCGCTCCTACAGGGGTGGGCGCGGTTAGAAGTCTTTGCGCAGTTGCACGCCGAAGTAGCGCCCGTCATCGCGCGGCACCGAGCGGTAGATGTAGTCGCCGCCGCTGGCCAGCATCTGCGCATACGACTTGTCACCCAGGTTCTTGCCCAGCAAAGCCACGCGCCAGCCCTCGTTGTAGTCGGCCAGGGCAATGCTGGCGTTCCAGATGCCGTAGGCGCCCTGCACGGTGTCTGGGTTCTGGTCGAGGCTGAACTGCACCGCGTCCTGCCAGCTGTAGTCGCTGGACAGTTCCACATCCAGGCCATTGGCCAGCGGGATGCTGTAGTCGGCGCGCAGGTAGGCCTTCCAGTCCGGGGTGAAAGGCAGCCGGCCGCCGTCGATGTTGCAGCTGGCAGCGGCGCCCGCCGGGCAGTTGAAGTGGTCGACCCGCGCCTTGGTGTAGGCCGCCGCTGCCGAGAACTTGAGCTGGGAGGTGGCCTGGAAGCTGGCGTCGAGTTCCACGCCCTGGGTCTTGACCTTGCCGGCGTTGACCAGGCGGGTTACCACCTGGTTGGCCACGGTGTCGTAGAAGTTGGCCTGGTAGTTGTCGTAGTCAGTGTGGAACACCGCCAGGTTGGCCATCAGCCGGTTATCCAGCGCCGTGCCCTTGAGGCCTACTTCGTAGGCGTCGGAGGTTTCCGGCTTGAGCGCTTCGGTGTCGCGCGGCTGCATGTTGAAGAACACGTTGTAGGCCGGGCCCTTGTAGCCGCGTGAATAGGTGACGTAGCCGGTGAGGTTGTCGCTGAAGTCGTACTGCAGGCCGGTGCGGCCACTCCAGCCATCTTCGTCCACCGAGCCGGAACTGGCGGTCGAGGGCTGGATGCCGGTCACGGCGGTGGCCGAGGTGGAGACGCGGCGGTGGTCGTATTCAAGGTCGTCGTGGGTCCAGCGCAGGCCGAAGATCGCGCGCAGGTCATCGGTGAAGTTGAAGGTGTTCTCGCCGAACAACGCGACGCTGTCGTTGGTGGTGGAGTAGTCCGCCCTGCCGGTGTTGGCCACCCCGCTGTTCACCGACAGGCGCTGGTAGGTTTCGTTGGAGGTGCCGTGCATGTAGAAGGCACCCAGCACGTATTCGTTGAACTGGCCCTTGGGCGAAGTCAGGCGAAATTCCTGGCTGTACTGGTCGTAATCGACGGTGCCCTTGTCGTGGGAAGCGGTTACCGGCAGCAAGGCGCGGCGGTCGCCGTCCTGGAACTGGGTGTTGTCCCAGCCGCGCCAGGCGCTGATCGAGGTCAACGTGTAGTCACCCAGCTGCCAGTCGAGCTGGGCCGACAGGCCCTGGTTTTCGTCCTCGACATGGGTTTTGAAATCGCTGTTGATGTCACGGTTGTGGGCGCTGGGCGTCACCGGGCGCAGTTGGCTGGCGAAGGCGCTGCTGGCGCTGGTGATCACGCCGTTGGGCAGGGTGTCCTCGCCTTTCATGTAGTCGGCGATCAGGGTCAGGCGCAGGGCATCGTTGGGTTCGAACTCCAGCTTGCCACGCGCCCCCTTGCGCGAGTAGCCATTGACGTCATGGCCGTTGGCGACGTTCTCGACGTTACCGTCATAGTCGCCCCACAAGGTGCTCAGGGAGCCCTTGAGCTGTTCGTTCAGGCGGCCACCGATACCGAAGCGCAGGCGGTTCTCGTCGCCCCCGCCGAAGTGCGAGTAGTCCACGTAGCCTTGGGTGTGCTCGGGGATGGCCTTGCTGACCACGTTCAATACGCCGGCCGAGGCGTTCTTGCCAAACAGCGTGCCTTGGGGGCCGCGCAGCACTTCGATGCGTTCCAGGTCGAGCAGGTCGAGGGTGGACTGCCCTGGGCGGCCGAACACCACGCCGTCGACCACCGTGGCCACGGTCGGTTCTACACCGGGGGATGTGGAAATGGTGCCGACGCCGCGAATGAACAATGAGGTGTCCTTGTTCGAGGCACCGGCGCGGTAATTGAGTGTTGGCACCTGCTGGACGATGCTGGCTACGTTGTTGCGGTTGTCGCGTTCAAGCTGCTCGCCGTTGATGACCGACACGGCCACCGGCACTTCCTGCAGGGTCGACTCGCGGCGGGTCGCGGTCACCGTCACGGCATCCAGCGCGGTGGCTTGCTGTTCAGGCTCGGCGGCCTGGGCCGGTTGGCCAATGGCCGCCAGCAAGAGCGCGGCAGCCAGGGGTTGGCGCTGCTTGAACGGAAAAGCGTTGTGCGGTTTGTGCATGATGCTCACTGCCTTCAAAGACCAGACCAGGGCCCGCATACGAGCCAACGGGGTGTTGCTGTGGTTGTCTGGTCTCGCTCGTGCGAGTGGCAGGCGCTTGCCAACAGCAGCGCTTGTTAGCGCTAACATGGGCAAGTATCGGAGCGCTGTGCTTAGCAGGTCAAATACTTAAAAAGCAGATTTATATGCCATAAAGCTATTTGCCAGCCTCGCCTACGTTAGCGCTAACATCGCCGCATTTCTCCATGAGGCCAGCCTGTGAGCCAAGCCAAGGATTCCCCCCGCAAGCGACGCGGCGCCGGCCGTGTGACCCTGGCCGAGGTGGCGCGCGCTGCCGAGGTGTCGGCCATTAGCGTTTCGCGTTTCTTCAACCAACCCGAGCAGGTGTCGCCGCCTTTGCGCGAGCGTATCGAAGCGGCGGTGCAGGCACTGGGGTATGTGCCGAACCTGGTGGCCGGTGGCCTGGCTTCGGCGCGCGGGCGGATCGTCGGCATGGTGATCCCGAACATTTCCGGGCCGATCTTCGCCCAGACCATTCAGGCGTTCAGTGACACCCTGAGCCAGCATGGCTATCAGTTGCTGTTGGCTTCCAGCTACTTCAGCGAGGCGCAGGAAGAGAGCGCCGTGCGTGCCTTCCTGGGCTGGTCGCCGGCGGCGCTGGTGGTGACCAGCCGCTTCCACAGCGCGGCCACCGAGAAGATGCTGGCCGAGGCCGATGTGCCGGTACTGGAAATCTGGGACTACTGCCCCGAGCGGGCACCGCTGCAGGTGGGGTTCTTGCATCACCAGGTGGGTGTGCAGGCGTGCCGCTACTTGTTGGGCAAGGGCCATCGGCGCATCGCCTTCGTGCAGAACAGTGCCGCCGGCGACCTGAGCGCCCTGGAGCGGCGTGATGGCTACATCGAAACGCTGCGCGAGGCTGGGTTGGAGCCGTGGGTGTTCGTGCCGTCGGCCGACTGCGCGCCGTTCGAGGCTGGGCGCCAGGCCATGGAGGCGCTGATGCGCCGCGACCCGCGGCCGGAGGCGATCATCTTCGCCAACGACAACCTGGCTGCTGGCGCCCTGCTGGCAGGCCAGCGCGCTGGGCTGCGGTTGCCGGAGGACATGGCGATCATGGGGTTTGGCGACTATGCCTTTGCGCAGATGCTGCTGCCCAGCCTGACCACCCTGCGGCCGCCCTCGCGGGAGATTGGCGAGCTGGCGGCGTTGCGGGTTTTGCAGCATTTGGGCAGCGTGCCTGTCGAGGGCGAGGTGCAGCGGCTGAACCTGCTGGCGTGTGAGTTGATCGCTCGGGAAAGTGCCTGAGGGTCACTTGCGGCGTTCGACTTGATGGCTGCCGTCGCAGTCGGCGCGGGTTGGGTTGTCTGTGCAGCTCTCCTGATAACTGAAATATTTGCAGCCTGCCAGCAGGCTCAATAGCGCTAGCACTACCAATGTCCTCATGACCACCTCCTGATTATGCAGAATCCTCCTAACACACTAGTTCAGCGAGATGAATTAGCCAGGCCCTCATGAGGCGGCAGGGTGGCCATGCGCCTGCCTCAACCTGCCTCAAGAGGTGTAGCGCCTGTGAAATCGAGCGCCGCCCGCGCGGCGCATCGCAGGCAAGCCTGCTCCTTGTATGTTGTGTCTGGCCTGGTGAGAGAGGTTATTCTCGTCAGGCTGAAGAAGCACTTCCGGGGAGGCCGATCGCTCCTAAAGGCAGGGATTGCCCCTGACCTTGTATGTAGAGAGGCCCC
>NZ_VWXK01000054.1 GCF_011752565.1 Pantoea sp. Ap-967
GCTGGAGCGAGGCCGACAGCTAGCTGACCAGTTGTTCGGGTTAAAGACTCAAGCGGGGCAGGTGCCCGACTCGAATACATGATTTCCCCGTCCTTCATTTAACGGGTGGGGTTTATGGATCGCTTACTCATGATCTGGCCTCCTGTTGGGCCGGTGGAGGCTGCATTGGCTGACGAGACGAACGCCGCGAGATCCTGAGCCAGGTGCAAGCAGCAATGCGATGACCGGGGCATGCCTGACTGTCAGCCAGGCGCAGTCCATTCCCTGCTCTGCGGCACCATCATCTACATGGCTGTTGCTAGTGACATCGGCGTTTGTCACGCCGATTGTCATGAGGGGGATTACCGCAAAGCCATGTGTGATCAAGGCAGCAGCGGTGTTTGAAGTGCCCGTTTCATCCAGAGAATGGACGGGCACAGGTTGGCGCGAGATTCGGCCAGGCGGATAGATTGCTACAGGGCGGCGAAGCACTGTGTGTCTCGCCTACGAGGGTCATATGAGTACGAGTATGCATCACCTGAGAGGTGACCGGACGAACTGCCGAACGCGAATGACCCTTGGTGAGAACCGCCACGGAAGCGGCGTGACCTTGCAGATTCGGGACGCATCGCGTGCTGTCCCCGACAGCGCTTGCACGCCCAGTTCCACGTCTGTGGATAAAGCCCGTCGAGACGCCAGTCGCACCCTAGCCGGTTAAGTAAGACAGCCCGCGTTACTTTTGAATTTCATCTACCAGCACCCGAACCATCTCGTTGAGGTGATAAGAGGCTGCGACCCTGCAACGGTCGCCCAGCATCACCCCGGTGTGATTGAGATAGCGTGCACAGTCCATAATTTTCATCGCATGCTCTTTGGCGACCATCACGTCTATCCCGGGGTTGGCGGTGAATAGTTGTTGGGCATGACCGTAGCGAAAATCTGGACTGCAGGCGTCGGTGGTGGCTGCGATTTCGGTTTTCGGCATCGGTGGGCTCTCTTGGATGTCTGCGTTGGTGGGGGATTGTTGGGGCCGCTTTGCGGCCCTTTCGCGACACAAGGCCGCTCCCACAAGAGAAAGCGGAGCGGCTTTTTTGGGGTTATGGGTTTTTTGTCATGCCTAGTTCGGCGTCGTCGAGCAGGGCTTTGGCCAGGGCGCAGAGGTAGTGGGAGGCCCAGAGGAGTTGGGGTTTTTCTTCCATCAGGCCGTCGATGGACAGGTCGCGGGCGTAGCCCATCAGTTCCGAGGCCTGCTCGCGGGCGACTTGGCAGGGGATGCCGGCTTCGATGCGGAACAGGGGGTGGGTCTGGTTTTCACCTTGGTAGAAGGTGGTTTTGCCGACGGTGAAATGGGTTGCTTCGGTGGTCATTGTTGATCTCCCTGAAAGATGTAGATGCCTGCGCGGATCAGTGCTGCGTTCGTGGGTCTGCGGGCTTTTGAAGTTGAAGCAGCGCTGCTTCTAGCAGCTTGCGTAGGGCTTCAAGCTCGTGCATCGACGCCATGATCAACAGCGACACAGGTGACCTGGGCTGCATCAGCATTGCTTGCTGGGTGACGGCCTCAGCGCACAGGGCGTAATCGGCAGCCATCATCAGTGTGTCTTCCAGGGATTGGAGGAGGTGGGGTGGATCGGGGACTATTTTCAGCATGGTGTAGGCCTGTTCAGGTTGGGCCACCACCCTCTGCTGTCAAACAGAAAGGCGGCAGCTGTACATGGGTTGACAGACCGGCGAACAGACCAAACCCGGCGCACGCGAGGTGCCCCATGCACAGCTGCCATAACGGCAATGCCATGTGGTGAGTTCAAGGCGGCCTGTCAAAGCCGGTCGCTGATTGGCAGCGACAAACCGACACTAATGCTTCGCCCGGAACACCACAACGGCTGGGAGTATCTTTGGGAAATGCCCTACAAGAAAGCGGTAAAATCTGATTTTGGACGTAACAGCGTGTTACGAGATCAGAAAATCGCAGGCACAAAAAAAGACGCCAGGGGCGTCTTCTTTCTTGGATTTGGTGGAGCCGGGGGGATTTGAACCCCCGTCCGCCAGTACTCCGCTGTCGGTACTACATGCTTAGCCGTGTCTATTGAGTTAATCCGCAGCCGCCCGACGGGCAGGGTGCTTTGGACGAGTTGGGTAAGTTTTAGTCGCTTTGCCCCCAACGTGCTACACGACGATCCTGTTCTGTATGACAATCATTTCGGGTTTACAGGCATCCCCTGATGATTGCTGGAGCCGAAGCTACCAGGAGAGCGGGCTCAGCTGCTTACGCAGCGAGAGCGTAACCCTCGTAGTTTTCGTCATTGGCAACTATAGAAAGTTGCAACAGTGGATTTACGAGTTCTGTTACCAACTCGGCATGCACCTAGAGTTTCGCTACCGGCGTCGAATCCTGATCGGCCCCACACTAGCTCTAAGCTAACGCACCTTACGGCACGTAGGGTGGAGTATACGCCATTGCGCGGGCGGCGTCGACAGGCGGCCGGGTCGCCCGCTGCGCGAAGGCTTAGGCGCCGCTGCCGCCGGCGGAACCGCTGCCTTTCTCGGTTTTTTCCAGGCGTTCGAGCACCTTGCTGGTGATGGCGATGCACTGCTTGGTGTCGCCGCTGGCCTGGGCGGCCTTGGCTTGGTCGACGTGCTCGGTGATGGCCTTGTCCAAGCCCTCGGAGGTGGCGCCGGCGGTGGCCATGCTGTCGTCGATTTTCTGCAGGTTGGCGGTGCAGAGGTCGTCGGCGGCGAAGGCCGGGGATGCCAGGAGGGTGGCGGCCGCGAAGAGGGCCGAAAGCGCGGTACCTTTCATGGGTGTCTCCTTTGAGGCCTCTGGGAGGGTGGGCCTTTAAAGTGGACTGATGGGGGATTGTGGGGGTTCCATTTTGTTGGGGGCTTGGGGGGCGGCGGTGTTTTTGTGGCGTTTGGGAGACCGAGCGCCGCGTGGGCGGCGCATCGCGAGCTTTGCTCGCTCCTACGTCTGTTTCGTGCCAGTGAGGGCTGGCGCATTTGTGTGCGGGCGGCGCTCGGTCTTACAAACGCCGAAAATCCTACGTTAAACGCCGGGGGCGGGTAACGCGGTCTACCAGGTACACCAGGCCGTGGTAGTCGATACCGCTATGGCTCGACAGGCCAATCTCGCAGGTACGGCTAGTGGAGATGCCTTCACTGCAATACTGCACCGCATCCTTCAGGCTACGCAGCGAATGGGCGTTGAGCTCGGGGGTGGTGAAGCCCTTGTCGCCGGCAAACCCGCAACAATGAATGCCTTCGGGAATCACCACCTGCTTGCTGCACAGGCGCGCCAGGTCGATCAGGGCCTGGCTCTCGCCCAGGTGCTGGGTGCTGCAGGTCACATGCACGGCCACCGGTTCTTCCTGGGGGGTGAACTCCAGCTTGTCGAGCAGGTGGGTGCGGATGAAGCGCACCGGGTCGTACAGGTCCAGCCGGGTTTCGGCCAGGTCCTGCACCAGGCGCAGGGTGCAGGGGCTGGTGTCGCAGTAGATCGGGTCGAGGCCGCCGCGGCTGGCGTGCAGCAGGGCGGTAATCAGCTCCTGGCGCTTGTGCTCGGCCTGTTCCATGTAGCCCTTGGAAGCGAAGGGCTGGCCGCAGCAGAGGCTGTCGGCGTTGCCTGGGAACACCACCTGGTAGCCGGCCTTTTCCAGCAGGGCGCGGGTTTTGTCGAGCAGCGAGCTTTGCTCGCGGTCGGCGTAGGCCGGGCCCATCACCCGTGAAACGCAGGCGGCAAGGTACACCACCCGTGGCCGTGCATCGTTGCTGGCGGGGGGCAGTGCCACGGTGCGCAGGGGCTGGGGCATGGCGGGCGTCCACTGCGGCAGGCGGCCTTTGCTGGCCTTGCTCAGCGACGCGCTCAGGCGGCCCAGGCGCGGGGCGCCGAGCAGCTTGCGGGCGGTGTTGGCGGCGGTCAGGGTCAGGCGCGCGCCGCCCAGGGCAGTGTGGAAATGCTCGGCCAGCCAGTTGGCCGTGGTGGCATGGCTGGCGGCCTGGCTGCGCAGCTTCTTCACCAGCTCGCCGGTGTTGATGCCCACCGGGCAGCGCTGGGCGCACAGGCCGGTGGCGGCGCAGGTGTCGATGCCTTGGTACTGGTAGGTGTGCAGCAGGTCGCGGGTGTCCACCCCGGCGCGCTGCTTGGCCTGGATGTCGCGCCACATCACGATGCGCTGGCGCGGGCTCAGGGTCAGCCCCTTGGAGGGGCACACCGGCTCGCAGAAGCCGCACTCGATGCACTTGTCGACGATTTCGTCGGCGGCGGGCAGCGGCTTGAGGTTTTTCAGGTGAATGTCCGGGTCGCTGCTCAGCACCACGTCGGGGTTGAGGATGCCGTTGGGGTCCAGCAGGCGTTTTAGCGCCCACATCAGCTGGTAGGCATCGTGGCCCCATTCCAGCTCAACGAACGGCGCCATGTTGCGGCCGGTGCCGTGTTCGGCCTTGAGCGAGCCGCCGAATTCCACGGCCACCAGCTGCGCCACGTCGTCCATGAAGGCCTGGTAGCGCGCCACTTCCGTGGCACTGTTGAAGCCTTGGGTGAACACGAAGTGCAGGTTGCCCTCCAGGGCATGGCCGAAGATGATCGCCTCGTCGTAGCGGTGCTTGTCGAACAGCTGGATCAAGCGCTTGACGCCTTCGGCCAGCTGCTCGACGGGGAAGGTCACGTCTTCGATGATGACCGTGGTGCCGGTCTGGCGTACGGCGCCGACGGCGGGGAAGGTGTCCTTGCGGATTTTCCACAGCTGGTTGTACACGGCCGGGTCTTCGCTGAAATCGACTTTCTGCTCCAGCGGGTAGTCGTCGATCGATGCCATTACCTGCTGCAGCTGTTCGTGCAGCAGGCTTTGGCTGGCGGCGCGGGATTCGATCAGCAGCGCGCAGGCGTCATCCGACAGCCCTTTTACCCACACCGGCATGCCCGGCATGTTCTGCACCGAGCGCAGGCTGCGGCGGTCGAGCAGTTCCACGGCGGACACGGGCTGGCGCTTGAGCACGGTCACGGCGCGGCAGCAGCTTTCCACACTGGGGAACACCAGCAGGGCGCTGGCCTTGTGCGGGTGGTCGGGCACGGTGTTGTAGGTGACGGCGCTGATAAAGCCCAGCGTGCCTTCGGAACCGACCAGCAGGTGCTGAAGGATATCCAGCGGCTGGTCGTAGTCCACCAGCGCATTGAGTGACAGGCCGGTGGTGTTCTTCAGCCGGTATTTGTGCCGAATGCGGTCTGCCAGTTCGGTGTTGGCGCGGGTTTCCCGGCCCAGGCGGGCGAGGGCTGCGAGCAGGTCGGCGTGGGACGTTTCGAAGGCGGCGACGCTGGCGGGGTCTTCGCTGTCCAGGCGGGTGCCGTCGGCCAGCACCAGGCGCATGCCAGCGAGGGTGTGGTAGGTGTTCTGCGCGGTGCCGCAGCACATGCCACTGGCGTTGTTGGCGACGATGCCGCCGATTTTGCAGGCGTTGATCGAGGCCGGGTCTGGGCCGATCTTGCGCCCGTAAGGGGCCAGCCAGGCATTGGCCTGGGCGCCGATGACGCCGGGTTGCAGGCGAATCTGCGTGCCCTGGCCGCGGATTTCGCGGCCGTTCCAGTTATCGCCCAGTACGATCAGCACCGAGTCGCTGATGGCCTGGCCCGACAGGCTGGTGCCAGCGGCGCGGAAGGTGACCGGCACGCGCTCGCGCTGGGCCAGGTGAATCAGCCCGACCACTTCGTCCTCGGATTCGACGCGCACCACAAGCTTTGGGATCAGCCGATAGAAGCTGGCGTCGGTGCCAAAGGCCAGGGTAGAGGTCGGGTCGTCGAAACGGCGTTCGGCGGGTATCAGGCGCTCGGCATCACGCAGGAACGCGGCGGGCAGGCTCATGCAATCTCCTCGCGGGGCCACGGCGTCTGGCGCGCCGCATGCCCCGGTCATTCAGGCGGTACTTCTATAAGGCTCAGGCGCCCAGTTCACGCACCAGCGATTCGCGGGTGATTTCGCCGATCGACTTGGCACCGGTCAGCACCATGGCCACGCGCATTTCCTTCTCGAACAGTTCGAGCAGGTTTTTCACCCCGGCCTGGCCATGCACGGCCAGGGCCCAGAGGAAGGCGCGGCCGATCAGCACGGTGTCGGCGCCCAGGGCGATCATGCGCACCACGTCGAGGCCGCTGCGAATGCCGGAGTCGGCCAGAATCTTCAGGTCGCCCTTGACCGCGTCGGCAATCGCCGGCAGGGCGCGGGCGCTGGACAGCACGCCGTCGAGCTGGCGGCCGCCGTGGTTGGACACGACGATACCGTCGGCGCCGAACTTCACCGCGTCACGGGCGTCGTCGGCATCGAGGATGCCCTTGATGATCATTGGGCCGTCCCAGAAATCGCGGATCCACTCCAGGTCTTTCCACGAGATCGACGGGTCGAAGTTGTTGCCCAGCCAGCCGATGTAGTCGGCAAGGCCGGTGGGGTTGCCACGGTACTTGGAGATGTTGCCCAGGTCGTGGGGGCGGCCCATCACGCCGACGTCCCAGGCCCATTCGGGGTGGGTCATGGCTTGCAGTACGCGGCGCATCGGCCCGTTCTTGCCGCTCATGCCGGAGTGGGCGTCACGGTAGCGGGCGCCGGGCACGGGCATGTCGACGGTGAACACCAGGGTTTTCACCCCGGCGGCCTTGGCCCGCTCCAGGGCGTTGCGCATGAAGCCGCGGTCTTTGAGTACGTAGAGCTGGAACCACATCGGCCGGTCGATGGCCGGGGCCACTTCTTCGATCGGGCACACCGACACGGTCGACATGGTGAACGGAATGCCATGGGCTGCCGCCGCTCGCGCCGCCTGCACTTCGCCGCGGCGGGCGTACATGCCGGTGAGGCCGACCGGGGCCAGGGCCACGGGCATGCTCAGGGTTTCGTCGAATAGTTTGGTTTCAAGGCTGAGCTCAGCCATGTTCTTCAGCACGCGCTGGCGCAGGGCGATGCTGGCCAGGTCCGAGACGTTGTGGCGCAGGGTGTGCTCGGCGTAGGCGCCGCCGTCGGCGTAGTGGAAGAGGAAGGGAGGCAGCTTGCGTTGGGCCGCGGCGCGATAGTCGGTGGAGGCGGAAATGATCATGGATTCTCGCAACGTGGGTTGAAGGAGATGCCGGGCGCACGCGAGCGCCCGGCCCCTTTCACTTTAGTGGTGAACCAGCATGCCGGTCAGCCAGTAGGCCTGGATCAAGGTAATCAGGCCGACGATGGTGGCGAAGAACAGGCTGTGCTTGACGGTGAAGCGGAACAGGTCGGACTCCTTGCCGACCAGGCCGGTGGCGGCGCAGGCCACGGCGATCGACTGCGGCGAAATCATCTTGCCGGTTACGCCGCCGCTGGTATTGGCCGCCACCAGCAGGGTGTCGTTGACGCCAATCTGGTGCGCGGTGGTGGCCTGCAGCGAGCTGAACAGGGCGTTGGACGAGGTGTCCGAGCCGGTCAGGAACACGCCCAGCCAGCCGAGGAACGGCGAGAAGAACGGGAACGCAGCACCAGTGCCGGCCAGTACCAGGGCCATGGTCGACGACATGCCCGAGTAGTTGGTGACGAAGGCGAAGGCCAGCACCATGCCAATCGACAGAATCGGCCAGCGCAGCTCCCAGAGGGTTTCCTTGAAAGTGGTCAGACCAGTTTTGAAGTTGATCCTCAGCACCGCCATGGAGACCAGCGCCGAGAGGAAAATCGCGGTGCCGGTGGCGGAGATCGGGTCGAGCTTGAACACCGCGGGCATGGCGGTGGGCGCGGTGACGATCGGTGCGGTCTTGATCACCAGCTGGTCGAGGTGCGGGATGGCGAAGTTGAACACGAAGTTGTACATCGCGCCGCCTGGGGCGAAGGCGGCCTTGAACGGCTTCAGGGTCCAGATCGTCACCAGCACGGTGAGGATCAGGAACGGCGACCAGGCCTTGAAGATTTCGCCGAAGCTGTAAGGCGTGGGCTGGCTGCCGCTCGGCTGCACCACGGCGGCGCCGACGCTGCCCTTGGCCTGGCCGAACGAACGCTTGGGCTGCCATACCTTGAGGAACAGAGTGAGGCAGATCAGGCTGACCAGGGCCGAGGTAATGTCGGGCAGCTCTGGGCCGATGAAGTTCGAGGTGAAGTACTGGGTAACGGCGAAGCTCAGGCCGGCCACCAGGGCGGCGGGCCAGGTTTCCTTGACGCCGCGCAGGCCGTCCATCATGAACACCAGCCAGAACGGCACGAACAGCGACAGCAGCGGCAGCTGGCGGCCGGTCATGGCGCCGATGTGGAAGGCGTCGATGCCGGTTACCTGCCCGGCGACGATGATCGGGATGCCCAGGGCGCCGAAGGCCACCGGTGCGGTGTTGGCGATCAGGCACAGGCCGGCGGCGTACAGCGGGTTGAAGCCCAGGCCCACCAGCAGCGCGGCGGTGATGGCCACCGGGGCGCCGAAGCCGGCCGCGCCTTCGAGGAAGGCACCGAAGCAGAAGCCGATCAGCAGTACCTGCAGGCGTTGGTCGTCGGTAATCGACAGCACCGAGCTGCGGATCACTTCGAACTGGCCGCTCTTGACCGTGAGTTTGTACAGGAACACCGCGGCAACGATGATCCAGGCAATCGGCCACAGGCCGTAAAGGAAGCCATAGCCAGCCGCCGCCAGGGCCATGTCGACAGGCATCTGGAAGGCGAAGATCGCCACCAGCACCGACAGGGCCAGGGTAATGCTGCCGGCGACGTGGCCTTTGAGGCGGAATACGGCCAGGGCCAGGAAGAAGAACACGATGGGAATGACCGCCGCCAGTGCGGACAGGCCGAGGCTGCCAAGCGGGGTATAGAGTTGTTGCCAGGTTTGCATATGGGGTGGCCCCTAATTGTTGTTGGTCAGGCACTGGCATTGGATAATTGGTAATACCAATTTACAATGGCTGGTCGCTAGGTTAAAAGCGCTGTTGTGGGTGTGTCAATTTGTCCTGTGCAAAACTTTGGTCGTGTGGCGATGAACGGGCGGCTGCAGCGCTGGGAAAATCGTCGGCTGATGCGTGCTGGCGCGGCGCAGATGGGCGAGAATAGGCGCCCCCTGAATTTGCCCGGGGGTTTGTGGAGAGCATGTGATGGTTTTTGATCAGGTCCGCCAGCGGCGCCTGTCCGACGACATTGTCGATCGGTTGGAAGGGATGATTCTCGAAGGCACCCTGACCTCTGGGCAGCGCTTGCCGGCCGAGCGTGCCCTGGCGGAGCAGTTCGGTGTGTCGCGCCCGTCACTGCGCGAGGCGATCCAGAAGCTGGTGGCCAAGGGCTTGCTGGTAAGCCGCCAGGGCGGCGGCAACTATGTGGCCGAGGCGCTGGGCTCAACCTTCAGCGACCCGTTGCTGCAGTTGCTGGAACACAGCACCGAGGCGCAGCGCGACTTGCTGGAGTTCCGCCACACGCTGGAGGCGTCATGCGCCTACTATGCGGCCCAGCGCGCCACCGAGCCGGACCGGGCGCGGTTGAAGGCGGCGTTCGACACCTTGCAGGACTGCTATGCCCGGGTTGATGAAGTCACCCGGGCCGAGGAGGGCGCAGCCGATGCGCGCTTCCACCTGGCGATTGCCGAGGCCAGCCACAATGCGGTGCTGCTGCATACCATTCGGGGCTTGTTCGACCTGCTAAAGCGCAACGTGGTGACCAACATTGGTGGCATGTACCAGCAGCGTAGCGAAACCCGGGACATGCTGATTGCGCAGCATCGCGAGTTGTACCAGGCGATTGTCGAGGGCAGGGCGGAGGATGCGCGGGAGGTGTCCAGCCGGCACATTTTGTATGTGCAGGAGGTGCTGGAAGAGGCGCAGAGCGAGGCCCAGCGGGTTGCGCGGGCAGAGCGGCGCAGCGGGCGCTGATGTCGGCGTTGGCTTCTTCGCGGGCTTGCCCGCGAAGAGGCCATAACAGGCTAAAGAAGTTCTACTCTTCCTTGCCCTTGTTGCGCACCGCACGCTGCAGCTCGCGGTTGGAGTCGCGTTCGCGCATGGTGTCGCGCTTGTCGAACTCCTTCTTGCCCTTGCCCAGTGCAATCTCGCACTTGATCAGGTGCTTGCTCCAGTACAGCGCCAGGGCCACGCAGGTGTAGCCCTTCTGCGCCACGGCGGCTTCCACGCGCTCTAGCTCGCGCTTGTTCAGCAGCAGCTTGCGGGTGCGTGTAGGGTCGGCGATGACGTGGGTGCTGGCGGTGGTCAGCGGGGTGATGTGGCTGCCGAACAGCCAGGCTTCGCCATCCTTGAGCAGCACGTAGCTGTCGGTCAGGTGCGCCTTGCCGGCCCGCAGGCTTTTTACTTCCCAACCGGACAGGACCAGCCCGGCCTCGAACTTGTGCTCGATGAAGTAATCGTGTCGCGCCTTTTTGTTTTGCGCGATGGTCCCGGTCGGATGTTTCTTTTGTTTAGCCATAGGGGCGGCATTATAGGCAAGTCATTGCGTGGTCGGCTATGGGATTTCGGTGTGCTTGAGCCACTGCAATGAATACCGGACAATACAAGGCCTGCCATACGCACAGAACCTGTTTTCGGCACGCTGCGAAGCGCCGCCACCCAGCCTTGGAAGTGACGCCTGGATGACTACCCATATTCAACGCTCCGCCCTGCTGCCGTACCCTGCCCAGGCGCTTTACGATCTGGTCAACGATGTGGCCAGCTACCCTGAATTCCTGCCGTGGTGTTCGGCCTCGACCGTGATCGAGAGCACTGACACCCACATGCGCGCCAAGCTGGAAGTGGCCAAGGGCGGCATGAGCCAGCAGTTCGTCACGCGCAATGTGCTGGTGCCGGGGCAGTCGATCGAGATGAACCTGGAAGAAGGGCCGTTCACCCAGCTGCATGGTGTGTGGGTGTTCAAGCCGTTGGGTGAGAAAGCCTGCAAGATCAGCCTGGACCTGACCTTCGACTACGCCGGGGCCATCGTGCGCGCAACCCTGGGGCCGCTGTTCAACCAGGCGGCCAATACCCTGGTGGATGCGTTCTGCCAGCGTGCCAAGCAGCTCAATGGCTAAGCCCAGGCGCTGAATGGCCCTGACATGAAAAAGCCCGGACCATGGTCCGGGCTTTTCTTTATGCCTGCCGTTACTGCGGCGAGGTTTCCAGCGGTGCCGGGGTAGGCACTGGCGTGGTTTCGATGGTATCGATCTCGCGCTGGATGGACTCTTCCACCGAGCCTGGCTTGGCGGGTTTTTCCACGTGTTGCGGCTTGGCCTGCTCTGGTTGGGCCGTCGGGCTGACCGTGGTGTCGCTGCTGCCACCGAGGATTTCCTGGTCGCGGCTGACGCCCGGCATGAAGTCGCCAGACAGGCTGACCAGCTGGTCGTTCTCGTTGAAGAAGATGCTCATGCGTTCCTGCTGGCGCTTGCCGCCACCAGGTTGCAGGCTGTACAGGTAATCCCACCGGTTGGTGTTGAAGGTGTCCTGAATCAGCGGGTTACCCATGATAAACCTTACTTGCCGTCGGGTCATTCCCGGCCGCAATTGGTCTATCATGTCTTGCGTGACGACATTGCCCTGCTGGATGTCGATTTTGTAAACCCCGGGAAACGAGCAACCGGCGAGTGCGAGCAGTCCCGCGAGGGCGAGGCTGTTTAGCAAGAGCTTGGTGTTTTGCATCGGTGGGCGACTTCCACTATCTTGGCTGGACAACGTAAACCCCGATCATACCCGTATTAAGAGAAGCTGCGAAGCAGCATCGGCGAGAAAGCTGACCATGGTTGAAAATAGCGAATTGCGCAAAGCCGGTCTCAAGGTAACCCTGCCTCGAGTCAAGATCCTTCAAATGCTCGATTCTACCGAGCAGCGTCACATGAGTGCCGAGGATGTCTACAAGGCGCTGATGGAGGCTGGCGAGGATGTCGGTCTGGCAACCGTCTATCGCGTACTGACCCAGTTCGAAGCGGCGGGTCTGGTGGTGCGCCACAACTTCGACGGCGGCCACGCGGTGTTCGAGCTGGCGGATGGCGGCCACCACGACCATATGGTCAACGTGGAGAATGGCGAAGTCATCGAATTCATGGATGCTGAAATCGAGCGTCGTCAGAAAGAGATCGTGGCCGAGCATGGCTACGAGCTGGTGGACCACAACCTGGTCCTCTATGTGCGTAAGAAAAAGTAACGATTTCGATCGTGTATGAATAGCAAAGGCGACCTTCGGGTCGCCTTTGTGCTTTATAAGCCATGGAATACCTGTAGGAGCGGGCTTGCCCCGCGAACACCGGCAAGGCCGGTGCCATAGAGCGCCGGGGGCTGCTGTGCAGCCCATCGCGAGCTTTGCTCGCTCCTACAGGGGGGCGTGTGCAAGGCAGGGGGCTGTTAAGCCTTGCCGGAAACCACCATCTTGCGCGCATGGGCCAGGGATTCCTTGGTCAGGTCGATGCCGCCCAGCATCCGCGCCACTTCCTCCACCCGCTCGCGTTTGCCCAGGCTGGCCACGGCGGTGTGGGTGGTGTCGCTATTGCGTACCTTGTGCACGAACAGGTGGTGGTGCCCTTGTGCCGCTACCTGCGGTAAGTGGGTCACGGTCAGTACCTGGCCACGCTCGCCCAGCCGGCGCAGCAGTTGGCCGACGATTTCCGCCGTCGGGCCGCCGATGCCCACGTCGACTTCGTCGAACACCAGGGTGGGAATACGCGAGGTTTGTGCGGTGATCACCTGGATCGCCAGGCTGATCCGCGACAGCTCGCCACCCGACGCCACCTTGGCCAGGCCCTTGAGCGGCTGCCCGGGGTTGGCGCTGACCAGCAGCTCCACCTGTTCCAGCCCGTGCGGCGACAGCTCCGCCCCTTCGTTGGGCGTGAGTTCGATGCAGAAGCGCCCGCCGGGCATGCCCAGGCGCTGGATTTCCAGCTCCACGGCACTGGCCAGTTGCTGTGCGGCCTGCTGGCGCAGGGCGCTGAGCTCGCTGGCCTTCTCTTTATAGTGCTGGGCAAATGCCGCCAGTTCCTCGCCCAGGCGCTCGATTGACTCGTCGCTGGCGTTCAGGGTTTCCAGCTCTTCCATCAATTGCTGCTGCAGGTGCGGCAGCTCGGTGGGGTGCACGCGGTGCTTGCGCGCCAAGGTATAGATAGTGTCGAGGCGTTCTTCCAGGGCCTGCAGGCGCATTGGGTCGGCGTCGAAGTTGTCGAGGAAGCGGTTCAGCTCGCCCATGGCTTCTTCCACCTGGATTTGCGCGCTGGCAATCAGGTTGGCGGCCTCGCCCAGCGCCTTGGGCGCAGTGGTGGCGGCGCCGAGGCGGTTGAGGCTGGCGGTCAGGGCGCTGAGCACGTTGCCCGAGTCGCTTTCGCTGCACTGGTCGATCACCTGGCGGCAGATGCCGAACAGGGCTTCGGCGCTGGTCAGGTTCTTGTGCTCCTGCTCCAGCTGTTCCAGCTCGTGCTCGCCAAGGCCAAGGTTGTCCAGTTCTTCCAGTTGGTAGCTGAGCAACTGGTGCCGCGCGCGTTGTTCGTCGCCGGAATTGGCCAGGCGGTCGCGCTCAAGGCGGGTTTGGTTCCAGCGCTTGGCGGCCAGTTGCACCTGGCGGGCCAGGTCGATGGCGCCGGCGTATTCGTCCACCAGGCGGCGGTGGGTGTCGGTTTTCAGCAGCGACTGGTGCTCATGCTGGCTGTGGATGTCGATCAGCAGCTCGCCAAGGGCCTTGAGGTCGCCAAGCGGGCAGGGCGTGCCATTGATGTAGCCGCGGCTGCGGCCCTCGGCGGTAATCACCCGGCGCAGGATGCACAGGCCGTCGTTGTTCAGGTCGCGCTCGGCCAGCCAGGCGTGGGCTTCGGGGATGTCCACCAGGTCGAAGGTGGCGAGGATGTCCGCCTTGTCGGTGCCGGGGCGCACCACGCCGCTGTCGGCGCGGTCGCCCAGGGCCAGGCCCAGGGCGTCGAGCATGATCGATTTGCCGGCGCCGGTCTCGCCGGTGATAACCGACATGCCGCGGGCGATTTCGAGGTCGAGGTGCTCGACGATGGCGTAGTTGTGAATGGACAGGTGCACCAGCATGGGGGCGGCTCCCGAAGTTCAGGTCTGGTTATTTATACAGTAGTTTTTTCAGGCCTGCCAATGCCCCCTGGCGGATTTTCTGGTGGCCGGCAAACCCACTTGCCCCTTGAAGCTGGATTTTCCGGCCCCATATAGCCGGCAGACACGGCGAGCTTTGCTCGTACAACAGACATTGCGCAGGAGAGAACCCATGGCTGACGAACAGCTGAACGAGAAAGACCTTAATGCCGAAGAGGCCGCTGCAGTGGATAACGGCGCCCGCGTTCTGGAGCTCGAAGAACAGCTGGCCGCCGTCAAGGACCAATCCCTGCGCGCCGTCGCCGAGGCGCAGAACGCCAGCCGCCGCGCTGAACAGGAAGTCGAGAAGGCGCGCAAGTTCGCCCTGGAAAAATTCGCAGGCGACCTGCTGCCGGTGATCGACAGCCTGGAAATGGCCCTGGCGCACCTCAACCCTGAGGATGAGCAGGTCAAGAACACCCGTGAAGGCGTCGAGCTGACCCTCAAGATGTTCCAGGACACCCTGAACCGCTACAAGCTCGAAACCATCGACCCGCACGGCCAGCCATTCAACCCTGAGCACCACCAGGCCATGGCCATGCAGGAAAGCGCCGACGTCGAGCCCAACAGCGTGCTCAACGTGTTCCAGAAGGGCTACCTGCTCAACGGCCGCCTGCTGCGCCCCGCCATGGTGGTGGTCAGCAAGGCGCCGGCTGCCCCGCAACCTTCTATCGACGAGAAGGCTTGAAATCTTTCTGGGCAACCCCATCTAGGTGTCAAGCGATCAAGTATTACTGCAGTTGGCCAAAGTAGCCGCTGCCGCCAAATTCAAGTTTCGGGAGAGTTAACATGGGCAAAATCATCGGTATCGACCTGGGGACCACCAACTCGTGCGTCTCCATTCTGGAAAACGGTAGCGTCAAGGTCATCGAAAACGCCGAAGGCGCGCGTACTACCCCTTCGATCGTGGCCTACGCCAACGACGGCGAAATCCTGGTTGGCCAGTCGGCCAAGCGCCAGGCGGTCACCAACCCGCACAACACCCTGTTCGCGGTAAAGCGCCTGATCGGCCGCCGTTTCGAAGAAGAAGTGGTACAGAAAGACATCAAGCTGGTGCCTTACAAAATCGTCAAGGCCGGTAACGGCGACGCTTGGGTACAGGCCAGCGGCAAGGACATGGCGCCACCACAGATCAGCGCCGAAGTTCTGAAAAAAATGAAGAAAACCGCCGAAGACTACCTCGGCGAGCCAGTCACCGAAGCGGTCATCACCGTTCCGGCCTACTTCAACGACAGCCAGCGCCAGGCTACCAAGGATGCCGGTCGCATCGCCGGCCTGGACGTCAAGCGCATCATCAACGAGCCGACTGCCGCTGCACTGGCCTACGGCATGGACAAGGCCAAGGGCGACCACACCGTCATCGTTTATGACCTGGGTGGTGGTACCTTCGACGTTTCGGTCATCGAAATCGCCGAAGTCGACGGTGAGCACCAGTTCGAAGTACTGGCCACCAACGGCGACACCTTCCTGGGTGGCGAAGACTTCGACATGCGCCTGATCGACTACCTCGTCGACGAGTTCAAGAAAGAGTCCGGCATGGACCTGAAGAACGATCCACTGGCCCTGCAGCGCCTGAAAGAAGCCGCTGAAAAGGCCAAGATCGAGCTGTCCTCGGCCCAGTCGACCGACGTCAACCTGCCGTACATCACTGCAGATGCAACCGGTCCGAAGCACCTGAACGTGAAAATCTCCCGCGCCAAGCTGGAGTCGCTGGTCGAAGACCTGGTCACCCGTACCATCGAGCCTTGCCGCATTGCCCTGAAAGATGCCGGCATCGACGCCAGCAAGATCGACGACGTGATCCTGGTCGGCGGCCAGACCCGCATGCCGCTGGTGCAGAAAGCCGTTGCCGACTTCTTCGGCAAGGACGCCCGCAAGGATGTCAACCCGGACGAAGCCGTGGCCATGGGCGCTGCCATCCAGGGTGCGGTACTGGCCGGTGACGTGAAAGACGTACTGCTGCTGGACGTCAGCCCGCTGACCCTGGGTATCGAAACCATGGGCGGCGTGATGACCGCGCTGATCGAGAAGAACACCACCATCCCGACCAAGAAGTCGCAGGTGTTCTCCACGGCCGACGACAACCAGGGCGCTGTGACCATTCACGTGCTGCAGGGTGAGCGCAAGCAGGCTTCGCAGAACAAATCGCTGGGCAAGTTCGACCTGTCCGAGATCCCGCCAGCACCACGCGGCGTTCCACAGATCGAAGTGACCTTCGACATCGACGCCAACGGCATCCTGCACGTCGGCGCGAAAGACAAGGCCACCGGCAAGGCACAATCGATCGTGATCAAGGCCAACTCCGGCCTGTCCGACGAAGAAATCGAGAAAATGGTGCGTGACGCCGAGGCCAACGCCGAGGAAGACCGTAAGTTCGAAGAGCTGGCCACTGCCCGTAACCAGGGTGATGCGCTGGTTCACTCGACCCGCAAGATGGTCGCTGACGCCGGTGACAAGGTCACTGCCGAAGAGAAAACCGCCATCGAAGCGGCCGTGGTTGCCCTGGAAGCCGCTGTAAAAGGCGACGACAAGGCTGCCATCGACGCCAAGGTCGAAGAGCTGTCCAAGGTGTCGGCACCGGTTGCCCAGAAGATGTACGCCGAGCAGTCGGCTGAGCAGCCTCAGGGCGGCGCCCAGCAGGCCGAGCCGGAAGCCAAGCACGACGACGTGGTTGACGCCGAGTTCGAAGAAGTGAAAGGCGACGACAAGAAGTAATCGTTGCATGCTGTCGACCCGTTCACCGGCTTAGGCCGGTGAACTGGTAGGATGTCGCCGCGCGGGGGCTTGCTCCCGCGTTGGCGTATCTGGAATTCGAGATTTTTTTACAGCAGTTGCCCGTGCCATTCGTGGCGTGCAGGCAGGTGCTGATGGCGCGGCGCAGATGCCAGACGCCCAACAAGGTGCAAATGACCTATGTCCAAGCGTGATTATTATGAGGTTCTGGGTGTCGAGCGCGGCGCCAGCGAAGCTGACCTCAAGAAGGCTTACCGCCGTCTGGCGATGAAATACCACCCGGACCGCAACCCGGGCGATAAAGAGTCCGAAGACAAGTTCAAGGAGGCCAACGAGGCCTACGAAGTGCTGTCTGACGCAAGCAAGCGCGCGGCGTTCGACCAATACGGCCACGCCGGCGTCGACCCGAGCATGGGTGGCGGTGGTGCAGGCTTCGGCGGCGCCAACTTCTCCGACATCTTCGGCGATGTGTTCAGCGACTTCTTCGGTGGCGGGCGCGGCGGCGGCCGTGGCGGTGCCCAGCGTGGCAGCGACCTGCGCTACACCCTGGAGCTGAACCTGGAAGAAGCGGTGCGCGGCACCACGGTCAGCATTCGCGTGCCGACCCTGGTCAACTGCAAGCCGTGCGACGGCACCGGCGCCAAGAAGGGTTCCACGCCTTCGACCTGCCCAACCTGTGGCGGTATCGGCCAGGTGCGCATGCAGCAGGGCTTCTTCTCGGTGCAGCAAACATGCCCGCGCTGCCATGGCCAGGGCAAGATCATCACCGACCCCTGCACCTCGTGCCATGGCGAAGGCCGTGTCGAGGAATACAAGACCCTGTCGGTCAAGGTGCCAGCGGGCGTCGATACCGGCGATCGCATTCGCCTGTCCGGCGAGGGCGAGGCGGGCACCCACGGTGGCCCGACCGGCGACCTCTATGTGGTGATCAACGTGCGTGAGCACGAGATCTTCCAGCGCGACGGCAAGCACCTGTATTGCGAAGTGCCGATCAGCTACACCGACGCTGCCCTGGGTGGCGAGCTGGAAGTGCCGACCCTCGATGGCCGGGTGAAGCTGAAAATTCCGGAAGGCACCCAGACCGGCAAGCAGTTCCGCTTGCGTGGCAAGGGTGTGGCGCCGGTGCGTGGTGGTGGTGCCGGTGACCTGCTGTGCCGCGTGGCGGTGGAAACCCCGGTCAACCTGAGCCGTCGTCAGCGTGAACTGCTCGAAGAACTGCGCAGCTCGCTGGAAGGCGACAGCTCCCACTCGCCCAAGGCCAGTGGCTGGTTCGACGGCGTGAAGCGCTTCTTCGGCGACCTCTGACAAGGAACAGGCTATGCGACGTATTGCAGTGATGGGCGCCGCCGGGCGCATGGGCAAGGTGCTGATCGAGGCTGTTCAGCAGCAGGCGCCCAAGGCAGGCCTGACCGCGGCGATTCACCGCCCGGACAGCACCCTGGTTGGCGCCGATGCCGGTGAGCTGGCGGGCCTGGGCCGAATTGGCGTAACCATTTCCGACGACCTGCCCAAGGTTGCCGACGAATTCGACGTGTTGATCGACTTCACCCACCCGTCGGTGACGCTGAAGAACCTGGCGTTCTGCCGCAAGGCGGGCAAGGCCATGGTCATCGGTACCACCGGGTTCTCCGCGCAGGAGAAACAACTGCTGGTGGAGGCGGGCAAGGAAATCCCGATCGTCTTCGCCGCCAACTTCAGCGTGGGTGTGAACCTGTGCCTGAAGCTGCTGGATACCGCTGCGCGGGTGCTGGGTGATGACGTGGACATCGAAATTCTCGAAGCCCACCACCGCCACAAGGTCGATGCGCCGTCGGGTACCGCGCTGCGCATGGGCGAAGTGGTTGCCCAGGCCTTGGGCCGTGACCTGCAGGAAGTGGCCGTGTATGGCCGTGAGGGGCAGACCGGTGCGCGTGAGCGCCAGACCATCGGCTTTGCCACCGTGCGTGCCGGTGACGTGGTGGGCGACCACACCGTGCTGTTCGCCGCCGAAGGCGAGCGCGTGGAGATCACCCACAAGGCCTCCAGCCGCATGACCTTTGCCAAGGGCGCGGTGCGTGCGGCGCTGTGGCTCGATGGGCGTGAGCCTGGGCTGTATGACATGCAGGATGTGCTGGAACTGCGTTGAGCCGTTCCAGCGGTGTGGGCTTTTTCGCGGGGCAAGCCCGCTCCTACAGGGTGTGTAGGCGCGGGCTTGCCCCGCGAAGCAGGCGCCGCCGATCTCAGTCTGTCGCAATCATGTGTTTAAGAGACACATATTCGGTAGACCCAAAACGCACTTTTCTGTAAGCTACAGCTTTAGTGTGTCCACTAAAAGCGCGCAGCGAATTGAATTCAGCACATAAAAGCGGGGTGACGTGTCCATACGTCACTCCGCTTTTTTGCAACCTGCGATCGCCCTTTCATGCTTGATTAACGGGAGGTCTTCTTGACAAAGCCAGCCATACTCGCCCTTGCCGACGGCAGTATTTTCCGCGGTGAAGCCATCGGTGCCGACGGTCAAACCGTCGGTGAGGTGGTATTCAACACCGCTATGACCGGCTACCAGGAAATCCTTACAGACCCTTCCTACGCGCAGCAAATCGTCACCCTGACCTACCCGCACATTGGCAACACCGGCACCACCCCGGAAGACGCCGAGTCGAACCGTGTCTGGTCCGCTGGCCTGGTCATTCGCGACCTGCCGCTGCTGGCCAGCAACTGGCGCAACACCCAGTCGCTGCCTGAATACCTGAAGGCCAACAACGTCGTCGCCATCGCTGGCATCGACACCCGTCGCCTGACCCGTATCCTGCGTGAAAAGGGCGCCCAGAACGGTTGCATCCTCGCCGGTGACAACATCAGCGAAGAAGCCGCCATCGCCGCCGCCCGCGCCTTCCCAGGCCTCAAGGGCATGGACCTGGCCAAGGTCGTTTCCACCACCGAGCGCTACGAGTGGCGTTCCAGCGTGTGGGAGCTGAAAACCGACAGCCACCCGACCATCGAGGCGGCCGACCTGCCGTATCACGTGGTTGCCTTCGACTTCGGCGTCAAGCTGAACATCCTGCGCATGCTGGTCGCCCGCGGCTGCCGCGTGACCGTGGTGCCTGCGCAAACCCCGGCCAGCGAAGTGCTGGCACTGAATCCGGACGGCGTGTTCCTGTCCAACGGCCCTGGTGACCCGGAGCCATGCGACTACGCCATCCAGGCCATCAAGGAAATCCTTGAAACCGAGATTCCGGTGTTCGGCATCTGCCTCGGCCACCAGTTGCTGGCCCTGGCCTCCGGCGCCAAGACTGTGAAAATGGGCCACGGCCACCACGGTGCCAACCACCCCGTCCAGGACCTGGACACCGGCGTGGTCATGATCACCAGCCAGAACCACGGTTTCGCCGTGGACGAAGCTACCCTGCCGGGCAATGTCCGCGCCATCCACAAGTCGCTGTTCGACGGCACCCTGCAGGGTATCGAACGCACCGACAAGAGCGCGTTCAGCTTCCAGGGCCACCCTGAAGCGAGCCCAGGCCCGACCGATGTCGCGCCACTGTTCGATCGTTTCATCGATGCCATGGCCAAGCGCCGCTGAGCATCCTGCATCAAGGCCCCGGGCCGGCTTGCGCCGCGCCCGGAAGCGCCTGACCCAGATTGTTCAAGACGGCTTGCCGACTGACCCGCGGATTTGAGTGACAACCATGCCAAAACGTACAGACATCAAAAGCATCCTGATTCTCGGCGCTGGCCCGATCGTGATCGGCCAGGCCTGCGAATTCGACTATTCCGGCGCCCAGGCTTGCAAAGCCCTGCGCGAGGAAGGTTTCCGCGTCATCCTGGTGAACTCCAACCCGGCCACCATCATGACCGACCCGGCCATGGCCGACGCCACCTACATCGAGCCGATCAAGTGGCAGTCGGTGGCCAAGATCATCGAAAAAGAGCGCCCAGACGCAGTTCTGCCAACCATGGGTGGGCAAACCGCACTGAACTGCGCCCTGGACCTGGAGCGCCACGGCGTTCTGGAAAAGTTCGGCGTGGAGATGATCGGTGCCAACGCCGACACCATCGACAAGGCCGAAGACCGTTCGCGCTTCGACAAGGCCATGAAGGACATCGGCCTTGAGTGCCCGCGCTCCGGTATCGCCCACAGCATGGAAGAGGCCAACGCGGTGCTTGAGAAGCTTGGCTTCCCATGCATCATCCGTCCGTCGTTCACCATGGGTGGCACCGGCGGCGGTATCGCCTACAACCGTGAAGAATTCGAAGAAATCTGCACCCGTGGCCTGGACCTGTCGCCGACCAAGGAACTGCTGATCGACGAATCGCTGATCGGCTGGAAGGAATACGAGATGGAGGTGGTCCGCGACAAGAAGGACAACTGCATCATCGTTTGCTCCATCGAGAACTTCGACCCGATGGGCGTGCACACCGGCGACTCGATCACCGTTGCCCCAGCGCAAACCCTGACCGACAAGGAATACCAGATCATGCGCAACGCCTCGCTGGCGGTGCTGCGTGAAATCGGTGTTGAAACCGGCGGTTCCAATGTGCAGTTCGGTATCTGCCCGAACACTGGCCGCATGGTCGTGATCGAGATGAACCCGCGCGTTTCCCGTTCGTCCGCCCTGGCGTCCAAGGCCACTGGCTTCCCGATCGCCAAGATCGCCGCCAAGCTGGCCATCGGCTACACCCTCGACGAACTGCAGAACGACATCACCGGCGGCCGCACCCCAGCGTCCTTCGAGCCGTCGATCGACTACGTGGTGACCAAGCTGCCACGCTTCGCCTTCGAGAAATTCCCGAAAGCCGACGCCCGCCTGACCACCCAGATGAAATCCGTGGGTGAAGTCATGGCCATCGGCCGTACCTTCCAGGAATCCCTGCAGAAAGCCCTGCGCGGCCTGGAAGTCGGTGCCTGCGGCCT
This sequence comes from Pantoea sp. Ap-967, assembly GCF_011752565.1. Lineage (GTDB taxonomy): Bacteria > Pseudomonadota > Gammaproteobacteria > Pseudomonadales > Pseudomonadaceae > Aquipseudomonas. The sequence goes on from NZ_VWXK01000054.1 coordinate 21,609, forward strand.
CGACCCGAAAGTCGACCTGGCAAACCCTGAAGCGGCCAGCATCCTCAAGCGCGAACTGACCGTGCCGGGTGCCGAGCGTATCTGGTACGTCGCCGACGCCATGCGTTCGGGCATGAGCTGCCAGCAGATCTTCGACCTCACCGGCATCGACATGTGGTTCCTGGTGCAGATGGAGGACCTGATCAAGGAAGAAGAGAAGGTCAAGACCCTGGCCCTGTCGGCGATCGACAAGGACTACATGCTGCGCCTCAAGCGCAAGGGCTTCTCGGACCAGCGCCTGGCCAAGCTGCTCGGCATCACCGACAAGAACCTGCGCCGTCACCGCCACAAGCTGGAAGTGTTCCCGGTGTACAAGCGCGTCGACACCTGCGCCGCCGAGTTCGCCACCGACACCGCCTACCTGTACTCGACCTATGAGGAAGAGTGCGAGGCCAACCCGTCGACCCGCGACAAGATCATGATCCTGGGTGGCGGCCCGAACCGTATCGGCCAAGGTATCGAGTTCGACTACTGCTGCGTACACGCCGCCCTGGCGCTGCGTGAAGACGGTTACGAGACCATCATGGTCAACTGCAACCCGGAAACCGTTTCCACCGACTACGACACCTCCGACCGCCTGTACTTCGAGCCGCTGACCCTGGAAGACGTGCTGGAAGTCTGCCGCGTCGAGAAGCCTAAAGGCGTGATCGTCCACTACGGCGGCCAAACCCCGCTGAAACTGGCCCGCGCCCTGGAAGAAGCCGGCGTACCGATCATCGGTACCAGCCCGGACGCCATCGACCGCGCCGAAGACCGCGAGCGTTTCCAGCAGATGGTTCAGCGCCTGAACCTGCTGCAGCCGCCAAACGCCACCGTGCGCAGCGAGGAAGAAGCCATCAGCGCCGCTGGCGGCATCGGCTACCCGCTGGTGGTTCGCCCGTCCTACGTACTGGGCGGCCGTGCCATGGAAATCGTTTACGAACTGGACGAACTCAAGCGCTACCTGCGTGAAGCGGTGCAAGTGTCCAACGACAGCCCAGTGCTGCTCGACCACTTCCTCAACTGCGCCATCGAGATGGACGTGGATGCGGTGTGCGACGGCACCGACGTGGTCATCGGCGCGATCATGCAGCACATCGAGCAGGCCGGCGTTCACTCCGGTGACTCGGCGTGCTCGCTGCCACCTTACTCGCTGAGCAAGGAAGTGCAGGACGAAGTCCGTGTACAGGTCAAGAAAATGGCCCTGGAGCTGGGCGTGGTCGGCCTGATGAACGTGCAGCTGGCCCTGCAGGGCGACAAGATCTACGTGATCGAAGTCAACCCGCGTGCCTCGCGTACCGTGCCGTTCGTGTCCAAGTGCATCGGCACCTCCCTGGCCATGATCGCCGCCCGCGTCATGGCTGGCAAAACCCTGAAAGAGCTGGGCTTCACCCAGGAAATCATCCCAAACTTCTACAGCGTCAAGGAAGCCGTCTTCCCGTTCGCCAAGTTCCCAGGGGTTGACCCGATCCTCGGCCCTGAGATGAAATCGACCGGTGAAGTCATGGGTGTCGGTGACAGCTTCGGTGAAGCCTTCGCCAAGGCCCAGATGGGTGCCAGCGAAGTGCTGCCAACCGGCGGCACCGCGTTCATCAGCGTGCGTGACGACGACAAGCCACAAGTGGCTGGCGTTGCCCGCGACCTGATCGCCCTGGGCTTCGAAGTGGTTGCAACTGCAGGTACCGCCAAGGTGATCGAAGCGGCTGGCCTGAAAGTGCGCCGCGTGAACAAGGTGACCGAAGGCCGCCCGCACGTGGTCGACATGATCAAGAACGACGAAGTGTCGCTGATCATCAACACCACCGAAGGCCGCCAGTCGATTGCCGATTCCTACTCGATTCGCCGCAATGCGCTGCAGCACAAGATTTACTGCACCACTACCATCGCGGCGGGTGAAGCCATCTGCGAGGCGCTGAAATTCGGTCCTGAGAAGACCGTTCGTCGCCTTCAGGATCTGCATGCAGGACTCAAAGCATGAGCATGACCAAGTACCCGATGACCGTCCAGGGCGCTCGCGCCCTGGAAGAGGAGCTGACCTTCCTGAGCAAGACCGAGCGCCCGCGCCTGAGCCAAGCCATTGGCGAAGCGCGTGAGCTGGGCGACCTCAAGGAAAACGCCGAATACCATGCTGCCCGTGAAGAGCAGGGCATGGTCGAGGCGCGGATCCGCGATATCGAAGGCCGTCTGCAGAACTCGGTGGTGATCGACGTCACCACCATCGCCCACACCGGCAAGGTGATTTTCGGCACCACCGTGGTGCTGGCCAACACCGAAACCGATGACGAGGTGACCTACCAGATCGTCGGCGAAGATGAAGCTGACGTGAAACAAGGCAAGCTTTCGAGCAGCGCACCTATCGCCCGTGCCATCATTGGCAAGGAAGAAGGTGACACCGTGGTGGTGAAAACGCCGAGCGGTACGGTCGAGTACGAGATTGTCGAAGTCAAACACATCTGATCGGCGCCTGCGGGCGCCATCCCTGGAAGGGATCCTCTGGCAACTGGCTCAGGTTTTCTGGGTCGGTGGCCTGTGGGTGTTCCATGTGGGGCTGGTGCCGGCGCTGAAGGTCAGTGGCCTGGCACCCTTGCTGGTGCAGGACATCGCCGGGCAGATCGACCGTTGGTTGATCGGCGTGGCGCTGCTGGGTTTGTTGACTCAGCTGGCGGTGCTGGCGAGGGTAGACGGCCTGGTGGCCTGGTGGCGGCAGTTTCGCGGCCAGATGCTGTTGTTGGGCCTTGCGGCCTGCGTGGGGTATTACGCCTTGCGCTACGGCATCTCGGTGGGCGAACGCTGGCAGATGTTCTGCTTCCTGGTACTGGGCTTCTCCGGCATCGTGCTGGTGGCCCAGCCAGTGCCAATCAGGGCGCGCCGTTAACCGGCTGTAAGGCGTGTGCGGTCCCTGTAGGAGCGGCCTTGTGCCGCGATGGGCTGCGAAGCGGCCCCGGCATCTGCTTCGTCGCAAATACTGCAGGGGGCTGCTGCGCAGCCCATCGCGGCACAAGGCCGCTCCTATGTATGGACTCGCCAACATTGTCTAGCTGCTTTTGAACATGGTTACCCGGTTGCATCTATGTATCAGGCCTGTTCGAGGAAGCTATTCGCTTCTGGCCATCATCGGGGTGAGCTCGCA
>NZ_VWXK01000055.1 GCF_011752565.1 Pantoea sp. Ap-967
TTGGTACCTGCAGGGTGCCCTTACCGTCCGCATCAACGGTAACGGTGTAGATCGTGCCACCAACGTTAACTGTCAGGGTGGTCGCACCCTGCGGCGGATTGCTCAGCTGGAAGTTGAAGGTGACGTTCTCGTCGCCTTCTTTTGCTGGCAGCGAGCTGACGGCCACGGTGGTGTTGTCGATGGTGTCTTCAACGGTCGCGGTGTTGGTCGCGCCAGTCAGGTCCACGCCTTCGTAGTTACCGCCGTTAACAGCGGTGACGGTAGCAGTCACGGTCGAAGCGTCTTTATAGACGTCTTCAACGTTGGTGTTTGGTACCTGGAGGGTGCCTTTACCGTCCGCATCGACGTTTACGGTGTAGATGGTGCCGCCAACATCCACGGTCAGGGTAGTCGCACCCTGCGGTTTGTTGCTCAGCTGGAAGTTGAAGGTGACGTTCTCGTCGCCTTCTTTTGCCGGCAGCGAGCTGACAGCCACGGTGGTGTTGTCGATAGTGTCTTCGACGGTGGCGGTATTGGTCGCGCCAGTCAGGTCAACACCTTCGTAGTTACCACCATTCACGGCAGTCACAGTCGCGGTAACGGTCGAAGCGTCTTTGTAGACGTCTTCAACGTTGGTGTTAGGGACCTGGAGGGTGCCTTTACCGTCCGCATCCACAGTGACGGTGTAGATGGTGCCGCCCACGTCGACGGTCAGGGTAGTCGCGCCCTGTGGTTTGTTGCTCAGCTGGAAGTTGAAGGTGACGTTTTCGTCGCCTTCTTTCGCCGGCAGCGAGCTGACGGCCACGGTGGTGTTGTCGATGGTGTCTTCGACAGTCGCGGTGGTAGTAGCACCAGTCAGGTCCACACCTTCGTAGTTGCCGCCGTTAACAGCCGTGACGGTGGCGGTAACGGTCGAAGCATCTTTGTAGACGTCTTCACCGTTAGTGTTCGGGACCTGCAGGGTACCTTTACCGTCCGCATCCACAGTGACGGTGTAGATGGTGCCGCCAACGTTAACAGTCAGCGTGGTCGCACCCTGCGGCGGGTTGCTCAGCTGGAAGTTGAAGGTGATGTTCGCATCGCCTTCCTTCGCAGGTTCAGCCGACACAGCTACGGTGGTGTTGTCGATGGTGTCTTCGACAGTCGCGGTGGTAGTAGCACCAGTCAGGTCCACACCTTCGTAGTTGCCGCCGTTAACAGCAGTGACGGTGGCAGTGACAGTCGAAGCATCTTTGTAGACGTCTTCGACGTTGGTGTTTGGTACCTGCAGGGTGCCCTTACCGTCCGCATCAACGGTAACGGTGTAGATCGTGCCACCAACGTTAACTGTCAGGGTGGTCGCACCCTGCGGCGGATTGCTCAGCTGGAAGTTGAAGGTGACGTTCTCGTCGCCTTCTTTTGCTGGCAGCGAGCTGACGGCCACGGTGGTGTTGTCGATGGTGTCTTCAACGGTCGCGGTGTTGGTCGCGCCAGTCAGGTCCACGCCTTCGTAGTTGCCGCCGTTAACGGCAGTCACAGTGGCGGTGACAGTCGAAGCGTCTTTGTAGACATCTTCAACGTTGGTGTTCGGGACCTGGAGGGTACCTTTACCGTCCGCATCCACAGTGACGGTGTAGATGGTGCCGCCAACGTTAACAGTCAGCGTGGTCGCACCCTGCGGCGGGTTGCTCAGCTGGAAGTTGAAGGTGATGTTGGCATCGCCTTCCTTCGCAGGTTCAGCCGACACAGCTACGGTGGTGTTATCAATCGTGTCTTCGACGGTGGCGGTAGTGGTAGCACCAGTCAGGTCCACGCCTTCGTAGTTGCCGCCGTTAACGGCAGTCACAGTGGCAGTAACGGTCGAAGCGTCTTTGTAGACATCTTCGCCGTTAGTGTTAGGAACTTGCAGAGTACCTTTACCATCCGCATCCACGTTCACGGTGTAGATGGTGCCGCCAACGTTAACAGTCAGCGTGGTCGCACCCTGCGGCGGGTTGCTCAGTTGGAAGTTGAAGGTGATGTTGGCATCGCCTTCCTTCGCAGGTTCAGCCGAAACAGCCACAGTGGTGTTGTCGATGGTGTCTTCGACGGTGGCGGTAGTGGTAGCGCCAGTCAGGTCCACGCCTTCGTAGTTGCCGCCGTTAACAGCAGTGACGGTGGCAGTAACGGTCGAAGCATCTTTGTAAACGTCTTCACCGTTAGTGTTCGGGACCTGGAGGGTACCTTTACCGTCCGCATCCACAGTGACGGTGTAGATGGTGCCGCCAACGTTAACAGTCAGCGTGGTCGCGCCCTGCGGCGGGTTGCTCAGCTGGAAGTTGAAGGTGATGTTGGCATCGCCCTCCTTCGCGGGTTCAGCCGAAACAGCCACAGTGGTGTTGTCGATGGTGTCTTCGACAGTGGCGGTGGTAGTAGCACCAGTCAGGTCCACACCTTCGTAGTTGCCGCCGTTAACAGCAGTGACGGTGGCAGTAACGGTCGAAGCATCTTTGTAGACATCTTCGCCGTTAGTGTTAGGAACTTGCAGAGTACCTTTGCCATCCGCATCCACGTTCACGGTGTAGATGGTGCCGCCAACATTGACGGTCAGGGTGGTCGCACCCTGCGGTGGATTGCTCAGCTGGAAGTTGAAGGTGATGTTGGCATCGCCTTCCTTCGCGGGTTCAGCCGAAACAGCCACGGTGGTGTTGTCGATGGTGTCTTCGACAGTCGCGGTGGTCGTAGCACCGGTCAGGTCCACGCCTTCGTAGTTACCGCCATTAACAGCGGTGACGGTCGCGGTCAGCGTCGACGGGTCGGTGTAGACATCCTCGCCATTGGTGTTCGGCACCTGCAGCGTGCCCTTGCCTGTGGCATCAACACTGACAGTGTAGTTGGTACCGCCCACATTGACGGTCAGGGTCACGGTAGTGCCGGCTTGCGGCGGGTTGCTCAGCTGGAAGTTGAAGGTGACGTTGGCGTCGCCTTCCTTGGCCGGCTCGGCGGACACCGCCACAGTGGTGTTGTCGATGGTGTCTTCGACGGTCGCAGTGGTAGTAGCACCGGTCAGGTCTACGGCTTCGAAGTTGCCGCCATTCACCGCCGTCACGGTCGCAGTCAGCGTCGACGGGTCGGTGTAGACATCATCACCATTGGTGTTCGGCACTTGCAGCGTGCCCTTGCCCTCGGCGTCGATGGCAACGGTGTAGTTGGTGCCGCCCACATTCACCGTCAGGGTGGTGGTGGAGCCTGGTTGTGGCGGGTTGCTCAGCTGGAAGTTGAAGGTGACGTTGGCATCGCCTTCCTTGGCCGGCTGGGCGGTGACGGCAACGGTGGTGGTGTCCAGCGTGTCTTCAACGGTTGCCGTGCCGGTGGCACCGGTCAGGTCAACCGCCTCGAAGTTACCGCCGGTCACTGCGGTCACGGTGGCGGTCACCGTCGACGGGTCGGTGTAGACGTCTTCACCGTTGGTGTTTGGCACCACCAGGGTGCCCTTGCCCGATGCATCGACGGTCACGTTGTAGCTGGTGCCACCCACGTTGACGGTCAGCGTGGTGGTGCTGCCGGCTTGCGGCGGGTTGCTCAGCTGGAATTCGAAGGTGATGTTCGGGTCACCCTCCTTGGCCGGCTGGGCAGTGACGGCAACGGTAGTGGTGTCGATGGTGTCGACGATCTGGGTGACCGCCGGGGTTGGGTCCGGGGTAACCGTGATGCCACCGCCGGTGGTGCCGGTGATGGTCGTGGATATCTCGCTGGCATCGATGTACGGCGTGTCGTTCGGCGGGATGGTAACGCTGACGGTGCCGGTAGTTTGGCCGGCGCTGATGACGATTACCTGGCCGTTGGACAGGGTGACGGTGAGGTCGGTCAGCGGTGCCTGGCCCAGGGTGGCGGTGTAGACGATCACGCCACCGGCTTCGGTGATGGACGGCGTTGCGCTGAGCGTAAGGCCCGTGGTGATCACCGCCGCGGTGGTGTTGGTAGTGGTGTCGGTCGCGCCAACGTCCTGCGTGGTGGCCAGTGTTTCGAAGGCAATCGGGCCGGTTGGGAAGCCGATGGTCGGGTCGACCACGCCAGCGGTTTCTTCCAGCAGCACGAACGAGTGGCCGCCACCTACGGAGCCGCCACCGGCAGCGGTCGGGCCGGCTGCGGTTGCTTCAAGTTCGGTAGTCGGGTCGGCACCAGCAGCGATGGCTTGCTGCAGCTGCTCGACCGAAGGCGCCGCCTGGGCAGTCGCCTGGCTCAGGTCGGCGGAGCTGTCCGGAGCGTCCGCGCTCCACTGCATGTCACGCCCCAGGTCGAGCGTTCGGCCATCGGAGAGTTCCAGCGTGACCGCGCCGCCGGCACCAGTTAGAACCTGCTCGCCCGCCATGAGCCGGTCACCTTCGATCAGAACGCGACGAATGCCCTCTGGGGAAACTGCGATGACCTGACCAACAATGCTTTTGACAATAGCAACAACACTGCTCATGGGGACTCTCCGGAATAGCCGCTTAAGTGGGCTTCATGCCTAGCCGGCCTTAAAACACCGCTATGCGATTCAAAAAAGGGACTGCATAAAGTGTCAATTTTGACGTCAATTATTTGTCCATAACTTGCAGGAATTAACTTTCTGCCAAACTATTGACCTTCATCCCGCCATCCTAAACAATTAGTAGGGTAATGTCACATTGATATGTGTCACCGATGTAACCCTTCATCGAACTTTTCGCAGTGCCGCTTCGCACAGGCCCGCTCACGGTTGATCAAGGTTGCCATCCAACAGGCAAATTTGGCTTTGGCCGTGACTCGCGACTGCATCCCCCGGAATAACTAAACTCATGCGTGCATCTGTATTCGCTGCTCTTCCGTTCGCCCTTTCCATGGGTTTTGTCCAGGCCCAGACACTGCCAGAGGCCATGCAGACAGCGCTTGAAGTCCACCCTGAAATCCAGGCCGGGGTAAACGCCCGGACCGCTGCCGACTACCAACTGCGCGCCGCCAAAGGCGGCTACCTGCCGAAAGTCGACCTCACCGCCGGCTACGGCCGCGAGGGCACCGACAGCCCCAGCACCGGCCACCGTTGGGAAGCCCTGAACCGAGGCGAATCGGCTATCCACCTGCGGCAGATGGTGTTCGACGGCTTTGCAACATCCAACGAAGTGGGGCGTCAACAAGCCACCGTCAATTCCCGGGCATATGCCCTGCTGGGCACGTCCGAGCGCACCGCGCTGGAAGTGGCCAAGGTTTACCTGGATGTACTGACCCGCCGTGACATGGTGCGCCTGGCCCAGGACAACCTGAGCAACCACGAACGCGTGCTCGACCAGATCAAGCTGCGCACCAGCCGTGGCGTGGGCCGCTATGCCGACCTCGACCAGGCCGAGGCACGCCTGGCCCAGGCCCGCAACAACCTGATTACCGAGCAGACCAACCTGGCCGATGCCAACACCAACTACCTGAGCGTGGTGGGCCAGATGCCCGACGAACTCAGCGCACCGGCCCCGTTCATCGACTTGCTGCCGGCAAGCCTCGACGAGGCGCGCCACCAGCTGGTGGAAAGCAGCCCGATCTTGCGCTCGGCCGAGTCCGACATTGCGGCGACGGAAAAACAGTACGAAACCGCCAAGTCGACGTTCTACCCACGTTTCGATGCCGAGCTAGGCCGTACCGCCGACAACAACCTCGACGGCACGCAGGGCCACAACAACGAGTGGCAGGCGATGCTACGGATGAACTTCAACCTGTACAATGGTGGCAGCAACAAGGCCGACCTCGAATCGAAGTCGTACCTGGCCAACCAGGCCCTGGATATCCGCAACAACGCCCTGCGCCAGCTCAACGAAGAATTGGGCCTGGCCTGGAACGCCCTGGAAAACGCCAACGCCCAAATGCCGATCGCGCAGCAGTATGTCGATCACAGCATGCGGGTGCGCAGTGCCTACCAGCAGCAGTTCAGCCTGGGTGAGCGTACCCTGCTCGACCTGCTCGACAGTGAAAATGAAACCTTCAATGCCCAGCGCCGCCTGGCAGAAGTCAAGAATATTCAGGTATATACGCAGTACCGCATCAAAGCGACCATGGGCCAGTTGCTCAAAAGCCAAGGCGTGGTCGCCCCGATGGCAACCGTCGTGCAGAACGACATTAAACCCAACGTGAGCCTCCCAGGCATGAACTGAGGCGCTCGCCCCCTGTCACCCGCATGGTTTGAAGAGAGCACCGCGTGGAATCCGAAGTCAGCCGAGTCCAGCTCAACCACGATCCACGCAGTCAGCATGACGATCCTTTACTGGATAGCCTGCTGACCCTGTGTGTCCTGCATCAGAAGCCCGCCAGCCGGGCGATGCTCACCACCGGCTTGCCGCTGGAAGGCCAGCGCCTGACCACCGAGCTGCTGCCGCGCGCCGCCGCCCGGGCCGGCCTGCAGGGCCGGCTGCTGCAGCGCAAGCTGGAGCAGATTCCGAACCTCGCCCTGCCGGCGATGCTGCTGCTTAAGGGCGGCCGTGCCGCCGTGTTGCTGGGTTGGGAGAATGACAGCACGGCGCGCCTGCTGCTCAGCGAAAGCGACGGCGGCGAAGTGCTGGTGACCCGTGACGCGCTGCTGGACGACTACAGCGGCAAAGTGTTCTTCGCCCAGCCGCAGCACAAGTACGACGTCAACCACGGCAACCTCATCCCGCGCACGCGCTCGTGGTTCCGCGACACCTTGCTGCGCAGCAAATGGCTATACGTCGATGCCATCGCCGCCAGCCTGGTGATCAACCTGATCGCCCTGGCCGCGCCGCTGTTCGTGATGAACGTGTATGACCGGGTCGTCCCCAACCAGGCCACCTCGACCCTGTGGGTGCTGGCACTGGGCATCACCGGTGCCTACATCTTCGACCTGGTGCTCAAGGGCTTGCGCAGCCTGTGCCTGGACCTGGCAGGCAAGAAGACCGACTTGATCGTCTCGGCCACGCTGTTCGAGCGCATCGTCGGCATGTCGATGAAGTACCGCCCGGCGCGGGTGGGTAGCTATGCGCAGAACATCCACGAGTTCCAGGGCCTGCGCGACTTCCTTGCCTCGCTGACCCTGACCAGCCTGATCGACCTGCCGTTCACCCTGCTGATCCTGTTGGTGATCGCGGTGATCGGCGGCCACTTGGTCTGGATTCCGATTCTGGCCTTCCCCCTGGCGCTAGGCATCGGCTATGCCCTGCAAAAGCCCTTGATGGCGACCATGGAACGCACCATGGCGCTGGCCTCGGAACGCCAATCGAGCCTGATCGAAACCCTTGCCGGGCTGGATGCAGTGAAGGTCAATAACGCCGAAAGCGAACGCCAGTACATGTGGGAGCAAACCCTCGGCACCCTCAGCCGCCTGGAACTGCGGGTGAAAATGCTGTCGAGCCTGGCGATGAACATCACCATGCTGATCCAGCAACTGGCTGGCGTGGCGATGATTTGCTTCGGTGTCTACCTGATCATCGACGGTAACCTGACCATGGGCGGCCTGGTGGCCTGCTACATGCTCAGCGGCCGTGCCCTCGGCCCGCTGGGCCAGCTCAATGGCCTGCTCGCCCGCTACCAGCACGCCAAGGTGACCATGGCCTCCACTGACCAGATGATGGAGCTGCCCCAGGAGCGCAACTTCGAGGAACGCCCGTTGAGCCGCCAAGTGCTGCAAGGCGCCATCGAATTCCGCGGGGTCGAGTTCACCTACCCCAACCAGCAGAACCAGGCGCTCAAGGGCATCAACCTGGCGGTCAAGCCCGGCGAGCGAATCGGCATCATCGGCCGCAGCGGTTCGGGCAAGAGCTCGCTGGCCAAGCTGATCGTGGGGCTGTATCAGGCCGACCAGGGTTCGCTGCTGGTCGACGGTGTGGACATCCGCCAGATCGACGTCAGCGAACTGCGCCACAACGTCGGTTACGTACCGCAAGACATCCAGCTGCTGGCCGGCACCCTGCGTGACAACCTGGTCAGCGGTGCGCGCTACATCGAGGACGAGCTGATCCTGCAGGCCGCCGAGTTGTCGGGCGTGCACGAGTTCGCTCGCCTGCACCCGGATGGCTACGAGTTGCAGGTGGGCGAGCGTGGTCAGAACCTGTCCGGCGGCCAGCGGCAGAACGTGGCACTGGCCCGGGCGCTGTTGCTCAACCCGCAGATCCTGCTGTTCGATGAGCCTACCAGCGCCATGGACAATACCGGTGAAGACCGCCTCAAGCAGCGCTTGCAGGCCGTGATCGAGGGCAAGACCTTGTTGTTGGTTACCCACCGCGCCTCGTTGCTGTCGCTGGTGGACCGCCTGATCGTCATCGATCGCGGTCAGATCGTCGCGGACGGCCCGAAGGCCGCCGTCATGGATGCGCTGAAGAAGGGGCAGATCAGTGTCGCGTAAGCTGGATTTCATGCAAATCAAAGACAACCTGCGCCGTTACTTCAAAGGCTCCGAGTCCCTGGCCGGGCAGCCCTTGCCCGAGGTGGGCAAGTCGCTGATCGAGGATGCGCCGCGCGTCGTGCGGATGACCATCTGGGGCGTCATCGCGTTCTTCCTGTTCCTGATCCTCTGGGCCAGCTTCGCCGAGGTGGACGAAGTGACCCGGGGTGAAGGCAAGGCCATTCCTTCCTCCAAGCTGCAGAAGATCCAAAACCTTGAGGGCGGCATCATTGCCGAGATCTACGCCAAGGAAGGGGAAATCGTCGAAGTCGGCCAGCCGCTGCTGCGCCTGGATGAAACGCGCTTTGCGTCCAACAAGGGCGAAACCGAGGCCGACCGCCAGGCCATGGCATTGCGCGTCGAGCGCCTGAGCGCCGAAGTGGACGACCGCCCGCTGAACATCGACGACGTGCTGCGCAAGGCCGCGCCCAACCAGGCCGCCAACGAGCAATCGCTGTACCAGAGCCGCAAGCAGCAGTTGCACGACGAGATTGCCGGCCTTGAGCAGCAGTTGGTGCAGCGCCAGCAGGAGCTGCGCGAGTTCACCTCCAAACGGGCGCAATACGCCAACAGCCTGCAGTTGCTGCGCCAGGAAATCGGCATGTCCGAGCCGCTGGTGGCCCAGGGTGCAATTTCCCAGGTGGAGGTGTTGCGCCTGCGGCGTTCCGAAGTGGAAAACCGCGGCCAATTGGACGCCACCTCGCTGGCCATTCCGCGCGCAGAAGCTGCGATCCGCGAGGTGCAGAGCAAGATCGAGGAAACCCGCGGCAAGTTCCGCAGCGATGCCCTGACTCAGCTCAATGAAGCGCGCACGGAGTTGAACAAGGCCACTGCCACCAGCAAGGCCCTGGATGACCGGGTCAACCGCACGCTGGTGACGTCGCCGGTTCGCGGCATCATCAAGCAGCTGTTGGTCAACACCATTGGTGGGGTGATCCAGCCGGGCAGCGATATCGTCGAGATCGTGCCACTGGACGACAGCCTGGTGATCGAGGCGAAGATCCTGCCCAAGGACATCGCCTTCCTGCACCCGGGCCAGGAGGCCACGGTGAAGTTCACCGCTTATGACTACACCATTTACGGTGGGCTCAAGGCCAAGCTGGAACAGATCGGTGCCGACACCATCACCGATGAAGACAAGAAGACCACCTACTACCTGATCCGCCTGCGCACCGACCGCAGCCATTTGGGCAGCGACGCCAAGCCGCTGCTTATCATTCCGGGGATGGTGGCGACGGTGGACATCATGACGGGTGAAAAAACCATTATGAGTTATTTGCTCAAGCCGATCATGAAGGCTCGCACAGAGGCGTTGCGCGAGCGGTGACAGTGATTTTCAGCAGCAGATCGCAACTATTTGATTCAACGGTGACCCTGTAGGAGCGAGCGTAGCTCGCGATGGGGCGCGTAGCGGCCCCAGGGCTTCAGCTTCGCCGCCCATCACGCCGGGGCTGCCTTGCAGCCCATCGCGAGCTGCGCTCGCTCCTACAGGGGGAGCGTGGCGCGCTTGCGAGCGTTGTTCGCGCTACTAGCGTTCGCGCAGGGCTTCGGTGCGGGCCTTCATGATCGGTTTGAGCAGGTAGCTCATGATGGTCTTCTCACCGGTCATGATATCCACGGTCGCCACCATGCCCGGGATAATCAGCAAAGGCTTGGCATCGGTGCCGAGGTGGCTGCGCTCCGTGCGCAGGCGAATGAGGTAATAGGTGGTTTTCTTGTCCTCGTCGGTGATGGTGTCGGCACCGATCTGCTCCAGCTTGGCCTTGAGCCCGCCATAAATGGTGTAGTCATAGGCGGTGAACTTCACCGTAGCTTCCTGGCCAGGGTGCAGGAAGGCAATGTCCTTGGGCAGGATCTTCGCCTCGATCACCAAGGTGTCGTCCAGCGGCACGATCTCGATGATGTCGCTACCGGGTTGGATCACCCCACCCACAGTGTTGACCAACAACTGCTTGACGATACCGCGTACCGGTGAGGTCACCAGGGTACGGTGCACGCGGTCGTCCAGGGCCTTGCTGGTGGCGGTGGCCTTGTTCAGGTCGGCGCGGGCCTCGTTGAGCTGGGTCAGGGCGTCGCTGCGGAACTTGCCGCGGGTTTCCTCGATCTTGCTCTGCACTTCCCGCACGGCGGCTTCGGCACGCGGAATGGCCAGCGAGGTGGCGTCCACCTCGCCCCGGGTTTCCACTTCCGAGCGGCGCAGGCGCAGGATCTCTACTTGGGAGATCGCCCCCTTGGCCACCAACGGCTCGGACATGGCGATTTCCTGTTGCAGCAGCTGCAGGCTGTTGGAGTATTGCGCACGCTTGGAGTTGAACTCACGCAACTCCTGCTGACGCTGCACCAGTTGCTCCTGCAGGCCATCGACCTCGTCCTTGAGCTGCTGCTTGCGGCTCTCGTACAAGGACGCTTCGCTCACGGCCTGGCTGGGCGCCGCCGCGCGCAGGTCGGCGTCGATGTTCAGCGGGCGGTCTTCCACTTCCGCGCTCAGGCGCTCGACGCGCAATGCCATGGCCTGGCGGTCGGCTTCGGTTTCGCCCTTGTTGGACGCAAAACGCGTTTCATCCAGGCGCAGCAGCGGCTGGCCGACTTCGACCACCTCCCCTTCCTTGGCGTAGATTTCCGCGACGATACCGCCCTCAAGGTTCTGGACCTTCTGCACTTTGGAGGACGGAATGGCCTTGCCCTCCCCTCGGGTCACTTCGTCCACTTCGGCGAGGCTGGCCCACAGAATGAGGAACAGGAAGAAGGCGATCACCCCCCAGATGGTGAAGCGCACCACCCGCGGCGCATCCTCAATCAGCGACTTGCCCACCTCGGGCAGTGGCTGCCCGGCCAGGGACTCGGAGCCTTTGAAGTAACGGCGCAGGTTGTCTTTGATCTGTATGAAATCCAGGTTACGCAACACTGATCTGCCCCTTTTTCAGCGCATCCATGACAGCGGCTTTCGGGCCATCGGCAACTACCTGGCCACGATCGATGACGATCAGCCGATCCACCAGCGACAGCAGTGAAGCCCGGTGGGTGACCAGCACCACGGTCTTGCCCTCGATCACCGCCTGCAGGCGCTGCTTGAGGCGTTCCTCACCGGTGTTGTCCATGGCGCTGGTGGGCTCATCGAGCAGCAGGATCTGCGGGTTGAGCAACAACGCCCGGGCCAGTGCCACGTTCTGCCGCTGGCCGCCGGACAGGTTCTGGCCACGCTCGCCCACCTGCAGTTCGTAGCCATCCGGGTGCAGGCGGGCGAACTCGTGCACGCCCGACAACTCGGCGGCCTGCAGGATCAACTCATCCTCGATGTAGCGCGCACCGCTGACCAGGTTGTCACGCAAGGTGCCGGCCAGCAGCTGAATATCCTGTGGCACGTACCCGATGTTGTGGCGCAGTTCGCTGACGTCGATCTGGCGGATGTCCACGCCGTCCACCAGCAATGAGCCCTTGTCTGCCTCGTAGAGGCCGACCAGCAATTTGGCCAGCGAGCTTTTGCCCGAGCCACTGCGGCCGATGATGCCAATCTTTTCACCCGGCTTGATGACCAGGTTGATGCCCTTGAGGGCCTGGTTCTGCTGGTTGGGGTAGGTAAAGTCGACCCCGCGGAACTCGATGGCGCCCTGCAATACCTGGCGGCTTAGCGGGCGCTCCTCGAAGTTGCGCTCCTGGGGCAGTTCCATCATCTGGTCGGTGGAGGCCATGGTCACCTTGGCCTGTTGATAGCGCGCCAGCAGGCCGTTGAGCTGGCTCAGCGGGCCGAGGGCGCGGCCGCTGAGCATGTAGCAGGCCACCAGGCCGCCCATGGTCAGGTTGCCGTCGATGATCAGGTACACGCCAACGCAGATCATCGCCACACCGGCCAGTTGCTGGATCAGCATGGTGATGTTCATCGCCAGCCCGGAAAGCACCTTGACCCGCAGTTCCAGGCGGCTGAGGGTGCCGAGGGTTTGCTCCCACATGTACTGGCGTTCGCTTTCGGCGTTGTTGACCTTCACTGCATCCAGCCCGGCAAGGGTTTCGATCAGGCTCGATTGGCGCTCCGAGGCCAGCGCCATGGTGCGTTCCATGGTCGCCATCAAGGGCTTTTGCAGGGCATAGCCAATGCCGAGGGCCAGGGGGAAGGCGATGATCGGAATCCACACCAGGTGGCCACCGACGATGGCGATTACCAGCAGGATGATCAGGGTAAAGGGCAGGTCGATCAGGCTGGTCAGGGTCAGCGAGGCAAGGAAGTCGCGCAGGCCCTGGAACTCGTGGATGTTCTGCGCATAGCTACCCACCCGCGCCGGGCGGTACTTCATCGACATGCCGACGATGCGCTCGAACAAGGTGGCCGAGATGATCAGGTCGGTTTTCTTGCCGGCCAGGTCCAGGCAAAGGGCGCGTAACCCCTTGAGTGTGAGGTCGAACAGGTAGGCCCCGGTAATGCCGATGGCCAGCACCCACAGGGTGGAGGTGGCCTGGTTGGGGACGACCCGGTCATACACGTTCATCACGAACAGCGGCGCGGCCAGGGCAATCAGGTTGATCACCAGGCTGGCAGCGATGGCGTCCATGTACAGCCACTTGCTGCGCAGCAAGGTGTCGCGGAACCAAGAGCGGGCGCGTGGGATGAGGTTGCCGTGGTTGACGTCGAACTTGTGCTGCGGCTGGGCGAAGAACACCCGGCCACTGAAGTCGCTAAGCAACGCTTCACGGGTAATCAGCACCTCGCCGCCGTCGCTTTCACTGAGCAACAGGCGGGCGGTGTCCTGGTTTTCCCAGCCGAGCAGGACGGCGGCGCGGCCGCCCTTGAGCAGCAACATGGCCGGCATGGCAATGGTCGGAATCTGCTCCAGCTTGCGCTGCAGCAGCCGGCCCTGCAGGCCCGCACGGGCGGCGGCGCGGGGCAGCAGCTCGGGGCTCAGGCGCTGGGATGGCAGGGGTAATCCGGTGGTCAGCATCACCCGGCTGGCAGGTTTCTGATGCAGCACACACAGGGTCAGCAGGCAATCCAGCAGCGGATCGTCATGCTGACTACGCGGATCGTGACTGAGTTGCACTCGACTGGCTTCGGATTCCACGGGCGCTCTCTTCCTTGCAGTAGTTGGGGGCGTGAACCCATCAACAATGGCCGGTTGCCTTTACCGGCAGACAACGTGATGCCCTGATGTTTGCCGCCCCGTATGACACTCGGACTATAGACAACTGTGTTGGGTGCAACAGGGAAAAGACTATCGCTAGATACGGCCGGCGCAAGCCGAAAGTTACGTTGCATTGGCTGGGCGGAAACACCAAGCCCGCGCAAACCGCTAATTTCCTGAGGTTGCCTGAATCAGGCGCGGCAGGGATCAATCAAAAGACAATACAACTAATACGAAAGTAAGAGTTGGCAAGCGGCCATTTCCCGATATGACTTTAGGTTGGCCGAGGATCGCAATGCGGCGGGCAAGTCAATATTTCGTCAGTTGCGCTTACTTTCCGCAAGCACTGTACGAAAGTTTGACATGCACTTAAGTAGAGGCACTTTCACATCACTCCACAGACCCGCCTTATTCAACTACCGGCGGGGCATGGAAGGCACTGGTCGAGTCATCTGGAGAGTCCCATGAGCACTGTTGTCGCCATCGTCAAAAGCATTGTTGGCCAGGTCATTGCAGTTTCCCCTGAAGGCGTTCGCCGAGTGCTCATAGAAGGTGACCGCCTGTATGCGGGCGAGCAGGTTTTGACCGGTGTAGGTGGTGCGGTCACCCTGCAGTTGACCGATGGCCGCTACGTGGACCTGGGCCGCGACAGCCAATGGAGTGCAGCCACTCCCGACAACAGCACCGACATGTGCATGGCAACTGCACAGACGGCGCCCTCGGTGGAGCAGTTGCAGCAGGCGATTCAGGCCGGTGTCGACCCAACCACGGCGCTGGAAGCCACGGCAGCCGGCCCGACCGCGTCGGGTAGCAGCAGCGGTGCGCTCGGCGGTGGGCACAGTTTCGTCTTGCTGGAAGAAACAGCGGCTCGGGTGGACCCGACCATCGGCTACAACACCGGGCCGCTGAACTTCAGCGAAAGCCTGAACTTCGAAGCGCTGGCCAGCCCGCAGACCGTGGCGGCCGCCCTGGCTGCCGAGCTCGGCACCGCCGTGGTGCTCAGCGCAACGCCTTCGATCAGCGAGGCCGGCGGCACCATCGTTTACGTGGCCACCGTTGGCCAGGCGCCGCTCAGTGCCCTGACCGTCACCTTGTCCAATGGCGCGGTGATCGTGATTGCCGCCGGGCAAACCAGCGGTTCGGTCAGCGTACCGGTCGCGCCCAATAACACGGTATACGTCGAAGACCGCCTGGTTTCGGCGACCATCACCGCCACCAACGGCGGCGGCCTTCCGGTCAGCATCGATCAAACCCCGGCTGACACTCGGGTCGTGGCAGTGCTCGACACCACCACCGCCACCCTGAGCGCCAGCCCGAGCGTGACCGAAGGCGGGGCGATTACCTACACCGTAACCCTGAGCAACCCGGCGCAGTCGCCGGTCACCGTCAACCTGTCCAACGGCCAGGTCATCACCATCGCTGCAGGCCAGAGCAGCGGCAGCGTGGCGCTGCAAACAGCCAACGACGTCTACAAGAACGTGACCACGCTCAGCACCAGCATCACCTCGGCCACCGGTGGCAACTTCGAGCACCTGGAGGCCAGCCCTGCCCCGGTGCTGACCGTGGTGAGCGATTCGCTCGACACCAGCACGGTGACCCTGACCGCCACCCCGTCGGTGAGCGAAAACGGCACCATCGTTTACACCGCCAGCCTTTCGGCTCCGGTGACCGACACACCGGTGGTGGTGACCTTGGCCAACGGCCAGACCATTACCGTGGCAGTTGGCCAGAGCACCGGCTCGGTCAGCGTGCCGGTAGGCAACGATGTGTACCAGGGCGCGCCGCAGAGCCCGGTAAGCACCAGCATCACCTCGGTCAGTGGCGGCAATTTCGAGAACCTGGTCGCCGACCCAACGCCGGCCAGCACGACCGTCACCGACCAGCAGGACACCACCAGCGTTACCCTGAGCGCCACGCCGAGCGTGGCCGAGGGCGGCCAGATCGTCTACACCGCGACGCTCAGCAACCCAGGCCAGACCGCCGTCACCGTAACCCTGAGCAACGGCCAGAGCATCACCATCGCTGCCAACCAGGTATCGGGCAGCGTGACCGTGGCGGCGCCCGCTGACGACCGCTATGTCGATGGCGGGCTGGTCAGTGCGCACATCACCAATGCCAGCGGTGGGAATTTCGAGAACCTGGCGATCAACAGCGTGCCGGCCGTGACCACGGTAACCGACACCCTGGACACCTCTACCGTCACCCTCAGCGCGACGCCATCGGTGGCCGAGGGCGGCACCATCGTCTACACCGCCAGCGTGAATGCGCCGGTGACCGGCACACCCGTGGTGGTAAACCTGGCCAATGGCCAGATCATCACCATTGCCGTTGGCCAGAGCGCCGGTACGGTGACGAGCACGGCCAGCAACGACGTGTACCAGGGCCATGCGCCGGTGAGCAACAGCATTACCGGCGTCAGCGGTGGCAACTATGAGCAGTTGGTGGCCAACCCGGCACCGGTCAGCACCACCGTGACCGATGTGCAGGACACCACCACGGTCACCCTGACTGCCACGCCCTCGGCTGCCGAGGGTGGCACCATCGTCTACACCGCCAGCGTGGATGCGCCGGTCACCGGCACCCCCGTGGTGGTGAGCCTGGCCAACGGCCAGACCATCGTCATCGCGGTTGGCCAAAGCACCGGCACCGCAACGGCCAGTGTGGACAACCAGGCCTACAGCCAGCATGCGCCGATCAGCAACAGCATCACCCAGGTATCAGGCGGCGACTACGAGCAGTTGGTGGCTAACCAAGGGCCGGTGACCACTACCGTCAGCAATGTCCAGGACACCACCACCGTGACCCTGACGGCCACGCCATCGGTGGCCGAGGGCGGTACCATCGTCTACAGCGCGTCGGTGAATGCCCCGGTAACGGGTTCGCCGGTCGTGGTCACCCTGGCCAACGGCCAGACCATCACCATTGCCGTCGGCCAAAGCTCGGGCACGGCCACCGGCGTGGTCAGCAATGACGTCTACCAAGGCCATGCGCCGGTCACCAACAGCATCAGCAATGTGTCCGGTGGCAACTACGAGAACCTGGTCGCGGACAAAACCCAGGTCAGCACCAGCGTGACCGATGTGCAGGACACCACCACGGTCACCCTGACTGCCACGCCCAGCGTGGCTGAAGGCGGCACGATCATCTACACGGCGAGCGTGGGTGCTCCGGTTACTGGCAGCCCCGTCGTGGTCAGCCTGGCCAACGGCCAAACCATCACAATCCCGGTTGGGCAGAGTTCAGGCACTGCGACAGGCGACGTGAGCAACGACGTCTACCAGGGCCACGCCCCGGTCACCAATAGCATCACCGCCGTGAGCGGCGGCAGTTACGAGAACCTGGTGGCCAACACGGCCCCGGTGAGCACCACGGTCACCGATGTTCAAGACACCACCACCGTCACCCTGGCGGCCACCCCATCCGTGGCCGAAGGCGGCACCATCGTCTACACCGCCACCGTGGGGGCCCCGGTCACCGGCAGCCCGGTCGTGGTCACCCTCACCAATGGCCAGACCATCACCATTGCCGTCGGCCAAAGCTCCGGCACCGCCACCGGCGTCGTCAGCAACGACGCCTACCAAGGCCACGCGCCGGTTACCAACAGCATCAGCGCGGTGTCCGGCGGCGACTATGAAAGCCTGGTAGCGGACAAAACCCAGGTCAGCACCAGCGTCACCGATGTGCAGGACACCACCACCGTCACCCTGACCGCCACGCCATCGGTGGCCGAAGGTGGCACGATCATCTATACAGCGAGCGTGGGTGCGCCAGTGACCGGCAGCCCAGTCGTGGTCAGCCTGGCGAATGGCCAGACGATCACCATCCCGGTTGGCCAGAGTTCGGGCACCGCCACGGGTGCCGTGACCAATGACGTCTATCAAGGCCATGCGCCGGTTACCAACAACATCACGGCAGTCAGCGGTGGTAATTACGAAAATCTGGTGGCGAATACGGCGACGGTGAGCACCACGGTCACCGATGTTCAAGACACGACCACCGTTACCCTGACCGCCACGCCGTCCGTGGCCGAGGGCGGCACCATCGTCTACACCGCCACCGTGGGCGCGCCGGTGACCGGCAACCCGGTCGTGGTCACGCTGACCAATGGCCAGACCATCACCATCCCTGTTGGCCAAAGCTCCGGCACGGCTACCGGCGCCGTGAGCAATGACGTCTACCAGGGCCATGCGCCGGTCACCAACAGCATCAGCAATGTGTCTGGGGGCAATTACGAGAACCTGGCGGCCGACAAGTCCCAGGTCAGCACTACTGTCACCGATGTTCAGGACACCACCACGGTCACGTTGACCGCCACGCCATCTGTGGCCGAAGGCGGGACCATTATCTACACGGCGAGCGTAGGCGCTCCCGTCACCGGCAGCCCGGTCGTGGTCAGCCTGGCCAACGGCCAGACCATCACCATTGCAGTCGGCCAGAGCTCAGGCACCGCCACCGGCGCCGTAAGCAATGACGTCTACCAAGGCCACGCTGCGGTGACCAACAACATCACGACCGTTAGCGGTGGCAGCTACGAAAACCTGGTGGCCAACACGGCTACCGTCAGCACCAGCGTTACCGATGTGCAGGACACCACTACCGTCACCCTGACTGCTACTCCGTCTGTAGCCGAGGGCGGCACCATCATCTACACGGCGAGTGTAGAGGCTCCCGTTACCGGCAGCCCGGTGGTGGTCAGCCTGGCCAACGGCCAGACCATCACCATCCCGGTTGGCCAGAGCTCCGGTACGGCCACTGGCGCTGTGACCAATGACGTGTACCAAGGCCATGCGCCGGTTACCAATAACATCACCGCTGTCAGTGGCGGCAATTATGAGAACCTGGTAGCCAACACCGGTACGGTGAGCACCACCGTCACCGATGTGCAGGACACCACCACCGTCACCCTGACCGCCACGCCGTCTGTGGCCGAAGGCGGTACCATCGTCTACACCGCAAGCGTGGGGGCGCCTGTCACCGGGAACCCAGTCGTGGTGACCCTGACCAATGGCCAGACCATCACCATTGCGGTTGGCCAAAGCTCGGGCACCGCCACCGGCGTCGTCAGCAATGACGTTTACCAAGGGCACGCGCCGGTCACCAACAGCATCAGCAATGTGTCCGGTGGCAGCTATGAAAACCTGATCGCGGACAAAACCCAGGTCAGTACCAGCGTGACCGATGTGCAGGACACGACCACCGTCACCCTGACCGCCACGCCGTCTGTCGCCGAAGGCGG
This sequence comes from Pantoea sp. Ap-967, assembly GCF_011752565.1. Classification (GTDB taxonomy): domain Bacteria; phylum Pseudomonadota; class Gammaproteobacteria; order Pseudomonadales; family Pseudomonadaceae; genus Aquipseudomonas. The sequence goes on from NZ_VWXK01000055.1 coordinate 18,683, forward strand.
CACCATTATCTACACGGCAAGCATGGGCGCGCCGGTTACCGGCAACCCGGTCGTGGTCAGTTTGACCAATGGCCAGACCATCACCATCCCCGTGGGCCAAAGTTCCGGCACGGCGACGGGCGTCGCCAGCAATGATGTCTATCAGGGGCATGCCCCGGTTACCAACAGCATCAGCAATGTTTCGGGGGGCGATTACGAGAACCTGGTGGCCGACAAGTCCCAGGTCAGCACCTCCGTCACCGACGTGCAGGGCACCACCACGGTTACTCTGACCGCAACGCCAAGCGTGGCCGAGGGCGGCACCATCGTCTACACCGCTACTGTTGGCGCCCCAGTCACTGGCAACCCGGTCGTGGTGACCCTGACCAATGGCCAGACCATTACCATTGCCGTTGGCCAAAGCTCCGGCACGGCTACCGGCGTGGTCAGCAATGACGTTTACCAAGGCCATGCGCCGGTCACCAATAGCATCAACAACGTGTCTGGTGGTAACTATGAGAATCTGGTCGCTGACAAAACGCAGGTCAGCACCAGCGTCACCGATGTGCAGGACACGACCACCGTTACCCTGACCGCCACGCCAAGCGTGGCCGAAGGCGGCACCATCATCTACACCGCGACGGTTGGCGCCCCGGTCACCGGCAGCCCGGTTGTGGTTAGCTTGGCCAATGGCCAGACGATCACTATTCCGGTTGGCCAGAGTTCAGGCACCGCTACTGGCGCCGTGACTAATGACGTGTACCAAGGGCATGCCCCGGTCACCAATAACATCACTGCCGTCAGCGGCGGCAGCTATGAAAATCTGGTGGCCAACACCGGTACGGTGACCACCACCGTCACCGATGTTCAGGACACCACTACCGTGACGCTGACCGCCACACCATCGGTGGCCGAGGGCGGCACCATCATCTACACCGCCACCGTGGGCGCCCCAGTCACTGGCAACCCAGTCGTCGTGACCCTGACCAATGGTCAGACCATCACGATCCCAGTCGGTCAGAGTTCTGGCACCGCCACCGGCGTGGTCAGCAATGACGTTTATCAAGGCCATGCACCGGTCACCAACAGCATCAGCAATGTGTCCGGTGGCAATTACGAGAATCTGGTAGCCGACAAGTCGCAGGTCAGCACCTCTGTCACCGATGTGCAGGACACGACCA
>NZ_VWXK01000056.1 GCF_011752565.1 Pantoea sp. Ap-967
CGGCCTGCAGATCGGTATCTGAGCAGCAGACCAAGGCTGCGCCGGTGTTTGCAGATCGCATTTTCAAGCACGGACGATGAACCTGGTAGGAGCGAGCGCAGCTCGCGAAGGGCTGCAAAGCAGCCCCAACATCATGTGCCGCGAAGCTGTAACCCTGGGGCCGCTGCGCGCCCCATCGCGAGCTGCGCTCGCTCCTACCGGGGCGGCGTCGGCCTGCAGATCGGTATCTGAGCAGCAGACCAAGGCTGCGCCGGTGTTTGCAGATCGCATTTTCAAGCACGGACGATGAACCTGGTAGGAGCGAGCGCAGCTCGCGATGGGCTGCAAAGCAGCCCTGGCATCATGTGCCACGAAGCTGTAACCCTCGGGCCGCTGCGCGCCCCATCGCGAGCTGCGCGAAAGGGCCGGCACGGGCGAGCTTGATACTCTGGCATCCGCCTGCTACACCTTGAAGGGGTGCATTCGCCATCATCGAAGGAATCGCTAGAATGGCAGTCGAAACAGATTTTTCGCAGGACGAGAAAAAGCTCACGATCAAGATCAAAGGTCGCTTCGATTTCGGCAAGCATCAGGAGTTTCGCGACGCCTACGAGCGCCAGGCCAAAAGGCCTGACTCGGTGGTGGTCGACCTGAAAGACACCACCTACCTGGACAGCTCTGCGCTCGGCATGCTGCTGTTGCTGCGTGACCATGCTGGCGGCGATCAGTCGGACGTGCGCGTGGTGCACGCCAGTTCCGACGTACGCAAGATCCTCGCCATTTCCAATTTCGACAAGCTCTTCGCCATTAGTTGAGCGCCCTCATGCCTGCCGAACAGGCGTTGTCCGTGCTGGTGGCCGAAGATGGCGCGGTCGACCGCCTGCTGCTGGCGCAAATCGTTCGGCGCCAGGGCCACCAGGTGTTCACGGCAGAAAACGGCGAGCAGGCCGTTGCCCTGTTCGCCCAGGAGCGCCCGCAACTGGTGCTGCTCGACGCATTGATGCCGGTGATGGATGGTTTCGAAGCGGCCCGGCGAATCAAGGCCCTGGCCGGCGAGGCGCTGGTGCCGATCATCTTCCTCACCTCGCTGAACGAGGAAGACGCCCTGGTGCGCTGCCTGGAAGCCGGTGGCGACGACTTCATGGCCAAGCCCTACAGTGCGGTGATTCTCGGCGCCAAGATCCGCGCCATGGACCGCCTGCGCCGGTTGCAGGCAACCGTGCTGGAGCAGCGCGACCAGATCTCCCGGCACCACCATCACCTGCTTAACGAGCAGCGCGTGGCCAAGGCGGTGTTCGACAAGGTGGCCCACTCCGGGTGCATTGGTGCGCCCAATATCCGCTACCTGCAGTCGCCCTATGCGCTGTTCAACGGCGACCTGCTGCTGGCCGCGTTCACCCCGGCCGGCGACATGCATGTGCTGCTTGGCGACTTCACCGGCCACGGCCTGCCCGCCGCAGTGGGCGCCATGCCGCTGGCCGAGGTGTTCTACGGCATGACGGCCAAAGGCTATGGCCTGGCGCAAATGCTGCGCGAGATGAACGCCAAGCTCAAGCGCATCCTGCCGGTGGACATGTTCTGCTGTGCATTGCTGGTCAATATCAGCGTGCAGCGCGGTTCGGTGGAAGTATGGAATGGCGGCATGCCCGATGGTTACCGGCTGTCGGCGGCGGGTGAGGTGCTGGGCAGCCTGACATCGCGCCACCTACCCTTGGGGGTGTTGCCGGCGGAGCGCTTCGAAGACAGCACCGAAGTGCTGCCCCTGGCTGCCGGTGAGCGCCTGTTGCTGTTGTCCGACGGGGTGGTGGACACCTCGGATGAGCAGGAACGCCTGTTCGGCGTCGAGCGTTTGCATGAGGTGTTGGCCGCCAACCGCGAGCCAGCCTGCCTGTTCGATGAGCTGATGCAGGCGCTGGAGCGCTTCGGCCGGCGCCGAGATGACATCAGCCTGTGCGATATTCGCATGTTCACCGCCCAGGAGCAGGTGCCGGCGCCCACGCTTTATTCCGACAGTGGGCGCTCAAGCCCGCTGGACTGGTCATTGGGTTTCGAGCTGCGCGGGGAAAGCCTCAAGCGCGCCAACCCGGTGCCGTACCTGGTGCAGTTGTTGCAAGAAATTCATGGCCTGCGGCCGCGTACCGGCGACTTGCACAGTGTGCTCAGCGAGCTGTATTCCAATGCCCTGGAGCACGGCGTGCTGGGCCTGGACTCGCGGCTCAAGCGCGATGTACAGGGGTTTGCCGACTATTACCGCGAGCGCGCCCGCCGCCTGGACGCGCTGGCCGAGGGATACGTGCGCATCGACCTGCGGGTGGAACCGCTGGCCGCTGGCGGGCGTCTGATGATTGAGGTGCGCGACAGTGGCGCAGGTTTCGATGTGGACTCGGTGCTGGCGCAGCCATCCCGGGAGCAGGGCCTGAGTGGCCGCGGCCTGAAGCTGGTGCGCCGGCTCGGTTGCAGCGCCGAATGGCAGGACAACGGCCGCTGTGCGCGGGTGTGGTTCGACTGGTAGGTAGCCTGGAGTGCCGCGTGGCGGCTAAGGCATAATCCGGCTTGATCAAGGAGCGAACAAGTGACTGACATGCACATTGACCACAAGGTCCTCAGCGATTTGCAGGAGGTCATGGAAGATGGCTACCTGCAGCTGCTGGAAACCTTCCTCGAAGATTCCGAGCGGCGCTTGAGCCAGTTGCACGAGGCCAAGAACGCCGACGAACTCGGCATGGCCGCGCACAGCTTCAAGGGCAGCAGCAGCAACATGGGCGCCATAGGCCTGGCACATCTGTGCCAGCTGCTCGAAGAGCGCGCCAAGCAGCGGCCGTTGCACGGCATCGAAGAGTTGGTGAGCCGCATCGACCAGGAGTACCTGGAGGTGCAGCGCTTCTACCGCGCTGAGCGGGAGCGCGTTTCCACCAGCTGACCTGCAAGTTGGCGCGACTTTTGCCTCTCCATGGCCAGATGATATTTCAGTTCTTGGCGCGGAGACCGTTCAATGCCTGTCGCACCCAACCCTTTGTTGCAAGCCAACACCCTGAGCAAGGGCGCCAGTGCGGCTGCCTCGCGGGTGGACCGATCGCTGCAGGCGGCGGGCGGGCAGGGCAGCGACTTCAATCAAGTCATGGCCAGGCAAGGGCACGACAAAGTGCCGACGCGCGATGACAAGGTCGCCCAGGCCAAGCCCAAGGACAAGCCCGATGTCGCCCAGGGCGGCAAGAAAGACCCCGTCGATAAACCGGCGGTTGCCGATGACGGCAACAAATTGCCTGCCGACGATCCGGCGCAAGCCGCTGCCAATGACGCCGCCGGCGCCGATGCTGGCGGCAGTTCGCTGGATGCCAACCTGGTCGCAGGCCAGGTCACCGATGCCCAGCCGGGTGCGCAGTTGCTGCAGGCCCAGGCCGAGACGGTGGCACCGGTGCTGCAGGCCGCTGTGCAAGCACCGCCCGTGGCTCCAGCCGAAGAGCCCGAGCCGGAAGCGTTCGACCCGGACGCCGATCCGCTGGCCAACCTGCCTACCTTGCGCCTGGCGCTGGAGCAAAGTGCCCAGGCCAAGGGCACCACCTCGGCACACGCCGCCGATGCCTCGAAGCAGCCCGACGATGGCCAGGTGGCCGTCAATCCATTGGCGACCCTGATCGAGAAGACCGAAGCCGAAGCGGGCCAGTCGCAAACCGGCGACAAGGCCTTCGGTGCCTTGCTCGAAGACGGCCTGAAGGACACCAAGAGTGCGAGCAGCGACACCCGCGTCGATGACTTCGCCAACCGCCTGGCCAGCCTGACCCAGGCCGTCACGGCCAAGACCGCCAATGCCGTGCCGGTCAGCCCCAGCCCGCTCAACCAGCCCTTGCAGATGAACCAGAGCGCCTGGGCCGAAGGCCTGGTCAACCGGGTCATGTACCTGTCCAGCCAGAACCTCAAGTCGGCGGATATTCAGTTGGAGCCGGCTGAGCTCGGGCGCCTGGACATCCGCGTCAACGTGGCGACGGACCAGTCCACCCAGGTGACCTTCATCAGTGGCCATGCTGGCGTGCGCGACGCCCTGGATAGCCAGGTGCACCGCCTGCGCGAGCTGTTCGCCCAGCAGGGGCTGGCGCAACCGGACGTCAACGTTGCCGACCAGTCGCGCCAGCAACAGCAGCAGGCGCAGCAGCAGGAGGGCACCCAGTTGTCGGGTGTGGCGGCGCGCCGGGCGCAGGCTGGCGGCGATGTAGGTGAGGTGGCCGAGGCGTCCCGTGGCGTGGAGCAGCAGGTGGTCGTGGGCGACAGTGCCGTCGATTACTACGCCTGAATCGCATCGCGAGCTGCGCTCGCTCCCACGGGGGAGCGTTCGATCCAAAACTGGCATAACACTTGCTCAAGCCTCGTCATCCTTCCTTGAAACCCCGACGGATGACGGATTATTGGCATGGCGAAGAGCGACGCAGTGAAAGACCCCGCCGCGAAAGGCAAACTCAAGCTGATCCTGCTGCTGGTCGTAGGCCTGCTGCTGGCAATCGGCGTCTCGGTGGGCGCTACCTGGTTCATCATGCACAAGAGTGAACCGGCACCCGCACCGCAAGCGGCCGCGACCAACGTCAAGGCGCCCGCCATCTACGTGCCGCTGACGCCGGCTTTCGTGGTCAACTTCAACCAGAACGGCCGCCAGCGCTACATGCAACTGAGCATCACCCTGCAAGGCCGCAACCAGGCCGACCTGGATGCGCTGAGCGTGCACATGCCGGTGATCCGCAACAACCTGGTGATGATGTTCTCCGGGCAGGGCTTCGACACCCTGGCCGGCAGCCCGGTGGGCCAGGAAATGCTGCGCCAGAAAGCCACGGTTGTCGTGCAGGAAGTGGCGCAGAAGGAAGTCGGCAAGCCAGTCGTCGACCAATTGCTGTTCACCAATTTCGTATTGCAGTAGGAGCCCGCAATGGCCGTACAGGACCTGCTGTCCCAGGATGAGATCGATGCGCTGCTGCACGGTGTCGACGATGGCCTGGTACAGACCGAGAGTGCCGCGGAGCCTGGCAGCATCAAGAGCTACGACCTGACCAGCCAGGATCGCATCGTGCGCGGTCGCATGCCGACCCTGGAAATGATCAACGAGCGCTTCGCCCGCTACACCCGCATCAGCATGTTCAACCTGCTGCGCCGCTCGGCGGACGTGGCGGTGGGCGGCGTGCAGGTGATGAAGTTCGGCGAATACGTGCACTCGCTGTACGTGCCGACCAGCCTCAACCTGGTCAAGATCAAGCCGCTGCGTGGCACCTCGTTGTTCATCCTCGACGCCAAGCTGGTGTTCAAACTGGTGGACAACTTCTTCGGCGGCGATGGCCGCCATGCCAAGATCGAGGGCCGTGAGTTCACCCCCACCGAGCTGCGGGTGGTGCGCATGGTCCTGGACCAGTGCTTCGTCGACCTCAAGGAAGCCTGGCAGGCGATCATGCCGGTGAACTTCGAGTACATGAACTCCGAGGTCAACCCGGCCATGGCCAACATCGTCGGGCCCAGCGAAGCGGTGGTGGTGTCGACTTTCCACATCGAGCTCGATGGCGGCGGCGGCGACCTGCACGTGACCATGCCGTACTCGATGATCGAGCCGGTGCGCGAAATGCTCGATGCCGGCTTCCAGTCCGACCTCGACGACCAGGACGAGCGCTGGGTCAAGGCCCTGCGCGAAGACGTACTGGACGTGTCGGTGCCGCTGACCGCCACGGTTGCCCGCCGCCAGCTGAAGCTGCGCGACATCCTGCACATGCAGGCCGGCGATGTGATTCCGGTGGAACTGCCCGAGCACCTGGTGCTGCGCGCCAACGGCGTGCCGTCGTTCAAGGCGCGCCTGGGTTCGCACAAGGGCAACCTGGCCCTGCAGATCATCGACCCGATCGGGCGCCGCTGACGGCGCGCCGGTCGCTCATTACGAATTGAATGCCTGTCGAGGACATCATGGCTAACGAAAACGAGATCACTTCCCCGGAAGACCAGGCCCTGGCCGACGAGTGGGCTGCCGCCCTGGAAGAAACCGGCGATGCCGGCCAGGCCGACATCGACGCGCTGCTTGGGGGTGATACCGGCAAGGCTGGCGGTGGCCGCCTGCCGATGGAAGAGTTTGCAAGCTCGCCCAAGCCGAACGAGAACGTGAGCCTGGAAGGCCCCAACCTGGATGTGATCCTGGACATTCCGGTGAGCATTTCCATGGAAGTGGGCAGCACCGAAATCAACATCCGCAACCTGCTGCAGCTCAACCAGGGCTCGGTCATCGAACTCGACCGCCTGGCGGGCGAGCCGCTGGATGTGCTGGTCAACGGTACCTTGATCGCCCATGGCGAAGTGGTTGTGGTCAACGAGAAGTTCGGCATTCGCCTGACCGACGTGATCAGCCCCAGCGAACGCATCAAGAAGCTGCGCTGAGTGAAGGGCACGATGCGGGCCGTGATGGCCCTGGCCGTGTTGCTGGCCAGCGAACTGGCCATCGCCGCCGCCACGCCAACGCCCGCCACGCCTGCTTCGGCTGCAGCCCCTGCGGCCACGCCGGGCAGCCTCGGTGCGCAGCTGGGCCAGATGGTGTTCGGCTTGCTGCTGGTGGTGGGCCTGATCTTCTTCCTGGCCTGGGCGCTGCGCCGCATGCAGGGCGCCACGCCCAAGGGCGGGCAGGTGATCGAGATCGTCGGCAGCCGCGCCATCGGCCCGCGTGACCGCTTGCTGTTGGTGCAGGTGGGCAAGGAACAGATTCTGATCGGCCACACCCCGGGCAGCATCGAAACCCTGCACGTCATGGCCGAACCCGTCGACGTGCCGGCCAGCGCACGCCAGGCCACGCCGGAATTTGCCCAGCGGCTGATGGAGCTGATGGGCAAGGATCAGAAGGACAAGAAGTGATGAGCCGCGCCCTGCGCCTGTTGTTGAACACCTCGTTGAAACGGGCGTTGAGCGCCTTGTTGCCGCTGGCATTGCTGCTGGTGGCACCGCTGGCCCTGGCCGCCGACCCGTTGTCGGTGCCGGCGATCACCTTGTCCAATGGCCCGGACGGGCAGCAGGAGTATTCGGTCAGCCTGCAAATCCTGCTGATCATGACGGCGCTGAGCTTCATTCCGGCGTTCGTCATCCTGATGACCAGCTTCACCCGCATCATCATCGTGTTCTCGATTCTGCGCCAGGCCCTGGGCCTGCAGCAGACGCCGTCGAACCAGGTGCTGACCGGCATGGCCCTGTTCCTGACCCTGTTCATCATGGCGCCGGTGTTCGACCGGGTGAACCAGGATGCCCTGCAACCGTACCTGAACGAGCAGATGACCGCCCAGCAGGCCATCGACAAGGCCCAGGGGCCGCTGAAGGACTTCATGCTGGCGCAAACCCGGCAAAGCGACCTGGACCTGTTCATGCGCCTGTCCAAGCGCACCGACATCGCAGGCCCTGACCAGGTGCCGCTGACCATCCTGGTGCCTTCGTTCGTCACCTCGGAGTTGAAGACCGCGTTCCAGATCGGCTTCATGATCTTCATTCCGTTCCTGATCATCGACATGGTGGTGGCCAGTGTGCTGATGGCCATGGGCATGATGATGCTGTCGCCGCTGATCATCTCGCTGCCGTTCAAGATCATGCTGTTTGTCCTGGTCGATGGCTGGGCGCTGATCATGGGCACCCTGGCCGGCAGTTTCGGCGGCGTGTGACGCTGCCAAGGAGAGCGCCCGATGACACCTGAAGTAGCTGTCGACCTGTTCCGTGACGCGCTGTGGCTGACCGCCTTGATGGTCGCCATCCTGGTGGTGCCGAGCCTGTTGGTGGGCCTGGTGGTGGCGATGTTCCAGGCCGCCACGCAGATCAACGAACAGACCCTGAGCTTCCTGCCGCGCCTGTTGGTGATGCTGGTGACGCTGATCGTCGCCGGGCCTTGGCTGGTGCAGAAGTTCATGGAATACATCACCGGCCTGTACACCAGCATTCCGCAGCTGATCGGGTGAGCCGGCCATGCTGGAGCTGACCGACGCGCAGATCGGCACCTGGGTCGCGACCTTCCTGCTGCCGCTGTTTCGGGTGACCGCGGTGCTGATGACCATGCCGATCTTTGGCACGCGCATGCTGCCGGCGCGTATCCGCCTGTACGTGGCGGTGGCGATCACCGTGGTGATCGTGCCGGCGCTGCCGCCGCTGCCCGAATTCGACCCGCTCAGCCTGCGTGGCCTGCTGCTGTGCGGTGAGCAGATCATCGTCGGCGCGCTGTTCGGGTTCTCCCTGCAGTTGCTGTTCCAGGCCTTCGTCATCGCCGGGCAGATCATCGCCGTGCAGATGGGCATGGCGTTCGCCTCGATGGTCGACCCGGCCAACGGCGTCAACGTGGCGGTTATCAGCCAGTTCATGACCATGCTGGTGAGCGTGCTGTTCCTGGTGATGAATGGCCACCTGGTGGTGTTCGAAGTGCTCACCGAGAGCTTTACCACCTTGCCCGTGGGCCATGCCCTGGTGGTCAACCACTTCTGGGAGATGGCCGGGCGCCTGAGCTGGGTATTCGGTGCCGGGCTGCTGCTGATTCTGCCGGCAATCACCGCGTTGCTGGTGGTGAACATCGCCTTTGGCGTGATGACCCGCGCCGCGCCGCAGTTGAACATCTTCTCCATCGGCTTCCCGCTGACCCTGGTGCTGGGTATCGGCATCTTCTGGGTGGGCCTGGCCGATATTCTCTCCCACTACCAGGCATTGGCCAGCGAAGCGCTGCAATGGCTGCGTGAACTGGCAAGGGCGCGCTGAACATGGCAGAGAGCGAGAGCGGCCAGGACAAGACAGAAGACCCCACCGACAAGCGCAAGCGCGATGCGCGGGAAAAAGGTGAGATCGCCCGTTCCAAGGAGCTGAACACGGTCGCGTCGACCCTGGCGGGTGCCGGTGCGTTGCTGGCCTTTGGCGGCAACCTGGCGCAAACGCTGATGACCCTGATGCGCCAGAATTTCTCCCTCACCCGCGAGGTGCTGACCGACGAGCGCTCGATGAGCCTGTACCTGCTGGCCTCCGGCAAGATGGCGATCTGGGCGGTGCAGCCGATTCTGGTGCTGCTGTTCATCATTGCCTTCGTTTCGCCGATTGTCCTGGGCGGGTTCATCTTTTCCGGGAGCCTGTTGCAGCCCAAGTTCAGCCGCATGAACCCGCTGTCGGGCATCAAGCGCATGTTTTCGCTCAATTCGCTGACCGAACTGCTCAAGGCGATGGCCAAGTTCTTCGTCATTCTGATCGTCGCGCTGGTGGTGCTGAGCAACGACCGCCAGGCGTTGCTGGCGATTGCCAATGAGCCGCTGGAGCAGGCGATCATCCACAGCGTTCAGGTGGTGGGCTGGAGTGCCCTGTGGATGGCCGCGGGGCTGCTGCTGATTGCCGCGGCGGACGTGCCGTTCCAGCTGTACCAGACCCAGAAGAAACTCAAGATGACCAAGCAGGAGGTCAAGGACGAGTACAAGGACAGCGAGGGCAAGCCAGAGGTCAAGCAGCGCATTCGCCAGCTGCAGCGCGAGGTGTCGCAGCGGCGCATGATGGCGGCGGTACCGGAGGCGGACGTGATCATCACCAACCCGACCCACTACGCCGTGGCCCTGCAGTACGACCCGGAAAAGGGCGGGGTGGCGCCGCTGCTGCTGGCCAAGGGGACCGACTTCATTGCCTTGAAGATCCGCGAGATCGGCGTGGAGCACAAGGTGCAGATTCTCGAGTCGCCGGCGCTGGCGCGGGCGATCTACTACTCCACCGAGGTCGAGCAGGAAATTCCGGCGGGGTTGTATCTGGCGGTGGCGCAGGTGCTGGCCTATGTGTTCCAGATCCGTCAGTACCGCTCGGGCAAGGGCAAGCGGCCTGAGCCGTTGAAAGACGAATTGCCGATTCCGCCGGACCTGCGCCGCGATAGCTGAGGTTCGCCATGATGGGGCGGCACCTGGGAGATCGAGCGCCGCCCGCGCGGCGCTTCGCGAGCTGCGCTCGCTCCTACAGGCGTGCACCAAGGCGTTCGCGCGCAATCTCCCAGGCCTTACTGGCCCGAAACAAACGTAGGAGCGAGCGCTAGCTCGCGAAGCGCCGCGCGGGCGGCGCTCGATCTCCCAGGCGCTAAATCCCCCAAGCCACACAAAGTTGGAAAGCTTCTTGCAAAGCCTCGCCCAAGCGCCCCTTGGGCGTCAAAGTTTTGCATCAAGAGGACTCGCGGTGGATCGCACTCAGTTAATCAGCAACGCGCGCAATAACCTGGCCGGCCTGGGCCGGGGCAACCTGGGCGTGCCGCTGCTGCTGCTGGTGATGTTGGCAATGATGATGTTGCCGATACCGCCGTTTCTGCTCGACGTCTTCTTCACCTTCAACATCGCCCTGTCGATCGTGGTGCTGCTGGTGTGCGTGTACGCCCTGCGCCCGCTGGATTTTGCCGCATTCCCGACCATCCTGCTGGTGGCCACCCTGCTGCGCCTGGCGCTGAACGTCGCCTCCACCCGCGTGGTGATGCTGCACGGGCAGGAGGGCCATGGCGCCGCGGGCAAGGTGATCCAGGCCTTCGGCGAAGTGGTGATCGGCGGTAACTACGTGGTCGGTGCGGTGGTGTTCGCCATCCTCATGATCATCAACTTCGTGGTGGTGACCAAAGGTGCCGGGCGTATTTCCGAGGTGAGCGCGCGCTTCACCCTCGATGCCATGCCCGGCAAGCAGATGGCCATCGACGCCGACCTCAACGCAGGCCTGATCGACCAGGCTCAAGCCAAGGCCCGCCGCGCCGAAGTGGCCCAGGAAGCCGAGTTCTACGGCTCGATGGACGGTGCCAGCAAGTTCGTGCGCGGTGACGCCATCGCCGGCTTGCTGATCCTGTTCATCAACCTGATCGGCGGCATGCTGATCGGCATGCTGCAACACAACATGTCGTTCAGCGACGCCGGCAAGGTGTACGCCCTTTTGACCATCGGTGACGGTTTGGTGGCGCAATTGCCATCACTGTTGCTGTCCACCGCCGCCGCGATCATGGTCACCCGCGCCTCGGGTTCCGAGGACATGGGTAAGCTCATCAACCGGCAGATGTTCGATTCGCCCAAGGCCTTGGCAGTATCCGCCGGGTTGATGATCGTCATGGGCCTGGTGCCGGGCATGCCGCACATCGCCTTCCTCAGCCTCGGCCTGCTGGCCGGCGGTGGCGCGTACCTGGTGTGGAAGAAGCAGCAGAAGGCCAAGGTCGAGGCGCAGAAAGAAGCCCAGCGCCAGCAAGACCTGCTGCCCTCGCCGCAACGTGCGATGGACACCAAGGAACTGGGCTGGGATGACGTCACGCCCATCGACATGATCGGCCTGGAAGTCGGCTACCGCCTGATTCCGCTGGTCGACCGCAACCAGGGCGGGCAACTGCTGGCGCGGATCAAGGGGGTGCGCAAGAAGCTCTCCCAGGACCTGGGCTTCCTCATGCCCACGGTGCACATTCGCGACAACCTCGACCTGCAGCCCAGCGCCTACCGCCTGACGCTGATGGGGGTGATCCTGGCCGAGGCCGAGATCTACCCGGACCGGGAGCTGGCGATCAACCCCGGCCAGGTGTTCGGCAGCCTCAACGGCATTGCCGCGCGCGACCCTGCGTTCGGCCTGGAAGCGGTGTGGATCGACATCGGCCAGCGCGCCCAGGCGCAGTCGCTGGGCTACACCGTGGTCGATGCCAGTACCGTGGTGGCCACCCACCTCAACCAGATCCTGCAGAAGCACTGCCACGAGCTGATCGGCCACGAAGAGGTCCAGCAGTTGCTGCAGGTGCTGGCCAAGGCATCGCCTAAACTTGCAGAGGAACTGGTGCCTAGCGTCATTTCCTTGTCGGGGCTGCTCAAGGTTCTGCAGGCGCTGTTGTCCGAGCAGGTGCCGGTGCGAGACATCCGCAGCATCGCCGAGGCCATCGCCAACAACGCCAGCAAGAGTCAAGATACCGCCGCGCTGGTGGCGTCGGTGCGGGTCGGATTGTGTCGCGCCATCGTGCAAAGCATTGTCGGCGTTGAGTCCGAGCTGCCTGTGATCACCCTGGAGCCCAGGTTGGAACAGATTTTGCTCAATAGTTTGCAAAGGGCCGGGCAGGGTCAGGAAGACGGTGTGCTTCTGGAACCGAGCATGGCCGAAAAGCTGCAGCGTTCGTTGATCGACGCATGCCAGCGCCAGGAAATGCAGGGCCAGCCGGCCATTCTCCTGGTCGCCGGCCCGATCCGCGCCATGCTGTCGCGCTTCGGCCGCCTGGCTGTACCGAATTTGCATGTTCTGGCGTATCAGGAAATACCGGATAACAAGCAAGTCACCATCGTTGCCACCGTGGGCCCCAACGGCTGAGGTAGTGGGTTATGCAAGTTAAGCGTTTTTTCGCCGCCGATATGCGTCAGGCCATGAAGCTGGTCCGTGATGAGCTGGGTGCCGATGCCGCCATCATCGGCAACCGCCGCATTGCCGGGGGTGTCGAACTGACTGCTGCGCTGGACTACAAGCTGTCTGCGCTGGCCCCGCGCGTGCCCAACGCCGAGCTTGAACAAGAGCTGCGCAAGACCCAGTCGCGCATCGCCACGGCCCAGGCCGAGCTGGACAACCGCGCCGAAGCCAGCGAAGGCAACCGCCAATTGTTCGCCGGCCAGTCGCTGACCGCTGCCGAGCCGCTGATCGAACCGCACGTCGATACGCCAGCCCCGGCCCCCGCGCCTGCGCAGCCCGCAGTCGACCCGCGCCTGTTTGATGCCATGCGCTCGGAACTGTCGGGCCTGCGTGAGCTGCTCGAAGTGCAACTGGGCTCGCTGGCCTGGAACCAGCTGCAAGGCAGCAAGCCGGCCCAGGCCAACCTCTGGCGCCGCCTGCAGCGTATCGGCCTGTCCGGCCCGATCGCCCGCCAGTTGCTCGACCTCACGGCCGAGATCGAAGAGCCGCGCCAGGCCTGGCGCATGCTCCTGGCGTACCTGGCGCGGATGATCGAAGTGCCGCAGGTCGAGCCCATCGAAGACGGCGGCGTGATTGCCATGGTCGGCCCGGCCGGCATGGGCAAGACCACCACCCTGGCCAAGCTGGCGGCGCGCTACGTGCTCAAGTACGGCCCACAGAACCTGGCCCTGGTGAGCATGGACAGTTTCCGCATCGGCGCCCAGGAACAGCTCAAGACCCTGGGCCGCATCCTCAACGTGCCGGTGACCTACGTCGACCCGGGCCAGTCCCTGGCGGCGGCGCTGGAGCCGTTGCTGCGCAAGCGCGTGGTGCTGATCGACACCGCCGGCCTGCAGGCCAGCGACCCGGCCCTGCGCATGCAGCTGGAAACCCTGGCCGGGCGTGGCATTGCCGCGAAGAACTACCTGGTACTGGCCACCACCAGCCAGAAGCAGGTGCTGACCGCCGCCTACCACAGCTACAAGCGCTGCGGCCTGGCCGGTTGCATCCTGACCAAACTCGATGAAACGGCGAGCCTCGGCGATGTGCTGAGCCTGGCCATCAGTCATGAACTGCCGGTGGCTTATCTCACCGATGGCCCGCGCATTCCTGACGACCTGCACCTGCCGCGCCCGCACCAGCTGGTGACCCGCGCGGTCAACGTGCAACTGCAGGACGAGCCCAGCGAAGAGGCGATGGCCGACATGTTCGCTGATCTCTACCACAACCCGCGGCGCGTGGGTTGAGGAGCGAGCGTATGCACAATACCTACATTCCGGAGCTGGCTGTCGCGCGGTGCGCGTGGCGTGGGTCCAAGCGAGACAAGGTAAACAACGAACATGGGTAGCATGCATCCCGTACAGGTGATCGCCGTAACCGGTGGCAAAGGTGGCGTCGGCAAGACAAACGTTTCAGTGAACCTGTCCCTGGCGCTGGCCGAACTCGGCCGCCGGGTGATGCTGCTGGACGCCGATCTTGGCCTGGCCAACGTCGACGTGTTGCTCGGGCTCACCCCCAAGCGCACCCTGGCCGATGTCATCGAGGGCCGCTGCGAATTGCGTGACGTGCTGTTGCAGGGGCCAGGCGGGGTGCGCATCGTGCCGGCTGCCTCCGGCACCCAGAGCATGGTGCACCTGGCGCCGGCCCAGCATGCCGGGCTGATCCAGGCATTCAGCGAGATTGGCGACAACCTCGACGTGCTGGTGATCGACACCGCTGCGGGTATTGGTGACTCGGTAGTCAGTTTTGTCCGCGCAGCCCAGGAAGTGTTGCTGGTGGTGTGCGACGAGCCCACCTCGATCACCGACGCCTACGCGCTGATCAAGCTGCTCAACCGTGACTACGGCATGAACCGTTTCCGCGTGCTGGCCAACATGGCGCAGAGCCCGCAGGAAGGGCGCAACCTGTTCGCCAAGCTGACCAAGGTCACCGACCGCTTCCTTGACGTTGCCCTGCAGTACGTGGGCGCCGTGCCCTACGACGAGTGCGTGCGCAAGGCGGTGCAAAAGCAGCGGGCGGTGTACGAGGCGTTCCCGCGCTCCAAGTGTGCCCTGGCGTTCAAGGCCATCGCCCAGAAGGTCGACAGCTGGCCGCTGCCGGCCAACCCACGCGGGCACCTGGAGTTCTTCGTCGAGCGCCTGGTGCAACCCACCAGCGCAGGGCCGGTGCTATGAACGCAAGCGGTTTCAAGATGTACAGCAAGGCGGCCAAGGACGCCCAGTACGAACTGGTCGAACGCTACGCGCCGCTGGTCAAGCGCATCGCCTACCACCTGCTGGCGCGCCTGCCGGCCAACGTGCAGGTCGAGGACCTGATCCAGGCCGGCATGATCGGCCTGCTTGAAGTCGCCAACAAATACGACGCCAGCAAGGGCGCCAGCTTCGAAACCTACGCCGGCATCCGCATCCGCGGTGCCATGCTCGATGAGGTGCGCAAAGGCGACTGGGCACCGCGTTCGGTGCACCGCAACACACGCATGGTCAGCGACGCGATGCGTGCGGTTGAAGCAAGAACCGGGCGAGACGCTAAAGATCATGAAGTTGCTGCCGAACTTCAATTGAGCCTCGATGATTACTACGGGATCTTGAACGATACCCTGGGCAGCCGCCTGTTCAGTTTTGACGACCTGTTGCAGGACGGCGAACACGAAGGGCTGCATGAGGACGGTGCCAGCGGCCAGGTCGAGCCGTCGCGCGACCTTGAGGACGAGCGCTTCCAGGCTGCCCTGACCGATGCCATCGCCAACCTGCCGGAGCGTGAGCGGCTGGTGCTGGCGCTGTACTACGACGAAGAGCTCAACCTCAAGGAAATCGGCGAGGTCCTGGGGGTCAGCGAGTCGCGGGTCAGCCAGTTGCACAGCCAGTGTGCCGCGCGCCTGCGCAGCCGCCTGGGGGAATGGCGGGCACGTTGAGCCCGGGGTGGTCGCGGTCGAGCGCCACGTTCGTTTTCCATGTTGTACCGAATTGAATGAATGCGCGCGCTCGGGGCCGAGCGCGTTTGAGACTGCTTGGAGGTCTACTTGAACAAAGACATGAAAATCCTCATCGTTGACGATTTTTCGACGATGCGGCGGATCATCAAGAACCTGTTGCGTGACCTGGGCTTCACCAACACCGATGAAGCCGACGACGGCACCACGGCGCTGCCGATGCTTGAAAGCGGCCATTACGACTTCCTGGTGACCGACTGGAACATGCCAGGCATGTCCGGTATCGACCTGCTGCGCAAGGTGCGCGCCCACGAGCGCCTCAAGGGCATGCCGGTGCTGATGGTGACCGCCGAAGCCAAGCGCGACCAGATCATCGAAGCGGCCCAGGCCGGGGTCAATGGTTACGTGGTCAAGCCGTTCACCGCCCAGGTGCTCAAAGAAAAGATCGAGAAGATCTTCGAACGCGTCAACGGCTGAGTCAGGTCAGGGGGCGCCATGGAACCAACACATTCGTCTTTGGGGGAGTTCGAATCGACCCTGAAGAAACATGCCCAGGAGCTGGTCGAGAGCCTGGAACGAGGGCGTTTCGGCGAGGCGGTGCAGCTGATTCATCAGCTCAACCAGACCCGCGACCGCGGCCTGTACCAGGAAGTCGGCAAGCTCACCCGTGAGCTGCACAGCGCCATCGTCAGCTTCCAGATCGACCCGCGCATGCCGCAGGCCGAGGAAGTGTCGCAGATCACCGACGCCACCGAGCGGCTGTCGTACGTGGTCAAGCTCACCGAAGGCGCCGCCAACCGCACCATGGACCTGGTAGAGGAGAGCACCCCGGTGCTCAACGACCTGGCGGCCGAGGCGCAGTCCCTGAGCGTGGACTGGCAGCGTTTCATGCGCCGTGAGGTGGCCGCGCCAGAGTTTCGCGAGCTGGTCAAGCGCGTCGACAGTTTCCTGACGCACAGCGCCGAGGGTAACCGCAAGGTATCCGGGCACCTCAACGACATTTTGCTGGCCCAGGACTATCAAGACCTGACCGGCCAGGTGATCAAGCGCGTGACCGCGCTGGTGACCGAAGTAGAAAGCAATCTGCTCAAGCTCGTGCTGATGGCCAGTCAAGTCGACCGTTTTGCCGGTATCGAACATGACCACCAGCAGCTGCGCGCTGAAAAAGATCAAGAAAAACATCCGACTCGGGGTGAAGGTCCGCAGATTCATGCCGATAAGCGTGAAGACGTCGTGTCCGGTCAGGACGATGTCGATGATCTGCTGTCCAGTCTGGGTTTTTAAGGAGCACGTTTAATGAGCTTCGGCGCCGATGAAGAAATCCTTCAGGATTTCCTGGTAGAAGCCGGCGAAATTCTTGAGCAACTGTCCGAGCAACTGGTCGAGCTGGAAAGCCGACCCGACGATGCCGACCTGCTCAATGCCATCTTTCGCGGTTTCCACACTGTAAAAGGGGGCGCCGGCTTCCTTCAGCTCAACGAGCTGGTGGAGTGCTGCCACATTGCCGAGAACGTGTTCGACATCCTGCGCAAAGGTGAGCGCCGGGTCGACGCGGAACTGATGGACGTGGTGCTCGAAGCGCTGGACACGGTCAACAGCATGTTCGGCCAAGTGCGCGAGCGCAGCGACGTGACCCCGGCCACCCCTGAGTTGCTGGCAGCCCTGTCGCGCCTGGCCGAACCTGCCAGCGCCGATGCGCCTGCAGCGGTGCTCGAGGCTGCCGCTGAACCGGTAGCGGCCGAGCCTGCCGCCGAGGCCGACATCACCGACACCGAGTTCGAGCAGCTGCTCGACTCGCTCGATGCGGTGAAGGCCGAGGCCGCGGCGTTCGACGCGCAGATGGCAGGCGAGACCGTCAGTGCTGGCGGTGATGAAATCACCGACGCCGAGTTCGAATCGCTGCTCGACCAGCTGCACGGCAAGGGCCAGTTCTCGCCGGAACTGGCGGGCGCTGAGCCGGTGGCCGAAGCCAGTGCCCCGGTGAGCGACGAAATCACCGACGAAGAATTCGAGTCGCTGCTCGACCAGTTGCATGGCAAGGGCACCTTCCAGGCCGATGCCCTGCCGGGCGCCAGCGTGGCGCCGCAGGCCCCCGCACCGGCGGCCAGCAGTGACGAAATCAGC
>NZ_VWXK01000057.1 GCF_011752565.1 Pantoea sp. Ap-967
GCACAAGGCGCACAATCGTGTTTCGTCGTAAGCTTTTTCATGGTCTCGCCCTCGCTGCCGTTGGCTTCTTAGAACGCCACCGTGGCACTGTGATGCCTCGGCGGGGGCGAGTCCATTTAATTACAGATGGCGGTGTGCCTGTGGGAGCGGGCTTGCCCGCGAAGAGGAAAGCGCGGTTCTCTGGTAGGCTTGTCTGCTCAGAACGATAAGAATTCGCTATGCCGACCATCGGACACCCCCGCGCCATTCCTGCCCTGGAGCATTTGCCCCGGCCACTCTATGCCCGTGCCGAAAGCCTCGGTGCCGGCTCCTGGACCACCCGCCATAGCCATGATTGGGTGCAGTTTTCCTACGCGATCAGTGGCGTGCTGGGGGTGTATACCGGCGATGGTAGCTACTTCGCCCCGCCGCAATGGGGCGTGTGGATTCCCGCTGATGCGGAACATGAAGTGGTGACCTCGGGCCAGGCCGAGATGCGCAGCTTGTATATTCGCCGTGACGCCTGCCCATGGGCACCGGCGCAATGCCGAGTGCTGGAAGTGACGCCGCTGGCGCGCGAGCTGATCAAGCAGTTCTGCCAATTCCCGGCCGAATATGCCGAAGGTGACAGCGTGCAAGGGCGGCTGGTGGCGGTGTTGCTCGACCAGTTGCGGACCTTGCCGGAGGTGGCATTCTCCCTGCCAATGCCGCGCCACCCGGGCTTGCTGGCGCTGTGCAACGGCTTGATCGCAGCGCCTGACCAGGCGCAGACCCTGCAGCAGTGGGCGGTGCAGCTGGGGTGTTCGGAGAAGACCTTGATGCGGCTGTTCCAGCGAGAGACGGGGCTGAGCTTCCGCAACTGGCGCCAGCGCATGCGGCTGTTGTCGTCGCTGGCGTTGCTGGAGGCGGGGGAGAGTGTGACGGATGCGGCGTTGGGCTGTGGGTATGATTCGACCTCGGCCTACATTGCGGCCTTCAAGCAGCTGTTTGGGGCGACGCCGGGTGAATTGAAGTTGTGATGTGGCCCGTGCCGGCCCCTCCCGGTAGGAGCGAGCGTAGCTCGCGATGGGGCGCGTAGCGGCCCCAGGTTTCCAGCTTCGCGGCTGATGAGGCTGGGGCTGCTTTGCAGCCCATCGCGAGCTTTGCTCGCTCCTACCGGTTTTGGGCCAGGTTCATCAGGCGTGGGCTCAGGTACGGAAACGCCGCACCAGGGCATCCAGTTCGTTGGACAGCCCCGCCAGGCTTTCGGAGTCCTGGCGCGCCGCCTGGGCCAGTTCGGCCACCAGTTGGGCATCGCCGTGAATCTGGCTGATGTGGCGGTTGATGTCCTCGGCCACCTGGTGCTGCTCCTCGGCGGCGGTGGCGATCTGGGTGTTCATGTCGCGAATGATGTCCACCGACTCGCGAATCTGCCCGAAGCTGTCGCGGGCCAGGCCAATGCGGCTGACCGACTGCTGCGAAACCTCAAGGCTTGCGTGCATCTGCTCAGCCACCTCGGCGGTGCGGCTGGCCAGGTTGCCGAGCAGCCCGTCGATTTCCGCGGTGGAGTCGGCGGTACGTTTGGCCAGTGCCCGCACCTCGTCGGCCACCACGGCAAAGCCGCGGCCCTGCTCGCCGGCACGGGCCGCTTCGATGGCGGCGTTGAGTGCCAGCAGGTTGGTTTGCTCGGCGATCGAGCGAATGGTGCCGAGAATCGACTGGATGGCGTTGCTGTCGCGCTCCAGTTGCTGGATCGACTGGGCCGATTGTTCAATTTCCTGGCTCAAGCGGTCGACGCTGCTCACCGCCGCGTCGATCTGTTGCTGGCCTTCACGGGCCTGCTGCTGGCCACTGTCGGCCGATTGCGCGGCCTGACTGCAGGAGCGGGCGACCTCGTTGGCGGTGGCGACCATTTCGTGGAAGGCGGTAGACACCATGTCCACCGCCTCACGCTGGCGCCCGGCAGCTTCGGCCATGTCGCCGGAAACCCGGGTGGAGCTGTTCGAGGTGCTGAGGATCTTGCCTGCCGCCGCGCCGATGTGCTGGATGAGGCTGCGGATGGCGCCAAGGAACTGGTTGAACCAGCTGGCCAGTTGCGCGGTTTCGTCGCGGCCGCGCACTTCGAGGTTGCGGGTGAGGTCGCCTTCGCCCTGGGCGATGTCTTCCAGGCCGCTGGTAACGCTGTTGATCGGGCGCACGATCAGTTTGGCGAAGGTGGCGCCAACCACGGCGAACAGGGCCGCCAGCACCAGCGCGATGGCAGCGATCAGCCAGGTCAGGCGGGTGGTGGTCTGCATCACTTCACTTTGCTCGATCAGGCCGATGAAGGTCCAGCCAAGCTGTTCGTCCGGGTAGACGTTGGCCATGTAGCGCACGCCGTTCAGTTCCACCTCGACCAGGCCCTTGCCGGCCTTGGCCAGCTCGCCGTAGCCGCTGCCGAAGCTGGCCAGCTGCTTGAAGTTGTGGCTGGCATCGCGCGGGTCGACCATTACATTGCCGTTGCTTTCCACCAGCATCAGGTAGCCGCTGTTGCCCAGCTTGATCTGCTTGACGATTTCGGTGAGGCCTTTGAGCGACACGTCGATGTTCACCACACCGCCGGGGTTGCCCAGCTGATTGGGCACGGCGCGCACGGTGCTGACCAGCACCGCATCGTCGGCCGCCCAGTAGTAGGCGCCGGTACGCATGGTCTTGCCGGGATTGGCCATGGCCAGCTGGTACCAGGGGCGTGGGCGCGGGTCGTAGTTGATGAATTTCTGCCCGGCCGGCCAACCGACGTAGCCGCCGTCACTCACGCCGTAGGACACGTAGGCGTAGCCAGGGTGGGTTTCGGCCAGGCGGGTGAAGAATTCCAGCAGTTGCTTGTCCTGCTCGCCCAGCTCGTAGGACGGGTTGGCGCTCATGAACTTGTTCAGGTTGCTGCCGGTGGCGGTGACCAGGGGTTGGGAGGCCAGGTACGCGACGTTCTGGTCGATGCCCTGGAAGAAGATGTTCATCGCGTTGCTGACCTGGCGGATTTCCCGGCTGCTGCCGTCGAGGAATCCATCGCGGGCTTCGCCGCGCAGGTTGATGACCACCAGGGTGGCCACAAGGACGATGGGCAAGGCGGCGATGACCGCGAATGCCCAGGTCAGTTTCTGTTTGATGTTCATCGACGCTCCCGGAATATTTTTTTTCGACACGCGAGGCAGGTAGCCACTAGATCGGCAGCGTCCGGGATTTTTTTAGCGCAAGTGCCCGTATTTATTAGGCAAAGTCGCGTTTGACGATGATTCGGTCGGCTTTGGGCTAATATGGCATACCAAAAAGCTGTTGCGTGCAGATGACAGCCCCTGCCGCGGGCGCTCAGTGGCAGCAGCTCGCGCCATTGGCCAGGTCCTTGAGAATCGGGCAGTCCGGGCGCTCGTCGCCCTGGCAGTGGGCGACCAGGTCGCCCAGGGTGTCGCGCAGGCTCACCAGCTCCTCGATGCGCCGGTTCAGTTCGGCGATGTGCTGGCTGGCCAGGGTCTTGACGTCGGCACTGGCGCGCCCGCGGTCCTGCCACAGGGTCAGCAGCTTGCTGACTTCTTCGAGGGAAAAACCCAGGTCGCGGGAGCGCTTGATGAACGCCAGGGTGTGCAGGTCTTCGGCCTGGTACAGGCGGTAGCCGCTGTCGCTGCGAGTGGCCGGCTTGAGCAGGCCGATGGACTCGTAGTAGCGGATCATCTTGGCGCTAAGCCCGCTGCGGCGGGCAGCCTGGCCGATATTCATGGGGCCTCCTCGGTAATGTGCGTGGGTTTCCAGGTTTTCAGCCACAAGGCGTTGCCTACCACGCTGACGCTGGACAGCGCCATGGCGGCACCGGCCAGCACCGGGTTGAGGTAGCCGAGCGCGGCCAGGGGAATGCCGACCAGGTTGTAGATGAACGCCCAGAACAGGTTCTGGCGGATTTTCGCATAGGTCTTGCGGCTGATCTGCAGGGCAGCGGGCACCAGGCGCGGGTCGCCGCGCATCAGGGTGATGCCGGCGGCCTGCATCGCCACGTCGGTGCCACCGCCCATGGCGATGCCGATATCGGCGGCGGCCAGGGCCGGGGCGTCGTTGATGCCGTCGCCGACCATCGCCACCACGCCATCGCGCTTCAGGGCAGCCACCGTGGCGGCCTTGTCGGCCGGCAGCACTTCGGCATGCACGTCGTCGATGCCCAGGGCCTCGGCGACGACCTTGGCGCTGCCCCGGTTGTCGCCCGTCAACAGGTGGCTGCTGATGTGCCGGGCGTGCAGGGCGGCGATGGCTTGTTCGGCACCGGACTTGAGGCTGTCGCCGAAGGCGAACAGGCCGAGCACGCGGGGCGTGGGGGCGCGCTCGATCAACCAGGATAAGGTGCGCCCTTGGGCTTCCCAGGCCTGGGCCTTGTCGAGCAGCTCGCCGGGCTGCAGGCCGCTTTCGTCGAGCAGGCGGCGGTTGCCCAAGGCCAGGTCACGGCCTTCCACTTGCCCGGCGATGCCACGGCCTGTCAGGGACTGGCTGTTGCTGACCGTGGGAACCTCCAGGCCCTGTTCGGCGCACGCATCCAGCACCGCCTTGGCCAAGGGGTGTTCGCTGCCCCGCTGCAGCGCGCCGGCCAGGCGCTTGAGCGAGGCGGCGTCGCCGGCCACGGCCTGGCAGTGGAGGATGCGCGGGCTGCCGGAGGTGAGCGTGCCGGTTTTGTCGAACACCACGCGGTTGACCGCATGGGCACGCTCCAGGGCTTCGGCGTCCTTGATCAGGATACCGTGGCGGGCGGCCACGCCAGTGCCCGCCATGATCGCCGCCGGGGTGGCCAGGCCGAGGGCGCAGGGGCAGGCAATCACCAGCACGGCGACGGCGTTGATCAGCGCGGTTTCGATTGCGGCGCCGGCCAACCACCAGCCCACCAGGGTACACAGCGCGAGCACCAGCACGGCCGGGACGAACACTTGGCTGACCCGGTCGACCAGCTTCTGGATCGGTGCCTTGGCCGCCTGGGCATCCTCGACCAGGCGGATGATCCGCGCCAGCACGGTTTCCGTGCCCAGTGCCTGGGTGCGCACCAGCAGCCGGCCTTCGCCGTTGATGGCGCCGCCGGTCACGCTGTCGCCGGGCTGCTTGGGCACGGGCAGGCTTTCACCGCTGATCAGTGCCTCGTCGGCATGGCTGCTGCCTTGCTCCACTTGCCCATCGACCGGAAAGCGCTCACCCGGCTGTACCCGCACCAGGTCGCCCAGGCGCAGTTGGGCAATGGCCACGTCTTCTTCGATGCCATCGACCACGCGCACTGCGCGTTCGGGGCGCAGGGCTTCGAGGGCACGGATGGCGCTGGCCGTCTGGCGCTTGGCCCGGCTTTCCAGGTACTTGCCCAGCAGCACCAGGGCGATGACCACCGCCGAGGCTTCGAAATACAAGTGGGGTTGCGTGCCTGCTGGCGCCTGGGCCCACTGATACAGGCTCAGGCCGTAACCGGCGCTGGTGCCCAGGGCGACCAGCAGGTCCATGTTGCCGGCGCCTGCGCGCACGGCCTTGAAGGCGGCCACATAAAAGCGTGCGCCGAGCACGAACTGCACCGGCGTGGCCAACAGGAACTGCGCCCAGGCTGGCAGCATCCAGTGCACGCCCAAGGGTTGCAGCAGCATCGGCAGCACCAGCGGCAGGGCCAGCAGCAGCGCCGCGGCGACGGCCAGGCGCTCGTACTGCAGGCGGCGCTGGTCGCCTGCGGCCGCTGCGCTGGCGGCCTGCGGCAGGCTGGCGCTGTAGCCGGCGGCTTCGACGGCGGCGATCAACGGTTGCTCGCCCAGTGCCTGCAGCACCTGCAGGTGCGCCCGTTCGCTGGCCAGGTTGACGCTTACCTGCTCCACTCCCGGCACTTTGCCCAGGGCACGCTCCACCCGGCCAACGCAACTGGCGCAGGTCATGCCGCCAATGCTGAGCTCCACGGTGCGGCTCGGCACGCGGTAGCCGGCATCGCGCACGGCGCCGACCAAGGCTGGCAAGCTGCCGGCCGGGGCCTGGACCCTGGCCTGCTCGGTGGCGAGGTTGACGCTGACGTGTTCAGCGCCGCTGACCTTGCGCAGGGCGCGCTCGACCCGGCCGGCACAGCTGGCGCAGGTCATGCCGGCAATCGGCAGGTCGAAGGTGGTGGATGCAGGCATGACGTTCCTCCTTGGGGCAGGCCTGCAGCATCAACCTTGTCACGTGGGGAAGGTCAATAGTTCAGGCTGGCGCGCTTGAGCTCGAGCCCATAATGCCCCATGGCGATACGGTATTTGCTGATCTGGCCCGCTTGCAGGTTCAAACGTGTGCTGCGCTGGTCCTCGATGCCGGGGGCGCAACCGGGCACCTGCCCTGGCAGCAGGCGCAGGCGCACATCGACCGGGCCAGGCGGCAGGTTGAAGGAGGTCGACTGCTCCTGGAAAACGCGGCCGGAGAGCTGGTCGTTGAGGTACACGCCGATTTCGCAACTGGTGGCCACTTCCAGGCGCTCCCGGGAAATGATCAGTACGCTGTAGGCGGCGTTGTCCTCGGCGCTGGCCGGTGGCACCGCGGCCAGCGTGGCCATTAGCCCAACAACGCCCGCTGCTGTCCTGAACATGATGAATCTCCTGCTTGGCACAATCGTCAAAGGCGCAGCTTGGCCGAGGTTGGCGGGGATTTCCAGCCCGGCCGTTCGTTGCAGAACTTGACCTTGCCCCGGTGGCAAGCTTGAAACTGCACAAAACCCTGAAGGAGGCGATACCCATGCAAGTGTTCAATGTACAAGGCATGACCTGTGGCCACTGTGTGAAAGCGGTGACCCGTGCGGTGCAGGCGCAGGATGCCCAGGCCCAGGTGGAGGTCGACCTGGCCGGCCAGCAGGTGCGGGTGCACAGTGGCCTGCCGGCCGAGCAAGTGCTGGCAGCCATTCGCGAGGAGGGGTATGAGGCGCAAGTGGCCTGAGCCGGAACAATGTTTTCATGCTGATGGCCCGCGCAGCAGGTAGAATTGCTGGCTTGCTTAGCCTGCTATGGATTCCTGATGAACCTGCGAATGGTGCTGATTCTGGGCGCATTGAGTGCGTTCGGGCCCTTGGCGATCGACTTTTACCTGCCCGCCTTTCCGGCCATGGCGCAGGCGTTCGCCACCGATGAACAACATGTACAGACCACCCTGGCCGCCTACTTCCTCGGCCTGTCGATCGGCCAGCTGGCCTATGGCCCGGTGGCCGACCGTTTCGGCCGACGCAAGCCTCTGCTGTTCGGTGTTGGCCTGTTCACCCTGGCGTCACTGGCCTGCGCCTACGCGCCCAACCTCGATACGCTGGTGCTGGCGCGGTTCGTCCAGGCCTTGGGCGGCTGTGCCGGCATGGTGCTGTCGCGGGCGATCGTCAGCGACAAATGCGACCCGGTGGCCTCGGCCAAGGTGTTCTCGCAACTGATGCTGGTAATGGGCCTGGCGCCCATTCTGGCGCCGATGTTGGGTGGGGTGTTGGTGAACCTTGCCGGCTGGCAGTCGATCTTCCTTGCCTTGAGCCTGTTCAGTGCCGCCTGCCTGCTGGCCGTGAGCCTGGGCCTGCCCGAAAGCCTGCCGGCACACATGCCCCGCCAGCCGTTGTCGGGGGCGCTGCGCCAGTACCTGCGCCTGTTGGCTGACCGGGTATTTCTTGGCCATGCGCTGACCGGTGGTATCGCCATCGCCGGGATGTTTGCCTATATCGCCGGTTCGCCTTTCGTCTTCATCAAGCTCTACGGCGTTCCGGCCGAGCACTATGGCTGGCTGTTCGGTACCAATGCCGCCGGGTTCATCCTGGTGGCGCAGGTCAATGCGCGGTTGCTGGCCAAGCGTGGCCCGGCGTTCCTGCTGGCCCGTGCGGTATGGATGTACCTGGCGGCAGGGCTGGTGCTGCTCGGCGTGGCGGCATTGCGCCCGGCGCAGCTGTGGCCGTTGATGGTGCCCCTGTTCGTCTGCATCGCCAGCCTTGGCTGCATTATCCCCAATGCCTCGGCCTGCGCCATGAGCGGCCAGGGCGCAAGGGCGGGCAGTGCCTCGGCGTTGATGGGCTGCCTGCAGTTCAGCGTGGCGGCGGGCGCGGCAGCCTTGGTCGGTGTGCTGCACGATGGCAGCGCCGTGCCGATGACGCTGGTGATCAGCCTGTGCGGCGCGCTGGCGGTCAGTGTCGCGCTGTTGACCCGGCGTT
The DNA here is from genome assembly GCF_011752565.1 of Pantoea sp. Ap-967. GTDB lineage: Bacteria > Pseudomonadota > Gammaproteobacteria > Pseudomonadales > Pseudomonadaceae > Aquipseudomonas. The sequence continues at coordinate 8,126 of NZ_VWXK01000057.1, forward strand.
TGCAGGCCAAGCGTCCGGCATGAGTGCGTGGGGGGCGCGCAGGCGCGTTTCCAGGGTGGCGACGAAGGCCCGTGCCTCGGCCTCGCTGCGAAAACTCACCACGTGCTGATCGAGCCTTACCTGCCAGGGGCAGTTAGGGTTGCGGTTCGACGCGCTGACGACAATCTTCATTGCGGCCTACCTCCGGTTCAGGGATGAGCCGCCCCAGTGTAGCGCTGCGGCCACTGCATGCCATGGCCTGGCTTCGCGGCCTGACTGGCGGTCGCTGAGCCAGCCGTTCGGGTGGTTTTGGAAATGCCGCTTTGAGGTGTGGAAGCTTCGCTTTCATTTGCCTTATTTGTAGTAGCAGGCTGTCGGCAATGTCGCTACAAGCGCAGGGCCGGTTTTCCTCATGTCCTGTTTCTTCCGTTCAATTGCAAGGTTTCCGGTGATTTGGCCTGCGTGGCCTGCCCGCCAACGGCCATCGTGGGGGGGTATACCCAACCGCCGTTTGCCCGTACCCACCCCCGTTCAGTACCCCAGTTCAGGCATTGCTGCGGCTTATACTGCCCCGGCTACGAATGTTTGGCGTGCCGATCTGCGTTGCCAGGGTTGGCCATTGGAAATCAGGTGAGATCGTTCAGGGAGTTAAACGGACATGAATGCAGTCAGCAGTATCAGTCAAATTGCCGGCCTGATGGCCGACCCCAAGCGCAGCGCGATGTTGTGGGCGCTGATCGACGGCACGCCGCGGCCGACCGATGAGCTGGCAATGTTGACCGGGCTGACCTCATCTTCGGCCTGCGCCCATCTGTCGTTGTTGTCTTCGGCAGGGCTGCTCAGGCTGGAGTCACGGGGGCGCAAGCGTTATTTCAGGCTGGCCACGCCCCAGGTGGGCGCAGCGGTGGAGGCCTTGGCCAGCGTGCGACTGGGCGGCGAGCGTGAGCGCCAGGGCAAGCAGCTGCCGGTGTCGCTGCGCCGGGCGCGGCGTTGCGGTGACCACCTGGGGGGCGAGATTGCCGGTGAGCTGTACCACCGCTTGCGGGTGGCCGGCTGGCTTGAGGGTACCTTGCAGCAGATGATGGTCAGTGAAGAGGGGCGCGTGCAATTGGCCGGCATCGGCGTGTACATCGACGCCCTGGCGTCGCGCCAGCAACGCGGCTGCGTCATCTGCCACTGTGGCGAATGGAGCGACCAGGAACCTCACCTGGGCGGCACGCTGGGCCAGGCACTGCTGCGCTTGTTCCTGCAGTCGGGGTGGGTTCGCGAGGCGGAGGGGACGCGGGCGTTGCAGATTTCCGCACTGGGCGTGCAGGAAATCAACCGCATTGCCCGCGTGCAGACGTTGCAGGTCGGCTGACCGCAACGCCTGCCGGCAATTACACCAGGCGTGCGTCCAGGCTGTTCTGCGCCAGGCGCCGGGCCTGGTCTTCGGTCATGCCCAGATGGGTGTGCAGGGCATGGAAGTTTTCGGTGACGTAGCCGCCGAAATACGCTGGGTCGTCCGAGTTCACCGTTACCTTCACGCCGCGTTCGAGCATGTCGAGGATGTTGTGCTGGCTCATGTGGTCGAACACGCACAGTTTGGTGTTGGACAGCGGGCAGACGGTCAGCGGGATCTGCTCGTCGATGATCCGCTGCATCAGGCGTTCGTCCTCGATGGCGCGCACGCCGTGGTCGATACGCTTGATCTTCAGCAGGTCGAGGGCTTCCCAGATGTACTCGGGCGGGCCTTCCTCGCCGGCGTGGGCCACGGCCACGAAGCCTTCGCTGCGGGCACGGTCGAACACGCGCTGGAACTTGCTCGGTGGGTGGCCCATCTCGGAGCTGTCCAGGCCCACGGCAATGAACGCGTCGCGGAAGGGCAGGGCCTGGTTGAGGGTTTTCTGCGCTTCGTCTTCGCTGAGGTGGCGCAGGAAGCTCAGGATAAGGCCGCTGCTGATGCCCAGTTGCTCACGGCCATCCTTGAGGGCCTGGTTGATGCCGCCCAGCACCACTTCAAAGGGGATGCCGCGGTCGGTGTGGGTTTGCGGGTCGAAAAACGGTTCGGTGTGGATGACGTTCTGAGCCTTGCAGCGCTGCAGGTAGGCCCAGGTCAGGTCGTAGAAGTCCTGCTCGGTGCGCAGCACGTCGGCGCCTTGGTAGTAGAGGTCGAGAAATTCCTGCAGGTTGTTGAAGGCGTAGGCGCTTCGCAGGGTTTCGACGTCGTTCCAGGGCAGGGCGATCTTGTTGCGCTCGGCCAGGGCGAACAGCAGTTCGGGCTCCAGCGAGCCTTCCAGGTGCAGGTGCAGTTCGGCCTTGGGCAGGGCGTTCAACCATTCATACATGGGGTGTTGTCTCGAATCAGGTACGGTTGCCGCTAGTTTACAGGGGCTGGCCGGGCTTTGCGCCCGGCCGGTCGGTATTCATTCACCAGGTGAGCGAATCGCCTTTGTAGTTGATGAAGCGCAGGCCGCCTTTGCCGCTGTGTGCCTTGACTTGCTCAAGCATGCCGCGGGTGCTGGTGAGTACGTCGATTTCGGCGTTTTCGCCGCCCATGTCGGTTCTCACCCAGCCCGGGTGCATGGCCAGCACACACAGATCGGGGCGTTGCAGTTCCACCACGAAGCTGTTGATCATCGAGTTCAGGGCTGCCTTGCTGGCCTTGTACAGGCAAATTTCGCCGCCGTCCGGAATCGTCACGCTGCCCAGGATCGAGCTCATGAACGCCAACACGCCCGTGCCTTCGCGCACTTGCCCGGCCAGGCGGCGGGCCACGCGGATCGGCGCCACGGCGTTGGTCATGAACAGATCGCCGACGGCCTGGGTGGTCACGCTTTCCAGGTCTTGCGGAAGCGGGCCCATGACCCCTGCGTTGACGAACACCAGGTCGAACTGCTGGCCTTGCAGGCGCTGCTTGAGGCCATCGAGCTGCGCGGTGTCGTTCATTTCAAGCTGTTCGATACGAACGCCGGGCACATCGCCCAGGGCGCCGGGATGTTGTGGGTTGCGTACCGTGGCGGTGATGTTCCAGCCGTCTTCATGCAGGCGCTGGACCAGGCCCAGGCCGAGGCCGCGCGAGGCGCCGATGATGAGGGCAGTCTTTGAAGTGGCCATGTATGCGCTCCTTGAGGGTTGCAGGTGAAAGCTTCTGAGCATACTGCAGTCAGGCCGGGTCTGCTGTTAACACAGCTGAGCAAAAAATGATCAGCTGCCCGAGGCCGTGGGGTAACGGGCGTCTGGCGTGTTGGCTAACGGGTTATCCACAGGCTGATCCACAGTAAATGTGTGCAAGCACTTTGCTGGGGGTGGTGTAACCGGCCTGACCCATTGGGGATAACTGGAGACGGTTCAGTCGTTTAGCGCTGTCATCAAACGGTGATCAAATTATGCTCAATGCTCTGCAGGCCTTGAAGGCCAAGGGTTGCAAAGGAGTGCCCCAAGCTTATCCACAGGCCGGCCCACAGTAGATGTGGGCAACTGTCAGCGTGCTTCGAGCAGAATTCGCCCGCGGCTGAGGTCGGCCAGTTGCTGTTGCAGGGCGGCTTGGTGTTCGGCGCCCAGGGCAATCTGCAAGTCGACCCCATTGGCGGTGAACTGCTCGTCCAGCACCAGGCCGTCCACGTCGGCCAGGCGCAACTTCACCAGTGCCAGTTCACTGAAGGTGCAGCTGCAATGGTATTCACTGCGCTGCACCAGCAGGCGCTTGGCTGCCTGTTGCAGGCATTTGTTCGCGCCGCCACCGTAGGCGCGGGCAAGGCCCCCGGTGCCCAACTGGATGCCGCCGTACCAGCGGATTACCAGCACCACCACCTGGTCGCAGTCCTGCGCCTCGATAGCCGCGAGGATCGGCCGCCCGGCAGTGCCGCCGGGTTCGCCGTCGTCATTGCTGCGGTATTGCCCGCCGATCTTCCAGGCCCAGCAGTTGTGGGTGGCGGCCAGGTCGCTGTGGCGTTCGATGAAGCTCATCGCCTCGGCGGCACTGTTGACAGGGCCGGCCAGGGTGATGAAGCGGCTCTTGCGGATTTCCTCACGAAATTCGCAGAGGTCGAGCAGGGTTGAAGGCATCGGTTACACCGCAATTGAAACGTCAGGCCACCGGCTTGATGCCGCAGCCCTTGAGGATGATGTGGATAAGGTTGCTGCTGGCGTCTTCCATGTCCTGTTTGGTCAGGCGGCTACGGCCGGTAACCTGGCAGATCTGGGTGGCGAAGTCGGCGTAGTGCTGGGTGCTACCCCAAAGCAGGAAAATCAGGTGCACCGGGTCGACCGGGTCCATTTTGCCGGCTTCGATCCAGGCCTGGAACACCGCGGCGCGGCCACGGAACCACTCGCGGTAGTCGGCGCTGAAATATTCGGTAAGGCAATTGCCGCCGCTGATCACTTCCATGGCGAAGATGCGCGAGGCCTGGGGGTTGCGCCGGGAGAACTCCATCTTGGTGCGAATGTAGGTACTCAGCGCCTCGCCCGGGTCGTCCTCGACGCTCAGGGCGTTGAAGGTGCTGTCCCACAGTTCGATGATGTTGCTCAGCACGGCGATGTACAGGCCAAGCTTGTTGGTGAAGTAGTAATGCAGGTTGGCCTTGGGCAAGCCGGCTTTCAGGGCGATGGTGTTCATGCTGGTGCCCTTGAACCCATGGCGGGCGAATTCGTCTTCGGCGGCCTGGATGATGGCCTGTTCGTTCTTCTGGCGAATGCGGCCGGCGGGTTTGCCCGAGGCGGCGAGGCGATGCGCAGGGACTTCTAGGGTCATGGACGATTCCGGACAGGTCTGTGGCAACGAATGTCGGACAAGATTACCTGCCTGTGCTGGCGTGACAAGCCTTGGCGTCAGAAGCAGGCATCAGCGTGTCGCAGCCAGGCTCTCCAGGAAGCTTTCCAATACCAGGTTTGGCCGGCGTCCCTTGCGCGTTACCCAGCTCAGGCTGAGGTCATAGAACCGCTGTGCAGGCTTGAGTGTGCGCAGGCGGCCCTGCTGGACCCAGAAGGCGGCGTAGTGGTCGGGCAGGTAACCGATGTAGCGCCCGGTAAGAATCAGAAAGGCCATGCCTTCGCGGTCGGAGGCACTGGCGGTGCAGTTGAGCGCCTGGTAGTGGGCCTGGATGTCGGCGGGCAAGCGGAAGGTGGGGGCAATGGCTTCTTGGGCATTGAGGCGATCGTCGTCGATCTGCTGGTTATCGGCGTAGAACAGCGGGTGGCCGACCGCGCAGTAAAGCTGCGAGCGCTCGCTGTACAGCGGCTGGTATTCGAGCCCGGACAGCGGGCTGGTCTGCGGCACCACGCCGACGTGCAGGCTGCCGTCGAGCACGCCTTGTTCGACCTGGCTGGGAGCGATCATGCGGATCTGGATGCGCACGTCGGGGCCACGGTCCTTGAGTTGCGCCAGGGCATGGGTGATGCGCATGTGCGGCAGGGTAACCAGGTTATCGGTCAGGCCAATGTTGAGTTCGCCGCGCAGGTGCTGGTGCAGGCCATTGACTTCGGTGCGAAAACTTTCCAGCGCGCTGAGCAGTTGCAGTGCCGAATGGTAGACCTCGCGGCCTTCCTCGGTCAGCGAAAAACCAGCCCGGCCCCGCTGGCACAGGCGCAGGCCCAGCCGCTGTTCAAGGTCGTTCATCTGCTGGCTGATGGCCGAGCGGCCAATCCCCAGCACGTTCTCGGCGGCCGAGAAGCCGCCGCATTCAACGACGCTTCGGTAGATTTTCAGCAGGCGGATGTCGAAGTCGCTGACTTGCGCGAGGGGGTCGGGGCGTCGGCTCATAAGTTTAGTGTTGCGCTACCTGAAGATTAGAAATGTAGGCTTTTCTAGACTTTATCCCCGTGCCAATTTAGCTGCAACAACATCCATCGTTGCCTAATCGTCTTTCGAGGAACCGCCGATGAACATGCCGGAAACCGCAACCGCGGGTATCGCCAGCCAGCTCAAGCTGGATGCCCACTGGATGCCCTACACCGCCAACCGCAACTTCCAGCGCGACCCGCGCCTGATCGTGGCGGCCGAAGGCAATTACCTGGTCGATGACAAGGGCCGCAAGATTTTCGATGCCCTGTCGGGGCTGTGGACCTGCGGCGCTGGCCACACCCGCAAGGAAATCACCGAAGCGGTTGCGCGCCAGGTAGGCACCCTGGATTACTCCCCGGCCTTCCAGTTCGGCCACCCGCTGTCGTTCCAGCTGGCGGAGAAAATTACCGAGCTGACCCCGGGCGATCTGAACCACGTCTTCTATACCAACTCCGGCTCCGAGTGCTGCGACACCGCGCTGAAGATGGTGCGTGCCTACTGGCGCCTGAAAGGCCAGGCCACCAAGACCAAGATCATCGGCCGTGCCCGTGGCTACCATGGGGTGAACATCGCCGGCACCAGCCTGGGTGGCGTCAACGGCAACCGCAAGATGTTCGGCCAACTGCTGGATGTCGACCACCTGCCTCACACCGTGCTGCCGGTGAACGCCTTCTCCAAGGGCTTGCCGGAGGAGGGCGGTATCGCCCTGGCCGACGAGATGCTCAAGCTGATCGAGCTGCATGATGCGTCCAACATCGCTGCGGTGATCGTCGAGCCGCTGGCGGGCTCTGCCGGTGTACTGCCACCTCCCAAGGGCTACCTCAAGCGCCTGCGGGAAATCTGCACCCAGCACAATATCCTGCTGATCTTCGACGAAGTGATCACTGGTTTCGGCCGCATGGGCGCCATGACCGGCGCCGAAGCCTTCGGCGTGACCCCAGACCTGATGTGCATCGCCAAGCAAGTGACCAACGGCGCCATCCCCATGGGCGCGGTGATCGCCACCAGCGAGATCTACCAGGCCTTCATGAATCAACCGACGCCTGAATACGCCGTGGAATTCCCGCACGGTTACACCTACTCGGCGCACCCCGTTGCCTGCGCTGCGGGTCTTGCCGCCTTGGACCTGCTGCAGAAGGAAGGTTTGGTGCAGTCGGCTGCGGAGCTTGCGCCACACTTCGAGAAACTGCTGCACGGGGTGAAGGGCACCAAGAATATCGTCGACATCCGTAACTACGGCCTGGCTGGCGCGATTCAGATCGCTGCCCGTGACGGCGATGCCATCGTGCGCCCGTATGAAGCGGCGATGAAGCTGTGGCAAGCCGGCTTCTATGTACGCTTCGGCGGTGACACCCTGCAGTTCGGCCCAACTTTCAATACCCAGCCGCAGGAACTGGACCGCCTGTTCGATGCGGTCGGTGAAGCCCTGAACCAGATCGACTGATCTTTCCGATTGTGATGCCGGGTGCGTGAAGCCCTCACGCGCCTGCTTCGTCCTTCTTTATCTGGAGTTTTGCATGAGCATTGTTCAGCACCTGATCCACGGCGAACTGGTCACCAAGGGTGAGCGCACCGCCGATGTCTTCAACCCGTCCACCGGCCAGGCGGTACGCAAGGTAGAACTGGCCAGCCGCGCGACCGTGCAGGAAGCCATCGATTCGGCCAAGGCTGCCTTCCCAGCCTGGCGCAACACCCCACCGGCCAAGCGTGCCCAGGTGATGTTCCGTTTCAAGCAGTTGCTTGAGCAGAACGAAGCGCGTATCTCGCAGATGATCAGCGAAGAGCACGGCAAGACCTTGGAAGACGCGGCGGGCGAGCTCAAGCGCGGTATCGAGAACGTCGAGTTCGCCTGCGCGGCGCCTGAAGTGCTCAAGGGTGAATACAGCCGTAACGTTGGCCCGAACATCGATGCCTGGTCCGATTTCCAGCCCCTGGGCGTGGTCGCCGGTATCACTCCGTTCAACTTCCCGGCCATGGTGCCGCTGTGGATGTACCCGCTGGCCATCGCCTGCGGTAACGCCTTCATCCTCAAACCGTCGGAGCGGGACCCGAGCTCGACGCTGTTCATTGCCCAGTTGCTGCTGGAAGCTGGCCTGCCCAAGGGCATCCTCAACGTGGTGCACGGTGACAAGGAAGCGGTGGATGCACTGATCGAAGCGCCGGAAGTGAAGGCACTGAGTTTCGTGGGTTCAACCCCGATCGCCGAATACATCTATGCCGAAGGCACCAAGCGCGGCAAACGCGTGCAGGCGCTGGGCGGTGCGAAGAACCACGCGGTGCTGATGCCCGATGCCGACCTGGACAACGCCGTAAGTGCACTGATGGGCGCGGCCTACGGTTCGTGCGGCGAGCGCTGCATGGCCATTTCGGTGGCGGTGTGCGTGGGTGACCAGGTGGCTGATGCCCTGATCGCCAAGCTGGAGCCGCAGATCAAGGCGCTGAAGATCGGTGCCGGTACTTCCTGTGGCCTGGACATGGGGCCGTTGGTTACTGCTGCTGCCCGTGACAAGGTTGTTGGCTACATCGAAGACGGTGTGGCCGCTGGCGCCAGGCTGGTGGTGGATGGCCGCGGCTTGCGCGTGGCGGGTAATGAAGATGGCTACTTCGTGGGTGGCACCCTGTTCGACAAGGTGACCCCGGAGATGCGTATCTATAAAGAAGAGATTTTCGGCCCGGTGCTGTGCGTGGTGCGTGTGAACAGCCTGGAGCAGGCCATGCAGCTGATCAACGAGCATGAGTATGGCAATGGCACCTGCATCTTTACCCGTGACGGTGAAGCGGCGCGCCTGTTCTGCGACGAGATCGAAGTGGGCATGGTGGGGGTGAACGTGCCGCTGCCGGTGCCGGTGGCTTACCACAGCTTTGGTGGCTGGAAGCGTTCGTTGTTTGGCGACCTGCATGCCTATGGCCCGGATGGGGTGCGTTTCTATACCCGGCGCAAGGCGATTACCCAGCGCTGGCCGCAGCGGGCGAGCCATGAGGCGTCGCAGTTTGCGTTCCCTAGCTTGTAAGGGATGAGATGAAGCGGGGAGGCCGGGAGGTCTCCCCGTTTTGTTTTTGGGGTGGGGGTGGTGGGTGGCCTGTCTTGAGGTTGGCGTGGTATTCGGGGTGTACGCCACGACGCATTTGGCGCCTATGAGATCGAGCGCCGCCCGCGCGGCGCTTCGCGAGCTTTGCTCGCTCCTACGTTTGTTTCGGGCCAGTGTTCATGTGGCCACCGCGCGCGGCCCCTTGTTTGTACGTCGCGATATCCAGGCATGCGC
>NZ_VWXK01000058.1 GCF_011752565.1 Pantoea sp. Ap-967
CGAGGCGCTGAAGGCGCAGTTGTCGCGCAGCCTGCCGGAGTACATGGTGCCGGCCCAGTGGCTGTTCCTGGACGCTTTGCCGTTGAGCCCCAACGGCAAGCTCGACCGGCGCCAGTTGCCGAGCCCGGCACAGGGCGTTGCGGCGCCGGCTTATCGGGCGCCGCAAACGGCCTTGGAACAGCAGGTGGCACAGATCTGGGCGAGCGTTCTGGAGTTACCGCAAGTCGGGCTCGACGACGACTTCTTCCAATTGGGTGGGCACTCGCTGAAAGCCGCGCAGATGGTTGCCAAAGTTCGCCAGGCCTGTGCGTTGGAGTTGTCGCTCAAGACCGTCTTCGACCATAGTCGGCTGCAGCCTTTCGTCCAGGCGTTGAGTGGTACGGCGGCCCCGACCCTTCCCGCGATTACACGGGTCGAGCGTGGTCGGCCGTTGCTGTTGTCCCATGCCCAGCAACGCCAATGGATCATTGCTCAGCTAGAACCCCAAAGCAGCGCTTACCATATCCCCATGGCACTGCGCCTCGATGGGGCACTGGATATCACCGCACTGCAGGCCAGCCTGGATCAACTGGTGGCTCGCCATGAGTCGCTGCGCACCCGCTTTATCACCGTACAGGGTGAACCTCGGCAGGTGATCGACGACGTCAGGGTGGTGTTGCAGACAATCGACCTGGCCGCCGACGGCGACCTGGAAACCCTCATGCAGGCGCAGATTGAGCAACCGTTCGATTTGGCCCAGGCACCACTGATGCGCGCCAACCTTGTGCGCTGTGGGCATGAAGCAGTGCTGCTGCTGACCCTGCACCATATCATTGCCGATGGTGTATCCGTGCAGTTGCTGGCGCGTGAGTGGATCGACCAGTACCGTGCACAGGTCGAGGGCAACGAGGCTATGCTCGCTCCGTTGGCAGTGGAGTACGCAGATTACGCCCAGTGGCAGCGTGATTGGCTGGAGGACGGGGAACGTGCACGCCAGTTGGCCTACTGGACAGCTCGCCTTGGTACCGAACCGGTCACGCAGGAACTGCCCCAAGATCGCCCGCGACCGGCAGAGCAGAGCTACCGGGGCGACCGCGTGGCGTTGCAGCTGGACGCGCAACGTACTGCGGCACTGCGGGCGCTGGCCAGTCGCCACGGTGCATCGCTGTTCATGGTTTTGTTGGGGGCGCTGCAGGCAGTGCTGCACCGCTACAGCGGCCAGAATCGCGTGCGTATCGGCGCGCCCGTCGCCAACCGCCACCACGGCCAGACCGAGTCGATTCTGGGCATGTTCGTCAATACCCTGGTGCTTGACGCCGACATTGACGCACACATGACATTCGAGGGCCTGTTGGCCCAGGTCAAGGCCCGGGTGCTGGAAGCGCAGGCGCATCAGGATCTGCCCTTCGAAGAACTGATCGATGCCCTGCAGCCTGAGCGTAGCCTCAGCCGCAACGCCATCTTCCAGGTATCGCATAACCATCAAGTGGCAGCGCAACTGCAACGCTGGAGCGAAGCGGCGGGAATTCGCGTAGAGCCTCTGGAACTCCCGACCCGGCACAGCAAGTTCGACCTTACCCTCAACACCCTGGAAATCGGCGATGCGTTGGAAGCGTCGCTGATTTTCGCTCTTGACTTGTTCGATGCGAAAACCGCCGAGCGCATGCTCGGTCATTGGCAGGCGATGCTCGATGCAATGCTGGCAACGCCAACTTTGCCCATCGCCTTGGCCGAATTGCTCGGCCCTGCGGAGCGACAACAATCGCAGGACGCGGCCATGGGCCTTGGTTTGCAAGCTAACGCCGACAGTGTCGTCGAGCTGTTCTGGCATGAAGCCGCTCGGGTGCCGGAAAAGCTGGCGGTGGTCGCTGATGGCGTGGAGCTTTCGTACCGTGACTTGCGCAAGCTCAGTGGCTATCTGGCTGCGCAGTTGCGTGCCCACGGGGTGGGTGCCGAGCACTGTGTAGGCCTGGTTGCGCAGCGCTCGGTTCACAGCGTGGTTGGCTTCATGGCGGTGTTCGAGGCCGGAGCCACACTCGTGCCGGTCGACCCTGGCCTGCCGCCATCGCGTCAGCGTCAAGTGTTTGCCGATTGCGCGGTTCGCATGGTGTTGAGTGCGTCCGACGAGGTAACGTCCGTGTTGCCAGAAGCAACCCCGTGGCTGCAGATCAGCACGGACCCGGTGCTCGCGGCCAACACTCAGGGGGCGCTGCCGAATCCGGCACAGGCTGCCTATGTGGTGCACACCTCAGGCTCGACCGGCCGCCCGAAAGGGACGGTGGTCAGCCACGGCGCATTGGCGCACTACGTCCAGGCGGTACTCGAGCGCCTGCCATGGCAGGCGGTCGACAAGGTGGCGATGGTCTCGACGCTTGCTGCTGACCTGGGCTACACCCTGCTGTTCGGTGCCCTTTGCTCGGGGCGCACGCTGCACCTGCTCGATACACAAACCGCGACCGATGCGCAGGCCATGGCCCGCTATTTCAGCAGGCACGGTATCGATGCGTTGAAAATCGTGCCGTCGCATTTGGCTGCCTTGCTGCAAGCGGACAACGCTGCCGCGCTGCTGCCACGGCATTGTCTGATTCTCGGCGGCGAGGCGTGCTCCGGCAGCCTGCTGGCGCGTATCCATGGATTGGCGCCGGACTGTCAGGTGGTCAACCATTATGGCCCCACCGAAACCACAGTGGGCGTATTGGCCGGGTTGGTGGCACCGGGGGCTGAACGTGTAGCCCTGGGGCAGGTACTGGGTAGCAACCAGGCTTGGTTGCTCGACAGCGGCTTGGCGCTGGCGGTGGCAGGACAGCCGGCCGAGTTGTATGTCGGAGGGCCTTCACTGGCACGAGGCTACCTTGGGCGCCCTGGCGCCACCGCCGAGCGTTTCGTACCGGACCCTTTCGGCGCTGCCGGACAGCGCTTGTATCGAACCGGCGACCAACTGCGCTGGCAGCAAGGTGCTTTGTATTATCGCGGTCGAGTCGACGACCAGGTGAAAATCCGCGGTTATCGTGTGGAGCCTGGCGAAGTCAATGCTGCGGTGTTGGCTTTGGAGGGGATCGCCGAGGCTGCTACCTTGGCAGTGGCAACGGCGGCGGGCCAGCAACTGGTCACCTACGTGGTGCCTGGCCAAGGCCAGCAAGGCAGCCATCTGCTTGAACAATGGCGATCCCAGCTCGCCCAGCGTCTGCCTGATTACTTACTACCTTGGCGGATCGTGGTGCTTGATGCATTGCCGATCAACGCCAACGGCAAGCTTGACCGCAGCGCCTTACCCACGCCGCAGGCGCAGCCGACGGTCGACCTGGCACTGCCAGCCAGCGACCTGGAGCAGCGCCTGGCGCAGATCTGGGAGCAACTGTTGAGCGTGTCTCCGATCGGCCGTGAGCAGAACTTCTTCGAGCTGGGTGGCGATTCGATCGTGTCCATCCAGATGGTCAGTCGCGCCCGTCAGGCTGGCATCCACTTCACCGCACGGCAGTTGTTCCAGCACCAAACCCTAGCGGCGCTGGCCAGGGTTGCTACGCTGGCCGAGCCGGCGAGTTCGCATGATCAGGCGCCAGCCACTGGTGTGACGGCATTGTTGCCGATTCAAAAGGCCTTCTTGCAGGCACAGGTTCCACACTCGGACCACTGGAACCAGTCGGTCTGGCTGGACGTCGGTGGCGATGTCGACAGCAAGCGCCTGGAAGCTGCGCTGCAGGCGCTGATTGCGCATCATGATGCGTTGCGCCTGGCGTTCACTGAGCACTCAGGGCAGTGGCAGGCTCAATTCCAACCCTTGGCCACGTTGCAGGCGTGCTGGCAGCAGAGGCCTTTGTTGTGGCAAACCGGCAACCATGCACTGGCCGACCTGGAGGCATTGGCCGACACCGCACAGCGCAGCCTGAATGTGAGCCGCGGCGAGCTGGTGCGCGGTGTACTGGTCAACCTCGACGCCGGGCAGCAACGTTTGTTCCTGGTTATCCATCACCTGGTGGTCGATGGGGTGTCCTGGCGAATCCTGCTCGAAGATCTGAACCGGCTGTACGCAGATGGCCGCGATTCTGCCCAGGTCCTGGCGAACAAGACCAGCAGCTTGCGCGATTGGGCCCACTGCCTCGAAGCCCATGCCCGTGGCGATGATGCTGGGCAGCGGGTGGCGCAGTGGCAGTCGCGCCTGACAGGCGGCGAAAGCGTCTTTCCGGGCCACCGCCGCGAGGGCAGCCTGGCCAGCGCACATGCCCGCAGTATTCAAACGCGGCTGGACGCCAGCATGACTCAGCGACTACTCACTCAAGCGCCGGCTGCCTACCGTACTCAGATCAATGACCTGCTGCTGACTGCCCTGGCCCGCGCCCTGCGGCGCTGGAGTGGCAACTCGCAGCATCTGGTGGAGCTGGAAGGGCATGGTCGTGAAGCGTTGAACGACGCGATCGACCTCAGCCGTACCGTCGGCTGGTTCACAGTCAAAGCGCCTTTGTGCCTGCTTGCCAGCGATGATCTAGGTGCTGACATCAAGCGCACGAAAGAAGCCGTGCGCGAACATGGCCTCAACGCCTTGGACTTCAGTGCGCTGCTGCAGGGTGCCGACGGCGTGCTACGCGAGCAGTTGCAGGCATTGCCCAAGCCCCGGTTGACCTTCAACTACCTGGGCCAGCTCGATGACAAGGGGCGTAGCGGCGCTGAAACAGGCTTCGTTCCGGTGGGCCATCCACGTGGCCAGGAGCGCAGTGAGCAGGCGCCGCTGGGTAATTGGCTGACACTCAATGGCCAGGTGTACCAAGGTGAGCTTGGTTTCGCCTGGACCTACAGCAGCGAACAGTTTGATGCAGCCGCTGTCGAGCAACTGGCGCAGGTTTATAGTGAAGAGCTGCAGGCAGTCATCGCCTTCTGCGCAGAGCCTGGCAACCGGGGGGCCACTCCCGGCGACTTCCCTCTGGCCGGCTTGACGCAGGCGCAACTGGACCAACTGCCGGTGGCGGCCAGCGAACTGGCGGACATCTACCCCTTGTCCCCCATGCAGCAAGGTATGTTGTTCCATACTCTCTACCAGCGGCAGGGCAACGACTACCTCAACCAGTTGCGTGTCGACATCAGTGGGCTTGACCCACAGCGCATGGCCCGAGCCTGGCAACATGTGCTAGATGAACACGACGTGCTGCGCGCCGGGTTCGCCTGGCAGGGCACCCTGGAGCGGCCGTTGCAACTGATACACCGGCAGTTGGTGCTGCCTTGCCAGATGCTCGACTATAGCGATCAGGCCGATCCGCAGGGGGCCATCGAGCGCTTGGCCTGCGAGGAACGCGAACAGGTACGAGACCTCGGCGCTGCGCCTCTGCTGCGTGTGGCGATGGTCAAGGTGGCAGAAAACGCCCACCACCTGATCTACACCCATCACCATATCCTGCTAGACGGCTGGAGCAGTTCGCGCCTGCTCGGTGAGGTGCTTCAGGCCTACGCGTGCGAACGCGCAACGCCGGCCGTTGGCAGCTATCGCGACTATATCGCCTGGCTCGGCACCCAGGATACGCAGGTCAGTGAACAATTCTGGCGCAGCCAACTGGCACCGCTCGACGAGCCTACCTTGCTTGCCACGGCCTTGCCTGCTCCCGTGGCTGGCGGACGGGGCATGGGCCGGGTCGACGCTGGCCTGGATGCCCCAGCGATGGCAGCGCTGCAGCGCTTTGCCCGTGAACGCAAGGTCACTGTCAACACGGTGATTCAGGCAGCCTGGTTGCTGCTGTTGCAACGCCATACCGGCAAGCGTGCGGTGGCTTTCGGCGCCACCGTGGCAGGCCGACCAGCGCAATTGCCGGGTATCGAGCAGCAGTTGGGCCTGTTCATCAATACATTGCCAGTGGTTGCCGACGTCGCCCCCCAGCAAAGGGTGGCAACATGGCTGCAACGCCTGCAGGCGCAGAACATCAGCCTGCGTGAGCAGGAGCACACGCCGCTTTACGACATCCAGCGGTGGGTGGGCCAAGGTGCCCAGAGCCTCTTCGACACGCTGCTGGTGTTCGAAAACTATCCGATCTCGCAGGCGCTGCGCGACGCTGCACCCGCTGGGCTTGGCTTCGGCCCGGTGAACAACGTCGAACAGTCCAACTACCCGCTGGCCCTGGCGGTCAACGCTGCAGACCGGCTGCACCTGCAGTTCAGCTTCGCCTGTGAGCATTTCGCACAGGCCAGCGTCCAGGCCGTGGCAGACCGTTTCCTGCTGCTGCTGGAACAACTGGTGGCGAGCACGCCGTCGACCCTTGTCGATGAACTGGACATGGTCGATGCGCAGGCTCAGGCTCGGCTTCTGGCTGCCGGCAGCGCCTCTTGCTCGCTCGCGCTGCCGTTCGCCGCCGTGCACCACACCTTTGAGGCCCGGGTGCGTCAACAGCCGCAGGCTACGGCACTGGTGTTGGGCGAGCAGCGCCTGAGCTTCAGTGAACTGGACGCCCGTGCCAACCAGCTGGCCCACTACCTCGTGGAGCAAGGGGTCGGCGCTGAGGTACGAGTCGGCGTGGCCTTGGAGCGCAGCGTGGAAACCGTGGTGTGCCTGTTGGCCATCCTCAAGGCCGGCGGTGCTTACGTGCCGCTGGATATCACGTATCCGGCCGAACGCCTGGCCTACTTGATGACCGACTCGGGGATGCACCTGTTGCTCACCCACAGCCATCTGAGCGCGGCCTGGCCGCAGGCCGATTCAATGCGTATGGTCAGTCTCGACCACTTGCAGTTGCATCACCACTCGGCCCTGCCACCTGATGTCGCCATTGACCCGGCACAGCTGGCCTACCTGATCTACACCTCTGGCTCGACAGGCTTGCCCAAGGGCGTGGCTGTGGCCCATGGCCCCTTCGCCATGCATTGCCGGGCCATTGGCCAACGCTATGAAATGAGTGCGCAGGATTGCGAGCTGCATTTCATGTCGTTCGCCTTCGATGGGGCCCACGAGCGCTTGTTCACCAGCCTTACCCACGGTGCACGCGTGCTGTTGCGTGATGGTGAGTTGTGGACTGCGCAGCGCACCTACCAAGCAATGATCGACGAGGGCGTCAGCGTGGCGGCGTTCCCACCGCTGTACCTGCAGCAATTGGCAGAGCACGCCGAGCAACACGGCCAGCCGCCCAAGGTGCGGGTGTACTGCTTCGGTGGCGACGCAGTGCCCCAGGCCAGCTACCACCGAGTCAGGCAGGCACTTCAGCCCACTTGGATCATCAACGGCTATGGCCCCACCGAAACCGTGGTGACCCCCTTGCTGTGGAAGGCTGCGGCGCACGAGGATTGCGGTGCTGCCTATGCGCCCATTGGCCTGGGCGTAGGTGATCGCAGTGTGCTGCTGTGCGATCCCGACCTGCACTTGGTACCCGTGGGGCTGAGTGCCGAGTTGTACCTAGGGGGCGATGGCGTGGCGCGCGGTTATCTTGGCCGTCCGGGCATGACCGCCGAGCGCTTCGTGCCTGATCCGTTCGCGGCCGATGGCAGCCGCCTCTACCGCTCAGGCGATCTGGTTCGCCAACGCGCGGACGGGGTGATCGATTACCTCGGGCGCTCCGACCAGCAGGTGAAAATCCGTGGCTTCCGGGTGGAGCTGGGTGAGATCGAGGCCTGCCTTGGGCGTCAGCCGGGGGTGCGCGAATGTGCGGTGGTGGCCCAGGGCCAAGGCAGTGCTCGACGCCTCGCCGGTTACGTGGTGCTGGACGCTCAATCACAGGGGCAGGGGCCGCATATCCGTACAGCCCTCAAGCAGCAGTTGCCCGAGCACCTGGTTCCGGCGTTCGTGGTTGAGATCGACTGTTTGCCACTGACGCCCAACGGCAAGCTCGACCGCAAGGCATTGCCTGATCCTCAGCAAGCGTTGCCGGCCAGCACCTACCGTGAGCCGCAGGCCGAACACCAGGCCCTGTTGGCGGCTATCTGGCAGGAGGTGTTAGGGGTGGCCAGGGTTGGCCTGGACGACAACTTCTTCGAACTGGGTGGCCATTCGTTGCTCGCCACCCAGGCCACGGCCATAGCCCAGCTGCGACTGGGCTGCGACATAGCTCTGGACCTTATCTTCAAAGCCGACACGCTGGAGGCCTATGCCTTGGCGGTGGAACAACGAATGAATACCAATTTGCACGCGGACCTAAGCGACATGTTTGACTTTATGAACGAGCTGGAGGCGAACTGAGCCATGACCGAGTCCACCAACATTGCGCTGGTTCAACGCTTCATCCGTCTGCCTCAGGCGCAACGCCGGGCGTTTCTCGACAAGCTCCAGAGCAAGGGCATGAGCCTGCGTCAATTGCCGGTCCCACCTTGCCAGCCGGCCGATGAAGCGTTGCCGCTGTCCTACGCTCAGCAGCGGCAGTGGTTCCTGTGGCAACTCGAGCCTGCGAGCGCCGCGTATCACATTCCCATGTCCATACGCCTGCGCGGTGAGTTGAACGTGGCGGCACTGGCCGCCAGTATCGCCGCCCTGGTCGCGCGTCACGAAAGCTTGCGCACCGGGTTCGAGCAGGATGCCGACGGTCAGGCCCACCAGGTCATTCACCCGGCGCAACCCTGGACATTGGTTGTCGAACCGTTCGGTACGCTAACGGAACACACCCAGGTACGCCTTGAGCAACTGATGGACGACGAGGTGCGCCAGCCGTTCGATCTGACCTGCCCGCCGTTGCTGCGTGTGCGTCTGTTGCAACTGGACGAGCAGGATCATGTGGTACTGCTTACCTTGCACCACATCGTTTCCGATGCCGTATCCATGCAGATCATGGTGCAAGAGCTGATCAACTTGTACGATGCGCACTGCCAAGGGCGCCCAGCCGACCTCGCGCCTCTGCCGATCCAATATGCCGACTATGCCATATGGCAGCGTACCTGGATGGAAGCAGGCGAACGTGAACGTCAACTCGCCTACTGGACCGAGCAACTGGGGCACGAAGCGTCGCTGCTGCAGCTGCCGCTGGACCATCCACGTCCTGCCCAGCAGAGTTTTCAGGGGGCACGGTTACCCTTGGCCTTGGCGCCGCAATTGAGCGAAGGGTTGCTGAAGTTGGCCAAGCGCGAAGGGGTAACCCCGTTCATGCTGCTGCTGGCCTCGTTCCAGGTCTTGATGCACCGTTACAGCGGGCAGGCCAACGTGCGTGTGGGTGTGCCGGTGGCCAACCGTAACCGCGAGGAGATTGCGGGCCTGATCGGCTTCTTCGTCAATACCCAGGTGTACTCGGCGGATCTGGAGGCCATGCAGCCGTTCAACGCGTTCCTGCTGCAGGTAAAGGAAACGGCTCTGGCCGCCCAAGCACACCAGGATTTACCGTTCGAGCAATTGGTCGAAGCGCTGCAGCCTGAACGAAACCTCAGCCACGCCCCGTTGTTCCAGGTAATGTTCAACCACCAAAGCGAAACGCACGTACGCAACGGGCCACGCTTGTCGGGTATCAGCGTCGAAGGCCTGCACCGCGAACAACCCACAGCCCAGTTCGATCTGGTACTCAACACGTTGGAAACGGCAGAAGGCTTGCAAGCTACGCTGACCTACGCCACAGATCTTTTCGAGGCCGCGACTGTCGAGGCCATGGCCGCGCATTGGCAGCAGTTGCTTGCCGCCATCGTGGCCGAACCAACGCTGCCAGTGGGCGAACTGCCGTTGCTCGGCCAGGCGCAGCATGACGCCGCAGTTGTTGCCGGGTATGCCGCGCCGAACGTGGCCGAGCCCTGGTTGCCTGTGCACGTGCACATCAGCCGACAGGTACTGCGTACGCCCGATCGTACTGCTGTAAGCCAGGGTGACCGAAGCCTGACCTACCGCCAGCTGGAAGACAGGGCCGAAGCCCTGGCTGGGCAGTTGCAGGTGCAGGGTGCAGGCCCCGACGTAGCGGTTGCGGTGTTGTTGTCGCCGGGTATCGACCGAGCGGTTGCGATGCTGGCGGTGCTCAAGGCAGGGAGTGCCTATGTGCCGCTGGATCCTGGGCTGCCAGACGAGCGTTTGCAGTTCATGTTGACCGACAGCACCGCGCGCTGCGTGCTGGTGGACGCGCAGACGGCCCCGCGCGTACCGGCTGGGCTGGAGCGGCTGGACCTGGACAGCTTCGCGTACACGCCAGCGGTCTGTCGGCAGGTGGCATTGTCGCCGGACAATCTGGCTTACATCATCTACACCTCCGGTTCCACTGGGCAGCCCAAAGGTGTGTGTGTTCGTCATGAGGGGTTGAGTAACCACATGACCTGGATGCAAGGTTACCTGCAACTGAACCCGCAAGACCGGGTGCTGCAGAAGACTGTGGTTGGCTTCGACGCGTCAGTGTGGGAGTTCTGGCTGCCGTTGATGAGCGGGGCGCGACTGGTGATGGCCTCGACGGCGTTGACCGATGACCTGTCGTTGCTCTGGGACGAAGTCCAAGCGCAGCAGATAAGTGTGTTGCAGATGGCTCCATCGTTGCTGCAGGGGCTCATGCCTGCACCTGGTGACGCACGTGTGGCATCTCTGCGCGCATTGCTCTGTGGCGGCGAGGCATTGCCACGCGCTTTGGTCGAGCAGTGGCAGGCACGTTCGTCTTGCCAACTGATCAACCTGTATGGCCCTACCGAAGCGACCATCGATACCTGTGCCCTGCGTATCGAACGGCTGCCCCAAGGGGCGGTGGCAGCGCTGGGCCAACCGATCGCCAATGTGCATGCGCATGTGCTTGAACCAAGCCTGCAACCTGCGCCGGTCGGTGTTCCCGGCGAATTGCTGCTGGGCGGCTTGGCGTTGGCGCGGGGTTACCTGAACCGCCCCGGGCTCACTGCTGAGCGTTTTGTGCCCGACCCCTACGGCGAGCCCGGCACGCGCTTGTACCGCACCGGTGATCTGTGCCGCCGTGATGCCGAGCAGAGCCTGCACTACCTTGGACGCCTGGACCACCAAGTGAAAATCCGTGGCCTGCGTATTGAACTGGGCGAAATCGAAGCCCTGCTGCGTGGGCATGGCGCAGTCGCCGAGGCCGTGGTGCTGGCACAGGGTGAAGGGCAAGGGGTGCAACTGATCGCCTACCTGGTGGGGCGAAACGGTGCACTCGACGACAAGGCTACCCTGCAGGCATTGCGGCGTGACCTTGAAGGTCGTTTGCCCGGTTACATGGTGCCCTTGCACTGGGTGTGCCTGGCGGCCCTGCCTTTGACGCGCAATGGTAAGCTCGACCGGCGCGGGCTGCCGCAACCGCAGGCGGTGTCAGGCCAGGCGGTGCCCGTGGCCCCGAGCAATGCCTTGGAGGCGCGCCTGGCAGCCGTGTGGTGTGATGTGCTCAAGCGTGACAGCGTGGGCATCCATGACAATTTCTTCGAGCTGGGAGGCGACTCCATCGTCTCCATCCAGCTGGTGAGCCGGGCCCGCCAGGTCGGCATCCATTTTTCGCCCAAAGCCCTGTTCTTGCACCAGACCGTCGCGCGCCTGGCCCAGGTCGCGCAATGGCAGGACGATACCCAGGCGGTACGTCGTGAGCCTTGGACCGGTAGCGCAGGGCTGTTGCCCGCGCAGCAGCGGTTCTTCGAGTCCGTTACCCAGGAGCGCCACCACTGGAACCAGTCAGTGCTGTTGCAGCCAAGTTCGCCACTCGACCCCGCGTTGTTGGAACGAGCACTGCAGTTCCTGGTCAAGGAGCATGAGGCGCTGAGGGTCAAGTTCGTCGAAGCCGATGAAGGTTGGGCGGCGCATTGCGTGCCAGCGGATGGCGCAGCGATGCTCGAACGAATCGCGGTCGCCGACGAGCAGGGTATCGAAACGCATGGGCAACGCTTGCAAACCAGCCTTGACCTGGGCAACGGCACATTGATGCGCGCAGCCCTGTTCGAGTGGGGCAACGGCGAGCAGCGTCTGTTGCTGGTCATCCACCACCTGGTGGTCGATGGCGTGTCGTGGCGTATTCTGTTCGAAGACTTGCAGCGGCTGTATGGCCAGTTACAGGCAGGACAGCCGATGCTGTTGCCCGCGCCGACCAGTTCTTTGCGAGACTGGGCCGAACGTATCAGGGCCTATGCCACTGAGCCGCAGCGCAGCGAGGAAATTGCCTACTGGGAAAGCCAGGGCCAGGAAGTGCTGAACGATCTTCCAGGACGGCGCTGCGACGGCCCGCTTCTGCACCGCGACGTCGACACCGTGCACACCCGCCTGGACAGCGAAACTACCCGCTCTTTGTTGCAGGAGGCGCCGTCGGCTTTCCGTACCCAGGTCAACGACTTGCTGCTGGCCGCACTGGTGCGTGTGCTTGCCCGTTGGACCGGGCATGACGCACAACTGATCCAGATGGAAGGGCATGGCCGCGAGGACCTGTTCGAAGACATCGACCTGACCCGTACCGTGGGCTGGTTCACCAGCCTCTACCCGCTGCGTCTGCAAAGCGATGCCGATTTGGGGCGTTGCATCAAGGGCGTCAAGGAGCAGCTGCGCAGCTTGCCGGCCAAGGGCGTCGGCCACGGCGTGCTCCTGGGCTATGCGCAACCAGAGGTGCGTCAGCGCCTGGCTGCACAGCTCAAGCCCCGAGTGAGCTTCAACTATTTGGGGCAGTTCGATGGCAGTTTCTCTGACGAACAGGTATTGCTGCGCCCTTGCGCTGGTGACAAAGGTAGCGATCAAAGCGAACTGGCGCCGCTGGAGAACTGGCTGTCGATCAATGGCAGGGTGTTCGAAGGTGAGCTGAGCCTGGGTTGGAGCTACAGCCGAGAGATGTTCGATGCGCCCCTGATGCAGCGCTTGGCCAATGATTATGCTGAGGAGCTGCGGCAGTTGGTGATGTACTGCGTCAAGGCCGAAAACGGTGGCCTGACGCCTTCCGATTTGCCGCTCGCCGGGCTGGATCAAGCGCAGATCGACCGCTTGCTGCCGTCGCCTCGTGCTGTGCAGGATGTCTACCCACTGTCCCCGATGCAGCAGGGCATGCTGTTCCACAGTGCGTTCGAGGCCGCGGCCGGTCATTACATCAACCAGATGCGGGTCGATGTCACTGGGCTGGATGTCGAAAGATTCCGCGATGCCTGGCAGGGCGTGGTGGATGCCCACGACATCCTGCGCAGCCGCTTCCTCTGGCAGAATTCCCTGGGACAGCCCTTGCAGGTGGTGCTCAAGGCGCAGGCCGTGCCGTTTGACGTTCGGCCCCAGGCCGATGCCCCGGCGCTGCAGGCGATTGCCGATGAACAGCGTGAGCGTGGCTTCGACCTTGCCGAGGCCCCCGGCCTGCGCCTGGTGTTGATACCGATCGACGCGCAGACCTGGCATTTGATCTACACCAGCCACCATGTGTTGATGGATGGTTGGAGCACCTCGCAGCTGTTCGGTGAGGTGTTGCAATGCTATACGGGCCAGGTCGTCGAACCCATGGCCAGCCGCTACAGCGATTACATCGGCTGGCTGGGTACACGTGATGCCGAGGCCACCCAGCGCTTTTGGCAAGGCGCGCTTGCGCAGTTGCAGGCGCCGAGCCTTCTGGCCGACAGCCTGCCGCGGCCTTCGCAGGGGCAAGGCCATGGCCATGTGACCATGGCGCTGGAGGCGCATGCCACCGAGCGCTTGAGCCATTTCGCCAGGGACAACAAGGTGACGGTCAACACCCTGATCCAGTCTGCTTGGCTGCTGTTGCTGCAGAAATACACTGGCCAGGCGACGGTTGCGTTCGGTGCCACGGTCGCGGGGCGGCCACCGGAGTTGCCGGGTATCGAGCGGCAGATCGGGTTGTTCATCAATACCTTGGCCGTGGTTGCCGAGCCACGCCCTGAGCTGTCGGTGCAGCAATGGTTGCAGTCTGTACAGGATCACAACCTGGCGCTGCGCGAATTCGAGTATGCGCCGCTGTACCAAGTGCAGCAGTGGGCAGGCCGTGCGGGGCAACCCCTGTTCGATACTTTGCTGGTGTTCGAGAACTATCCGGTTTCCGAGGCATTGCAACGTGGTGCGCCCGACCAGTTGCGCTTCGGCGGCATCGACAACCACGAGCAGACTCATTTTCCGTTATCGGTGACCCTCGGCATGAGCGACCGTTTGGTCGTACATATGAGCTATGCCCGCGAACGCTTCAGTGAATGTGCCGTGGAGCGCCTCTGCGAGCATCTGCTTGGCCTGCTCGACAGCATGGCACTGTCGTCAGCCCGTCCGTTGGGCGAGTTGCTGTTGCTGAACGAGGCAGAGCGACTTCAAGCGGCTGCGTTCAACGCTACCGCCACCCCGTACGACCTGAACCAGACCGTGCACGGGCTGTTCGAGCAGCGTGTGCAGGCGACGCCTGACGCACCGGCTTTGCTGTTCGGTGAGCAGCAACTGAGCTATGCCGAA
>NZ_VWXK01000059.1 GCF_011752565.1 Pantoea sp. Ap-967
GGCGGTTGGCCTGCTCGTTCAACGCGCGGTAGCTCAACTCGCCTTCTTCAGCGCGAACCGCCACCGCCTCGGGCGAACGCAGCACCTGCGCCTCGATCATCCCATGCAGGGTCTGCTCAAGGTCGTACGCAACGGCCGTGTCGTTGAAATCCACCAGCAACCGCTTGCGCTCAGTGGCATCCGGCAAGCCCACATGCCCTGGCACGGCCTGGGCGCCTTCGGCAAAGGTCCACAGCACCTGTTGCAGGTACCCGGCGTAACGCTCGACCGTCGCCCGCTCGAACAGCGCCGTGGCATACACGATGCCGCCACTGAAGCCATCGGCGCCCTCGCCCAGGCTCAGGCTCAGGTCGAACTTGGCGATGCTCGCCTGCCCGGCCACTGCGGTCACCGTCAGGTCTCCCAACTGCAGCGCCTGGGTTTCGGGGGTAGCGTCCCAGTCCAGCGACACCTGGTACAACGGCGTATGGGCCAGGCTACGCGGTGGGCGTACCGCTTCGACCACCTGCTCGAACGGCAGGTCCTGGTGCGCCTGGGCGGCCAGCACGCAGGCCTTGACCTGCGCCAGCAAGGTGGCCACGTTCGGCATGCCGGCGGTGTCCACGCGCAGGGCAACGGAATTGACGAACATGCCGATCAGGCCATCGACCTCGGCCTGGCGCCGGTTGGCCAATGGCGAGCCAATCACCACCTCGTCCTGCCCGGCCAAGCGCGCCAGCAACACCGCCCAGGCGGCCATGAACAGCATGTACGGCGTCACCCCCTGGGCCCGGCACAGGGCCTTGAGCTCGTGGCTTAGCCGCGGGTCCAAGTTCAGCGCAACGCTGCCGCCGACGTACACCTGGCGCTCCGGGCGTGGCCGGTCCCATGGCAGGCTGAGCAAGGTCGGCGCGCCGGCCAGTTGCTCGCGCCAGTAGTGCGCCTGGCGCTGCAAGGCCTCGGCGCCAAGCCAGCGCCGCTGCCACACGGCGTAGTCCAGGTACTGCACCGGCAAGGCGGGCAATGGGTCCGCCTGGTCGTCGGTAAAGGCCCGGTACAACACGTCCAGCTCACGCACCAGCACCCCCAGCGACCAGCCATCGGCCACCAGGTGGTGCACGGTCAGCAGCAGGATGTGGTGATCCTGGGCACGCTGCAGCAAGCGGCCACGAATCGGCAACTCATGGGCCAGCACAAAAGGCTGCCCCGCTTCCTCGGCCATCAGTTGCGCCAACCCAGGCTCATCCAACGCTTGCACCGCTTCGCGGCCCAAGGCCAGGCCACGGGCGTCGGTGGCCAGCACCACGCGCGGTTCACCCTCCTGCTCCACGAAGTGGCTGCGCAGGCTCTCGTGGCGTTCGACCACCCGGCGCAAGGCGCGCTCCAGGGCCAGCACATCCAGCGCGCCATGCAGGTGCAGGGCAATGGGAATATGGTAGGCCGCACTGCCGCCGGCCATTTGCGCCAGGAACCACAGGCGCTGCTGGGCGAACGACAGCGGCAGGCTGCCCAGGCGCGGGGCCGGCTCAATGGCCGGCAAGGCCCGCTCGCCCTGTTGCCCAAGGCTGGCAGCCACTGCCGCCAGGCTGTCGTCGGCGAACAGCTCGGCCAAGGCCAACTCCAGGCCCAGCCGTTGGCGAACCTGGGCCAGCATGCGCATGGCCAGCAGCGAATGGCCGCCCAGCTCGAAGAAACGGTCGTGGCGCCCCACCCGATCGCGTTGCAGCAACTCACTCCACAGCAGGGCCAGCGCTGTTTCGCGCTCACCCTGCGGAGCCTCGAAGGCGGCCGTGGTGAAATCCTGCGGGCCGGGTTGTGGCAAGGCCTTGCGGTCGACCTTGCCGTTGTTGTTCAGCGGCATGCGCGCCAGCGCCACATAGGCGCCTGGCAGCATGTAGTCGGGCAGGCGACCGCGCAGGTAGCTGCGCACACTGCTGGCATCGACCTCGGCGCCGTGACAGGTGAACCAGGCCACCAGGCGCAGCGGCCCCTGGCCGTCCGGCAGCGCCATCACCACCGCCTCGGCGATGCCAGGGCACTGCGCCAGTTGCTGCTCGATTTCCCCCAGTTCAATGCGAAAACCTCGGATCTTGACCTGGTCGTCGTTGCGCCCCAGGCACTCCAGCTGGCCATCGGCCTGCCAGCGCACCAGGTCGCCGGTGCGGTACAGGCGGTCGCCGCTCATGAACGGGCTGTCGAGAAAGCGCTCGGCGCTCAGTTCGGGCCGGTTCAGGTAGCCCAGGGCCACGCCATCACCGCCGATGTACAGCTCGCCAACCACGCCGCGCGGCACCAGCTTGCGCTGGTGGTCGAGCACGTACACCCGGGTGTTGCCGATGGGCCGCCCGATGGCCACCTGTGCGGCGTTGGCCGCCAGCGCCTGCACATGGCAGGTAGTGGCGAAGGTGGTGGTTTCGGTGGGGCCATAGGCATTGATCAGGCGCAGCGCCGGCGCCCGTTCGAGCAGCGCACGGAACGCGGCCGGCTCAGCCCGCTCGCCACCGCTGATGAGGATGCGCAGCCCCGCCAGCGCTTCTGGAAGCAACTGCACATACTGGTTGAACAGCGCGGTGGTCAGGAACAGCACGGTCACGCCCTGGTCTACCAGCGCCGCGCCGAAGCGCTGCGGGTCGACCAGGGTCGGGTGGTCGATCACCCGCACCTGCCCGCCGTTGAGCAACGCGCCCCACACTTCCAGGGTGGCGGCATCGAACGCCGGGTTGGACGCGAAGGCTAAGCGGTCCTGGGCATTGAAGTCGGCATAGCCGTTGTTCAGCACCAGCCGGGCAATGCCCCGGTGCGCCACGCACACCCCCTTGGGCTGGCCGGTGGTGCCGGAGGTGTACATCACGTAGGCCGCACTGCCGGGGTCCTGCGCCAGGCGCGGGTCGTGCCCGTCCTGGTCGTGCAGGGCCACGCGGTCCAGGTCGATGCGGCGCACCGGCCATCGGGCCTGGGTTTCGGCCAGCGTCAGCAAGGCCACGGCCTGGCAATCCTCGACCATGAACGCCTGGCGCTCAGCCGGGGCGTGGATATCCAGGGGCACATAGACCGCTGCACACTTGAGCACCGCCAATTGCGCCACCAGCAACGACAGCGAACGCGGCAGCAGGATCGCCACGCAACTACCAGGCACCACCCCTTCGGCCATCAGCCAGTGGGCCAGGCGGTTGGCCTGCTGGTTGAGCTCGCCATAGCGCAAGGTCTGCTGGCCTTGCACGGCGGCCACGGCCAGCGGGTGACGGGCGACGCGCTGCTCGAACAGCGCGGCGACACCCTGTGCGCGGGGGTAGTCGTAGGCCGTGGCATTGAAGGCTTGCAGCAGCATCTGCCGCTCGCCCTCGTCAATCAGTTCAACCTGTTCCAGCGGGGCTTGGTCATTGCCGGCCATGGCCCACAGCAGCGCCTGGAAGTAGCCCAGGTAGCGCTGCACGGTCGCCTCGTCGAACAGCGCCGTGGCGTATTCCAGGCTGCCGACCAGCCGGTCGCCATGCTCGCCCAGGTTCAGCGTCAGGTCGAACTTGGCCACCTGCCCGGCCTGGCCCACCGCTTCCAGCTCGAGCCCCGGCAATTGCAGGGCCGCGCCCTGGGTCGCCTGCCAGTTCAGGGTGGCTTGGAACAGTGGCGTATGGCCAAGGCTACGGGCAGGCCGGACGATCTCCACCACCTGCTCGAACGGCAGGTCCTGATGTGCCTGGGCGTCCAGCACACGCGCCTTCACCTGGGCCAGCAATGCCTCGGTGCTGGCCGCAGCGGCAGTGTCGATGCGAATGGCCAGGGTGTTGACGAACAGGCCGGCCAGCGCTTCGAGCTCGGCATGGCCACGGCCAGCGACCGGGCAGCCGATCACCACCTCGCTCTGCCCTGCCAGCCGGCTGAGCAAGGCGGCCCAGGCGCCGAGCACGGTCATATACAAGGTCACCCCGTGGCGCTGGGCCAAGGTGCGCAGGCTGGCTGCCAGGCGTGGGTCAAATGCCAGCGCCAGGCTTGCCCCGGCAAAATCCTGGCGCTCGGGGCGCGGCCGGTCGCTGGGCAGGCGCAGCAGGCTGGGTGCGCCTTCAAGGGCCTGGCGCCAGTAGTCGGCCTGACGTTGCAGCTGTTCGCCGGCCAGCCAGCGCCGCTGCCACACGGCGTAGTCGCCGTACTGAATGGCCATTGCCGGCAGCGGGTCGTCCCGCCCTTGGCAGAAGGCCGGGTACAGGGCGCTCAACTCGCGGGTCAGCACGCCCAGCGACCAGCCATCGGCAACGATATGGTGCACGGTCAGGGCCAGCACGTGCTGGTCGCTGGCCACGCGCAGCAAACGCGCCCGCAGCAACGGGCCGTGGGCCAGGTCGAACGGCGCGCGGGCTTCTTCCTGCAGGGTGGCCGCCAGAGCATCGGGCTGGATGTCTTCGCGCCGGAACCAGCCGGCGCCAGGCGTGGCGGCGATGACCACCTCGGCACTGTCGTCGCGGGGCACGAAGCGGCTGCGCAGGGTTTCGTGGCGCTCGACGATGCGCAACAAGGCGCACTCCAGCGCATCGGTCTCCAGCGGCCCGCGCAAGCCCAGGGCCAGCGGCACGTTGTAGGCTTGGTTGCCGCCGTCCATCTGCGCCAGGAACCACAACCGCTGCTGGGCGAACGACATCGGCAAGGCGTGCTCGCGCGGTACCGCGACAATGGCCGGCAAGGCACTGCGCCCGGCGCCTGCCAGCACTTCGGCCACCGCCGCCAGCTCGGCATTGGCGAACAGCTCGGCCAAGGCCAGCTCCACGCCCAGGCGCACACGCACCTGAGACACCATGCGCATGGCCAGCAGCGAATGGCCACCGAGGGTGAAGAAATGGTCGCGGCGGCCGACCCGCTCCACCTGCAGCAACTCGGCCCATATCTGCGCCAAGGCGTTTTCCAATTCGCCTTGCGGGGCCTCGAAGCCCTGCTCGAACAACGCCGAGCGCTCTGGCTTGGGCAGCGCGCGGCGGTCGAGCTTGCCGTTGGCGGTCAGCGGCAGGGCCTGCAGTTGCACGAAAGCCACCGGCACCATGTATTCGGGCAGGTGGGCTTGCAGCTGCGCACGCAGGCTTTCGGGGGTTGCCGCCTCGACGGCGGCCTGGGGCGTGAAGTAGGCGACCAGGCGCGGCTGGCCGGGCTGGTCCTCGCGGGCCAGTACCACGGCTTCGTTGATGCCGGGCAGGCTGGCCAGGCGGCTCTCGATTTCACCCAGCTCGATGCGCACGCCGCGGACCTTCACCTGGTCGTCGTTGCGGCCCAGGTAGTCGAGGGTGCCGTCGGCCAGCCAGCGTACCAGGTCGCCGCTGCGGTACATGCGCCCGCCTGGGCTGAACGGGTCGTCGAGGAAACGTTCGGCGGTCAGGTCAGGGCGGTTGAGGTAGCCACGGGCGACCCCGGCGCCGCCAATGTAGAGTTCGCCAGGCACCCCCAGCGGCGCGGGCTGAAGCTGCGCATCCAGCACGTACAGGCGGGCGTTGTCCACCGGCCGGCCAATGTGCAGCACCCCGCCCGCCTCCACCACCCCGGAGCTTGCGACCACGGTGGTTTCGGTGGGGCCGTAGTTGTTGACCACGGCAAAGCGCTGGGTGCGGTTGAACTGGCGCAGGCGATCACCGCCAATCAGCAGGGTGCGCAGGGTCGGGTGTTCGAGCTGGTGGCTGAAGGCATACTCGGCCACCGGGGTGGGCAGGAAGCTTACATCCAGCGGCTGGCTGCGCCACCACGTCAGCATGGCGTCGAGGTCTTCGTTGCCCTCGGCGGGCGGCGCCAGGTGCAGGGTCGCCCCCGCGCACAAGGCAGGCCACACTTCCCAGGCCATGGCGTCGAAGCCGAAGCCGGCCAGGCACGAGGTGTGGCGGCCCTGGCACAGGTCGAACGCACGGCAGTGCCAATCCACCAGGTTGTTGACGGTGCGGTGCTCGACCATCACGCCCTTGGGCTGGCCGGTGGAGCCTGAGGTGTAGATCACGTAGGCCAGGTGGCGAGCGCTGTGCCCGGCCACCACCGGTGCCTGTGCCTGGGCCGGCCAATCAGGCTGGTCGAGCAGCACCAGCGGCGCCGCCAAGGCCCCCAGGCGCTGACGCAAGGCGTGCTGGGCGAGCACCACCACCGGCGCGCTGTCGGCCAGCAGGTACTGCACCCGCTCGTCCGGGTGGGCGGGGTCGACCGGCACGTAGCCTGCGCCCGCCTTCAGCACAGCCAGCAGCGCCACCAGGGTGTCCAGGCCACGGCGGGCGAACACGGCCACCCGGTCGTCCGGGCGCACGCCCAATGCCAGCAGGCGGTGCGCCAGGGCATTGGCCTGGCGGTCGAGCTGGGCATAGCTCAGGCGCTGCGCACCGCAGGTGGCGGCCACCGCGTCCGGCTGTGCCTGGGCCTGCTGCGCGATGCGTTGATGCAGGGTCAGCGTCGCCTCGAAAGGGGCCGTGTGCTCATTGAACCCTTCGAGCAGCGCCTGGCGTTCGCTGTCGGGCAGCATCGGCAGCGCCAGCACTTGGGCATCCGGCCAGTGCAGCAGGCTTTCCAAGGTGTGCTGCAGGTAGGCGCAAACGCGCTCGGCAGGCACCTCGGGGCTGGCCAGCAAGGTCAGGCGGAAGCCTTCGCCAAGGTCGTCGATGCTGAGCGTCAACGGGTAGTTGGTGGCCTCGGCAGACTCGACGATATCGATGCCAGCCAGCGCTGCCCGCTGCGGCTCGGCAGCCGCCGCCGGCGCGCTGTGGCGGTAGTTGAGCAGTGCGTTGAACAGCGGCGCCGGGGCCGCTACGCCGCTGCAGCGCTGGGCCAGGGCCAGCGGTGCGTGCTCGTGGCGCATCAGCGCACTCAGGCGCTGATGGGTCGCGCGAATGGCGGTGGGCAGGTCGCCCTCGCCCAGGTCTACCCGCAATGGCAGGGTGTTGATGAAAATGCCCAGCGCCCGGTCGGTGGCCTCGGCGCCCAGCAGGCGGCCCATCAGCACCGTGCCGAACACCACCTGGTCACGCCCGGTGAGGCCGCCCAGCACCCGGCCCCAGGCCAGGTGGAACAGGCTGGCGACGCTCACGCCTAGGCTGCGGGCACGGGCGCGCAGGCCCTGGCACAGCACCTGGGGCAGGTCGAGCGCGTGTTCGTTGTGGGGCGAGCCGTCGCCCTGCACGTCCTGGATGCCGTAGGCCAGGGTGGCTTCGTCGATGCCCCCGAGCATCTCGCGGAAGAAGGCTTCATGCTGCGCTTGGCTGATGCCCAGCACCGCCTGGGCCACGTAGTTGCGAAACGGCACCGGTGCGCCCAACTGTTCGTCCTGGCCGCTGAGAAAGGCGATCAGTTCCTGGCGCACCACGTCGAGCGCGCTGTGGTCCATGGCGATATGGTGGAACTGCAAGGTGGCACTGAGCCGACCGTCGGCCAGCACCGGCTCGCGCAGCAGGCGAATCAACGGCGCCTGGGTGAGGTCGAGCCAGTGGCGTGCCGGGTCATCCACCGCGAGGTCGAGCACGGGCAGCTCAGCCTGGCGCCAAACCACCTGCAGCGGCGCCTCCAGCCCCTGCCAATGCACGGAAGTACGCAAGATGTCGTGGCGCGCCACCACCCCACGCAGGGCCTGGGCGAAGGCCTGCAAGCGCGCTTCGCTGGCGAACACGAAACGGGCTTGCATCACGTAGGGGTCGTGGCCGGTGGCGCTGGCATGGTGGAACAGCATGCCTTGCTGCAGGGGGGCCAGGGGGTAGATGTCTTGCACGTTGGCCGCGCCACCGGGAATCGCGGCCACCAGCTGGTCGAGGGTGCCCTGCTGCAGGTCGGCAAGGTTCACCAGTGCCGGGGTGATGCGCGTGCAGCCGGGCGGAATCAGGTTGCCTGGCACCTGCACGGCGCCGTGCTTGACGGCCACGTACTGGCCGCTTTCGATCAGCGCCACCAGTGCCGGCTTGTGCTCGCGCAGGCGCGCCACCAGGGCGGCGTCGGTGAGGGCCTGGCGATTGCCCTGGACCACCAGCTGGCCATCCTTCAAGGCCAGCTGGACGTTGTTGGCCGCCAGTGTGGCCAAAAGTTCGTTGATGCTCACAGGACGATCTCCATGCTGTCTGTGATGGCTGCATAGCCGGCCAAAGTCGGTTGCTCGAACAGCGCGCGCACGTCGGCTTCCAGGCCTTGTTCGCGCAGGCGGGAGGTGAGGGTCACTGCCAGGAGCGAGTGGCCGCCCAGTTCGAAGAAGTTGTCGTGGCGCCCTACCCGCTCCAGGTTCAGCAGTTCGCACCAAAGTGCGGCCAGCAGGGTTTCGGTTTCGCCTTGTGGGGCCTCGTAGGGGCGCTCTTCGATGGCGTCGGGTTCTGGCAGGGCCTTGCGGTCGAGCTTGCCGTTGGGGCTTAGCGGCAGGGCTTCGAGATGGATGAACAGCGCTGGCACCATGAATTCCGGCAGGTGCGCGAGCAGTGCCGTGCGCAGGGTTTCCGTGGTTTGTGGCTCGCCGGTGTAGTAGGCGACCAGGCGTTGTTCGCGGGCGATCACCACGGCTTCCTTGATGCCCGCGATGGCGGTGAGGCCTGCCTGGATTTCGCCCAGCTCGATGCGCAGGCCGCGCAG
>NZ_VWXK01000005.1 GCF_011752565.1 Pantoea sp. Ap-967
TCTGATGCGCTACAACCTCAAGCGCCTCCACAGCTACAACGGCTATGAAACACCGGTAGCCATGGAGGAAAAGCTCAAAGCGGCGGCATAAACCTTAATCGGTGTCCAAAATTACTTGACCAGATCAAGCCAGCTCCTACAAGCAGCCCATCGCAGGCAAGCCAGCTCCTACAAGGGGCGGGGGTTGCCCGTCATTTTTACTCTTTGATTTCGCGGGTCAGCTTGGACGACCACGGGCACCAATGGTTACCCGGCAGGAACGCGCCGCCGGCCTCGTCGAGGTGGTCTTCTACATACTGGGTGGTGGCGTCACACACCTCGATCGCCACTTCGAAGAAGTTGATGGTGTCGGGGTCGAGGAAGAAACTCCATTGCCGGTTGTAGGGCTGCTGGCGCTTGATCAGGCGGCCATGGACGTGGACCCTGTTGGTTTCCTCGCCAGACAAAATGCGGCGGGCCTCGGCGATGCGCTCTTCGTTGGTTAGCTTGAAGACGAACTCTGGGGCGCGGTCGGCGGTGGTCAGTGCGAAAAAGGCTTCCATGCAAAGCTCCTGATAACTGAGTGAGTGCCGAAATGGCGTGGTGCGTACTCAGGTATAGAGGCCCAGCAGCCCATGGCAAATGCCCCGCGTTGAGCGGTTCACGTTTTTGACCGGTGGGTGGCGGGGGTTTGTGAGGTGGGTCACGGGCAGGAGGTGTTTTTTGCGGTTGTGATTGTTTGTGCTGGCCTCTTCGCGGGACAAGCCCGCTCCTACAGGGGGTGTGTAGGAGCGGGCTTGCCCGCGAAGAGGCCAGTACAAGAAACAACTACCAGCGCAGGGAAACCGTGCCCAGCAAGGTACGCTCCTCGCCCCAGTAGCAGCGCCCGGCATTGTTGCAGCCGGCCACGTATTCCTTGTCGAACAGGTTGCGGGCGTTGACCTCGACCGACCAGTGGTCGTCGATTTCATACCCAACCTTGGCATCCACCAGGGTCACGTCGCCCGTGTCGAGCTTGCCGTACAGGCTGGCCGGCGTGTAGGCGAAGGTGCTGTCGAAATGGCGTACGCCGCCACCCACCGACAGCCCCTTGAGCAGCCCGTCACGGAAGCGGTAGGTGCTCCACAGCGATGCCTGGTTGCGCGGCACGCCGGTCATCTGGTGGCCTTCATACAACGAACCGGCCACGTCCTTGGTGATGCGCGAGTCGGTGTAGGTGTAGGCCGCGGTGACGTTGAGGTTTTCGCTCAGGTCGCTGTTGAGTTCCAACTCCACGCCCTTGGCGCGGCTGGCGCCGATCTGCCGGTAGTCGCCCACGGCAGAGTCGTACAGCACGTCATCCTTCTTGCGCAGGTCGTACACCGAGGCCGTGAACGCGGTGTTCCAGCCCTTGGGCTCGTACTTGATGCCCACTTCGTACTGCTCGCTCTTGGTCGGGTCCAGCGCGCCGCTCTTGCTTTCGGTCTGCTGGGTCGGGGCAAAGGCGGTGGAATAGCTGAAGTACGGCGACAGGCCGTTTTCGAACTGGTACATCACCCCGGTTTGCCAGGTGAAGTCGCTGTCCCAGCTGTCCATGTCGGCTTGTGCATTGAGCGTGCCGGCCTTGTTGCGGAACTGGCTGTTGACCCGGTCCAGGCGCCCGCCCAGCAGCAGCACCCAGTTGTCGACCTTGGTCTGCAACTGGCTGTAGAGGCCATACATGGTCTGTTCCAGCAGCGCATTCTGCACGTGGTAGATCATGCTCGGCTTGCCGTTCCACACCGGGTTGAACACGTTGATGTTGCCGCCGTTGCCCGCGTCCCAGTCCTGGTTGAACGAGGTGCGGTCAAGGCTCGCGCCCACCAGCACGGTGTGCTCGAAGGCGCCGTTTTCGAAGTGGCCTTCGAACTGGTTGTCCAGCGAGTAGGCGATGGACTTGTTGTAGCGGTCGTAGGCCTGGTTGCTCAGCGTGGTGCCGAAGCCGTTGTTGTTGAGGCTGCCTGGCCACATTTCCTGGCGGTCGATACGCGACTGCAGGTAGCGCGAATTCTGGCGGAACTGCCAGGTGTCGTTGAAGCGGTGGCTGAACTCGTAGCCCAGGCTCCAGGTTTCACGCTCGAAGTTGTCCCAGTCCGGGTTGCCGGAAAGCTGGTCCTTGTCGATCTTACCGTTGGGGTTGTGCAACAGCGTGCCGGCGGCTGGGTAGCCCAGCTCCATCAAGGTGCGGTCGCGCTGGTAGGTGGCCAGCAGGGTCAGGCTGTTGAATTCGTCGAAATTCAGGGTCAGCGACGGCGCAATGTACAGGCGGTCGTCGGGCTGGTGGTCGACCTGGGTGTCAGCCTTGCGGCCCATCATCACCAGGCGGCCGAGAATATTGCCCTCGTCGGTCAGCGGGCCAGAAACGTCGACGCCCAACTGGCGGCGATTGTGGGAACCGTAGCTGAGCTGCACCTCGCCCCGGGCTTCGGCGGTGGGGCGCTTGCTGACCAGGTTGACCACGCCACCCGGGGCATTTTCACCGTACAGGATGGACGTTGGGCCACGGAACACTTCAACCCGCTCAAGGCCGTAAGGCTCGCTGCTGGTGTCGTAGCGGTTGCCTTGCACCCGCAGGCCGTCGCGCAGCAGGCCGTAGCCGTAGTCGGTGGCGTTGAAGCCGCGGATGAAGAACAGGTCGCCGGCTTGCCCGTCACCGCCGGCGAAGGGCGGTGAGAAGATGCCTGGCACGTAGCCGAGCACTTCGGTGAGGGTTTGCGACTGTTGGTCGTCCATGCGCTGGCGGGTGACCACCGACACCGAGCGCGGCGTGTCGGCCAGGGCGCTGCTGGTTTTGCTGGCGGTGGCGCTGGCCACGGCGCGGTAACCGTTGTCGCTCTGGCCATTGCTGGCCAGCAGGTCGGCAGCATTGACCGTGGTGGCGTCCAGTTGCAGGGCGGTGCCATCGGGCGCCGGTTGCAGCACATACCCGGCATTGCCTTGCGGCACCGCTTGCAGGCCGCTGCCCTGAAGCAGGCGCGCCAGGCCCTGGGCGACGCTGTAGCGGCCCTGCAGCCCCTGGCTGGTTTTGCCGGCGGCCAAGGCATTGCTGCCGGCCAGGTAGATGCCGGCTTGGCTGCTGAACTGGTTGAGGGCGGCGGCCAGCGAGCCTGGGGCGATGTCGAACTGGGTTTCGGCAGTGATCGCCTGCTCGGCCTGGGCGGTGCTGGCGGGCAGCATCAGTGGGGCGGCGGCGCAGAGCGAAAGTGGCGCGGCGAGCGCCAGGCGGAACGCGGGGTGAAGGGGCTTCGGCATGCTGGTCCCTGGAGTCGGTACGGTGAGTTGAAGGGGCTTGTGCAGGGTTAACCGAACGAGATTGGAAAAAGGGAACCGGGGGCGAAGATTTTTTCACAATCGAGGGCTGTTTGTAGGAGCGGGCTTGCCCCGCGAAGCAGGCGGCGCGGTGGATGGCACCGGCTGTGCCGGTGTTCGCGGGGCAAGCCCGCTCCTACACAGGGGCCTTGCAGGGCCTGGGCTTCAAGCGGGCTCGACCGTCACCCACCAGGGCGTCAGGCGCTGCACCCGGATAGGCAACGCTGCCTGCAGCAAGGCTAGCGCCCGGTCGGTATCGTCCAGCGGGAACGCGCCCATCACCGACAGTGGCGCCACCGCCGGGTGCCAGCCCAGGTGGCCATGGCGGTAGCGGCCCAGGGCCTGCAGCAACTGCGCCAGGGGCATGTCCTCGGCGTTCAGGCGCCGGTGGATCCACGACTCGCCGGCACTCTGCGCCGGGCGTGTGCTACCGATGCCCAGCGCGGTGAAGTCCACCTGTTGCCCGGCTTGCACCACGCAGCGCTCGCCACTGCGCGCGGTGCACACCTCGACGGCGCCGGCGTACACATCCAGGCGCGTGGTTTCGCCTTGTTGGCAAACCGCAAAGCGGGTGCCCAGGGCCTGCATGCGCCCTTGCTCGGTGTCGACGAAGAAAGGCCGACGTGCATCGTGGGCGGTTTCCACCAGGATCTCGCCAAAGCGCAGGCGCAGCACCCGCGCCAGGCTGGTGAAGTCCAGGTCTACCGCGCTTTGCGCGCCCAGCCACAGCTGGCTGCCATCGGCCAGGCGGGTTTCCCGGGTTTCGCCGATGCCGGTGGCAAGGTCGGCGGTCCAGCCGGTGAGCGGGGCCCCGCGCCAGGTGCTCCAGCCCAGCAGCGAACTGGCCCCCAGCACCAGCAACCCCTTGAGCCCGCTGCGCCGGCTGAAGCGGCGCGCATCATGCTCGCGCAGCACGCGGCCGGCGCCGCTGCCATCGCCTTGCAGCGGGGCGAAACGCTGGCCTACGCGCTGCACGTAATGCCAGGCGGCCTGGTGGTCGCCGTGCTGCTCGACCCAGGCTTGCCACTGCTGCTGCAACTGCGGGCCGGCCTGTTCGTCCTGCAGGCGGACGAACCAGTGCGCCGCTTCCTGCAGGCTGGCGTGGCTGAGCTTCTGCGCGGGCTGGGTCATGGCCTCATTCCACCAGCAGGCCGTCAAGCTCGGCCTCAAGGATGGCGCAGTGCAGGAACGCCTGGGCCAGGTATTTCTTGATCATCCGCTCGCTGACGCCAATGTGCGCGGCGATGTCGCGGTAGGCCATGCCATCGATCTGCGCCAACAGGAACGCCTGGCGCACCTTGGCCGGCAAGCGCAGCAGCATGGCGTCGACTTCGTGCAGGGTTTCGACGATCAGCGCGCGCTGCTCGGGGGAGGGCTGCAGGGCGGTCGGCTGCAGGGCCAGGTGTTCCAGCCAGGCCTGCTCCAGCTTCTGCCGGCGCCAGTGGTCGATGCACAAGCCCCGGGCGATGGTTGCCAGGTACGAGCGCTCACCGGTGTGGCCGTCGAACTGGCGTGGCCGGTGCAGGATGCGCACGAAGGTGTCCTGCACCAGGTCGGCCGCATCCGGCCGGTTGCCCAGGCGCCGGTAAAGAAAACCCAGCAGCCAGCGCGAATGGCTCTGGTACAGGGTATGGACCGAACTGTTGAGCTCAGGAATCGAAACCATGGCGGCATCCGGCGCAAGCGCGTACTGGTGCGAATGAGAAATGCTCGCAATAGTAGGGGTGCTGGAGCGATACTGCAATCGTTCTGAAAAGCGACTGGCCAGCATGAGACAACCTGCCGCCTTGCCTATCGCCGCGCAATTTGTTTGTACTGGCAATTGGGTTACAATCAGCGAAACGATTCAGCCTGATCCGTCTATTCGACAAAAGCCTGAGTCTTTTTCTGGTTCTCTGGCTGCTGAACAATTTTCTACAACAAGCCTGCGCTGAAGAACAAGGAACCCCTGGGCCAGCCACAGGCCCGCCCTCCGTTCTACTGACTGGAATTGATCAATGTTCAAGAAAGCTGGCAAGACCCTGCTGGGTCTGGCTGTCGCTGCGAGCTTCATGCAAGCGCACGCCGCAGAAACCAAGAAAGTCGATGTGCTGCTGGTCGGCGGCGGCATCATGAGCTCCACCCTGGCCGTGTGGCTGCACGAGCTGGAGCCAAGCTGGTCGATGGAGATGGTCGAGCGCCTGGACGGCGTCGCCGAGGAAAGCTCCAACGGCTGGAACAACGCCGGTACCGGCCACTCCGCGCTGGCCGAGCTGAACTACACCCCGGAAGACAAAGACGGCAAGGTCAACATCTCCAAGGCCATCGAAATCAACGAAGCCTTCCAGATCTCCCGTCAGTTCTGGTCGTGGCAGGTCCGCCAGGGCGTGCTGAAGAACCCGCACTCGTTCATCAACACCACCCCGCACATGAGCTTCGTCTGGGGCGATGACAACATCAAGTTCCTGAAAAAGCGCTACGAAGCGCTGCAGGCCAGCCCGCTGTTCCGCCCGATGCAGTTCTCCGAGGACCACGCGCAGATCGCCAAGTGGGTTCCGCTGATGATGGAAGGCCGTGACCCGAACCAGAAGCTGGCGGTCACCTGGACCCCAATCGGCACCGACGTCAACTTCGGCGAAATCACCCGCCAGTTCGTCGGCCACCTGCAAACCCAGAAAGGCTTCGACCTGAAGCTGTCCAGCGAAGTGCAGGACATCACCCGCAACAAGGACGGCTCCTGGCACGTCGAGTACAAGAACCTGAAGGACGGCACCGAGTCGGCCACCGACGCCAAGTTCCTGTTCATCGGTGCCGGCGGCGGCGCGCTGAAGCTGCTGCAGAAGTCGGGCATTCCCGAGGCCAAGGAATACGCAGGCTTCCCGGTGGGTGGCTCGTTCCTGGTGACCGAGAACCCAACCGTGGCCATGCAGCACATGGCCAAGGCCTACGGTATCGCCTCCACCGGTGCACCGCCCATGTCGGTTCCGCACCTGGACACCCGCGTGCTGGACGGCAAGCGCGTGATCCTGTTTGGCCCATTCGCCACCTTCTCGACCAAGTTCCTGAAGAACGGCTCGTACCTGGACCTGCTGAGCAGCACCACCACCCACAACGTGTGGCCGATGACCAAGGTTGGTATCGACCAGTACCCGCTGGTGGAATACCTCGCCGGCCAGCTGATGCTGTCGGATGACGACCGCTTCGAAGCCCTGCGTACCTACTTCCCGAACGCCAAGAAGGAAGACTGGAAGCTGTGGCAGGCCGGCCAGCGCGTGCAGATCATCAAGCGTGACGAAGAGAAGGGCGGCGTGCTGAAGCTGGGCACCGAAGTCGTCGCTTCCCAGGACCGCACCATCGCCGGCCTGCTGGGCGCATCGCCAGGTGCCTCGACCGCCGCGCCGATCATGCTCAACGTGCTGGAAACCGTGTTCAAGGAGAAGGTCGCGACCCCTGAGTGGCAGGCCAAGATCAAGGAAATCGTGCCAAGCTACGGCACCAAGCTGAACGATTCGGCAGCGGCCACCCAGAAAGAGTGGAACTACACCGCTGAGGTGCTGCAACTGGAGAAGCCACCGGTGATCGACGAAAGCGTCGGCACCACCGTTGCGCCGAGCAAGCCGGTTGAGAGCAAGCCAGAGAACGACATGGCGCTGTAATCAGGGCAATGTTGGTCAGGAAAACCACGGGTAACCCCCGTGGTTTTTTTTTGCGCCGCTAAAGCTCCTGCAGCGCCTCGCTCAAATCGAGGTCCACCGCCAACGCCAGAAAACTCACGGCGCCCTGCTCACCGACGGGAAACACCTTCGCCTGGCTGGCGGCCTTGAGCACCAGTTGCTCGCCATGCTTGACGTGCCGTTGCGAGCCATCGTCCATCTCGAAGGTCAAGCCGCCGGAGGTTGCGAACAGCAGCAGGTCGTTGCCCACGCTCAGCTGGGCGGCCGTTTGCAGATGGCGGTACTCGGCGATCCAGCCATCGCGCAGGAAGGTCTTGCTCAAGGCATAGGCCAGCGAGCATTCCAGCGACAGGTTACCCATGGCGTCGATCACCCGGTCACGTGGAACCTGTGGCATCAGGCGGGAAAACTCACTCAGGTTGCGCAGGGTGATTTTCCGGCGTGCAAGGCTCATAGCATTTTCCTTATCAGAGCGATTCCAGGCCTCAGGCCAGCAAGGTGATCGCCACGTGCCCGGCGACCCCGGCGCAAACACTGTAGATCAGGCTGCGGGTCCAGTAGGCGACGATCACCACCGGTACCGCCGCCAGCAGGTCGGCATGCAGCCCCAGCAGCGTGCCGTCCTTGCCCACCAGCAGCGCGGGCACGGTGATGCTGGCGATGATTGCCACCGGCAGGTATTCGATGACGTCATTGAACAGCCTGGGGGTTTTCTCCATCTTCAGCAGGAATGGCGTCGCGCGGGTCAGGTAGGTGATGGCCGCCATCAACAGCACCGCGGCGATCAGGTAGTTCTCTTCAGGCATAACCCGACTCCACAGCCGACGGCAGTTGCGATGAATACATTCAGGGGCGAGGGCGCATACAGGTTCAGCACGCAGGTGGTGGCGATCACCACCAGGGCGATGATGGCCTTGGTCAGGGTGCTGCACAGCGAGATCAGCACGAAGATCATCATTGCCGTCAGGGCGTAGTCCAGCTTGAACTGGGAGAACCGGTTCAAGGCGTCCGAGGCCACCGCGCCCAGCACCGCGCCGGCGATCCAGCTGGCATGGCAATAGGTATTGAACTGCAGCAGGTAGCCGGCCGAGGTCGGCCTGCCGTTCTCCAGCCGCTGGCTGTGAAAGGCAAACGACTCGTCGGTGAGGCCAAAGGCGTACAACAGCTTCTGCGGCTTGCTCACCGGCAGCTGCGCACAGCGCTTGGACATGTACATGGCCATCAGCATGTGCCGCGAGTTGATCAGCAGCGTCGACAAGGCAATGGTGGCCAGCGGCGCGTTGCTGGCCATCAGCGCCAGTGCCGCGAATTGCGCGGCACCGGCGTAGACGAACAGGCACATGGCGGCCGGCAGCCACAACGGCAGGCCGGCGTTGATGCACATCACGCCGAAGACGAAGCTCACCACGAAGTAGCCGGTGACGATTGGCAGGGCATCTACCAGGCTTTCGCGGCCAGACGCGGGTAACAACGCCGACGAGGTCACAGGTCGACCTCGCAGGTGATTTCGCCGCGGGTCTGGGCGAAGCCCTGTTTCTGCCAGAAGTTCAGTGCGTTGGGGTTGTTGTCTTCAACGAACAGGAACACCCGGCGAATCCCATGCTGGCGGAAATCGCTGAGAATGGAATTGGCCAGCGACGTGCCGATTCGGCTCTGGCGGTAATCCGGTGCCACCGCCATGTGGTTGATGGTGCCCCGGGTGCCCATCAGGCCCCCGGCAACCGCGCCGACGATGGTGCCGGTGGGGTTCTCGGCCACGTAGCAATAGGTGTGCTCCGTGCCCAGCAGGCCCTTTAGCAAGGCTTCATCCTGCCAGTCGCAGAACGAGGTTTCCTCGAAGCGACGGAAGAAATCCACCAGCTTGCGGGCGTGGAACGGCGTGGCCTTCTTGATGCTCAGGCCATTGATGCGTTCGGCCGTGAACGGCGTTGGCGCAGCACCGATACAGTTAGTCGATAATGTCATGCTCGCTGCCCGGTCGAGAGAAGGAAATCGCGATGATCTGCCGGTAACCCATTTCCGAGGTGCTCGGGTTGTTGGCCGGGGTAACGTAATGTTGCAGTTCCCGGTCAAGGAAATAGGTGGTGTCGAGGATATTCAGGTAGGTGCCGGAATCGATCACGTTCGACTGCTTGTCGTAGATCTTGCTGGTTGCGCCCTCGACGTTGTGGCGGCCCCAGAAGTGCACGCCGCTGAACGGGTAGCCGTCGCAGTGGATACCCTCGGGGGTGATTTCGATTTCCTGCCCAGGCTTGATCTCGATGCGAATCTGGTGCACCTGGCACTGCCAGGTGACGTTGTGCAGCTCCTGCGGCAGCACGGCTTTGTACACGTCGAAATCGAGCTTGATCAGCGCCCGCAGAATGGGCGAGTTGAATACCTCGGCGCTGATGTCGTCGAAGTGGCGCGCCATGCCGCCAACGTAGGTGTTGTGCGCTTCGGACTGTTCATAGGCGCGGTGGTTGAGCTGGCACAGCTCGCCGGTTGCCGGGTTGAAGTCGAAGTCGCTGTAGCGGCGGTAGCGCGTACCCTTTTCGGCCTGGCCGTAGTAACGGTCCACGCCCATGGTTTCCCAGCTCTTGGAAAACTCGACGAACTCCTTGAAGCCACCGTGCAGGGCGTAGTCGCTGCCCAGCACGTTGACGGTCTTGTGTTGCCGCAGGGCGGCGTCGATGTTCTTGTTGAGTGTCAGCATGGCCATCTCTTCTTATAAAAGGCTGGCGCAATCTAGCAGTTGGCCTTCGCGGCGAAACTT
The DNA here is from genome assembly GCF_011752565.1 of Pantoea sp. Ap-967. Lineage (GTDB taxonomy): Bacteria > Pseudomonadota > Gammaproteobacteria > Pseudomonadales > Pseudomonadaceae > Aquipseudomonas. The sequence goes on from NZ_VWXK01000005.1 coordinate 9,715, forward strand.
CACTTTTTTTTCAGGCGCCTCAACCGTTGCTTGCTGGCCACCGGGCGGCTGGTGGCGGGGCTGGCAAGACAGCGGCAGGCCTTCTGCGCTATTCTCGCAGCCTTCATTGGCGGCCTGCGTCAAAGGAAAGGGAGGGGAGTTTGAATGGATATCAGGGTACTCAGAAACATCGTGAACGTTGCCCGAACCGGCTCGATCACCGATGCCGCCGAGCAGGTGCACGTGACGGTCCAGGCCTTGGCCGCCCAGCTGAAAAAGCTGGAAGATCACTGCGGTTTCAAGCTGTTCGACCGCACCAACAAAGGCGTCTCGCTGACCCAGGAAGGCATGGGCATCCTGCCCCATGTGCTGGAGATCGTCCGTTCTTCCGAGCGCATGCAGTTGAAGATCAACCAGCTGCGCCAGAACCGCAACCAGCGCCTGCCGTTGCGGGTGGCCTTGAACAGCACGCTGTCCATGGAAATCAACCAGCAGATCATGGGTGGCGTGGTCAGCCAGTTGTCTGGCTACAGCCCGATTTTCAGTTGCTCGGAATCACCCGACAACCTGACCAAGCTGGCCAAGGACGAAGCGGACATGGTGGTGGTGCTGGGCGACAGTGTGCCAGAGCGCTATCACTCGGTGTCGCTCAAGGGGCTGCGTATCGAAGTCGTCGCCTCGTCATCCGGCAGTGACCGCAGCGCGCCTTGCGCGGTGATCAAGCCCTTGCCCGAATGCCCTTATTCCTCGATTTTCTCGCGCTTCGCCGAGCGCCGCCCCGGTGTACTGGAAGGCGCCACGGTGTTTCATTCCGGCAGCGAAATCGTCAGCGTTTCGATGATCAAGAGCTTTGGCGGGGTGGGCGTGCTGTCGCGGGCGGTGGCCGAGTCCAACAACCTGTTCATCTGGCCTGGTTTTTCCGATTACCTGGATGTGTACCTGGTGATGAAGGAGCCGTGGATCATCGAGGATGAGTTTCCGCTGTTCAGCACGGTGCCCACGCCGATTCGCAGCTTTGATGCGATCAGTGCGTGATTCCTGTTCGGGCCCTTTCGCGGGGCAAGCCCGCTCCTACACATCACCTGTAGGAGCGGGCTTGCCCCGCGAAGGGGCCGGCACAGCCAACCCTCAATCCTGGCGCAAAATACAATCCAACAACCCCGGAAACCGCTCGCCCAGCATCTCGCTGCGCAGTGAATTCATGTGGGTGGTACCCACATTGCGGGTATGCACCAGCCCCGCATCCCGCAGCACGCGAAAGTGGTGCGACATGCTCGACTTCGGCCGCCCGCCATCAAGCTCGCCGCAACTGGCCTCGGCCACGCCGGCCAGGTGGCGGACGATGCCCAGGCGCACGGGGTCGCTCAACGCATAAAGCACGCGCTCGAGAATCAGGTCTTCCGGGTTGGGGTGTTGGTAGGCTCGCATGGGCGACATGATAACGGGGGTTCCACTAATTGCCATAGTTCGATTATGATCGAACAATCGTATTCAGTCGAACCCGGAGCTTGCCCATGACTGCCCTGTTCCAACCCTACACCCTCAAAGACGTCACCGTGCGCAACCGCATCGCCATTCCGCCGATGTGCCAGTACATGGCCGAAGACGGCATGATCAACGACTGGCACCACGTGCACCTGGCAGGCCTGGCCCGTGGCGGCGCAGGCCTGCTGGTGGTCGAGGCCACCGCAGTGGCGCCGGAAGGGCGCATTACCCCCGGCTGCGCCGGGATCTGGAGCGACGCCCATGCCCAGGCTTTCGTGCCGGTGGTGCAGGCGATCAAGGCGGCCGGTTCCGTGCCGGGTATCCAGATCGCCCACGCCGGGCGCAAGGCCAGCGCCAACCGCCCGTGGGAGGGTGACGACCACATCGGCGCCGATGATGCGCGTGGCTGGGAAACCATCGCCCCCTCGGCCATCGCCTTTGGTGCGCACCTGCCCAAGGTGCCGCGCGCGATGACCCTGGACGACATCGCCCGGGTCAAGCAGGACTTCGTCGATGCCGCCCGCCGTGCCCGCGACGCAGGCTTCGAGTGGATCGAACTGCACTTCGCCCACGGTTACCTGGGCCAGAGCTTCTTCTCCGAGCACTCCAACCAGCGCACCGATGCCTACGGCGGCAGCTTCGACAACCGCAGCCGTTTCCTTCTGGAAACCCTGGCCGCCGTTCGTGAGGTATGGCCGGAAAACCTGCCGCTGACCGCACGTTTCGGGGTGCTGGAATATGACGGGCGTGACGAGCAAACCCTGGAAGAGTCGATTGAGCTGGCGCGCCGCTTCAAGGCGGGCGGGCTGGACCTGCTGAGCGTCAGTGTTGGCTTTACCATTCCTGATACCAACATTCCGTGGGGGCCTGCGTTCATGGGGCCGATTGCCGAACGTGTGCGCCGTGAAGCGGGCTTGCCGGTGACTTCGGCGTGGGGCTTCGGTACGCCGCAGCTGGCGGAGGAGGCGCTGCAGTCGCGCCAGCTGGATTTGGTGTCGGTGGGGCGTGCGCACCTGGCGGACCCGCACTGGCCTTATTTCGCGGCCAAGGAGCTGGGGGTAGACAAGGCCTCCTGGACCTTGCCCGCGCCGTATGCGCATTGGCTTGAGCGGTATCGCTGATCGTGCAAGGGGGCTGCTGTGCAGCCCCATCGCGATCACCGGCAGCGCCGGTGCCAGGCGCGTAGACCTCGAGTCGAGTAACATTTTGACATGGCAAGGGTAGTTGAGTACCTTGCCGCACCGCAGTAGATTCTGCGGCTCGGGATTGGCGTCCCGTTACAGATCCGGGCACCTCCACCTGCAGTGGTGGCGCTCTGCATGGCTGCACCCGTTATGGGCGGGCCGTGTGTGGGAGCCTTCGGGCTCACCGGTTCTCTGTCCGGCACGCCAACCCGCACGGCTCCGTCCACCCATATTGGCGTATGGGCTCGGGGCGTCATTACAGAGAGCTGCAAAGGAGTCGCACCATGCTCAAGAAAATCGTTCCAGATCCACCTTTCACCCTGAACTGCACCGCATCCTCACCACTGCAACAGCACCACGCGGCGTTGAGGGGGACCTGCCAATGAATCAGGCAAAGCCCACCACCACCCTCAGCACGCGAAAGCCTCGCCCCCTGACTGTGCAATCTCACTTCGGCACGTGCCATGACGCGCACGCCCCCATGTTTTCGGTAAAGGCCGGGGTCGATGGAGAAGATGCAATGGTCTGCGCCGTCGCAGCGCTGAAAGCCGCATACGAAACCAATGCGTTGGCATTGGAGAAAGCGAAAGAGCCGATGCGCAGCTTGTTGACGGCAACGGAGAATTCGCTGGAGAAGGGCTTGGCATTGGCCGAGGCTGTTCTCCAGGGCATGGAGCAGGGGTAAGCCGTTGTTGATAGGGCCGCAGACGCGGCCCGTTCTGGTTTCGCTAGCGCAGGTAAAGCAGTGCAGGGGGGGGTATCGGGAGATTGCTGGCAGGGTTGATCTTGAGATCGGCGGGGCTGCGTTGCAGCCCATCGCGAGCTGTGCTCGCTCCTACCCGGGTGGGCGGGCGTGTGTTGCTTGTGGTAGGAGCGAGCGCAGCTCGCGATTGGGGCCGCCCCGCGGCCCCCTTCCTAAAACCGATCCAACCGATAAACCGCAGCCTCCGGCCCCCCCGGTCGCTGCACCATCTTCCCTACCCATTCCGCCGTTACCGCCGCCTGGGTCAACCCCAGGTGCTGGTGCCCAAACGCCAACAGCACGCGCCCATCACACACGCTGTCTATCACCGGCAGCGAGTCCGGCAACGAAGGCCTGAAGCCCATCCACGGCGTCGCCCCTTCAGCACTCAAGTCACGCTGGAACAACCCCTGGCTCAACCGATGCAACTGCCACGCCCGCTGCATGCTCGGCGGCGCGTGAAGCCCGGCGAATTCCACCGTGCCCGCCAGGCGCAAGCCGCCAGCCATGGGCGTCATGATGAACTTGCGCTCCAGCGAGGTGACGGCAAACGGCAACCTCTGCTGTTCAGTTGGCAGCATCAGGTGGTAGCCACGTTCGGTGTCCAACGGCACGCGCTTGCCAGTCAGCGCCGCAGTGAGCTGCGCCGAATGCGCGCCGCAGCTCACCAGCACCTGGCGAGCCTGCAGCGGGCCCTGGCTGCTGGCCAGGCGTACACCGGCCGCCTGCACCTGCCCGCCGCTGACGTCGGCGCGCAGGAACCCCACGCCGCAGGCCCTGGCGGCCTCGTACAGCGCCGACACCACCTGGTAGGGGTCGATGAAGTGCCCGGTGCACGGGAAGAACAGGCCGCCCAGCAGCGCAGGGTTCAACTGCGGCGCAGCTTCGCGCACCTGTGCGGCCGACCACGAGTCCACCTCCACCGCCTGCTGTTGCAGGCGTAAGCGCAAGCCCTCCAGTACCTCACGCGACGCGGGCCGCTCGTACACCAGCAGCGAGCCGTCTTGCCTGAACAACTCGCCGCGCCCGATCGACCCCAACAAGCGCTGCCAGGCGCCCAGGCTGCCTTCGTTCAGCGCGCGGATGCCGGCTACGCTGCGCTGGAACGGCGCCGGGCGCAGGTTGAGCAGCAGGCGGGTGAACCACGGCAAGGCCCTGGGCAGGTATTTCCAGTCCAGGCGCAGTGGGCCCATGGGGTCGAGCAGCATGCGCGGCAGGCGCTTGAGAATCGACAGGTCGGCGATCGGGAATACCTGCTCGGTGGCCAGGTGCCCGGCGTTGCCGTAGGACGCGCCCATGCCGGGCTCTTGGCGGTCGACCAACAGCACCCGGCGGCCCTGGCGGGCCAGTTGCAGGGCGCAGGCGATGCCGACGATGCCCGCGCCGATCACGGCGATATCGGTTTCAGGAGTATCGACCATGCTCAGCCTTCCCGTTGGCCGTCGAGCAGGCGTCGCAGCTGCAGCGGGTTGCCGTGTTGCAAGGCGCTGGGCAGCAGGGCGTCGGGGAAGTCCTGGTAGCACACCGGGCGCAGGAAGCGCAGGATCGCCGCCGTGCCCACCGAGGTGCTGCGGGTGTCGGAAGTGGCAGGGAACGGGCCGCCGTGGACCATCGCGTCACACACCTCAACGCCCGTTGGCCAGCCGTTGACCAAAATGCGCCCGGCCTTGCGTTCCAGGGTGGGTAGCAGTTTGCGGGCGCTGTCGATATCGCCATCGTCCAGCTGCAGGGTGGCGGTCAGCTGGCCTTCCAGGTGCTCGGCCACCTGGCGTACCTGCTCGTCGCTGCTGCAAGCCACGACCAGGGATGCAGCACCGAACACCTCGGCTTGCAGCCGCGGGTCGGCCAGAAACGCCTCGGCCTGGGCCACGAACAGCCGCGCCTGGCATTGGTTCGGGCCTTGGCCTGGCACGCCGCTGGCGGCGGCTTGGGCATTGGGGTTGGCAGCCAGGGCGTCAACGCCGGCCTGGTAGGCATTGAAAATGCCGGGGGTGAGCATGGTTTGCGCCGGCGCCTGGCGCAGGTGCGCGCTGGCGGTGTCGATGAAGCGTTGCAGGCCAGGCCCTTGGCGGGCGATCACCAGCCCGGGGTTGGTGCAGAACTGCCCGGCGCCTTGGGTCAGCGAGGCGACGAAGCCTTGCGCCAGCAGTTCGGCGCGGGCCTGCAGGGCGGCATCGAAAAGAAACACCGGGTTGATCGAGCTCATTTCGGCATACACCGGAATCGGCTCCGGCCGCGCCTGGGCGGCCTGGCACAGGGCGATGCCGCCGCTGCGCGAGCCGGTGAAGCCCACTGCCTTGATGCGCGGGTCGCTGACCAGGGCGATGCCCACTTCACGGCCTGCGCCGTACAGCAGCGAGAACACGCCTTCGGGCAGGTTGCAGCGCTTCACGGCACGGGCCACGGCCTGGCCGACCAATTCGCTGGTGCCAGGGTGCGCCGCGTGGGCCTTGACCACCACCGGGCAGCCGGCGGCCAGAGCCGAGGCGGTGTCGCCGCCAGCCACCGAGAAGGCCAGGGGGAAGTTGCTGGCGCCGAACACCGCCACCGGGCCCAGGGCCACTTGGCGCTGGCGCAGGTCGGCGCGGGGCAGGGGCTGGCGCGCAGGTTGTGCTGGGTCGATGCGCACATCCAGCCATTCACCGCTGCGCACTACCCGGGCGAAGGTGCGCAGTTGCGTGCAGGTGCGGCCACGTTCGCCCTGGATGCGCGCCTTGGGCAGGCCGGTTTCGGCCACGGCGCGCTCGACCAGGGTATCGCCGAGGGCTTCGATCTCGTCGGCGATGGTTTCAAGAAACTGGGCGCGCTGGTCCAGCGCTGTTTCGCGGTAGGCGTCGAACGCCGCCCAGGCCAGTGCGCAGGCCTGGGCCACGTGTTCGCCGGTGCCGCCGGCGTAGGCGGGTTCGAGGGCCTGGTTGGTGGCCGGGTCGATGGCGCGGATCGCGTCGCGGCTGCCGGCCACGGCGCGCTGGCCGAGCAGCAGGTTGCCTGTGAGGGTCATGGGGCGTCCTTTGAATTCAGGAGTAGCGAACTGTAGGAGCGGGCTTGCCCCGCGAACACCGGCGAAGCCGGTGCCATGCCTGTACCGTGTTGCCTGCTTCGCGGGGCAAGCCCGCTCCTACAAGGGGGTGAGGAGTCAGGCCAAGTTCTGCTCCGCCGACCAGCTTGCATACCAATTGCGGAACAGGCCGTACTGCTGCTCGGCATAGTTGCGCTGGGCGTCGGTCAGCACGTCGGTTTCGTTGAAGTGCAGGCTGTACTCGGTGTCGCCGTTAAGCACCATCAAGTGCTTGTAGTACAGCACCAGGTCGCAGCCTTCATCGAACGACGACAGCACCGCCAGCGCCGCTTCCAGTTCACGGGCCAGGCGGCGGGCCCGGGCGTCGCCCTTGGCCGCTTGCTTGCTCAGGCTCACCAGTTGCAGCACTTCACGCGGCAGGGCGTTGCCGATGCCGGTGATGGCGCCAGTGGCCGCGCAGTTGACGAAGCCATGCACCACCTGGGTGTCGACGCCCACCATCAGGGTCACGTCGTTGTCCTGGGAGGTGATGTGCTCGGCGGCGTAGCGCAGGTCGGCGCCACCGCCGAATTCCTTGAAGCCGATCAGGTTGGGGAATTCACGGCGCAGTTCGAAGAACAGGTCGGCGCGGGTGGCAAACCCGTAGTAAGGGCTGTTGTAGATCACCGCTGGCAGCTTCGGCGCAGCGGCCAGAATGGCCGAGAAGTGGTGCTTCTGGGCGATCAGCGAGGCGCCGCGGCTGAGCACGCGGGGGATGACCATCAGCCCGGCGGCCCCGACCTTGGCGGCGTGGGCTGCATGGGAGACGGCCTCACGGGTGTTCACCGCGCCGGTGCCGACGATGGTCGGGATACCCGCCGCCACCAGGCGCGCCACGCCTTCCTGGCGCTCGGCCTCGGTCAACAGTGGCCAGTCGCCCATCGACCCGCAGTACACCACGGCGCTCATGCCGGCTTCGATCAGTTCGCGGCCCTTGCGCACCAGCGCGTCGAAATCCGGTTTGCGTTGGGCGGTGCAGGGGGTCATCAGGGCAGACATGGTGCCGGTGAAGATGTTGTCGGTCATTGTTGTCACTCCTGGCGGTATTCAGTGGGGGAGGGAAGCTGGGGTCAGATGCCCCAGGCGAACGGATCTTGCTCGTCGATCAGCAGGGTGCTGTCGGCGGTCATGTGGGCGCGGCCGGTGATGAACGGGCGAATACGCTCGCCGTCGCGCTCGTAGCGGCCGTGGAACTGGCTGCCGGTGATGCTGGCCTGCACCCAGGTCTGGCCGGCTTCGAGCTTGCCGTCGGCGGCCAGGCACGCCAGCTTGGCGCTGGTGCCGGTGCCACAGGGCGAGCGGTCGTAGGCCTTGCCGGGGCACATCACGAAGTTGCGGCTGTCGGCGTCGGGGTCGTCGGCGAACAGCTCGACGTGGTCGATTGGCGCGCCGTGTTCGCCGGTGATGCCCTGGGCTTCAAGGGCCTTGAGCAGGGCCCAGGTGTAGTCGGTAAGGGCTTCGCGGTTGTCCAGCTCGATGCGTTGGCCATGTTCGGCCACCAGGAAGAACCAATTGCCGCCCCAGGCGATGTCGCCGTACACCCGGCCATGGCCAGGCACCTCGACCGCCACCTGCTGGCGGTAGCGGTAGGACGGCACGTTGCCGACGGTGATGGCGCCGTCTGGGTGCAGGGTGGCGCTCACCGGGCCGACCGGGGTGTCGATCTTGTGCTCGCCGGGCGCGATCAGGCCCAGGTGCTGCAGCGAGGCGACCAGGCCGATGGTGCCGTGGCCGCACATGTTCAGGTAGCCGGCATTGTTGAAGAAGATCACCCCGCAAGTGGCGTCGGCCGACACCGGCGGGCAGTACAACGCGCCCACCAGCACATCGTTGCCGCGTGGCTCCAGCAGGCAGGCGCGGCGCCAGTGGTCGTGCAGCTCGCGCAGTTCGTCGCGCTGCTCGGCCATGCTGCGGCCCTGCAGTGGCGGGAAACCTTTCATTACCAGGCGGGTCGGTTCGCCGCCGGTATGCGAGTCGATGACATGAATCTGTTTCATGGGCGTGTCCATTGCGTAGAGGTCAGGAGGCGACGGCGGCCGGGCGGCGGGCGTAGGGTTCGGTGGACGTTTCGCTTTCGTCCTCGCCTTCCAGGCGCACCAGGTGGGCCGGCACGCCGGTGGCGGCGCCCCAGTAGTAGATGCCCAGGGCGCAGGCGGCCACGGCCAGGGTGTCGAGCGGATGGCCGATCACCCCCAGGCCGCCGAAGCTGCCCAGCCACGACAGCAAAATGGTCACCGCGTAGAAGCCGATCAGCCAGGCCGAGGAGCGCACTTGCTGGCCCAGCGACAGGTGCTGGGTGGGCACGAAGCGGCCGCACAGCAGGTACAGCACGAACATCACGATCTGCAGGGCCAGCAGCCACGACACGGTGTTCCAGCCCGACCAGTAGACGATCAGCGCGGCGATGATGAACGACAGCGGGCCGAGCACGCCCATGCCCTTGACCCGGAACGGGCGCGGCATGTCGGGGGCGTTGCGGCGCAGGGCGGCGACGGTGACCGGGGCCACGGCGTAGCTCAGCACCAGGGCGGCAGATACCACGTTGATCAGCGCTTCCCAGGAGGGGAAAGGCAAGGTCCAGAACACCGACAGGGCGAAGGTCAGCCACAGTGCCGGGCGAGGGATGCCGGACTCGGCGTCGATGCGGGTGAAGTATTTGAAGAAGGTGCCGGTTTGCGCCCAGCCGTACACCACCCGCGGCGTGGCGTTCATGTAGATGTTGCCGCAGCCGCTGGGCGAGATCACCGCATCGGCCACCACCAGGTAGGCCAGCCAGCCCACGCCCAGGGCCAGGGCGATGTCACGGTAGGGCAGGGCCAGTTCCTTGGTGACTGCAGCCCAGCCGTTGCTGAGCATCTCGGTTGGCACGCTGCCCAGGAAGGCCAGTTGCAGCAGGGCGTAGATGGCGGTGGACAGGAGCACCGAGAGAATCAGCGCGATGGGGATGGTGCGTTGGGGGTTCTTTACCTCGCTGGCTACCGAGATGATCGGCGTCAGGCCCAGGTAGGCGAAGATGATGCCACCGGCCGAGACAGCCATTTCAACGCCAGACAGGCCGAACGGGGCAAAGCCCTGGACGGCGAAGTTTTCTGGCTTGAAGAAGCTGAACAGCACGCCGATCACCAGCAGCGGCACGATGAACTTGAACACGCTGACCAGGTTGTTGGCCTTGGCGAAGGTCTTCACGCTGCGGTAGTTGAGGAAGAAGAACAGCCCCAGCAAGGCGAACTGCACCAGCCAGCCGAGCACGGTAGGGTCGCTGGAGCCGGCCTTGGTCAACCCAGGGAACCAGGCCGCGGCGTACTGGCGCGAGGCGACCACTTCGATGGCGATCAGGCTTGAGAAGGCGATCAGGGTGATGAAGCCCATCAGGTAGCCCAGCAGTGGGCCGTGGGAGTACACCGGGTAGCGCACCACGCCACCGGCGCGCGGCAGGGCGGCGCCGAGTTCGCAGTAGACGATGCCCAGCAGCAGCACGGCGAAGCCGCCGAGGAACCAGGAGAGTATGCCGGCCGGCCCGGCGATGGCCGAGACGTGGCTGGCGGCGAACAGCCAGCCGGAGCCGAAGATGGCACCGAGGCCGATGAAGGTGAGGTCGAGCAATGACAGCTGTTTCTTGAATTTGCCTGACATGGGTGCGCCTTTTTGTAAGTTTTGGGTAGGCAGGTCTGATGTCACGTGGTGCGGCGTATTGCGGCCGCGCTCTTGTAAAGGTTGGGCGGCTTGCGTGGGGCATAGAGTGGACCTGAACAGGGCAGGGGTTCTTGATGGATTTCTGCAGGTGGGATGACGAAATCGGCACAGTTGCAGAAATGAGTGGCGGCTGTGGAGGCAGGATGGGTAGGCTGCAGGGCCTGCCGTACAAGGGCTCTAGAGGTCTGTGGGCATTGCTGGCCCTTTCGCGGGCAAGCCCGCTCCCACAGGTACGGCGCAAGATCCGAAATCTGTGGAGCCCCTGTGGGAGCGGGCTTGCCCGCGAAAGGGCCCGCTCAGCCGGTAGAGAATTTCAAAATGACCGACACCCCCCTGGCAACCCTGTACCAATCCCTCGACCAGCACCGCCCCGCCACCCTGGAGGCCCTGCTGGCCGGTGTTTGCCTGCTGCTGCCGATCCTCGACGCGATCCCCAACGCTGCGATCTTCATCAAGGACCCGGCCGCCCGCTACGTGCTGGCCAACACCACCCTGGTCCAGCGTTGTGGCCTCAAGCGCCTGCAGCCGCTGCTGGGCAAGACCAGCGCCGAGGTGTTTCCGGCGCAACTGGGCCCCGGCTATACCGAGCAGGACCGCCGCGTGCTCAAGGATGGCCTGGTACTGGAGGACCAGCTGGAATTGCACCTGTACGGCAGCCGCGAACCGGGCTGGTGCCTGACCCACAAGCGCCCGCTGCGCAACCTGGCGGGCGAGATCATCGGCCTGGTGGGCATTTCGGTAGACCTGCAGTCAGCGGCCGACACCCACCCGGCCTACCAGCGCCTGGCCGCCGTGGATGAACACATCCGCTGCCATTTCCACCAGCCGATCAGCATGATCGAGCTGACCCGCATCGCCGGCATTTCCGTGGCGCAGCTTGAGCGCTACTGCAAGCGGGTGTTCCACCTCACGCCCCGGCAGATGATCCACAAGGCGCGCCTGGAACACGCCCACCGCTTGCTGCTTTCGGACATGCCGATCACCGAAGTGGCCTTGCGCTGCGGCTACACCGACCACAGCGCCTTCAGCCGCCAGTTCAAGCAACTGACCGGCTTTACCCCGCGCCAGTACCGCCAGGCAACCGCCCGTCAGCCCGGCTGAAACAGGGCCTTGGCCTCGGCGAAACACTGCTCGGCAATCGCCGAACGTGGCTCGCTGCGGCGCAGCAACAGGCCGACCGGGCTGTGGATGCTGGCGTCGACGATGGGGATGATGCGCATGTGCTCGCTGAGGTCTTCCAGGCCGCAACCCAGCGGCATGATCGCGCAGCACACGCCGGTGTTGATGGCCTGCACCAGCTGGAACGTCGAGTCGCTTTCCAGCACGGCGTTGGGCTCCAGGCTGCGGCTGCGAAAGCTCAGGTCCAGCGACTGGCGGTAATGCATGCCTTTGCTCAGCAGGCCCAGCGGGATATCGCCAAGCTCGTCCCAGCGCAGGCGCTCGGCGTCGAACTGGAAGTGCTGGGTGTCGTACAGCAGGCCCATGGTGGTGGTGCCCAGTTCGATCACTTCGAAGAAGTTGGCGTTGACCTGGTCCAGGTAACAAATGCCCAGGTCGAGCTGGTTGCGGCTCAGGCCGTCCATGATCTGCTCGGTGCTGTGGGCGCTGAGCTGGAACTGCAGCTCGGGGTATTTCTCGCGCAGCGGCAGCAGCAGGTGCATGGGGTTGAAGCTGGCCAGCGGCACGCTGCCCAGGCGCAGGCTGCCAACCACCTGGCCACGGCAGCTGGCGGCCTCGGCCTGCAGCCCGTCGTGGGCGGCGAGCAGGGTGCGGGCCCAGGCCAGGATGCGCTCGCCGGCCTCGGTGAAGCCTTCGAAGCGCTGGCCACGCTTGACCAGCACCAGGTCCAGTTCATCCTCCAGGTTGCGCAGGCGCATGGACAGGGTCGGCTGGGTGATGTGGCACAGCGCGGCCGCCTGGCCGAAGTGGCGGGTCTGGTCGAGGGCGATGAGGAACTTGAGCTGCTTGATGTCCATGGAGGTGCCTGGGTGCGGGTTGAGCAGACCTTAACCCACGTTTGCGATAGACGCCATTGATCGGCCGGTTCGCCTTTTCGATTGGACGCTTGCCGGGCTTGGCCCTAGCGTTGCGGCCAGGCCATTGAAGGAGCTTTACCGTGCGCGTTCAACCCGATGCAGTTTTCGTACCGCTCAATATTGCCGTGCTGACTGTCAGCGATACCCGCACATTTGACAACGACACCTCTGGCGAGCTGCTGGCCAGCCGTTCGGTGGAAGTGGGCCATCGCCTGGTGGCGCGGGCGCTGCTCAAGGATGACCTGTACAAGATTCGCGCCCAGGTTGCCACCTGGATCGCCGATGAGCAGGTGCAGGTGGTGCTGATTACCGGCGGCACCGGCTTTACCGGGCGGGACAGCACGCCAGAGGCGGTGCAGTGCCTGCTGGAGCGGCAGGTGGACGGTTTTGGCGAGCTGTTCCGCGCCTTGTCGATTCTTGATATCGGCAGTTCCACGGTGCAGAGCAGGGCGCTGGCCGGGATTTCCAATGGCACCCTGGTGTGCTGCCTGCCGGGCTCGACGGGCGCGTGTCGCACGGCCTGGGAGGGGATTTTGGTGGAGCAGCTGGATGCGCGGCACCGGCCCTGTAATTTTGTGAAGCACCTGAAACCGATCGAGGCTTGCCAGAGCCGGGGTTAGCCTGTACGGGCCCTTTCGCGGGGCAAGCCCGCTCCTACAGGGGGCACCCGCCCGTTCGGGGGAACGCGACCGTTGTAGGAGCGGGCTTGCCCCGCGAAAGGGCCATCAGCTCAATACATAGTCCACCGGCAACAACACCGGCGGCAACGGCTCAACCCCCAGGGCCCCCAGCACATCGCGCTCCACGGTGCGCACCATGGCATCCATCGGCAGGTCGTTCTCATCCCGCCCGAACGGGTCTTCCAGCTCGTTGCCAATCGCATCCAGCCCAAAGAAGGTGTACCCCACGATGGTGGTAAAAAGCGGCGCCAGCCAGCCCAGCGGTTCGGCCAGGGCAAACGGCAGCAACAGGCAGAAGATATAGATGGTGCGGTGCAGCAGCAGGGTATAGGGGAACGGCAGCGGCGAGCCCTTGATGCGCTCGCAGGTGGCCTGCACCTCGGTCAGCCCCGCCAGGCGTTGCTCCAGCAAGGTATAGCGCCATTCGCTGATCTGCCCCTGGGCGGCCAGTTGCGAGCACTGGCTGCCGATATCACGCAGGATGCCATCGCACACATTGTGCACCGCCACCGGCTTGCCTTCGCCCAGCCAAGGGCGCACGGCGCGGACCTCGCACTCATTGCGCAGCCTGGCATTGAGCCCATGGGCAAAGCCGCACAGGCTGCGCAGCAGCTCGGCACGCAGTTTCTCGTCGGCAATCACCAGGCTTTCCCGCACGAACGAACGGGTTTCGATAATCAGCTTGCCCCAGGCCTTGCGCCCCTCCCACCAGCGGTCGTAGCAGGCGTTGTTGCGAAAGCTCATGAAAATCGACAGCGACAGGCCCAGCAGGGTGAAGGGCGTGGCGCTTACCGGGTAGAAGAACGCCGGGAAATGCCGTTCGACCAGCACGATCAGCGCGGCCAGCAGGGTGACCATCAGGCAGCGCAGGGCAATGCGCTTGACGATCGAACCCTTGAGGGTGAACAGCACGCGCAGCACATCGGGGTGGGGGTGGACAATCATGGAAATCCAGAGACGGCCGATCAGCCGCCGGTCATGTTCATGAAACGCAGGATCTGCACCTCGCCGCCCACTTCGAAGTGGTGGCGGTAGGGTTTCAGGGGCAGGGCATCGCGGATGGCTTTTTCCAGGCGCTCGGCATTGCCTGGGTGGGCGCGCAGCACCTGCTTGAGGTCCACCGAGTGCTCGTTGCCCAGGCACAGCAGCAGGCGCCCTTCGACGGTGAGGCGCACGCGGTTGCAGGTGGCGCAGAAGTTGTGGCTGTGGGGTGAGATGAAGCCAACCCGGGTGTGTGCAGCTTCGGCCAGGCGCCAGTAGCGCGCCGGGCCCCGGGACGATTCGGCCGATTCGACCAGGGTGAAGTGCTCGGCCAGGCGTTCGCGCACCTCGTCACTGGAACAGAACGACTCGCCACGCTGGTGCTCGCTGATTACCCCCAGTGGCATTTCCTCGATGAAGGTGATGTCCAGCTCGCGGTCGATGGCAAAGCGCACCAGGTCGACCAGTTCATGGTCGTTGCGGCCCTTGAGCACCACGCAGTTGAGCTTGGTGCGGGTGAACCCCGCCTGGCGTGCGGCGTCGATGCCGGCGATCACCTGGTGCAGGTCACCGGTACGGGTCAATTGCTTGAATAGCTGGGCGTCGAGGCTGTCGAGGCTGATGTTGAGGCGCGTGACCCCGGCGTCGAACAGCGGCTGGGCCAGGCGGCCGAGTTGCGAGCCGTTGCTGGTCATGCACAGTTCGCGCAGGCCAGGCAGGGCGGCGATGCGCCCGCAGAGGTCGACGATGCCCTGGCGTACCAGCGGCTCGCCGCCGGTGAGGCGGATCTTGCGGGTGCCCAGGGCGACGAAGCGCTCGGCCACCTGGAACAGTTCTTCAAGGCTGAGGATTTGCTGGCGCGGCAGGAATTGCATGTCTTCGGCCATGCAATAGACGCAACGGAAGTCGCAGCGGTCGGTGACCGACATCCGCAGGTAGTCGATTTTCCGGTTGAAGCCGTCGATCAGGGCCCGGCTGTTCTGGTTCACGTTGGCGCTCTAAGGGGGGCACAACTCCAAGCTATAACTTGGCTGCAGGGGCGTCAAATTGCTTTGCCCGACCGGTTGATCGATAGGCTCTATCGTAGGTTAGGGCTGGCGCCGTTTGGCGGCGCATCGCGAGCTGCGCTCGCTCCTACAGGGAATTGCGAGCCCTGTAGCTCGCGAATTTCCTGGCGAATTCCGATGATCGAAACGGCCTATCAAGGGGTAAGGCATTTCGATTGGACGGTCCTACCCTGGCTCCATACGCTGGAAAAAAGCACCCAAGCGTGAGGAATCGCCCCATGAGCCAGGACCAACACATCAGGGACTACAAAGGCCCCGCCGCCGGCTGGGGGGCGCTCAAGAGCGTGACCAAGAGCTGGCTGGGCAGCGACAACGCCTTCAAGAACCTGCGGGCCATGCTCAAGACCAACCAGAACGGCGGTTTCGACTGCCCCGGTTGCGCCTGGGGCGAATCGCCGGAAAGCGACATGGTGAAGTTCTGCGAGAACGGCGCCAAGGCAGTGAACTGGGAAGCCACCGGCCGTTCGGTAGACCCGGCATTCTTCGCCAAGTACAGCGTCAGCGCGCTGAAGGACCAGACCGACTACTGGCTCGAATACCAGGGTCGCCTGACCCACCCGATGCGCTACGACGCCGCCACCGACCATTACGTGGAAACCACCTGGCAAGAGGCCTTCGAACTGGTGGCCAAGCACCTGCGCGCGCTTGAATCGCCCGATCAGGCTGAGTTCTACACCTCTGGCCGGGCCAGTAACGAGGCGGCGTTTCTCTACCAGCTGTTCGTGCGTGCCTACGGCACCAACAATTTCCCCGACTGCTCGAACATGTGCCACGAGGCCAGTGGCGCGGGCATGTCGGAAACCCTTGGGGTTGGCAAGGGCACCGTGGTGTTTCACGACCTGGAGCTGGCCGATGCCATCTTCGTGATCGGCCAGAACCCCGGCACCAACCACCCGCGCATGCTCGAACCGCTGCGCGAGGCGGTCAAGCGTGGGGCGCAGGTGGTGTGCTTCAACCCGCTCAAGGAACGTGGCCTGGAGCGCTTCCAGCACCCGCAGCACCCGTTCGAAATGCTCAGCAACGGCTCCGAACCCACCACCAACGCCTATTTCCGCCCGGCCCTGGGTGGGGACATGGCGGCCATGCGCGGCATCGCCAAGTTCCTGCTGCAATGGGAGCGCGAAGCCCAGGCCAAGGGTGAGCCGGCGGTGTTCGACCATGCCTTCATCGCCGAGCACACCAGTGGCGTCGATGACTACCTGAAGGCCGTGGACGCCACGTCCTGGGAGCACATCGTCAAGCAATCGGGCCTGACCCTGGCCGAGATCGAGCTGGCCGCGCGCATGTACCGCAAGGCCGAGCGGGTAATCATGTGCTGGGCCATGGGCGTTACCCAGCACCGCCATTCGGTGCCGACCGTGCAGGAGATCGTCAACCTGCAACTGCTGCGTGGCAACGTTGGCAAACCGGGTGCCGGCCTGTCGCCGGTGCGCGGCCACAGCAACGTGCAGGGCGACCGCACCATGGGCATCGACGAGAAGCCCAAGGCGGCGCTGCTCGATGCCATCGAGAAACGCTTCCAGTTCCGTGTGCCGCGTGCCCATGGGCACAACGCAGTGCTGGCGATCAAGGCCATGGAGGAAGGCCGGGCCAAGGTGTTCATCGGCCTTGGCGGCAACTTCGCCCAGGCCACCCCTGACACCCCGCGTACCCATGCCGCCTTGCAGAACTGCGCGCTGACCGTGCAGATTTCCACCAAGCTCAACCGCTCGCACCTGGTGACAGGCCGCGATGCGTTGATTCTGCCGTGCCTGGGCCGTACCGAGATCGACCTGCAGGAAGAAGGGCCGCAAGGGGTGACCGTGGAGGACACCTTCAGCATGGTGCACATCTCCAACGGCCAGCTACGCCCGCGTTCGCCGCACATGCGCTCGGAGCCGTGGATCATCGCCGGCATGGCCAAGGCCACCTTGGGCAACCAGCCGATCGACTGGGAGTATGCGGTTGCCGACTACAACCGGATTCGCAGCATGATCGCTGACGTTATCCCCGGTTTCGCCAATTTCAATGAACGCCTGCAGCACCCGGGTGGCTTCCACCTGGGCAACAACGCCGCCGAGCGCAATTTCCGCACGGCCACCGGCAAGGCGCGTTTCATGCCCCATGCGCTGCCCGAGGAGCTGGTCAACGCCAAGGTGCTGGCGCGCGGTGACAAGCCGGACCTGATCCTGCAGACCATGCGCTCCCAC
This sequence comes from Pantoea sp. Ap-967, assembly GCF_011752565.1. GTDB lineage: Bacteria > Pseudomonadota > Gammaproteobacteria > Pseudomonadales > Pseudomonadaceae > Aquipseudomonas. The sequence continues at coordinate 26,809 of NZ_VWXK01000005.1, forward strand.
GACCAGTACAACACCACCTTGTACGGCCTGGACGACCGTTATCGCGGGGTGTTCGGCCTGCGTGAAGTGGTGTTCGTCAGCGAGGCCGACATTCGCCGGCTCGGCTTCGAGCCGGGCGAGCATGTGGACTTGGTGTCGTTGTGGGAAGACGGCGTGGAACGCCGGGTGTCAGGGTTCCGCCTGGTGCCCTACGACATTCCGGATGGGCAGGCAGCGGCGTACTACCCGGAAACTAACCCACTGGTGCCGTTGGAAAGCTATGGCGAAGGCACCTACACGCCGACCTCGAAGTTCGTGGCCATCAGGTTGGAGAAGGCCAAGGCTGGGAACCGGATTGCGGCGGTGCTGGCTTCCGATTGATGGGTTGCCTGTGCCGGCCTATTCGCGAGCTTTGCTCGCTCCTACCAGAGAAATGCGGCCCCTGTAGGAGCGAGCAAAGCTCGCGAAGAGGCCCCACACCGATCAGGCCCGATGCACCGGCAAGGCCGTGGTGTACTTCATCTGTTCCATGGCAAAACTGGACGTAATGTTCGACAACCCCTCGGTAGAGGTAATCAGCTTCTTGTAGAAGCGGTCGTACGCCGCGATATCACCCACCACCACCCGCAACATGTAGTCCCAGTCCCCGGACATGCGGTAGAACTCCATCACCTCCTCGAACCCCTTGACCGTCTGTGCGAACTGCTCAAGCCAGGCGCTGTCGTGGCGCTGGGTCTTGAGCTGGACGAACACGGTCAGCCCCAGCCCCAGGCGCTCGGGGTCCAGCAGTGCGACGCGGCCTATGATGTAGCCTTCCTCTTCCAGGCGCTTGACCCGTTTCCAGCAGGGTGTGGTCGACAGGTTCACCGCTTCGGCAAGGTCCTTGAGGGACATGGCCGCGTCACGCTGCAGCAGGCTGAGAATATGCTGGTCGAAACTGTCCATGGGGCGGGTAACCTGCGAGAAAAATTTTCCCCAGATTACCCCACGGCCAGGAAAATTTCCCGCAGGGTGCCGGCATTGCTGCCGCGCCCGGTTGTTGCCATAGTGGCAGGCTTGAATCCTGCCAATAGGCCCGACCATGTCCGACAAGCCGCGTAGTTTCGCCACCCGTACCATTCACGCCGGCGATCAGTTCAGCGTCGCCGACAACGCCATCTTCCCGCCCATCTACACCGCCAGTTCCTACGTCAAGCGCAGCCTCGACGACCACCCCGACTACGCCTACAGCCGTGTCGGCAACCCGACCCGGCACGCCTACGAAAGCTGCGTGGCAGCGCTGGAGGAGGGCGTGGGTGCAGTGGCGTGTGCTTCGGGGGTGAACGCCACCGCCACGGTGCTCGAATTGCTGCCCAAGGATGCCCATGTGGTGGTGATGAACGGCGTCTACGGCGGCACCTTCCGCATCCTGGAAGACTTCCGTGGGCACACCTCGGGCCTGACCACCACCTATGTCGACCTCAACGACATCGCCGCGGTGGCGGCGGCCATCAGGCCGGAAACCCAGCTGATCTGGATCGAATCGCCGACCAACCCGCTGCTGCACCTGGTGGATATCAAGGCGGTGTGCGACCTGGCCCGTGCCCGCGGCATCCTGACCTGTATCGACAACACCTTCTGCTCACCGTGGAACCAGCGCCCGATCACCCTCGGCGTGGACCTGGTGATGCACTCGGCCAGCAAGTACATCGGCGGCCACTCCGACCTCACCGGCGGGGTGGTGGTAGCGGCCAGCGAGGCCCTGCACAAGCGCCTGCGCCGCATCAGCATGGCGGTGGGCGCCATTCAGGGGCCGTTCGACTGCTACCTGGCCCTGCGCGGGCTGAAGACTCTGGACGTGCGCATGGAGCGCCAGTGCGCCAATGCACTGCAGGTGGCGCGTTTTCTCGAAAGCCACCCGCAAGTCGAGCAGGTGTTCTACCCGGGGCTGGAAAGCCATCCGCAGCATGCGCTGTGCAAGCGGCAGATGCGCAGTGGCGGCGCGGTGGTGGCGATGAAGATCAAGGGCGGTGACCGTGCGGCGCTGAACCGGCTGGTGGAAGCGCTGCAGATCTTCGTGCTGGCCGACTCGCTGGGCGGGGTGGAGAGCATGATCAACCACTCCTGGAGCATGTCGCACAATTCCTTGAGCCCGGCGCAGAAAGGCGAGATGGGAATCAGCGAGAACCTGTTGCGGTTGTCGGTGGGGATCGAGGATTACCGTGACCTGATCGAAGACCTGGACGGGGCGCTCAAGGCTTCGGCGGCGGTGTAGCGGCTACCGGCCTCATCGCGAGCTTTGCTCGCTCCTACCAGGGATCGCCATCCCCCGTAGGAGCGAGCAAAGCTCGCGAAGCGGCCAGTCCATTCGATAGCGATCTATCAGGCCTTGGGCGGATGAATAATTCGCTCGATCTTGTCCTTGAGCAGCAACCTTTCCTTGCGCAGGCGGTTCACCGCCTCGTCATTGGTGCCATTGGCCTCGGCGGCCAGCACCTCCTTGTCCTTGGTGTTGTATTCCTTGTGCAGCTTGTGCAGGTCCTGGTCCTTGTCAATGAGCGCCTGGAATGCGTCAGCGGTAATGTGCAGGTCAGCGAGCAGATCGTGCGGAACTGGCATTTCTTCACCTCTGTCAGGGTAGTCGGTTAGGTCCTGACCTTTGAGGATAGCCGCCTTTGCGCAGGTCGGCGCGGCTGAACGGCGGCTGAATGAAGTTTAATTAATTGTGAAAAATAGCCCGGCTCACGAATTTGTTGGCGTCTTTTTCACAAAAAATTCATGGTGGCCTTTCTAGAGTTCGGCCAACTTTCCCACGGTGTTTTCAACGCCGTGGGTTGATAATGACTCTTGATTGCGAACACCGATGCTCAACTTCAAATCCCTGCGGACTGAATGGGTCACGCTGCTGGCCAGCCTTTACCTGCTGCTTGGCTTCAACATGTTCCTCTGGGAGCACCTGCAAGAAGTGGTGCCGCCTGGCCTGACCGGCCTGTGGCTGAGCCTGGCGTTCGCTGCACTGATGTTGTTCGCCTTCAACCTGGTGCTCACCCTGGTTGCCTTCCGTTATGTACTCAAACCCATATTGATCGTGTTGTTCATGAGTGGTGCCGGCGCCGCTTACTTCATGAACCAATATGGCGTACTTATTGATGCCGGCATGTTCCGCAACATGGCCGAAACCAATGTTTCGGAAGTCCGCGACTTGATGTCGTTGAAGTTTGCCGCGTATATCCTGCTGCTCGGTGTCGTGCCCTCGGTATTGTTGTGGAAAGCGCCCATCGCCTACCGCGCCTGGCACCGCGAGCTGCTGGGCAAGCTGGTGGTCAGCGGCGCCTGCGTGGTGGCCCTGGGCTCGGTGGCGCTGGTCAACTACCAGGGCCTGTCCTCGCTGTTTCGCAACCACCACGAACTGCGCCTGATGCTCACCCCGAGCAATATCGTCGGTGCCTCCATCGGCTATATCAACGAACGTGTCGGCACCGCCGCCCGCCCGTTCCAGAGTTACGGCGAAGATGCCCGGCGCGATGTGGCCTGGCAGAAACACGAGCGCAAGTCGCTCACCGTGCTGGTAGTGGGTGAAAGTGCCCGGGCGGACCACTTCGGCGTGCTCGGCTACGACCGCGACACCACCCCAAACCTGGCCAGGCAACAAGGTTTGCTGAGTTTTTCCGACGTGCATTCTTGCGGTACTGAAACCGCTGTGTCGGTGCCTTGCATGTTCTCTGGCATGAAGCGCAAGGACTACGACGCCCGGGTGGCGAAGAACCGCGAAGGGCTGCTGGACATCCTCCAGCGGGCGGGCCTGCAGGTGCAGTGGCGGGACAACCAGGCCGGCTGCAAGGGCACCTGCGACCGCGTGCAGTTCGTCGACGTGAGCAACCTCAAGGACCCACAGCTGTGCGCCAGTGGCGAGTGCCACGATGAAATCCTGCTGCAGGGCCTGGCCGAACTGATCGACAACCTCGACCAGGACACCGTGCTGGTGCTGCACCAAATGGGCAGCCATGGCCCCGAATACTTCAAGCGCTACCCACGCGGCAGCGAGCGCTTCACCCCGGTGTGCCAGAGCAATGCGCTGAACCAGTGCACCGAGCAGGAGATCATCAACGGCTACGACAACACCCTGGCCTATACCGACAAGGTGCTGTCTTCGCTGATCGACACCCTGCGCAGCAAGCAGGACAAGGTCGACACGGCCATGGTCTACCTGTCCGACCACGGCGAGTCGCTGGGTGAGTACAACCTGTTCCTGCACGGCACCCCTTATGCCATCGCCCCCGAGCAGCAGAAGCACGTGCCGTTGCTGGCCTGGTTCTCCGACAACTACAAGGAGGACTTTGGCGTCGACACCGACTGCCTGGCCAAGCTCAGCGATGCACCGCTGTCGCAAGACAACCTGTTCCACTCGATGCTGGGCCTGTTGCAGGTGCACACCGAGGTTTACCAGCAATCGCTGGACCTGTTTGCCAGTTGCCGGCCCTGGCTGACCGCCAAGCGCTGAGCCGTTCATCCATTGCAGGGATGGCGCAGGTTTCACCAGCAGGGCCCGCGCCGTATATACTGCGCGCCAATGTTAGTGGGAGAGCCTCGTGGCCATCGAAATTCACTGGATCCGTGACGACCAGACCCTGGCCGATCACTGCCGTACGTGGCGCGAACTGCCCTTCGTAGCGCTCGACACCGAGTTCATGCGGGTCGACACCTTCTACCCCAAGGCCGGCCTGGTACAGGTCGGCGACGGCCAGCGGGCCTTTCTCATCGACCCGTTGCTGATCCGCAACTGGCAGCCGCTGGGCGAGCTGCTGGAGGACAGCGGCGTGGTCAAGGTGCTGCATGCCTGCAGCGAAGACCTCGAAGTGCTGCTGCGCCTGACCGGCAAGTTGCCGCAGCCGCTGTTCGACACGCAGTTGGCCGGCGGCTACCTGAACCTGGGCTTCTCCATGGGCTATTCGCGCCTGGTGCAGGAAGTGCTGGGCATCGAGCTGCCCAAGGGCGAAACCCGCTCCGACTGGCTGCAACGCCCGCTGTCGGACACCCAGGTGAGCTACGCCGCCGAGGATGCCGTGCACCTGGCCGAGCTGTTCACCGCCCTGCGCCCGCGGCTGTCGGACGACAAGTACGCCTGGGTGCTGGAAGACGGCGCCGAACTGGTGGCCGCACTGCGCCGCGAAGTGGAACCCGAAACCCTGTACCGCGACGTCAAGCTGGCCTGGAAGCTCGGCCGCCAGCAGCTGGCGGTGCTGCGCGAACTGTGCGCCTGGCGCGAGCGTGAAGCGCGCAGCCGCGACGTGCCGCGCAACCGCATCCTCAAGGAACACTCGCTGTGGCCCATGGCCAAGGGCCAGCCGGATAACCTTTCGGCGCTGGCCAAGATCGAAGACATGCACCCGCGCACCATCCGCCAGGACGGCGCCTTCCTGCTTGAGCTGATCAAGCGTGCCGCCAGCCTGCCGCCGGAGCAATGGCCCGCGCCGCTGCCCGAGCCGCTGCCGATCGAGGCCGCCGGTATCCTCAAGCGCCTGCGTGCCATCGGCCAGGCCGAAGGCGAGCGCCTAGGCATAGCCCCTGAGCTGATGCTGCGCAAGAAAGCCCTGGAAGCCCTGCTCAAGAGCGGCTACCCCAACGGCCCCTATCAACTGCCCGATGCACTGCGCGGCTGGCGCCGCGAGCGCATGGGCCAGGCCCTGCTCGATGACCTGGCAGGTGCCGGAGACAAACCATGAAACGCATTTGCTCGATCTACAAGAGCCCCCGCAAGAACGAAATGTACCTCTACGTGCTCAAGGCCGATGGCCTGGAGCGGGTGCCCGAAGGCCTGCTGCCGTTCTTCGGCACCCCCGTGCACGCCTTCGACCTGGTGCTCAGCCCCGAGCGCAAGCTGGCCCGCGAGGACATCAACAAGGTCCTGGAAAACCTCGACAACCAGGGTTACCACCTGCAGATGCCGCCGCCGGACGACGATTACATCGAGCACCTGCCCGAAGAGCTCCTGCGCCGTAACGACCCGGCCTGACCATGCGCGTACTGATCGCTGAGCATGACCATGCCCGCTACGCCGAGCTGCTGGGCGTGGCGGCGCCCGAGCTGAGCATCCTGACCAGCGGCGACTCGGCCGAACTGGCGCGCCTGGCCCCCCAGTGTGAGGTCTGGTTGGGCCAGCCCGACTTGCTGGCCAGCCTGTTGCGCCAGGGCCACAAGCCGCAGTGGATGCAGTCGACCTGGGCCGGGATCACGCCGTTGCTGGCCCAGGGCTTGCCGCGTGATTACCGCCTGACCCGTGCGGTGGGCATCTTCGGCCAGGTGATGGCCGAGTACATGCTCACCTACATGCTTGGCCACGAGCGCGAGGTGTTGTCGCGCCTGGTGAGCCAGGTGGAGCGGCGCTGGGACGAGCGGCCTGGGCGCAGCCTGGAAGGGCGCAAGGTGCTGATCGTCGGCACCGGCGATATCGGCCAGCGGGTCGCCGAATTCCTCGTGCCGTTCGGCGTGACCCTGTATGGCGTTGCCAGCAGTGCCCGCGAGCAGGCACCGTTCGTTGAGGTGGCGGGGCTGGCGGACTTGCCGCGGTTGGTTGGGCAGGTGGACTACGTGCTGAACCTGCTGCCCGATACCCCGGCTACCCACGACCTGTATGACGCGGCGCTGTTCCAGCGCTTCCGGCCCACGGCGTTGTTCATCAATGCCGGGCGCGGGGTGGCGGTGGTCGATGCCGACCTGGTCGAGGCGCTCAAGCAAGGGCACCTGGCGGGCGCGGTGATCGATGTGTGCCGGCAGGAGCCATTGCCCCAGCGGCATCCGTTCTGGACCGCCTGGGGGCTGTTGCTGACCGGGCACAGCTCGGCGCCGACCTCGCCGGCGGCGATGGTGCGGTTGTTTGCTGAAAATGTGCGGGCGTATGGGGCGGGGCAGGGGTTGCGGGGCGAGGTCGATTTCGACCGGGGGTATTGATTGGTTTTACCTGGGCCGGCCTCTTCGCGGGGCAAGCCCGCTCCTACAGGTATCGCAACCCTTGTAGGAGCGGGCTTGCCCCGCGAAAGGGCCGGCCCCGGCAATACAACCCTTACAGGCTGAAATCCCCTTCAGCCGCCAACTCGCTCAGCGGCCGGCGCGGGCTTGGCACTTCACGCGCCTGCAGCGCCTCTTCCAGGCTGGCCTTGTCGCCCAGCTTGCCGATCGCCACCATGGCATGCAGCTCATAGCCTTCGGGAATCTTCAGTTCCTGGCGTGCCAGGGCCTGGTCGAAACCGGCCATGCCGTGGGTGTGCCAGCCACTGATGCTGGCTTGCAGCGCCAGGTGGCCCCAGGCGGAGCCGGTGTCGAAGGTGTGCCACAGGGCTGGTTTTTCTTCCGTCGAGCCAGGCGCTGCGAAGGTTGTTTTGGAGATCACCAGCACCAGCGCCGACGCCTGCTGCGCCCAGCTGCGGTTGAACGGCACCAGCAGGCTCAGGTAACGCTCCCAGCTTGGCGTGTCGCGGCGTGCATAAAGGAAGCGCCAGGGCTGCGAGTTGTAGGCCGACGGTGCCCAGCGGGCGGCTTCCAGGAAGCTCAGCAGGGTTTCCTCGCTGATGGGCTCGGCGGTGAAGGCGCGTGGCGACCAGCGGTTGATGAACTGCTCGTTGATGGCATAGTCGGCAATGCGGGGGGTAGCACTCATGGTGGCTCCTGCAAGTGGGTGGCAAAGCGCCAACGCTACTGCGTTACCCCTGACACTGACAAGCGGTCTAGCGTTGCTGCGGGCCAGGCTCTAGACTGGCGCCGCCGCGCGCCGCGGCGCCGAGATGACTGCAGGAACCCCGTGTGATGATCGCTGAAAACGCCCCGTTCTGGCGGCGCAAGACCCTCGAACAACTCAGCCCGCAAGAGTGGGAGTCGCTGTGTGACGGCTGTGGCCTGTGCTGCCTGCAGAAACTAGAGGATGAAGACGACAACAGCGTCTATTACACGCGCATCGCCTGCAAGCTGCTCGACCTTCACACCTGCCAGTGCAGCGACTACCCCAACCGCTTCGCCCAGGTGCCCGACTGCATCCAGCTCACCCCAGGCAAGGCCGACCAGTTCAAGTGGTTGCCAAGCACCTGCGGCTACCGCCTGGTCAGCGAGGGCAAGGACCTGCCGGCCTGGCATCACTTGGTGTGCGGTGACCGCAAGCAGGTGCATGAACAGCGTATTTCGCAATCGGGGCGTATGCTCAGTGAACATGATGTGGATGAAGACGACTGGGAAGACCACCTGATTTTCCGCGCCAGTTAACCGGGTGGGGCGCCGTCGCCCTTGAGTGACAAGGAGTTTCTGCATGCGTTGCCAGCTCGTATTGCTCCTTGGCCTGTTGGCCAGTTCCACGGCCTGGGCCAAGAAAGTCGACCTCGACTACCAGGTGCGCCTGTTACCTGCCAGTGGCCAGGCCGAAGTGCGCCTGACCCTGGAGGACGGCGGCGCGGTGCGCAGCCTGGACTTCGACCTGGGCAAGGCCGGCGCCTACAGCGGCTTCCAGGCCGATGGCCAATGGCAGCAGCAGGGCGAGCGGGGCGTGTGGCGCCCGGCGGCGGGCAAGACCAGCCTCAGCTACCGGGTCAAGCTTGAGCAGAAGCAGCGCAATGGCGCCTTCACCTCGCGCATTACCCCGCACTGGGCGCTGTTCCTCGGTGACCAGCTGGTGCCGCCGGCCCGCCTCGACCAGCAGGACGGCACCGAGCTGGTGGCGCGCCTGAGCGTCGACCTGCCCGAAGGCTGGAAAAGCATCGAGACTGCCTGGCCCCGCATCGGCAAGGACAAGTTTCGAATCGACAACGTATCGCGCCTGTTCGACCGCCCCACCGGCTGGATGCTGGCCGGCGACCTCGGCAGCCGCCGCGCGCGGCTGGGCGAAACCGACGTCACCGTGGCCGCGCCAGTGGGCCAGGGCATGCGCCGGATGGACAGCCTGACCCTGCTGACCTTCGTGTGGCCGCAGTTGCAGGCGGTGTTCCCGCGCAACCCGGCCAAGCTGCTGCTGGTGGGCGGGCGCGATGGGTTGTGGCGCGGGGCGATGGCGGCGAACGGTTCGATCTATCTGCACAGCAGCCGGCCGATGGTCAGCGAAAACGGCAGCAGCCCGCTGCTGCGCGAACTGGTGCAGCTGTTTGCGCAGATTCGCGTGCGCGACAACAGCGACTGGCTGGGCCACAGCCTGACCGAGTATTACGCCAGCGAACTGCTGCGCCGCGCCGGGGGGATCAGCGATGACCGCTATGAAGTGTGGCAGGCGCGGCTACAGAAGCATGGCGGCAAGGTCACCCAGTTGCGTGGCGAGCACGCCAGCCAGGCGCAGATTGCCCGTGGCGTGGTGTTGCTGCAGGCGCTGGACAAGGAAATCCGCATCCATACCCAGGCCAAGCGTTCGCTGGACGACGTGACCCGGGCGCTGATGCGCCTGCCAAGCGTGAGCACCGAGGAGTTCGTGCAGATCAGTGAGAATGTGCTGGGGCGAAGGTCCGAGGTGTTGCAGAGCAAAGCCCTGCACTAGCCTGCACTGGCCTCATCGCGGGCAAGCCCGCTCCTACAGGTCACCGTCATCCCCTCTCGCCGGTCGCAAAGGCTCTGCAATAGGCCTTGTGCGCCCGCCAATGTCCGGTCTGGTCAACTCCCTGGCGGATACGGGCAACTGGGCCAAGCCTGCGCAGGATTAACCTGAACCCGCGCGAAGCTCATCCACGCTGGGTTTCGACCCAGGAGCTTCACGTCCCCCTCCACAAAAAAACAACAGCAGGGATCAGGATGACAACGACAAGCGCGAGTGGCGCCGGCAATCAGCTGGCGCAAGGCTTCAAGCAACGCCATGTGACCATGCTTTCCATCGCCGGGGTAATCGGCGCCGGGCTGTTCATCGGCTCCGGCCATGCCATCGCCGCCGCCGGGCCATCGGCGATCGTCGCCTACGCCCTGGCTGGGGCGCTGGTGGTGCTGGTGATGCGCATGCTGGGCGAAATGGCGGTGGCCTGCCCCGACACCGGTTCCTTCTCCACCTACGCCGACCGCGCCATCGGGCGCTGGGCCGGGTTCACCATCGGCTGGCTGTACTGGTGGTTCTGGGTGCTGGTAATCCCCATCGAAGCCATCGCCGCTGGCGTGGTCCTCAACAACTGGTTCCCGCACATCGATGCCTGGTTCTTTGCCTTGAGCATGACCGTGCTGCTGACCGCCACCAACCTGTTCAGCGTGGCCAAGTACGGTGAGTTCGAGTTCTGGTTCGCCATGCTCAAGGTCATCGCCATCGTCGCCTTCATCGCCCTGGGCGCTGCGGCCCTGGCCGGTGTGCTGCCGGGCCGCGAAGTCAGCGGCTTGCCGCGCCTGTTGGGCGAGCAGGGCGGTTTCATGCCCAATGGCTGGACGGCGATCATCGGCGCCTTGCTCACCACCATGTTCAGCTACCTGGGTACTGAGGCGGTGACCATCGCGGCTTCCGAGTCGAAAGACCCGGCGCGCAACATCGCCAAGGCCACCCGCTCGGTGATCTGGCGCATCAGCGTGTTCTACCTGCTGTCGATCTTCGTGATCATCTCGGTGGTGCCGTGGAACGACCCGCTGCTGCCGGTCCAGGGTTCCTACCAGCGCGCACTGGAAATCATGCACATCCCCTACGCCAAGCTGCTGGTGGACATGGTGGTGCTGGTGGCGGTAGCCAGTTGTCTGAACTCGTCGATCTACATCTCCTCGCGCATGCTCTATTCGCTGAGCAAGCGCGGTGATGCGCCGGGCTTCATCCAACGTACCTCCAAGGTGGGCGTGCCACGGGCGGCGGTGATCGGCAGTACGCTGATCGGCATGCTGGCCACCATCGTCAACTATTTCGCCCCGGCCGAGGTGTTCGCCTTCCTGCTGGCAAGTTCCGGCTCCATCGCGCTGTTGGTGTACCTGGCCATCGCCTTCTCGCAATTGCGCATGCGCGCCATCCTGCAGCGGCAGAACGTCGAAATCGCCTTCAAGATGTGGCTGTACCCGTGGCTGACCTATGCGGTGATTGGCTTCATCGTGTTCGCCCTGGGCACCATGTTCGTGATGCCGCAGCACCGGATGGAGGTGTCGTTGACCCTGGCATTGGCGCTGGTGATCCTGGTGTTGGGGGTAATTACCAGCAAGCGGCATGCGCGGCAGGAGGCGCTGGCGGCTGCCTGACTCGCCTTCGTTCCAGACCGAGCGCCGCCTGCGCGGCGCATCGCGAGCGTTGCTCGCTCCTACCAGGATGGTGCAAATCCCCTGTAGGAGCGAGCGCAGCTCGCGATGCGCCGCCCAGGCGGCGCTCGTTCGTGCAGGCGCTGAAAAGCCCAATCTGTCTTGTCTGGATAATTACCTGTCTGGTTTGGCAATGCAGCCCCCAAGGGTGTTTAATCTCACCCCTGAATCCCTCGAAAACCCTTTAAAACAAAGGCCCGGACAGATTTCACCGTTCATCGAAAATGCTGTAGACACATTGTCTAACAGTGCCCTATAGTCGTTATACAAATAGTAGACATAGCTCTATGACAACAAAGAAGGCCGCCATGAAAGCCACCGTTCAACCACTCGCAGCAGAAGTGCCGCAGGACCGCAAAGCCGTCCTTGCCGAGGCCCTGCGCCGCCGGATTCTCAGCATGGAGCTGGCCCCAGGCGCCGTGGTGGATGAACTGGCCCTGTGCGACGAATTTGGCCTGTCGCGCCCCCCGGTTCGCGAACTGCTGCGCCAGATCGCCGCCGAAGGCTACATCGAGCTTGAAGCCAACCGCGCCCCGCGCGTGGCCGCCATGAACCACGAGTCGCTGCACAGCTTCTTCGTCGCCGCGCCGTTGATCTACGTTGCCACCACCCAGCTGGCCGCAACCTATGCGTCGGCCGCGGAAATCGAAACCCTCCGCGGCATCCAGGCCCTGTTCCGCCAGGCCATCGAACAGCGTGACGTGGAAAACCGCGTGCTCTACAACGACGCCTTCCACCTGGAAATCGGCAAGATGGCGCACAACGACTACTTGATGCCGAGCCTGCGCCGCCTGCTGATCGACCATACCCGCCTGGGCAAGATTTTCTACCGCCACCCGACCACCGACGACATGCAGCGCGACCTCGAAATCGCCTGCGATCAGCACGACCAGATGATCGATGCCATCGAGCGCCGCGACCCGCAGGTTGCCGGCCAGTTGGTGCGCGAGCACTTCGAGCTGTCGCGTCGGCGCATGGCCGAATACGCCGCCCCGCATGGGCTGGATGTGCCGATTCATATTTGAACCACCCAGGCCTGCGCCCAGGCGTCGGCCACTGACAACAACACGCACCAGGTTAGTGACATGACAAGAATAAGTTCGTTACCTGCTGATGATGCCACCTGTGGCTGGTATCACCTGAGCAAACCCCGCACGCCAAGGCCGGCCCACCGTGGCCATAGCCAGGCACGCTGGGTTGTGGTTGGCGCCGGTTTCACCGGCCTTGCCGCCGCGCGCCAGCTGGCAACGAACTTCCCCGATGACGAGATCGTGCTGATCGAGGCCCAGGAGGTCGGTTTCGGCACCTCCGGGCGCAACGCCGGGTTCGCCATCGACTTGCCCCACGACATCGGTGCCGAGGACTACATTGGCGATATCGGCATCGCCAAGACGGTGCTCAAGCTCAACCTGGGCGGCCAGTCGTACCTCAAGGAGCTGATCGAGCGCTTCGACATCGAGTGCCAGTTCCGCCATTGCGGCAAGTACCAGGCCGCCATCGAAGACCGCGGCATCGCCGTGCTCGACGCCTACCGCCGCGGCCTGGACAAGCTCGGCCAACCCTACGAGGTGATCGAAGGGCGCGACCTGCCCGAGCACATCGGCACGCACTTCTACCGCAAGGGCCTGTTCACTCCTGGCACCGCGCTGCTGCAACCCTCGGCGCTGGTCAAGGGCCTGGCCGACAGCCTGCCAAGCAACGTCTCGCTGTACGAGCACACGCCCATTACCGACGTCGAATATGGCGACAAGGTCGTGCTGCGTCACGCCAATGGCTCGATCACCGCCGACAAGCTGGTGCTGACCACCAACGCCTTCGGCATGAGCTTTGGCTTCCTCAAGGGCCGCATGCTGCCGGTGTTCACCTACGGCAGCATCACCCGCCCGCTGACCGAGGACGAACAGGCGCGCCTGGGCGGCAAGCCCTACTGGGGCGTGATTCCCGCCGACCCGTTCGGCACCACCATGCGCCGCACCGTCGACAACCGCCTGCTGATTCGCAACAGCTTCAGCTACAACCCCGACGGGCGCAGCAACCGCAAGTACCTGGAGCGCTTCGTCGAGCGCCACCGCGACTCGTTCGCCCGGCGCTTCCCGATGTTGCCCGGGGTGAACTTCGAATATACCTGGGGCGGTGCACTGGCCCTGTCGCGCAACCACATGGGCTTCTTCGGCAAGTTGGCCCCCAATGTGTTCGGTGCGCTGTGCTGTAACGGCCTGGGCGTGACCCGCGGCACGGTGACCGGCAAGTTGCTGGCCGACTGGCTGGCCGGCGACAAGAACGAATTGATCGAGTTTCTGCTCAATGCCCCCGGGCCTTGTGCGAACCCGCCGCAGCCCTTGGTTTCCCTGGGCTTGAACGCCAACTTGATGTGGGGGCAGTTCCGCGCTGGCAAGGAAAGCTAACCGTTACTTGAAGTAGCCAATTGACTGTTTGACGCAGGCTTTAGTTAGCCGGCACGGGCGCCCTTTGCCCGAATTTGATGATCGAGATGCGCCGTCCGATCACCCGGGGCTGAATGGAATTTTCAGTGTCGCGGACGCGCTCGCCTTGAATATGTGCATGCAGAAGAAGTGGTAGGAACAACAATGACAAGTCCGAATATTTCGATTGAAGATGTACCGATCAGCAACTTCCACCAGTTGTTGACCCTGCGCTCCGGCGGCGGCTCGTTCGTCGACGGTTATGTGTTGAGCATCATCGGCGTGGCCATGGTGCAGATGGCCGCAGGCCTGAACCTGACCAGCTTCTGGCAGGGCATGATCGCCGCCTCGGCACTGATCGGCATCTTCTTCGGCGGCTTCTTCGGCGGTTGGCTGACCGACCGCTTCGGCCGCAAGCGCGTGTTCTTCGTTGGCCCGACCCTGTTCATCCTGGCCTCGGTCGCGCAATTCTGGGTGGAGTCGGCGCTCACCCTGTTCCTGCTGCGCTTTGCCATCGGCATTGCGGTGGGTATCGAATACCCCGTGGCCACCTCGTTGCTGGTGGAGTTCCTGCCCAAGAAGAACCGTGGCCCACGCCTGGCCACCCTGACCGTGCTGTGGTTCGCCGGTGCCGCCACCGCCTACATGGTGGGCGAGGCGATCCTGCGCCACGGTGGCGATGATGCCTGGCGCCTGGTGCTGGCCAGCGCCGCAGTGATCGGCGCGCTGCTGTTCGCCCTTCGCCTGGGCACCCCGGAGTCGCCGCGCTGGCTGATCAGCAAAGGCCGCTCGGCCGAGGCCGAGCAGGTGATCAAGCGAGTCTACGGCAATGGCTTCAGCCTGAAGAACCTGCCTGAGGAGCCCAAGACCCGCAAGCTGTCGTTCCTCAGCCTGCTGCACTCGGGCTACGGCAAGCGCATGCTGTTCGTCACCATGTTCTGGACTTGCTCGGTGATCCCGGTGTTCGCCGTCTACGCTTTCGCTCCAAAGGTGCTGGGTGCGCTGAACCTGAAAGGGGACTGGGCGTCGATCGGCTCGGTGGCGATTACCTGCCTGTTCGTGGTCGGCTGCATCATCGGCACCCGCCTGCTCAACACCATTGGCCGGCGCACCACGCTGCTGCACAGCTTCTTCTGGTCGGGGCTGGCCTTGCTTGGCCTTGGCGCTTTCAGCAACGGCAACGAGATGCTCATTCTCGTGCTGTTCGGCGCCTACGCCCTGTTCATCGGCGGTGCCCAGGTGCTGCAGCTGGTGTACCCCAATGAACTGTTCCCCACCGAAATCCGTGCCGGCGCCGTGGGCGTGGGCACCTCGATGTCGCGGGTCGGTGCCGCCGTCGGTACCTGGCTGGTGCCCATCGCCCTGGACAGCTATGGCATCGGCGCCACTATGTATGCCGCCGCTGCCGTGACGTTCGTCGGCCTGGCTTTCTCGGTTGCGCTGGCGCCGGAAACCCGTTCGCTGAACCTGCAACAGGCCGCTTCGCTGGGCTGAACCGAATGACAACCTGCCACGGCGTGAATCCGCCGTGGCCTTTACAACACTGATCAACGCGCAGGAGTTCCTACCGTGAAATTCGAAGGCATCTACACCCCGGCAATCACCCCGCTGGCTGCGGACGGCTCGATCGACAAGGCGGCGTTCGCCGACGTGCTCGAATACCTGGTCGAGTCGAAGATCCATGGCGTAATCATCGGCGGCTCCACCGGCGAGTACTACGCCCACACCACCCAGGAGCGCATCGAGCTGGCCGCCCAGGCCAAGGACGTGCTCAACGGCCGCCTGCCGCTGATCGTCGGCACCGGTGGCATCCGCACCGAAGACGCCGTGGCCTTCGCCCAGCACGCCAAGGAAATCAAGGCCGACGCGCTGCTGGTGGGCACCCCGCCATACGCCCTGCCGACCCAACAGGAAATCGCCCTGCACGTCAAAGCCGTCGACGCCGCTGCCGGCCTGCCGATCATGCTCTACAACTACCCAGGCCGCATGAGCGTGAGCATGGGCGAGGAGTTCTTCGACGCTGTGGCCGACGTGAAGAACATCGTCGCCATCAAGGAAAGCTCCGGTGACATGGCCCAGCTGCACCGCCTGGCCATCCAGCGCCCGAACATCCAGCTGTCGTGCGGCTGGGACGACCAGGCCCTGGAATTCTTCGCCTGGGGCGCCAAGAGCTGGGTGTGTGCCGGCTCCAACTTCATCCCGCGCGAGCACGTGGCCCTGTACGAGGCCTGCGTGATCGAGAAGAACTTCGACAAGGGCCGCAAGATCATGGCCGCCATGATGCCGCTGATGGACTTCCTCGAAGGTGGCAAGTTCGTCCAGTCGATCAAGAACGGCGTTGCCCTGAACGGCCTGAAAACCGGCGGCGTGCGCAAGCCACTGTACGACCTGGATGACGCCGAGAAGGCAGAACTCAAGCGCGTGGTCACCGAGCTGAAGGCCACCATCGCCCAGATCAACTAAGGAGGCTGGAAAAATGGCTGAATTGCTGAGCAAGGAACAATACGCGGCCATCGCCGCCGAACTGCAGCTGCGCACCCAGGCGTTCATCGACGGTGAATTCCGCGATGCCATTTCTGGCCGCACCTTCGTCACCACTAACCCGGCCACCGGCCAGCAGCTGGCTGAAATCGCCGCCTGCGACGTCAATGACGTGAACGTCGCCGTGGCTGCCGCCACGCGCGTGTTCGAAGACGGCAGCTGGTCGAAGATGCAGCCCAACGACCGCAAGCACGTGCTGCTCAAGTTCGCCCAGCTGCTCGAAGACAACGCCCACGAACTGGCCGTGCTCGAAGCGCTGGACAGCGGCAAGCCGGTCAGCGAGTGCCAGAATGTCGACGTGCCGGAAACCATCCACACCATCCGCTGGCACGCCGAGCTGATCGACAAGATCTACGACGCCACCGCGCCAACCGGCAACGCTGCCGTGACCATGGTGGTGCGTGAAGCCATCGGCGTGGTCGGCCTGGTGCTGCCGTGGAACTTCCCGCTGCTGATGCTGGCCTGGAAGATCGCCCCGTCGCTGGCCGCCGGTTGCTCGATCGTGGTCAAGCCAGCCAAGGAAACCACCCTCAGCGCCCTGCGCGTGGCGGAGCTGGCCCACGAGGCGGGCATTCCAGCGGGTGTGTTCAACCTGGTGCCTGGCGGTGGCCGTGAAGTGGGCGAGGCCATCGGCCGCCACATGGACATCCCGATGGTGAGCTTCACCGGCTCCACCGACACCGGCCGCCTGTTCCTGAAATACGCCGCCGAGTCCAACCTCAAGCGCATCGTCCTGGAGCTGGGTGGCAAGAACCCGGCCGTGGTCATGAACGACTGCGAAGACCTCGACGAAGTGGCTCAGTTCGTCACCGCCGGTGCGTTCTGGAACATGGGTGAGAACTGCTCGGCGTCCTCGCGCCTGATCGTCCACAAGGACGTGAAGGACGAGCTGCTGGGCCTGATCGCCAAGCACCTGAAGGACTGGAAGCTGGGCGACCCGCTGGACCCGGACAACCGCCTGGGCGCCATGGTCAGCAAGTCGCACTTCGAGAAGGTCAAGTCGTACCTGGAATACGCCGCCGAGCAGAAGCTCACGGTGGTTCAGGGTGGCGAAACCGAGGACGGCGTGTTCATCCAGCCGACCATCGTCGACAACGTGGGCCGTGACAACAAGCTGTTCGTCGAGGAAATCTTCGGGCCGGTGCTGAGCGTGACCAGCTTCGAAACCATCGACGAGGCCATTGAGCTGGCCAACGACACCGTCTACGGCCTGGCCGCTTCGGCCTACACCGGCAGCCTGCGCAATGCGCTGCGCCTGTCGCGTGAAATCCGCGCGGGCGTGGTGACGGTCAACTGCTTCGGCGAGGGTGATGTCACCACGCCGTTCGGTGGCTACAAGGAGTCTGGCTTTGGTGGGCGCGACAAGTCCATCTGGGCCCATGACCAGTACACGGAGCTGAAGACCATCTGGATCAACGCTTCGTGACCTGAGCAAGACCGGTGCTGTTCTGACGGAGCTCAGCACCAGCCGGCCGCCTTGCGTCAGCAGGGCCCATCGCGACCTTTGGTCGCTCCTACAGGGGAATTGCGTTCCCGTCGTAGGAGCGACCGCAGGTCGCGATTGGCCCTGCCAACGCAAAGGCGGCCTTTTTTATTTGAACTTGGGCCCCGAACGGGTATTCAACCCCTTGGCCATGCGGTCATACAGCACCACATTCACCGTCGCCGCCAGGTTCATGCAGCCTTGGGTGGGAATGTAGATCGTCTCTTCGCACCACCCGCGCACCTCTTCGCTCAGCGAGCCATCTTCAGGCCCGAAGATGTAGATCGCCCGGTCTGGGTGGGTGTATTCCGGCAAAGGCCGGGCGCCGTCCACCAACTCCACCGCCACCGGCGTGCAGCCCAGGGGAATGATGCGTTGCAGGTCGTCGATGCCGATCAGCGGAATGTCGTAGTGCACCCGCTTGGTGTCGGTGACGAAGTCGCGTGCGCGCTCGTAGCGCTTGCCGGTGTAGAACACCGAGTTGACGCCGTAGCAACCCGCTGCGCGCATCACCGAACCGACGTTCTCCGCAGACTTGGGGTTGAACAGGCCGATGCAGCTGTACCGTTTGTTTGCCACGTGCCGGGGCCCTTCGTGAAAAAAAGAGCGCGATTATACGGGCTTGCCGGCAGCAGCGGGGGGTGTGCTGACCGTCAGTCTTTCTTGAGCATGCCGGCCAGGGCGGCGAACGGGTTGTGGGTTGCCTTGGCGATGCTTGGGGTGCTGAGCGAGCCTTCGCTGAAATACTGCTGGTCGGTGTAGCGCGAGTGCTCGTTGTCGTGGCAGTACAGGCACAGCAGTTCCCAGTTGGAGCCGTCCTGGGGGTTGTTGTCGTGATTGTGGTCGCGGTGGTGCACGGTCAGCTCGCTCAGGCGCTTGCCGGAAAACTCACGGGCGCAGCGGCCGCACACGTGCGGGTACATTTTCAGGGCTTTGTCGCGGTAGCCCATCTCCTTGTCGCGCTTGGCGTCGGCGAGGATGCGGTCGAGGCGGGCGGTGGCGGCGGAGGTGGAAGCCGAACTCATGGTATTTCCTTTGTTCTGATCAGGCAGATGACGGTTATGCCATTGAGTCTAGCGCGCTTGCGTGGCAGGCGGACAGGCGAAAACTCGAATATCGGCGTAGCCTGTAGGAAGGTTCCCGACAGGAGGTTGCTGATGTTTCCTGCGATCCTCGCCACGCTGCTGCTGGCTGCCGTGCCCCTGGCCGAGGCGGCCGGCACGCCGCCCAGGTTGAGCACGCCGGTGCCCGGTGCACCCGGCACGGCAACGCCTACGCCTTACCCGCAGATCACCCCCAGCGCGCCCCCTAGGGCCGACGATGGCCAGCCCGGTGCGCCGCTGTTGCCGCCGATGCCGCTGCCAGGGCCGCCAAAGGATCAGGAACTACCGGGCCTGCGCCCGGAGGTGCCGAAACCGCCGGTGCAGGATGATTAGCGGCATCACAATTTCAGCGCCTGTAGGAGCAGGCTTGCCTGCGATGCGCCGCGCGGGCGGCGCTCGGTCTCACAGGCACTGAATGCCTGGTGGCGGACGCCCCAGCCCTCACTCCACCCCCAACTCCCCAAACACGAACGCATACTCCAACGCCACATCCCGCAGCCCCTGGTAGCGCCCGCTCATGCCGCCATGCCCGGCGCCCATTTCGGTCTTGAGCAGCAGCAAATGGTCGTCGGTCTTGCGCGTGCGCAGGCGCGCCACCCACTTGGCCGCTTCCCAGTACTGCACGCGGCTGTCGTTGTAGCCAGCCACCACCAGCATGGCCGGGTAGGCCTGGGCACTGACGTTCTCGTACGGCGCATAGGCCTTGATCCGGGCATACACCTCGGGCTCCTCGGGGTTGCCCCATTCGTCGTATTCGGTGACGGTCAGCGGCAGCTCGGGGTCGAGCATGGTGTTGAGCACATCGACGAACGGCACTTCGGCGATGGCGCAGCGGAACAACGCCGGGCGCAGGTTGAGCACGGCGCCCATCAGCAAGCCGCCGGCGCTGCCGCCGCTGATGGCCAGGCGCTCGGCAGCCGTCACGCCCTCGGCGATCAGGTGCTCGGCACAGGCGATGAAGTCGCTGAAGCTATTGTGCTTGTGCTCCTGCTTGCCAGCCCGATACCAGGCTTCGCCCAGTTCGCCACCGCCACGCACATGGGCAATGGCGAAGGCCACCCCGCGTTGCAGCAGGCTCAGGCGAGCATGGGAGAACCACGGGTCGAGGCTTTCGCCGTAGGCGCCATAGCCGTACAGGTACAGCGGCACGGTCTTGTCCAGGTCCTGGCGGCGGCGCACCAGGCTGATCGGCACCTGGGTGCCATCCGCCGCGGTGGCCCACAGGCGCTGGCTGACGTAGTCGTCGGCGTCGAACTCACCCAACACCGGGGTTTGCTTGAGCACCTGCTGGGCGCCGCTGGCCAGCTCCAGCTGGCGCACCTGGGCCGGGCGGTTGAGCGCTTCGTAGCGCAGGCGCACGCGGGTGCTGGCGAACTCCAGGCTGTCTTGCACATACAGGCTGTAGGCGGCGTCTGGCAATTCCACACGGTAGGGCGCCAGGCCCTGGGGGCGGACTTCGATGATCGGCAGGCCACCCTCGCGCAGGCTCAAGGTCAGGGCGCCGGCATTCAGGCTCAGGCCTTCGAGCATCACTTCATCGCGGTGCGCTACCAGCTCCTGCCACGCCTCGCGGCCTGGTACGGGGGCTGCCGGGGCGTGATACAGGGCGAAGTTGATGCCGGCCTGGTTGCTGCGGATGAACCAGCGCCACTGGCCGTCGAGCTGACCGTGGTCGGGGAAGTATTCGTGGCCTTCGACCCGTGGGGCCAGGCAGGTGAATGCGGCCTGCGGGGTCTGGGCATCGAGCACCCAGGCCTCGCTGGTGGTCTTGCTGTTGAGCAGCAGCACCAACTGGCGTTCGGAGCTGGTGCGGTAGCAGTGCAGGAAGAAACGGCCGTCGGCCTCCTCGAACACGGTGCTTGCCCCGGCTTCGCCCAGGGTATGGCGGCGCAGGCGCCAGGGCCGGTGGGTGTCGTCCAGTTCGGCGAAGAACAGCGTCTGGCTGTCGTTGGCCCAGGTCAGGCTGCCGTCGCAGTCGTCGAAGGGCAGGGTGGTCACACTGCCGTTGGCCAGGTCCTTGACGTATAGGGTGTAGATTTCGTCGCCGCTGGTGTCCAGGCTGTAGGCCAGCAGGCGGTGGTCGGGGCTGATGCTGAACGCGCCCAGCGACAGGAAGCCGCCGCCGGCCAGGGCATTGGGGTCGAGCAGCAGCTGTTCCTGGCTTTGATCGACGGTGTTGGAGTCGTCGGCTGGGCGCGGGCAGCGGTAATGGCGCGGGTATTCGTCACCGGCGGTGGTGCGGGTGTAGTACAGGTAGGGGCCCCAGGGCGAGGGCAGCGACAGGTCGGTTTCCAGGATGCGGCCCTTGATTTCCTCGAACAGCTGTTCGCGCAGGGGCTCTTGGTCGGCCAGGCAGGCCTGCTGGTAGGCGTTTTCCGCCTGCAGGTAATCGAGCACTTCGGGGGTGTCGCGCTGTTGCAGCCAGGCGTAGGGGTCGGCAGCCTGGTCCTGGCGGGCGATGGGGGGTTGGGGCTTGATTGGCATTGGGGATCCTTGAATGGGGTTGCCTGTGCTGGCCTCTTCGCGGGGCAAGCCCGCTCCTACAAACGAATCACCGGCAATGACGCCTGTGTAGGAGCGGGCTTGCCCCGCGAAGAGGCCGGCACAGGCAAACGCTGTCTGCGCCCGGAAAAGTGTTTATCATAGGCATCTCTTTGCCTGGCTTGCACGAACCCCATGATCCAGAACGACTATACCTTCGCCTGGGCGCTCTACGCCGTCGCCGCCCTGGGTTGCCTGCTGGTGGCTTTCAAGCTCACCGGCTGGATGTGGCGCTGGCTGCGTGAACCGCTGCGGGTGATCGTGGCGGTGCTGCTGCTGACCCCGACCGTGGTCGACCCGGTCAAGGACAGCTTCGCCCCGGCCATTGCCATCACCGCCCTGGATCTGGCCTTCAAGGTGGGTGGCAATGCCTGGCGAGCGGTGTCGGACATCGCCATGTACGGCATGATCGCCTTCGCCCTGTACATCGTCTTCGTGCTGATTCGCTGGCCGCTGGAAAACCGCGCCCGCGCCCGCCGCGAGCAGGCCGAGGCGGCCGCCCAGCGCCGCGCCGCCGAGGACAACGCGATGGTCAGCGATACCTCGCTGGCCGCCGAGCGCCAGGACCGTTACCGCAACGACCCGCCACCCGCCCCGCCTGCCGGTGGCCGTGGCCGGGTCGAGCCTCGTCTGTAAGCGGAGCCCGACCATGTGCGAATTGCTGGGCATGAGTGCCAACGTCCCTACCGACATCGTCTTCAGTTTCACCGGCCTGATGCAGCGTGGCGGGCGTACTGGCCCGCACCGTGACGGCTGGGGCATCGGCTTCTACGAAGGGCGCGGCCTGCGCCTGTTCCAGGACCCGGCCGCGAGCAGCGAGTCGGAGGTGGCCAACCTGGTGCAGCGCTACCCGATCAAGAGCGAAGTGGTGATCGGCCATATCCGCCAGGCCAACGTTGGCCGCGTGTGCCTGTCCAACACCCACCCGTTCGTGCGGGAAATGTGGGGTCGCAACTGGTGCTTCGCGCACAACGGCCAGTTGGGCGACTTCAAGGGCCAGGCCACGTTCTACCGCCCGGTGGGCGACACCGACAGCGAAGCGGCATTCTGCGACCTGCTCAACCGTGTGCGTGCGGCCTTCCCCGAGCCGGTTGCCGTGGAACAGCTGCTGCCGGTGCTGGTTGAAGCCTGTGCCGAATTCCGTGGCAAGGGGGTGTTCAACTGCCTGCTCAGCGACGGCGACTGGCTGTTCTGTTTCTGCTCCACCAAGCTGGTGCACATTACCCGGCGTGCGCCGTTTGGTGCGGCTCGTTTGAAAGATGTCGACCTGATCGTCGATTTTCACACCGAAACGACCCCCAACGACGTGGTCACGGTGATTGCCACCGAGGCCCTGACCGAGAACGAGACCTGGCAGCGCTACGAACCGGGGCAATGGGCCCTGTGGCGGCACGGCGAATGCGTAGCGCACGGGCAAAGCTAAGGACGCTGCATGTTCAGAAGTTACCTGCGGTTGCTGCTGTTCACCTTCGGCCTGCTGGCCGGTATCCAGGTGCCTGGGCTGGTCAAGGACTACAGCCAGCGGGTCGAGGCGCACCTGTTCGAGTCGCGCCAGGCGCTCGATGGCTTCAAGCAGACCGCCGAGCGGTTCTTCAAGGGTGACTTGCAAGCGCTGGTGCGCCATTACCGCACCAGTGACGACCCGGTGTTCCTCAGCGACGCCAACAGCATCGAGAGCCTGCTGGTGCGCAACCAGTTGCTGGAGGATGAATGGCAGGCGCTGCAAGGCCCGTGGGCCAGCCGCACCTGGCATGTGCTGGTGCAGGCAGACCCCCAACTGCGTGACGAAACCCTCGACGGCTACAGCTACCAGATCCTGCTCAAGCCAGAAGCCATTGGCTGGGGCGTGGGTGCCGGGTTCCTGCTGGCCTTGCTGGTCGAGAGCCTGTTGCTGGGGATTGGCTGGGTGATCCTGGGCGGGCGACGCCGGGCGGTGAAAGAGAGCTGGCGCTGAGGGCGCATCGCGAGCTTTGCTCGCTCCTACCGGGGTGTGCGTGAACAACGGAGGCGACGTGGTGGAACGCTTGCTACTCAATTGCGACATGGGCGAGAGTTTCGGCAGCTGGCGCATGGGCCTGGATGCCGAGGTAATGCCCTTCATCGACTGCGCCAACATCGCCTGTGGCTACCACGCCGGCGACCCCGGCACCATGCGCCGCACCGTGGCCCTGGCGCTGGACCACGGCGTGACCATCGGCGCGCACCCGGCCTACCCGGACCTGGTCGGCTTCGGCCGGCGCTCCATGGCCTGCAGCGGCGAAGAAATCCGCGACCTGCTGCACTACCAGCTCGGCGCCCTGGACGGCATCTGCAAGGTGCTCGGTGGCCGCGTGGCCTATGTGAAGCCCCACGGCGCGCTGTACAACGACATGATGGCCAACCCGCAGACGCTGCGCAGTGTGCTCGAAGCCGTGGCGGCCTACGGCAGCAACCTGCCGCTGATGCTCATGGCCACGGCGGACAATCGCGCCGCCCAGGCCCTGGGCGATGAAATCGGCGTGCCACTGTGGTTCGAGGCCTTCGCCGACCGTGCCTACACCGCCAGTGGCCACTTGCTGTCCCGGCGCCTCCCGGGCGCAGTGCACCACGACCCGGCGCGGGTGGTCGAGCAGGCTGTGCGCCTGGCCCGGGGCGAGCCGTTGGTGGCCGACGATGGCAGCGCGTTGACCCTGGCAGCCAGCACCCTCTGCGTGCACGGTGACAACGACGGTTCGGTCGCCGCCGTGCGGCAAATCCGCCAGGCCCTGGATGCGCTGGAGGCGCGATGAAGCTGCGTATCGAAGTGGCGGCCATCGACTGCCTGATGGTGCGCCTGTTCGACCATATCGATGAAGCCAACATGCCGTGGATGCTCGCGGCCAGCCAGCGGCTGAATGAGGCGTTCGGGGCGCACCTGGTGGAACTGGTGCCGTCCTACACCACCTTGATGGTGCAATTCGACCTGCCGCCCGGGGCGGCGAGGGCGTTGATCGTGCAGGCACTCGACGGCTTGCAGCCGGACACCGGCAAGGGTGGCCGGCGTCATGAAATCCCGGTTTGGTACGACGCCAGTGTCGGCCCGGAACTGCCCGTGCTGGCCGCGCGCAGTGGCCTCGGCGAGGCCGAGGTGATCCGCCTGCACAGCGAGCGCGAATACCCGGTGTTCGCCCTTGGCTTCGCCCCCGGCTTCGGCTTCATGGGGCTGGTGGATGAACGCCTGGCCAGCCCGCGCCTGAGCACGCCGCGCAAGCGCGTGGCGGCGGGCAGCGTGGGTATCGCCGAACGCCAGACCGCGGCTTATCCCGCCGTGTCGCCGGGTGGCTGGAACCTGATCGGGCGCACCCCGGTGCGCCTGTTCGACCGTGAACGGGAGGGCTACAGCCTGTTGCAGCCGGGTGACCGGGTGCGTTTCGTGGCGGTGTCGCGTGACGAATTTCTGGTCATGGGCGGTGATGCCGAGGCGCAAGGATGAAGCGATTGATGATCCAGGCCAGTACCCCGCTGTGCCAGTTGCAGGACGCCGGGCGCTTTGGCGTGCGGCACCTGGGGGTTACCCAGGGCGGGGCGCTGGACTGGGTGGCGATGCAGTGGGCCAACTGGCTGCTGGGCAACCCGCTGGGTGCACCGGTAGTGGAGGTGGCGCTGGGTGGCTTTGCGTGGGTGGCGGAGCAGGATTGCGTGCTGGCGCTGGCCGGGGCCGACCTGGATGCACGGGTGGACGATCAGCCACTGCTGCCATGGCGCAGCTTCAGCTTGGCAAAAGGGCAGCGGTTGATCCTGAAACAGCCAAAGCACGGAGTGCGGGCCTATCTGGCGGCCCCGGGCGGGTTCCTGGGCGACGATGTGCTGGGCAGCTGTGCCACGGTCGTGCGCGAGGAGCTGGGCGGTATCGATGGGCGTGGTTCAGCGTTAGCGAAGGGGCAGGTGCTGTGCTTCGCCGGTGAGTCGCCGGCCTTGCGCGAAGTACCGGCAGCGCTTTGCCCGCGCTATGTGGCCAAGCCCGTGCTCGACCTGGTGATGGGCGCGCAGATTGGTGAATTCAGTGGCACCAGCCTGTTTGAAGCGTTCAACCGTGACTGGACCTTGGACAGCCGCGCCGACCGCATGGGCATTCGCTTGCTGGGGCCGCAGCTGATCTACCAGGGCGCGCCGATGATTTCCGAGGGGATTGCGCTGGGCGCGGTGCAGGTGCCGCCGGATGGGCAGCCGATCGTGCTGCTCAATGACCGGCAGACCATTGGCGGGTATCCGCGGTTGGGGGCGTTGACGCCGTTGGCGTTGGCGCAGCTGGCGCAGTGCATGCCGGGGGCGCAGGTGCGGTTCAGGGCGGTGGTGCAGGATCAGGCGTGGCGGGAGCAGCAGGCATACCTGGACCGTTGGTTGTAAGGCTGCCGGCCCTTTCGCTTTGTAGGAGCGGGCTTGCCCCGCGAAAGGGCCGGTACAGGCCATATCACTTGGACAGGTAACGCATCCCTTCCTCCAACCCCTGCAAGGTCAGCGGATACATCTTGTCCTCGATCAAATCCCGCACCAAGTGCGTCGATGCGGTGTAATCCCAGGCCTGCCTGGGGTACGGGTTGATCCAGATGATCTTCTTGAACTTCGCCATGAAGCGCTGGATCCACACATACCCGGCCTCTTCGTTCCAGTGCTCGACGCTGCCCCCGGGCTGGGTGATCTCGTAGGGCGCCATGGCCGCATCGCCGACGAACACCACCTTGTAGTCGTCACCGTACTTGTGCAGCAGGTCGAAGGTGGCGAAGCGCTCCGAGGTGCGGCGCAGGTTGTTCTTCCACACCGACTCGTACACGCAATTGTGGAAGTAGTAGTACTCCAGGTGCTTGAACTCGGTCTTGCAGGCCGAGAACAGCTCCTCGCACACCTTGACGTGGGCGTCCATCGAGCCGCCGATGTCGAACAGCAACAGCAGCTTCACCGTGTTGCGCCGCTCGGGGCGCATCTGGATGTTCAGCAGCCCGGCATCACGCGCGGTGTGGTCGATGGTGCCGTCGATGTCCAGTTCCTCGGCGGCACCTTCGCGGGCGAACTTGCGCAGCCGGCGCAGGGCCAGCTTGATGTTGCGCGTGCCCAGTTCCACCTGGTCGTCGAGGTTCTTGTACTCGCGCTGGTCCCACACCTTCACCGCCTTGCCCTGGCGCTTGCCGGCCTCGCCAACGCGGATGCCCTCGGGGTTGAAACCGCCCGAGCCAAATGGGCTGGTGCCGCCGGTGCCGATCCACTTGTTGCCGCCGGCGTGGCGTTCCTTCTGCTCTTCAAGGCGCTGCTTGAACGCCTCGATCAGCTTGTCCAGGCCCCCCAGGGACTGGATCTGCGCACGTTCCTCGTCGGTGAGCGAGCGCTCGAACTCCTTGCGCAGCCAGTCTTCGGGGATCAGCGCCTCGATGTGCTGGTCGAGGTTTTCCAGGCCCTTGAAGTAAGCGGCGAAGGCGCGGTCGAACTTGTCGAAATGGCGCTCGTCCTTCACCAGGATGGCACGGGCGAGGTAATAGAACTCGTCCATGTCGGCGAACACCACGTGCTTTTGCAGTGCCTGGTGCAGGTCGAGCAATTCGCGCACCGACACCGGCACCTTGGCCGCGCGCATTTCATTGAACAGGTTGAGCAGCATGGCCCGGCTCCTGTCAGCGGTTGCCGCGCCGGCTCATGAAGGCCAGGCGCTCCAGCAATTGCACGTCCTGCTCGTTCTTCACCAGGGCGCCAGCCAGTGGCGGAATGGCCTTGGTCGGGTCGCGCTCGCGCAGCACCGCTTCACCGATGTTGTCGGCCATCAGCAACTTGAGCCAGTCGACCAGCTCGGAGGTGGAGGGCTTTTTCTTCAGGCCCGGCACCTTGCGCACATCGAAGAACACGTCCAGCGCCTCGCTGACCAGCGACTGGCTGATGTTCGGGTAGTGCACATCGACGATCTGCTGCAGGGTGGTGCGGTCGGGGAAGGCGATGTAGTGGAAGAAGCAGCGGCGCAGGAAGGCGTCGGGCAGCTCTTTTTCGTTGTTGGAGGTGATGATGATGATCGGGCGCTGCCTGGCCTTGATGGTTTCGTCGATTTCGTAGACGTAGAACTCCATCTTGTCGAGTTCCTGCAGCAGGTCGTTGGGGAACTCGATGTCGGCCTTGTCGATCTCGTCGATCAGCAGAATCACCCGCTCATCGGCCTCGAAGGCTTCCCACAGCTTGCCTTTTTTCAGGTAGTTGCGCACATCGTGGACCTTGTCCACGCCCAGTTGCGAGTCGCGCAGGCGGCTCACCGCGTCGTACTCGTACAAGCCCTGGTGGGCCTTGGTGGTGGACTTGATGTGCCAGGTGATCAAACGCGCGCCGAACGAGGCGGCGAGCTGTTCGGCGAGCATGGTCTTGCCGGTGCCGGGTTCGCCCTTGACCAGCAGCGGGCGTTCGAGGGTGATGGCCGCGTTGACCGCCAGTTTCAGGTCGTCTGTGGCGACGTAGTCGCGGGTGCCTTCGAACTTCATGGGTCTGTCCTCTGTAGTGGGCCTGTGCCGGCCCTTTCGCGGGGCAAGCCCGCTCCTACAGGAATCGCGGAAATCTGTAGGAGCGGGCTTGCCCCGCGAAAGGGCCGGAACAGACAACACAATAGTTGTGATTTGCCACCGACTATAACGCGGCCCCAGGCAGCTGAAAACGCAGACCGGGTATTCATTCCCTGAATGCCCCGTCACGCCGGATCAGTCGGATTTAGGCGCAGGCTGCTCATACCGTGCATTGAACGCTTGAATGAACCCATTGCGCAGAATCTGCAGGAACGCCTCGAACGCGCTGATGTTCTGCTGGTGCACGCTGCCGCTGAGGTCCACCCGGGTGGCGAACTGGTTTTTCGGCTGGTTTTTCAGCACCGTTTCCCCGGCGCCGACGATGGCCTCCCAGATCGAGCGCAAGATGTTCTTGTTCTTGTTCTCCACATCCTGCTGCCAGTCGAACACATCGACGTCGCGCAACAGCGGCTTGATGTAGCCATGCAGCCGGCCTTCCTCGGCCTGGGCCTCGATTACCAGGTCGCCGTGCCCGGCATTGAAGTCGAACTTGCCGTAGGCGCTGGAGAAGTCGTTGAGCCGGCGCAATTCGATACCAGTGGCGCGCAGGCGGAACTCGAAGTCGTCGAAATCGCTGAACGGGTCGAAGGTGGCGCGGCTTTCGGCCTTGGCGTCGCCCAGCAGCAGCGCCGTGGCTTCGAAGCTCGCATCGCGCCGGCCCTTCTGGTCGCGCACGTTGGTCAGGTTGCGAATGCTGGCCTGTAGCTGCGTGGCCTTGAGGTTCACCGGTGGGTTGGAATTGAAGTTGCGAAAGCTCAACGTGCCGTTGTCGATTCGTACCTCGTTGAGGGTAATGGGCAGCAGTTTTTCCAGCTGCTGGCGCCAGTTGGTGCCGCGGCCGGTCTGCGAGGCCTGCTGGTTGCCGCCGTCGACGAAATTCAGCTCGGGGCGCACGAAGGTTACTTGGGCCACCACGGCCTGGTCGTAGATCAGCGAATGCCAGCTCACCGACAGGTCGATCAGCGGCGCATCGAGCAGCGGCACGGGCACCTTGCCGGTGGTTTTGACGATTTTCAGGCCATTGATCTGGTAGGCGCCGCGCCACCAGGCCAGGTCCACGTCGGCGATCTGGCCGCGGTATTCACCCATGCTGGCGAGCTTGCCGTTCAGGTAGTCGCGCACCAGGTAAGGCAGGGCCAGTTGCAAGGCCACCAGCAAGATGACGAGGCTGCCCAGGGTGATGAGGGGCCAGCGGTAGCGCGCTTTCATGCACAGGCTCTCCGGGGCGGGTTGTAACGGTTGACCGCGGCCGGCCCGGCTGAGTTCGAACGGGCTTTACGCACTTGCGGGGCGGGCTTACCCTTGAAACCTTCCCCTGCTTTTTTTCATGTCAAGGACCCTGCCATGAGCCGTATCTACGCAGACAACGCCCATTCCATCGGCAACACGCCGCTGGTGCAGATCAACCGCATCGCCCCCCGTGGGGTGACCATTCTGGCCAAGATCGAAGGGCGCAACCCAGGCTACTCGGTCAAATGCCGGATTGGCGCGAACATGGTCTGGGACGCCGAAAGCAACGGCCGGCTCAAGCCGGGCATGACCATCGTCGAGCCAACCTCGGGCAACACCGGCATTGGCCTGGCCTTCGTCGCCGCTGCCCGCGGCTACAAGCTGGTGCTGACCATGCCAGCGTCCATGAGCCTGGAGCGGCGCAAGGTGCTCAAGGCCCTTGGCGCCGAACTGGTGCTGACCGAGCCTGCCAAGGGCATGAAGGGCGCGATCGACAAGGCCAATGAAATCGTCGCCTCCGACCCGGCCCAGTATTTCCTCCCTGGCCAGTTCGAAAACCCGGCCAACCCGGCAATCCATGAAAAGACCACTGGCCCGGAAATCTGGAACGACACCGACGGTGCGGTGGACGTGCTGGTGGCGGGCGTGGGCACCGGTGGCACCATCACCGGCGTGTCGCGCTACATCAAGCACACCCAGGGCAAGTCGATCCTCTCGGTGGCGGTGGAGCCTGTGTCGTCGCCGCTGATCAGCCAGACCCTGGCAGGCGAAGAGCTCAAGCCCAGCCCTCACAAGATCCAGGGCATCGGTGCCGGCTTCGTGCCGAAGAACCTCGACCTGTCGATCGTCGACCAGGTCGAAACCGTGACCGACGAAGAGGCCAAGGCCATGGCCATTCGCCTGATGCAGGAGGAAGGCATCCTCTGCGGTATTTCCTGCGGTGCGGCCATGGCCGCTGCGGTACGCCTGGCCGAAAAACCGGAGATGCAAGGTAAGACCATCGTCGTAATCCTCCCCGATTCGGGCGAGCGCTACCTGTCCAGCATGTTGTTCAGCGACCTGTTCAGCGAGCAGGAAAACCAGCAGTAACCGCCTTGCCACTGATCCGGCGCAAGGTTGGCTGGCCGGGTTTATTGCAAAATCTTCATGAGTGAGATCCGGCCCCGGTTGTTTTTACCGGGGCGGGATGGGTTTATGATGGCCGGATGATTTTTCTGGGAGCAGGCGGCGCTGGCCTGTTTTCTTTGCAAGGAGTGTTGCATGACCTTTTCCTTTCTCGCCAAGGCGGGTGTCCTGCTGGTGTTCATCGGCAGCGTGCTGTACGTGCACCTGCGCGGTAAGGCGCGCTTGCCGGTTTTGCGCCAATTCGTCAACCATTCGGCGCTGTTCGCTCCTTATAACAGCCTGATGTACCTGTTTTCCGGCGTGCCGTCCAAGCCGTACCTGGACCGCCAGCGCTTCCCTGAGCTGGACGTGCTCAAGGACAACTGGCAGGTAATCCGCGAGGAGGCCATGCGCCTGTTCGACGAGGGGTACATCCGCGCTGCGGAAAAGGACAACGACGCAGGCTTCGGCTCGTTCTTCAAGAAAGGCTGGAAACGCTTTTACCTGAAGTGGTATGACAAGCCGCTGCCGTCTGCCGAAGCCCTGTGCCCGAAAACCGTCGAGCTGGTCAGCAGCATCCCCAACGTCAAGGGCGCGATGTTCGCGTTGCTGCCCGGTGGCAGCCACCTGAACCCACACCGTGACCCGTTCGCCGGCTCCCTGCGCTACCACCTGGGCCTGTCGACGCCGAACTCCGATGCTTGCCGCATCTACGTCGATGGCGAGGAATACGCCTGGCGTGACGGTGAGGACGTGATGTTCGACGAAACCTACGTGCACTGGGTGAAGAACGAAACCGACGTTACCCGGGTGATCCTGTTCTGCGACATCGAGCGCCCGCTGAGCAGCCCGCTGATGACCCGCATCAACCGCAAGGTCAGTGCCTTCCTCGGCCGCGCCACGGCGCCGCAGAACACCGATGACGAGCGTGTAGGCGGTATCAACCAGGCCTATGCCTGGAGCAAGCGCTTCAGCAACAAGCTCAGCACCCGCATGAAGCAGTTCAAGCGCGCCAACCCCAAGGCCTATCGCATCCTGCGGCCGGTGCTGGCGGTGGTGGTGGCCTACCTGCTGTACCGCTGGCTGTTTTGATCGCAGGTCCGGCCTCTTCGCGGGGCAAGCCCGCTCCTACAGGGATTGTAGGGGCAGGCTTGCCCGCGAAGAGGCCGGAACAGGCTATTGCCCATCTTCAGTTTCACCGCTATATTCCGAAACACTTCTCTTCTCAGAAGAACGATCCGATCATGCCAGCCAGCCCTTCCACCACCTGCTTTGCCCTCGCGCCAGTCGCGGGCACGGTCGTGCGTGGCAGCCAGCAGCCGGCCATGATCAGTCACTACCCACCACCACCTGTCAGTGGCGTCGTAGGCGGCGTAGCTCCGCCTCCTTGCGTGGTCGTGCTGGGCTGATCGGCGTCTGCCGAACCCCTCGCACCCGCAACCTACTGAACACGGTCGGCAGCTTCCCTCGCTGAAGTAAACGCCCGCCGTCTGGCTTTTTCGCCTTCTATCAGGTGGCAATACATGTCTGTCTTCAACAAAGCATCCGTGGCCTCGGCGGCCACCACCAGCCTGTTCGTCCTGCTCTGGAGCAGTGGCGCGATCGTATCCAAACTCGGCCTTGCCCATGCCAGCCC
Source organism: Pantoea sp. Ap-967 (assembly GCF_011752565.1). GTDB lineage: Bacteria > Pseudomonadota > Gammaproteobacteria > Pseudomonadales > Pseudomonadaceae > Aquipseudomonas. The sequence continues at coordinate 58,581 of NZ_VWXK01000005.1, forward strand.
GTTTGCCTTCCTGCTGCTGCGCTCAGTGCTGGCGCTGACCGGCCTGTTGCTGATCGGCCCGTTGCTGGGGCTGCGCTGGCCGCGCAGCCGCGGCGCCATCCTGCGGGCCCTGGGCACCGGCTGCGTGCTGTTGGGCGCCTACCAGATCTTCTACCTGCTGGCGCTCAATACCCATGTCACCCCCGGCGTGATGGCCACGGTGATGGGCGTGCAACCGATCCTTACCGTGGTGCTGATGGAGCGCCAGCGCTCCTGGAGCCGCCTGTTCGGCCTGGGCCTTGGGCTGGGTGGGCTGGTGATGGTGGTGTACCAGGGCATCAACCTGGGCGGGGTGTCGCTGCTGGGCATGCTGTTCGCCCTGCTGGCACTGGCCAGCATGACCTTTGGCTCGATTCTGCAAAAGCGCATCACCGACAACCCCATGGGCACCTTGCCGCTGCAGTACATCGCAGGCTTCGCCATGTGCGCCGTGTTCGCGCCAATGCAACCACTGCAGGTGGAGTGGACCGGCGGCTTCGTCGGTGCGCTTTTGTGGATGGGGCTGGTGGTGTCGTTGCTGGCGACCCTGCTGCTGTACCGGCTGATCGCCAAGGGCAATCTGGTCAATGTCACCAGCCTGTTCTACCTGGTGCCGGCGGTGACTGCAGTGATGGATTTGCTGATCTTCGGTAACCGCCTGGCGCCGCTGAGCCTGCTGGGCATGGGGCTGATCGTGGTCGGCTTGTTGTTCGTGTTCCGCAAGCCGGCGGCGCGGTTGGCCGAGGCCTAAGGCCTAGCGGAACTCTTCGGGGATGGCGTGGCGCAACACGCCTTCCTCGAAGTCCAGGGTGCCAGCTTCGCGCTGGGTCAGCAGGTAGTAGAGCAGGGTGCCCAGTGGCTGCGCCGCTGGCACTTCGACGGCCAGCATGCGCACGGCAGGCTCGGCGTGGCACGGGCAGCCGAATTCTTCGAGTGCGGCGCGTACCGGTTCGACATCGGCGGCGTGCTTTACCCGTACCCGGAACACCGAGGCGCCGCCGCTGCGTTGCAGCGCCTGGAACCAGACCTGTTCGCCGTCCTGGGTGGTGCTGATGAGGTCGCCGGGGGCGATGCCGTAGGCATAGAAGGGCGTGCTGTCGACCCGGTAGCCGCTGGCGGTGCGTTGCGCCCAGAGGCCTTCGACCGAGGCGGGCGGGTAGCCGTTGGCGTCCTGCGCCAGGCGCCAGAGCACAATCTTGTAGTCGCAGGTTTGCTCGGAAGGCATGGCAGCGGGGATCGGGAGGGCTGCGTATCGTAATGGGATTTGGGCCGGGTGTCTGTACCGTTTGGCATTGCGATGCGAGTGAGAGGTGCATGCCTTGGGGGTTTTGGCGCCTGTTGGATCGAGCGCCGCCCGCGCGGCGCTTCGCGAGCTGCGCTCGCTCCTACGTTTGTTTCGGGCCAGTGAGTCCTGGGGGATTGGCGCGCGAACGCCTTGGCGCATGGCGCGATATCGCGTCGTACCAACAAGGCGGTCGCGCGCGCCTGTCACAGGCGTTACTGGCCAAAAACAAACGTAGGAGCGAGCGCAGCTCGCGAAGCGCCGCGCGGGCGGCGCTGGATCTCGACGACCACACCGGCCTATCGGCGTACGCCTCAGAAGTAATAGCCGATATTGATATTGGTGCGGTAATACCAGTCATTGCTCCCCACCGAACCGGTGCTGGTCCACCCCGTACCATTCTCCGCCCCACCAAACGGGTTGGCATTGCGCGCCCAGGTCAGGTCGACCCAGGCCATCACCTGCATCGCCAGGAACTGCACACCCACGGTGAACATCTGCGAATCGTCCCAGCCACGCTTGTCTTTCATCATCCGGCTGTAGTCGCTGTACAGCTTGACCTTCTTCAACTGCCCGAGGCCCGGCGTGTACACGTCGTAACCAACGTTGAGCGCGGCGATGCTCGCCCTGGCGGCGATCAGGTACGCCGGGGTCAGGCCATTGCCGCCCATCAGCACGGCATCGTCGCTGACCCCCGCAGGGTTGCGCGGGTCGTAGGCGTAGCGAATGGCCTGGCCGGTGACCGTCCAGTTACCCCGGTTGACCAGCGCATGCACGCCCGCCGCCCAGTAGCTGCCGTCATCGTGGGTGGTGGCGTTGTACAACTCAGCGCTGGCCAGCGAGGCACCCAGCTCGGTCTTCCAGCCCTCGCCTGTGAAGGTACGGGCGACCCGGGCGTTGAGCTGGTTGCGCTTTTCGTTGTCCTGGCGCGATTGGGTGACGGCCACCGCGTTGTCGTCCAGGTCGCTGAAACGGCCGACTTCCGGCGAGTAGCGGATGCCGGAGGGCAGCATGCGCGGGAAATAGCCCAGTTGCAGGTCCCAGTCGCGGTCCTTGTAGCTGTACTTGAGGCCCGAGCCCGCGCTCACGCCATAGCCCATGAAGAACGGGATGTGGTAGCTCCAGCCGAACTGTGGGTACGGCTCAAGGCCGAACGGCTTGAGCGGGGCGCCCAGTTGCAGGCTGGACTGCTCGTCGATGCGGTAGCCGACGAAACCACGGTCGATGGCGCGCTTGCCGTCGTCCTGGAACCAGTAGCCAGCGTCGGCGAACAGTTGGCGGTGGCGGGCCTGGATGTCGAGGCGAAAGGTGTCGAAGAGCAAGCGGCCGTTGTTCTCGGTGGTGTCCCAATGCTCGTCGCGGTAGTTGATGCGCAGGGCGCCGCCGACGTCCAGGCTGCTCTGGCCGTCGTCGCTGCGCCAGGCGATGTGGGGGAAGGGCTTGCGGGGGCTGGGCGGCTGGTCGGGGGCCGCCGGGCCGGGCTCTGAGGCCAGGGTGGTGCAAGTGCAAACGAGCAGACCGAGGGTGATCAGGTACTGGTTCATGTTGTGCCCTGCAAGGTTGGGGCAGTTTTCGCGGGCAGCAGCGGGCCGTCACCCCTTTGCCGGGGTGTTTTTGGGGATAGCTGGCTGAGCGCGGAAACTGGGGGTGGTTTTATTGTTTTTTTGTGTTGCCTGGGGCGGCCTCTTCGCGGGGCAAGCCCGCTCCTACAAGGATCGTATGTGCTTTGTAGGAGCGGGCTTGCCCCGCGAAAGGGCCCTCACAGGCCACTCAGAGGTCGAGCACCAGGCGCCGGCTCTTGCAGCCCGATACGCACACCATCATCGAACCATTGGCCGCACGTTCAGCCTTGGTCAGCACGCCGTCGCGGTGGTCGATGTCGCCTTCCAGCACCCGCGTCTCGCACGAGCCGCACACGCCTTCGCGGCAGCTGTGGTCGATGTCGCAGCCCGCTTCCAGCAACACGTCCAGCAGGTTCAGCCCAGGCTCCACCTGCAACGTCTTGCCGCTTTTGCTCAGCTCGACGCTATAGCTGTCCAGGGCGTCTTCGGCGGCGGCCACTTCCACGGCGGTGAACCGCTCGATATGCGCATGGGCGTAGCCCAACTGCTCGCACACCGCCTCGAAGGCATCGAGCATGGGGGTTGGCCCGCAGCAGTAGAAATGCGTGTCCGCAGACCGCCCCGCCAGGTAATGCGAAAGGTCCGGCAGTGTGCCTTTCTCGTCGTTGAAGTGGTACACCACCTTGGCCCCCAGCTCCGCCAGCGGCTCCAGCAGCGCCGCCTCGCGCCGCGAGCGGGCGCAGTAGATCAGCTCGGCGCTGCGCCCCAGGGCCAGCAACTGGCGGAACATGCAGTAGATCGGCGTGATGCCGATTCCGCCGGCCACCAGCACGCTGTGGCTGGCGCGGGTGTCGAGGGCGAAGTTGTTGCGTGGCGGGGAAATGCTCAGCTGCGTGCCCACCCGCAACTGCTCGTGCACATAGCGCGAACCGCCGCGGCTGGCGCGGTCGCGCAGAATGCCGACCACGTAGCGGCCCTGGTCGCTTGGCGAATTGAGCAGCGAGTAGCTGCGCACCAGGCCGTTGGGCAGGTGCAAGTCGATGTGCGCGCCGGCTTCGAACGGCGCGAACACCGTGTCGCCCCAAGGGCGCAGTTCGACGCTGATGATGCCGTCGGCTTCATGGCGCAGGGTATGCACCAGCGCGCTGACTGTGGATGCGTTGGACATCGCTCACCTCACGGCAGTTGTTTGGCTTCGATCAGGGCCAGCTGTTCCTTGGCCTTGCCTTTGAGGTAGCGGCGCAGGCGCACCACGCCGAGGTCGTGCTGGTACAGGTTCTCGCGCTGGTTGGCGTCCGGTTCCATGAACTCCAGCAGCACCCGGTCCTGCTCCAGCACCGCCCAGTGGCGCGCCTCCAGGCGGTTCTTGTAGAGGAAGCGCCAGGTGTCGCGCTGCCAGCCGGTCAGTGGCCGTGCACGCCAGTGGAACACCGCCGCCAGGGCGCGGCTGCTTGGGGTGTAGCTGCCGATGATGGTGAAGTTGCCGCCTGGCCCGCCGGTTTTCGGGTAGGGGATTTCCAGGCGCAGCCAGTGGCAGCCGTTGTCGAGAAATTCGGTCCAGTCGAAGTTGACCCCGCGCTGGCCTTCCTTCTCGAAGAAAAAGCCCTGTTCGGTGTCTCGGGTGACGAACTTGGCGGTGGCCTCGCCCTCGCTCATCGAGTGCGACATCTTGTGCAGGTAGGTGCCGTGCATCGGGTCCATGACGTTGTCGAGCACGTAGCGGTAGTCGCCCTTCCACTCGGTGTAGCACAGGAAGCTGCTCCACTCTGGCGAGGTCAGCTGCTCGGGCAGTACCAGCTCCGGTGGCGTGTCCAGGTGCGCGTCGCTGGCGTTGAACAGGAAGATTGCCCCAGCCGCCTCGCGGGTATGGAACATCCGCGTGGGGCGGCTGCCTTCAAGCTTGCAACCTGGGCTGCCGGGCACCTTGGTGACGGTGCCGTCGCAGCGCACTTCCACGCCGTGGTACGGGCACTGCAGGCGGTCGCCCAGCACCGGCCCCTGGGACAACGGCGCGCCGCGGTGCGGGCAGTGGTCTTCAAGGGCATGGACGCGGCCATCGTTGTCGCGCCACAGGGCGATCTTGTAGCCCAGGCGGCGGATCGACAGCGGCCGGTCGGTGAGCAGTTCCGACGGCAATACCGGGAACCACAGGTCTTTCAGGCCATTGGCCAGGTGTTGCTCAACAGGGTCGACGGTGACATGCATGTTCATCTTGTTCTACCTCCAGCGGGTCATTCGCCCAGCCGTGCCATCAGGGTTTGGAATGCGTCTTCGGTCCACTCGCCGCTGGTCAGCGGGCAGGGCGGGCCGGCCAGGTTGAGGTGGGCGAGCAGTTCACCCAGCTGGCTTACGCCATTGCCGTAGGCACGCTCGATCGAGTCGCCGAGCAGGTCCTCGAAGGGCGTGTTGGGGCGTTTGCGCGCCTGGTGGGGTTGCAGGTAGACCTCGGTGCTGCTCATGGTTTGGCCCTCAATTGTTGTTCGGTTTGTCGGTGAGGAATTTGCCTTGTGGCGCCTCGGCGTGTTGCTGGCGCCGGGTATTGCCGTCGATGCCGCCGGCAATCGCCCATTCGGCGAACACTGTTGGCCCGGGTTCGAATTCGCGCGGTTGCCAGTCGCCGGTCAGTTGGTCTTCGTCGGCGTAGTACTCCACCAGCGCGCCGGCCGGGTTCTTGAAATACCAGAAGAACGCCGACGACACCGGGTGGCGGCCTGGGCCGATCTCGGTGGCCCAGCCGCAGCGCGAGATGTGCATGCCGCCGCCGAATACTTCATGCAGGTCACGCACGGTAAAGGCCACGTGGTTGAGCCCGGCGCGCGGGGCCGGCAGTTGCAGCATGAACAGGTCGTGGTGGCCGCCTTCCTCGGCGGTGCGCAGGAAGGCGCCGCGGTTGGGGTAGCGGTCCGAGGCCTGGAAGCCGAAGCGCTCGTGGTAGAAGGCTTCGCAGGCGTTGACGTCGGTGACGAAGAACACCACGTGGCCCACTTCGATAGGCGTGGCGCGCGCGTACACCGGTGCTGGCTTGTTGATCCGGCCCTTGGTCTGCCAGGTGTTGTGGCCGCTGCATTCGAGCTCCAGCGGCCGCTTGCGGGTAACCTGCAGGCGAATCGCCAGGCCATTGGGGTCGGTGCAGCCGATGCGGCCATTGCCTTCGACGAAGCCTGGGTCGTTGGCGATGCGCTGGCTGTACAGCGCAAGGTCGGCCTGGCTTTCCACGCCCCACACCACTTCGCGCACGGTCGAGCCGGCCTCGATGGCCGGGGGCAGGCCGGGTTTGTCGATGGCCGCGAGGATCACGCGGCAGCCGTTGAGGGTTTCGAAGACGATTTCATCCTCGGCGGCGCTGACCTGGGTCAGCCCCCAGTCGCTGAAGAAGCGTGCGCAGGTGGCCAGGTCCTCCACGCCGTAGGTGACTTCGTCGATGCCCAGTACGCTCATTGCCCTGCCTCCACGCCGGCCCAGGCCAGCGGCTGTTCGTTCATGCCCCAGTAGAGGCTTTTCTGTTCCATGTACTGCAGGATGCCCAGGCGGCCCTTTTCCCGGCCCAGGCCGCTGTCGCGCCAGCCGCCGAACGGGGTGGAAATGGAAAACTGCTTGTAGGTGTTGATCCACACCGTGCCGGCCTGCAGCTTGCGGCCCAGGGCCCAGGCGCGCTTGTAGTCGCGGCTCCAGATACCTGCGGCCAGGGCGTAGAGGCTGTCGTTGGCCTGCTCCACCAGCTCGGCTTCGCTGTCGAACGGCATGGCCACCAGCACCGGGCCGAAGATTTCTTCCTGGCACACCTGCTGCTGGTTGCCCAGGCCTTCGAGGATGGTTGGTGGGTAGAAGTAACCCTGGTCGAACAGCCCGCCACTCGGGCGCTGGCCGCCCAGGCGCAGGCGCCCGCCGGCGGCCAGGCCCAGGGCCACGTAGCGCTCCACCGACTCCCGGTGGGCGGCGCTGATCAGCGGGCCCATCTGCGTGCGTTCGTCGGCCGGGTCGCCCAGGCGCAGTTGCGCGGCGGCGGCGGTGAGGCGGGCCATGAACGGTTCGTACAGCTTGCGTGCGACGAACAGCCGGGAGCCGGCGATGCAGGCCTCGCCGGAGGAGCTGAAGATGCCGTACAGCACCCCGGCCACGGCGTGGTCGAGGTCGGCGTCTTCAAGCACGATGGTCGGCGACTTGCCGCCCAGTTCCAGCGATACCGGCATCATCTTGTCGGCGGCGATATGGGCGATGTGCTTGCCGGTGCCGGTGCCGCCGGTGAACGACACGCGCTTGACCAGCGGGTGGCGGGTCAGGGCATCACCCAGCAGCGAGCCCTTGCCCGGCAGCACGCTGACCAGCCCCTTGGGCAGGCCGGCGTCGTCGCAAATGCGCGCCAGTTGCAGGGCCAGCAGCGGGGTGATTTCCGCCGGCTTGATCACCACGGCATTGCCGGCGGCCAGGGCGGGGGCAACCTTCTGCGCTTCGCTGGCAATCGGTGAATTCCACGGGGTGATGGCCGCCACCACGCCCATTGGCTCATACAGGCTCATGCTGACGAAATCACCGCGCGACGGGGTGATGGTTTCTTCCAGGGTTTCGCAGGCGGCGGCGAAGAACTGGAAAGTGCCGGCGGCGCTGGCTACCAGGGCGCGGGTTTCGTTGATCGGCTTGCCGTTGTCCTGGCGTTGCAGTTGCGCCAGCTCCTCGGCGCGTTCGCGAATCAGCCCGGCAATGCGGTACAGCACGGCAGCGCGCTCGTGGGGTTTACGCTGCGCCCAGCCGCTGTGCAGGAAGGCCTGGTGCGCGCCCTGCACGGCGGCCTCGACGTCATCGAGGCTGGCGGCGTTGAGCCAGGCCACCGGCTCGCCCGTGGCCGGGTAGCAGGTGGCGTAGCGTGCGCCGCCGCCCAGGCGCCAGGTGCCGGCGATGCACAGGGGTAAAGTCTGTTCCAAGGTCATGGCGTTCCCCTAGATGGAAATGGCATGGGCATGGTTGCCCAGGGCGCGGACCACGCTGTAGACGGTCAGTGCCGAGGTTTTCGGGTTGGCCTGCAGGGGCTTGCCGTGCAGGCTCATTTCAAAGCCGCCGAAGGTGCCGCGGGCCTTGACCTGGTGCACGTTCTCGTCACCGTGCGGGTCGGCCACCAGGGTTACCCAGGTGCGCTCCAGGCCAACCCCTGCCAGCGACAGGGTGGCGGCGACGTTGGCATTCTTCGGGTACAGCCGGGCGGCTTCGCGGGCGCTGCCCTGGAAAATCACCGTGGCTTCGCGCAGGGTGTCGAGGCTGCACACCTGCTCGGCCGGGGTGCCCTTCCAGGCACGGGCCGGCTTGCGCCCGGTGTACTCCACGGTGTCCAGGCCGCCGACCTTGGCCGCCGACAGCGCATCGATGCCGCCGATGGCGCCGGGCAGCAGTTCGATGCGCGTGTTGCCGTGCGCCGCTGCCGCTTCCAGGCGCTCGACCAGCCCCGGTTGCGACAGCGCACCCACCGACACCACCAAACACGGGATGCCGCGCGCCAGCGCTGGCAGCACGTGCTCTTCGATGGCGCGGTGGCCGGCGCATTCAAGCAGCAGGTCGGGGCGCGCATCGGCCGGCAGCGCGGTGAGCACCTGCGGTGGTCGGCGCAGGCGCGCCAGGCGCTCGGCCACCAGCGCTTCGGAGCCGGGCGAGGCAATGACCGCGTCCACCTGCAACTGGCGGTCGTGCTCCAGTAGCTCCAGCACAGCCACGCCAATGGCGCCACAGCCGATCATGGTGATATGCAGCATGGGCAAGTCCTCAGGCGGCGGTGGCTTTCTGCGAGCGGGTTTCGCTGTTGGGCGGGCCTGCGAAACGGGTGGCGAAGGGGCCGACGCTGAGCATGTCGACTTCCAGCAGGAACGGCCCGTCGCTGCCCAGTGCGCCTTCGAGCACCGTGCCGAAGTCCTTGAGGTCGCGCACCAGGCCATGCTTGAGGCCCAGGGCGTCGGCGAGCTTGGCGTAGTCCGGCGTGTGCAGCTCGACGTAGGCGTGGCGGGCGCCGTAGATGGCGTCCTGGATATTGCGGATGACCCCGTAGCGCTGGTCGTTCATCAGCAGGATCACCACATTGGCTTTTTCCTGCACCAGGGTCGCCAGTTCACCCAGGTTGAGGATGAAACCGCCGTCACCGGCCAGGGCGAACACCTTGCGCCCCGGGGCCGTTTCGGCGGCGGCGATGGCAGCGCCGATGCCCATGGCCAGGCCCTGGCCGATGCCGCCGCCCAAGGCGTGCACGCCGGCTTGCGGGTGGTACAGGTTGAGCAGGCGGTTGCCCCAGATGCTGTTGGACAGGGTCACGTCGCGCACCCAGGTAAAGTTGCGCCCGGTCTGCGCCTGCAGTTGCTCGACCATGGCCGAATACGGGCCGAGGTCGGCCACCAGCTGTTTGCGAGACTCGGCGCGCACGGCCTTGAGCTCGCCGATGAACGCCGGGTCGATGTTCAGCCGCCCTTGCAGGCGGTCGGCCAGGCCTTCCAGGGCCAGCGCGGCATCGCCGCAGATGAACAGGTCGCTGGGGTAGCTGCGGCCTTCGCTGGCCGGGTTGGCGTCGATGCGCAGGGTGGTGCGTGGCAGCTTCAGGGCGTACTTGAAGGTTTCGTTGCTGCGCAGCCGGGAGCCGGCCACCACCAGCGCGTCGCAGGTCTGCATGAAGCCTTCGACCAGCTTGTTCTGCGAGAAGGCGCCCAGGCAGCGCTCGTCGTCCTCGTTGACCACGCCGCGGCCCTGGGTCGAGGTGATCACGCCCACGCCCATGTCCAGCAGGCGCTTGACCTGCGCACCGGCGTGGCGGGCACCGCCGCCAAGCCAGAGCAGCGGGCGGGTGGCGCTGGCCAGGCGCTCGGCCACCAGGTCCAGCGCCTCGGGGGCCGGGGCGGCGACCGGCACTGGCAGCGGCGACAGGTCGCCGGGCATGGGGATCAGCGCCGACTGGATGTCGATGGGGATTTCCACGCTGACCGGGCCGGTGGGCGCGGTCAGGGCGGTTTGCACGGCAAGCTTGAGGGTGCTCAGCGCGGTTTCCACGCTGCGCACGCGAAACGCCGCCTTGGACACCGCCTTGAGCATGGTCAGCTGGTCACGGGCCTCGTGGATGTAGGCCAGCTCCTGGTCGAGGTAGGGCGTTTCGATCTGCCCGGTGATGTGCAGCAGCGGGGTGCCGGCGGTCAGTGCCTCGACCATCGCCCCGGCGGCGTTGCCGGCTGCGGTGCCGGTGGAGGTCAGGCACACGCCCAGGCCGCCGACGCTGCGGGCGTAGGCATCGGCCATGTTGGTGGCGCCGGCTTCGCCACGGGCCATGATGAAGCGAATGTTGCCGCGCACGGCGAAGGCGTCGAGGATCGGCATGTTGTGGATCGAGATCACGCCGAACGCGGCCTTGACCTCGCACTGTTCGAGAAACGCGGTGATCACGGCACCGACGGTGACGGTGTTTTCGTTACGCATGGCGGGACAAGCCTCCAGAAACATCGATATGACTGCCAGTGGTGTAGGACGACAGCGGTGAGGCCAGGAACAGGATGGCCTGGGCGGCCTCCTTGGGCAGCCCCAGGCGGCCCAGGGGAATCTGTTTGCGGCGGGCCAGGTGGGCGGTCCACTGCGCCCAGTCCAGGGCACGCTCCTCGCGCGCCTCGAAGCGCCGGCGCCACTGGCCGGACTCCACCAGGCCAATGAGGATGCCGTTGACCCGAATGCCCTGTTCGGCGAACTCGAAGGCCATTGAGCGCACCAGGTTCTTCAGCCCGGCACGGGCCGCCGAGGTGGCGACCATGTGCGGCTCGGGCTGGCTGGCCAGCAGTGAGTTGACACAGACGATCGACGCACCAGGCTGGCCTTTCAGCTGAGGGATGAAGGCGCGCACCGGGTGGATCACCGAGAAGAACTTCAGTTGCAGCTCTTCGGCCCAGGCAGCGTCGCTGGTATCGGCAAAGGTCGACACGCGGCCTTGCCCGGCGTTGTTGACCAGTACCTGCGCCGGCCCCAGCGCGGCCTGGCTGGCGGCGGCGAAGGCCTGCACGGCGTTGGCATCGAGCACGTCGCACACCTGGGCCAGCAACTGGGCCTGGGGGAAGCGCTGGCGCAGGTGGGTTTCAGCGCTGCGCAGACGGTCTTCGTTGCGGCCACAGAAGGCCACGCGGGCACCGGCTTCGAGCAGCAGCTCGACGCAGGCCAGGCCAATGCCGGACGAGCCGCCGGTGACGATGGCAGTGCTGTCGTGGAGTTGGTAGAGGTTCATGCTCAGTCTCTCATCAGCGCAGTGACCTGGCCGGCGCCGGGTCGGTAGTTGAGCAGCCGCGACAGCTCATCGGCGCTGGTGCGCACCTGGCCGAGCAGGCTGTCGAAATTGATATGGCCAACCTGGGCGGTGGGAATGGTCAGGCCCAGCGCGGCGCTGACCCGCCCGCTGGCGTCGCGCACCGGCGCGGCCAGGGTGGAAATGCTCGACTCGAAGAAGCCTTCGCCGTGCACGTAGCCGCGCAGGCGGTCGGCCTGCACCAGGTCGAACAGCTCCAGCACGGTTCTCGGCGTGCTGGGCGAGTGCCGTTCCAGGTGCTCCTCGGGGTACAGCTCGCGCAGTTCGGCCAGGCTCAGGTCGGCCAGCAGCACGCGCCCCAGCACCGTGGCATGGGCCGGCAGGCGGGTGCCGACGGTGACCGCGCTGGAGAACACCGACGGCGGCGACACCTTGGCCACGTAGACAATCGAGCGGCCGTCGCGCACCACCAGGTTGCTCGGGTAGTTCATGTGGTCGCACAGCCGCGCCAGGATCGGCTGGCCCAGCTCGGTGAGTTCCAGCGAGGCCAGGTACTCGAAGCCCAGGCGCAGCACCGACATGCCCAGGCGGTATTCGTTGCCGCTGCGGGTGACGAAGCCCATGGCTTCCAGGGTGCTCAGCAGGCGGAAGATGGTCGAGCGTGGCAGCCCCAGGCGGCGGGCCAACTCGGGGGCGGTAAGGGTGCGGTTCTGCCGGCTGAATTCGCACAGCAGCAACAGGCCGCGCTCAAGGCCGGGGACGGTATAGCGGTCCTGGTTGTCCTTCATGGCATCCGTATCGTTCATTGCACGCTACCTGTGAAAGAGGCGTCCAGTGCCCGGGCCAGGCGCCGGGTCACCGTTTCGGGTTGTTCGATGGCGCAGGCATGGCCGGCGCCGTGAATCAGTTGGAACGGCGCGGCAAACGCCTGGGCCAGGGCCCGGCAGTCGTCGGCCGTGGTTACCGTGTCGGCGCTGCCGCCATGTACCTGGCAGGTCACCTGCTGCTGGCGGTAGCGCAGCAGGTCATCGCCGCACAGCAGCTCGATGGCCTGGCGGTAGCCGGCCGGTGCCAGCCGCGCCATGTTCCAGCGCACCCAGGCCAGGGCACTGGCGCTGGCGGAGGCAGACACCAGGTGGGCGCTGCGGCTTTCGGCGAGGCCGGCAATGCCTTGGCTGTGCAGGTCGTGCAGGCGCTTGTCGCGCACCGCCTGGCCGTGTTCGGGCCGGGCGCCGTAGCCGCGTGCCGGGCTCAGCAACACCAGTTCACTGACCCGCTCGGGGTGGCGCTGGGCGAACGCGGCGGCGGTGAGTGCGCCGAGCGAATGGCCCACCAGCACGCAGCGCTGCACCTGCAGGGCATCGAGCAGGCTGGCCAGGCGCGCGGCATAGTCGCAGGCCTTTGGCTGGGCCATCGGCAGCGGCGCCGACTGGCCATAGCCCGGTGCATCCCAGGCGATTACCCGGGCCTGCTGGCACAGGCCCAAGGCCACGTGCAGCCAACTCGCCGCGCCCGAGCCGATGCCATGCAGCAGCACGATTGGCGCGCCGCTGCCGGCTTCGCGCAGCGCCTGCGGGCCATCGCCAAGCTGCAGCAGGCGTTCGCCGAACTGCCGCTGGAGCTGGCTGACATAGGTGTTGGTGAGCGTTGCCATGGGCTTACCCGCGCTTGATCGAGGCCAGCGGGTGGGCTGGCGGGTAGGTCGGGGTGACCGGCTTCTTGGCGCCGAGCATCACGCACATCAAGGCGTCTTCATCGCCGATGTTGATCTCTTCGCGGTACACCCCTGGCGGCACGGAAATCAGGTCGCGGTCGGTGAGGATGGTTTCGAAGCGCTCGCCGTCCTTCTCGATCACCACCTTGAGCTTGCCGCGCAGCACGAAGAACACTTCCTCGACGTCGGTGTGCAGGTGCGGCGGGCCTTCGTGGCCGGCGGGGATCACCATGGTGGAAAAGGTGAAGTGCTCGGAGGGGATGGTGTTCATGTCACTGTTCACGCCCGTGCCGCCGGTGCCCACGTAGCGCATCTGCGCGCGGCGGAACTTGGGGTCGTGATCGGCCTGGAACTTCAGCGCATCCCAGTCGTAGCGGCGGGTTTCATAGCGGGCGATGCGGGTTTGCATCCACGCGGCCAGGTCGGCGCCTGCGGGTTGTTCCCAGGTTTTCGGGGCTTGTTGGTCTACGGAAAGATCAGTCATGACAGTCTCCTTTGCTCAGGGCATGACGAACCCGCCGTTGACCGGCAGGGTTTGTCCAGTGATGAAGCGCGACAGGTCGGACAGGGCGAACAGCACGGCGCCGCTGACGTCGTCGGGCAGCTGTGGGCGCTGGATGGCCCGTTGCTCGATGTACAGGCGGTGGCGTGCCTCGGGCACATAGGCCGTGGCCTCGACTTGCACCAGCCCGGGTGCGATGGCGTTGATCGTGATGTTGTCGCCGCCCAGCTCGCGGGCCAGGCTGCGGGTCATGGCGATCAGCGCGCCCTTGCTGGCAACGTAGGCCAGCAGGTTCGGTGCGCCCCACAGCGGGGTGTCGGACGCCAGGTTGACGATGGCCCCGCGGCCGCTTTGGCGCAGTGCCGGGAGCGCGGCGCAGGTCATCAGCCAGGTGCCGCGCACGTTCACCTGCATCACCTGGTCCCAGGTTTCGATGTCCAGCTCTTCGCAGCGCTTGCCGCCGGAATTGGTGATCGAGGCGTTGTTGACCAGGCCGTCCAGGCCGCCCAGGCGCTCGACCGTGCGTTCCAGGCAGCGGGTGATCGAGGCCGGGTCAGCCAGGTCCAGGCTCACCCCGCTGACATCCAGGCCTTGGGCACTCAGCTCGCAGGCGGCCTGCTGCACGCGGCCGGCGAGGATGTCGGCGATCACCACCCGGGCACCGGCCTGGGCGATGGCTTGGGCGAAGGCATAGCCCAGGCCGCGGGCGCCGCCGGTGACCAGCACGCGGCGGCCTTGAAGAAGGTTGGGGTAGTTCATCAGGCATTACTCAGCATGGCTTTGGGGAGGTAGTGCAGCACGCGCTTTTCAGCCCACACCACGGCGCCGTAGGCCAGCACGCCAATCAGGGTGAGCAGGACGATGGCCACGAACACACCGGCGGTGTTGCCCTGGCCTTCGGCGTCCACCAGCAGGAAGCCCAGGCCCTGGTTGCCACCGACCAGTTCACCGACGGTGACCCCGATCACCGCCAGGGTGGAGGCGATGCGCAGGCCCGAGAACAGCGCGGCCATGGCCGAGGGGAATTCCACCAGGCGGAAGATTTGCCAGCGGCTGGCATTGAGGGTGCGCACCAGGTTGATCATGTCGGGGTCGACGGTGCGGATGGCCGACAGCACGTTGATCATCACCGGGAAGAACACGATCAGGATGGCGATGAGGATTTTCGGGTAGATGGTGTAGCCCAGCCACATCACGAACAGCGGGGCGAAGGCCACCTTGGGGGCGATCTGCAGGGCCAGGATGTAGGGCGAGAGCATGGCTTCGGCCGAGGGCGACAGGCCCAGGGCAACACCGATCGACACCCCCAGCAGGGCGCCGAGGGCGAAGCCGACGATGATCTCGAAGGCGGTGATCAGGGTGTGTTCGAGCAGGCTGCTGCCCTGCCACATCAGCACGCTTTCTTCGGCCACGCGGCTGAGCGGCGGCATCACGAACTCGGGCATGCCGAGCAGGCGCGGGCCCCATTGCCAGAGCAACAGGAACAACAGGAGCAGGGCAAGGCTGCCGAGCACGGAGGTGTTGAGGTTTTTCATCAGGCGCTTACCTTGGTTGCCGGGGCTTCATTTGGCCGCGGTCTGGGTGTCGATGAAGCGGTTGCTGTAGAGCTCGTCCAGTGGCGACTCGCGGGGCACGATGCCTTCGCTGACATAGAACTTGCGCACCGCGTCCAGGCGCGCCGGGTCGATACGCCCGGGCACCGGCTGGCCGGCGTAGACGTAGTCGACGTAGAGGCGCAGGGTTTTCTCCAGCGACGCTTCCTTGCCGGCGTAGGCCGGTACTGCACGGGCGAAGGTGGCGGCGGCGGCCTTGGGGTCGTCGACGATGTCCTTGAGCCCGCGCAGGGTGGCCTGGACCACGCCGCGTACAACCTCGGGGTGGTGCTCGATGGCATCGTCCGAGGCGAGAATCGCCTGGGCCATGCTTTCGAACACCTGCTCGCGGGGGATCAACTGGTACTGCAGCCCGGCGTCCTCGGCGTTGACCACCCAGTCCGGCACCCCGGCCATGGCCTCGGCCTTGCTGGCCGAGAACAGCTGCCACACGCCGGCGGGGCCGGCGGCCTGGATGTTGACGTCGTCCTTGTTCAGGCCGGCCTTGCGCAGCGAGGCGAGCAGGGCGTAGTAGGTGGTGTCGGAGTACGACATCACGGTCAGGGTCTTGCCCTTGAGGTCCTGAATGTTGTGGATGTTGGCGCGGGCGTTGGTGGCGATCATGGTGACCCCGCCGCCGCCGAGCACGGCCACGGTGCGCACCGGAATGCCGTTGGGGCGCACGATGATCGGCGTGTCGCCAATGGCGCCACCGACCAGGGCATTGCCGGCACCGATCTGCTTGGCCACGTCGACGCCACCCTTGGCGGCGATGAAGGTGAGGTCGAGGTCTTCGGCCTGGTAGTAGCCCTTTTCCTTGGCGATGATCCACGGCGCGAATGCCGGCAGGCTGGGTGGTGCCGGCAGCAGGTAGGTGACCTGGGTGGGGGCGGCCTGGGCCTGCAGCGCGAAGGCCAGGCCGACGGCGGCCAGGGCCAGGCGTTTGAGCGGTGTATTGAACATGCTGACTCCCGAGAGGTAGTGAACGTCGATCAATGCAGTTCGTGGTCGGCGCCGACGTGCAACAGGTCCATCAGGCGCCCGGCCAGCGGGCCGATTTCCGGCAGCTTGCGGCGCTCGAGGGGGTTGTCGCGGTGCGGCAGGTCGACCTCGATTTCCTCGATGATCGTGCCGGGGCGGGCGCTCATGACCAGCAGGCGGTCGGACAGGGCGATGGCTTCGACCAGGTCGTGGGTGATGAACAGCGCGGTTTTCTTTTCCTCGAACAACATGCGCGCCAGGTCCTGCTGGAGAATCATCTTGGTTTGCGCGTCCAGGGCCGAGAATGGCTCGTCGAGAAACAGCACTTGCGGGTCGATGGCCAGTGTGCGGGCAAGGGCTGCGCGCTGGCGCATGCCGCCGGACAGCTGGAACGGGTAGTGCTCGGCGAAGCCTTGCAGGTGGCAGCGGGCGAGCAGGTTGTCGGCAATCACCCGGCGCTGGGCGGCGGCCATGCCTTGGATTTCCAGGCCCAGTTCGACGTTGCGGCGGATGCTGCGCCAGGGCATCAGCAAGTCCTTTTGCAACATGAAGGCAACCTTGGGCACTGGGCCGTCGACCCGTTCGCCAGCGACCAGCACTTCACCTTCGCTTGGCCGGTACAGGCCCGACCCCATGTTCAGGATCGTGCTCTTGCCGCAGCCGGAGGGGCCGATGATCGACACCACTTCGCCCCGGCGGATCTGGAAGTTCACACCGCGAATGGCGAACGGTGCGTCGGCTTGGCCCTTGGCCGGGAAGGCCTTGCCGACGTTGCGAAACTCGATTTCGATGGGCGCCTGGGCATCGCAAGGGCGAGGCGTACTCCATTGAGGGGCGATTGCGTACATCTCTTTCACAGCCATGGGATCAACTCGCTGGTCTGTTTTATAGGTGATACGCCGTTTAGTGCATGAACAATGCCAGGTGGAATATTTCCTTCATTTAATTAAAAAGTTGTTAGTTATTAGTTAGTTGCAGAACAAGGTCGAAATTCGTCTTGTTTTATATATGAAACAAGGTTTTCTATATGGCACGGAAATGCCCATTCGCGGCGCAGCGGAGTGGGCCGTGCGAGGTAAGAGGGCAGTTTCGGGTAACGCGGATGGGGTGGCGGTTTCATAGGTGAAACCGTGCGGAGGGCTTGCACTGAACTCTGTGGGAGCGGGCTTGTGGGAGCGGGCTTGCCCGCGAAGAAGGCACCACGGTGCATGGCACGGGCTTCGCCCGTGTTCGCGGGGCAAGCCCGCTCCTACAAGGCCAATACAGGCCTCGGGTTTAACTCCGCGCCGGGCGCAGCACCAGCCACAGCGCCACGCCAATCAGCAGGCCGCCATACAGGTGCGCCATCGACAGCGGCTCGCCCAGCAGCCACGCCCCCCACAGCACGCCGAACGCAGGAATCAGAAAAGTCACGGTGCTGGCCTTGACCGGGCCGATTTCGGCCAGCAGGCGGAAGTACAGGATGTAGGCAAACGCCGTGCACAGCAGGCCAAGGCCCAGCAACGACAGCCACACCTGCCAGCCGCCCCAGCTCGCCGGTGGCTGGGTGAGGGCGCTCCAGGCGAACAGCGGGGTCAGCATCAAGGTGGCGCCGAGCATGCTGCCCAGGGCCGACAGGCGGCTGTCCAGGCCGCTGATCCAGCGCCGGGCGAGAAAGCCTGCGAAGCCGTAGCAGGTGGTGGCGGCAAGGCAGGCCAGGGCGCCTTGCACCAGGGCCATGTCCAGCGCCACCGGGCCTGCACCGCTGAGAATGCCGACACCGAACAGCCCCAGGAAAATGCCACCGAGCTTGGGCAGGGTCATGCGCTCGTGGAAGCACAGGGCGCCGATCAGCACGCCCATCAGCGGTGTGGTGGCGTTGAAGATGGCCGAGTAGCCGGCGGGCAGCACTTGCGCAGCCACGGAGTAGAAGGTGGCGGGGATGCCCGAGTTGATCATGCCCAGCACCAGGCAGGCGCCGAGCTTGCCGTCGAATTGCCAGCGCACGCGGGTGGCGGCGAGGATGGCGACCAGCCCCAGGCAGGCGATGGACACGCGAAAGAAGGCGGTGGGGACGGTGCCCAGCTCCGGGGCGATGATGCGCATGAACAGAAAGCTCGCCCCCCAGACAGCGGCGAGGGTCAGCAGGCGGGCTAGGGCGATGGGGCTCACAACGGTCTCCGGGTAGGGGGCAGGGGGCGAGTGTACGTGACTGGCCTGGGTGATTCTTGTGCTTTCTTGCGGTGGAAACCTGTGCCGGCCTCTTCGCGGGGCAAGCCCGCTCCTACAGGGCGGTGTAGGAGCGGGCTTGCCCCGCGAAAGGGCCGGCACAGGCTAATCTCATAAGCTCACCCAGCCCGAGGTCCACCGCATGCCCCAGCCCTGGCCCGCCGCCGACATTGCCCGGACAATCCTCGACGGCTTCGACAACTACCGCGAGCACTTCCAGCAAATCACCCTGGGCGCCCGCGAGCGCTTCGAGCAGGCGCGTTGGCAGGACATCCAGCGCGCCTCTGCCGCACGTATCAACCTGTATGAAGAGAAGGTGGCCGAGGTCAATGGCTGGCTGCGTCAGGCGTTCCCCTGCGACGTGCTGCTGGACGTGGAGCAATGGCCGTTGGTGAAGAATGCCTATATCCGCCTGATCGACCCGCGCCTGGACGATGAACTGGCGGAAACCTGGTACAACTCGCTGTTCTGCAGCCTGTTCAGCCACGACCAGATCAGTGACGG
Organism: Pantoea sp. Ap-967; assembly: GCF_011752565.1. Taxonomy (GTDB): domain Bacteria; phylum Pseudomonadota; class Gammaproteobacteria; order Pseudomonadales; family Pseudomonadaceae; genus Aquipseudomonas. The sequence goes on from NZ_VWXK01000005.1 coordinate 77,186, forward strand.
CTGCATGTTCATCCACACCACTCGCCCCTCGATCCGCACCCACGAGCGCGCCGCGCAAACCCGCACCTATACCCTGGGCGCCGGCCTTAAGGCCCTGCTGCGGGCGATTTTCGCCGATTACCCGTTCGACACTCCTTACGGCGACCTGGAGGGCGACCTGGCCCGGCTGGAAGAGCAGCTGCGCGAATGCCTGCCCGACTGGGTGTGCAAGGACCCGGCCCTGGCCGTGGAGCTGTTCGTGCCGGTGCTGTACCGCAACAAGGGCGCCTACCTGGTGGGGCGCCTGTACAACAGCGATGAGCAGTGGCCGCTGGTGATCGCCCTGCTGCACCGCGAAGGCCACGGCATCGAGGCCGATGCGTTGATCACCGACGAGGCGCAGGTGTCGGTGATCTTCTCCTTCACCCGCTCCTACTTCATGGCAGATGTGCCGGTGCCAGCGGAGTTCGTCAACTTCCTCAAGCGCATTCTGCCGGGCAAGCACATTGCCGAGCTGTACACCTCGATTGGCTTCTATAAGCAGGGCAAGTCAGAGTTCTACCGCGCCTTGATCAACCACCTGGCCAACAGTGACGACCGTTTCGTGATGGCCCCGGGGGTGCGCGGCATGGTCATGAGCGTGTTCACCCTGCCGGGCTTCAACACGGTGTTCAAGATCATCAAGGACCGTTTCTCCCCGTCCAAGACCGTTGACCGCGCCACGGTGATCGACAAGTACCGGCTGGTAAAGAGCGTCGACCGGGTGGGGCGCATGGCCGATACCCAGGAGTTCGCCGATTTCCGCTTTCCGCGCAGCAAGTTCGAGCCGCAGTGCCTGGCCGAGCTACTGGAGGTGGCGCCTTCCACCGTGGCCCTGGAGGGCGACACGGTGCTGGTCCGCCATTGCTGGACCGAACGGCGCATGACCCCGCTCAACCTGTACCTGGAGCACGCCAGCGAAGGGCAGGTGCTGGAGGCGCTGGAGGATTACGGGCTGGCGATCAAGCAGCTGGCGGCGGCGAATATCTTTCCCGGGGACATGCTGCTCAAGAACTTCGGCGTCACCCGGCATGGGCGGGTGGTGTTCTATGACTACGACGAGATCAGTTACCTCACCGAGGTGAACTTCCGCCACATCCCGCCGCCGCGCTACCCGGAGGATGAGATGTCGGGCGAGCCCTGGTATTCGATTGGGCCGCATGATGTGTTTCCCGAGGAGTTTCCGCCGTTCCTGTTTGCCGATATCGGCCAGCGCCGGTTGTTTAGCCGGCTGCATGGGGATTTGTATGATGCCGATTATTGGAAGGGGCTGCAGGGGGCGATTCGGGAGGGGAAGGTGATCGATGTATTTCCGTATCGGCGCAAGGGGCGGTGATTGAGGTTTTCCAGGCCCGGCCTCTTCGCGGGGCAAGCCCGCTCCTACAAATTTTGGCACACCTTGTAGGAGCGGGCTTGCCCCGCGAAGAGGCCAGGCCTGCCCTCAACCTTTCAAACACTTCATTTCGCTGAAATCACTCCGCACCTTGCTCAGCCGGTCCTGCAGAAACTGCCGCTGCGCCGGGCTGCTCAAGTGCACCAGGTCCACCAGTAAACTGCGCGCCTGCTGCTCGGTATTCTGAAACGCCTGCCGGTACTCCGGCGTCCACAGGCTCTCCTTGCGCTGCAACAAGGTGGCCAGGCGCGGCTCGAAACTGGCGTCGTCACGCTGGTTCATGGCCAGCATCAGCTGTTGCTGCCAGTGCTGGCGATTGGCGATCCACTGGCGGTTCTGGTCACCCAGCGCCTGGGACCAGTTCAGCACGCGCAGGCGCTGGGCCGCGTTGAGGTCGCCGAACCAGGCGTTCAGGCGCTTCTGCATGCGTGCGGCACGGCTGTTGATCTGCTTGGGCAGGGGCGTGTCGACATATTCCTTCTGGCGTTCGCTGATGTCGTCGCGAAACGCCTGCTGCATCTCGGCCACCTGCTGGTCGCTCATGCCACGCAGCAACTCGGTGGCCGATGGGGTGATTTCCTCGGCCACCCGGCCGATTGCCTGGCGCGCCTCGACGGTACGTTGTTGCAGGGCCTGGTCGGTCACTTGGTCCTCGGCAACCATGTCGCGCACCCGGTCGAGCCAATCGAGGTAGCCGGGCAACTGGGTTTTGCAGTGCCAGGCCAGGTGTTCTTTCAACCGTTCGTCGAGCAGGTTCTTCTGCTCACGGTTCATCGCCAGGTAGTCCCCCAGCGACCACGGCACCAGGCGGTCGAGGTTGCGGTAGGCCAGGTCGATGCGGCTGCAGGCAGCCAGGGCCAGGGCAAAACCGAGGGCGGTGAGCAGGGCTTTGAACAGGCGAGTGGGCATGTGCTGATCCTTGCAGTGGCGGCCAATCGGTAGACGTAAGGGTAGCTGCACGGTTCCCTTGCATCGCGTTGATGGCAGTTTCAATCCCTCGGCAATCTCACTACTATTGCGACTAATTCTTATCTGCATCGAACAAGGATGATCGCGTGTACAAGGTTCCGCCCGCGCCGCACGATGACATGCACTGCCTGTACCGCGACCACAGTGGCTGGTTGCAGGGCTGGTTGCGGCGCCGCCTGGGGGACCGGGAACGAGCGGCGGACCTGACCCATGACACCTTCGTGCGGCTGATCGCCAGCACGGTTGCCCACCCGCTGCGCGAACCGCGTAATTTCCTGGCGACCGTGGCCAGGCGGGTCATGGTCGATCATTTGCGCAGGCGTTCGCTGGAGCAGGCCTATCTACAGGCGTTGGCGCTTGAGCCGGAGCTGCTGGAGATCTCCCCCGAAGAGCGGGCCGTGCTGCTGGAAACGCTGCTGCAGCTCGATACCATGCTCGATGGCCTGAACCACAAGGTGCGCCAGGCCTTGTTCCTGTCCCACCTCGAAGGCTTGAGCTATGCCGAAATTGGCGAGCGTTTGGGGGTGTCGGTGAGTTCGGTGACCAAGTACATCGCCAAGGCCACCGAACAGTGCCTGCTGTTCGCCCTGGACGCGCAGCTGTGACGCCGGCGCAACAACGCCAGGCGTTGCGCGACGCGGCGCAGTGGCATGCGCGGCTGAGCGCCGGTGAGGATACCCAAGCAACCCACCAGCATTGGCTGGCCTGGTACGAAGGCGCGCCCGTTCATCAGTGGGCCTGGCAGCGGCTGCAGGCGTTTCATGCCGAGTTGCGCAGCGTGCCGGCGAGCGTGGCCCAACGCACCTTGGCCACGGCGCCCGTGCTGGCAGGGCGGCGCACCGTGCTCAAGGGGTTGGTGCTGGGCATGGGGCTGTCCGGCCTGGCCTGGACGGGCTACCGGCAAACGCCGTTGTGGCTGGCGGATGTGCGCACCGGCACCGGGGAGCGGCGGATGTTGCAGTTGGAGGATGGCACGCGGCTTATCTTGAACACAGCCAGCGCCGTGGACATCCGCTATGACCGCCAGCAGCGGCTGATCATCCTGCGCGCCGGTGAAATCATGCTGACCACCGGCAAGGACCCTCGCCCACTGAGCGTGCGCAGCCAGCAGGGCGAGATGCAGGCGCTGGGTACGCGCTTTGCCGTGCGCCAGCTGCAGGGGCAAACCGAACTGGATGTGCTGGAACATGCCGTGGCCGTGCGCAACCGCGCCGATGCCCAGCCGCTGCGGGTGGAGGCGGGCATGAGCCTGCGTTTCGGCCCGGGGCCGCTGCCTGCGCCGCAGGCGCTCGACGTCAACCGCAGCGAATGGGTCAATGGCCGGTTGGTGATCGACAACTGGCCGTTGGCCCAGGTGCTGGAGGAGTTGCAGCGCTACCGCCCAGGCTTCATCGAGTGCGCCAGCGACGTTGCGCAGTTGCGGCTATCGGGTGCCTTCCCTCTGGATGACACCACGCGTGCGCTGGATGCCATCGCCCAGGCGTTGCCGGTACGCATCGAAACCCGCACGCGCTTCTGGGTACGGGTGCGGCCACTGAGCTGACCTCCCGTCCACCCCGTCCCAGCCGCACTGCCATCCTTTGTAGGAGCGGGCTTGCCCCGCGAACACCGGCGAAGCCGGTGCCACGTACCGCGGTGCTTGCTTCGCGGGTCAAGCCCGCTCCTACAGGGCTCTCCGTTAGACCAGAGTCAAGTGCCGGTGCTGTAAAAATATTTCTCGTTTGCATTGTCGGTTTCGCGCGCTCACCCGACCCCTCCTGCAAACCGCCACTAACGGCCATTGAAGGAGCCCCCCATGCAGCGCCGCGTTACATCCCACGCCTACCCCAGAAAACCCCTTGTCGTTGCCATGTTCAGCGCCGCGTTGCTGCTCCAGGCCGGTTTCGTCCAACCGTTGGGCAGCGCAGGCCAGGCCAGCGCCGCAGAGGCCACCCGCAGCTACGCCATTGCCGCCGGCCCACTGGGCGCCGTACTCAGCCGCTTTGCCAGCGAGGCGGGGGTGGTGCTGTCGTTCGATGCGGGGCTGACCCAGGGCAAGCAGAGCTCGGGTTTGCAAGGCGTGTACAGCGTGCAACAGGGCTTTGCCAGGTTGCTGGCAGGCAGTGAATTGCAGGTGATGGTTGCCGGGAATGGCAACTATGTACTGCTGCCGCGTTCGACGGATGGTGCCCTCGAGTTGGGGGCCACCAGTATCAATGCTACCGGGCTGGGGGCCACCACGGAGGGGACGGGGTCTTATACGACAGGGGTGACCAGCACGGCGACGAAGATGAATCTATCGATTCGCGAGACGCCGCAAACCATCAGCGTGGTGACTCGGCAGCGGATGGATGATCAGCAACTCAACAGCGTGACCCAGGTATTGAACCAGACGCCTGGCATCACGATGTCCCAGGATGGCGGGCTGCGTTACAACATTTATTCCCGTGGAAGTGCCATTAACACCTATCAGCTCGATGGTGTTACCACGACTCAGGAAAACCAGACACGCAACATGCCCAGCACGTTGTTGGACATGACGCTGTACGACCGCGTCGAAGTCGTTCGTGGTGCGACGGGGTTGATGACCGGCGCAGGTGAGCCCGGCGGTGTAGTGAACCTCATTCGAAAACGACCCACACGGTCATTCCAGTCCCATGTTCAAGGCACTGTAGGGGCCTGGGACTATTACCGCGGCGAAGCGGACGTCGCTGGCCCCTTGGTTGAAAGTGGCAACCTGCGAGGCCGATTAGTGGCGGCGAAGCAAAAGAATGGCAGTTTTCGGGATTGGTACAAGGAAGACAAAGATATTCTCTATGGCGTCCTCGAAGCCGACCTGAGTGATGACACGCTGGTGCGCGCAGGTGTTGATTACCAGAAATTCAAGGGAACGGGCTCGCCCGGCGTGCCGTTGATGTTCACCAATGGTAAGCAAACTCACTTTTCGCGCGCTACCAGTTCTGGCGCACGGTGGATGTACGATGAACTGGAAACCACCAATTACTTCATGGCCGTTGAGCACCGCTTTGCCAACGACTGGCAACTGAGCCTGGCTGCCAACTACATGAACTCAGACCGTGATAACTATAACGGCTCCTACCAGACGTCGACTGGGCGTGCCTGGCTCAATGAGGCGACCGGTGAAGCGCGGATGCTTCGTTATAACGCCCAGGCCGACCAAACCCAGCGTGGTGCGGATATCACGCTGCAAGGGCCTTTCTCGTTGTTGGGCCGCACCCATCAATTCATTACCGGCTTCAATTACCAGGACTACAGGAACGACCACACCGGCTACGATGTCGGGATCAGTTTCGTCAACTTCTACAACTGGGACAACTACCTGGCGCGCCCGGGCAATACAGGGGCAGTGGGGGAAATTCTCAACATTGAAAGCCGCCAACGTGGCACCTATGCGGCCTTCAAATTCAACCTGATGGATGACCTGAACGTGATCGTTGGTGCTCGCGCATCGGACTACGACTATGACTATGTCTACCAGAGCCCGCCCAGTGATCCGCAGTACACCAGCATGCACGAACGTGGCGAAGTCACGCCCTATGCAGGCATCACCTATGACCTGACACCTGAGCAGTCGGTTTATGTCAGCTACACGGATATCTTCAAGCCACAATCCAGCCGTGATCGCGGCGGCTCAGTGATCGGCCCCGTTGTCGGCAGCAATTATGAAGTGGGCTGGAAGGGGGAGTTCTACTCAGGTCGGTTGAATGCCAGCACGGCATTGTTCCTGGTCAAACGTGACAACTTGGCCGTGGTAGACGGTGATGCGATTGTCGAAGGCACGTTGGACGAGCAAGCCTACAAGGCCGCCAAGGGCACCGAAACCAAAGGGATCGACATGGAAGTGTCGGGTGAAGTGCTGCCAGGCTGGCAGATAATGGCCGGATACAGCCATGCCCGTACCGAGGATGCAGAGGGTGAGCGGCAATTAACCCAGCTATCGATGGATACCTTCAGGTTCTGGAATACCTACCGCTTCCAAGGCGATCTGAACAAGCTCACGGTAGGCGCAGGCGTTTCCTGGAATTCGGGTATCTCCCTTTATTACAGCAGCCTGAAAGCACGGGCCACCCAGGACGACTACTGGGTCGCCAACCTCATGGCACGTTATCAGCTGACTGAAAAGTTGGCAGCCACGGTCAACCTGAACAACATCCTCGACGAGAAGTATTATTCGGGCATAGGGGGCAGCGTTGGGCACTACGGTGATCCTCGCAATGCCTCGCTCAGCGTGCGCTACGACTTCTGAAGTTGCTCCTCGACAGAGGCCCGGCAACCTGCCGCCGGGCCCGCTGATGGCTTAAAAATCGTAACGCAGATTCAACGTCGCATTGCGTGGCGCGCCGTAGTGCCCATAGTTTCCCGCCAGGCCGGCATAGTATTTTTTGTCGAACAGGTTCTCCACATTCAAGGTGGCGGTAACCTGCTGGCTGATCTTGTAGCGGGCCATCAGGCTGGCCACGGCGTAGTCCTCTTGGGTAATTCGGGTGTTGTAGCGCGTGGCCAGGGATTGCTTGGCATTCCAGTTCACGCCGCCGCCCAAGGTCAAACGCTCCCATTCGCCCGGGAGGCGATAAGTCGTCCAGAGGCGGAAGGTGTCCAGTGGCAATTGGGTGGTCAGGCGCGTGCCCCCGGCATCTTCGGTGCGTGAATGGCTGTAGCCGGTGTGCAGCTCCAGGCCTCGTGCAATTTCGCCGGACAGTTCCAGGTCCACGCCTTTGGTTTCGGCGCCGCTGACTGCCCGTGAGGCCGTGGAGTTGGGGACGCCGGGGATGGCGAAGCCAGTGTCATCTTCTGCCAGGTTGTCACGCTTAATCAGGTAAAGCGCAGCGCTGGTGTTCAGGCGCCCATTGAAGAATTCCCCTTTCCAGCCCATTTCGTAATTCTGCCCGGTGACCGGGTCGAGCACCTTGCCGGTGCGGTCGCGACTGGTTTGTGGCTTGAAGATATCCGTGTAGCTGGCATACACGGACTGCTCGTCATTGAGGTCGTAGATCAGCCCGGCGTAAGGCGTGACCTCGCCACGTTCCTGCAGGTGGGAAGGGTTACCGGTGCCAGTGGTCAGAACCACCTGATTGGAGTCCGAGCGATAGCTGGTGGTACGCGCGCCGAGAATAAGGTGCAGGTCATCGGTGAAGTTGAGCCGCGTGGCAACGAAGTAACCGGTCTGGCGAATGAACAGGTCATAGTCCAGCAGTGGCGAATAACTGCCCGGTTGCGGCAAGCGGTTACCCCAGGTGTAGAAGTTGAAGCTGGCTGCACCGGCGGTGCCGGTGAAGTGATTGTTTTCGTAGTCCAGGTAATCAAAGCCCGTGATCAGTTCGTGGGTCTGGCCGAACAACTCGAAGGGGCCTTGCAAGGTAACGTTGAGGCCGCGCTGAACCTGGTGGGCATCGACCTGCAAGCGGTCGGCAATGGCGGTGCCGCTGGCCTGGTCCAGGGTCGAGACGCCCGCGCCGGTTCGGTAGAAGGACGACAGCGATTGGCGATCCACATCCATGTAGTTGCCTGCCACCTTCAACTGCCAACCCTGGCCCAGTTCCTGGTCCAGGCCGAAGGAATAGTTCTTCGTGGTGTAGTCTTCGTACATCCAGCGCGGGCCGGTGCTGGTGGCGCGAGAGAAATGGGTGGGCTGGCCGTTGCTGTAGAACAGTGGAACACCTGGTGCGCCGTTGGCGTCATAGGTTTGGTAGTCCATGCCCAGGCGCACGGTGGTGCTGTCGCTCAGGTCGGCTTCGAGCACGCCGTAGAGCAGATCGCGGTCCTGGCTGTACCAGTCCATGTAGCTCTGGTTGCTTTGCTTGGCAGCGACCAGCCGGCCACGCAATTTGCCGCTGTCGATCAGGGGGCCGGAGACATCGGCTTCGGCCCGGTAATAGTCCCACGAGCCGATGCCTGCTTGCACATAGGACTGGAACTCACGTGTGGGGCGTTTGCGCACCAGGTTGACCACGCCATTGGGCTCGCCGGCACCGGTCATCAGCCCGGTGGCGCCACGCACGATTTCCACCCGGTCGAAGATCGCCATGTCCATCAGTGTGCTGGGCATGTTGCGCGTCAGGTAGTCCTGGGTGGTGTTTACGCCATCGAGTTGATACGTGCTGATCTCGGACCCACGCGAGTAGATGTGGAAACGCTCCCCGCCGTCCTGGGACAGGGTGATGCCGGGGTTCTGCTTGAGCACGTCGGTCACGCTGGCCAGGTGCTGGTCATCCATCTGCTGGCGGGTAATGACACTGATCGATTGCGGTGTTTCGCGAATCGACAGGTTCATCTTGGTCGCGGTGCTGGTAACGCCCGTGGTGTACGACCCCGTTCCCTCGGTCGTTTCACCCAGGCCCACACTGTTCACGTGGGTCGCCGACAGCTCCATTGCCGTGCTGTCACCCGATGGCGGCGCCAGGAAGTAGCGCCCGTCGTTTTCCTTCACCACGCGCATGCCACTGCCTGCCAGCAACGCCTGCAAACCTTGCTCGACGCTGTAGGCACCCTCCAGCCCAGGTGTTTTCCGGCCCTCCAGGGTGCTGGGGTCGAATGACAGGACAATGCCAGCCTGGGCGGCGAAGCGGGTCAGGGCTTGGCCGAGGTCGCCCTGGGCGATGTGGTACTCGCGGGTGACGGCGTCGGCAAAGGCCGAGGTGCAGGGGAGGGCTGGAATCATCAGAACCGAGACGAACAGTGCCTTGCGCACGGCGGCCGCGGCTGGGCGCAGTGGGTGATGCATTTTCATGTAGGGCTTCTCTTATGTTGGCAAGCGGGTGATGCACCCGTTACCTCTGAGTCGAATGAGAAAAAGAAGAAATCTCACCTGCCCGCAAAAAAATGTTTCACACACCCTCCAAGGGGCTGAGGGTGACCCAGAAGCGAGTACGCCGCTCCACCTTCACCGGCAAGACGCTGGCGATCGCGCGCAATGCCTTGTCGGTGTCGGCTATCGGGAATGTGCCACTGACCTGCAGCCCTGCCACGGCCGGGTCGCAGCGCAACCAGCCAGCGCGGTAGCGGCCCAGTTCCGGCAAGAACGCATCCAGCCGCTGCGCGTTGGCCACCAACAGGCCGCGGGTCCAGGCATCCTGGTCGGCAGGCAGTGGCTGCGGTGTGTCGGCCTGTTGGCTGGAGAAGCGGCTGCACTGCCCAGGCGCCAGCAGCACCGCCTGGCCGTGTGTGGGCAGGAGGCGCACCTGGTGCTCGAAGACCGCAACCTGGGTGTGCCCGGCGCTGATACGAACCGAGAAGCGGGTACCCAGTGCTTCGGCGCGGCCATGTTCGGTTTCCACCAGGAAGGGGCGGCCCAGCGGATCGGCCGCCGTGGTCACCATGACTTCGCCTTGGCGCAAGCGGATGACCCGCTGGCGTGCGTCATAGCGCACATCGGCGGCGCTGTCGGTATTGAGCAGCAGTTGCCCGCCATCGGCCAGGGTTACCGGCAACTGCTCGCCGACCCGGGTGCGGTAATCGGCAAACCAGGGACTTTGGCCCACCTCACGATAGCCCGCCCACCCCACTGTGCCGCCGCCGAGCAACAGGGCAATGCCCTTGAGCACGTTGCGGCGGCTGTTGCGCTGGGCTTGCCCGGCCAATGCCAGGGTTCGCCCGGTCAGGCCGGCCGGTAGGCCCTGAAGCCGCTGTTGCAGTTGTTCGACCTGCTGCCACGCCCACTGGTTTGCCGCACTTTGTTGCAACCAGCATTGCCAGCCGTGTTCGTCCTCTGGTGTGGCACAGCCGCTCTGCAGCAGGCTATACCAATGCACGGCGTGTTCCAGGGCTGCGTGCTGGGCGGCGGAGGGTTTCATTGCAGGCCCTGGTTGATGCTGAACAGCACGCAGTGGTGCAGGGCCTTGGCCATGTAGCGGTTGACCGATGACAACGAGACACCGAGCTGCTCGGCAATGGCCTGGTAGGGCATGCCGTCCAGCTGCGACAGCAGAAATGCCTGGCGCACCTGGGGGCCCAGGCCGGCGAGCATGGCATCCAGCTGGCACAGGGCCTCAAGCAAGATTGCCCGCTCTTCCTCGGAAATATCCAATGCCTCGGGTTGCTCGGCCAGGGCCTGCAACCAGGCCCGCTCAAGGCGCGTGCGGCGCAGGTGGTCGATCATCAGGCGCCTGGCAATCGTCGCCAGGTAACCCTTGGGCTCGCGTATGGCCTGCAGGCGGGTGCCGGCGTCGTCGGCGCTGAGGATGCGCACGAATACATCCTGTACCAGGTCGGTTGCCAGGTGCCGGCAGTTGATTCTTGGCTGCAACCAGCCGCGAAGCCACTGATGGTGGGCGCGGTAGAGCACATCGACTTCGGCATTCACGTCCAGGTGAGGCTTTTTCATACGCTCGGATTCAAATAAGAACTCTTATCATTATGTGGGGCGCCCGGGGGCTGGACAAGAGGGGCAACCGTCCGGAAGCTTTGACACCAACCCGTGTCTATCCGGAAAATAGCCCCCTTGTCTTGAGGATCATCGGAAATGGCTCTGCTTGGGCGTTACAACAGTTTGCAAATCGTGAAACACGTGGAATTCGGCCTGTACCTGGACGGCGGTGCCGACGGCGAAATCCTGCTGCCCGGGCGCTACATCCCGAAAGACGCCGAAACCGAGGTGGATGACTGGCTGAACGTGTTCATCTACCTGGACAGCGAAGACCAGCTGATCGCCACCACCGAGAAGCCCAAGGTGCAGGTTGGCGAGTTCGCCAGCCTCAAGGTCAAGGACATCAACGGTGCCGGCATCTTCCTCGACTGGGGCCTGTCCAAGGACCTGCTGATGCCCTATTCGGAAGAATCGCGGCAGCTGAAGATCGGCGACTACTGCGTGGTCCACGCCTACCTCGACAAGCGCACCCGGCGCATCACCGCCACCTCGCGCCTGGACCGCTACCTGGACCGCACCCCGGCCGACTACAAGGCCGGCCAGCCGGTGCAGTTGCTGGTGGCGGGTGAAACGCCTATGGGCTTCAAGGCCATCATCAACAACCGCCACTGGGGCCTGATCCACAAGAATGAGGTGTTCAAGTTCCTGCGCTCAGGCATGCACGTGGACGGGTTCATCAAGGAACTGCGCCATGACGGCAAGATCGCCCTGAGCCTGCAGCCGGTTGGCCAGGCGCTGGGCGATGACCTGCAGGAACGCATCATGGCGCGCCTGGAGGCCGAAGGCGGGGTGCTGGCGGTGTGCGACAAGAGCGCCCCGGAAGTGATCAGCCAGCTGTTCAACGTCAGCAAAGGCAACTTCAAGAAGGCCATTGGCGCGTTGTTCAAGCAGGGCCGTATCGTCATCCATGACGACCGTATCGAAAAGGCCTGATCAGGCCTGGACGAAGGTGCGGAAATCCAGCTGCTCGCCACCCGGACGGGTGTCGCGCAGCAGCGAGTCGCGGTCGGCGCTCAGTGCCAGGCTGATGGTCGAGCGGCGTTTGCCGGGGTTGCGCACTTCCATTTGCTCCTGGTGAGCACGCAGGAAGTTGACCGGCACTTTCAGGTGCTGCAGTTCGTCGCTTTCCGGGGTGTGCAGCAGCAGGTTGACCCAGTCGGGCTGGCCCTTGCGCAGCAGTGCCACCGGCACCTCGAACCACCACAGGTTGCGCTTGCGGTCGAGGATAGCGAACAGCGTGTTGGCACTGGTCAGTACCGGGTTGGCCAGGGCCTGGTTGCGGCGGGCGATGGCGGCGGGTTTGTCGAGTTTCATGCAGGTTCCTGCGGGTTGACGCTTGGTTAGGGCTGCATTGTGAGGGGTGGCCTCGTGTGCGGCAAGGCTTGCTGGCCCTTTCGCGGGGCAAGCCCGCTCCTACAAGGCCACACACAACCCCTGTAGGAGCGGGCTTGCCCCGCGAAGAGGCCAGAAGCCTTAACGGCTGATCGGCCTGCTCAACTCTGAAGTAGCCCCATCCGCCGTTGTCACCGTCGCCGTAAAGCTCTTGAGCCCCTGCGCCTGCTCCAGCACCTGGGCAAACCGCGCCAGCCCCTGGGCATCGCTGTTCACCAGCACATCCCCCAAGTATTGCTCCGCCTCGCTGCCCTCGGCCTGGGCATTGCCAAACACCTCGACACGCAGCAGGCTCGACGCCGGGCCCTGCACCTCGCCGCGCAGCACATTGCCGTCCAACGCCAGCAGCCGTGGTGGCTGCTGGTTATGGTTGGGCAGCGGCTGGCACGGCTTGGGCTCGCCCTTGGCGTCGCAAATAACGGCCTGATCCTGCTTTGGCAAGTCGGCCCCGACCCCACGCGAGCCCACGTACAGGGCATGGGCCTGGGCCGGTACGCCGAAGATGATCGCCCCTGTGCGCTGGTTCGGCACGCACGAGCCGCCTGCCTGGCAGCGGCGGATATCCTGGCTGTTGGCCCAGATCCGGTTACCGGTCAGGCGTGTGGCGGTAACCTCGGGTTCGGGACGCAGGGCAACGCCAATGCGGTTGCCGTGGATCAGGTTGCCGTCGAGGATGTTGCCCTCGCCGGTGACGCTGACGCCAATCGAGTTACCGCTGAAGGTGTTGGCGCCCAGGTAGTTGCGCTTGCCCCAGTTGATCTGCAGGCCGTCGGAGTAGTTTTCGAAACGGTTGCGCACCACGCTGTTGTCGTTGCCCAGCAGGATTTCGATGCCCTGGGACGGCTCAGGGTTGGCCGGGGTGGAGCGGAACAGGTTGTCGGCCACCAGGTTGAAGGCCGCGCCACGGGTCAGCTCCAGGCCGTCGCCGTTGTCGATCAACTGGTTGCGCAGCACCTTGTTGTTGACGGTGGTGGTGGCCGTTGCGTTACCCGCCCCGTCATCCCCTGTGAGCATGATGCCAGCCCCGCCCTTGTTGGCGACGATGCGGTTGTCTTCGATGACGTTGCCGCTGGCGCGGTTGACCAGGATGCCGATGCAGAAGTTGCGCACTTCCAGGCCACTGAGGTGCACGCCCTGGGTGTCGCGCAGCACCAGGCCCGGGTTGGTGGTGGTGCGCACGTTGGTGCCGAACTGGCCAGGCACGGCGCCGGGGCAGGTGCGCACGCCCTGGTCCTTGATGTAGCCGCTGCCGTCGATGGCAATGTATTGGCCATCGCGGGCCCAGGGCAAGCCGGTGATCTGCACCGGGCCTTTGATTTCCGGCAGGGCACGGTTGGGGCGGATGACGTACGGCGGTTTGCCCACCGCGGCGATGTCGATGCGGTAGTGGCCGGGGTTCTGGTTGCTGGTTTCGATGGCCCAGCGCAGGGTACCGGGCTGGCCATCGTCGGTGTAGCGCTCGACTTTCAGGGTTTCGTTGGCCGGTGCGGCGGCCAGGGCAGGCAGGGGCAGCAGCGGCAACAAGGCTGCGAACAGGGGCATCAGGCGCATTGCGGTGGGTATCCGGAAGCTGTTGTTTTTATAAGCAGTTTTTTTGCGATTGTAGGGCAGCCGGCCGGGCTTGCGCAGTGCGCTGGCCGGATTCGGTGCGGTATTCGCCCGCAGAATCGCCGTTCGGCTTGAAGCCTGAAAATTCTTTGAAACTCCTGGCGCAGGCGGCCGGTCCACCGACTGTCGACACGGTTCACGTGTCTCCATTTGCAGGAGATTTGCCATGAGCGGCACTAAAGACAAAGCCAAAGGCCTGGCCAACGAAGCGGTGGGTAACATCAAGCAAGGCGTCGGCAAGGTGACCGGCAACGACAAGTTGCGGGCAGAAGGCAAGGCCCAGGAAGTGAAGGGCGAGGCGCAGCAGATCAAGGGCAATGTGAAAGATGCGCTGAAGCCTTGATTCGAGGCGGCTTGTGACGGCCTCTTCGCGGGGCAAGCCCGCTCCTACAGGAGCGGGCTTGCCCCGCGAAGAGGCCTTTATTTTGAATATTGCCAGGGAGCAGTACAGCAACCCCGTGGTCTATTAGACTTACCTGTTGTAATCAAGCGGCGAAAGGAGACGCTATGATTTTCCCTGACCTGCGCGGGCTGCCCATGCACCGCGTACTGGTACGCACCGTCAAGGAATTCCTCGACGACGAGATGTCTACCTATGCGTCCGCGCTGGCCTACCAGATGCTGTTCTCGCTGTTCCCGTTCATTCTGTTCCTGATCGCGTTGATCGGTTTCCTGCACCTGCCGGACTTCTTCTCCTGGCTGCGCCTGCAAACCGAACTGGTGCTGCCGCCCCAGGCGTTGGAACAGGTGAATCCGGTGATCGACCAGTTGCAGCAGTCCAAGGGCGGGTTGCTGTCGGTGGGTATCGTCATTGCCCTGTGGACCGCCTCGGCTGGCGTGCGCCTGATGATGAGCGCCATGAACGCCGCCTACGACGTGCCCGAAGGCCGCCCGGTGTGGAAGCGCATTCCGCTGTCGATCTTCTACACCATCGGCATCGCCGGCATGCTGCTGGCCGCCGCAGCGCTGATGGTGCTGGGCCCGCAGGTGATGGAGTGGATTGCCGCGCAGGTTGGCATGCAGGAAGTGATCGTCACGGTATGGACCATCCTGCGTTGGCCGGCCATCGTCATTCTGCTGATGGTGGCCGTGGCGCTGATGTACTACGTGATGCCGGATGTGAAGCAGAAGTTTCGCTTCATCACCCCCGGTTCGGTACTGGCGGTAGTAGTATGGATCATCGCCTCCCTGGGCTTTGCCTACTACGTCAAGACCTTTGCCGACTACAACGCCATGTACGGCAGCATCGGTGCGATCATCGTGCTGCTGCTGTACTTCTACATTTCCGCTGCCGTGCTGCTGCTCGGCGCCGAGATGAACGCGGTGATCGAGCACATGTCGGCCGAAGGCAAGAACCCGGGCGAAAAGGATTTCAACGGCGAACAGCCCAAGGAAACCGTCACCGTGCTCGGCCATGAACACCCGGTCGAGCCGCAACCGTCCGAGCCGAACCCGCAATGATCCGTGACATTCTGAAAATGGGCGACGAGCGCCTGCTGCGTATCGCCCAGCCGGTGCCTGAGCACCTGATTGGCAGTGCCGAGCTGCAAGGGCTGATCGACGACATGTTCGAAACCATGCGCCACGTCGGTGGCGTAGGGTTGGCCGCACCCCAGGTGGGGATCGATTTGCAGCTGGTGATTTTCGGTTTCGAGCGCAGCGAGCGCTACCCGGATGCCGAACCCGTGCCGCAGACCATTTTGCTCAACCCGGTGATCACGCCGCTCACCACCGAGGTAGAGGACGGCTGGGAAGGCTGCCTGTCGGTGCCGGGCCTGCGCGGTGTGGTGCCGCGCTTCAAGCACATCAACTATGAAGGCCTGGACCCCCAGGGTAACCCGCTGAGCCGCTTTGCCGAGGGGTTTCATGCGCGGGTGGTGCAGCACGAATGCGACCACCTGATCGGCCGGCTGTACCCCTCGCGCATCCAGGACTTCGCCAAGTTCGGCTACACCGAGGTGCTGTTCCCCGGGCTGGACGCCAGCGACGACTGACCGTGCACCATGGCTACCAGCGCTTTGCTGCGCTGGTAGCGCAGCAGCCGTGAGGCTAGGGCTTCGGGCATTGCGGTGGTGGCGTTGAAACCCAGGCGCTGGTAGTAAAGGGCAAGGTCGGGGTGGCAGAACAACCAGGTCGGGCCCGCCTGCGCCGCCAGGGCCGCCTCTACCAATGCGGCCCCGGCGCCACGGCCGCGCTGGGCAGGTGCGACGAACAGGCCGGTGAGCCACTGGCCGTCGGCCACCGCGCTCAAGCACAGGCCAGCCACGATTGTGTCACTGCGCGCTACCCACAATTGCCCGTCGTTGGCGGCGCGCATGCGCGAGCCATGCTGTTTGTAGAAAAGTGCGAGCAGCCGGCGTTCGGCGCCGAGCAGGGGCGTGCAGTGCAGGGTGGTCATCGGGAGTCCGGGCGTGGGGGGCTCTGGCCCGGTGGTTCCAGGCTGCCGAGCCGCTTCGCTTTGTCGCAGATTGTTGCAAATCCTGCAAGGGTGAATGTCCGACTTCAGGGTTCAAGTATTGCAGGCGAGGAGTAGAATTTCAGCTATCCCCCCTGGCAGTACGATAAAGCGGGATCGGTACTTCGTGTCATCTTCGTAGACGATGACAACTTCTCCGCGCCATTGACGGCCTATTGAAGTCACTCGATCAGCTGGATTGCTCCAAAGGCATAAACCCATGAAACCATTACTGATTCTTGCTCTGGTCGGTATGTCCTCGTTCGCCCTCGCCGATGAGGCCAAACCGGTCTCCAGCGAGCCTGTGGCCCAGCAGTACGACTATTCGATGAACCTCGACATCAAACGGGTGATTCACCTGTCGACCATCCCCAATGTCTGCGAAGTGGTACCTGCGACCATGACCTACGAAGACCACCAAGGCCAGGTGCATACCATCCAGTACCGGGCAATGGGCGAAGGGTGCCAGCAAGGCTGAAGTGGCCAATGGCCCTGGCCGTGTGAAACGCTGCCAGGGCCATTGGCGTTTACCAACCCACCGCTGGCGATTAGGATCGGTACACACCCGTATCGATGAAGGATGATCGCCATGTTCGACCTCGCCGCCCTGCGCGAAGCTGCCAGTTTCGTTCACCAGCATGTTCCGCCGACGCCCCAGCGCGAGTGGCCGCTTTTGGCCGAGCAGGTGGGCTGCAAGCTGTGGGTCAAGCACGAGAACCACGCCCCGACCGGCGCCTTCAAGGTGCGCGGTGGGCTGGTTTACGTGCGTTCGCTGTTGGCCAAGGGCAAGCCGCCACGTGGGCTGGTCACCGCCACCCGCGGCAACCATGGCCAGAGCATGGCGCTGGCGGCCAGCCAGGCCGGCGTGCCGCTGGTGATCGTGGTGCCAGAAGGCAACTCGAAGGAAAAGAACGCGGCCATGCGCGCCCTGGGCGCGAAGTTGGTGGAGCATGGCGTCGACTTCGACGTTGCCCGTGAAGAGGCGGCGCGGCTGGCGGATGAATTGGGTTACGACATGGTGCCGTCGTTCCACCCGGAACTGGTGCGCGGAGTGGCCACCTACGCCTTGGAGTTGTTCGAGAGCGTGGACGATCTCGATTGCGTGTATGTGCCGATCGGCATGGGTTCGGGCATTTGCGGGCTGATTCAGGCGCGTAACCTGCTGGGCCTGCGTACCGAGATTGTCGGCGTGGTGTCCAGCGCTGCCGATGCCTACGCGCAGAGCTTCGAGCAGGGGCGCATCATCACCACCGCCACTGCCGACACCTTCGCCGACGGCATGGCCTGCCGCGTGCCCCACCCGGATGCCTTCGCCTTGGTGCGCGAGCATGCCGCACGGATCGTGCGGGTTACCGATGCTGAGGTGGCAGCGGCCATGCGCCTTTATCACGAAACCACCCACAACACCGCCGAAGGCGCCGGTGCCGCGGCGCTGGCTGCGCTGTTGCAGGAGCGTGAACGCCAGGCGGGCAAGCGGGTAGCGGTGGTGCTCAGTGGCGCCAATGTCGACCGAGAGCGGTATGCGCAGGTGCTGACTGAAAAATCCTGAATGGATAATGGTGGGAGGGTAGGGCGGGAGTGATGTGGCGCCTGTGAGATCGGGCGCCGCCCGCGCGGCGCTTCGCGAGCTTTGCTCGCTCCTACGTTTGTTTCGGGCCAGTTACGCCTGCGCCATCGCACGCGAACGCCTTATACATTGACCTCGATACCGAGGCGTGCACCAAGGGGCCGCGCGCGCAGGCAATATGAACATTGGCCCGAGATAACGTAGGAGCGAGCAAAGCTCGCGAAGCGCCGCGCGGGCGGCGCTCGATCTCATAGGCGCTGAACTACTCAAGGCGTACCATTCGACCTGAAATATTCCCGCAACCTGTCGATTTTCTCGGCTACCGTTCGACCATGAGCTGAAGGCACAGGGCATTCCTGTGCCGACCGGAGGCTCTGCCCATGAACACCGCAGCCGAAAGCGAAATCCGCCAGTTGATCGATACCTGGATGCAGGCCGTTCGCGACCGTGACATCCCCGCCATCACCGCGCCCTACGCCGACGACATCGTCGCCTTCGATGCCATCCAGGCCTTGCAGTTCAAGGGCAAGGACAACTACCGCAAACACTGGGAAATGTGCATGGGCATGTGCACCGGCCCGATGGTCTTCGAGCTGGCCGAGCTGACCGTGCACACCGCCGGCGAGTTGGCCCTGGCCCATTGGCTCAACCGCTGTGGCCCGGGCGATGACGAGAGCCAGTGCGGCTTCATGCGTGCCACCGTGGGCTATCGCAAGGTCGACGGGCACTGGCAAGTGATCCATGAACACTGGTCGGCGCCGTTCGACATGCAAACCCAGAAAGCACTGTTCGATCTGAAACCTTGAGCCGCTATCGCCAAACGCACGTTGCCAACGCCTGGAGACAACCATGAAATACCTGTGCCTGGTCTATTGTGACGAAGCGCTGCTGCACAGCCTGCCCGACAGCCCGGAAGACGCCGAATGCCTGGCCTATGCCGAGTCGCTCCAAGGCGCCGGGCGGATCATTGCGGCAGAGGCGCTGAAAAGCGTGCAGGCCGCCACCACCGTGCGCGTGCGCGGCGGGCGAATGAGCATCACCGACGGCCCGTTCGCCGAAACCAAAGAGCAGCTGGCCGGCTTTTACCTGGTCGATGCCCGCGACCTCAACGAGGCGCTGAGCATCGCCAAGGGCATTCCGGCGGCACGTGTGGGCAGTGTGGAAGTGCGCCCTGTGCGTGAGCTGCAACCCTGACAGCAACGGAGAACAACAAGAATGAGCCTGACCCACGCTGCGACTGCCCAACACGAATTGTCCATCAGCCGCCTGATCGATGCGCCGCCGGCCAAGGTGTTCCGTGCCTGGACCGAGCCTGAGTGGTTGATGCAGTGGTGGGGCCCGCATGGCATGACCACCCCGGAGTGTGAAATGCAGCTGTGGAGCGGTGGCCTGTTCCGCACCCTGATGCGTGCCCCGGACGGCACCGAGTACCCGACCCAGGGCGTCTTCCTGGAAATCGCCGCGCCCAGGCGGCTGGTGTTCACCGATGCCTTCCTGCCAGGCTGGGTGCCCTCGGGCAAGGCATTCATGACTGCGGTGATCAGCTTCGACGAAGAACACGGCAAGACCCGCTACACCGCCCGCGCCTGGCACTGGAGTGCCGCCGACAGCCGGGCGCATGAAGAGATGGGCTTTCACCAGGGCTGGGGAGAAAGCCTGGACCGCCTGGTGGAGGTGGTGACCCAGCGGATGCCCGACTGATGGCGGAGCTGGCGCAGGTGCGTGCCGAAGTGGAGGCCGTGTACCGCCGCGAATCGCGGCGCATCCTGGCGACCTTGATTCGCCTGCTGGGGGACTTCGACCTGGCCGAGGAGGCCTTGCATGATGCGTTCTTCATTGCCGTCGAGCGCTGGCAGCGCGATGGCATCCCCGACAACCCGCGGGCCTGGCTAGTGTCTACCGGGCGTTTCAAGGCCATCGACGCGCTGCGCCGCCGGGCGCGCTTCGACCGCTCACAGGCCGACCTGATTATGTTGATCGAAGGCCAGGGGCACGACCCCAGTGAAGAAGAGTTGCTGGCCGACGACCGCCTGCGGCTGATTTTCACCTGCTGCCACCCGGCCCTGGCCGCCGATGCCCAGGTGCCACTGACCTTGCGCGAAGTCTGTGACCTGACCACCGAGCAGATCGCCCGGGCGTTTTTGCAGAGCCCGGCGACTATCGCCCAGCGCATCGTGCGCGCCAAGGCCAAGATTCGCGATGCCGGCATTCCTTACCAGGTTCCGGAACTGCATGAGCTGCCCGAGCGGCTGGATAGCGTGTTGCGGGTGATCTACCTGGTGTTCAACGAAGGTTATTCAGCTTCCAGCGGCGAAGCGTTGCTGCAGCAGGCGCTGAGCGACGAAGCGATTCGCCTGGGGCGCCTGCTGGTGCAACTGCTGCCTGATGCGGAGGCGGTCGGTTTGCTGGCGCTGATGCTGCTGCAGGCGTCGCGCCAGCGTGCGCGCAGTGATGCCGAGGGCAACTTGGTGCTGCTCGATGAGCAGGACCGCAGCCTGTGGGACCGGGCGCAGATTACCGAGGGCTGCGAACTGGTGCGCCTCGCTTTGGGCAGCCGGGACTTCGGTGCCTACACCGTGCAGGCGGCGATTGCGGCGGTGCATGCCGAGGCGGCGACAGCCGAGGCCACCGACTGGGGGGAAATTGTCGGGCTGTATGACGTGCTGCAGCGGCACTGGCCGTCGCCGGTGGTGGCGTTGAACCGGGCGGTGGCTTTGGCCAAGCGTGACGGGGCAGAAGCCGGGCTGGCGGCGGTGGAAGCGATTCTGGCAGCGGGAGAGTTGCGCGATTACCACCTGGCCCACGCGGCGCGGGCGCAGTTGCATCAGCAACTGGGGAAGGTGGATGAGGCGCGGGCGGCCTGGCAGCAGGCCTTGGCGCTGACCCAGCAAGGGGCGCAGCGGCGGCATATCGAACGGCGCCTGCGCGAGCTGCCTTGATTGCCTTGTGAGGTCGGTTTGGTAGGAGCGAGCAGCGCTCGCGATGGGCTGCAGCGCAGCCCCGGCGGTGTGTGGCACCGGCCTTGCCGGTGATCGCGAGCTGCGCTCGCTCCTACAGCTGTACCAACGCGGCTGTCAGCCGGCCACGAAGTTCGGCGGCGACACCAGCTCGACGGTCTGCTGCTTGCGCGGCGCCAGGATTTCAGCCACGCCCTCGACCACCAGCTCGTCGTTCTGGTTGTACACGTTGGTGGCGATGCGCACTTTGAACTTGGGCAGCTTCTCGAGAATTTCCAGGCGCACGGTCAGGCTGTCGCCAATCTTCACAGGCTTCTGGAAGCTCATCTGCTGGCCCAGGTAGATGGTGCCAGGGCCGGGCAGGGTGCACGCCACTGCCGCGCTGATCAGGGCGCCGCTGAACATGCCGTGGGCAATGCGTTCCTTGAACATGCTCTTGGCGGCGAATTCGGCGTCCAGGTGCACTGGGTTGTGGTCGCCGGACATGGCGGCGAACAGCTGGATGTCGCGCTCTTCGACGGACTTCTTGTATTCGGCTTTCTGGCCGACTTCGAGGGCTTCGTAAGGCGTGTTGGTGACCTGGGTCATCGGAGCTTCCTTAAAGGGCGGACGAGGGCCGCTATCATTCACTGCGGGCAGGGCGGCCTAGGGCCAGCGCCTGCTCCAGCCAGGCGATTATATCGCCGGTGACCTCGTCGCGATTGAGTTCGTTCAGCACTTCATGCCGCGCTTGAGGATAGACGCGCAGCCGTACGTGTCGATTACCGGTCGCGCGCAGGGCATCGGCCAGGTGGGTGAGACGCTTGCCGGCACTCACCGGATCACATTCGCCGCCGATGACCAGCATCGGCAGATTCGGGTCGATCTGCGCAAGGTTGCGTGGCTGGCTGATATGCGCCAGCCCTTGCAGCAGGTCGAGCCATAGCTGGTTGCTGCAGCGAAAGCCGCACAGCGGGTCGTTGATGTACTTGTCCACCTCGGCCGGGTCGCGGCTGAGCCAGTCGAAGGCCGTGCGGTTGGGCTTGAAGGCCTTGTTGAACGTGCCAAACGACAGCCACTCGATCAGCGCGCTCTGGCCCAGCGGGCCCTGGCGCCAGGTTTCCAGCCGGGCGATCTGGCGCGCCACGCGGTACAGCGCCGGCGGCTGGAAGTTGGAGCCGCTGAGGATTGCCCCGTGCAGGCTGCCACTGTGGTGCAACAGGTAGGCCTGGGCGATGTAGCTGCCCATGCTGTGGCCAAACAGGAACAAGGGCGTGCAGGGAAATTGCTGGCCAATGTGCTGGGCCAGCAGGCCCAGGTCGTTGACCACGGCATTCCAGCCATGATGCCGGGCGAACAGGCCGAGGCTGCCCTGCTCGGCGCTGCGCCCGTGGCCGCGCAGGTCTGCTGCCAGCAGGGCGAAGCCGTGTTCGCTCAAGGCCTGGCCCAGACGCTGGTAGCGCCCGGCATGCTCGGCCATGCCATGCGCCAGCAGCACCACGGCCTTGACCGGCGTGGCCGGCAACCATTGGTGCACGTACAGGCTGCAGTGCGCGCTGGCGGGCAGCCAGAAGGCATCGTGGGGCATGGCGAATCCTTGGGTGCGAAGGGTACCCGCACAGTGTATGCACAACCGTGCGAATTGCAGGAAGGGCACAAAAGAGATTCACAATGTTAATGGCGGCACTTGGCGTATATGCCACCTCGGGGTTACCTGCTAACGTCGCTGCAACGCCCGTTCGCCACCCGGTGGACGGGGCAGGGAATCAGCACGGGCTCAGGCAGAGGAACAATAATAAATGCAAGCCGACTTCTGGAACGACAAGCGCCCGGAGGGCGTACCTTCAACCCTGGACATGCACGCCTACGCCTCGGTGGTCGAGGTGTTCGAGCGCTCCTGCAAGCGCTTCGCCGCCCGCCCGGCCTTCAGCAACCTGGGCGTGACCTTGAGTTACGCCGAGCTCGAACAGTACTCGGCAGCCTTCGCCGCCTGGCTGCAGCAGCATACCGACCTCAAGCCTGGCGACCGTATCGCGGTGCAGATGCCCAACGTCCTGCAATACCCCATCGCCGTGTTCGGCGCCCTGCGCGCCGGGCTGGTCGTGGTCAATACCAACCCGCTGTACACCGAGCGCGAGATGCGCCACCAGTTCAAGGACGCCGGTGCCCGCGCCCTGGTGTACCTGAACATGTTCGGCAAGCGCGTGCAGGAGGTGTTGCCCGACACCGGCATCGAGTACCTGATCGAGGCCAGGATGGGCGATATGTTGCCTGCCGCCAAGGGTTGGCTGATCAACACCGTGGTCGACAAGGTGAAGAAGATGGTGCCGGCCTACCACCTGCCTCAGGCCATCCCTTTCAAGCAGGTGCTGCGCCAGGGCCGCAACCTGGCCCACACGCCGGTGCCGCAGGCGCTGGGCGACGTCGCCGTGTTGCAGTACACCGGCGGCACCACGGGCCTGGCCAAGGGCGCCATGCTCACCCATGGCAACCTGGTGGCGAACATGCTGCAGGTGCTGGCCTGCTTTGCCCAGCGCGGCCCGGACGGCCAGCAGCTGATCCGCGAAGGCCAGGAGGTGATGATCGCGCCGTTGCCGCTGTACCACATCTATGCCTTCACCGCGAACTGCATGTGCATGATGGTCACTGGCAACCACAACGTGCTGATCACCAACCCGCGCGATATCCCAGGCTTTATCAAGGAACTGGGCAAGTGGCGGTTTTCCGCGTTGCTGGGCTTGAACACATTGTTCGTCGCGCTGATGGACCACCCCGGTTTCCGCCAGCTGGACTTCTCGGCATTGAAGGTCACCAACTCGGGCGGCACGGCGCTGGTCAAGGCCACTGCCGAGCGCTGGGAAGAGCTTACCGGGTGCCGCATCGTCGAAGGCTACGGCCTGACCGAAACCTCGCCGGTGGCCAGCACCAACCCCTACGGCCAGCTGGCGCGCCTGGGCACGGTGGGCATGCCGGTGCCGGGCACGGCGTTCAAGGTGATCGACGACGAAGGCAATGAGCAGCCCCTGGGCGAGCGCGGCGAGTTGTGCATCCAGGGCCCGCAGGTGATGAAGGGCTACTGGCAGCAGCCCGAAGCCACGGCCCAGGCGCTGGACGCCGACGGTTGGTTCAAGACCGGCGATATAGCCGTGATCGACCCGGACGGCTTCACCCGCATCGTCGACCGTAAGAAAGACATGATTATCGTCTCGGGCTTCAACGTGTACCCCAATGAAATCGAAGACGTGGTGATGGGCCACCCACAAGTGGCCAATTGCGCGGCTATCGGTGTGCCGGACGAGAAGTCGGGGGAGGCGGTGAAACTGTTCGTGGTCGCGCGCGAGGGCGGGGTGAGCGTGGAAGAGCTCAAGGCCTACTGCAAGGCCAACTTCACCGGCTACAAGGTGCCCAAGCACATCGTGCTGCGCGAGTCGCTGCCGATGACGCCGGTGGGCAAGATTCTGCGGCGGGAGCTGCGTGATATCGCCTGATACCGGGTTGAGTCCTTCGCGAGGCAACCTAGCTCGGTGTGTAGGAGCGGGCTTGCCCCGCGAAGGCCCAACAGGTGCTCTAACAGGCGTATCACAGCCCGATTCGCGACATTTTGGTTAAATACTCTAAAAATGACCTGTATCGTTCATTGAGTCATTTTTGTGACTGCAAGGCCTGTCTTGGCCCCTAGGCGACCCCAAACAAAGCTGTTACTCTCGGCCCGCTTTCAGATGATCAGGTTTGCAACCAACCCTCATCTCATATCAATAATAAACGCATCGACGCGTGAATCGAACTTCGCTGTTGCTGAAGGAGTGGGCTTCCATGATCGAACATTTTTGGAAGGATAAATACCCAGCCGGGATCACGGCGGAAATCAATCCTGACGATTTCCCCAACATCCAGGCGGTACTCAAGCAATCCTGCCAACGCTTTGCCAACAAACCGGCCTTTAGCAACCTGGGCAAGACCATCACCTACGGCGAGTTGTACGCGCTGTCGGGCGCCTTCGCTGCCTGGCTGCAGCAGCACACCGACCTCAAGCCGGGTGACCGGATTGCCGTGCAACTGCCCAACGTCCTGCAATACCCGGTCGCCGTGTTCGGCGCCCTGCGTGCAGGCCTGATCGTGGTCAACACCAACCCGCTCTACACCACGCGGGAAATGGAACACCAGTTCAACGACTCCGGGGCCAAGGCCTTGGTGTGCCTGGCCAACATGGCCCACCTGGCCGAGAAGGTGGTGCCCAAGACCCAGGTCAAGCACGTCATCGTCACCGAAGTGGCCGACCTGCTGCCACCGCTCAAGCGCCTGCTGATCAACAGCGTGATCAAGTACGTGAAGAAGATGGTGCCGGCCTATGACCTGCCGGGCGCCGTGCGCTTCAACGACGCCCTGGCGCTGGGCAAGGGCCAGCCGGTTACCGAAGCCAACCCGCAGGCCAACGATGTGGCGGTGCTGCAGTACACCGGTGGCACCACAGGCGTTGCCAAGGGGGCGATGCTCACCCACCGCAACCTGGTGGCCAACATGCTGCAGTGCCGCGCCCTGATGGGCTCGAACCTGCAGGAAGGCTGCGAGATCCTGATCACGCCGCTGCCGCTGTACCACATCTATGCCTTTACCTTCCATTGCATGGCAATGATGCTGATCGGCAACCACAACGTGCTGATCAGCAACCCGCGCGACCTGCCGGCCATGGTCAAGGAACTGGGCAAGTGGAAGTTCAGCGGTTTCGTTGGCTTGAATACCTTGTTCGTCGCCCTGTGCAACAACGAGGCGTTCCGCGCGCTGGACTTCTCGGCGCTGAAAATCACCTTGTCCGGCGGCATGGCCTTGCAGTTGAGCGTGGCCGAGCGCTGGAAAACCGTTACCGGTTGCGCCATTTGCGAAGGCTACGGCATGACCGAAACCAGCCCGGTGGCAGCGGTGAACCCGGCCGAGGCCAACCAGGTGGGCACCATCGGCATTCCGGTGCCGTCTACCCTGTGCAAGGTGATCGACGATGCGGGCAATGAACTGCCCCTGGGCGAGGTCGGCGAGCTGTGCGTGAAGGGCCCGCAGGTGATGAAGGGCTACTGGCAGCGTGAAGACGCCACCGCCGAGATTCTCGACAGCGAAGGCTGGCTGAAAACCGGTGACATCGCCTTGATTCAGGCCGACGGCTACATGCGCATCGTCGACCGCAAGAAGGACATGATCCTGGTGTCGGGCTTCAACGTATACCCCAACGAGCTCGAAGACGTGCTCGCCGCCTTGCCGGGCGTGCTGCAGTGCGCGGCGATCGGTGTGCCGGACGAAAAATCCGGCGAGGTGATCAAGGTGTTCATCGTGGTCAAACCGGGCATGACCCTGACCAAGGAACAGGTGATGGAGCACATGCGTGCCAACGTCACCGGCTACAAGGTGCCAAAATTCATCGAGTTCCGTGATGCCTTGCCGACCACCAACGTGGGCAAGATCCTGCGCCGTGAGTTGCGCGATGAAGAGCTGAAGAAGCAGGGCCTGAAGAAGATCGCTTGATTGACCTCGTGGGCCCTTCGCGGGGCAAGCCCGCTCCTACAAGGAGCGGGCTTGCCCCGCGAAGGGCCAGTACAATCAGCGCAATTTCTCCAGCATCTGGTAGTACCACATCCCCGCCGCCAGCAGCGGGTTCCCCAGCAAATCTCCCATCGGCACCCGCACGTGCTTGCACGCCGCGAAGGTGTCGAACTGCTCCAGCGCCCCGGTCAACGCCTTGGCCATGATCTCGCCCATGATGTGGCTGGTGGCGATGCCGTGCCCGGAGTAGCCCTGGCAATACCACACGTTGTCCGACAGCTTGCCCAGTTGCGGGATGCGGTTGACCACGATGCCCATGGCGCAGCTCCACTGGAACTCGATTGGCACGCCCTTGAGTGCGGGGAAGGTGCGCTCGATGCACGGGCGCAGCTCGCCTTCGATGTCGCGTGAATCCTTGCCCGAATAGTTGGCGCCGCCGCCGAACAGCAGGCGCTTGTCGGCCGTCAGGCGGTAGTAGTCGAGGACGAAGCGGCAGTCGTACACCGCCAGGTCCTGCGGGTTGATCTGCTCGGCCAGCTCACCCAGCGGCGCGGTGGTGACGATGCCACCCATGGCCGGAAAGATCTTGCCCTTGAGCTGGCGTTTTTCCAGCCTGTGATAGACGTCCCCGGCCAGCATCACCTGGTGCGCCTCGACCCGGCCGTGGGCGGTGACCACCGCCGGGCGCGGGCCGTGGACGATCTCCAGCACTTCGGAGTTTTCGAAAATCAGCGCGCCCAGGCCGTGGGCGGCGCGGGCTTCGCCCAGGCACAGGTTGAGCGGGTGCAGGTGCAGGTTGCGCAGGTTCTTCAGCGCGCCCAGGTACAACGGGCTCTGCAGGTGTTCGGCAACGCCCTCGCGGTCGAGCAACTGAACCTGCTCGCCCATGCCACGGCGCTCGGCCTCGGCCTGGAAACTACGCAGTTCCTGCATGTGCGACGGTTTCATCGCTGCATGCAGGTGGCCACGCTTGAGGTCGCAGTCAATGCCATAGCGTGCGACCCGCTGCTCGATGATCTGGTGACCGCGCCAGCGCAGGTGCCAGATGAAATCGTCCACCTCGCTGCCCAGGCGCTTGCGCATCTGCGTGCGCATGGCTTCGTCGCCCGACAGGCTGCCGGTCACCTGGCCGCCGTTGCGCCCGCTGGCGCCCCAGCCGATGCGGTTGGTTTCGACGATGGCCACCTTCAGGCCGCGTTCGGCCAGTTCCACGGCGGTGGCGACGCCGGTGAAACCGCCGCCGATGATCGCCACGTCGACCTGCACCGTGCCTTTAAGCTGCGGGTAGGCGGTGTGGTCGTTGAGCGTGGCGCTGTAATAGGACGGCGCGCGCTGGGCCGGGCCGTCGTTCAATGCTGCGTTCATGGGTGTTCCTTGTTCTTGAAAGGGTAAGGCTCAGGCCTGGTGCAGGTACCAGCGCCAGTCCTGCTCGCTGACTTCGGCCATGAACTGGCGGTACTCAGCGCGCTTGACCTTCAGATAAACGCCGAGGAAGGCATCGCCAAGGGCTTCGCGGGCCCACTCCGAGCGTTCCAGGGCATCAAGGGCGGTCAGCCAGTCGGTGGGCAGGTGTTCGGTGGCCTGGGCATAGCCGTTGCCCTCGACCGGGGCGCCGGGGTCCAGCTGCTCGCGAATGCCGTAGTGGCTGGCGGCGAGAATGGCGGCAGCGGCCAGGTAGGGGTTGGCATCGGCGCCGCAGATGCGGTGTTCCACATGCCGGCTGTTGGCCGGGCCGCCCGGCACGCGCAGGCTCACCGTGCGGTTGTCGACCCCCCAGGTGGGCGCCAGCGGGGCATAGCTGTTGGCCTGGAAGCGGCGGAACGAGTTGGCGTTGGGGCAGAACAGCAGCAACGATTCGCGCAGGTGGCGCAGCATGCCGGCCACGGCCTGGCGCAGCAGCGGGGTGCCGGCCTTGTCGTCGCTGGCGAACAGGTTGTTGCCGGCACTGTCGGCCAGGCTCAGGTGCATGTGCATGCCGGTGCCGGCCAGTTGCGCGAACGGCTTGGCCATGAAGCAGGCCTGCATGCCGTGGGCATGGGCCACACCCTTGACCAGGCGTTTGTAGCGCACGGCCTGGTCCATGGCTGCCAGCGCATCGCCGTGTTCCAGGGTGATTTCCACCTGGCCCGGGGCGTATTCCGAGATCGCCGTGCGCGCAGGGATGCCCTGGGCCTTGCAGGCGGCGTAGAGGTCGGCCAGGAAGGGTTCGATCTGCTCCAGCTCGCGCAGGCCATACACCTGGGTGCTGCGCGGGCGGCCGCCGTCGTTGTCCAGCGCAGGTTGCGGGCGGCCCTGGGCGTCGCGTTGCTGGTCGAGCAGGTAGAACTCAAGCTCGCAGGCCATCACCGGGTGGTAGCCATCGGCCTTGAGCGCTTCGACGGTGCGCAGCAGCACGTGGCGCGGGTCGGCGACGCTGGCCGGCAGGCCCTCGCTGGGGTGCATGCTGACCTGTACCGCCGCGGTTGGCACGCGGCGCCAGGGCAGGCGAACCAAGCTGCCCTCCAGCGGGTAGGCGCGGCAATCGATGTCACCCACGTCCCAGACCAGGCCTGAGTTTTCCACGTCGTCGCCATTGAGGGTCAGGCCCAGGATGGTACTCGGCAGCGGGCGACCGCTCTGGAACACGGCCAGCAGTTCCTCGCGGTGCAGCAGCTTGCCGCGGGGCACGCCGTTGGCGTCGAGGATGAACAGCTCGAACAGTTCGATATCGGGGTTTTCAGCCAGGAAACGGCTGGCCTGCTCTACAGGTGCAAAGTGCATGATGGTTTCGCTCACGAGGGCATGGAACCTGCGCGCAGGCGCGGTCCAGTCGAGTCAAACGGCCAGGTGCTGGCCGGGTTTGGTCACGAACAGGTGGGCGAATGATCCGGTGGGCGGGCGTGGCGGCAGTGCCACAGGGCCCAGAAGGCGAGGATGATGTGCACCAGCGGATTTTCCCCGGCACGGGTCCGGGCCTTCGGCAGCGAAGGGCGGGACGACGGTGGGGCGATCGGCTGGGCGGGGGTCATGCCTTTGATACTCACATGCGGCGTAAGGTTGATTAAAGCAGTGAATGGCAACCTTCACATCGTGGTTGGCTAAACATTCTCTTTGCCTGTGCCGGCCCTTTCGCGGGGCAAGCCCGCTCCTACAGATTCAAAATCTGTAGGAGCGGGCTTGCCCCGCGAAAGGGCCGGCACAGGCAGCAGAGAACCGGCAAATCTGCGACAATCGCCCAACTTTCCGAATGCCGATCATGAAAAAGCAGGCCCACCTGCATCACTAAAAAGCCCCATGACTGACCACGCCATCGACAAACTGCTGCAAAACCTCGATCACGCCATGATTGCCGACCGCCATCGCCTGCGCCGGCAACTGCATGAACTGCGCAAGCGCCCAGACGAGGCCAAGCTTGCCCAGTGGGTGGAAAAGGTCCAGGCCTCCTGCGCCCAGGTCACCGCACGCCAAAACAGCGTGCCGCGTATCCGCTACGACGACAGCCTGCCGATCGCCGCCAAGCGCGACGACATCAAGAAGGCCTTGGCCGAGCACCAGGTGTTGGTGATCGCCGGTGAAACCGGTTCGGGCAAGACCACCCAGTTGCCGAAGATCTGCCTGGAACTGGGCCGTGGCAGCCATGGCCTGATCGCCCACACCCAGCCGCGCCGGATTGCTGCGCGCAGTGTCGCGGCGCGGGTGGCCGAGGAGCTGGGCACACCGCTGGGTGGTTTGGTGGGCTACCAGGTGCGCTTCGAAGACCAGAGCGATGCCAACACCCTGGTCAAGCTCATGACCGACGGCATCCTGCTGGCCGAAACCCAGCACGACCGTTTCCTCGAACGCTACGACACGATCATCGTCGACGAAGCCCACGAGCGCAGCCTGAACATCGACTTCCTGCTCGGCTACCTGAAAACCCTGCTGCACCGTCGCCCGGACCTGAAGCTGATCATCACCTCGGCGACCATCGACCTGGAGCGTTTCTCCAAGCACTTCGACGGCGCGCCGATCATCGAGGTGTCGGGCCGCACCTTCCCGGTGGAAACCTGGTACCGCCCGCTGACCAGCGAGCAGGACGAGGAGGGCAACCAGGTCGAGGACGACCTCACCGTCGACCAGGCCATCCTTGCCACCCTCGACGAGATCGCCCAGCACGAGCGCAGCGTGGGCAAGGGCCCTGGCGATGTGCTGGTGTTCCTGCCGGGCGAGCGGGAAATTCGCGATGCCGCCGAAATCCTGCGCAAGGCGCAGCTGCGCCATACCGAGATCCTGCCGTTGTATGCGCGGCTGTCGCCGGCCGAGCAGCAGCGCATATTCCAGGCCCACACCGGGCGCCGCGTGGTGCTGGCCACCAACGTTGCGGAAACCTCGCTGACCGTGCCCGGCATCCGTTACGTGATCGACACCGGCACTGCGCGCATCAGCCGCTACAGCTACCGCGCCAAGGTTCAGCGCCTGCCGATCGAGGCGGTGTCCCAGGCCAGCGCCAACCAGCGCAAGGGCCGTTGCGGGCGGGTTGAGCCGGGTATTTGCGTGCGCCTGTACAGCGAGGAAGACTTCAACGGCCGCCCGGCGTTCACCGACCCTGAGATCCTGCGCACCAACCTGGCGGCGGTGATCTTGCAGATGCTGCACCTGCGCCTGGGCGCCATCGATGCCTTCCCGTTCATCGAGCCGCCGGATGGCAAGGCCATCAGTGACGGTTTCAACCTGCTGCAGGAGCTGTCGGCAGTCAACCGCGAGAACCAGCTGACGCCAATCGGCCGCCAGCTGGCGCGCCTGCCGATCGACCCGCGGCTGGGCCGCATGCTGCTCGAAGGCGCCCGCCAGGGCAGCTTGCAGGAAGTGCTGATCGTCACCAGTGCGCTGTCGGTGCAAGACCCGCGTGAACGCCCGCCTGAGCGCCAGCAGGCTGCCGACCAGGCGCATGCCCAGTGGAAGGACGTCGACTCCGACTTCGCCGCGCTGGTCAACCTGTGGCGCGGTTTCGAGGAGCAGCGCCAGGCGCTGACCGCCAACCCGCTGCGCAACTGGTGCCGCAAGAACTTCCTGAATTACCTGCGCCTGCGTGAGTGGCGCGATGCCCATCGCCAGCTGGCGCTGATTTGCCGCGACCTGCAGCTGACGGTGAACAAGGAGCCGTCCGACTACCTGAAGGTTCACAAGGCAATCCTCAGCGGCCTGCTCAGCCAGATTGGCCAGAAAACCGAGGAAGGCGACTACCAGGGTGCCCGCCAGCGGCGCTTCTGGGTGCACCCGTCTTCTGGCATTGGCCGCAAGCGCCCACAGTGGGTGATGGCCGCGGAACTTGTGGAAACCACCAAGCTGTATGCCCGCATGGTGGCCAAGATCGAACCGGACTGGATCGAGCCGCTGGCCGGGCACCTGGTCAAGAAGAACCACTTCGAACCGCACTGGGAGAAGAAGCGCGGGCAGGTGGTGGCCTATGAGCAGATCACCCTGTACGGGCTGATTCTGGTGGGGCGCCGGCCGGTGCATTTCGGCCCGATCGACCCGGTCACTTCGCGCGAGCTGTTTATCCGCGAAGGCTTGGTCGGCGGCGAAATCCAGTCGCGGGCCAAGTGCCTGGCAGCGAACAAGCGCTTGCTCGAACAGCTCGATGAGCTTGAAGCCAAGGCCCGCCGCCGCGACATTCTGGCCGACGAAGAAACCTTGTACGCCTTCTACGAGGCGCGCCTGCCGGCGGAAATTCACCAGGCCGCGACCTTCGACAGCTGGTACCGCATGGGCAGCCAGAAGGATGCCAACCTGCTGATCATGCGCGAGGAAGACGTGCTGGCCCGCGAGGCCAGCGAAGTCACCGCCGCGCAGTACCCCGACAACCTGCAGGTGGGCGAACTGCGCCTGCCGCTGACCTACCACTTCGAGCCGGGCCACCCCCGCGACGGCGTGACCGTGCGGGTGCCGGCGCCGCTGCTGCCGAGCCTGCCGGGCGAGCGCCTGGAATGGCTGGTGCCGGGCCTGCTGGAAGCCAAGTGCGTGGCGCTGGTGCGCAACCTGCCCAAGGCCCTGCGCAAGAACTTCGTGCCGGTGCCGGACTTCGTCAAGGCCTCCCTGGCGCGCATGACCTTCGGCCAGGGCGCGTTGCCCCAGGCCCTGGGCCAGGAGCTGCTACGCATGACCGGGGCGCGGGTGTCGGACGAGGCCTGGGCCGAGTCGGTGGAACTGGTGGAAGGCCACCTGCGGATGAACATCGAGGTGGTCGACGGCCAGGGCAAGTTCCTTGGCGAAGGCCGCGACCTGGCCGAACTGACCGCGCGCTTTGCCGCTGCCAGCCAAGCCGCACTGGCCGTGCCGCGTACTGAAAAGAACGAGCAGCCGGTGCAGGCCAAGGCCTTCAGCGAGGTGAAACAGACCGCCCAGCAGAACATCGCCGGCCTGTCGATGACGGTGTACCCGGCGTTGGTGGAAGAGGCCGGCACCGTGCGTGAAGGCCGCTTCTCGACCCAGGCCGAAGCGCAGTTCCAGCACCGCCGTGCCCTGCAGCGCCTATTGCTGCAACAACTGGCCGAGCCTGCCAAGTTCCTGCGCGGCAAGCTGCCGGGGCTGACCGAACTGGGCTTGTTGTACCGCGAACTGGGGCGTATCGAGGCACTGGTAGAGGACATTCTGCTGGCCAGCCTGGACAGCTGCATCCTCGATGGCGAAACCCCGCTGCCCCGTGATGGCGCGGCCTTGGCCGGGCTTGCCGAGCGTAAGCGGGGCAGTTGGGCCGAGCATGCCGAGCGCCTGGCCCGGCAGACCTTGGAAGTGCTGAAACTGTGGCACGGCCTGCAAAAGCGCTTCAAGGGCAAGATCGACCTGAGCCAGGCCGTGGCGCTCAATGACATCAAGCAGCAGCTGGCCAACCTGGTGTACCCGGGCTTTGTGCGCGAGACGCCAGCGGTGTGGTTCAAGGAGTTGCCGCGCTACCTGAAGGCGGTGGAACTGCGCCTGGAAAAACTCGGCTCCCAGGTGCAGAAGGACCGGGTGTGGAGCGGTGAACTGAGCAACTTGTGGGCGCAGTACAAGGCCCGGGCCGACAAGCACGCCCAGGAAGGCAAGCGCGACGAGCAATTGACCTTGTACCGCTGGTGGCTGGAGGAATACCGGGTGTCGCTGTTCGCCCAGCAGCTGGGCACCAAGGTGCCGATTTCCGACAAGCGTTTGAGCAAACAGTGGAGCCAGGTGGAGGGATAAACTTCCGCAGATGTGGCAATATTGATGCAATTTGGGCCGCGTTGCGGCCCTTGTGGGGGCGGGTTTACCCACGAACGAGGGCCACGCCCTCGCTCTCAAACTGGTACCAAGGTGCCATTAAGTTGCCATATTCCCAGCCAGCGCCCATGGCGATGGCCTTTGAGCAGAGGATCGATCGTGCATAACGTCGTGATCAGCGGCACCGGCCTGTATACCCCGGCCCAGAGCATTTCCAACGAAGAACTGGTGGCCTCCTTCAACGCCTGGTCAGCGCAGTACAACCAGGACAACGCCGCCGCCATCGAACGTGGCGAACTGGAAGCTGCCCCGGTTTCCGACGCGGCCTTCATCGAAAAGGCCTCGGGCATCAAGAGCCGCTTCGTCATGGACAAGGCCGGCATCCTCGACCCGCAACGCATGAAGCCGCGCCTGCCCGAGCGTTCCAACGACGAGCAGTCGATCCTCTGCGAAATGGGTGTGGCTGCCGCGCGGCAAGCGCTGGAGCGTGCTGGCCGTACTGCCGCCGATGTCGATGGGGTGATCGTTGCCTGCTCCAACCTGCAGCGCCCGTACCCGGCCATCGCCATCGAGGTGCAGCAGGCGTTGGGCATCGACGGCTTTGCCTTCGACATGAACGTGGCCTGCTCGTCGGCCACCTTCGGCATCCAGACGGCCGCCAACAACGTGCAACTGGGCCAGTCCCGCGCCGTGCTGGTGGTGAGCCCGGAAATCTGCACCGGGCACCTGAACTTCCGCGACCGCGACAGCCATTTCATCTTTGGTGATGCCGCCACTGCCGTGCTGGTCGAGCGTGCCGACCAGGCCAGCTCCAGGCACCAGTTCGATATCCTCGGCACCAAGCTGAAAACCGCGTTCTCCAACAACATCCGCAACAACTTCGGCTTCCTCAACCGCGCAGCGGAAGAGGGCATCGGTGCGCGCGACAAACTGTTCGTGCAGGAAGGGCGCAAGGTGTTCAAGGAAGTTTGCCCGATGGTTGCCGAACTGATCGGCACGCACCTGGGCGAGCACAACCTGCAGCCTAGCGACGTGCAGCGCTTCTGGCTGCACCAGGCCAACCTCAGCATGAACCACCTGATCGTCAAGAAGCTGATGGGGCGTGAGGTGAACGAGCACGAGGCACCGGTGATTCTCGACCGTTATGCCAATACCAGTTCGGCGGGGTCGGTGATTGCCTTCCACCTGTACCAGGATGACCTGGCGCAGGGCGCGCTGGCGGTGCTGAGCTCGTTTGGCGCGGGGTATTCGATTGGTAGCGTGATTCTGCGTAAACGCTGATTGAATGGGCGCCGCGTGCGGCGCATCGCGAGCTGCGCTCGCTCCTACACGGACCGGTAGGAGCGAGCAAAGCTCGCGATGCGCCCGAAAGCAAAAAAAAGGCAGGAAATGCTGGATGGGGTCAGCATTTCCTGCCTCAGAGTGAAGCAGAGGAGAGTGTTGCTTAGAACTTGGCTTCCAGGTCCACCTGCAGGGTGTCGACGCTGGCGTCGCTGTTCGGCAGGTTGGAGTAGTCGGTCTTGGCCATCAGGTAGGCCGCGCCCAGGGCGAAGTTCTTGTCGATTTCGTAACCCACTTTGAACTTGTGGCCACGGGAACCGGTGAAGCCGTTGCCGAAGTCGGAGTCGGTGAACAGGCTCACGACACCGTTACGCTGTACGTCGCGGTAGTTGTAGTCCAGGCTCCAGGCACCCAGCTTGGTCTTCAGACCGGCCAGCCAGGCAGTGTCCTTGCCATCGGTGCTTTCGGTGTTCTTCACGTACTGGCCGTAAGCCGACAGCGGGATGGCGAAGCCGGTGAAGTCCACTTGGCCAAAGCCTTCCACCAGGTTGAACTCGTCGGTGGTGTTGCCCAGCGAGCGCAGCAGTGCCGAGGCCTTGTCGTTGTCGTAGCCATACAAGCTGGCACCGACGGTGACCTTGACGGTGTCAGCCGCGTTGAACTTGGTACCCAACTGGGCAGCGTACAGCTGTGCGTCGTGCTTGTACTGCACGCCGTCGCCGTCGACGTTGTCCTTCAGGTTGTAGTGGCCGATGCTGCCGAACACTTCGGCAGGGCCGAGGTTGGTCTTGTAGGTGGCTGCCACGCCTTCCGGGTTGATGTCGCTGTCCCAGATGATGTCGCCCATGCTCACCCACGGCTGGTTCATCTTACCGCCGATCAGGTGCAGGTTCGGGACGGCAGTCGGGTGCCAGTCGAGGTAGGCCAGGTCGACCCACAGCGATTTCTTCTCGAAGTAGTTGTCCAGGCTCTGGTTGGTCGAGCGGGCATCGGCGCTGCTGCCGGTGGCCACACGCACACCGGCGTCGACTTGCGGGTTGATCTCGCTGTAGAAGCCGACGCGGGCACGTACGCGCTCGCGGTCCTGGTTGGGGCTGCGGGAGATCGGGTTGTCGACGTTGACGTCTTCGTAACGCAGGCGCACGTCACCCTTGATTTGGGTCTTGGCGGCCCATGCCACTTTCTGTTCGAAGGAGCTCATACGGTCGGACTGAGCTTTTTGCGCGGCCTTTTCCTTGGTTTCCTGTGCCAGGTCGCCCTGCAGTTCGTTGTACTGCGCCTGGTTGATCGAGCCGTTGGCGCGGAGCATTTCGAGCAGCTTGGCGTCGACGGCCGCACTGGCCGGAGTGCTCAGAGCCAGCATCATGCCGGTGAGGCTCACTCCGGTAAGTGTAGAAACAAGACGCATAAGGTTCTCCCTACTGAAAAGATTTGGGGAGGCTCAAGCGGCCGCCCCCATGTTGGCATGTCTTCGGAAAGGGCCTGACTAGACAGGTTCTGGGGTTCCGGAAAACAGGCGCAAGTATTGCGGGGGCAAATGACAGAATAATGTCTAATTAGTGGCACTGTTGTTAAGTAATTGAGAGCAAAGGGGTACGGCAGGCAGATCGTCATTTGAGTGAGGGGCGGTTGATCGCCGATACTGGTGGCTTGAAAGGGAGAGCCGAAACCGTGACCAGCCTCTACAGCCTTGCCCATCTGCGCGACATTCCGGCGGCCACCTGGGATGCCCTGGTGCCCGCTGGCCAGCCATTTCTGCGCCATGCCTTTCTCAGTGCCCTGGAAGACAGCGCCAGCGTTGCGCGCAGCACCGGCTGGGCTGCCGAACACCTGGTGCTGGAGCACGAGGGCGAGGTGCGGGCCCTGCTGCCGGCCTATCGCAAATGGCATTCCTATGGCGAGTACGTGTTCGACCATGGCTGGGCCGACGCCTGCGAGCGCGCCGGCATCGCCTATTACCCCAAGCTGCTGGGCGCGGTACCGTTCAGCCCGGTCAGCGGCCCACGCCTGCTGGCCCGTGACCCGGCTGATGGCCTGTTGATTCTGCAGGCCCTGCCCGAGTACCTGGGCAAGGCGGGCTTGTCTGGGGCACACATCAACTTCACCGACCCGGCGCTGGATACGCAGATGGCGAGCTTGCCCGGCTGGATGGAGCGCCTGGGCTGCCAGTTCCACTGGCGCAACCGCGGCTACCGCGACTTCCAGGACTTTCTCGACACCTTGAGCTCACGCAAGCGCAAGCAGATGCGCAAGGAGCGCGAGCAGGTGGCGGGGCAGGGCATCGACTTTCGCTGGTACCGGGGCGATGAGCTGGATGAGGCGCAGTGGGACTTCGTGTTCCTGTGCTACGCCAACACCTACGCGGTGCGCAGGCGTTCGCCCTACCTGACGCGGGAGTTCTTCAGCCTGCTGGCCGAGCGCATGCCCGAGGCGGTGCGGGTGGTGATGGCGCGCCAGGGCGGCCGCGACGTGGCCATGGCCCTGAGCCTGGTGGGCGGCGACAGCCTGTTTGGCCGCTACTGGGGGTGCCTGGACGCATTCGACCGGCTGCATTTCGAGACGTGTTTCTACCAGGGCATGGACTTTGCCATTGCCGAGGGGTTGCAGCGCTTCGATGCCGGGGCCCAGGGCGAGCACAAGCTGATTCGCGGGTTCGAGCCGGTGCTGACGCGCTCGTGGCATTACCTGCTGCACCCAGGGTTGCGGCGGGCAGTGGAGGAATTCCTGGTGCAGGAGCGGGAAGGGGTGCGGGGGTATGCCGAGGAGGCCAGGGCGATGCTGCCGTACCGAAAGGATTGAGCACTGGGTTGGCTTCTTCGCGGGGCAAGCCCGCTCCTGTAGGAGCGGGCTTGCCCCGCGAAAGGGCCGCAAAAGGTGTCAATCGACCCCGACAAACCCCCCGGTCTGGTGATGCCACAGGCGGGCATACAGCCCCCGCTGCTCCAGCAGTTCACTGTGGCTGCCACTTTCGACGATACGCCCCTTGTCCAGCACCACCAGCCGGTCCATCCGGGCAATGGTCGACAGCCGGTGGGCGATGGCGATTACTGTCTTGCCCTGCATCAGCGTTTCCAGGCTTTCCTGGATCGCCGCCTCGACCTCCGAGTCCAGCGCCGAGGTTGCCTCGTCCATGATCAGGATCGGCGCATTCTTCAGCAGCACCCGGGCGATG
Source organism: Pantoea sp. Ap-967 (assembly GCF_011752565.1). Classification (GTDB taxonomy): domain Bacteria; phylum Pseudomonadota; class Gammaproteobacteria; order Pseudomonadales; family Pseudomonadaceae; genus Aquipseudomonas. The sequence goes on from NZ_VWXK01000005.1 coordinate 115,065, forward strand.
GCGATGCGCTGGCGCTGGCCACCCGACAGCTTGACCCCACGCTCGCCCACATGGGCATCGAAACCGGTACGGCCCTGGGCGTCGGACAACTGCGGAATGAATTCGTCGGCTCGGGCCCGGCGCACCGCCTCGCGCATCTGCGCCTCACTGGCGTCGGGGCGGCCATATAGCAGGTTGTCGCGAATCGAGCGGTGCAGCAAGGAAGTGTCCTGGGTAATCATGCCAATCTGCGCGCGCAGGCTGGCCTGGTTGACCTCGGCGATGTCCTGGCCGTCGATCAGAATGCGCCCACCCTGCACGTCGTACAGGCGCAGCAGCAGGTTCACCAGGGTCGATTTACCCGCCCCGGACGGGCCGATCAAGCCGATTTTTTCGCCCGGGCGGATATCCAGGTTCAAGCCTTCGATCACGTTGGCCGCCTTGCCGTAGTGGAAGTCCACATCGTCGAAGCGTACCGCGCCGCGGCTGACCTTCAGCGCCGGCGCCTGGGGCTTGTCGGTGACGGTGACCGGCTGGGCGATGGTCTGCAGGCCGTCCTGGACCATGCCGATGTTTTCGAAGATGCCGTTGACCACCCACATGATCCAGCCCGCCATGTTGACGATGCGGATCACCAGGCCCGTGGCCAGGGCGATGGCGCCCACGCTGATCAGCGACTGGCTCCATAGCCACAGCGCCAGCCCCGTGGTCACCACCACCAGCAGGCCGTTGAGGCTGGTGATGACGGCGTCCATGCTGGTGATAACCCGCGATGCCAGCTGGGTTTTCTCGGTTTGCTCGCTGATGGCCTCCCGGGCGTATTGCTGCTCATGGTCGGTGTGGGCGAACAGCTTGAGCGTGGCGATGTTGGTGTAGCCGTCGACGATGCGCCCCATCAGCTTGGAACGGGCGTCGGAGGAAATCACCGAGCGCTCCTTCACCCGCGGCACGAAGTAGCGCAGCGCCGCGATGTAGCAGGCGATCCAGGCCAGCAAGGGCAGCATCAGCCGCCAGTCGGCCTCGGCGAACAGCACCAGTGAACTGATCGCGTAGATCAGCACGTGCCACAGGGCGTCGACGGCCTGCACCGCAGAGTCGCGCAACGAGTTGCCGGTTTGCATGATGCGCTGGGCGATGCGCCCGGCGAAGTCGCTTTGGAAGAAGTTCAGGCTCTGCTTGAGCACGTAGGTGTGGTTCTGCCAGCGGATCAGGCTGGTCATGCCGGGGCTGATGGTCTGGTGCACCAGCAGGTCATGCAGGCCGAAGAACAGCGGCCGCAGCAGCAGGATCACCACCAGCATCCAGATCAGCTCAGTGCTGTGCTCGCTGAAGAAGTTGGGGTTGGGCGCGCCTTGGGCCAGGTCGATGATGCGGCTGAGGTAGCTGAACATCGCCACCTCGATCAGCGCGGCCACCAGGCCGACCACCAACAGGGCGAGAAAGCTGGGCCACACCTGGCGCAGGTAGTACCGGTAGAACGGCCAGACCTGGCTGGGCGGCGACTCGCTGGGCGCGTCGCGGAAAATGTCGATCAATTGCTCGAAACGGCGAAACAACATGGGTGACAAGACTCCTGTAAGACCCGACCGGTGAAGGGCTCACGTCCGTGTGAAGTCCCGTGGTCAGTCGATGCGTTTGGCAGATTTGATATACACCGGGTCGGCCGGCACGTCGCGCATGCCTTTCTTCACGGTGGTGGGCGAGTTGACGATCTGGTCGACCACTTCCATGCCCTGGGTCACCTTGCCGAATACGGCGTAACCAGCGTCGCGGCCAGGGTTGAGGAAGTCATTGTCGGCAACGTTGATGAAGAACTGGCTGGTGGCCGAGTTGGGGTTGGAGGTGCGGGCCATGGCCAGGGTGCCGCGGGTGTTCTGCAGGCCGTTGCTGGCCTCGTTCTTGATGGGGTCCTTGGTGTCTTTCTGCACCATCTGGTCAGTGAAGCCACCGCCCTGCACCATGAAGCCCGGAATTACCCGGTGGAAGATGGTGTTGTTGTAGAAACCGCTGTCCACGTAGGCCAGGAAATTCTTGGTGCTGACCGGCGCTTTTTCGGCATTGAGCTCGATGGTGACCTGGCCGAAGCTGGTATCCAGCTGGACGTGCGGGGTCTTGTCGGAGGCCATGACGCCGGTGGCGAAGGCAACCGAGCAGGCGGTGAGCAGAAGTTTTTTCAGCATGGGCTCAATGATCCTTGAGAGGTGGATGCCGCTGCGAGGAACTGCAGCAGGGTCTGGTTGAAGACCTCGGGTTGGTCGAGGGGCGTAGCGTGCCGGGAATCGTCGATGACGACCAGCCTGGCGTTGGGCATCAGGGCGACGTAGCGCTCCTTGAGTTGTATCGGGGTGTAATCATGGTCGGCGGCGATCACCAGGGTGGGACAGCGAATTTGCCCGATGCGTTCCTGCACGCCCCAGTCGACGATGGCGTCGAAGCTCTTCAGGTAGGCGCGCTTGTCGTTGCGTGCCCAGCGTTCGGCCATCTTGCGCCGAAGCTCGCCTTGTTCGGGCTTGGGGAACAGCCGCGCGGCCAGGCCCTGGCCCACCGTCTCGACGCTGAGCAGGCGCGCCAGGCCCCAGCGCTTGAGCCACCAGACCCAGTCGCTGCGGGTACGCCGCTTGACCTCGGGGGCGCTGTTGACGATGCACAGGCTGCGCAGCCATTGCGGGTGGTCGACGGCGAACTGGAAGCCGACCATGCCACCCATGGACAGGCCGACGAAGTGCACCGGGCCCGTTTGCAGGTGTTCCAGCAAGGCCAGCAGGTCGGCGCTGAAGGTGGCGATCTGGTAGCCGTCGCGGGGCTTGTCGGAGCGGCCGTGGCCGCGGATGTCCATGAGGATCACCCGGTAGTGGCGGGCCAGCTCCGGCACCTGCAGTTCCCAGTCCTGGCTGCTGGAACCCAGCCCGTGCAGCAGCACCAGGGGCTCACCCTGGCCGTATTCCTGATAATGCAGCGAGCATCCTTCATGTTCGAAATAGGCCATGGGCGCGGTCCTCTCAGGCTTGCGGGGGGGCTGCGAAGGGCACGTCCAGCGGCGCGGTGTCGAAATTGCGCAGCAGGTCGATGAGGATCTGCGTGGCCGGGCCCAGGGTCTTCTCTTTGCTCGAATAAAGGTAGAACAGTGGGTGGCGGCTGCCACCCTGATCGAGCGGCAGGGGCTTGAGCACGCCGTCGCGCAGCTCGCGTTCGATCATGTGCCGGGGCAGCCAGGCAAAGCCCAGGCCACTGCCAACGAAGGTGGCGGCGGTGCCCAGGCTGCCCACCGTCCAGCGCTGTTCGGCGCCGAGCCAGCCGACATCGCGCGGCTGGGCGCGGCCGGAGTCACGAATCACCACCTGCAGCTGGCTTTCCAGGTCCTGGAAGGTGATCTCCCGGCCCAGGCGGTGCAGGCTGTGTTCGGGGTGGGCGACGGCGACGAATTCCACCGCGCTGAGCTCGCTGCCCAGGTAACCCCCGATGCTGTAGCTGCTGATGGCAAGGTCAGCGATGCCTTCGTGCATCACCTCTTCCACCCCCGACAGCACTTCTTCACGCAGGCGCACCCGGCAGCCACGGCTCTGCGGCATGAACGCGGCCAGGGCACGCACCAGGCGGGCGCTGGGGTAGGCGGCATCGACCACCAGGCGTACTTCGGCCTCCCAGCCCTGTTCCATGTGGTGGGCCAGGTCTTCGAGCTGGCTGGCCTGTTTCACCAGGTGCCGCGAACGGCGCAGCAGCACGTTGCCGGCCTCGGTCAATACGGCCTTGCGGCCATCGATGCGCAGCAGCGGCACGCCCAGTTGTTCCTGCATGCGCGCCACGGTGTAGCTGACCGAAGACTGCGAACGGTGCAGGGCTTCGGCGGCCTGGGCAAACCCGCCATGGTCGACCACTGCCTGCAGGGTTCGCCATTGATCCAGGGTCACGCGCGGCGCTTTCATGTTTGGCTCCTGTTGTCCTAAGCTGCGCTCTTTCAAGGAGAGCGCCCCATGAAGAAATGTTGTGCGGCAATATTGATGTGCCTGCCCCTCGGGGCCATGGCTTACCCCATCGATGTGGAGAAGGAACTGACCGGGGTCAAGCTGGATTACACCACCTACGACACCGCCTATGACATCGGTGCCATTACCCTGAACAACTATGGGCAAGTGCCAGCGGCCTGCAAGGTGATGTTCCGCAATGGGCCCGAGGCGCCGCGGGTGCGGCGGGTGAACGTGCCGGCCGGCAAGAGCGTGGACGTTACGGCCAAGTTCAACCGGCAGATCATCAAGCTGCGCATCGCGCTGGACTGCAAAGCGGAATAAAACGGATTAATCGATAGATTGAACCCACTTTTTACGCTTTTTTATCGATAGGTCAAGCCTTAATCTCACCTCCATCGAATCGCACCCCTTTTTGCCGATGGAGGCACCCCATGTCCCGCGTACTGATCATCGAAAGCAGCGCCCGCCAGCAGGATTCCGTTTCCCGTCAACTGACCCGCGACTTCATCCAGCAGTGGCAGGCCGCTCACCCGGCTGACCAGATCACCGTACGCGACTTGGCGGTAAACCCGGTGCCGCACCTGGACGCCGACCTGCTCGGTGGCTGGATGAAGCCTGAAGAGCAGCGCAGCGCCGCCGAACTGGGGGCACTGGCCCGTTCCAACGAACTGACCGATGAATTGCTGGCGGCCGATGTGCTGGTGATGGCAGCGCCGATGTACAACTTCACCATTCCCAGCACCCTCAAGGCCTGGCTGGACCACGTGCTGCGTGCCGGCATCACCTTCAAGTACACCCCAACCGGCCCGCAGGGCCTGCTCAATGGCAAGCGCGCCATCGTGCTGACTGCCCGCGGCGGCATCCATGCCGGCGCCGCCAGCGACCACCAGGAACCGTACCTGCGCCAGGTGATGGCCTTCATCGGCATTCACGATGTGAACTTCATCCACGCCGAAGGCCTGAACATGAGTGGCGAGTTCCACGAGAAGGGCCTGAACCAGGCCAAGGCCAAGCTGGCAGCGGTGGCCTGAGCCTTACCGAATTCCCAACCCTGACACCTGTTTGTAGCTCCTTTGGGTGTACCTGCCCGGCCTTTTGGCCGGGCTTTTTTATGCCTGGGATTTTTGTATGGCCTGTGCCGGCCCTTTCGCGGGCAAGCCCGCTCCTACAGGTACGGTTCACAGGCCTGTGGGAGCGGGCTTGCCCGCGAAGAGGCCGGTACAGCCCCACATTACTCATGGTTGAACACAAAGGCCGCAACCCGCTAAGGTCGCGGCCTTGATCCACGAGAGGCAACCATGGGCTACCTGATAATCGTCGCGCTGATCCAGGCGTTTTCCTTCAACGTGATCGGCGAGTACCTGGCCGGGCACGTCGACAGCTACTTCGCCGTGCTCGCACGGGTGGTGCTGGCGGGCCTGGTGTTCCTGCCGCTGACCCGCTGGCGCCAGGTCGAGCCGCGCTTCATGCGCTCGATGTTGCTGATCGGCGCCCTGCAATACGGCATCACCTACGTCTGCCTGTACCTGAGCTTCCGCGTGCTGAGCGTGCCGGAGGTGCTGTTGTTCACCATCCTCACCCCGCTGCATGTGACCCTGATCGAAGACGCCCTGAACCGGCGCTTCAACCCCTGGGCACTGCTGGCGGCCCTGGTGGCCGTGGCGGGCGCGGGGGTGATTCGCTTCGACAGCATCAGCGGCGACTTCTTCGTGGGCTTTCTGCTGCTGCAGCTGGCCAACTTCACCTACGCCGCCGGCCAGGTGCTGTACCGCCACCTGGTGGCCCGTCACCCCAGCGACCTGCCGCACTACAAGCGCTTCGGCTACTTCTACCTGGGCGCACTGATCGTGGTGCTGCCGGCGTTCCTGCTGTTTGGCAATGCCCAGTACCTGCCAACCACGGACGTGCAGTGGCTGGTGCTGCTGTTCCTGGGCCTGTGCCCGACCGCGCTGGGCCTGTATTGGTGGAACAAGGGCGCGTGCCTGGTTTCCGGCGGTACGCTGGCGGTGATGAACAACCTGCACGTGCCGGTGGGCCTGCTGCTGAACCTGTTGATCTGGAACCGTGATGAACCGCTGGGGCGGCTGCTGCTCGGCGGTGCGATCATCCTGGCATCGGTGTGGCTCAGCCGCCTGGGCAGCCGTGGGCAGGTGCCGTTGGCGGGCAAGGCCTGACATGCATACGATTTTCGTCATCGTTGCGCCGATCTTCGCGCTGATCCTGGTCGGCTTTCTGTGCCGCAAGGGCAACAAGCTGGGCGACAAGGCCGCTGCCGAGATCAACAAGATGGTGGTCTGGCTGTGCTTGCCGGCACTGCTGTTCAAGGTGACTGCCACGGCGACCTGGAGCGAAATCTGGCACCCGGGCTTCATCGTCGCGTTCGGTGCCGGGGCACTGGCGATGTTCGTCGTCACCCTGGCCTGGCGCCTGTTCAGCGGCCACGGCCTGGTGGCAGCGAGCATCGACGGGCTCAGTGCCGGTTATGCCAACACCGGCTACATCGGCATTCCCCTGTGCCTGCTGCTGTTCGGCCAGCCGGGCCTGCAGCCGGCGTTGATTTCGTCGTTGATCGTGGTGTGCCTGGTGTTCGCGATTTCCCTGACGCTGATCGAAATCGGCCTGCAGGAAGAACGGCAGATTGGCCGCGCCATGCTGCTGGTGGGCAAGGCGCTGGCGAAGAACCCGTTGGTGATTTCGCCGCTGGCAGGGGCGGCCTGGGCCATGGGTGGCCTGGGGTTGGCCGAGCCGGTGATGCATTTTCTCGACATGCTGGCACTGGCCACCACGCCCTGTGCGCTGATCTCGCTGGGGGCGTTCCTGGCTGAGAAACGCAGCGGTTCCCAGGCCAGCCCCTGGCCGCTGGTGGGCCTGAAGCTGGTGGGGCAGCCGGCGTTGACTTGGGTGCTGGCGTCCAAGGTGTTCAGCCTGCCGACCATGTGGGCGGCCTCGGCGGTGTTGCTGGCCGCGCTGCCGACCGGCACCGGGCCGTTCATGCTGGCCGAATACTACAACCGTGAGGCCGGGTTGATTTCACGGACCATCCTGCTGTCGACCGTGGCCTCGTTGGTGACCTTGACCGGTTTGTTGTACCTGTTGGGTTATGCGGGGTAGCTGAGGGCCCCTTCACTACATGATGGCGTAGGCCCTACCCCTGTAGGAGCGAGCGCAGCTCGCGATGGGCTGCAAAGCAGCCCCGGCGTTAGTTAGCCGCGAAGCTGAAGCCCTGGGGCCGCTGCGCGCCCCATCGCGAGCTATGCTCGCTCCTACCGGGGCGGGGCCGGCCTGTTACATGCTGTTACGCCCAACGGCTAAAAAAATCAGATTTTGCCGCTTTCTTGTAGGGCATTTCCCAAAGAAACTTCCACCCATTGTGGTGTCCCGGGTCAGCCACTAGTCTCGGTTGGTCGTTGCCATTCAACGACCGGCTTTGACAGGCCGACTCAAATTCGAATGCATAGCTTTGCCCTCTATGGCGGCTGTGCGTGGGGCGCTTTCGGGCGCGCCGGGTTTCTCAATTTGACCGGTCTGTCAACCCGCGCACAGCTACCGCCTTTTGTTTGACAGCAAGTCGAAGAAACCAAATTCACCGTCGGTAAAACTGCAATTGGCCAAGGCTCTGCTTGATGATGTCGAGCTGGGGATGATGAAAACCGATTGAGATAGGCCGCGTAGCTGCTCCCAAAATACGGGAGCAGCCTTGTGTAGCGCTGTACCTGTTGGGTTATGCGCGGTAGCTGAGGGCCCCTTCTCTGTAGGAGCGAGCGCAGCTCGCGATGGGCTGCAAAGCAGCCCCGCCGTTAGTTAGCCGCGAAGCTGAAACCCTGGGGCCGCTGCGCGCCCCATCGCGAGCTGCGCTCGCTCCTACCGGGGCGGGGACGGTCTGGAGATGGGGGACTGATCAGCAGGGCCAGGGCCCCAACAATCTCAGATCTCACTCATCTCTTCCAGCCGACGCGGCATCGGCTCCACAGCCCGCCCCGCCAACCCCACCCGCATGTCATTGCCACTGGGCTGCTGATACAGGCTCAAGCCGAACTCCGGCAACACCGCCAGCAGGTAATCGAAGATATCCCCCTGAATCCGCTCGTACTCCGCCCACACCGTGGTGGTGGTGAAGCAGTAGATCTCCAGCGGCACCCCTTCGGCGGTGGTCTGCATCTGTCGCACCATGCAGGTCATGTTCGGGTGCACGTTCGGGTGGTTTCTCAGGTAGGCCAGGGCAAAGGCCCGGAACGTGCCGATGTTGGTCAGCTTGCGGCGGTTGGCCGACAGCTCCGCCACCGGCCCCAGCGCCTCGTTCCAGGCCAGCAGTTCCTGGCGCTTGCCGGCCAGGTAGTCACCCAGCAGCTTTACCTGGCTCAGGCGTTGTTCTTCGTCATGGGTCAGAAAGCGCACCCCGGCGGCGTCGATGAACAAGCTGCGCTTGATCCGCCGCCCGCCGGACTGCTGCATGCCGCGGTAGTTGCGAAACGACTCGCTCATCAGGCGCCAGGTGGGAATGGACACGATGGTCTTATCGAAATTCTGCACCTTGACCGTGTGCAAGGTGATGTCCACCACGTCGCCATCGGCACCCACCTGGGGCATTTCGATCCAGTCGCCCACGTGCAGCATGTCGTTGCTGGTCAGCTGCACGCTGGCCACGAACGACAGCAGGGTGTCCTTGTACACCAACAGCAGCACCGCCGACATCGCACCCAGGCCCGACAGCAACAGCAGCGGCGAGCGGTCGATCAGGGTGGCGACGATGACGATGGCGGCGAAAATCCACAGCATCATCTTGGCCAGTTGCACGTAACCCTTGATCGAGCGGGTGCGGGCGTGCTCGGTGCGGGCATAGATGTCCAGCAGGGCATCGAGCAGGCACGACAGGGCCAGGGTCAGGAACAGCAGGCTGAACGCCAGGGCGACATTGCCGAGAAAATGCTGGCTGGTGTCGGAAAGCTCCGGCACCAGTTTCAGGCCGAACTGCATCACCAGCGATGGGGTGGTCTGGGCCAGGCGGTGGAACACCTTGTTGTGGCGCAGGTCGTCGAGCCACTTCAGTGCCGATTGCCGGGCCAGCAAGCGGGTGCTGTGCAGCACCAGGAAGCGTGCCAGGCGGCCCAGCAGCAGGGAAATCACCAGCAGCACGGCCAGGCCGATGGCGGCGTGGAGCAGCGGGTGTTGGTCGAGGGTGCCCCACAGGTCGAGGCTGTCACGCCAGATGCGTTGAATGTCCATAAGCTTGTAAACCGGCCAATTGCAGCGAAACGAAGCGCCATTAGAGCGCGGATGGCGAGAAAGTTGCCAAAAGAAATTCGGCTCCGGCGGCAGAAAACGTTACCCTATGCAACTGAATTTCCCGCACTTGCCTGAGGTTACCTCCGTGTTCTCCCAATTCGCCCTGCATGAACGCCTGCTGAAAGCCGTGGCCGAGCTTAAATTCGTCGAGCCGACCCCGGTGCAGGCCGCGGCCATCCCCCTGGCCCTGCAAGGGCGCGACCTGCGTGTGACCGCGCAGACCGGCAGTGGCAAAACCGCCGCGTTCGTCCTGCCGCTGCTCAACCGCCTGGTCGACCTGAAAGGTGGCCGGGTAGAGATCCGCTCGCTGATTCTGCTGCCGACTCGCGAGCTGGCCCAGCAAACCCTCAAGCAAGTGCAGCTGTTCTCGCAGTTCACCTACATCAAGGCCGGCCTGGTCACCGGTGGTGAAGACTTCAAGGAACAGGCCGCCATGCTGCGCAAGGTGCCGGACGTGCTGATCGGCACTCCGGGCCGCCTGCTTGAGCACCTCAATGCCGGCAACCTTGACCTGTCTCACGTGCAAGTGATGATCCTCGACGAAGCCGACCGCATGCTCGACATGGGCTTTGCCGAAGACATGGAGCGCCTGTGCAAGGAGTGCGAGAACCGCGAGCAAACCCTGCTGTTCTCCGCCACCACCGGCGGCGCAGCCCTGCGCGACATCATCGGCAAGGTGCTCAAAGACCCTGAACACCTGATGCTCAACAGCGTCTCGCAACTGGCCGAAGGCACCCGCCAGCAGATCATCACCGCCGACCACGACCAGCACAAGGAAGCCATCGTGCAGTGGCTGCTGGCCAATGAAACCTTCGACAAGGCGATCATCTTCACCAACACCCGCGCCTTGGCCGACCGCATCTATGGCCACCTGGTGGCCAAGGACGTGAAAGCTTTCGTGTTGCACGGCGAGAAGGACCAGAAGGACCGCAAGCTGGCCATCGAGCGCTTCAAGCAAGGCAGCTCCAAGGTGCTGGTGGCCACTGACGTGGCGGCCCGTGGCCTGGACATCGACGGCCTGGACCTGGTGATCAACTTCGACATGCCGCGCAGCGGCGACGAGTACGTGCACCGCGTAGGCCGCACTGGCCGTGCCGGTGGCGAAGGCCTGGCAATCTCGCTGATTACCCACAATGACTGGAACCTGATGTCCAGCATCGAGCGCTACCTCAAGCAGCAGTTCGAGCGCCGGGTCATCAAGGAAGTGAAGGGCACCTACAGCGGGCCGAAGAAGGTCAAGGCCTCGGGCAAGGCAGTGGGTGCCAAGAAGAAGAAGGTCGACAAGAAGACCGGCGAGAAAAAGGCTGCAGCCAAGCGCAAGCCTACCGCCAAGCCACGGCCCAACGCGCCGCTGGCAAGCTCCGACGGCCTGGCACCGCTGAAAAAGCGCAAGCCAGCGGCTGAGTAACCTTCGCCAGCGCTGTCGACTGCTTCGCTCCTACAGGTATTGCATGGTTTTCGAGCCGCGTGCATGCCCTGTAGGAGCGGCGGTGCGGCGATCCGACTTGCCCCGCGAAGAGGCCATCACAGGCCAACACCTACACAACCCTTTCCCCCGCACCCTGCAGCTATACCCCTGGGTATATTTACCCCACGCCCCCTCGGCCCTAGTTTGAACCCCACAAACACAACAACCGAGGAACACTCCCATGGATCGATTGAAAGGCAAGGTGGCACTGATTACCGGTGGCGCAGGCGGTTGTGGCCTGGCCGCGTCGGAGCTGTTCGCCGCCGAGGGCGCCAAGGTGGTGATCCTCGACTTGCCCAGCAGCCAGGGCGAGGCCGTGGCCGCACGCATCAATGCCGAGGGTGGCCAGGCCCTGTTCGTTGCCGCCGACGTGTCGCAGGCCGACCAGGTGCACCGCGCCGTCAGCCAGGCCCAGGCACATTTCGGCGCGGTCACCGTGCTGATGAACCACGCCGGCATCATCGCCGCCGGCCCGTTCCTGGAAACCAGCGAGGCCGACTGGGACCGGCTGATGAGCGTCAACGTGAAAAGCATGTTCCTGGTCACCAAGGCCGTGCTGCCGGGCATGCTCGCCGCCGGTGGCGGCAGCGTAATCTGCACCTCGTCGATTTCCGCCGTGGTCGGCACGCCCATGGAGGTGCTGTACTGCACCACCAAGGGCGCCTGCCACATGTTCGCCCGCGCCCTGGCCGTGGAGTACCGCGACCAGAACATCCGCAGCAACGCGATCTGCCCGGGCTTCATCGGCACGGCCCATGGCCGGCGCGAACTCGACCTGCTGCGTGGCTTTGGCGTGGATGCCTCCGACGAGGCGATCAAGACCATGCAGGGGCGTCTGTGCGACCCGAGCGAGGTGGCCAACGCAGCGCTGTTCCTGGCCAGCGATGAATCGAGCTTCGTCAGCGGCTCGCACCTGTTCGTCGACAACGCCTACACCGCCATGTAACGCCCGGCTGGCAGCGCGCTGCCAGCCACCACAACAAGAACAGCAGTAACTTTCAATTCTGCCCCCAAGCCAATTCCAACAAGACAGAGGCAGCAGATGGAAAACATAGGCACTTACGTCATCTACGTGATCATGGTGTGCGCCGTCATCGGTGCAATCGCCTCGATCGTCAATGCAGAATCGGAGCTGGCCAAGGAGTTCACCGCCGGCTTGCACAGCATCGGCCCGATCTTTATCCCGGTGGCCGGGATCATGGCGGCCATTCCGTTCATTTCCAGCTTCATCAGCCACATCATTGGCCCGCTGTTCCTGGCCATGGGCGCCGATGCCGGGATTGCCGGGCCGATCTTCATCGCCTCGGACCTGGGCGGCTACCAGCTGGCCCAGGCCCTGTCGCACAGCCCTGAGGGCTGGATCCTCGGTTTGATCACCGGTTTCCAGTGCGGCTCGACGGTGATTTTCGTGATACCGGTAGGCCTGGCCATGCTCAACAAGGCCGACCACAAGTACATGGCCCTGGGCATCATGGCCGGGCTCTTGAGCATCCCGATCAGCATCGTGTTGATTGCCATGGGCATGCAGGCCATGGGCCTGGGCGTGCGCCCGGACATCGCCACGGCCGGTGCTGCGACCCAGGCGTTGCACTTCACCCTACCAACCCTGTTGCGCAACCTGTCGCCGCTGATCTTGTTCTGCGCGGCCTTGGCCGCGGCGCTGCGCTACTTCCCCAACCTGATGGTCAGCCTGTTCCTCAAGCTGGGCCAGCTGATGTACGCGGCGGTGACCCTGGTGCTGGTGGCCTCGATCGTCGAATACTTCACCGGCGCCTTCACCGCGCTGTTCGGTGGCTGGGGCTTTGCGCCGATCATCGCCGACAAGGCCGACCAGTTCCGCGCCCTGGAAATCGCCGGCTACGTGGGCATCATGCTTTGCGGGGCGTTCCCGATGGTGTACCTGATCAAGCGCTTCCTTTCGCGGCCGATTGAAAAAGTGGCCTCAAAGCTTGGCCTGTCGCCGGTCGGTGCGGCCGGGATCCTGGCTGCCTCTGCCAACATCCTGGCGATGTTCCGCCTGGTGGCCGACATGCCGCCCAAGGACAAGGTGCTGGTCATCGCCTTTGCCGTGTGCGCGGCCTTCACCTTTGGTGACCACCTGGCCTACTCGGCCAACTTCCAGCCGACCCTGATCGGGCCGCTGATCATCGGCAAGCTGGCCGGTGGCCTGCTGGGCATGGCGCTGGCCTACTGGCTGGCCGTGCCCAAGGCGCTGGAGCTGGGCCGCCAGGAAGAGGCGGGTGAACTGCTGCCGGCAAGCCCTGCGTTGCACTGACAGGGCCAGGCATCGTTCAATGCCGCTCGGGCTTTCATAGCCGGGCGGCATTCGCGTTTTCTTCCTTTATCGCACAGGCCTCTGCAATGAACAGCGACAACGCCGACCGCCTGGGCGCGGTCATCCGCAGCATCGGCAGCGACACCCTGGGCCCGGCCCTGGACAGCGCGCTCAAGGGCGTGGTTGATTTCGACATGAGCTGCGCCTACCTGTTTCGCTTCAATCAGCCGGCGCTGCTGATTCACGACGGCTACAACCAGCGCGTGGCCGAACGCACGCTCAAGGCGTACTTGCGCGGCGGTTACCTGCTCGACCCGTTCTATGTCGCCTGCACCAACCACCACCCCGCAGGCCTGTGGCGCATGAGCGAGCTGGCCCCGGACAGTTTCTTCGCCTCGGGCTTTTCCATCTCCCACGACATCCACCCCTGCGTTTCCTCGCACCACGGCAGCCTGATCGAGGAAATCGGCTTCATCGTCCCCGTGCGCCCGCGCACGGCGCTGGTGTATTCGCTGATGCGTGGCCTCGACAAGGGCGCCTTCGAAGCCGAGGAAGCGCAGCGGCTGGCGGCATTGACGCCGGTGATCGATGCCATTTTCAGCCAGCACCTGCGCCTGGCCCATGCCGATGCCCTGGCCGACCCGCAGGAGTCGGACAGCCAGCTGGAAGACGCCTTCGTCGATATCCTCCAGGGGCAGTTGACCGAAACCCAGCGGCACGTGGCCAAGCTGATTCTGCAAGGGCACAGCAGCCAGTCGATCTCCCGCGAGCTGGGCATCTCCGAAGGAACGGTGAAGGTGCACCGGCACAATATCTGGCAACGGCTGGGGATTGCCGGGAATGCGGAGTTGTTCCGGTTGTTTATCAATTATCTGGTGAAGAACAGCTGAGTGCTCAATGGGCAAGATGCGGTTTGGCAGTCATGTCGATGCCCAGCGCTTTCATTACGGCCAAAAAGGATTTGAGCGTAGGGTTGCCGTGTTCGCTGAACGAGCGATAGAGCTGTTCACGAGAAAGGCCAGTCTCTTTTGCCAACTCACTCATCCCTTTGGCTCGTGCCACGACACCAACGGCTTTGGCCACATAGCTGGCATCGCCCGTTTCCAGGGCATCGGTCATGAACTGCGCAATGGCCTCGGGCGTGTCGAGGTAATCAGCGGGATCAAATTCGAAGAACGTTTCAGTCATTGTGCATCCTCCACGAACGCAGTATCAGGTGGGCAGCTTTGATGTCTCGATGCTGGCTACCTTTGTCACCACCGCAGAGCAGGATCACATAGGTATCGCCCGACTGGTGAAAGTAGACCCGGTAACCAGGCCCATAGTGAATCCTGAGCTCACTGATGCCATGGCCAACCGGTGATACATCGCCGGGCACGCCTTCCATGAGGCGGTTGATGCGGGAGATGATTCTGACCCTCGCACCTGCATCTCGAAGCCCGATCACCCATTTTCTGAAACTGCTGGATTCGAATTTTTTCATCAAGCGAATGTAGTTTATAAAATACATTCGTGAGGTACGGCAAATGGTTTCTGCCTGTTGCCACTCTATTCACGATGTAAGGTGCTTGTTTCTGGGCCTGTAAGGTACGGACTGTTTTGTAGTCCAATTCAGCTGCACTGGAGTCTGGAAACCTTTCGGAACACTCTCGCTCACCAATAGGTCCCAACCTGTGTACCCCCTTCGTCCACAGCAGGAGGCCATCACCATGAGCAGCACCTACGACTGGGACCTGATCGAGCGTTTGCTGCACGAGGTGCAGAACGGCGCCGGTCACAGCTTCACGCCACGCCCCTATGCCGAGCAGCACGCCGCGGCGCAGGCCGCTTCGGGCCAGCCGATAGGGGATCTGGACCACCTGAAAACCCGCGCCTGTGAATACGAAAAGCTGTTGTTCGCCCGCGGCTTCATCGAAAGCCGGCCACAGGAAGAGGGCGGTAACGGTGAGAACTTCGTGCTCACCGAGCGCGGTTCGCGCCTGTTGAGCCTGATCGACAGCAGCATTCCGGGCTTCGAGCACCCGCGCCAAGTGCTCGATGAGCAGGCCGATGCGCTGGATGAAACCACCTTCGAGCAAGTGTCGGCCAAGGCGCAGATCGCTTGAGGTCGTTTTGAGGCTGGCAAGGGCAGGCCGGGAAACCCGATAATCGGTACTTTCCGATCACTGCCGAGCCCTTGCCAATGTCTATTTCGCCCCAAAAGGCCCGCCCATGAGTGCGGCCCGCAAGAACCCCGATGCCTTCGCGTTCCAGGTCATGCTGGGCCTGTGCCTGATCTGGGGCTGCCAGCAGGTGCTGATCAAGACGGCGGCGGTGGACATTGCCCCGGTCATGCAGGCGGCGTTGCGCAATTGCATCGCAGCAGTGCTGGTGGGGTTGATGATTTGCTGGCGCGGCGGTTGGGAGCAGGTGGGCAGTACCTGGCGCGGCGGTTTGCTGGCCGGTGGGCTGTTCGGCCTGGAGTTCCTGTTCATCGCTGAGGGGCTGAAGCTTACATCCGCTGCCCACATGTCGGTATTTCTCTACACTGCGCCGGTGTTCACGGCGCTGGGCCTGCACTTCATGCTGCCCAGCGAGCGGCTGCGCTTGCTGCAGTGGCTGGGTATCCTGCTGGCGTTCGGCGGCATCGCCATGGCCTTTGCCGGGGGCGTGTCGTTTGCCGAGATGGACGGGCGCATGCTGCTGGGCGATGCCTTTGGCGTGCTCGCAGGGCTGGCCTGGGGCGCGACCACCGTGGTGGTACGTGGCTCGCGGCTTTCCGAGGCACCGGCGACCTTGACCCTGTTCTACCAGCTGGCGGTGGGTTTTGTCGGGTTGCTGCTGATTGCCCTGGTCAGCGGGCAAATCGGTGAGGTGAAGCTCACACCGCTGGCGGTGGGCAGCGTGCTGTTCCAGGGCATTGTGGTGTCGTTCGTCAGCTACCTGACCTGGTTCTGGTTGCTGCGCAAGTATTTGGCGTCGAACCTGGCGGTGTTTTCCTTTATCACGCCGTTGTTCGGGGTGACCTTTGGCGTGGTGTTGTTGGGTGAGCCGCTGAGTGCGAATTTTGTGATTGGGGCGTTGATGGTGCTGCTGGGGGTGATTCTGGTAAGTGCCGAGCCCTGGGTGAAGCAGCAATTGCGCAGGTTTGTCGGTTGAAGGTTGCCAGTGCCGGTCCCTTCGCGGGGCAAGCACTGGCAACCCCAAAACCTCAGGCCACCCGGGTGGCCGCCTGGCAACCCTGAATCCCCCGCCCACTCACCAGGGCCAGCACCCCCGCCACCCCCAGCCCGGCCGCCGCCAACACCAGCGCCGCTTGCAGGCTGCCGCTGTAATGATTGCTCAACGCCGCCAGCAATGGCCCGCTCAACTGCCCCAGGGCAAAGCACGCGGTCAGCAGCCCGGCATTGCGCTGGGTAGCATGGGGCGCCAGTTCCCGCGAGCGCTGCATCACCAGCATCATGCAGGCCAGGAACGGCCCGCCGCACAGCACCACGCCCAGCGCCAGGCCCACGCCACCGCCCGTCAGGCAGGCCAGCACGCCCAGGCCCTGCAACCACAGGGTGGCGGTCAGCCAGGTGGCGGTACTGCCGGCGCGGCGCACACTCACCAGCACCACACCCAAGGCCGCCGCCAGGCCGAATGCCGGCCAGAACAGGTCGGCCATCCAGTTGCCGCGAAACTGCTGGCTGGCCATCTGCGACAGAAAGGTGGCCGGCAGGATGTAGCCCACACCGTACAGGGCGTAGACCACGCCCAGGCGGCCTATGCCAACACTGCGGCTCGGGCCTTGTTGCCCGGCAGCGGGCACCACGGCCGGTTGCAGGGCACGGGGCAGCCAGGGGCGCACCGCCAGCAGCATCACCAGTGCTGCAACCGCGTACACCAGCCACAGCGCCGCCGAACCAAGCCCCAGCACGTGGGCGCCCAGGGCCAGCAAGCCGGTGAGGGCAATGCCCAGCCCGGGCCCTGCGAATACCAGTGCGCCGCTGCGTGGGCGAGCGTGGGCACTGGCCACCTGCTGGCTCAGGCTGGTGAGCATCACCAGCACCCAGGCACTGGCCACGCCGGTGCCAAAGCGCAACAGCAAATGGCTCCAGAAGCCCTCCACCGCCGCCGATGCCAGGGTCAGCAGCACGCACAGCCACAGCCCGCCATGCAGGCGCACCTGCACCTGGCCAGGCCGCCGGGCATGCATGGCGTCTACTGCGCCAAGGAAGTAACCCAGGTAGCTGGCCGCTGCCACCAGCCCGGCGGCGGTCAGGTCGAACTGGTGTTCGGCGATCAATTGCGGCAATTGCGGGGTGAGGGCGAAGCGGCCGATGCCCATGGCCATCATCAGGGCAACGGCGCTGGCCAGCAGTTGGGCGAGCGGCGACATGAGAACTCTCCTGCGCAGGTGTAAGGGAAGCGATGGATGGCAGGTTAGGGCAGGTTGACTTTCAATAAAATTGAATAATGATGATGAAGTTGTTCTGTTTTGGAGAATGTCATGGAGTTCAGCCAACTGCGCATCTTCCAGGCCGTGGCCGAGGAAGGCTCGATCACCCGCGCTGCCGAGCGCCTGCACCGGGTGCCTTCGAACCTGTCGACGCGCCTGCGCCAGCTCGAAGAGCAGCTGGGCGTGGAATTGTTCTTGCGTGAGCGCCAGCGCCTGCAGCTGTCCCCGGCGGGCAAGGTGCTGCTCGATTACGCCAACCGCCTGGCGGCGCTGCGCGATGAAGCGGTGGCGGCGGTGCAGGGCGGGCAGCCGGCCGGCGATTTCGTGCTGGGCACCATGTACAGCACCGCCGCCATTCACTTGCCGGCGCTGCTGGCGCGTTACCACCAGCAATACCCGGCGGTGAACCTGCAGGTGCAGGCGGCGCCGAGCGGTGACTTGCTCGAAGGCCTGCTCAGCCACCGCCTGGATGCTGCCCTGATCGACGGGCCGCCCAGCCTGGCTGGCCTGGATGGCGTGCCGTTGTGCGATGAAGTGCTGGTGCTGATTACCAGCCCCGAGCACCCGCCGGTGCGCACGGCTAAGGATGTGGCCGGCAAGGCCGTGTTCACCTTCCGCCAGGGCTGTTCGTACCGCATGCGCCTGGAGGCCTGGTACGCCGATGCGCACACGCCGATGGGGCGGGTGATGGAGATTGAGTCGTACCAGAGCATGCTGGCCTGCGTAATCGCCGGGGCAGGGGTAGCGCTGATGGCACAATCGATGCTCGACAGCCTGCCGGGGCGTGACCGGGTGCGCGCCCACCGCCTGCAGGCGCCGTTCGACCAGGCGGTGACCTGGCTGATGTGGCGCCAGGGCATGCGCGGGGCGAATCTGCAGGCCTGGATCGATATGCAACAAAGCGAAACGATTAACCAATCGTCGGAATACGCCGTTTCCGCTTGATCCGCGTCAAACTAGCCCATATCTGTAGGATTAAGGGCATGCGTAGTACAGGACATCGGGCTATGATCTGTATGAAACATCGCAGGATTGAATTGCCGTGAGGCTGACCCGTCAAGGGGGCATTATGAAAAACCCACTGTTCAACTGGCTCCACGACCTGGCCGTCGCCCTGGGGCTGATTCCACCACCCTTGCAGCCGGTGCCGATCCCGACTGATGAAGAACAGCGCAAGCGCCAGCCGCGCCGCCGCTGATACGCGAAAAGGCCGCAGCATCTGAACAGATGCTGCGGCCTTTTTGATTCTGTTGCATTTGCAGTGTCTGGGCCGGCCTCATCGCAGGCAAGCCTGCTCCTACACCGATAGCGTACCCCTGTAGGAGCGGGCTTGCCCCGCGAAGAGGCCGGCACAGGTCAGCCGATCAGGCCAGCTTCACCTCACCCACCGGCTTGCGCGACAGCAGGCTCACCAGCACGAAGCTCACCAGGCCAACCGCCAGGCTGTAGTAGATCGGCGTATTGGCATCCAGCCCATCCTTGAACATGAACAGCAGCGCGGTAGCAAAGCCCAGCGACATGCTGGCAATGGCGCCGGCAGTGCTGGCGCGTTTCCAGAAGATCGCACCGATCAGCGGAATCAGCATGCCGCCCACCAGCAGGTTGTAGGCCAGGGTCAGGGCGCTGATCACATCGTTCACCGCCAGGGCGATGCCCAGCACCACCAGGCCGGTGAGCAGGGTGAACAGGCGGTTGATGCCCAGGCTCGACTGCTTGCCGCCACGCAGCTTGGGCAGCAAATCTTCGGTCAAGGTGGTGGAAGACGCCAGCAGGCCGGCGCTGGCCGTGGACATCATGGCGGCCAGGGCAGCGGCCATCAGCAGGCCGCGAATCCCTTCGGGCAGCTGGCCCTTGATCATCTCGGCGAAGGCATTGTTCGGGTTGACCAGGTCCGGCATCAGCACATGCGCGGCCATGCCGATCAGGGCGCAGGCCAGGCCGTACAGCACGCAATACACACCGGCGGTGGTGCCAGCGCGCTGGCAGACCTTCTCGTCATGGGCGGTGAACACCCGCTGCCAGATGTCCTGGCCGATCAGGATGCCGAAGAAGTAGATCAGGAAGTAGGTGATGATGGTGTCCCAGCCGATGGTGGTCCAGCTGAAGCTGGAGGCCGGTAGCTTGGCCACCAGCATGTCCCAGCCACCTGCCTTGTACAGGCACACCGGCAACAGGATGAACATCAGGCCAACGGTCTTGATCACGAACTGGACGATGTCGGTAAGGGTCAGCGACCACATGCCGCCGATGGTCGAGTACACCACCACCACGCCGCCACCGAGCAGCAGCGACACCCAGAACGGCAGGTCGAGCAGCACCTGCAGCACGGTACCCATGGCCAGGGTCGAGGTCACTGCGATCATCAGCGCGTAGGCGAGCATGATCGCCGCGCTGGCCTGGCGGGCCAGCGGGTTGTAACGGCGCTCCAGCACCTGGGTAACGGTGAAGATCTTCAGCCGCAGCAGCGGTTTGGCGAGGAACAGGTTGAGGGCGATGATGCCAAGGCCCAGGGCTGCGCAGAGCCAGAAGCCGGAAATGCCGTGGACATAGCCCAGGCGCACGGTGCCAACGGTGGAAGCACCGCCCAGTACGGTGGTGGCCATGGTGCCCATGTACAGGGTCGGGCCCAGGTTGCGCCCGGCTACCAGGTAGTCCTCGTGGGTTTTTGCCCGGCGCATGCCGTACCAGCCCAGCCCGAGCATGCCGGCGGCATAGATCATTACAACGATGATGTCCAAGGCCATTGGGGGTCTCCCGATTATCTTTATTATGGCGAGATCGGCCGCGCGGGCAGTGCACGGTGCCCGGCGGTCTTGTCTTGTGTTGGCGGGCCTCTATGGCCCTCCCTCATGGCTCCTGCCCGGGTGTAGCAATTGGTAAGGCAAAGGCGTCAGCGACGCACCACACCCGGCAGCACGCAGAGCATTTCGAACAACAGGTTGGCACCGAGCAGCGAGGTGTTGCCGGTGGTGTCGTAAGGTGGGGAGACTTCGACCAGGTCACAGCCGATCAGGTCCAGGCCGTGGCAGCCGCGAATGATCTCCATCGCCTGGATGGTGGTCAAGCCGCCGATTTCCGGGGTGCCGGTGCCAGGCGCCCAGGCGGGGTCGATGCCGTCGATGTCGAACGACAGGTACACAGGGCCGCCACCGACTTTTTCCCGCACTTCGGCCATCAGTGGCTCCAGCGACTTGTGCCAGCACTCCTCGGCCTGCACCACGCGAAAGCCCTGGCGGCGGCTCCAGTTGAAGTCGTCGGCGGTGTAGCCCTGGGCGCGCAGGCCGATCTGCACCACGCGGTCGCAGTCGAGCAGGCCTTCTTCCACGGCGCGGCGGAAGGTGGTGCCGTGGGCGATTTTCTCGCCGAACATGTGGTCGTTGACGTCGGCGTGGGCATCGATGTGCACCAGGCCGATCTTGCCGTGCTTCTTGTGCAGGGCGCGCAGGATCGGCAGGGTGATGGTGTGGTCGCCACCCAGGGTCATCGGAATGATGTTGTGTTCGAGGATTTCGTCGTAGGCTTCTTCGATGATGCGCACGGCGTCGAGCAGGTTGAAGGTGTTGATCGCCACGTCACCGATGTCGGCCACCGACAGCGAGTCGAACGGGGCGGCGCCGGTGGCCATGTTGTAGGGGCGGATCATCACCGATTCGGCGCGGATCTGCCGTGGGCCGAAGCGGGTGCCGGAGCGCAGCGAGGTGCCGATGTCCAATGGCACGCCGATGAACGCGGCATCCAGGCCTTCGGCGCTTTGCAGGTGGGGCAGACGGAGCATGGTGGCGATGCCGCCGAAACGCGGCATTTCGTTGCCGCCCAGTGGTTGGTGGAGAATCTTGTCCACGGTGGGCCTCATCAGTCGGTCGATTGTTCTGGTTGTTCGAACCTGTTCCGCCGCGCGCCTTGAAGTGGGGGTCATGCCGGCGGGCAGGGACATTTCGGCCAAGTCTGCTGAAGGTAGTGCGTAGGAAAAATCGCTACCGGCAAATACTTACTTCAGGAATTTCTGAACTAATGGCCGCAGGAGCAGGTAGACTGCGCGCACTTGCCCCTCCGTGGAACCGTTGCACCATGGCCTCGACCCTGCCCGACCTGAAACTGCTGCGCATCTTCGTCAGCGTGGTGCGCCACCAGGGCTTCGCCAATGCCCAGCGCGAGCTGAACCTGTCGACGTCGGCCATCAGTACCTACATGAGCCAGCTCGAAGGTGCCCTGGGAATCGTGCTGTGCCACCGCGGCCGGGGTGGCTTCAGCCTCACCAGCAAAGGCGAGCTGTTCCACCAGGAAACCCTGCGGCTTTTGGCCGAGCTGGACGGTTTCGAGCAGTACGCGGCGGCGCTCAAGGGCGAATTGCGCGGTACGCTGAACCTTGGCGTGATCGACTCCACCGTCGGCGACCGCGCCTTGCCCCTGGCCGAGGCCATTGGCGCCTACAGCCAGGAACACCCGGCGGTGCACCTGCACCTGTCGGTGTCCAGCCCCTACGAACTGCAACTTGGGGTGCAGGACAACCGCCTGGACCTGGCCATCGGCGCCTTTTCCTCGCGCATGAGCGGCCTTTTGTACCTGCCGCTGTACCGCGAGCAGCACTGGCTATATTGCAGCAGCCGCCACCCGCTGTTCAGCGAGCGGCGCATCCCCGAGCAGGTGGTGACCCAGCAGCGCATGGTCGGGCGCGGCTACTGGAGCCAGGCCGAGCTGGCCCGGCACGGCTTCAAGCACAGCGCGGCGACGGTGGAGAGCATGGAGGCGCAATTGATACTAATTTTGTCTGGCGCCTACATTGGCTACCTGCCCGAGCACTACGCCCAGGCCTGGGTCGACAAAGGTGATTTACGGGTATTATCGCCGGCAACGTTTGGCTATCAGGCACCATTTTCGCTGATCGTGCGCCGTGGCCGCAGCCGCGAACCGTTGATTCAAACCTTCCGCGATCTGCTCAAGAGCCAGCTTAACGTGGGCTAAGGCATGCAGCCCGTCGGAAGGCTGCATTTACGGTGAAAAGCTGACGTCCTGGGTGATGGCGTTCTGCTAAACCTCTACTTGCTTTGATGATTCCCCTTTCATCTAGACAAGCCAGGGACAGCCCAAGATGCGCATGAATTTGCCCGTCACCGAGCACGAGAGAACCTTCTCCGTCGATCAGCGCCTGATCTCCACCACCGACCTCAACAGCCATATCACCTACTGCAACGACGCCTTCGTGGCGATCAGCGGCTTTACCTATGACGAGTTGGTCGGCCAGCCGCACAACCTGGTGCGCCACCCAGACATGCCCCCGTCCGTGTTCGGCCATATGTGGGAAACCATCAAGCAGGGCAAGCCGTGGATGGGGGTGGTGAAGAACCGTTCGAAGAACGGTGATTACTACTGGGTCAGCGCCTACGTCACGGCCATCTACGAGAATGGCCGCATCAGTGGCTACGAGTCGGTGCGCTCGGTGCCCAGCCGCGAGCAGATCCGCCGCGCCGAGGCGCTGTATGCGCGCCTGCGTGCGGGCAAGCCGGCAGTGCCCTGGGTAGCGCGGTTCGTGCATAGCCTGGGCTATGGCTGGCCGTTGATCGGCACGGGGCTGCTGTCGGCCGCGGCCGACTTCTGGCTACCGCCCTTTGCCGCGCTGGGCGTGTTGACGGTGAGCCTGCTGGTGGCCTGGTACCTGATCGAGCTGCGGCGCAACCAGGCGATCCGCCGCACCCTTGGCGAGCACCCCAAGGCGTTCACCAGCCCGTTGGTGGCCCTGACCTACAGCGACAACCCGGGCCTGCAAGGCCAGCTGGACCTGGCGATCCTCAGCGAAGAGGCACGCCTGCAGACCGCCTTGACCCGCCTGGTGGATGCCGGCGTCGGGGTCAAGTCGCGGGCGGCCCAGTCGGCTGACCTTTCCGATGCCCAGGCGCAGATGCTCGACCGCCAGCGCAGCGAAACCGACCAGTCGGCCACGGCCATCGCGCAGATGGCCGCGACCATCCAGCAGGTCACCCACAACGTGCAGAGCACCGCCCACGCCGCCGGTGACGCCGACCAGCTGGCCCAGCAGGGCAGCGAGCTGGCGCAGCAGAGCCTGAAGGCCATGGGCAGCATGAGCGAGGCGGTGAGCGACATTGGCCAGGCGGTCAATGCCCTGGCGGAGCAAACCCAGTCGATTGGCAGCGTGGTGGATGTGATCACCTCGATTGCCGAGCAGACCAACCTGCTGGCGCTGAACGCCGCCATCGAGGCGGCGCGGGCCGGCGAGCAGGGCAGGGGGTTTGCCGTGGTGGCCGATGAAGTGCGGTCGCTGGCCCAGCGCACGCGCTCCTCCACCGATGAAATTCACCACATCATCGCCTCCTTGCGCGCTGGCGCCGAGCGCGCGGTGAGCAGCGCCAGCCGTGGCGAGCAGATATCCCGCGACAGCGTGCACAGTGTCGAGGCGGTGCAGTCGGCGCTGGCCGGCATCGCCCAGGCGGTAAGCCGTATTACCGGCATGAGCCAGCAGATGGCCACGGCTTCGGAGCAGCAGAGCCATGTGGCCGAGGACATCAACCAGCAGATCGTGCGCATTGCCCAGTTGTGCGACCAGACGGCGGGGCAGGCCAAGCAGGGCGCCGAGATCAGCCAGGACCTGGAGCGCATGGCGGAGTACCTGCATAGCCTGGCGGAGCGCTTCAACCGCTAGGGCCAGGTTTGCAGGCCCATTCGCGGGGCTTCGGGTTTGCGCGGTCCCTGTAGGAGCGAGCCTTGCTCGCGATGGGCTGCAAAGCAGCCCCGGCAATATTGGCTGCGAAGCTGAAAACCTGGGGCCGCTACGCGCCCCATCGCGAGCAACGCTCGCTCCTACGATATTGAGTGCCCGCGAATGGCCCACAAAGCAGGTCCAGAATCTCGGCCTGTGGCAAAATCCCTCCGCCAACGGAGACCCCCATGCCCAGACCTCGCTGCGAGCGCTGCCAGCGCCCGCTCGACCATTGCCTTTGCCCACTGATCCCAACGCTCGTCAGCCGCACCCGCGTGGTCCTGCTGCAGCACGCCAGTGAAGCCAGCCACGCCCTGAACACCGCCCGCCTGGCCGCCCTGGGCCTGGTCAATGCCGAGTTGCGCATTGGCGAAGTGTTCGAGGGCCTTGCCGACCTCCTGGCGACGCCAGGCTATCGGCCGGCGCTGCTGTTCCCCGGCGAGCAGGCCAAGGTGTTGGCCGCCTACGGCAAAACCGACGATACCCCGCTGTTGTTGATCGTCCCCGATGGCACCTGGCGCAAGGCACGCAAGCTGTTGTACCTGAACCCGCTACTGCAGGCATTGCCGCGTGTGACGCTGGCCGATGTGGCACCGTCGCGCTACCGCCTGCGCAAGGCGCCGGAGCCGGGGGCGGTGTCGACCATCGAGGCGGTGGTGCAGGCGTTGAATGTGCTGGAGCAGCCTTTGAATTTCGATGGCCTGTTGCGGCCGTTTGAGGCGTTGATCGAAGGGCAGATCAGGGCGATGGGGGATGAGACCTTCAACCGCAATCACGGTGAAGGTTAAAGACATGTTTTTCGTGTGCCGGCCTCTTCGCGGGCAAGCCCGCTCCCACAGGTACGGCGCAGCATTCAAGGCAGGTGATATCCCTGTAGGAGCGAGCGTAGCTCGCGATAGGGCCGTCACAGGCCATCACCGCTCCCGCAACGCCTCGGTCCGGGCCTTGAGCACCGGCTTGAGCAGGTAATCCAGCACACTCTTCTGCCCGGTGATGATATCCACCGTGGCCACCATCCCCGGGATAATCAGCAACGGCTTGTTATCCCCGCCCAGGTGGTTCTTCTCGGTACGCACCTGAATCAGGTAGAACGCATTGCCCTTGTCATCGGTGACGGTGTCGGCGCCAATCAGCTCCAGCTTGGCCTTCAGCCCGCCGTAGATGGTGTAGTCATAGGCACTGAACTTGACCATCGCCGGCTGCCCCGGGTGCAGGAACGCCACGTCTTGCGGGCGCACCTTGGCTTCGATCAGCAGGTTGTCCTCGATCGGCACGATTTCCACCAGGTCGCTGCCCGGCTGCACCACGCCGCCGATGGTGTTCACCTTCAGCAACTTGACGATGCCACGCACCGGCGACACCACCGTGGTGCGGTTGACCCGGTCGTCGATGGCGATGCTGGTGGCGGTGATCTTCGACAGCTCCGTGCGCTTGTCGTTGAGCTCCTTGGCGGCGTCGGAACGAAAGCCCGCGTCGGACTCCTGGATCTTGCTCCTGATCTCGGCCACCGCCGCCTCGGCGCGGGGAATGGCCAGGCTGGTGGCGTTGAGCTGGCCGCGGGCCTCCACGGTACGCTGCTTGAGGCGCAGGATTTCCACCGGCGAGATGGCGCCCTTGCTCACCAGCGGTGCCGACATGTCGGTTTCCTGTTGCAGCAAGGCCACGGCCGAGCGGTACTGCTCGACCTTGGAACGGAACTCGGCCAGTTCCTGGGTCTTCTGCCGCAGCTGCTCGTTGAGGGTTTGCTTCTCGCTGGCCAGGCGCCGTTGGCGCGAGTCGTACAAGGCCTGCTCGTCCTCGGCCACCTGGGGCGCCTTGGCACGCACTTCCTCCGACAGCACGAACGGGCGCCCCTCGGCTTCGGCAGACAGGCGCTCGACCTGCGCGGTCAGGGCGTAGCGGTCGGCTTCGCTCTCGCCTTTGTTGGACTTGAAACGGGTGTCGTCCAGGCGCAGCAGGGTGGCGCCTTTTTCCACCATCTGCCCTTCGCGCACGAAAATCTCGGTGACGATGCCGCCCTCAAGGTTCTGCACCACCTGCACCTTGCTCGACGGAATCGCCTTGCCTTCGCCCACGGTCACTTCGTCGAGCACTGCCAGGCTGGCCCAGGCCAGCGCCACCAACAGCAACGCCGCCGCCAGCCACACGGTCAGGCGTGACAGGCGCGGCGAGTCCTGCAAGGTGGCGCCGGCCAACTCCGGCATGTAGTCGCGCTCGGCACGTTTGTCGGTGCCGTGGGGGCCGCGGATGTTCTGGCTCAGGGACATGTCCTACCTCGCTTGAGTCATGGACCTCGCTCAATTTCCAACAGCTGGCGCAATCCCTGTGGGAGCGGGCTTGTGTGTTGGCCTACAAAGCGGCGCCAATGCGCCCTTTGCGCAGGGCATCGATGACCGAGTCCTTGGCCCCGTCTGCCACCACCTTGCCGTTGTCCAGCACCACCAGCCGGTCCACCAGGCTGAGCATCGACGTGCGGTGAGTGACCAGCAGCAACGTCTTGCCCGGCACCCAGGCCAGCAGGCGCTGGCGCAGTTGCTCCTCGCTGCTGTTGTCCATGTGGCTGGTGGGTTCGTCGAGAATCATGATCGGCGGCTCCAGCAACAGCGCCCGAGCCATCAGCACCGCCTGGCGCTGGCCACCGGACAGCAACTGGCCGCGCTCGCCCACCGGGCGGTCGAAGCCTTGCGGGTGTTGGCGCGCCAGTTCGCTGACCCCGGTCAGTTCGGCCACCTCCAGCATGCGTGCATCGCTGATGTGGCGTGCGCCGAGGGTGAGGTTGTCGCGCAGGCTGCCGGCCAGCAGCGGCAGGTCGTGGGCAACGTAGCCCAACTGGCTGCGCAGGTCGGCGATGTCCAGTTGGCGCAGGTCGAGGTTGTCCAGCAGCACCTGGCCTTCATCGGGGTGATGAAAGCCCATCAGCAGCCGGCCCAGCGTGCTCTTGCCCGAGCCGCTGCGGCCGATGATGCCGATGCGCTCGCCTGGCTTGATGCTCAGGTTCACATCGTGCAGGGCCGGGTTGGTCTGGCCCGAGTAGCGGAAGGTCACGTGGCTCAGCGCCAGCCCGCCCTTGAGGGTGGTGTGCTCCAGCGCCTGCTGGTCGGCCTGGCGCTCCTGGGGGAGGGCCATCAGGGCGTCAGTGCTGCGCATGGTCAACTGTGCCTGCTGGTAGCGGGTGATCAGCCCGGCGATCTGCCCGAGCGGGGCCAGCACCCGGCTGCCGAGCATGTAGCTGGCCACCAGGGCGCCGACGCTGAGGTTGCCGGCAATGATGCTGTACACCCCGGCGACGATGGTGGCCATGCCGCAGAACTGCTGGATGAACAGCGTGCCGTTGCTGGCCAGCGAGGACAGGTTGCGGGCATGGGCGTCGAGGCGGGCGATGGCGCCGTTGGTATGTTCCCACTGGTATTGGCGCTCGCTCTCGGCGCCGCAGGCCTTGAGGGTTTCCAGGCCGCCGAGGGTTTCGATCAGCAGCGCCTGGCGCACCGCGCCCAGGCTCAGGCTTTTCTGCACGGTGTCGCGCAGGCGCGCCTGGATGAACAGGGCAAAGCCCACCGCCACGGGAAAGGCGAGCAGCGGAATCAGCACCAGCCAGCCGCCAAGCAGGCCGATCACCAGCAACATCAAGGCCACGAAGGGCAGGTCGATGATGCTGGTCAGGGTTACCGCGGTGAGGAATTCGCGCAGGCCCTGGAAGTCGTGGATGCTCTGGGCGAAGCCGCCGATGGTGGCCGGCTTGGCCTTCATCGCCATGCCGGTGATGCGTTCGAACAGGGTGGCGGAGAGAATCAGGTCGGTCTTCTTCCCGGCCTGGTCCAGCAGGTGTGCGCGGACCATGCGCAGCACCAGCTCGAAGGCGGTGCCCAGGAACAGCCCGGCCACCAGCACCCACAGGGTCGACAGCGCCTGGTTGGGCACCACCCGGTCGTAGGTCTGCATGACGAACAGCGGCACCATCAGGCCCAGCAGGTTGATCAGCAGGCTGGCCAGCAAGGCATCGCCGTAAAGCTTGCGGGAATGGCGCAGGGTATCGCGAAACCAGGCGTTGACCCGTGGCAGCAGCGGTGAACGCAGGTCTTCCAGGGTATGCCGGGGGCGGGCAAACAGGGCATGGCCGCTGTAGGCCTGTTGCAGGGCCTCGCGCTCCACCCACTGCTCACCGCCTTCGGCTTCGCTGGGCAGAATCAGCGCCCGGCCATCCTCGCCCCAGCGCTGCAGCACGGCGCTGCGGCCATTGCCGAGCAACAGCAGCACCGGCAGGTTGAGCGGCGAGATGTCGTCCAGCGCGCGTTCCAGCACCCGGCCTTGCAGGCCGGCGCGGGCCGCCGCCCTTGGCAGCAGGTCGGCGCCCAGGCGCTGGCGGGCCAGCGGCAGGCCGCTGCACAGGCTGGCCCGGCTGGCCGGGCGCCCATGCAGGTGACACAGAATCAGCAAACCATCGAGTAGCGGGTCCTCGACATCGGAGCGCGGTTGCGCACTTTGCATACTGGTCACGTTGGCCTACTCCCGTCGCGGTGGATGGAGTGAGTTACCGGACGTACGTGCCTTGGGTGCCTATCGGTCAGCGCATCTCGGGCAGTTTCGCCTGGTTACGAACTTCGCTTTGGGCAACGGCTTCCGGCGGCAGCGAAATGTGCTGCTTGGTCAGCAGTTCACCCATGTTGGCCAACACCCGGTACATCGAGAACTCCTCGGTGTAGCGCACCTCGGCGTAACGGCGGTTGGCGTTGTACAGCTCGTTTTCACTGTCGAGCACGTCGAGCAGGGTACGTTGGCCGAGGCCGAACTGGTCCTGGTAGGCGGCGCGCACGCGCTGGGTGGTTTCGGCGTATTCACGCGCGGTCGGGGTTTGCTTGCGCGCGTTGGTCATGGCGTTCCAGGACAGACTGAGGTTTTCGTTCAGCTCGCGCAGGGCATTGTTGCGAATGTCCATGGCCTGGTTGATCTTGTGCGCGTCGGACTGCAGGCGAGCCTTGTCACTGCCGCCGCGGAACAGGTTGTAGTTGAGCTCCACGCCAGCCTGCCAGTCGTTGTTGGCATGGCCCTTCTGACCGCTGAGGTTGTTGTCGGCGCCGGTGGCCAGCACTGCGTCGAGGCGCGGGTAGAAGGGCGACTTGGCCACTTCGTACTGCTGCTCGGCGGCATTGATGTCGGCTTGGGCCGACTTCAGGTAGGGGTTGTTTTCCAGCATGCCTTGGCGTGCGTCGGCGATACCTTCAGGTACTTCACCCTTGATCGTCACCGGGGTTTCCAGTTCGTCGGGCATGCGCCCGATGACGCTGAAGAAGTTGGCCTCGGCATCGGCCAGGTCGACTTCGGCAGTGTCCAGGTTGTTTTCTGCCAGGGCGCGACGGGCGCTGGACTGGTCAAGGTCGGCGGTGCTGCCCACGCCGCGCTCGCTGCGCAGGCCGATCTGGTCGTTGACCCGCAGGTGGGCTTGCAGGTTGTTCTTGGCCAGGGTCACCAGCTCACGGCGTTTGAGCACTTCCAGGTACACCTCCACCGCACGCAGGGCGACGGTTTCGGCCGTGGCCTGGGTGTAGTAGGCGCGCGAGTTGGCGACCGCCTGGGTGCGGCCCACTTCGTTGGGGGTGTTGAAGCCGTCGAACAGCATCTGCCGCAGGCGCAGCTCCGACTGGGTGTAGTTGAGGGTTTCCTTGTTGTGGTTGCGCGTACCGTCGGCGTTCAGGCCCCGAGTGTTGAGGTTGTCGGAGCGCTGGCGGCCGTAACCTGCGACCAGGTCGACGGTGGGGTAGTACCCGCCACGGGCGAATTTCACATCCTCGTCAGCCGACAGTCGGCTGTTACGGCTGGCGCTGATTTCTGGATGGTGGTCCACGGCGTTCTGGACGGCTTCGTTGAGCGACATCGCCTGCGCGTTGGCGCACGCGAAAGCCAACAGCATTGCACTGGTGATGGGGTTTAAAACGCGCATCGGGTACTTCTCCCTGGTCACAAAATTGTCCTGCTTATTCGTCAATTAAATGACGTTATTCTTGAATCTAACCGTATCAAGTTTGTAACAGTTGAGCTAAGAACATTTAAGGCGCGAGCTAAGACGATTTTTTCATAAGTCCTATGCAAAAAAAAACTTATGCGGTCTAACGAAAGCAAGACATTGTTTCATTCAAGTGAATTGCCAAGCCGCTGTATTCCGAGCTTCGCAAGCACTCTAGCGAGTTCCACAGTTTTTTACAGCTATGACGCGGGACGGTTAGGTAAAAGTACTATTTGGCGACAAAAAATTGGCGATTGGAAGATGGCCAATTCAGATCGGGAACTCTCGCCAAATGCAGTGCCTGAGAGAACGAATCTCACCGTTGAGACAGCCGAACTCTTTGCCCTGAACCGCCCCTGGCCAGTCATTGGCTGAATTGCCAATCGGTGAGGGGAGGCGTGCGCGCATGGCTAAGTTAATCGGTGTGGTCAGCAAGGTGATCGGGCAAGTGTTCGCCGTTGGCAGCGATGGCAGCCGTCGTCCACTGATCGAGGGCGACCGGCTGTATGCCGGCGAACAACTGGAAACCGCCGCGACAGGGGCCGTGGCAGTTCGCCTGCAGAACGGCGGTGAGCTGACCCTGGGGCGCGACAGCAGCCAGCTGCTGAGCGCGGACCTGCTCGGCCACCCGGCCCACCCTGGGCATGAGGTGGCGCCCAGCGACAACCAACTGAGTGATGTCGAGCGTATCCAGCGGGCGATCGCCAGCGGTGACGACCCAAGCCGCTCTGCCGAGCCGACGGCGGCCGGGGCCGCCAACGGCAACGCGTCCGGGGCACTGGGCGGTGGCCACAGTTTCGTGCTGCTGAGCGAAGTGGGGGCGCGGGTCGATCCGCACATCGGCTTCCCCACGGCGGGCTTCAACGGCATTCCCGAATTTGCCCAGCGTGAAGTCGGTGCGTTGAGTACCGCCCTGGATAACGGCAACCCCGATGCGCCCAATGGCGGCAACGTGCCCGATGGCGGTACGCCCCCTGAACAGCCCCAGCCACCGATACCGGTCAATAACCCGGTTACCCTGATCGGCCTGGACCTGAGCCCTGCCGAAATCAACCTGAACGAGGCCAACCTGCCCCTGGGCTCGGCCAGCGACCCCGCCGCGCTGACCCAGCGTGGCAGCTTCACCGTGGTGGCGCAGGATGGCGTGTTCAACCTCAACGTTGGCGGTATCAACGTGGTCACCGGTGGCGTGGTGACTGGTGTTGGCCAGTCGATCACCACCGGGCTGGGCAACACGTTGACCGTCACCGGTTACAACTCCGCCACCGGCGAGGTGAGCTACAGCTACACCCTGACCGACGCCGGGCAGCATATCGAAGACGATGGTGCCAAGACCCTCAGCGAACAACTGGTGGTGCGCGTCAGCGACAGCAACGGCGACGTGGCCCAGGGCTCGCTGGACGTGGTTATCCATGACGATGCCCCCACGGCGGTGAATGACACCAACCCCGTGGCGGCGACCGAGCAGCAAACCGAACTGACCGGCAACGTGCTGACCAACGACGTGCAAGGCGCCGACCGCGTGGCCGGTGGCCCCGTGCTCGCCGGTACCTTCACCGGCACCTACGGCACCCTGGTATTGGCAACCGATGGTTCCTACACCTACACGCTCAACAGCGACGGCGCCGCCTTCAAGAACCTCGGCGGTGGTGGCAGTGGCGAGGAGCACTTCACCTACACCATCAAGGACGCCGACGGTGATACCAGCAGCGCAACCTTGACCCTGAACATCAGCAACCTCGACGACCCGGTGACCCTCGACGGCCTGGGCAAGCAGGGCGGCGAACTGACTGTCTACGAAAAACACCTGGCCGACGGCTCCGCGCCGGATGCCACGGCACTGACCCAGCAAGGCACCTTCAAGGTCACCGCCGCCGATGGCCTGCAAACCCTTACCGTGGGCGGCATCAGCGTGGTGAGCGGTGGTGTGGCGGCAGGCTTCCCGCAATCGACGGTGACCCCCGAAGGCAACACCCTGACCATCCTCGGCTTTGATCCCGCCACAGGCACCGTCACCTACAGCTACACCCTGACGGGCAGCGAAAGCCACCCGAGCGGCGACGGCAGCAACCTCATCAGCGAGCACTTCGAGGTGGTGGCCAAGGACATCGACGGCAGCACCGCCAGCGGCAGCCTGGATGTGAATATCGTCGATGACGTGCCCAAGGCGGTGGACGACAGCAATGCCGTCACGGCCACCGAACAGCACACCGAACTGACCGGCAACGTGCTGACCAACGATGTGCAAGGCGCCGATCGTGTGGCTGGTGGCCCCGTGCTGGCTGGCACCTTCATCGGCACCTACGGCACCTTGGTACTGGCGGCCGACGGTTCCTACACCTACACGCTCAACACCAGTGACCCAGACTTCAAGAACCTGGGTGGTGGTGGCAATGGCGTGGAGCGCTTCACCTACACGATCAAGGACGCCGACGGTGATACCAGTAGCGCAACCTTGACCCTCAACGTCAGCAACCTCGACGACCCGGTAACCCTCGACGGCCTGGCCCAGCAGGGCGGTGAGCTGACCGTCTACGAGAAAAACCTGGCCGCAGGTTCCTCGCCCGATGCCGCGGCACTGACCCAGCAAGGCACCTTCAAGGTCACCGCAGCCGATGGCCTGCAAACCCTCACCGTGGGCGGCATCAGCGTGGTGAGCGGTGGCGTGGCGGCAGGCTTCCCGCAGTCGACGGTGACCCCTGAAGGCAATACCCTGACCATCCTCGGCTTTGATCCAGCTACAGGCACCGTCACCTACAGCTACACCCTGACAGGCAGCGAAAGCCACCCGAATGCCGATGGCATCAACGTCATCAGCGAGCACTTCGAAGTGGTGGCCAAGGACATCGACGGCAGCACCGCCAGCGGCAGCCTGGATGTGAACATCGTCGACGATGTGCCCCAGGCCGGGGCCGATTCCACGGGTGTGGCCAAGGGCGACGTGGTGCGCGGCAACGTGATGTACAACGACGTGGTCGGTGCCGACGTGCGCAGCGACGGCAACTACGTGGTTGGCGTACGTGCCGGCAGCGACACCTCCACCTCGGCCATCGGCCAGCTCAACACCCAGGTGCAGGGCCAGTACGGCTACCTGACCATCGATGCCCAGGGTAACGCCGAATACCACTCCAACCCCAACGTCGCCTCGCCGCGCGATGCCGTGGACACCTTCGTCTACACCATTCGCGATGCCGATGGCGATGAAAGCACCACCACCATCAGCATCAACGTGCATAACTCGCTGATGGCTTGCGAAGACCGTGACGTCACCGTCTACGAAAAAGCCCTGGACACCCACAAGGACGGCAACGACCTGGCCGCCGGCACGGTCACGGGCAGCGACCCGAACTCGACCGCCGAAACGGCGAGCGGCACCCTGGCCGACTCGGCCAGAGGCGGCGTGGGTACCCTGACCTTCACCCTGGTCAGCGATGCAACGGGCCAGTACGGCCAGTTGCACCTGAACCCGGACGGCTCCTATACCTACACGCTCACCTCACCCGCCAGCACCTCGCCCCACGCCAACGACGGCGCGAACACCGTGACCGAAACCTTCACCTACCAGGTGCAGGACTCGCTCGGCAACACCACGACCAGCACCATCGTCATCAGCATCGTCGACGACGTGCCCCAGGCGGTGGCCGACTACACCGGCGTTGCCAAGGGCGACGTGGTGCGCGGCAACGTGATGTACAACGACGTGGTCGGTGCCGATGTGCGCAGCGACGGCAACTACGTGGTTGGCGTGCGCGCCGGCAGCGACACCTCCACCTCGGCCATCGGCCAGCTCAACACCCAGGTGCAGGGCCAGTACGGCTACCTGACCATCGATGCCCAAGGCAACGCCGAATACCACTCCAACCCTAATGTCGTGGCGCCGCAGGATGCCGTGGACAGCTTCGTCTACACCATTCGCGATGCCGATGGCGATGAAAGCACTACCACGGTCAACATCACCGTGCACAACTCGCTGATGGCCTGCCAGGACCGTGATGTCACGGTCTACGAGAAGGCGCTGGCGACCGGCAGCGATCCCGACTCGCCTGCCGAAACCGCCAGCGGCACCCTGGCAGACTCGGCCAGGGGCGGGGTCGGCACCCTGACCTTCAGCCTGGTCGGCGATGCCACGGGCCAGTATGGCCAGCTGCACCTGAACCCGGACGGCACCTACACCTACACGCTGACCTCGCCGGCCAACTCCTCGCCCCACGCCAATGACGGCGCCAACACGGTCACTGAAACCTTCACCTACCAAGTGCAGGATTCGCTCGGCAACACCACCACCAGCACGCTGGTCGTCAGCATCGTCGACGATGTGCCCCACGCCAACGCCGACTACGTCAGCGTCGGCAAGGGCGACGTGGTGCGCGGCAACGTGATGTACAACGATGTGGTGGGGGCCGACACACTCAGCGACGGCCATTACGTGGTGGGTGTGCGCGCCGGCAGCGATACCTCCAGCTCGGCCGTCGGCCAGCTGAACACCCAGGTGCAAGGCCAGTACGGCTACCTGACCATCGATGCCCAGGGCAATGCCGAATACCATGCCAGCCCCGACGTGGCGTCGCCCCGCGATGCCATCGACAGCTTCGTCTACACCATTCGCGATGCCGATGGCGATGAAAGCACCACCACCATCACCATCAGCGTGCATGACCCGCGCCTGGAAGCGTGCGAAAGCCCCACGCTGACGGTGTTCGAGAAAGCCCTGGACCTGCACAAGGACGGTAGCGACCTGGCAGCCGGCACCGTCACCGGCAGCGACCCCAGCTCGACCGGTGAAACCGCCTCCGGCACCCTGGTGGGCTCGGTGGTGGGTGGGGTAGGGGCGTTGACCTACAGCCTGGTGGGCGATGCCGTGGGCCATTACGGCCAGATCAGCATCAACCCCGATGGCACCTACACCTACACCCTGACCTCGCCCGCCAACACCCCCGGCGCGGATTCGGCCATCGAGTATTTCACCTACCAGGCCACCGACACCCACGGCAACAGCGTCACCAACAGCATTGCCATCACCATCGTCGACGATGTTCCCCAGGCGGTGTGCGCCGAGCGCAGCATCAGCCCGGGCCAGGTGGATACCAACATCCTGCTGGTGATCGACGTGTCCAGCAGCATGGCCTCGGCCTCTGGCGTGCCGGGCCTGACCCGCCTGGACCTGGCCAAGCAGGCGATCAGCGCGCTGCTCGACAAGTACGACGACATGGGCGACATCAAGGTGCAGATCGTCACCTTTGGCACCGGCGCGCAGGTGCAGGCAGCGCAGTGGCTGACCATCGACCAGGCCAAGGCCATCGTCAGTGGCTTGCACGCCAGCGGGGTGACCCACTACGACGCCGCCACCACTGCCGCGCAGACGGCGTATGCCGAGGATGGCAAGCTGGCGGGTGCGCAGAACGTCAGTTACTTTTTCTCCGACGGCGCGCCCACCAACGGCCACGCGATCAGCGGGGCGCGCGAAACCAGCTGGGAATCCTTCCTCGACAGCAATGGCATCAAGTCCTACGCCATCGGCCTGGGCAAGGATGTCAACGAGGGCAACCTCAACCCGCTGGCCTATGACGGCACCACCCACACCGATACCGATTCGGTGGTGGTCACCGACCTCAGCCAGCTCAATGGCGTGCTCTCGGGCACCGTGCTGGGTGCGTCGATCACCGGCAGCCTCATGAGCGGCGGCACATTCGGTGCCGACGGCGGTTTCATCAAGGCGCTGTTGGTGGATGGCACCAGCTACACCTACGACCCGAAAGCCAATGCCGGGCAGGGCGGCTACCAGGCCAGTGGCGGCGTGGACAAGGCCAGCTTCGACACCACCGGCAACACCCTCACCATCAAGACCAGCCTGGGCGGCAGCCTGGTGGTCGACATGGACAACGGCGACTTCACCTACACCGGGCCCAAGAGCAGCGACAGCAACCAGGTGGAACGCTTCGGCTTCACGGTCAGTGACAACGACGGTGACACCAGCAGCGCCAGCCTGGTGGTGCGGGTCAACGCCAACAACGCGCCGGTGGCCGTGGCCGATCACATCATCACCAACATCAGCGGCCCTGCCAGCATCACCGTGGCGGCCGACGTGCTGCTGGCCAATGACAACGATGCCGATCACGACCGCCTGAATGCCTCGCCCATCACCTTCACCACCCACTTTGCCGACGACAAGGCCGCCGACTTCACCAGTGGCGGTGCGATCAAGAGCATCGTGTTCGACGGCCATGGCAACACCCTCGACAACCAGTTCAAGGCCCTTGACCGCAGCGCCTTCACCACCACCACCGGCACCATGACCGCGGCGCTGATGGTGCTGGGTTACCTGGGCAACGTCACCACCGCCAATGCCAACGGTGAGGATGTGATCACCGTCAGCCTGCGCAAGGGCGAAACCCTGCAACTGGACCACGACCGCCCCGCGGGCAACCTGGGCCTTGAGTGGAA
This sequence comes from Pantoea sp. Ap-967, assembly GCF_011752565.1. Lineage (GTDB taxonomy): Bacteria > Pseudomonadota > Gammaproteobacteria > Pseudomonadales > Pseudomonadaceae > Aquipseudomonas. The sequence continues at coordinate 151,606 of NZ_VWXK01000005.1, forward strand.
GGACGACCACGGCAACTACCAGCCAATTGCTGATGGCGGCAGCTTCACGGCCAGCCACGATGGGGTGTACAGCATCCATGTGACCAACCAGGTCGACCCCATCGGCAACAGCAAGGCCGCAGAAAACTACAAGCTGAGCCTGGTGCTGGACTACAGCAATGCGGTCAACGAAGTGCACCAGGCCAGCTATACGGTGACCGATGGCCACGGCGGCAGTGCCACCGGCATCGCAGACATCAGCTACCAGTCCGGCCAGACCCTCAACGGCACCTCAGGCGCCGATGTGTTGATGGCCAACAACGCCGACACCGTGCTCAACGGCGGCGATGGCAACGACGTGCTGGTGGCGGGGGCGGGCAACAACCAGCTGTATGGCGGCAATGGCGATGATCTGCTGATCGGCGGCCCTGGCAATGACCTGCTCGATGGCGGTGCTGGCAACGATACCGCCAGCTACAAGGCGGCCACCGCAGGGGTCACGGTCGACCTGAGCATCAGCGGGCCGCAGCATACCGGCGGCGCTGGGGTCGATACCTTGGTCAGCATCGAGAACCTGATCGGCTCGGACTACAACGACACCTTGGTCGGCAATGCCGGCGACAATGTGCTCAATGGTGGCCTGGGCAATGACGTGCTCAAGGGCGGCGATGGCAACGACATCCTCATCGGCGGGCCGGGCGACGACACCCTGACCGGTGGCAATGGCAACGACACCTTCGTCTGGCAGAAGGGCGATACCGGGCATGACACGGTCACCGACTTCACCCCGGGCAGCGACCACCTGGACCTGTCGCAACTGTTGCAGGGGGAGAATACCACGGCGGCGTCGCTGGACGACTACCTGCACTTCAAGGTCAGTGGCACGGGCAGCCAGGTGGTGTCGACCATCGAAGTCAGCAGCGTTGCCGGTGCGGCGCCGACCCAGACCATCGACCTGGCCGGGGTCGACCTGGCCCAGCATTACGGGGTGACGGCAGGGGCGGGCGGGGTGATTGCGGCGGGGCACGATACCGCGACCATCATCAACGGCATGATCAATGACCATTCGTTGAAGGTGGATACGGTTTGAGTGGCCATCAGGCACCCCTCTCCAGGCCTACGCCGCCCCGGTAGGAGCGAGCGTAGCTCGCGATGGGGCGCGTAGCGGCCCTAGGGTTTCAGCTTCGCGGTTCATGATGCCGGGGCTGCTTTGCAGCCCATCGCGAGCTGCGCTCGCTCCTACGGGGGGCAGTGTCCGTGCTTTTAACCCGGCCTGCGCAGGGTTTTCTGCTTGAGGATGTAGGCGCTGACCAGCACCGCGCTGGTGAGCATGAACACCCTGGCCCAGAACAGCGGCACCAGGTAGCACGACAGCCCGATGCTCGCCCACATCAGGCCGATGGCATACACCTTGCCCTTGAGGGGAATGCCCTCGCCACCGAGGTAATCACGTATCCACGGCCCGAGCCTGGGGTGGTTGACCAGCCAGTGGTGAAAGCGCGGTGAACTGCGGGCAAAGCAGGCGGCCGCCAGCAACAGGAACGGGGTGGTGGGCAACACCGGCAGGAAGATCCCCAACACCCCCAGCGCAACGCTGAGCCAGCCGATGGCCAGCAGCAGGTAGCGCACCGCTGGCTCAGTGGTGGCGTGGCTTGAGCAGCGCCGGCTTCTCGTCTGGAGCGTGCAGCAGCAGGAACAGCGCGCTCAGCGCCTCTGGAATCTGCACGATCATGTCGTCCTGCAGGTTGGCGTTGCTGGCGATGTCGGCGAATTCAGGCTGCTCGTCGAACAGGCCGGAACCCACCATGATCGGCAGCAGCATCTCGCTGACTTCTTCCTCGGCGTTCTCGAACCAGGCCTCTTCACGCAGGAACACGCCCTCCATGAAGCCGATGCACCAGCCGCGCAGGTCGGAATCGTCCGGCTCGTCGGTCAGGTCCAGCTCGCAGGGCAGGTCGAATTCCTCGTCGCTGGCCAGCTGGCGGGCGATGTGGCCCTTGAGTGCCACTAGGGTCGCTTCGATTTCGGTGCGCTGGGCATCGCTTGCGTAATGGGGTTCTTCGGCGAACAGCGCGTCGATCCATTCACGCTCGGGCACCTCCTCCGAGCAGATCGACAGCGCGGTCAGGTAGCCGTGGGCGGCGACGTAGTCCAGCGCTTCTTCGTGCAGCTCATCGGCGTCGAGGAAGGCTTGCAGGCGGGTCAGTTGCTCGGCGAAGGACATTACAGGGCTACCTTGGGGAATAAACGATAATGAATTCTAGCACCAAGCGGACGCCAGCGGGGCAAAGGGAACGTCTGTCACCGGGCATCCTGCGCGGCGCGGCACTGGGGTATACTCCGGCGTTTTTCATCCAGGGGCGGCGCTTGTCGGCCCGCTGGCAAAAGCCGCTTACGCTTTAGGCGTGTGCGGGGCGGTCTTTTCGTCCAGCCTGTGTCCAGGATGGTACGGCGATTTTGGAGTTGCACATGCTCGAACAGGCTCAGCGCGTTCTCAAGGATATCTTCGGCTACGACAGTTTCCGTGGGCGCCAGGCTGCGATCATCGAATGCGTTGCCAATGGCGGCGATGCGCTGGTGCTGATGCCCACCGGCGGCGGCAAGTCGCTGTGTTTCCAGGTGCCGGGGCTGCTGCGCCCGGGCCTAACCGTGGTGGTGTCGCCGCTGATCGCGCTGATGGACGACCAGGTCGCCACCCTGGATGAGCTGGGTGTGGCTGCCGCAGCGCTGAACTCCACCCTCACTGCCGAGCAGCAGCGCGACCTGGCGGGGCGCCTGCGCCGGGGCGAGGTGAAAATGCTCTACCTGGCCCCCGAGCGCCTGGTGCAGCCGCGCATGCTGGATTTCCTGCGCGACCTCGATATTTCCCTGTTCGCCATCGACGAAGCCCACTGCGTGTCGCAATGGGGCCACGACTTCCGCCCGGAATACCTGCAGTTGGGCCAGCTCGCCGAGCTGTTCCCGCATGTGCCGCGCATCGCCCTGACCGCCACCGCCGACATGCGCACCCGCGAGGAAATCGTCCAGCGCCTGCACCTGCAGGGCGCCGAACGCTTCCTGTCGAGCTTCGACCGGCCAAACATCTTCTACCGCATCGTGCCCAAGGAATCGCCACGCAAGCAGTTGATGGCGTTTCTTGGCGAGCGCCGCGGCAACGCCGGCATCGTCTACTGCCTGTCGCGCAAGAAGGTCGATGAAACCGCCGCGTTTCTCTGCGACCAAGGCTTCCCGGCGCTGCCGTACCACGCCGGCCTTGCCGCCGAAACCCGCGCCGCCAACCAGCACCGCTTCCTCAACGAAGAAGGGCTGATCATGGTCGCGACCATTGCCTTCGGCATGGGCATCGACAAACCCAACGTGCGCTTCGTCGCCCACCTCGACCTGCCCAAGTCGCTGGAAGCCTACTACCAGGAAACCGGCCGTGCCGGCCGTGACGGCCTGCCTTCGGATGCCTGGATGGCCTACGGCCTGCAGGACATGGTGATGCTCAAGCAGATGCTGCAGAACTCCGAGGGCGACGAGCGCCACAAGCGCATCGAGCAGCACAAGCTCGATGCCATGCTGGCGCTGTGCGAGGAAACCCGCTGCCGTCGCCAGTCGCTGCTGGCCTACTTCGACGAAACCCTCGAACAACCCTGCGGGCACTGCGACAACTGCGTCGACCAGGTGCAAACCTGGGACGCCACCGAGCCTGCACGCCAGGCCCTGTCGGCGGTGTTCCGCACCGGCCAGCGCTATGGCGTCGGCCACCTGGTCGACGTGCTGCTGGGCAAGGACACCGAGAAGGTGCGCAACTTCGGCCACGAAAAACTCTCGGTGTTCGGCGTTGGCAAGGCGCTGGCCGAGGCCGAGTGGCGCTCGCTGTTCCGCCAGTTGGTGGCACGCGGCCTGGTGGACATCGACCTGGAAGGCTACGGCGGCCTGCGCCTGTCCGACAGCTGCCGGCCCTTGCTGCGCGGCGAGGTGAACCTGCAGTTGCGCCGCGACCTCAAGCCACAAACCGTGGCCAAGTCGTCCTCCAGCAGCGGTGGCAGCCCGGCCAGCCAACTGGTGCGCGGCGAAGAGCGCGAGTTGTGGGAGGCGCTGCGCACCTTGCGGCGCAAATTGGCCGAGGAGCACAGCGTGCCGCCTTATGTCATCTTTCCCGACTCCACCCTGCTGGAGATGCTGCGCAGCCAGCCGACCAGCCTCAGCGACATGGCCCAGGTCAGCGGCGTGGGGGCGCGCAAGCTGGAGCGCTATGGCCAGGCCTTCCTCGAAGTGCTCAACGGCGCCGGCGGCACCGAGGAGGCGCCGAAGGTGGTGCTCGACCTGCGCCACGAGCTGGTCAGCCTGGCCCGTGCCGGCATGACCCCGGCGCAAATCGCCGGCCAGCTCAATTGCAGCGAGAAGAATGTCTACAGCCTGTTGGCCGAAGCTCTTGGCCGCCAGGAACTGAGCCTGGAACAGGCGCTGGATCTGCCCGAAGACCTGTTGATGGAAGTGCAGGACGCCTTCCTGGACGGCGAGGGCGAGCTGCCGCCGGTGTCGGCCATTGCCCCGCTGTTCGCTGGCCGGGTGCCGGAAGGCGTGCTGTATTGCGTGCGCGCGGCGTTGGCGGCGGAGTTCGAACTCTGATCGAAGCCATTTCGGGCAAGCGCTGGCCGTTGTCATCCTTTTTGACGATTATCGGACGTTTCCGGGGCTGGCAGCCTTGCTTGAAGGGCTGGAGCATGGTTAGCTAACTAATAATTAGTTCTATTCAATTGAGTTGCTTATGCCCCTGACCGACAACCAACACCGCTTCGGCATGCAGCTGGCCCAGATGTCCCGGGGTTGGCGCGCCGAGCTGGACCGCCGCCTGGCCGGGCTCAACCTGTCCCAGGCGCGTTGGCTGGTGTTGCTGCACCTGGCCCGCTTCGACGAGGCGCCGACCCAGCGTGAGCTGGCGCAGAGCGTGGGTGTCGAGGGCCCAACCCTGGCGCGTTTGCTCGACAGCCTGGAGAGCCAGGGGCTGGTGCGGCGCCAGGCGGTGCTGGAAGACCGTCGGGCGAAGAAAATTCAGCTGTGCCCACCGGCCAAGCCGCTGATCGAGCAGATCGAAACCATCGCCAACGCCTTGCGCCTGGAGCTGTTCACCGGGGTGGACGAGGCAGACCTGGAAGTGTGCATGCGCGTGCATGCCAAGATTCTCGCCAACCTCGAGAAGACCTGAAGCATCCGTTGGCGGTGCCCCGGTAGGAGCGAGCAGAGCTCGCGATGGGGCGCGCAGCGGCCCCGGGCTTTCAGCCTCGCAGCACATGATGCCGGGGCTGCTTTGCAGCCCATCGCGAGCTCTGCTCGCTCCTACCCGCCCATCTCCTACCCGCCCATCTCCTGCCCGGAGCGCGCGAGCTAGAAGGTATGCCCCAGGTTCAGGTACACCGCATGCTCATGGGCACTGTTGGCCCCATAGCTCAGGTTCAACGGCCCCAGCGGCGTCTCCAACCCCAGGAATACGCTGGCTGCGTTGATATAGCCACTGTCGAATTCGTTGTCGTTGTTCCACGCCCGCCCACGCTCCAGCGAGCCGCCGATGTACAGCGGGAAGTCCAGCGGCAGGTACGCCCGTGGCGTCAGCCGCCGGTAGTACACCATCCGCACCAGGCTGATGTTCTGCCCTGACACCGAGTCCTGGCGGAACCCCGACAGCTCGCGCGCGCCCCCCATCACGAAGCTCGATGTCACCACTTCGGAGTCGTCCAGCGTGCGCCCGTAGCGCCCGCCGAGCACGAAGGTGTCCGGCCCGCTGCTCAGGGCCTTGTCCAGGTTCAGCAGCCACTGGCGGTATTGCTGGTCGGAATCCAGCGACTTGTCGTACTTGCGCAGGGTCAGGCTGATGTCTTCGCCGCTGTGGGGGAAGTACACGTTATCGAAGGTGTCGTAGGAGTACTTCAGCTCATAAAAGCCCTCGTTGAAGCTCACGCTGGGCGCGTTCTGGTCGCCAATGCGCACATCGGCCTTGCCCCAGGCCTTGCCCACGCCCAGGCGTACTTCGCCGTAGGTGCTGATCTGCCGGCCCACGTTAAGGCCGAAGCCGTAGCGTTCCAGGCGGTACTCGGCGATGGGGTCGTTGTCCAGGGTGGCCTCGATGTTCTGCGAGCCGAAGTCCAGGTAGGGGGCGATGAAGTAGCGCGAGCCAACGTCCAGCGGCTGGTAGAACTCGCTGTACAGCTCCTGCTGGTCGCCAATCTGGGCGCGGGTCAGCCATTCGGCGCCCAGGCGGTTGATGCCGTTGACCCGGTAGCTGGCGCCGAGGTTGAAGGCGCTGTCGCCGCGCAGGTCATCGGACAGGTTCAGCCCCAGGCGCAGGTAATCGGTGCCGCCGCGCTTGCCGCGGGCGTTGATCACCAGGGTGTTGTCGTCGCCCTTGTGCACCACGCGGTATTGCACCCGGTCGAAGTAGTCCAGGCCGTACAGGGTGCCCATGTCGGTTTGCAGGCGGTCGAGCAGCAGGGGTTCGCCGATCGGCTGACGGATGTAGTAGCGGATCACATCGTCGCTGACCTTGGAGTCGTTTTCGATGCGGATCGCGGTGATCACCGGCGTGCGCTGGCGGGGTGATCGCGCCACGGCCAGGCTGGCGTCGCCCTCGGGCTGGCGCAGCGCGGCCAGGCGTGGGCCGAGCAGTTGGGTGGCACGGTAGCCGGCGTCGATCATGTCCTGGGCCCGGCCAAAGTCGGTGACGCCGAAGGCGGCAAGCTGCGGCTGGATGAGGATATCGTCGCGCTGGAGGCTGGCCAGTTGCTCCTCGGAGTTGCGCCGGGTCATCAGGGTGATCGACTGGTTGAGCACATCCACCACGGTGGCCAGCTGCTTGCGGTCGCGCAGCGGCGTGCCGATGTCCACCACGATGGCCAGGTCGACGCCCATGTCGCGGGCCACGTCCAGCGGAATATTGTCGGTCATGCCGCCGTCCACCAGCAGCCGGCCATCGAGCTCCACCGGGGCGAACACCGCCGGGATCGACATGCTGGCGCGAATCACCTGGGGCAGGTGGCCGCGGCGGAACACCACTTTTTCGCCACTGGCGATGTCGGTGGCCACGGCGCGGAAGGGGATGGGCAGCTTGTCGAAGTCGCGGGTGTCAGCGGTGTGCGCCAGCTTGCTTTCCAGCAGCAGTGCCAGGTTCTGGCCTTGGATCACCCCCAGCGGCAGGCCAAGGCTGCCGTCATCGCGAAAGCTCAGCTTCTGCTTGACCAGAAAGTCGCGGTCGTCCTGTTTGCGGCGAAACGGCACGTCCTTGCGCGGCGGGGCATCGGACAGCGCCTGTTGCCAGTCCAGGGTGGTGGCGAGGGTTTGCAGCTCCTCGACACTGTAGCCCGAGGCATACAGCCCGCCGATCACCGCGCCCATGCTGGTGCCGGCGATGGCATCGACGCGCACCCCCTGCTCCTCCAGGGCCTTGAGCACGCCAATGTGCGCCAGGCCTCTGGCGGCGCCGCCAGACAACACCAGGCCGACCTTGGGCCGCTTGGCCTCGGCGGCAAGTACGGGGAAGCAGAGCAGCGTGATGAGAAAGCAGAACAGCAGGCGGCGCATCGTGAGTCTCAAACCGAAGGCGAAAGACCGCTAGTATAAGCGGCCCCTCACCTGGAGATGCTTCAGCCATGGCCCACAGCAAGCCCGAAATTGTCATCACCTATTGCACCCAGTGCCAGTGGCTGCTGCGCGCCGCCTGGCTGGCCCAGGAACTGCTCAGCACCTTTGCCGACGACCTGGGGCGGGTGGCGCTGGTGCCGGGCACCGGCGGCGTCTTCCACATCAGTTGCGACGGCGTGCAGATCTGGGAGCGCAAGGCCGACGGCGGTTTTCCCGAGGCCAAGGCACTCAAGCAGCGGGTGCGCGACCAGATCGACCCGCAGCGCGACCTGGGCCACAACGACCGTTGATCAGGCGCCCTCGGCCACGGCCTTCGGCGCAGGTTCCGCGCCCAGGCGGCTGGACAGCACGATGGCAAAGATGATCAGCGCGCCGCCCAGCAGCATGCGCAGGGTCGGGGTTTCGGCGAACACTAGCCAGGCCACGGCAATCCCGTAGACCGGCTCCATGCCGAACACCACCGCTGCCGTGCGCGCCTTGATCACCGCCAGGCTGGCGACGAACAGGCTGTGGGCGACGCCGGTGCAGAAAATGCCGAGCAGGGCAATCCACAGCCAGTCCATGGCCGCCACCTGGCCCAGGCCTGGCGCTGCGAATGGCAACAGGCACAGGCCGACGACCAGGTTTTGCCACAGCGCCGCCTGCACCGCCGGCAGGCGCCCGGAGCCGGCGCGGTTGGTCAGTGACAGCAGCGAGAACAACAGCCCCGAGAGCAGCGCCCAGAGCAGGCCACCGGTGGCCTGGCTGGCCAGGTCGAATGCCGGGGTGACCAGCACCAGGCCGATGCTGACCAGCAGCACCAGGACGGCTTCGTTGCGGCGGATGCGTTCACGGAACAGCAGGCCTTCGAGGATCACGGTAAAGGCCGGGAAGCTGGCGAAGCCGAGGGTGGCGATGGCCACGCCACCGACCTTCACGGCAATGAAGAAGCTGACCCAGTGCCCGGCCAGCAGCACGCCACCAAGCAGCAGGCGGCGCACGTCGCGGCTGCTCAAGCGTTGCCAGCCGGGGCCGGTGAGGCTGGCGAACAGGGCCAGGGCGAGCACGGCGAACGCGGCGCGGCCGAAAACGATGATGGCTGGGCTGGCGCTGGCGGCGAGCTTGCCGAAAACGCCGGTCAGGCCGAAGAACAGCGCGCCGATGTGCAGGGCGCCGAGGGCGGTGCGGTGGTTCATTGCAAGTCCTTGATCGTGGCCGGCACAGGCGCAGTGTAAACCCTCAGTCAGCCCCTTTCTGTCGCCATCCTGCCGTCAGTTATCGCCAGACTCGCGCCGCAAGCCCAAGGGAGAGCACCCAAACGCCCGCAACATCGCCGCCGAAAACGCACTCTGCGAGCCATACCCCACCTGCGCCGCAATCTCTCCCATCGGCAAGCGCGTCTGTTCCACCAACCGCCGCGCCTTGAGCAACCGCCGCTGGCGTATATAGTCCATCGGCGTCATGCCGCATTCAGCGCTGAAGCGCGCATGCAGCCGGGTGGCGGACAACCCGGCAATCCGCGCCAGGTCAGCCACCTGCAGCGGGTGCGCGGCATGCCGCTCGATGTGCGCATCGAACGCGGCATACGGCAAGCGCGGGCTGGGGGAAACCTGCGCCGCAGCCGTGGAGTTGAGGCTGGCCAGCAGCAATACCGCACCTTGCCGGGCGATCAGCGGGTCGTCCATGGGGCTTGCCGCCAGCCAGTCCACCAGTTGCTGCTGGCGGTGATCCAGGCCAATCGCGCCCGCTTGGTCGAGCAGGCGCCGGCTGGCATCGGCATGGGCACCCAGTTGCTCGTGCAGCCAATGCTCGCCCGGCACATCCAGCACCAGGCAATCGCTGCCGGCATCGCTACCGCAGGTGTGGTGGGCGCTGGCAGGCACCACGATCAGGCCCTGGCGGTCGAGCCGGGCGCCCCGGCCCTGCACCTCGAAGTCCAGCCGCCCACGCAGGCCGAACACCAGTTGCGGGTGTTCGTGGCTGTGGGCGATCAGGTCGTCGCGGTAGTGACGCAAGGAAAGTATCGGGCCGGCCATGGGGTGTCCTCGTGGGCTGCCCACCATTGTGCCCCATCGCGTGCGCGCCATCACTCGTCACAAGGCTGCCACCAACCTGTCATCTGCGCCTGCCAGTCTCCAGCAAACAGCGCCGGAGCCCGCCCATGACCCATGCCGAACTCTCACGCCCGTCGCGCAAGCAGCGCGTGCGCACCCTGTGGATTTCCGACGTGCACCTGGGCACCCGGGACTGCCAGGCCGAACACCTGTCGCAGTTCCTCAAGGGCTACCAGGCCGACCGCGTCTACCTGGTGGGCGACATCATCGATGGCTGGAAGCTGCGCGGGGGCATTTACTGGCCGCAAGCACATACCAACGTGATCCGCCGCCTGCTGACCATGAGCAAGCGCGGCACCGAAGTGATCTACGTCACCGGCAACCACGACGAGTTCCTGCGCCGCTACTCGAAGCTGATCCTGGGCAACATCCAGCTGGTGGACGAGGCCGAGCACCTGACCGCCGACGGGCGCCGGCTGCTGGTAATCCACGGCGACCAGTTCGACGTGATCACCCGCTACCACCGCTGGCTGGCGTTTCTGGGCGACCGCGCCTACGAATTCACCCTGGTGCTCAACCGCTGGCTCAACCACTGGCGTGCCCGCTATGGCTACGGTTACTGGTCGCTGTCGGCGTACCTCAAGCACAAGGTCAAGGGCGCGGTGAACTTCATCAGCGACTTCGAGGACGCCATTGCCCACGAGTGCACCCGGCGCGGCTTTCACGGCGTGGTGTGCGGGCACATTCACCACGCCGAAATCCGCCAGGTAGGGGAGGTGGAATACCTCAATTGCGGCGATTGGGTGGAATCGTGCACCGCGCTGATCGAACACTGGGACGGCAGCATCGAGCTGTACCGCCTGGCCGATGCCCAGGCACGCCAGGCCGAGCAGGCGGCAGCCGTGCGCGAACCCGCCTGAGCAGGCGCAGGCCGCGGCCTACAGGCTTATCCTGCCCAGCAGAATGTCGCGGAACATGGCGAAATCACCGACCAGGCTGTACCAGGGATGGCTGAAGGTGGCCGGTCGGTTCTTCTCGAAAAAGAAATGCCCCGCCCAGGCGAAGCCGTACCCGCACACCGGCACCGCCAGCAGCAACCACCACTTGCCACTGCCCAATGTGTAGCCCAGCAAGGCAATCACCAGGCTGGTGCCGATGAAGTGCAGGCGCCGGCAGGTCGGGTTGTTGTGTTCTCCCAGGTAGTACGGATAGAACTCGGCGAAACTGCGAAACGGCGCGGTGGGGGTCATGGGCAGTGCTCCGGGTTGATCGCTCTTGTACAGGATACACGGCATGGAGCCTGAATCGAGTCTAGAGTCATTGGCGGTGCCGGCCAGTGACAATGGGCGCCAAATGAGTATCCTTGAGGTTCACCGCACGAAGCGGTCAGCATAAGAAGTCTGTCATGAGTGAAAGAACCACCTCAGCCAGCTGGGCATCAGGGATTGTCAAGGCGCTGGAACTGGAAGGGCTCGATTGCCCGGCCATGTTCAAGCAGCTGGGCCTGGACTTCGCAGCGCTGGATGACCCGGATGCGCGCTTCCCGCAAGACTCGATGACGCGCCTCTGGCAACTGGCGGTCGAGCTGTCGGGCAACGAGGCAATTGGCCTGAACATGGCGCGGGTGGTACGCCCGGCATCGTTCCATGTGGTCGGCTATGCCTTGATGTCCAGCCGCACCCTGGCCGAAGGCTTCGAGCGCCTGGTGCGCTACCAGCGCATCATTGCCGAAAGCTCTGACTTAAGCTTCGTGCTCGGCGCCGAAGGCTATTCGCTGATCCTGACCGTGCACGGCGATCACCTGCCACCTACCCGGCACAGTGCCGAAGCCTCGCTGGCGTGCGCCCTGGCCCTGTGCAAATGGCTCAGCGGCCGGCCGGTGCAGCCGCGCCGGGTGCTGGTGCAGGGGCCGCAGCCCAAGGACGTGGAGCCCTACAAGGTCGCCTTTCATTCACCCCTGGTGTTCGATGCGCCGCACGATGCGCTGCTGTTCGAGCGGGCCGACATGGAGGCGCCGCTGCCCACCGCCAACGAAGCCATGGCCATCCTGCATGACCGTTTTGCCGGCGAGTACCTGGCGCGGTTTTCCGAAAGCCGGGTGACCCACCGGGTGCGCCAGGTGCTGTGCCGCATCCTGCCCCAGGGCGAGCCCAAGCGCGAAACCCTGGCCCAGGCCCTGCACCTGTCCCAGCGCACCTTGCAGCGCCGGCTGCAGGAGGAGGGCACGAGCTTCCAGGCGCTGCTCGACGATACCCGCCGCGAGCTTGCCGAACAGTACCTGGCGCAGCCGGGCATGACCTTGCTGGAAACCGCCTACCTGCTGGGTTTTGCCGACCCTAGCAACTTCTACCGGGCGTTTCGCCGCTGGTTCGATGAAACCCCCAGCGAATACCGCGCCCGCCGCCTGGGCGCGGAGCCTGCCGAGGTCAGTGGCGCCAAAACGCCGGCATGCACAACACCAGCACCGTGATGATTTCCAGGCGGCCCAGCAGCATGCCGGCCGCCAGCACCCACTTGGCCGCATCGGGCAATGTCGAGTAGTTGCCCGATGGCCCGACCACCTCGCCCAGCCCAGGGCCGACGCCAGACACCGTGCCGGCCGCGCCGGTGAGTGCGGTCATCCAGTCCACGCCCAGCAGCGACAGCAGCAGGGCCATCACGCAGATGGTGATGGCGAAGAAGAAGGAAAAGGTCAGGATCGAGCGCACGATCTCTTCGTCGAGGCGGTGGCCGTTGTACTTCTGTTTGATCACCGCGCGGGGGTGGATCAGCTGGTTGAGGCTGGCCTTGAGCAGGATGTAGGCCACCTGGAAGCGGAAAATCTTGATGCCGCCTGCGGTGGAGCCGGAGCAGCCGCCGACGAAGCCCAGGTAGAAGAACAGCATCAGCGAGAAGTTGCCCCACAGGCTGTAGTCGCCCAGGGCGAAGCCGGTGGTGGTGACCACCGAGGTGACGTTCAGTGCCACGTGGCGCAGGGCGTCGAGCCAGTGCAGGTTGGTGGTGTACCAGTACCAGGTGCCGAGCACGATCCAGGTCACCACCAGCATGCCCAGCAGGCCCTGCACCTGCTGGTCGCGGATCAGTGCCTTGCGGTTGCCGCGCAGGGTGGCCACGTACAGGGTGAACGGCAGGCTGCCGAGGATCATCACCACCACCGCTACCCAGTGCACGGCGGGGATGTCCCATTTGGCCAGCGACTGGTCGGAGGTCGAGAAGCCTCCGGTGGAGATGGCCGACATGGCGTGGTTGATGGCATCGAACGGGCTCATGCCGGCCCACCAGAAGGCCAGGGCGCCGAAGATCGAGAAGCCGACATACACGCCGACGATCGACTTGGCGACCATGTGCGAGCGCGGCATGACCTTTTCCGAGCGGTCCGATGACTCGGTCTGGAACAGGCGCATGCCACCGATGCGCAGCAGCGGCAGAATCGCCACCGCCATGGCGATGAAGCCGATGCCGCCGAGCCAGTGCAGCATCGAGCGCCACATCAGGATGCCCGGTGACATGGTGTCCAGGCCGCTGAGCACCGTGGCGCCGGTGGCGGTGATGCCAGACATGCTTTCGAAGAAGGCGTCGGTGTAGCTGATGTGCTGGGTCAGCAGGAAGGGCAGGGCGGCGAACACGCACACCACCACCCAGCTGCTGACCGTCAGCAGGTACATGTCGCGGGGGCGCAGGTGCACGTGCTCGGGGCGCCCGGGAACCACCAGGGCCAGGCCTGCGATGAAGGTGATCAGGCTTGACCAGAGAAACGACGGCATGTCGCCGGTGCGTTCGAAGATCACCAGGGTCGCCATGGGCACGGCCATGCCGACGGCCAGGGTTATCAGGAAGATGCCGATGATGAAACCAATGATCCTTAAGGTCGGCAACGCCATGTGATCTGCTCTGACTCGAAACGGAAGGGCGCCATTCTACCTATGGGTCTGGTGATGTAAACGCTAGAATGGCCGCACATTTACCTGCCAGGAGGGTAGCCGATGGAGGCTCTCGACGCATTGCTCAACCGTGTTTCCGTGCCACGCCTGACCGAACCTGCACCCAACGACGCCCAGCGCGAGGCGCTGTTCCAGGCCGCCTTGCGGGCGCCGGACCACGGCCAGTTGCGGCCGTGGCGTTTCCTGACCATCGAGGGCCAGGGGCGCGAGAAGCTCGGTGAGCTGTTCGCCCAGGCGCTGCAGCACAAGGGCGACGCCACCCCGGCGGCGCTGGACAAGGCCCGCGCCATGCCACTGCGTGCGCCGCTGCTGATCGTGGTGATCGCCAAGCTGCAGGACCATTACAAGGTGCCCAAGTCCGAGCAGCGCCTGGCGGCCGGCTGCGCGGCCCATGGCATTCTGATTGCGGCGCATGCCCAGGGCATCGGCGCGGTATGGCGCACTGGCGACATGGCCTTCGATGCCTATGTACACCAGGGGTTGGGGCTTTCGGAGAACGAGGAGTTGACCGGCTACCTGTACCTCGGCACGCCGATGGCCGAGCCGCGCCCGGCGCCGATTCTGGAAACGGCAGAGTACGTCAGCGCCTGGGGCGAATAACGCGCAGGCTTCTTCGCGGGCAAGCCCGCTCCCACAGGGCCCTGTAGGAGCGGGCTTGCCCCGCGAAAGGGCCGGCAAACCCAACATCACCTCAACTGCCCGTCGCCACCACCAGCGGCAACTCCAAGCGGGCCACGAACCCACCCTGCGGATGGTTCTCCAGCTGCAGGCTGCCGCCATGGCGTTCGGCGGCCTTGCGCGCAATCGCCAGCCCCAGCCCATGCCCGGCCGCCTCCTGCCCTGGCGCCCGGAAGAACGGCTCGCCCAGCTGCGCCAGGTGTTCCGGCGCCGCCCCCGGCCCATGGTCGCGCACACTCAGCACAACCTTGTCCTGCTCACGCAGCGCGCCAATCTCCAGTGGTTGCCCCACCGGGTTGAAGCGCAGCGCATTGCGCACCAGGTTATCCACGGCCCGTTCAATCAGCGTTGGCCAGCCCTGCAGGGTCAGCCCCGGCTGTGCTTCGAGTTTCACCTCCTGTTCCGGCGCACTGAGCTGGGCGTCCTTGCGCACGCTGCCCAGCAGCGCGTTGAGGTCGACCGTTTCGGCGTGGGCCTGCTCGGCATCGACCCGGGCCAGGGTGAGGATTTCGCTGATCAGGTCCTCCAGGCGGTCGCACTCACGGGTCAGGCGCGGCCACAGGGCCTGGCGCTGCTCGGCTTCGGCACGCTCGGCCAAGGCCAGGGCGATGCGCAGGCGCGCCAGGGGCGAGCGCAACTCGTGGGACACGTCGCGCAGCAACTGGCGCTGGCTGCCGATCAGGCTCTGCAGGCGTGCGCCCATCTTGTTGAAGTCCTTGGCCAGCACGCCGAACTCGTCGCGGCGCACCGCCAGGCGGGCCAGGCTGTTCTGCTGGTAGCTGGCTTGGCCGAGGTCGTGCACCGCGCTGCGCAGGCGGCTGAGCGGGCGGGTGATGGACAGGGTCACCAACAAGCTGAACAGGGTCAGCACCACCAGGGCGATCCCCAGCGCGCTAAGCGGCCAGAGCAGGCTTTCACGGTGCCAGGCTTCCAGTTCAGGGTGCGGGATGCGGTAGATCAGCAGGTAGGTTTCGCCGCTGTCGGGGCTGGTGTATTCCTCGGTCAGGCGGCGCCAGGGCAAGCGGCGTTCATCGTTGTGCTGGCGCGCTTCGAACGCCGCGGCACGGCGCGGGAAGGTGCCGGGCACCAAGGCCTCGCCGCTGTCGTCGAGCACCTGCACGTCGATCTTGTAACGCTGCTTGCGCCGTTCGAGGAAGGCCTGTGCCGAGTCCAGCCCTTCCTGCTCGTAATGCTTGGCCCAGTGGCTGGCCAGGGTATTGAGGCCCGGGTGGCGGCTGAGGATCCAGGCGTCCTGGTTGAGCATGTGGCCCAGCAGGATCGACAGGCCGGCAACCAGGGTGATGGCCAGCCAGAAGCTCGCCAGGATGCGCCAGAACAGAGAACGCAAGAGCACCTCCTGTAAAACGGGAAAAGCCCGGCCCGCGCGAGGCGGGCCGGGCATTGTGCGGGAAGCTTACTGGGCCTTGGCGGCTTTTGCAGCTTTCCAGGCTTGGAACTCTTTCCATTCAGCCCTGCGGGCTTCGCGTTCCTTTTGCAGCTCGTCGAACTTCTTCTGCTGGTCAGGCTTGAGCAGGGCGCGTACCTGGCTGTCGGTCTTGTCGTGGCTGGCCTTGAGTTCGTCCTTCATGGCTTTCTGGTCGGCTGCCGGCAGCTTGTTCAGGTAGTGTTCGGTGATGTCGCGGCGTTGCTTCATCTGCTCGCCCATCAGCTTGCCGATCTGCTGGCGCTGGTCGCGGCTCAGGTCCAGTTGGGCGAAAGGCGCATCACCGCGATGATGCGGGCCGTCGTGACGCGGGCCGCCTTCAGGCATGGCCATGGCCACGGTCGGCAGGGCGGCGGCGAACATCAGGGCGATAAGGGTCTTGCGCATGGTGTCTCTCCTGTCATGGGCCGGTGTTTACCGGATGAGCTCAGTCTAGGGAGATAGAGGTCAAGCGCAGTCAGCAGAGGGTAAAGGCAGGGTAAAGATGCGGCTGCTTTCGCCACCCCGCCCTGCAGGCTGCGATCCCTTGTAGGAGCGGGCTTGCCCCGCGAACACCGGCGCAGCCGGTGCCATGAACTGCGTCGCCTGCTTCGCGGGTCAAGCCCGCTCCTACAGAGTCCGGGTAAGGGCGGGGGCTTCAGAGGCTGTAGTAGTACCCACGGCTGCGCAGCGCCACGATCCGTGCCCGGCCATCGGCATGCGGGCCGATTTTCTTGCGCAGGTTGCTGACATGCATGTCCAGGCTGCGGTCGTACAAGGTCAGCTTGCGGCCCAGGCCGATCTGCGCCAGCTCCTGCTTGTCCAGCGGCTCGCCTGGCTGGCGCAGCAGCGCTTCGAGGATGCGGCTTTCCGACAGGGTCAGGCTCATTTCGCGGCCATCGATGCTGACCACGCCACGCACCGGGCTGAACGCCAGGTCGCCGATCTCCAGCTGGGTGGTGGTGGCCGTCGGGTGGCTGCGGCGCAGCACGGCGCGCAGGCGGGCGGTGAGCTCGCGCGGGTCGCAGGGCTTGGCCAGGTAGTCGTCGGCGCCCAGCTCAAGGCCCAGGATCCGGTCCAGCGGCTCGCCGCGGGCCGACAGCATCAGCACCGGCAGCTCGGCATGCTCGCTGCGCAGTTGCTTGAGCAGTTCCAGGCCGCTGCCATCGGGCAGCATCACGTCCAGCACCACAGCTGCCGGGGCCTGTTCGGCCAACGCCTGACGCGCGCTCTGGCCGTCGTGGCAGGCGCGTACGATAAACCCTTCCTGGGTCAGCCAGCTGCCGAGCAGCTCGCAAAGTTCCTGGTCATCATCAATCAGTAACAGCTCGCTCATGACTCACTCAATTCAAATCGACGGCGTCTGACGCGCGCGCCAGTGGCAAAGATACCGCAGGTTGAGGACGGACGTGCAATTTGAGCGGAGCAGGCCGCGCCGCCCCTTGTGCGGGCGGCGCGGTTGCAGGTCAGGGCAGGACTTGCTTGAAGGGTTTGACGATGACCTTGTCGTACACGCCAGCGGCAATGTACGGGTCGGCGTCGGCCCAGGCCTGGGCGGCGGCCAGGGAGTCGAACTCGGCAACGATCAGGCTGCCGCTGAAGCCGGCTTCACCGGGGTCGTTGCTGTCGATGGCCGGGTGCGGGCCGGCCAGCACCACGCGGCCTTCAGCCTTGAGCTGCTGCAGGCGCTCGATGTGCGCCGGGCGTGCGGCCAGGCGTTTTTCCAGGGAGTTCGCGACGTCGCTGGCAATAATGGCGTAGAGCATGTCAATCCTTGGGTTTGGAGGTGGAAGGGTCATCGTGCAGGTGGCGCGACAGGTACACGCCCTGTGCCACCAGGAAGATCACGGTCATGCCCAGGCTGCCAAACACCTTGAAGTCCACCCAGAAGTCCTGGAAGGTGAAGGCAACGAACAGGTTGGCCGCGCCGCAGAAGATGAAAAAGGCGATCCAGGCCAGGTTCAGGCGGGCCCAGACGGCATCGGGCAGGGTCAGGGCGTGGCCCATGATGCGCTTGATCAGCACCCGGTCGCCGATGAAGTGGCTGCCGGCGAACGCCAGGGCGAACAGCCAGTTGACCACCGGCGCTTTCCATTTCAGGAAGGTTTCGCTGTGGAAGGCCAGGGTCAGGCCGCCGAACACCAGGCAGGCGACCAAGGTCAGCCACTGGCCTTTCTCCAGCTTGCGCTGGCGCAGGAACAGCACGCCGTAGACCACCAGCGAGCTTGCGATCAGCATGGCGGTGGCGCTGTAGATACCGCCGAATTCGAAGCTGTGGCCCGCCACGTCCAGCGGGCGTGGGTCGAGTTTGTAGACGATGAAGAACAGCAGCAGCGGGATGAAATCGATGAATTGTTTCACAATGGCAGCCAGAATCGGGATGTGACGGCATAATAACAAACATCGATTCCAGCGAAAGCGCTCCTCCATGAATGTTGATCTGCACTGTCACAGCACGGCCTCCGACGGCGCCCTGGCGCCTACGGACCTGGTCGCCCGGGCCCATGAGCACGGGGTGCAAACCTTGGCGCTGACCGACCACGACACCCTCGAAGGCCTGCCCGAGGCGCGCCAGGCGTGCCAGGCGCGTGGCATGCGCTGGGTCAGTGGGGTGGAATTGTCGTGCACCTGGGGCGGCGCCACCATCCATGTCCTGGGCTACGATTTCCCGCTCGATGCGCCGCCGCTGCTCGATGCCATCGCCTCGTTGCACCGGGGCCGCTGGCTGCGCGCCGAGGAAATCGACAAACGGTTGGCGGCCAAGGGCATGCCCGGCGCCCTGAACGGCGCCCGCGCCGTGCAACAGGAGCTCGGCGACAGCGGCAACGCCCCGGCGCGCCCGCATTTTGCCGAGTTCATGGTGCGCGCAGGCTACGTCAAGGACCGTGGCGAGGCCTTTCGCAAGTGGTTGGGCGCCGGCAAGCTGGGCGACGTCAAGCTGCACTGGCCAACCCTTGAGGAAACTGTCGCCACCCTGCGCCAGTCCAACGCCTGGGTGAGCCTGGCGCATCCAATGCATTACGACCTGACCCGCAGCAAGCGCAGGCGGCTGATTGCCGACTATATTCAGGCAGGCGGGCAGGCACTTGAGGTGGTCAACGGGATGATGCCGGCCGAGCAGGTGGGCACGATGTCCATCCTTACCCGTGAGTTCGGCCTGCTGGCAAGCGCTGGCAGCGATTTCCACGGCCCCGGCACCTGGGGCGAGATCGGTGCCTACCGGCCATTGCCCGAGGACTTGCCACCTCTGTGGCGTCGATTCCGTCATGAACAGCCTATGGCGCTATGAACAGGATGACTTCGTGAGCCAATTTTTCCAGATTCATCCGGAAAACCCACAACCGCGGCTGATCCGCCAGGCGGTGGACATCATCCGCAAGGGCGGTGTGGTGGTCTACCCAACCGATTCGGCCTACGCCCTGGGTTGCCAGATTGGCGACAAGGCGGCGGTGGAACGGGTGCGCCGCCTGCGCGGGCTGGACAAGACCCACAACTTCACCCTGATGTGCTGCGACATGTCGCAGCTGGGGTTGTATGCCAAGGTCGACACCGGCACCTTCCGCCTGCTCAAGGCCCATGTGCCCGGCCCCTATACCTTCATCCTCAACGGCACCCGCGAAGTGCCGCGCCTGCTGCTGCATGAAAAGCGCCGCACCATCGGCCTGCGCGTGCCGGACCACGCCATCACCCTGGCGCTGCTGGCCGAGCTGGGCGAGCCGCTGATGAGCGTGAGCCTGATCCTGCCGGGCGACAGCGAGCCGATGACCGACCCATACGAAATTCGCGAGCGCCTGGAGCACCATGTGGACCTGGTGATCGACGGCGGCTTCGGCGACCTCAAGGCCTCGACCATCATCGACCTGTCTGGCGACCAGCCCGAGCTGATTCGCGAAGGCTGCGGCGACCCGACGCCGTTCATGGCCAACGTGTGAGCCAGCTGGACGTGCCCGAGGCGCCGGCCGAGCAGGCCGCTTCGCCCCAACAGTTGCAGCTGGCGCTGGTCTACGGCGAAGCCCTGACCGAAATGCCGGTGGACCTGTACATTCCGCCGGATGCCCTGGAGGTGATCCTCGAAGCCTTCGAGGGCCCGCTGGACCTGCTGCTGTACCTGATCCGCAAGCAGAACATCGACATCCTCGATATCCCGGTGGCGGAAATCACCCGCCAGTACATGGGCTACGTCGAGCTGATGAAGAGCGTGCGCCTGGAACTGGCTGCCGAGTACCTGGTGATGGCCGCGATGCTGGCCGAGATCAAGTCGCGCATGCTGCTGCCGCGTTCGGCCGAGGTGGAGGAAGAGGAGGGCGACCCGCGCGCCGAGCTGATCCGCCGCCTGCAGGAATATGAACGGTTCAAGGCCGCCGCCGAGGGCATCGACGCGTTGCCACGGGTTGGCCGGGAGGTCGTGGTGCCACGCCTGGAAGCGCCCCAGGCCAAGGTGCGCAAGCTGTTGCCCCAGGTCAGCCTGGAGGAGCTGTTGGTGTCCATGGCCGAGGTGATGCGCCGCAACGACCTGTTCGAAAGCCACCAGATCACCCGCGAGACGTTATCGACCCGCGAGCGCATGAGCGATGTGCTGGAACGCCTCAAGGGCGGTGCCTTCGTGCCCTTCGTCGCGCTGTTCGCGCCCGAGGAAGGCAAGCTGGGCGTGGTGGTGACCTTCATGGCGATTCTTGAGCTGGTGAAGGAATCGCTGGTCGAACTGGTGCAGAATGCGCCCTTTGCGCCCATCCACGTGCGGCTGCGCCCCGAGTCTGTCGAAGAACCTGATGAACCTGAATGAACCCCGCGACCTGGCGTCGCTGATCGAGGCCTTTTTGCTCGCCTCGGGCAAGCCGCAGTCCCTGGAGCGCCTGTACGAGCTGTTCGAGGAGGCCGAGCGCCCTGAGCCCAAGGTATTCAAGAAGGCCCTGGAGGTGCTGGGCAAGTCCTGCGCGGGCCGTGCCTTCGAGCTCAAGGAGGTGGCCAGCGGTTACCGCCTGCAGATCCGCGAAAGCTTCGCACCCTGGGTAGGCCGGCTGTGGGAGGAACGCCCGCAGCGCTATTCCCGCGCGCTGTTGGAAACCATGGCGCTGATCGCCTACCGCCAGCCCATCACCCGTGGCGAGATCGAGGATGTGCGCGGCGTGGCGGTCAACAGCAACATCATCAAGACCCTGATGGAGCGCGAGTGGATTCGCGTGGTGGGCCACCGCGAGGTGCCCGGCCGCCCGGCGATGTTCGCCACCACCAAGGCGTTTCTCGACCACTTCAATCTCAAGAGCCTGGACGAACTACCGGCGCTGGCCGAGCTGCGCGAGATGGAACCGGAGCCGCTGCTCGACCCGGACGATGCCCCGGTGCCGGCGCACCTGCAGGCCCTGGCCGATGCCAGCCTCGGGCAGGAGGAAGCAGTGGCTGAGCCGAAGGAAGAAACCAGCTTCCGCAGCCTGCTGGTGGAACTGGACCAGATGGAGGAGGGGTTGAAGACCGATTTCGATGATTTGCGTGAGCAAGAGCCAGAGGTTTGATTGCGCCTACGGGAACGGCGCAGGCCCGGTAGGCGCGAGCAAAGCTCGCGAAAGGGCCCATCACCATTAGGCAGAATTCACCCGCAAATCCCACAAAACCCTCTACCCTGCAGTGCGTTCCCCCACCGAACCGCGTATGATGCGCGGCCTTTTGGCACGCTCGTCGCCAAAATCCGATTTTTTCATGCCTACACCGGGAGGTGCCCAGATGAATGAGCAAGACCTGCAAGCAACCGAAATCACCCCGCCAGCCGGCGAAAAACTGCAAAAAGTGCTGGCCCGCATCGGCGTCGGCTCGCGCCGTGACGTCGAGGCCTGGATCAGCCAGGGCCGCATCAAGGTCAACGGCGTAGAGGCCACCCTGGGCCTGCGCGTCGACCTGCACGACGCCATCACCGTTGACGGCAAGCTGATCAAGCGCGAAGAGGCCGCCGAGGCCACCCGCCGGGTAATCATGTACAACAAGCCCGACGGCGAAATCTGCACCCGCGACGACCCGGAAGGCCGCCCGACCGTGTTCGACCGCCTGCCACGCCCGAAGGAAGGCCGCTGGATCAACATCGGCCGCCTGGACATCAACACCACTGGCCTGCTGCTGTTCACCACCGACGGTGAACTGGCCAACCGCCTGATGCACCCGTCCTACGAAATGGACCGTGAATACGCCGTGCGCGTACGCGGTGAGGTCGATGACGAGATGATCGAGCGCCTCAAGCAGGGCGTGATGCTCGAAGACGGCCCGGCCAAGTTCACCGACATCCAGAAGGCGCCCGGTGGCGAAGGCTTCAACCACTGGTACCACTGCGTGGTGATGGAAGGCCGTAACCGCGAAGTCCGCCGCCTGTGGGAATCCCAGGGCATGGTGGTCAGCCGCCTGAAGCGTGTGCGTTTCGGCCCGGTGTTCCTCAACTCCGACCTGCCAATGGGCCGCTGGCGCGAAATGAGCCAGAACGAAATCGACATCCTGGCCGCTGAGGTGGGCTTGCAGCCGGTGGCGCTGCCGGCCATGAACCTCAAGGCCAAGGACAAGATGGAGCGCCTGCAGCGCAAGTCGACCCGGCCGATGGGGCGCAACGAGCGCGTGCGCAGCCTGCGCCCGGCCCATGAAGCCGGTGCTGGCGAGCGCCCGGCGCGTCAGCCGCGCGAAGAGGCGCCGCGCAAGGGTAGCCGTGGCAGCGCCGTGGCCGAACGCCCAAGCGAGATGCGCAAGCGCCCCGCCAAGCCAGACGGTGACAAGCCGGCAGGCCGTGGCCGCGGCAAGCCGCGTGGCTGATCGCCCGGCGTAAGCCAGAAAAAACCAGACTTCGGTCTGGTTTTTTTATGCCCGCCCCCCTGTAGGAGCGGCCTTGTGCCGCGAACGGGCCGCAACGCGGCCCCAACCTATTGAACAAAAAGAATTTTTCGGACGACTGGCAAGTTCTCGAACCACTCTGTAAAGAAATTTATACACAAGCCCCCGATTTCCCCCGCCAATCCCGTTTTTTCCGATTCGCGTAAACAAAACTTGCCGCCCCGCCGCCCGCCAGCGCCCGCCGCCGCACCCACCCCATCTTGCCCAAACCCCCGTACCACGGTGTTATAGCCGCCATTGCCACGTGCAAAAGCCCGACCGCAGAGCCGGGCCTACAGAACAACAAATGGAGGCGCCATGTACGCCGATCAGCTCGCCTTCAAAGGCACCTACCACAGGACCGCTGCGTTTTTTCCCAAGGAAACGATGCAACGCGTTGACGCCTGCGCGTTTGCAGGGGTATACAGTGCGCCGCGTTTTACCTGTGACCCCCTTGCGTACCGCGCACTCTTGCCTGTTCCCGGTTGATCCGCCCCGGCGCCACCCGTTGGTAAGAAACCCAAGGTAACCACCTTGCCCATTCCGCTGCGCCACGAGCGCGGTGGGTCCGATTCCGTCACAGATAAAAACAATGCAGGTGACTTCGTTCATGAGTGGACAAAACATGCCTTCAGGCGAGCTCAAGCGCGGCTTGAAGAACCGTCATATCCAGTTGATCGCCCTCGGTGGCGCGATTGGTACCGGCCTGTTCCTCGGCTCGGCAGGCGTGATGAAATCCGCCGGCCCGTCGATGATCCTCGGCTACGCCATCTGCGGCTTCATCGCCTTCCTGATCATGCGCCAGCTCGGCGAGATGATCGTCGAAGAGCCGGTGGCCGGCTCCTTCAGCCACTTCGCGCACAAGTACTGGGGCGGCTTCGCCGGCTTCCTGTCGGGCTGGAACTGCTGGGTGCTGTATATCCTGGTGGGCATGTCGGAGCTGTCGGCGGTGGGCAAGTACGTGCACTACTGGTGGCCGGAGATCCCTACCTGGGTCACGGCGGCAGCGTTCTTCCTGCTGATCAATGCCATCAACCTGATGAACGTGAAGTTCTTCGGTGAGGCCGAGTTCTGGTTCGCCATCATCAAGGTCGCGGCAGTGGTCGGCATGATCGGCCTGGGCGCCTACCTGCTGACCAGCGGCCACGGCGGCCCGGATGCCTCGATCAGCAACCTGTGGAGCCACGGCGGCTTCTTCCCCCACGGCGTCAGCGGGCTGGTGATGGCCCTGGCATTCATCATGTTCTCCTTCGGCGGCCTGGAAATGCTCGGTTTCACCGCTGCCGAGGCCGACAAGCCGAAAACCGTGATCCCCAAGGCGATCAACCAGGTCATCTACCGCATCCTGATCTTCTATGTGGGCGCCCTGGTGGTGCTGCTGTCGCTGACCCCGTGGGACAGCCTGGTGGCCAGCATCGATGCCTCCGGCGGCAGCTACGGCAGCAGCCCGTTCGTTCAGGTGTTCTCGCTGCTGGGCAGCGACGTGGCCGCCAACCTGCTGAACTTTGTGGTGCTGACCGCCGCGCTGTCGGTGTACAACAGCGGCACCTACTGCAACGCCCGCATGCTGCTGGGCATGGCCGAACAGGGTGATGCCCCGGCCGCGTTGGCCAAGGTCGACCGCCGCGGCGTGCCGGTGCGCTCGATTCTGGTATCGGCTGCCGTGACCCTGATCGCGGTGCTGCTCAACTACCTGATGCCGGCCAATGCGCTGGAGCTGTTGATGTCGCTGGTGGTCGCTACCCTGGTGATCAACTGGGCGATGATCAGCTACTCGCACCTGAAATTCCGCCAGCACCTCGACCGCACCGGGCAGAAGCCGTTGTTCAAGGCGCTGCTGTACCCCTATGGCAACTACCTGGTACTGGCCTTCGTGGTGCTGATCCTGGGCATCATGCTGATGATTCCGGGTATCCAGGTGTCGGTGTACGCGATGCCAGTGTGGCTGGTGGCGATGTGGGTGGCCTACTGGCTCAAGGGCAAGCGCGGCGCCCAGGCCAACGGCGCGGCTGGTTCTGTCGCCAAATAAGTCGTCGCTGATTGAGAAACCCGATGCTAGGGAACTGGCATCGGGTTTTTTGTTGCCTGTGCCGGCCCTTTCGCGGGGCAAGCCCGCTCCTACAAAAAACGCGATGCGCAACCTGTAGGAGCGGGCTTGCCCCGCGAAAGGGCCGGCGCAGGTGTCAAATCTGCTCCAGCAACCAACTACGAAACGCTCGCAAGGAAGGCAATGCCTCATTGCGCGGCGGATAGATCAAGTAATAACTGCGCTGGCTGGCAAACGCCGCCCCTGGGCTGAACAGCTCGCCCTTGGCCAGCTCCTCTTCCACCAGAATCCTCGGAACCAGCCCAATGCCGATACCGGCCCGTACCGCCTGGATCAGGTGCGAGGTCAACTCGAAGCTCGGCCCCAGGCGCATGGCCCGGTGCGGCAGGCCGTGGTGGGAAAACCATTCGCCCCAGGCATGCGGGTTGTTGGCCACGTTCAGCAGCACCTCTTCGCTGATGCGCGTCGGCGCCCAGCCCTGGGCATCGGCACTGGCTTGCGGCGGCAAGATCACCACCAGTTCCTCGGCGTGCAACCGGTGGCAGATCAGCCCTGGCAAGTCATGGCTGGCCACACCGATGGCGGCATCGATCTCGCTGGTGTCGAAGTTGATCGCTTCGATGCGCGAGTGAATATGCACCAGCATTCCCGGGTGCGCGCCATAGAACGCATGCAGGCGTGGCAGCAGCCACTTCGAGCCAAAGGTGGGCAGGGTGGCCAGGCGCAGGGTGCCGACCCCGGACTGGTAGGCCAGGGCCTGCAGCGTGGCGCTGCGGATGCGCCCCAGGGCCTCGCTCAGCTCGCGCTGATACAGCCGGCCGACGTCGGTCAGCTGCACCTGGCGGCCTTCGCGGCGGAACAGGGTCAGGCCCAGTTGCTGCTCCAGCGCCTGCACCTGGCGGCTGACCGCGCTCTGGGTCAACGACAGCTCGGCGGCGGCGCGGGTGTAGCTTTCATGCCGGGCGGCGGCCTCGAAAGCCAGCAGCAGTGACATGGACGGTGTCAGGTGGCGGTAATTCATTCATAAAAGTCATTGATAGCGGCAGGATTATCCGTTTGCCCCTGGGGCGAAACTACAGGAACATTGGCCTACACGTCACCCCCGTGCAA
Source organism: Pantoea sp. Ap-967 (assembly GCF_011752565.1). Taxonomy (GTDB): domain Bacteria; phylum Pseudomonadota; class Gammaproteobacteria; order Pseudomonadales; family Pseudomonadaceae; genus Aquipseudomonas. The sequence goes on from NZ_VWXK01000005.1 coordinate 177,277, forward strand.
GCTACCCATGCCGGGGCGACAGGATTTCCGTGAATTAGCCCATATCAAGAGGCCATCCTTCGATGATCGCCCAGCTGTCGACCCTTGCGCCGAGCGCCAACTACCCCGAATTCCTCGAAGCCCTGCGCAACAGCGGCTTCCGCGGCCAGATCAGCGCCGACTACGGCACCCGCACGGTGCTGGCCACCGACAACTCGATCTACCAGCGCCTGCCCCAGGCCGCGGTGTTCCCGCTGGACGCCGACGATGTGGCGCGGGTCGCCACGCTGATGGGCGAGCCCCGCTTCAAGGCGGTCAAGCTGACCCCCCGCGGCGGCGGCACCGGCACCAATGGCCAGTCGCTGACCGACGGCATCGTCGTCGACCTGTCGCGGCACATGAACAAGATCCTCGAAATCAACGTCGAGGAGCGCTGGGTGCGTGTACAGGCCGGCACCGTCAAGGACCAGCTCAACGCCGCGCTCAAGCCCCATGGCCTGTTCTTCGCCCCCGAGCTGTCCACCTCCAACCGCGCCACCGTTGGCGGCATGATCAACACCGACGCCAGCGGCCAGGGCAGCTGCACCTACGGCAAAACCCGCGACCACGTGCTGGAGTTGCACAGCGTGCTGCTCGGTGGCGAGCGCCTGCACAGCCTGCCGGTGGACGATGCCGCGCTGGAGCAGGCCTGCGCCGCCCCTGGCCGGGTGGGTGAGGTGTACCGCATGGCCCGGGAGATTCAGGAAACCCAGGCCGAGCTGATCGAAAGCACCTTTCCCAAGCTCAACCGCTGCCTGACCGGCTACGACCTGGCGCACCTGCGCGACGAGCAGGGCCGCTTCAACCTCAACAGCGTGCTGTGCGGCGCCGAGGGCTCGCTGGGCTACGTGGTCGAGGCCAAGCTCAATGTACTGCCGATTCCGAAGTACGCGGTGCTGGTCAACGTGCGCTACACCAGCTTCATGGATGCCCTGCGCGATGCCAACGCACTGATGGCGCTCAAGCCACTGTCGATCGAGACGGTGGATTCCAAGGTGCTGATGCTGGCGATGAAGGACATCGTCTGGCACAGCGTGGCCGAATACTTCCCGGCCGACCCCGAGCGCCCGACCCTGGGCATCAACCTGGTGGAGTTCTGCGGTGACGAGCCAGCCGAGGTCAATGCGCGGGTGCAGGGGTTCATCGATCACCTGCAACGCGACACCAGCGTCGAGCGCCTGGGCCACACCCTGGCCGAGGGCGCCGAGGCGGTGACCCGCGTCTACACCATGCGCAAGCGCTCGGTGGGCCTGCTGGGCAACGTCGAGGGTGAAGTGCGCCCGCAGCCGTTCGTGGAAGACACCGCCGTGCCGCCTGAGCAGCTGGCCGACTACATCGCCGATTTCCGCGCGCTGCTCGACGGTTATGGCCTGGCCTATGGCATGTTCGGCCACGTCGATGCCGGCGTGCTGCACGTGCGCCCGGCGCTGGACATGAAAGACCCGGCCCAGGCCGCGTTGGTCAAGCCGATTTCCGACGCCGTGGCGGCGCTGACCAAAAGCTACGGCGGCCTGCTGTGGGGCGAGCACGGCAAGGGCCTGCGTTCGGAATACGTGCCGGAATACTTCGGTGAGCTGTACCCGGCTCTGCAACGCCTCAAGGGCGCCTTCGACCCCCACAACCAGCTCAACCCCGGCAAGATCTGCACCCCGCCAGACAGCGCCGAAGGCCTGACCAAGGTCGATGGCGTGACCCTGCGCGGCGACCTTGACCGCACCATCGATGAACGCGTGTGGCAGGACTTCCCCAGCGCCGTGCACTGCAACGGCAACGGCGCCTGCTACAACTACGACCCCAACGACGCCATGTGCCCGTCGTGGAAGGCCACCCGCGAGCGCCAGCATTCGCCCAAGGGCCGTGCCTCGCTGATGCGCGAATGGCTGCGCCTGCAGGGTGAAGCCAATATCGACGTGCTGGCGGCGGCGCGCAACAAGGTGTCGTGGCTCAAGGGCCTGCCGGCGCGGCTGCGCAACAACCGGGCGCGCAGCCAGGGCCAGGAAGATTTCTCCCATGAAGTGTACGACGCCATGGCCGGCTGCCTGGCGTGCAAGTCGTGCGCCGGGCAGTGCCCGATCAAGGTCAACGTGCCGGACTTCCGCTCGCGCTTCCTGGAGCTTTACCACGGTCGTTACCAGCGCCCGCTGCGCGATTACCTGATTGGCTCGCTGGAGTTCACCATCCCGTACCTGGCCCATGCGCCGGGGCTGTACAACGCGGTGATGGGCTCGAAGTGGGTCAGCCGGTTGCTGGCCGACAAGGTCGGCATGGTCGACAGCCCGCTTATCAGCCGCTTCAACTTCCAGTCCACCCTGACCCGCTGCCGCGTCGGCGTGGCCAGCGTGCCGGCCCTGCGCGAGCTGACCCCGGCCCAGCGCGAGCGCAGTATCGTGCTGGTGCAGGATGCGTTTACCCGCTACTTCGAAACGCCGCTGTTGGCGGCGTTCATCGAGCTGGCCCATCGCCTGGGCCATCGGGTATTCCTTGCTCCCTACAGCGCCAACGGCAAGCCGCTGCACGTGCAGGGCTTCCTCGGCGCCTTCGCCAAGGCGGCGATTCGCAACGCTACCCAGCTCAAGGCCCTGGCCGACTGCGGCGTGCCGCTGGTGGGCCTGGACCCGGCAATGACCCTGGTGTACCGCCAGGAGTACCAGAAGGTGCCGGGCCTGGAAGGCTGCCCACAGGTGCAGTTGCCCCAGGAATGGCTGATGAACGTGCTGCCCGAGCAGGCCGCTGCTGCATCCGGCAGCTTCCGCCTGATGGCCCACTGCACCGAGAAGACCAACGTGCCGGCCAGCACCAAGCAGTGGGAGCAGGTGTTCGCCCGCCTGGGCCTGAAGCTGGTGACCGAGGCGACCGGGTGCTGCGGCATGTCCGGAACCTACGGGCATGAGGCGCGCAACCAGGCGACTTCGCGGACCATCTTCGAGCAGTCGTGGGCCACCAAGCTGGACAAGGAAGGTGAGGCGCTGGCGACCGGTTATTCCTGCCGCAGCCAGGTCAAGCGCATGACCGAGCGGCAGATGCGCCACCCGTTGGAAGTGGTGTTGCAGTACGCCAGGCGCTGAAGCCCTATCGCGAGCTTCGCTCGCTCCTACCAGGGTTACGCAGTCCCCCGTAGGAGCGAGCAACGCTCGCGATGAGGCCGGTGCAGCCCCCGCATCATTCGGTTGGCCTGCGCCGGTGCTTAGCCTGCCGATACAGGTACAGGCTCAACCCCAACCCACAACACGCCGCCGCTGCCGCGAACAGAAATATCGAGGCAAACCCAAACCCCGATGCCACCGCCCCCACCAGCGGCCCGGTGATCCCCAGCGACAAGTCGATGAACAGCGAGTATGCCCCCACCGCCGCCCCGCGGTTGGCCGCCGATACCTGGTTCACCGCCTCCACCCCCAGCGCCGGGAACACCAACGAGAACCCGAACCCGCTCAGCGCCGCGCCCGCCAGGGCCAGTTCGGCATTGGGCGCCAGCCACAGCATCAGCAGCCCCACGGTTTCCACCGACAGGCAGGCAATCGCCACGCGGAACCCGCCAATGCGGTTTATCAGGTTGCCGAACAACAGCCGCGCGCAAATGAAACTGGCGCCGAACAGGCTCAGGGTCAGCGCTGCGTTGGCCCAGCCGCGGCTGGCGTAGTACAGGGTGATGAAGGTGGCGATGGTGCCGAAGCCGATGGAGCCCAGGGCCAGCCCCGACCCGTGCGGGAACACCTTGCCCAATACCTGCATGAACGGCAGGCGCTTGCCGCTGACGATGGGCGCCGCCCGTTTCGGCCAGGCCAGCAGCAACCCCAGGCCACACAGCGCCAGGATGCTCACGCCCATGCTCCACAGCCCCAGGCCCTTGACCATCAGCACTCCCAGCGGGGCGCCGATGGCCAGTGCGCCGTAGCTGGCGATGCCGTTCCAGGAGATGACCTTGGCCGTGTGCTCGGCGCCGACCCGGCCGATGCCCCAGCCGATCGAGCCAGAGCCGACCAGGCTCTCGGCACTGCCCAGCACCAGCCGGCCGACCAGCAAGCAGGCCAGGCTGACCCAGGGCAGGTGGGTGAGGAAGGCGCAGGCCAGCATGAACACGCCGCTCAGGCCGCAGCCGAGCAGGCCATACATCACCGCCTTCTTGCTGCCGAGGTTGTCGATGATGCGGCTGGCAGTGGGGCGGCTGAGCAGGGTGGCCAGGTACTGCACGCTGATCACCAGCCCCGCGATCACGGCACTGAAGCCCAGGTCGTTGTGCACGTAGCCGGGCAGTACGGCCAGGGGAATGCCGATGTTCAGGTAGCCGATGAAGGTGAACAGGACGATGGAGACGACTTGCCCGGTGATGGCAAGGTTGGTGGGCGTGCGTGCTGGCATTGCGGGGTCCATTGCTGCGGTAAGGCTGGCGGTAAGAGCCGCCATCTTAACCACAGCATGGCCGTTTGCGGGTGAAGCTTTTCAGCAATGGCTCAATCCGGATATTCGATCATCCAGGTCACACTGAAGCTGGCGTGTGGGTAATCCAGCCGCAAGCGCGGCAGGACGAAGCCCCCACACGAGCGGCAGGCATCGAGCAGGGTGAATACCTCGATGCGCTGCACCTCGTCGCGGCGCTCAAGCAGGCTGCGGTTCAGCGCGGCCGCGATATGCCGCTCGGCATCGAGGTGGCGCTGGTGGTGGCGTATCGACAGGAAGTCCGCACGGCGCAGGGTGGTCAGCTCGCTGAACCGAGGGTCTGATGGCAGCCCGTGGTTCTGCTGGCGTGCATCGATATAGCGCACGGCGCCAGCGGCGCTGGCCTGGGGCGCAATCTCCAATGCGCGCCTGCCAGGGGTGCCGGACAAGGCGAAGAACACCACGCGGCTCTGGTCCTTCAGGGTGACGCTGGCGAAGGCCAGGTTGGCGGGATAAAGATGCTGGCGCAGGGCCTGAAGGGCGCCGTCATCGAGTCGCTCCAGCCCGGCCATGGGGGTGTAGGCCGAGTGGCTGCCTTGGGCCGGTAGCAAGTGGTCGAGAATATCCAGTACTCGCTGGCGCCTTGGGGCGCTGGCGTCGTTGAATTGCCACCAGTCGGGGATGATCTCCTTGTTCAAGCCAATGGCGCCCCGCTTGGCAAGCCCGGCCAGGGCGTCCTGGGCCGAGTTCTGGGTCAGGATGTTGGCTGCGTAATCCGGGATCAGTTCGTCCTGCACGGAGTCGAAAAACGCTTGGTACTCCGAGGGTAGGTAGGGGGCGAATGCCCGCCGCTGGGCGATCCAGTCGCGCAGCAACTGGGCCAGGTTGTCGATATCGCGCTGCAAGTCAGGGTGCTCGGCCACGATGCGGTAGGTTTCGCTGATCTCCAGGTATTTCTCGATGGCGTGCTCGTCGGTAATCCTCTGCAGCCTGCGGCGAAGCGCCCGGGGTGGTTGTGGCAGCCTGTGCGGCTGTGCCGGGGCGTCCAGCAAGCGCATTTGCCACGCCCAGGGCTGGTAAGGCGCGCCATAGAACACCCCCAGGTCGGCCTCGACCACCAGCCACTGCTCATCTTGCCAATCGATCAACGCACCGCGCAGGGTGCGGCGATCCGGGATGGTGCGTGCCAGCCCGCCGAGGCGCACTGGCGGGCAGTGCTCGGTGACTGTCCTGACGTACTCGGCTGGCATGTCTAGCGGTAGGCCGAAGCGCAGTTCAGGTGACGGATCGACCACGATGCGCCGGTGATAAACAGGGGGAGAGAGAATGCCCAGGCGCAACTGGCCTTGCTCGGCTGGCAAAGGCCTCACGCCTTTGGGTGTCCTGGGTGCGTGAACCACCACCTTGCCTTCGCGCACCATGACCTGCGCCCAGATATCGAAACGGGTGTTCTGTGGCCTGTAGCGCATCGGAGCGGGTTCGATCCGAACGGTCTGGAAGGCGTAACTGACTTTTTGCCCGGACCGCGGAGTACCAGCATCATGGGGGGGCGGGGAAAAATTCAAGGCGATCTGTGCTTCCAGGTTGGGGTAGGGCACTGGCACCTCGGTGGGGGGGTGGCCCAGCAGCGGCTCATGGGCCAGGCGGCGTGCCAGCCCGGTGCTGTTCGCAGGCGGGAGGCGATAGGCCGCGCCCTGCACGATCATGTCCAGAGTATGGTCGTCACGGGGAATCAGCGTGGCTGACCCAGGCAGGTTCCAGGCCGCTGATGCTTCATTGCCGGGTATCCGTTCGAGCAGCAGGGCATCGGGCGTCTGGCCCGGCAGTGCCTTGCGCTGCACCGTCAGTTCCCCGGCCTGTGGCGTCACTTGGGCCAATTCAGGTGCGCTGTGCCAGCGCCTGGGGCTTGTGGGCGGCGCGTTGAAACTCGTCGGTACCGGTACATTGCTCCAGCGCCGGGCGGCGCGAATGGCACTCAGGCGCGAGCTGGCGGCGCTTTGGCCGAGGATGCCAGGCAGCCTGGCCAATGCCTTGAACTGGCGCCCGCCCAGCGAAATGACCGACCCTTTCAAAGTGGCGATATCCATGATGCACGCTGCGGCATCGATTTCACTGTCTGGCGCTATGCAGTCAAGGCCGGGAATCAGGTTGGCGAACACGCGCTGCAGGTAGCGCCAGAGGCTGACCGACTGGCGTTCGGCGAGGAATTGCTCATGCGGGGTGGCACCTTTGCCCAGGGCATGCAGCAGCTCGCGGTTGCCCAGGGCGATGGCGCTGGCGTAAAGCCGGGCAAGGGCGCCAAGGCGGTCTTGCGTGGGGGCTTCGCCAATGGGCTGCAGGCGGGGAAAGTCTGCGGCCAGCCAGGGCAGTGCTGTTTGGTTGTATTCGCTGTAGCGCAGTGTCAGGCGCTCGGCCAGGCCCTGTGGCGAGGTATCGGTAACGGTGTGGGTTCGCCATGCCATGCGCTCCGGGAACAGCTCGTAGAGCGTGTCGCCGGCATGGATTACCAAGCCTTGGGTGGCCGTCTGTTGCTGCCAGTCGGCTTCGGGGCTGGCGCCATAGTCCGGTCGCCCTTGCCGGCCGATGTAGACGGGCCAGGTTACCGCGTAGGCTGTCCAGGCGGTATCGCCCAGTTGTTCGTGCAGGTCTTGCGGCAGGTGGCTCAGGCAGCGCTGCAGGGTGGTTTGGTAGACGGTGATGGCGCGTGCTTCCCAGGTGCTGAATGCCGACTCGTACCAGGCGCTTGGGTCTGGCAGCCGGTCGATGTGAGCGTAGCCGGCGCCGTGGTCGAGGTACCTGAGCAGGTGCAGCTGGTTGTCCACATCGCGAGAGTCGGGGTCGATGCGGACCTGGAGCAGTTGGCGGCGGGCCTCTTCGAAGCGGTCGGGCAGGTCGTCCAGGCTCGCCACATCCCTGATTGCCAGGTAGCGGTGCAGGGCCAGTTGCCATTGCTGGTCCGACCAGGGCGGGGACTGCTCGAACCCGCCACGCAGCGGCGCCCATACGCCAAGGGCCTGGCGCAGCGCCTGCTCGGGAACCGGGTCATCGGTTGCGGGTAGTGAGTACAGCACTTGCTCTGCGTTGTCGAAGGTCATTGGCTGCTGGCGCGCCTGCACAATCAGCGCACCCTGGTGGATTGCCATCCAGCGCAGGTCGGGTTCGAGGGTGAAGTCGGCTGGGCAATCAGCCAGCAGCAGCTCGGGGGCGAAACGGCGCATCAGCAGCTCGCCGGCCAGTGCCGCCAACGCGGGGGTGCAATCGAGGCTGGCCTGGAGGCTGTTGAGCAGGTCGAGGCGGATGTCCTCGATCGCCAAGCCGGCATGCTCGGGGCTGAACAGGTCGAAGTCCTTGATGAACCCTGGCTGGCGCGTTTCGGGCGGGTAGAGCACATCGATCAACGCCTGTTCGGCCAGGGCAAGCACGTCCGACCCGGCCGCCCATTCTGCGGCGTCGGCCAATTGCCTGGCCCATTGGCTGAACTCAGCCCCCTGCAGCAGGGCATCGAGCGCCTGGGCCGCTGGCGCGTTCAACGCCGCGCCCGGCAGCAACACCTTGCCGTGCTGGTTGGGCGTCGCGCCTGCCTGAAGTTCCCGCGTGGTCGGCCGGCGATAGCGCGTGCCTTGTGCGTAGGCATCTGCGCCCAGGGTGTTGAACAGCCGCACGGCCTGGTGTTCGCCGTGGGCGGCAGGCAAAAGGTGGGCGACCAGCGTTGGCAGTGCCAGGTAGTCGTCCAGTGCCAGGGGGGAGGCCGGTGCCCGGGGTGGCAGCTCGACCAGGGGCAGGCGCGGGTACAGCAATATGGCAGCGGCCAGGAAGCAGTCGCGGCGGCTCGCGCAGGCCTGGCGGGCCCAGAGTGACTGGGCAAGGCTGCAGCTGGCATAGGGCTGGGTGAGGGTGGGGCCTTCGGCCAGCCCTGCGATCAATGTGCTGTCGGTAGCGGCGATGACGGTACTGGCCAGCTTGGCGTGCAGGCGTGCCACCAGTTCTGGGGGCGCCAGGCTATCGACGGGGCGCTGCAGAATACGGTTGAAATGCTCGCGCGCCGCTTCGCTGGCAAAGGCGTCAGTCAGTTGCTGGCGCAGGGTGTGATCGCGCAGGTCGGTGGGGAACAAGACGCCCAAACCCAGCGCTTGGTCAAAATGCCGGCTGAGCGAGGTTTGCAGGGTTAGCGGGCCGGACACTGCGCTATGCAGGCGCACGCTTTCGATGTCCAGGGCCTTTATTCGGGCCAACAGTGGGGTGGGGTCGGTGCTGGGTGACATGGCTCAACCTCTCGATGTGTGGAGGCATGAGTCTGTCGAGGGCTGAGCCGCGCAGGTGGTAGCAGGTTGTTGCGCAGGCGCTGATCGGGACGGTGTGAAAACGCGAGGACGGCGGTGGCCCGCAGGTCAGCCGTTTTCACACAGTCGCAGGGATTGCGCAGTTATTCCTGGTCAGCGCTGGATTGATCGTCGCCATCCTCGACGCCAGGCGTCGGTTCGGAGTGGGCAGCAACGGTTGGCTCTTCTGGGTTCAGGCTTGGGAAGGGAAGATTCGGGATTTCATGCATCTCGTCGTTCCTCGCAAGTGTGAGTGAAAAGTCTGCGCCAGGCGCGTTCGGGGCTTCGAAAAGCTCGGGCAGGATACACAAGTCTGGATGACAGTTTGTATTTTTTCCCGGTCGCCTGTCGGTTTTGCGGGCGGATACCGGACGCATAGAGGCACCGCATGTGCGGTGCATCGCGAGCTTTGCTCGCTCCTACGAAAGGGTCGCACACCCCCGGTAGGAGCGAGCACAGCTCGCGATGCGTGCGCTCAGACAATGCAGTTACTTGCGCCCTTCAGCGCCCTCGGCCACTTTGTCGGTACGTGCGCACATGATGAAATCGTTGCGGTGCAGGCCCTTGATCGAGTGGCTCCACCAGGTCACGGTGACCTTGCCCCATTCGGTCAGCAAGCCGGGGTGATGGCCTTCGGCCTCGGCGATTTCACCGATGGCATTGGTGAATGCCAGGGCGTGCTTGAAGTTCTTGAACAGGAACACGCGCTCAAGCTCCATATGGCCGTCGCGGACTTCGATGTTCCAGTCCGGAATTTCGCGGATCAGCTCGGCCAGTTCATCGTCGGTGACTTTCGGCGCGTCGGCGCGGCAGGCTTCGCAGTGGGCTTGGTTCAAGGCATTCATGGTGGGTTTTTCCGTTCGAGTTGTTATCGGCAAGGTGCTCAGGCAGCGGCCTTGGGTGGAAATTTCGGTGCGTGCAGCCCCAGCTGCATGGCCTGGTGGACCATGGCCATGATGTCTTCGTGGGCCAGGTCGAACAGGCGCTTCATGTTCGGCAGCACGAAGTACACCGGCTGCAGGATATCGATGCGGTACGGCGTGCGCATGGCCTCGACCGGGTCGAAGGCCTGGTGCTCAGGCGCGGCCGACAGGCTGTAGACGGTTTCCTTCGGCGAGGAGAGGATGCCGCCGCCGTAGATCTTGCGCCCCTGGGCGGTTTCCATCAGGCCGAACTCGATGGTCATCCAGTACAGACGCGCCAGGTACACCCGTTGTTCCTTGGTCGCGGCCAGGCCGAGCTTGCCATAGGTGTGGGTGAATTCGGCGAAGAACGGGTTGGTCAGCAGTGGGCAGTGGCCGAAGATCTCGTGGAAGATGTCCGGTTCCTGCAAGTAGTCCAGTTCTTCTGGGGTGCGGATGAACGTCGCGACCGGGAAGCGCTTGCTGGCGAGCAGTTCGAAGAAGGTTTGGAAGGGGATCAGCGCCGGCACCCGGGCGACTTGCCAGCCCGTGGTCGCGCCCAGCACCTTGTTCACCTCGCCCAGCTGCGGGATGCGGTCATGGGGCAGCTTGAGCTGGTCGATGCCGTCGAGGTATTCCTGGCACGCACGGCCTTCGATGACCTTCAGTTGGCGGGTAATCAGCGTGTTCCACACCGCATGCTCTTGCTGCGGGTAGTCGATAAAACCATGCGCATCGGGCTCGCGTGCCACGTACTGCGTCTGTTTCATGTGGCTCTCCTGGTGAGGGCTTTCTTGTTATGTCCACGACATGCATCAGAAATAGCCCTTCACGGGAGCATTTGCACAGGGGGTGATAGGGTAGCCGGGTGCTTGATTTCGGTATTTTTGTAACGATAATTTTACAAAAGCGGCCGAGTATCGGAAAATTCGCCTCGTCAGGCGGGCAGAACCTGTGTTTTTGTCAGCTTATCTTTACGACTTTTCTGCGGGCAGTTGAAAAACTTCGCCGCTTCGAGAGCTTCCATGCGCATCAAAGTGCACTGCCAGAACCGCATCGGCATTCTTCGCGACATCCTCAACCTGCTGGTGGAGTACGGCATCAACGTGCTGCGCGGCGAAGTCGGCGGCGACCATGGCAACGCCATCTACCTGCACTGCCCGAACCTGATCAACCTGCAGTTCCAGGCGCTGCGGCCCAAGTTCGAGGCGATTGCCGGGGTGTTTGGCGTCAAGCGGGTAGGGCTGATGCCCAGCGAACGCCGGCACATGGAACTGAACGCCTTGCTCGGCGCACTGGACTTTCCGGTGCTGTCGATCGACATGGGCGGCAGCATCGTTGCCGCCAACCGCACTGCTGCGCAGCTGCTCGGGGTGCGGGTGGATGAAGTGCCGGGCATGCCGCTGGCGCGTTACGTGGAAGACTTCGACCTGCCGGAGCTGGTGCGGGCCAACAAGTCGCGCATCAACGGCCTGCGCATCAAGGTCAAGGGCGATGTGTTCCTGGCCGACATCGCGCCCTTGCAGTCCGAGCATGACGACAGCGAAGCCCTGGCCGGCGCCGTACTGACCCTGCACCGCGCCGACCGTATCGGTGAGCGTATCTACAACGTGCGCAAGCAGGAGCTGCGCGGCTTCGACAGCATCTTCCAAAGCTCGCGGGTGATGGCTGCGGTGGTGCGCGAGGCACGGCGGATGGCGCCGCTGGATGCGCCCTTGCTGATCGAGGGCGAGACTGGCACCGGCAAGGAGCTGTTGGCCCGTGCCTGCCACCTGGCCAGCCCCCGTGGCCAGGCGCCGCTGATGGCGCTCAATTGCGCCGGCCTGCCGGAGTCGATGGCGGAAACCGAACTGTTCGGCTATGGCCCCGGTGCATTCGAGGGAGCGCGTGCCGAGGGCAAGCTGGGGCTGCTGGAGCTGACTGCCGGCGGCACGCTGTTCCTCGACGGCGTAGGGGAGATGAGCCCGCGCCTACAGGTGAAATTGCTGCGCTTCCTGCAGGATGGGTGCTTTCGCCGTGTAGGCAGCGATGAAGAGGTGTACCTGGATGTGCGGGTGATCTGCGCCACCCAGGTGGACCTGTCCGAGCTCTGCGCCCGTGGCGAGTTTCGCCAGGACCTGTACCACCGGCTCAACGTGCTGTCGTTGCACATACCGCCGCTGCGTGAGTGCATGGACGGCCTTGAAGGCCTGGTGCAGCACTTTCTTGACCAGGCCAGCCGGCAAATCGGCTGCGCCCTGCCGCGCCTGGCGCCGGCGGCGATGGACAAACTTGGCCACTACCATTGGCCGGGTAATGTACGGCAACTGGAAAACGTATTGTTCCAGGCCGTTTCTTTATGTGAAGGCGGGGTGGTGAAAAGCGAACATATACGCCTGCCGGATTATGGCGTGCGGCAACCGTTGGGCGAGTTTTCCCTGGACGGCGACTTGGCGCAGATTGTTGGGCGTTTTGAAAAGGCGGTGTTGGAAAGCCTGATGGGCGAGTTTCCAAGTAGCCGGGCCTTGGGGAAAAGATTAGGGGTTTCGCATACTACCATTGCCAACAAGTTGCGGGATTATTCCCTGGGTAAGTCGGCGGATTAAGTAAGGTTGTTTTTAAATTGTTAGTTGGGTGTGAACTTCTTCGCGGGGCAAGCCCGCTCCTACAGGTGCAGCGCGACGCCATTGCGTAGGGGCGGGCTTGCCATTGCGAATGGGGCCATGGGGGCCCCGTTCACTGGGCTCAACCGTTGGAGCAGCCGTTCCCCATCACGCGGTATTCGAGAATGTGCTTCTGACCCTTGGAGTCTTCATAGGTCATGCGCGCTGGCACCACTTCGCAGACATTGGGCACTTCGCTCATGGAAATGACGCGGGCGATGTCCAGGTGCTGCGAGTAACTGTACTGTTCAACCGGAATCTGCTCGACATCGTTTGCCTCGGCGGCCATGGCCGCGCTGCAAAGACCGCCAAGTACCAATACCAGTAAAGCTTTCATTTTCTATTTACCTGTCTAAGGTCGTGAGGGGGCACGCGGCGCTTGTGGCGCCGCGGGTACAGCTTCAGTTCAACTAGCGAAATAAGAGGGGGATTAACGTTTGCCTTCGTGGGGGCTGTTTCCAGTGGTTAATCGCCTTGCCGTTGCTGGCGAGGTGAATCTTATGCCTGGGCAACTAAAGGAAACAGACTGCGTTTTGATAAAGTTTTTTCGCCTTTTGCCAGAATCTGTAACAATCCCCCGGCAAAATCCCCTGCCTTTTTCCTTCGCCACGCCGCCGGCTGCGGGTTAGAGCCTTTGCCGTGCGTTGCGTGAAGATTTGCCCCGCGCGCTACTACCATCGTCGAATGGCTTTTGCCGCTCTGGTACAGTTACAAACGGTTCCATACAAAAACAACTATTACACCGAGGTAACACAGATGAGTGCGGCTCCACTGTATCCCGTTCGTCCCGAGGTTGCGGCCACTACCCTGACCGACGAGGCCACCTACAAGGCCATGTACCAGCAATCGGTGATCAACCCGGACGGCTTCTGGCGCGAGCAGGCCCAGCGCATCGACTGGATCAAGCCATTCACCAAGGTCAAGCAGACGTCCTTCGACGACCACCACGTCGACATCAAGTGGTTCGCGGACGGCACCCTGAACGTGTCCTCCAACTGCCTGGACCGTCACCTGGAAGAACGTGGCGACCAGCTGGCCATCATCTGGGAAGGCGATGACCCTTCCGAACACCGCAATATCACCTACCGCGAGCTGCACGAGCAGGTTTGCAAGTTCGCCAACGCCCTGCGTGGCCAGGACGTGCACCGTGGCGACGTGGTCACCATCTACATGCCGATGATTCCCGAAGCCGTGGTGGCCATGCTGGCCTGCGCGCGCATCGGCGCGATCCATTCGGTGGTGTTCGGCGGCTTCTCGCCCGAAGCCCTGGCCGGGCGCATCATCGACTGCAAGTCCAAGGTGGTGATCACCGCCGACGAGGGCGTGCGAGGCGGGCGCCGTACCCCGCTGAAGGCCAACGTCGACCTGGCGCTGACCAACCCGGAAACCAACAGCGTGCAGAAGATCATCGTGTGCAAGCGCACCGGTGGCGACATCGCCTGGCACCAGCACCGCGACATCTGGTACGAAGACCTGATGAAGGTTGCTTCCAGCCACTGCGCGCCGAAGGAAATGGGCGCCGAAGAGGCGCTGTTCATCCTTTATACCTCCGGCTCCACCGGCAAGCCCAAGGGCGTGCTGCACACCACCGGCGGCTACCTGGTGTACGCCGCGCTGACCCATGAGCGCGTCTTCGACTACCGCCCGGGCGAGGTGTACTGGTGCACCGCCGACGTTGGTTGGGTCACCGGCCACAGCTACATCGTCTACGGCCCGCTGGCCAATGGCGCCACCACCGTGCTGTTCGAAGGCGTGCCGAACTACCCGGACATCACCCGTGTGTCGAAAATCGTCGACAAGCACAAGGTCAATATCCTCTATACCGCGCCCACTGCCATCCGCGCGATGATGGCCGAAGGCCAAGCTGCCGTCGCAGGCGCCGACGGTTCCAGCCTGCGCCTGCTGGGTTCGGTGGGCGAGCCGATCAACCCGGAGGCGTGGAACTGGTACTACAAGACCGTGGGCAAGGAGCGCTGCCCGATCGTCGACACCTGGTGGCAGACCGAAACCGGCGGCATCCTGATCAGCCCGCTGCCGGGCGCCACCGGGCTCAAGCCAGGCTCGGCGACCCGCCCGTTCTTCGGCGTGGTGCCTGCGCTGGTGGACAACCTGGGTAACCTGATCGAAGGCGCCGCCGAGGGTAACCTGGTGATCCTCGACTCCTGGCCAGGCCAGTCGCGTTCGCTGTACGGCGACCACGACCGTTTCGTCGACACCTACTTCAAGACCTTCCGTGGCATGTACTTCACCGGCGACGGTGCGCGCCGCGACGAAGACGGCTACTACTGGATCACTGGCCGTGTGGATGACGTGCTGAACGTGTCGGGCCACCGCATGGGGACCGCCGAGATCGAGAGCGCCATGGTCGCCCACGCGAAGGTGGCCGAGGCGGCCGTGGTGGGTGTGCCGCACGACATCAAGGGGCAGGGTATCTATGTGTACGTCACCCTCAATGCCGGCACCGAGCCGAGCGAGCAACTGCGCCTTGAGTTGAAGAACTGGGTGCGCAAGGAGATCGGCCCGATTGCCTCGCCGGATGTGATTCAGTGGGCGCCGGGGCTGCCGAAAACCCGCTCGGGCAAGATCATGCGGCGCATCCTGCGCAAGATCGCCACGGCCGAGTACGATGCATTGGGTGATATCTCGACCCTGGCCGACCCAGGGGTGGTGCAGCACCTGATCGATACCCACAAGGCGATGCACCTGGCTTCGGCCTGATCGCTGCACAAATGAGCGCCGCGTGCGGCGCATCGCGAGCGTTGCTCGCTCCTACCGGGATTGTGCAGGGCTGGTAGAAGCGAGCGTTGCTCGCGATGCGTCATACGCGGCGCTCGGCTGTTACCCGACATTCATCGGTAACTGTTCTGTCACCGATTACGCACAAGGTCGGGGCGCAGGGAAACAGTTCTGCGCCATTGCAGTGCGATTTTTCACCTTTTCTTGTAAGGCGGCACGCTACACTTGCCGGATTACAAGGCTTTGCCAATAATAGGCCCGCTAATTGCTAGGTCTATAGGTTATTTCCCTTGAGCTCTTGCATGTTTTGCAAAAGCTGTCAACATCGCCCGCCGCGATTTCAAGCGCTTCTGTAAGTAGTTGTCGCTTTGAAGAAATATCGACTACCGGGCTGTCGTTAAAATGCCACTCACTCGCTCGTGGTCTGCGACCTTGGTCGAACCTGCGCGGCTCGCGTTGTACCCATTCGCATATCGGGCAGCTGTTACCCCTGCCTCGTATTGCCCCGTACCGATGGAGTTACCTGATGAAGAAGCTCGCACTGCTTGGCGCCCTGGCGCTTTCCGTGTTTTCCCTGGTATCCCAGGCCGATGAAAAGCCGTTGAAAATCGGCATCGAAGCCGCTTACCCACCCTTCGCCTTCAAGCAGCCGGACGGCAGCATCGCCGGTTTCGACTACGACATCGGCAATGCCCTGTGTGAAGAGATGAAGGCCAAGTGTACCTGGGTGGAGCAGGAGTTCGACGGCCTGATCCCGGCACTGAAAGTGCGCAAGATCGACGCCATCCTGTCGTCCATGTCGATCACCGACGACCGCAAGAAGTCGGTCGACTTCACCAAGCGCTACTACCTGACCCCGGCGCGCCTGGTGATGAAGGAAGGTACCGCCGTCAGCGCAAGCCTCGACGAGCTCAAGGGCAAGAAGATCGGTGTGCAGCGCGGTTCGATCCACGACCGTTTCGCCAAGGAAGTGCTGGCACCTAAAGGCGCCACCGTCGTTCCCTACGGCACCCAGAACGAAATCTACCTGGATGTCGCCGCCGGCCGCCTGGACGGCACCGTGGCCGACGCCACCCTGCTCGAAGACGGTTTCCTGAAAACCGACGCCGGCAAGGGCTTCGCCTTCGTTGGCCCATCGTTCACCGACGTGAAGTACTTCGGTGACGGCGTTGGCATTGCCGTGCGCAAGGGCGACGACGCCAACCGCGAGCGCATCAACAAGGCCATCGACGCCATCCGCGCCAACGGCAAGTACAAAGAAATCGAGAAGAAGTACTTCAACTTCGACATCTACGGTCCAGACTCGAACTAAGACGTCGAGTTTCACCTGTGCAATGGTGCAAACAGCAGAAGCTCTGAGGTTTGCACCATTTTTCATTCCCAAGCCCTGAGGAATCCCAATCATGTTGAAAGGCTATGGGGCAGTCATCCTCGACGGGGCGTGGCTGACGCTGCAGCTCGCCCTGTCGTCGATGGCCCTGGCCATTGTCCTCGGCCTGATCGGCGTGGCGCTGCGCTTGTCGCCGGTGCGCTGGCTGGCCTGGCTGGGGGATCTGTATTCCACGGTGATTCGTGGCATCCCCGACCTGGTCCTGATCCTGCTGATCTTCTACGGCGGCCAGGACCTCATCAACCGGGTGGCACCGCTGCTCGGCTATGACGACTACATCGACCTGAACCCGCTGGTGGCCGGTATCGGCACGCTGGGCTTCATTTTCGGCGCGTACCTGTCGGAAACCTTCCGCGGTGCGTTCCTCGGTATTCCCAAGGGCCAGGCCGAAGCCGGCGTGGCCTATGGCATGAGCGCGCGCCAGGTGTTTTTCCGCATCCAGGTGCCGCAGATGATTCGCCTGGCCATCCCGGGTTTCACCAACAACTGGCTGGTGTTGACCAAGGCCACGGCACTGATTTCGGTGGTCGGCCTGCAGGACATGATGTTCAAGGCCAAGCAGGCCGCCGACGCCACCCGCGAACCCTTCACCTTCTTCCTGGCAGTGGCCGCGCTGTACCTGGTGCTGACCAGTATCTCGCTGCTGGCGCTGAAGTATCTGGAACGCCGCTACTCGGTGGGCGTCAAGGTGGCTGAACTATGATCTTCGACTACAACGTCGTCTGGCAGGCCATGCCGCTGTACCTTGGCGGCCTGCTGACCACCCTCAAGCTGCTGGCGCTGTCGCTGCTGTTCGGCCTGCTGGCGGCCATTCCGCTGGGCCTGATGCGCGTGTCCAAGCGGCCGCTGGTGAACGTGTCGGCGTGGCTCTACACCTACGTCATCCGCGGCACGCCGATGCTGGTGCAGCTGTTCCTGATCTACTACGGCCTGGCCCAGTTCGAGGTGGTGCGCGAAAGTATCTTCTGGCCGTGGCTGTCCAGCGCAACCTTCTGCGCCTGCCTGGCCTTTGCCATCAACACCAGTGCCTACACCGCGGAAATCATCGCCGGCAGCCTCAAGGCCACGCCCCATGGCGAGATCGAGGCGGCCAAGGCCATGGGCATGTCGCGCATGAAGATGTACCGCCGCATCCTGTTGCCGTCGGCCTTGCGCCGGGCACTGCCGCAGTACAGCAACGAAGTGATCATGATGCTGCAGACCACCAGCCTGGCGTCGATCGTCACCTTGATCGACATCACCGGTGCCGCACGCACGGTCAACGCCCAGTACTACCTGCCTTTCGAGGCCTATATCACGGCGGGCGTGTTCTACCTGTGCCTGACCTTCATCCTCGTGCGCCTGTTCAAGATGGCCGAACGCCGCTGGCTCGGCTACCTGGCGCCGCGCAAGCACTGAACGCTCTGTGAGAACCGACAGCATGTACAAACTCGAAGTCCAAGACCTGCACAAGCGCTATGGCAGCCATGAAGTGCTCAAGGGCGTGTCCCTGGCGGCCAAGGCGGGCGATGTGATCAGCATCATCGGCTCCAGCGGTTCGGGCAAGTCGACCTTCCTGCGCTGCATCAACCTGCTGGAGCAGCCGCACGCAGGCAAGATTCTGCTCAACAATGAAGAGCTCAAGTTGCTGCCTGGCAAGGACGGTGCGCTCAAGGCGGCTGACCCGCGCCAACTGCAACGCATGCGTTCGCGCCTGTCGATGGTGTTCCAGCACTTCAACCTGTGGTCGCACATGACGGCGCTGGAAAACATCATCGAGGCACCGGTGCATGTGCTGGGCGTCAACAAGAAGGAAGCCCTGGAAAAGGCCGAGCATTACCTGAACAAGGTGGGCGTGGCGCACCGCAAGGATGCCTTCCCTGGCCATATGTCGGGCGGCGAGCAACAACGTGTGGCAATTGCCCGGGCCCTGGCCATGGAGCCAGAGGTTATGCTGTTCGACGAACCGACGTCGGCATTGGACCCGGAGCTGGTGGGTGATGTGCTCAAGGTCATGCAGGCCTTGGCTCAGGAAGGCCGGACCATGGTCGTGGTAACCCACGAAATGGGCTTTGCCCGTGAAGTGTCGAACCAGCTGGTGTTCCTGCACAAGGGCCTGGTGGAGGAAACCGGCTGCCCGCGTGAGGTGCTGGCCAACCCGCAATCGGAACGGCTCAAGCAGTTCCTTTCCGGCAGCCTGAAGTAAAAGGCTGCACCTTCGCACCAAAGTAGGGCATGCTGCGCAGCGAGCGCCGCATGCCCTGGCGCCACAGACTCGAACGATCCCAAGGTTTCGGACCGCACCCTATGACCACCCAGCGAATCGGTTTTCTCATCTGGCCAAGCACCAAGCCTTTGACCCTGGCGCTGGCGGAGGAAGTGTTGCAGGTGGCCCAGCACGTGCATCCCGAGGTGGCCTACGAGCTGGCTTTCCTGCAGGCAGAGCCGGCCGAGGAGGGCGCCTGGCGCCTGCCGGGCGAGCCGTGGAGCGGGCGCCTGGAAGGGTGCCACAAGCTGTTTCTGCTGGCCGACGACCTGCCCCAGGCGGTGGGCTCGTCGCTGGCGGCGGCGCTCAAGCAGCTGGCGCGCAGCGGTTGCATGATCGGTGGGCTGTCCGCCGGCGTGTATCCCTTGGCCATGCTCGGCCTGCTCGATGGCTACCGCGCGGCGGTGCACTGGCGTTGGCAGGACGACTTCGCCGAGCGCTTCCCCAAGGTGATCGCCACCAGCCACCTGTTCGACTGGGACCGTGATCGCCTCACCGCGTGTGGCGGCATGGCCGTCACCGACCTGTTGCTGGCGGTGCTGGCCCGTGACCATGGGGCGGAACTGGCCGGTGCGGTGTCCGAGGAGCTGGTGGTCGAGCGGATTCGCGAAGGGGGCGAGCGTCAGCGCATTCCGTTGCAGAACCGGCTGGGCTCCAGCCATCCGAAGCTGACCCAGGCGGTGCTGTTGATGGAAGCCAACATCGAGGAGCCGCTGACCACCGACGAGATCGCCCAGCATGTGTGCGTATCGCGCCGGCAACTGGAGCGTATCTTCAAGCAGTACCTGAACCGCGTGCCGAGCCAGTATTACCTGGAGCTGCGGCTGAACAAGGCGCGGCAGATGCTGATGCAGACCAGCAAGTCGATCATCCAGATCGGCTTGTCGTGCGGGTTCTCCTCTGGGCCGCATTTTTCCAGTGCCTACCGCAACTTCTTCGGCGCCACGCCGCGGGAAGACCGCAACCAGCGGCGCAGCAGCAGCCCGTTCGAGTTGAGCTCGGCGCCGGCTGAGAAGGGCTGAGATTCTGTTGGGGCCGGGGTGTATGCCTTGGGATTGATGGTGGTGCGGATACCGAGCGCCGCCCGCGCGGCGCTCGATCTCCCAGGCGACACAAAAATATCGACATACCCCCGCGTCTAACCAATCCCCCTCAATCCTTGTGCACACCCGTTCACCCAGCCCCCTCTCTCCCGTACACTGCGCGATTGCGACAGTGTTTGTCGCATTGCCGAAAGCCTTGGTAAAACTGGGTTTTGCGCTGTAACAAGTTGTCGCTTGGCCGCAAGGACAGGCGTGGATCAGTCCTTACAATCCCCCCATCGCTCGCCATTTCCAGGCCAGCGTTCCTCTTCAGGAGACTCAGATGTCCGTTGAGCAAGCCCCGGTGCAACGTGCCGATTTCGACCAGGTCATGGTCCCCAACTATTCTCCGGCGGCCTTCATTCCTGTGCGAGGCGAGGGCTCCCGCGTTTGGGACCAGTCCGGTCGCGAACTCATCGACTTTGCCGGCGGCATCGCGGTGAACGCCCTGGGCCATTGCCACCCGGCGCTGGTCAAGGCCCTGACCGAACAGGCCAACACCCTCTGGCACGTGTCCAACGTCTTCACCAACGAGCCGGCCCTGCGCCTGGCCCACAAGCTGGTTGACGCCACCTTTGCCGACCGCGCGTTCTTCTGCAACTCCGGCGCCGAGTCCAACGAGGCCGCCTTCAAGCTGGCCCGCCGCGTTGCCCACGACCGCTTCGGCCCCGAGAAGCATGAAATCATCGCCACCGTGAACAGCTTCCACGGCCGTACCCTGTTCACCGTCAGCGTCGGTGGCCAGCCGAAGTATTCCGACGGCTTCGGCCCGAAGATCACCGGCATCAGCCACGTGCCGTACAACGACCTGGAAGCGCTGAAGGCGCAGATTTCCGACAAGACCTGCGCCGTGGTGATCGAGCCGATCCAGGGCGAGAGCGGTGTGGTGCCGGCCGACAAGGCCTACCTGGAAGGCGCGCGCAAGCTGTGTGACGCGCACAACGCCCTGCTGATCTTCGATGAAGTGCAAACCGGCGTTGGCCGTACCGGCTCGCTGTACGCCTACCAGCACTTCGGCGTAACCCCCGACATCCTCACCAGCGCCAAGAGCCTGGGCGGCGGCTTCCCGATCGGCGCCATGCTGACCACCAGCGAGCTGGCCAAGCACCTGGCAGTCGGCACCCACGGCACCACCTACGGTGGCAACCCACTGGGCTGCGCCGTTGCCTGCGCGGTGCTGGATGTGGTCAACACGCCAGAAACCCTGGCCGGTATCAAGGCCAAGCACGAGCGCTTCAAAACCCGCCTGGAAAAGATCGGCCAGCAATATGGCCTGTTCACCCAGGTGCGTGGCGTCGGCCTGCTGATCGGCTGTGTGCTGAGCGACGCCTGGCATGGCAAGGCCAAGGACGTGCTCAATGCTGCTGAAAAAGAAGGTGTGATGGTGCTGCAGGCTGGCCCCGATGTGGTCCGCTTCGCCCCAAGCCTGGTGGTGGAAGACGCCGACATCGACGAAGGCCTGAACCGCTTCGAGCGCGCCGTGGCGCAACTGACCCAGGCCTGATTTGCCTGCGGTCCCTTCACCGGCCGCGCCTGGACAAGGCGCGCGGCCGGTGAACCCCGAATTCCAGTGCGGGCGCCAGCGTGCCCGCCGTTTTTCCGTGCCGTCACGAATGGCCCGTTTTTCCAAAGGAGTGACACCATGCTGGTGATGCGCCCCGCGCAAATGGCTGACCTGAACGAAGTGCAGCGCATGGCTGCCGACAGCCCCGTTGGTGTCACCTCGCTGCCGGACGATGCCGCCCGCCTGGGCGACAAGATTGCCGCCTCGGAAACCTCCTTCGCCGCCGAAGTCAGCTTCAATGGCGAAGAGAGCTACTTCTTCGTGCTGGAGGACAGCGACACCGGCAAGCTCGTTGGCTGCTCGGCCATTGTCGCCTCGGCCGGCTATTCCGAGCCGTTCTACAGCTTTCGCAATGAAACCTTCGTGCACGCCTCGCGCGAGCTGAAGATCCACAACAAAATCCACGTGCTGTCGCTGTGCCATGACCTCACCGGCAACAGCCTGCTCACCAGCTTCTATGTGCTGCCGGAGCTGGTCAACAGCGGCTGGGCCGAGCTCAACTCGCGTGGGCGCCTGCTGTTCATGGCCGCGCACCCCGAGCGCTTTGCCGATTCGGTGGTGACCGAAATCGTCGGCTTCAGCGACGAGCAGGGCGAGTCGCCGTTCTGGGATGCCATCGGCCGCAACTTCTTCGACCTCAACTACGCCGATGCCGAGCGCCTGTGCGGGCTCAAGAGCCGCACCTTCCTTGCCGAGCTGATGCCGCATTACCCGATCTACGTGCCCCTGCTGCCCGACGAGGCCCAGGAGGCCATGGGCCAGGTGCACCCGCGAGCGCAAATCACGTTCGACATCCTGATGCGCGAAGGCTTCGAGACCGAGCACTACATCGACATCTTCGATGGCGGGCCAACCCTGCATGCCCGTGCCTCGGGCATTCGCTCGATTGCCCAGAGCCGCGTGGTGCCGGTGAAAGTGGACGACACCCCGGTCAAGGGCGGGCGCCCGTACCTGGTGTGCAACGGCCAGTTGCAGGATTACCGCGCCGTGCTGCTGGAGTTGGACTGGGTGCCGGGCAAGCCGGTCATCCTGAGCAGCCAGGCGGCCGATGCCCTGGGGGTTGGCGAAGGCGCCAGCGTGCGCCTGGTCGCTGCCTGAGCCGCGCCGCGCCAGGAACAGCGCTTGGCGAGTATAGAGAGTCATGCGGCCGGCACTGGCCGCCGCACAAGGAGATAGCATGATCGTCCGTCCCGTACGCAGCAGCGATTTACCCGCGCTGATCGAATTGGCACGCAGCACCGGCACCACCGGCCTGACCACCTTGCCGGCCAACGAGCAGCGCCTGGGCCACCGTGTTGGCTGGGCCGAGAAAAGCTTCCGTGGCGAGGCCGAGCGCGGCGACACCGACTACCTGTTCGTGCTGGAAAACGACGAAGGGCTGGTGGTGGGCATCAGTGCCATCGCGGGTGCCGTCGGCCTGCGCGAGCCCTGGTACAACTACCGGGTTGGCCTCACCGTCAGCGCCTCGCAGGAACTGAACATCTACCGCGAGATCCCGACCCTGTTCCTGGCCAATGACCTGACCGGCAACTCCGAGCTGTGCTCGTTGTTCCTGCGCAGCGACTACCGCTCCGGGCTCAATGGCCGCCTGCTGTCCCGCGCGCGCATGCTGTTCATCGCCGAGTTCCCCGAGCTGTTTGGCAAGAAGATCATCGCCGAGATGCGCGGCATGTCCGACGAGCACGGCCGCTCGCCGTTCTGGGAGTGCCTGGGCCGGCACTTCTTCAAGATGGAGTTCAGCCAGGCCGACTACCTCACCGGCGTGGGCAACAAGTCGTTCATCGCCGAGCTGATGCCCAAGTTCCCGCTGTACACCTGCTTCCTGTCCGAGGATGCGCGCAATGTCATCGGCCGCGTGCACACCGACACCGAGCCTGCGCTGGCGATGCTCAAGCAGGAAGGCTTCAACTACCAGGGCTACGTCGACATCTTCGACGCAGGCCCGGCCATCGAGTGCGAAACCTCGAAGATCCGCGCGGTGCGCGACAGCCAGACCCTGGTGCTGGCCGTGGGCACGCCAGGCGATGACGCCACCCCTTACATCATTCACAACCGCAAGCGTGACGACTGCCGCATCACCGCAGCGCCAGCGCGCCTGGCCGCGGGCACCCTGGTGGTCGACCCGCTGACCGCCAAGCGCCTGCGCATGGGCGCTGGCGACAACGTGCGCGCCGTGCCGCTGTCGGCCAGCCGGGAGGCCTCGTAAATGACCACGCATTACATTGGCGGCCAGTGGCAGGCCGGCCAGGGTGAAGCCCTGGAATCGCTCAATCCGGTCAGCCAGGCCGTGGTGTGGGCCGGGCAGGGTGCTGATGCCAGCCAGGTCGAGGCTGCCGTCAAGGCGGCGCGCCAGGCCTTTCCAGCCTGGGCGCAACTGAGCCTGGAGGCGCGCATCGACGTGCTGGAGCGGTTCGCTGACCAGCTGCGCCAGCATGCCGAGGCGCTGGCCCACTGCATTGGTGAAGAAACCGGCAAGCCGTTGTGGGAGTCGGCCACGGAAGTGACCAGCATGGTCAACAAAGTGGCGATCTCGGTGCAGGCCTACCGCGAGCGCACGGGCGAGAAAAGTGGCCCGCTGGCCGACGCTACCGCTGTGTTGCGGCACAAGCCCCACGGTGTGGTGGCGGTGTTCGGCCCGTACAACTTCCCCGGCCACCTGCCCAACGGGCATATCGTGCCGGCGCTGCTGGCAGGCAACTGCGTCGTGTTCAAGCCCAGCGAGTTGACCCCCAAGGTTGCCGAGCTGACCGTCAACTGCTGGGTTGCCGCCGGCTTGCCGCCAGGCGTGCTGAACCTGCTGCAGGGGGCGCGCGAAACAGGCGTGGCGCTGGCCGCCAACCCTGGCATCGATGGCCTGTTCTTCACTGGCTCCAGCCGCACCGGCAACCTGCTGCACCAGCAGTTCGCGGGCCGCCCGGACAAAATCCTCGCCCTGGAAATGGGCGGCAACAACCCGCTGCTGGTGGATGAGGTCAAGGACCTGGACGCGGCGGTGTACACCATCATCCAGTCGGCGTTCATTTCCGCCGGCCAGCGCTGCACCTGTGCGCGCCGCCTGCTGGTGCCGCAGGGCGCCTGGGGCGACGCGCTGCTGGCGCGCCTGGTCGAGGTGTGCAAGGCCATCACGGTCGGCGCTTTCGATGCCCAGCCGGCACCGTTCATGGGGTCGGTGATTTCCCTGCAGGCGGCGCGGGCATTGCTCGCGGCCCAGGCCGAGCTGGTTGCCAAGGGTGGGCTGACGCTGCTGGGAATGACCCAGCCGCAGGCTGACGCCGCGCTGCTTACCCCGGGCATCGTGGATGTGACGGCGGTGGCCGAGCGCCCGGATGAAGAGTTCTTCGGCCCGCTGCTGCAGGTGATTCGCTACGCCGACTTCGATGCCGCCATCGACGAGGCCAACAATACCCAGTACGGCCTGGCTGCCGGCCTGTTGTCCGACTCCCGCGCACGCTACCAGTACTTCTGGCTGCGCAGCCGTGCCGGCATCGTCAACTGGAACAAGCAACTCACCGGTGCCGCCAGCAGTGCCCCGTTTGGCGGTGTCGGCGCCAGTGGCAACCACCGCGCCAGCGCCTACTACGCCGCTGACTACTGCGCGTACCCCGTGGCTTCGCTGGAGACCGCCAGCCTTGCCCTGCCGGCGACCCTGACGCCGGGCGTCACCCTATAACAACAGGTCACGGAGCCTAGCCGATGAAATCCTATGAAGTGAATTTTGATGGCCTGGTGGGGCCAACCCACAACTACGGCGGCCTGTCCTACGGCAACGTGGCATCGCAGAGCAACAGCCAGCAAGGTTCGAACCCCCGGGAAGCGGCGCGCCAGGGCCTGGCGAAGATGAAAGCGCTGGCCGACATGGGCTTCAAGCAAGGCGTGCTGGCGCCCCAGGAGCGCCCTGACGTGGCCGCCCTGCGCCGCCTGGGCTTTGCCGGCAGCGACGCCGAGGTGATCCAGCGCGCGGCCAGGGAAGCCATGCCGCTGCTGGTGGCCAGTTGCTCGGCATCGAGCATGTGGGTGGCCAATGCCGCCACGGTCAGCCCCAGTGCCGACACCGCCGATGGCCGTGTGCATTTCACCGCCGCCAACCTCAACTGCAAGTACCACCGCAGCATCGAGCACCCGACCACCAGCCGTGTGCTGGCGGCCATGTTCAACAATGAGCAACACTTTGCCCATCACCCGGCGCTGCCAGCTGTGGCACAGTTCGGTGACGAGGGCGCGGCCAACCACACGCGCTTTTGCCGCGCCTATGGCGAGCCCGGCGTCGAGTTCTTCGTGTATGGCCGTAGCGCCTTCGACAGCCGCTACCCGGCGCCGCAGAAGTACCCGGCCCGCCAGACCCTGGAAGCCTCGCAGGCCGTTGCCCGGCTGCACGGGCTGAGCGAGGGGGGCGTGGTCTACGCTCAACAGAACCCGGCGGTAATCGACCAGGGCGTGTTCCATAACGATGTGATTTCGGTAGGCAATGGCGAGGTGCTGTTCTACCACGAGGATGCCTTCCTCGACACCGATACGGTGCTGGGCCAACTGCAGGCTAAACTGGCCAGCAAGGGCGGCAACTTCCAGGCCATTCGCGTGCCGCGGGCGGCGGTTGCGGTAGAGGACGCCGTGCGTTCCTACCTGTTCAACAGCCAGTTGCTCAGCCGTGAGGACGGCTCGATGTTGCTGGTGGTGCCGGAAGAGTGCCGTAACAACGAGCGGGTCTGGGCGTACCTGGGCCAGCTTACCGCCCAGGGCGGCGCGGTGAAGGAGGTCAAGGTGTTCGACCTCAAGCAGAGCATGCAGAACGGCGGTGGCCCGGCTTGCCTGCGCTTGCGCGTGGCCTTGAAGGAAACGGAACTGGCGGCGGTCAACGAAGGCGTTATCATGACCGCCACGCTGTACGACACCCTGCTGCAGTGGGTCGACAAGCATTACCGCGACCGCCTCGGCGAAGCCGACCTTGCCGACCCGCAGTTGCTGGTGGAGTGCCGTACGGCACTGGATGAGTTGACCCAGATCCTCAAGCTGGGTTCGGTCTATCCGTTCCAACGCCAACCTTGAAGAGAGACTTTGCAATGACCGACGCCCTGCGCCTTATCCTGGAAGATGAAGACGGCACCCAACTGGAAACTTCCTGCACCCGCTTTGCTGTGGTTTGGCAAGGCAAGGAAGTGTGGATTCAGCAGGACGGCCGTGGCCAGCTGCTGATCGGCGTGGATGTCGAGGAAGACGACACCGAGTACGCCAACCTGCTGCTGCGCCCGATGGCCACCAACCTGGTCAGCCTGCAGCTGGAAATGGAACCGGCCGAAGCCGGTGAAGATGACGACCACGTCCACGGCCCCGACTGCGGCCACCACCACTAAGGAAGCGCCTATGCTCGCCCTTGGCAAATTGCTTGAGCTGACCCTCACCGATCACGAACCGGCCGAGAAGACCCAAGTGACACCCAAGGGCGTGCGCCTGCGCTGGCTGGGCGAGGGCGCCCTGGAAGTTCGCCCCGCCGAAGCCGAGGACTGCGGGCTCGACCTGCTGTTGTCGGCGGGCATCCATGGCAATGAGACGGCGCCGATCGAATTGCTCGAACGGCTGCTGCACGGCGTGGCCAATGGCAAGATCAAGCCCAGGGCGCGGGTGCTGTTCCTGTTCGGCAACCCGGCAGCGATCCGCAAGGGCGAGCGTTACATCGAGCAGGACATCAACCGCCTGTTCAATGGCCGCCACGAGCTGTCCAGTGGTTTCGAGGCGCTGCGTGCTGCAGAACTGGAGCAGTTCGCCCGGGTGTTTTTCAGCAAGCCCGAGCGCACCCGCCTGCACTACGACCTGCATACCGCCATCCGTGGCTCGAAGATCGAGCAGTTCGCCTTGTACCCCTACAAGGAGGGGCGCCAGCATTCGCGCCGTGAGCTGGCACGCCTGGCGGCGGCCGGCATGGAGGCGGTGCTGCTGCAAAGCAAGTCATCGATCACCTTCAGTGCCTTCACCTATGAACAACTCGGCGCCGAGGCCTTTACCCTGGAGCTGGGCAAGGCGCGGCCATTCGGGCAGAACGAGCAGGTCAACCTCGACCGCCTGGAGCTGCGCCTGATCCAGATCATCGAGGGCACCGAGCCCGAGCCCGAAGCCTCGCTCGATGGCTTGAAGCTGTTCAGCGTGGCCCGCGAGATCATCAAGCACAGCGACAGCTTCCACCTGCACCTGCCAGCGGACATCGAGAACTTCTCCGAGCTGAGCAAGGGTTACCTGTTGGCCGAAGACTTGGCGGAAATGCGCTGGGTGGTGGAGGAGGAGGGCGCACGGATCATCTTCCCCAACCCCAAGGTCAAGAATGGTTTGCGGGCGGGTATCCTGATCGTGCCCGATTCAGGCCAGCGCCTGGCCTAGCCAGCAGCCGCGCTGAACGGGTAGGAGCGAGCGTAGCTCGCGATGCGCCGCTGCGCGGCGCTCGCCCATGAAAACCTTTTAATTCACCGTCTGTTCCATTTTCCCTTCCCTTGGGCGGTAATGGGCTTGCCAGTGGCGAAAGGCAGCATTTAGCATCCGTTCATGTCGTTTTCGTTTGCAAGCGCCCCAAAAGCCGTCCAAACGACGCTATCTATCGCATAAACACACTGCACCTTGCTTGCAGGACCGATATAATGCGGCCCTTTGCCGTCGTTTCGTCGACGTGTTTGCCCCCAAGGGCCGCCGTTTCCGTGGAAGAACCTATGAAAAGCGCAGAAATCCGTGAAGCCTTCCTTCGCTTCTTCGAAGAGCAGGGACATACCCGAGTCGCCTCCAGTTCGCTGATCCCGAACAACGACCCGACCCTGCTGTTCACCAACGCAGGCATGAACCAGTTCAAGGACTGCTTCCTGGGTGCCGAGAAGCGCGCCTACACCCGTGCCGCCAGCAGCCAGAAGTGCGTGCGCGCCGGCGGCAAGCACAACGACCTGGAAAACGTCGGCTACACCGCGCGCCACCATACGTTCTTCGAAATGCTGGGCAACTTCAGCTTCGGCGACTATTTCAAGCGCGACGCGATCACCTTCGCCTGGACCTTCCTGACCTCCGACAAGTGGCTGAACCTGCCCAAGGAAAAGCTCTGGGTCACCGTCTACGCCAGCGACGACGAAGCCTACGACATCTGGACCAAGGAAGTCGGCGTGCCAGCCGAGCGCATGGTGCGCATCGGTGACAACAAAGGCGCCCCGTACGCCTCCGACAACTTCTGGACCATGGGTGACACCGGCCCATGCGGCCCTTGCACCGAGATCTTCTACGACCACGGCGCGGACATCTGGGGCGGCCCACCCGGCTCGCCGGAAGAAGACGGCGACCGCTACATCGAGATCTGGAACAACGTCTTCATGCAGTTCAACCGTACTGCCGACGGCGTGCTGCACCCGCTGCCAGCACCGTCGGTGGACACCGGCATGGGTCTTGAGCGCATCAGTGCGGTCATGCAGCACGTGCACTCGAACTACGAGATCGACCTGTTCCAGAACCTGCTGGGCGCCGCGGCCAAGGCCATCGGTTGCAGCAATGATGGCCAGGCGTCGCTGAAAGTGGTCGCCGACCACATCCGCTCCTGCGGCTTCCTGATTGCCGACGGCGTGCTGCCGTCCAACGAAGGCCGTGGCTACGTGCTGCGCCGCATCATTCGCCGCGCTTGCCGCCACGGCAACAAGCTGGGTGCCAAGGGCAGCTTCTTCCACCAGATCGTCGCCGCCCTGGCCGCCGAGATGGGCGAGGCCTTCCCTGAGCTGAAGAGCCAGCAAGCGCACATCGAGCGCGTGCTCAAGGCCGAGGAAGAGCAGTTCGCCAAGACCCTGGAACAAGGCCTGCGCATCCTTGAGCAGGACCTGGCCCAGCTCAAGGGCGACGTGGTTCCGGGCGACGTGGTGTTCAAGCTGTACGACACCTACGGCTTCCCCATGGACCTGACTGCCGACATCGCCCGCGAGCGCGAGCTGACCATCGACGAAGCCGGCTTCGAGCGTGAAATGGAAGCCCAGCGCGAGCGTGCCCGTTCCGCCAGCGCCTTCGGCATGGACTACAACAGCCTGGTCAAGGTCGACACCGCCACCGAATTCCTGGGTTACGACGCCACCGAAGGCCAGGGCAAGATCATCGCCCTGTACAAGGACGGCCAGTCCGTCGACCAGCTGGGTGAAGGCGAGCAGGGCGTGGTGGTGCTCGACCGCACCCCGTTCTACGCCGAGTCCGGCGGCCAGGTGGGCGACACCGGTTTCCTGCAGGCGGGCGCTGCGCGCTTCGACGTGCGCGACACCACCAAGACTGGCGGTGCCTTCCTGCACCACGGCGTGGTCGCCAGCGGTGCGCTGGTGATCGGCTCGCCGGTCCAGGCCAAGGTCGATGCCGACGTGCAGCACGCCACCTCGCTGAACCACTCCGCGACCCACCTGCTGCACGAAGCGCTGCGCCAGGTGCTGGGCGAGCACGTACAGCAGAAGGGTTCGCTGGTCGACAGCCAGCGCCTGCGTTTCGACTTCAGCCACTTCGAGGCGGTGAAGCCAGAGCAGATCAAGGCCCTGGAAGACATCGTCAACCGTGAAGTGCGCAAGAACACCCCGGTTGAAACCGAACTGACCGACATCGAAACCGCCAAGGCCAAGGGCGCCATGGCGCTGTTCGGCGAGAAGTATGGCGATACCGTGCGCGTACTGAGCATGGGCGGTGATTTCTCCGTTGAGCTGTGCGGCGGTATCCACGCCAAGCGCACCGGCGATATCAGCCTGTTCAAGATCATCAGCGAAGGCGGCGTGGCCTCGGGCGTGCGCCGTATCGAAGCGGTCACCGGTGCTGCTGCCCTGGCCTACCTGAACGCTGCCGAAGAGCAGGTCAAGGAAGCCGCGCAGCTGGTCAAGGGTAACCGCGACAACCTGATCGACAAGCTGTCGGCTGTGCTTGAGCGCAACCGCCAGCTGGAAAAGCAGCTTGAACAGCTGCAGGCCAAGGCCGCCAGCGCCGCCGGGGATGATCTCTCCAACGCGGCCGTTGAGGTCAAGGGTGCCAAGGTGCTTGCCGCCCGCCTGGATGGGCAGGATGGCAAGGCCCTGCTGGCCCTGGTCGATCAGCTGAAGAACAAGCTCGGCCACGCAGTGATCCTGCTGGGCAGCGAGCATGAGGGCAAGGTCGTGCTGGTGGCCGGCGTGACCAAGGACCTCTCCAGCCAACTCAAGGCTGGTGACCTGATGAAACAAGCCGCTGCGGCAGTGGGTGGCAAGGGCGGTGGCCGTCCGGACATGGCCCAGGGCGGTGGCGTCGACGTCGCCGCGCTGGACCAGGCCCTGGCGCTGGCCGTGCCGTTCGCAGAGCAGGGACTTTGAGATGAGGGGGCGGGTGGTCTAGTCATCCGCCCCGTCATGTTGGATGGTTTTTTTGAGGCCCTGTATGGGCTGAGGCACCATTGAAATGGCGTTGATCGTACAGAAATTTGGCGGCACCTCTGTCGGTTCCATCGAGCGGATCGAGCAGGTAGCCGAAAAGGTCAAGAAACACCGTGAGGCGGGCGACGACCTGGTGATCGTGCTGTCGGCCATGAGCGGTGAAACCAATCGCCTGATCGACCTGGCCAAGCAGATTACCGATCAGCCGGTTCCTCGCGAACTGGATGTGATCGTGTCGACGGGTGAGCAGGTCACCATCGCGCTGTTGACCATGGCCTTGATCAAGCGCGGTGTGCCAGCGGTGTCCTACACCGGTAACCAGGTGCGCATCCTCACCGACAGCGCGCACAACAAGGCGCGCATCCTGCAAATCGACGACCAGAAGATTCGCGCCGACCTCAAGGAAGGCCGGGTGGTCGTGGTTGCCGGTTTCCAGGGCGTCGACGAGCACGGCAGCATCACCACCCTTGGCCGTGGCGGCTCCGACACCACCGGCGTGGCCCTGGCGGCCGCGCTGAAGGCTGACGAGTGCCAGATCTACACCGATGTCGATGGCGTCTACACCACCGACCCGCGCGTTGTGCCGCAGGCCCGCCGCCTGGAGAAGATCACCTTCGAAGAGATGCTGGAAATGGCCAGCCTCGGTTCCAAGGTGCTGCAGATCCGCTCGGTGGAGTTCGCCGGCAAGTACAACGTTCCGCTGCGCGTGCTGCACAGCTTCAAAGAGGGTCCAGGGACCCTCATTACCATTGATGAAGAGGAATCCATGGAACAGCCGATCATTTCCGGTATCGCCTTCAACCGTGATGAAGCCAAGCTGACCATTCGCGGCGTGCCGGACACCCCGGGCGTTGCCTTCAAGATCCTCGGCCCGATCAGCGCCGCGAACATCGAAGTGGACATGATCGTGCAGAATGTCGCGCACGATAACACCACCGACTTCACCTTCACCGTACACCGCAACGAGTACGAGAAGGCGTTCAGCGTGCTGGAAAACACCGCGCGCGAGATCGGTGCCCGTGAAGTGATCGGCGACACCAAGATCGCCAAGGTGTCGATCGTCGGCGTTGGCATGCGCTCCCACGCCGGTGTTGCCAGCCGCATGTTCGAAGCCCTGGCCAAGGAGAGCATCAACATCCAGATGATCTCCACGTCCGAGATCAAGGTCTCGGTGGTGATCGAGGAGAAGTACCTGGAACTGGCCGTGCGTGCGCTGCACACCGCGTTCGAGCTCGACGCCCCTGCCCGACAGGGCGAATAAGGCGTTGCCAGGAGGGCGCGGCAAGGCCGCGCCCTTCGCGTTTCTGGCTGCCACGCAGGCCCTGTCCTGTCGGCGGGGTGGCCAAGGGCCCTGGGGCGTCGTCCGCGCCCCAGGGCTGTCATCCAAAGACTGTTACCCCTGAATGTTCGTGTAAGGAGAAAGCTATGTTGATTCTGACTCGCCGGTGCGCCGAGAGCCTGATCATTGGAGACGGCGAGATCACCGTGACGGTGCTTGGCGTCAAGGGAAACCAGGTGCGTATTGGCGTCAGCGCCCCTAAGGAAGTGGCCGTTCACCGCGAGGAAATCTACCTGCGGATCAAGAAAGAGAAGGACGAGGAGCCAAGCCTTTAATTTTTTTGAAGTTTTTTTCAAAAAAAGGGTTGCAAACGAGGAAGAGCTTCTTTAATATTCGCCTCGTGTTGCGGTGAGGTGGCCGAGTGGCCGAAGGCGCTCCCCTGCTAAGGGAGTATACCTCATAAGGGTATCGGGGGTTCGAATCCCCCCTTCACCGCCATTATTTGCTTAGGTCGCTGTAAACGGTAAGAACGCTAAGTCGTTGAAGTTAAACGAAAAAGTTCTTGCAAAAATGTTTCAGCGGTCTATTATGCGCGGCAAGACACGGACTCATAGCTCAGCTGGATAGAGTACTCGGCTACGAACCGAGCGGTCGCAGGTTCGAATCCTGCTGAGTCCGCCACTTTTGAAGTGGCTTTGCTTACAAAGCTGCTTCAAGCCCACCAGTGGTAACCTGGTCTAAAACTACCAACCACGGACTCATAGCTCAGCTGGATAGAGTACTCGGCTACGAACCGAGCGGTCGCAGGTTCGAATCCTGCTGAGTCCGCCACTTTTTGAAGTGGCTTTGCTTGCAAGGCTGCATCAAGCCCACCAGTGGTAACCTGGTCTAAAATTACCAACCACGGACTCATAGCTCAGCTGGATAGAGTACTCGGCTACGAACCGAGCGGTCGCAGGTTCGAATCCTGCTGAGTCCGCCATACATCAAGAAGCCCGCTCATTTGAGCGGGCTTTTTGTTTTTTCGGCCCGCTGAATTGTTGCCGATGTCCATCTAAGCTCTCCTGTATGAACCATGGCGCAGCCGGGTGTCGCGAAAGGGGTGCAAGACGGCTGGCGAGCAACCCAGCGCCGCAAATGCACCCAGGCACATGCAAATGTGCTTCAAACGCGAAACGCACCGTCGCACTGATGGCTTCGAGCGTTGTCCTAGCTTTATGACGCAAACGCTTGTTCTGGCCAAAATTTTAAGCGATCTGACAGCTTAGGCAGTGTATGATTGCGCCCGTCAGCCCCGCCGGGGCTTGTGGAATACCACCATGGACTTACCCAGTAGTTACTCCCTAACAAGATTCATACAGCCAGATCTGACCGATTGATTCTCCCGGCGTGCTCCGCTGCTGGGAGTGGAGTACGCCTATGACCGAAGTAGAAGTAAAGAAAGCCCAAGACAGCCTGCAGGATCGCCTGGCCCAGGTGGTCGAACTGCTGCAGCGTCAACGTGTGGTGGAAGACCTGACGCACCGTCAGGAAGGGCAGCACAACGACCTGGTGGAAAACCTGGTCCACCGGCAGAACCTCGTCGAGCTGCAACGCAAGCTCGATGACCTGCACCCCGCCGACATCGCCTACATCCTCGAAGCCTTGCCCCTGGAAGACCGCCTGACGGTCTGGCAGCTGGTGCGCTCGGACCGCGACGGCGACATCCTCCTCGAAGTTTCCGACGCTGTGCGCCAGTCGCTGATTGCCGACATGGACGATCACGAGCTGCTGGCCGCCGCCAAGGAAATGGACGCCGACGAACTTGCTGACCTGGCCCCCGAGCTGCCGCGAGACGTTGTCCACGAGCTGATGGAAAGCCTCGATGCCCAGCAGCGTGAGCGCGTGCGCTCGGCGCTGAGCTACGACGAGGAGCAAGTGGGTGCATTGATGGACTTCGAGATGGTGACCATCCGCGAGGATGTCAGCCTGGAAGTGGTCTTGCGCTACCTGCGCCGCCTCAAGGAGCTGCCCAACCACACCGACAAGCTGTTCGTGGTCGACTACGGCGGCATCCTCAAAGGTGTGCTGCCGATCAAGCGCCTGTTGGTCAACGACCCGGAGAAGAAGGTGGCAGAGGTCATGGCGACCGACCCTGTGTCCTTCCACCCCGAGGAAGATGCCTACGACGCGGCCCAGGCGTTCGAGCGTTACGACCTGGTATCGGCGCCGGTAGTGGACAAGAGCGAGCGCCTGATCGGCCGTTTGACCATTGACGAGATGGTCGACCTGATCCGTGAGGAGAGCGAGAGCGAAGTGCTCAACATGGCGGGCCTGCGCGAGGAGGAAGATATTTTCGCCTCGGTCTGGCGTTCGCTGCGCAACCGTTGGGCGTGGCTGGCCATCAACCTGATTACCGCCTTCGTGGCGTCGCGGGTGATTGGCCTGTTCGAAGGCTCGATCGAGAAGCTGGTGGCCCTGGCGGCGCTGATGCCGATCGTGGCGGGCATTGGCGGCAACTCCGGCAACCAGACCATCACCATGATCGTTCGCGCCATGGCGCTGGACCAAGTGTCGCCAGGCAACACCAGCCGGCTGATGCGCAAGGAGTTGGCGGTTTCGCTGCTCAATGGCCTGATCTGGGGCGGTGTGATCGGTATTGTGGCGTACCTGCTGTACGGCAGCTGGTCGCTGGGTGTGGTCATGACCGCGGCGATGACCTTGAACCTGCTGTTGGCCGCGTTCATGGGCGTATTCATCCCGATGACGCTGATGCGCCTTGGCCGCGACCCGGCCATGGGCTCGAGCGTGATGATTACCGCGGTGACCGACAGCGGCGGCTTCTTCATCTTCCTGGGGCTGGCGACGCTGTTCCTGCTCTGATACGCCACGCTCCTATGGAATATAACTATCTGGCTTAAATGATATTTCTGTAGGAGCGGGCTTGCCCCGCGAAGCAGGCACCGCGGTGCATGGCACCGGCTACGCCGGTGTTCGCGGGGCAAGCCCGCTCCTACAGAGGGCCTGGATCAGCGCAACGAAAAAAGCCAGCTTACGCTGGCTTTTTCGTGTTTGCTTGCTACCGACCTCAGGAGGCGTCGGCGGCCATTTCCACATCGTGAGCGATGAGGGCCACCAGCGCGTTCTGCTGGCGGTGGGACAGTTGGCGGAAGCGCTGCAGCAGCTCGCGCTCGTGCAGTGACAGCTCCGGGCTGTCCAGGCGCATGCTCAGCTCGTCACCCAGCGCGCCTTCCTGGATAAGGCTCTGCTCCAGGCGTGCGATGATTTCGGAGTTCATGCTGCGGTGGTGGTTGCGCGCTACCTCGGCAATGCGCTCACGCATTCCGTCTGGCAGGCGGACGACGAATTTGTCTGCGGTGCGGCTGGAATAAATAGCCTGTTTCATTGGGCGCATATAAATTGACCGGTTTTTGGTTCAGGGGAAAGCGGTTCTCAAATTGGCCGCACGGGATGGAGCTACGACCGTGGCGACGACAAAATGTTCAACCGTCATCAAAATATTGGTGTCATCTTGCCTCAGGTCGCCGTTTCCTTGGCGTCAATTCTGTGACAAATAGTGAGTGGGATAAAGGCTTTTTGCCAGTACCAATTATCAGAAATGAGCACTGGTTTGAAAAGTTTTACTCCAGTCACACCATTTTCACCGTCAGACCTTTGCCGTCAAAAACCTGTAAAACGCAGCAAAGCGCTAAGAAAACACCTAGAATGCGCGGGTTTCCTTTCATAGAGCATAGTGGCTATGCAACATGACGCAAGCACTGGAGGCGACACCGCTGGTCGCCTGGTATTCCTGATAGGACCGTCCGGTTCGGGAAAAGATTCCCTGATCGATGCCGCCCGTGGGCCATTGGCCGAGGCGGGGGTGGAAATTGCCCGGCGTGTGATTACCCGCTCTGCCGAAGCCAAGGGCGAAGCGGCCCACGGCGTTACGGCGCAGGGCTTCGAGCAGCTGCGCGCAGAGGGTGCCTTTGCCATGCATTGGCGGGCCAATGGCCTGGACTATGGCATCCTGGCCCAGGTCGACCAGTGGCTTGCCCAAGGCCATAGCGTGCTGGTCAATGGCTCGCGCGCTTACCTGCCCGAAGCTCGCCGGCGTTATCCCAACCTGTTGGCTGTGTGCCTGGAAGTCGAAACCGCCGTGCTGCGTGAGCGGCTGTTGGCCCGCGGGCGGGAAACGCCGCAGGAAGTCGACCAGCGCCTGGCACGCAATGCCAGGCTCCAGGGCGAAGCCGACGGGGCGGTGCATCGGCTGGACAACTCCGGGGCGTTGGACGAGGCGGTGGCCGCGCTGCTGGCGTTGCTGCGCAGGGAAGGGGTGATCCATTAACGGGTTCAGAAATGGCCTACGTGCAAAAAGCCCGATTGAAGCATGACAAACGGCAGTGCGCTGGTTAACATGCTCGCCATCCAGCCGTGCAACGCCCGTTGCCCGTTCTTCTCGTCTCAGTAGCTCAATTGGATAGAGCATCCCCCTCCTAAGGGGAAGGTTGCAGGTTCAATTCCTGCCTGGGACGCCACATATTCTGCTGCTTGTAGCTAGACCTGATACCTAAGCAAACTAAACCATGGGTGCAGAGTGGGTGCAGTTGCTGTTTCGTTTCGCCCCCTCACCAGGTGTCTGCAACAGCTTTAAGCACTTCATTCTCGATGTTGTGAAGCTCCATCAGGTTTGCCAGGCGCTCACCCACAGTGGAAAGGCTTGTGTACCTTGGGAGCGTGACGGTGTCCTTGAACTTTTTATCAAAGGGGGATGGCGGGCGCTTAAAGAACAGCTGTCGTAGATTGAGATCCCCAGCCTGGACGGCCAAGCTCTCGGTTTCTGGCGAAACCTCTTCTCCAATAACCCAGCACCTTTCCCGAAGCTTGTACTGTCGCTTTTGCTTTTCAGAGCAAAGCCCGAGTATGCATAGCTGGGTGTAGGTCAATGACTCCGCAATGCTCAGCAGGTAGTTCGCTTCTGAGCGCTTGATTGAGCGTGATCTCCTGTTCGAAGCCTTCCAGCGTTGCCTTCAAGGCTCGGAATACCTCCCAGGTGTTTTGACTATCCAGCAGGTAATCCTTCTTTCGGAAGAATTTACGAATCAGTGGGCCGGACAGGTAAACGGTGGTGAGGGCAGGTGAGTTTCGGACTTGGGCGGCCATCATGGATTCTCCTTGGGCATTGGCAGGTATCTGACCTATGAGATTGCATTGTGGTGAGTTACTCATTGAGGATCACACCCCAACGCCAGCCTGGCGCCAATTCAATCCGAACCATCCCCCACCCGACACGGTCATTCAACCGACACATGACCACTATAAGCTCGATACCGGAGATGTCCCTGTGCTCCGGTCCGTTCAGTCGATTCGGGATAATTCATGAAGGCAATGGACACTGCAACAGCCAGAAGAAAAGGTATCAAGCTTCGCGCCACGGTGATCTACCGCAAGGATGGCGAGGTGCTGTTCGTGCGCAAGCGCAATTCGAAGTGGAACCTGCCTGGCGGCACCGTGGAGCGCGATGAAACGCCTCTGCAGGCCGCACGCCGGGAAATGGCCGAGGAAACCGGGCTGGCCTTCGATGAGCTGCGCTACATTTCCGAGTTTCGTGAGGACAAGGTCATTCACTACCTGTTCGAAGCCCGGAAAACCTCGTCGCGGCCTCGCCCCTGCAACGAGATCGAGGCCTGCCGTTGGATCAAGCCCCGGCATGTGTCCAAGCGCCGCGTGCGGCGCCCGATCAAGACCATCCTCAAACGCTGCGCCTGATGGTTAGCGCCCGGTGGCGTCGTTGAACGCCGCCAGGTGGGTGCGTTCGAACTGCAGCGGGGTGACGGTGATGTGGCCGGCCTTGAGTTCCGCCATTTCGGTGCCGGGCGCGTCCGCGTCGCGCGCGTTGTCCAGCTTGATCCAGTGATAATCGAACCCGCGTGGGTCCACCTCCTTGCGCACCGACATGCTGCTCAAGGGGCCGGCGCCCTGGCGGGTGATCGTGAGGGGCAGGGCGGCCTGGGCGCTGCAGCTGGGAAAGTTGACGTTCAGGCACACGTCGGTGGGCCAGTCCATGCTCAGCAGTTGTTGCAGAACGCCAGGGGCCTGGGCCAGTGCGGTGTCCCAGGGCGCATTTGCCCGGTCGATGTAGGCCTGGCTCAGGGCGATTGAACGAATGCCCAGCAACATACCGGTCATGGCCGCGCCCACGGTGCCGGAGAACACGGTTTCCATGCCCAGGTTGGCGCCACGGTTGATGCCGGAAAGAATCAGCTGGGGCCTGGCATCCTTGAGCAGGTGCTGCACCCCCATGATCACGCAGTCGCCCGGCGTGCCGGTGACGGCGAAGCGCCGGTTTCCATGCTGGCTGATACGCAGCGGTGCGTGCAGGCTGAGGGAATGCGAGGTGCCGCTCTGGTCGTCGCGCGGGGCCACCACCCAGACCTCGTCGGCCAGCTGCGCGGCCACCTGTTCCAAGGCCTTGAGGCCGGGGGCATCGATGCCGTCGTCGTTGGTGAGAAGAATCCGTTCGAAGCGGTGCGTGGGCTGGGTCATGCGCAGGCATCTCCTGGTGCAGGGCGGTTAGTTCAGGGAGTGGTGTTTGCCAGGTTTCGCCAGGCCGGTGGCTTGGGTGCGGGCAAGCTCGCGGCCGCGCCCGGCACCCCAGGCAAGGGCCCGGGTCATCGTTTCGCCGGGCCGCTTGGCGTAGGCTTCTTCCAGCCGGGCAAGGCCGGAGGGTTCGTAGATGCCGATGAACAGTTGCACGTCGCCAGTGCGCGACAGGCGTACCTGAATGTCCAGCCGTGCACCGTCGGCCAGCACTTCCTGGTGGGAGTGGTGCTTTAGGTTAGGGTCGGCCCACGCCCAGAATACCTCGCCTCGATGTCGCATCCTTGCCTCCTGATCGAAACTCCAATCAGAAGAGCCTAGCCCGTTTCGCTGGGTTCGCCGGTTTGGGGAGGGGATTGGGGGCTGGGTTTGGGATTTGTAGTGCCTTTGAGATCGAGCGCCGCCTGCACGGCGCTTCGCGAGCTTTGCTCGCTCCTACGTTTTTCGGGCCAATGTTCATGTAGCCACCGCACGCGGCCTGCCCTTTGTAGGAGCGAGCGCAGCTCGCGAAGCGCCGCGCAGGCGGCGCTCGATCTCGAAGGCGCTGCATCCCCACCGGCGAACACCCGCGTACCCCAAAGCGTTCGCCCTGCGTGTTATTTACAATTCCCGGCCTTGCGATACCCCGCAGCCTGGGCCTCCGTTTCACTGGCAAACGCGACCTGGTTCTTCTGCGACACCTGCGCATAACCCGGGCAGCCGCTGGCCAGGTGGTACACGTGGCTGTTCTTGTTGCCCAGTACCGCGCCTGTTTGCGTGGCGCTGGCCAAAGGCGGCGTGGCCGTGGCCACGGGCGCGCTGCCCGCGCCTTGCGGCGTATAACCCAAGGTCCATTTGCGCTCGCCGGTCACGAACGGGTTGTCGTGCCCCATGATCGCGGCAATGCGCTGTTCCCGCTGCTTCTCCCAGGCGGTCACCGGGTGCTGTTTGTCCCAGGCCATCAGCACCTGTTGCTGCTGGCGCGACATGTTCAGCTTGTAGCGATCGAACATGTAGAACGTGGTGCGCGCCACCAGGCCTTTCACTTCGTCGCGCGGTTCGGCGACTTTCTGCTGGAAGTCGATCTTGGTGGTGCACTGCCCATACTGCGGCGCCACGCCCGACACCATGCCGTAGTTGAAGTTGCTGCGGTCACCGTTGACCTCGCCCACGGACGGGTAAAGGTTGAACAGGTTGGCTTCCATGGCGCGGAAGGTCGGGTCGCTGTCCACGCATTGCTCACGCCCGCCGTTCTGCCAGCACTGGCGTTGGTGGCCAAAGGTCCAGGCCGGCACGATGTGTTCCCACTCGGTGCGCTCGGCGCGGGTTTGCAGCTTGCGTGCCTGGTAGCCGCACGACTTGAGGTCGACGCGCCCGCCCGACTTGCCCGCCCAGGTCCACTTGCAGCCACAGTAGAGCTCGCCCATGGCGCTGCTGGCCTGGTCGTTGTAGATCTTCTGCTTGGCCACCACCTTGGCTTCGGTGAAGGTGGCGGGTGGGGTGGCGAAGGCGGCGGGGAGGGCGGCGAAGGTGAGGGCGACGACGTAAAGCAATTTCTTCATGAAAGAACATCTTCGGCTTGCAAAAAAACCGATTGTACAGCTTGTCGAACGCGATTGAAGCGTGCCAAGGCTTGCGCTTGAGCATGGCAGCGCTATCGTTGCCGGTTAGGATTTTGTCGAGCGAGTCGTCATGCAAAGCGCACCGTCCCCCCTCAACGAAGCTGCCCGGCTGTGTTTCCTCGAGAGCCTGAACATTCTCGACACCCCAGCCGAGGAAACCTTCGACCGCCTTACCCGGTTGGCCTGCGTGCTGCTCGATGTGCCCATGGCGCTGGTGTCGCTGGTCGACATGAACCGCCAGTGGTTCAAGTCGCGCCAAGGCCTGGATGCGACCGAAACGCCGCGGGACCTGGCGTTCTGCGCCCACGCCCTGCACGCCGAGGACATCCTGGTGATCCCCGATGCCACCGCCGACCCGCGCTTCAAGGACAACCCGCTGGTTACCGGCGGGCCGGGCATCCGCTTCTATGCCGGGGTGCCGCTGCGCTTTGCCGGCGAACTGACGGTGGGCACCTTGTGCGTGCTCGATAGCAAACCCCGCCAGGTCAGCGAAACCCACCTGGCGCACTTGCGCGACCTGGCGCGCATCGTCGAGCGCGAGATGCTGCACCGCAGCCTGGCGATCGATTCGGGCAGTGCGGTGCAGGACGCCGGGCACAGTGCGCTGCTGTCTTCCGAGGCGCGTTTTCAGCGGGTGTTCGACAACAGCCCCACCAGCAAGGCGCTGCTCGGGCTGGACGGGCGCATCCAGGAGCCGAACCGCGAGTTCTGCCAGCTGGTGGGCAAAACCCGGGAATGGCTGGTGCTGATGCCGCTGGGCGAACTGATCGATGCCCAGGACCTGGGTAACGTCAGCGTGCCCTGGCAGGCGGTGGTCAGCGGCGCCCAGGAGTCGCTGGTCACCGAAGTGCGCCTGGTTACCCCGGGCAACCCGGCGCTATGGACCGAGCTCAGCCTGTCGGCCCTGCGCAACGAGCGCGGGCATGCCGAGCAGTTGGTGGTATTCGTGCGCGACATCAGCGAACGCAAGCGCCGCCAGCAGCAGTTGCAGCGCTACCAGGCCACCTTGGAGCAGCAAGTGGCGCAGCGCACCGAGGAGCTGGCGCGCAGCCAGGAAACCCTGCAGGCCATCGCCGACAACATCCCGGTATTGATCGCCCATATCGGCACCGAACTGGAGTACCGCTTCAACAACGCCGTGTACCGGCAGATTTTCGGCATGGAGCCTACCCAGCTCAAGGGCCGCAAGGTGCAGGACGTACTGCCGGCGGACGTCTATCGGCAACTGCTGCCGTGTTTTCGCCGGGCGCTGGCCGGCGAGCGGGTGGAGGCCGACAACGTGCGCTACAGCCCGGACGATACGCGGATCTGGCATGCCTCCTACGTGCCGGACATCCGTAACGGCAAGGTCGAGGGC
Organism: Pantoea sp. Ap-967; assembly: GCF_011752565.1. Lineage (GTDB taxonomy): Bacteria > Pseudomonadota > Gammaproteobacteria > Pseudomonadales > Pseudomonadaceae > Aquipseudomonas. The sequence goes on from NZ_VWXK01000005.1 coordinate 218,739, forward strand.
TTTTTCGTCATGTCGCTGGATGTGACCGAGCGCAAGCGCAAGGAAAAGAACCTGCTCGACCAGGCCACCCTGGATGCCCTGACCGGCTTGCCCAACCGCGTGGCGTTGCACCAGGAACTGGGTTACTCGCTGCAGCAGCGGGCGGCCTTCGCGCTGTTCTTCATCGACCTGGATGGCTTCAAGCAGGTCAACGACCAGTACGGCCATGAAACCGGCGACCAGGTGCTGCAGACCGCGGCAGGGCGCATGCTGGCGATCATGCGCGCCGACGATATCGTTGCGCGCCTTGCCGGTGACGAGTTCGTGGTGGTGGCCCAGGCCGTGGCCAACCAGGCTTCGGCCCAGGACATCGCGCGCAAGCTGTGCGACGTGTTGTCAGCGCCCTTGGAGGTGGAGGGCGTGCAGGTGGCGGTGGGCGCCAGCATCGGGGTTTACCTCAACCTCGGCGGGCACGACCCGCAGACCGCCGACGATGCCTTGGCCCTGGCCGACAAGGCCATGTACGAGGCCAAGCGCAGCGGCCGCAACCAGTTCTGCATGGTGCCCGAGCACTAGAAGCCCCAGTGCCGCAGCCCCCACAACACGCCCATGCCCACCGCCAGGGTCAGCAGGGTGCTACGGGTACGCCAGGCAACCAGGCCTGCCACTACGGCTGCCGGGATCTGTGGGTTGCTCCAGTCGATGGCCGCCTGGCCGCTCTGGAACATCACCGCGGGCAATACCAGGGCAGCCAGCACGCTGGCCGGCACGTACACCAGCGCACGGCGCAGCAACGGTGGAATGCGCAAGGCGCCGTAGAACTCGATGAACGACAGGCGGATGGCGAAGGTGCCCAGCCCGACCAGGACGAAGGTGATCCATTGGCTCATGTCGGTCATGGGGCCTCCGCTGCCAGGTTCGCGCCTTTGCGCAGTTGCTCGATGGCAAGGCCGGCGCTCACGCCGCCCACGGACGCGACCAACAGCCCCAGGTTATACGGCAAACCATGGGCCAGCACGGCCAGGGTGCCGCCGGCGATGGCCGCACCGAGGGTCGCCGGGTTGCGGATGCCTGGCACCAGCAAGGCAAGGAACGACAAGGGAATGGCGAAGCCCAGCGACCAGGACTCCGGAATGCCAGTGCCCAGGTACACGCCGGCCATCACGGCCAGGTTCCAGCCCAGCCACATCGGCACGGCCGTGCCGATGTAGTAGGGAAAGGCAAAGCGCCCCAGCCCACCTGCGCCGAATTTCAGGCTGCAAAGGGCGAATGACTGGTCCGACAGCAGGTACGCCAGCGGCCAACTGCCACGCCGGGGCAGGCCGTGCAGGTGCGGCGCCAGGGCGGCGCTGTACATCAGAAAGCGCAGGTTGATGACCAGCGCGGTGGCGACCATGGTCAGTGGCAGTGCGCCGTTTTGCAGCAACTGCAGCACCACCATCTGCGCTGAACCCGAGTAGAACAACAGGGTCATGCCCAGGGTGTCGAGCGGCGACATGCCCATGCTGACCGCGGTGACGCCGGTAATCAGGCCGAATGGCACCACCCCGGTGGTCAGCGGCAGAACGGCGCGGGCACCGTCGCTGAAGGCGTGCTTCGCGCTGGTGTAATGCATGTGAATTCCTTGCAATGGTTGACTGGCCAGCTCACGTTAAAACCGCCAAGGCTTGGTCACAACGCAGATTTCTGAAATAGTAGGCCTAAAAAAAATAGGCCTGAAACCATGCCAATCGATACGCCCACTCGCCACACCCTGCAGCTCAATGCCCTGCGCGCCTTCGAGGCCTCGGCGCGGCTAGGCGGTTTCGCCCGCGCCGCCCATGAGCTGAAGGTCACCCCTGGGGCCATCGCCGCACTGATCAAGACCCTGGAAACCCAGTGCGGCGCCGCGTTGTTCGAACGCCACGCCAAGGGTGTGCGCCTTACCCCGCTTGGCGACAGTGTGAAGGCGCAGTTCACCGAAGCCTTCGATGCGGTCGAGGAAGCCGCGCGCACCCTGCGCCGGCTGGCTGCGCCGCAGCGGGTGCATGTCGTCACTTCGCCGGCACTGGCGCAACTGTGGCTGGGCCCGCGCCTGCCACGCCTGACCCAGCTGCTGGCGCCCATCGAAATTTCCGTGACGGCCATGGACGAGCCGCCCAACCTCAAGCGCAGCCCCTTCGACCTGTGCCTGTTCTATGTCGACAGGCTTGAACGCGGCCAGCGCAAGCTGGCCGATGAGGACATATTGCCGGTGTGCAGCCCGGCCCTGGCGGCGCAGGTCAGCAGCCCGCAGGACCTGGCCGGCGCGTGCTGCATCCAGGATGTGGGGTGGCAGGACTGGGACGTCTGGTCGGCGGCGGCCATGCCCGACGCGCCTTTCGCCGCCCGGGGGCCAGGGTTTTCGCTGTATTCGATTGCCGTGCAGCAGGCCTTGCTCGGCGCCGGGGTGCTGATCGGGCGCCGAACCCTGGTACGGCCCTTCCTGGACAGCGGCGAACTGGTCGCCCCCATGGGCCGCTCGGTGCCCCTGGGGCTGACCATTGCCGCCTGGCGGCTGCCCAGCGCAGGCAGCAACCCGCGGGTGGTGGCGGTGGAAGAGGCGCTCAGCCAGCTGGCGTAAGGGAAGCCGGCATTGCACCGGCCACCCCCTGGGCTCAGACCTGGCCGGCTTGCAGCGCTTTCTCGCGCTCGTCCGTGCCTTGCGAAGCGGCGATGTCGGTGCCATTGCGGGCCTGTTCGGCGCGCAATTGCTGCTCGGCGACCTTCGCCTGGGTTTTCATCTGGACGTCTTCCTGCATGCGCTTGGCAATCTGTTCATCGACCTTGGCCTGCTGCTCAGGCGGCAGGGCGTTGTACTCGTCCTCGGTCATGCCCAGTTCCTGCAGGAACTTCTCCTTGATCTTCTCCTCGGGCGACTTGGCCATGTAGTCCTTGAATTGCTGGGTCGCATTGCCGCTTTCCGCGGTGCTGTCGCTGGCGCTGGCCTGCAGGCGAGCCGCGGCATCCGGGTTTTGCAGCAGCACCTTGAGTTTGGCGAAGGCCTCCTCGCGGGCGTCGTCGGCCTTCTGCTGGGATGTGCTGCCCTGGCTGTTCTGCTGGCTGGCGGTGTTGCTGGTGGCCAGGGGCGCGCGCACCGGCACCAGCGCGGCCTGGGCCTGTTCGTGGTTGATGCGTTGCTGTTGTTGCACGGAGGCCTGCCAACCGAGGCCGTTGAGGGTAATTGCCATATGCTCCTCCATGGGCGTTGCAAAGCCTGGGTAGAAGGGCAAAACCCATGCCAGCGGTGCGGGCCGCGAAAATAGGGCATGGCGACTATTCCGGTGGCCGTTGTGCAGGCATATGCTTGCCCGCTGGAGGCAGCATGTTGCCGCCTTCGGCAAAACGACCGTTGTCGGCAGCCCTGAACCCGGGCGCAGTTGCTGGCCAGCAGAGGGAGCGTCAATGAGTCATGAACCACGGCCAGTCCCCGCCGGCTTCAGCGAGCAGCAGTTGCAGCTGTTGTTCGAGCTGATCAGTGATGGCATCTGGGACTGGAACGCCAATAGCGGCTACGTCTATCGCAACCCCGGCTGGTACGCCATGCTCGGCTATGCCAGCCATTCCCTGGCCAACAGCGTGCTCACCTGGGAGAGCGTGATTCACCCGGAGGACTACCCGCGGGTGATGGCGCACTTCGAGGCCTATATCAACCAGCGCAATGAGCGCTACCGTGTCGAATACCGCTGCCGCTGCGCCGATGGCAGCTACCTGTGGGTCGAGGACAGCGGCCATGTCATCGCCCGCAACGAAGACGGCTCGGTGGCACGGATGCTTGGTGCCCACCGCAACATCGATGCCGGCAAGCGCCTGGTGGCACAGCTGGAGCAGAAAACCCAGTCGCTGGAAACCCAGGTTGCCGAGCGTACCCGCGAGCTGTCGTGGGTCAACCAGCAGTTGCAGCGCCAGCTGGACGAGAACCGCGAACTGGCCGAGCGTGATACGTTGACGCGCATCGCCAACCGCTACCGGCTGGAGAAAACCTTGCGCGAGGAGTGCGAGCGCGCCCAGCGCTTCCGCCAGCCGCTGGCGGTAATCGCCATGGACCTGGACGACTTCAAGCCGATCAACGACCGCTATGGCCATGCCCGTGGCGATGCGGCGCTGCTGCGGGTGGTGGACACCCTGCGCGCCAGCCTGCGCGAGCAGGACCTGCTGGCGCGCTGGGGCGGCGATGAGTTCGTGATGGTGCTGCCGCACACGGCCCTGGGCGAGGCGCTGGAGGTGGCGGGGCGGTTGCGTCACTTGATGGCGCAGGTCGCGCCGGAGGGGGATTGCCGGTTGACCATGAGCTATGGCGTGGTCCAGCGCCAGGACGCAGAGGATGCCCAGGCGCTGTTGGCCCGGGCCGACAAGGCCCTGTACCGGGCCAAGGATTGCGGCAAGAACGCCATTTCCGAGTAGGCCCGCAGGGCCCATCGCGAGCTACGCTCGCTCCTACCAGGCCGGTGACGGTCCCGTAGGAGCGAGCGCAGCTCGCGATACGCCGCAGGCCTTATCAGATATGCAGCGCATGCCCCAGCGCCCGCAGTGCCGCTTCCTGCACTGCCTCGCCCAAGGTCGGGTGGGCATGAATGGTGCCCGCCACATCCTCCAGCCGTGCGCCCATCTCCAGCGACTGGGCAAACGCCGTGGACAGCTCGGAAACCGCCACCCCCACCGCCTGCCAGCCGACGATCAGGTGGTTGTCACGCCTTGCCACCACGCGCACGAAACCGCTCTTGGACTCCAGGCTCATGGCCCGGCCGTTGGCCGCAAAGGGGAACTGCGCGACGATGCAGTCCAGCCCTTGCTGGCTGGCTTGCTCCGGCGTTTTGCCGGCCACCACCACTTCCGGGTCGGTAAAGCACACCGCGGCAATCGCCGCAGGCTCGAAGCGCCGAGCCTTGCCCGCGATGATTTCAGCCACCATCTCGCCCTGCGCCATGGCCCGGTGGGCGAGCATCGGTTCGCCCGCCACGTCGCCGATGGCCCAGACGTTGCGCATGCTGGTCTGGCAGCGCTCGTCGATGGCGATGGCCGCGCCGTTCATCTTCAAGTCCAGGCATTGCAGGTTGAAGCCCTGGCTGCGCGGGCGCCGGCCCACGGCCACCAGCACTCGGTCGGCCTCAAGGCGCAGTTGCCCGCCCTTGCCGTCGCCGGCCAGCAGGCAGCCATGCTCAAAGCCTTCCACGCTGTGGCCCAGGTGCAGGGCGATGCCCAGCTTCCTCAGCGCCTCGGCCACTGGCGCGGTCAGTTCGCTGTCGTAGGTCGGCAGGATGCGCTCGCGCGCTTCCACCACGCTGACCTGCGCGCCCAGCTTGCGGTAGGCGATGCCCAGCTCCAGGCCGATATAGCCGCCGCCGACCACCACCAGGTGCTTGGGCAGGGTGCTTGGCGCCAGCGCTTCGGTGGAGGAAATGATCGGCCCGCCGAATGGCAGCATTGGCAGCTCCACGCTGCTTGAGCCGGTGGCCAGCAGCAGGTGCTCGCAGCGGATGCGCTGGCCGTCGACATCCACATGCTTGCCGTCGACGATCTGCGCCCAGCCGTGGATCACCTTGACCCCATGTTTCTTCAACAGGGCGGCAACCCCGGTGGTCAGCCGGTCGACGATGCCGTCCTTCCAGGCCACGCTCTGGCCAATCTCCAGGCGCGGGGCGTCGACCTTGATGCCCAGCGCCGACTGGCCCGCAAAGCCCGAGGCCTGGTGGAACTGCTCGGCCACGTGGATCAGTGCCTTGGACGGGATGCAACCGATGTTCAGGCAGGTGCCGCCCAGGGCCTGGCCCTCGACCAGCACGGTGGGAATGCCCAGTTGCCCGGCGCGGATGGCGGCCACGTAGCCGCCGGGGCCGCCGCCGATGATCAGCAGGGTTGTATCGATGATCTGGGCCATGCTCACTCCACGAACAGACAGGCAGGTTGTTCAAGCAGGCCGCGCACGGCCTGAATGAACAGTGCGGCATCCATGCCATCGACCACCCGGTGGTCGAACGAGCTGGACAGGTTCATCATCTTGCGCACGACGATCTGGCCGTCGATCACCACCGGCCGCTCGACCATGCGGTTCACCCCCACGATCGCCACTTCCGGGGTATTGACCACCGGGGTGCTGACGATGCCGCCCAGGGCGCCGAGGCTGGTCAGGGTGATGGTCGAGCCGCTCAGTTCCTCGCGGCTGGCTTTGTTGCTGCGCGCGGCGTTGGCCAGGCGCGAGATCTCGCCGGCGTTGGCCCACAGGCTGCCGGCCTCGGCGTGGCGCAGCACCGGCACCATCAGGCCATTGTCACCCTGGGTGGCGATGCCCAGGTGCACCGCGCCATGACGGGTAATGACCTGGGCCTCGTCATCGTAGGTGGCGTTGATCTGCGGGAAGTCGCGCAGGGCCACGACCAGGGCGCGTACCAGGAACGGCAGCAGGGTCAGCTTGCCGCGGCTGTCGCCATGCTTGGCGTTCAGCTGCTGGCGCAGGGCCTCCAGGGCAGTGACGTCGATTTCTTCCACGTAACTGAAGTGGGCGACGCGGCGCTTGGCGTCCTGCATGCGCTGGGCGATCTTGCGGCGCAGGCCGATCACCGGCACCTGCTCGCTGTCGGTGCGCTTGCCGTAGCCGCCTGGGGCCTGGCCGGCCGCGCTGTGGGGCTTGCTGATGAAGGCGTCGAGGTCTTCGTGCAGGATGCGCCCGGCCGGGCCGCTGCCGTGCACGTAGCGCAGCTCGATGCCGGCATCCAGGGCGCGTTTGCGCACGGCCGGCGAGGCCAGCGGCTTGTCGCCCGGCTGGCGCGGCACGATTGGCGCGGCCTCATGCACCACCGGCGCCGTGTAGGCCGTGGGCTGCGGTTCGGCTGGCGGCACTGGCTTGGCTGCCACGGGGGCTTCAATGGCCTTTGGCTGCGGCACGTCCACATGGTTGCCGCCGCCTTCCACCTCGATGCGGATCAGCTCGCTGCCCACCGCCATCACTTCACCTGGCTGGCCGCCCAGGGCCAACACCTTGCCGCTGACCGGCGAGGGGATTTCCACGGTGGCCTTGTCGGTCATGACATCGGCCACTACCTGGTCCTCGGCAATCACATCGCCGACCTTGACGAACCATTCCACCAACTCGACCTGCGCGATGCCTTCGCCAATGTCCGGCATCTTGATGACGTGCGTGCCCATTCAGACCTCCATGACCCGTTTCAATGCCGCGCCTACCCGCGAAGGGCCGGGGAAATAGGCCCATTCCTGTGCGTGGGGGTAGGGGGTGTCCCAGCCGGTGACGCGCTCGATCGGCGCTTCGAGGTGATGGAAGCAATGCTCCTGCACCAGTGCCACCAGTTCGGCACCGAAGCCGCAGGTGCGGGTGGCTTCATGCACCACCACGCAGCGGCCGGTCTTCTTCACCGACTCGACGATGGTGTCCAGGTCCAGCGGCCAGAGGCTGCGCAGGTCGATCACCTCGGCGTCCACGCCGGTTTCCTCGGCGGCCACCTGGGCCACGTACACCGTGGTGCCGTAGGTCAGCACGGTGACATCGTTGCCGGGGCGGGTGATGGCGGCCTTGTCCAGCGGCACCGTGTAGTAGCCATCCGGCACGGCGCTTTGCGGGTGTTTTGACCAGGGCGTTACCGGGCGGTCGTGGTGGCCGTCGAACGGGCCGTTGTACAGGCGCTTGGGCTCCAGGAAGATCACCGGGTCGTCGCACTCGATCGAGGCAATCAGCAAGCCCTTGGCGTCATAGGGGTTGGAAGGCATCACCGTGCGCAGGCCACAAACCTGGGTGAACATCGCCTCCGGGCTCTGGCTGTGGGTTTGGCCGCCGTAGATGCCGCCGCCGCAGGGCATGCGCAGGGTCAGCGGGGAAATGAACTCGCCGGCAGAGCGGTAGCGCAGGCGTGCCATCTCCGAGACGATCTGGTCGGAGGCCGGGTAGAAGTAGTCGGCGAACTGAATTTCCACCACCGGGCGCAAGCCGTAGGCGCCCATGCCCACGGCGGTGCCGACGATGCCGCTTTCCGAGATGGGCGCATCGAACACGCGCGACTTGCCGTACTTGGCCTGCAGGCCCTCGGTGCAACGGAACACGCCGCCGAAGTAGCCGACGTCCTGGCCGTAGATCACCACATTGTCATCGCGCTCTAGCATGACATCCATGGCCGAGCGCAGGGCCTGGATCATGGTCAGGGTGCTGGTGGCCATGGCGGTTTCCGGGTTGATGCTGCTGTTGTGGTCGTTCATTTCAAACCCCCAGTTCCTGGCGCTGGCGGCGCAGGTGGTCGGGCATGTCCTTGTACACGTCCTCGAACATCGACGCGGCGCTTGGGATATGGCCGTTGGCCAGGGTGCCGTACTGCTCGGCCTCCTTCTGCGCGGCGATCACGGCGGCCTCGAACTCGGCGGTGGTGGCCTGGTGTTCGTCCTCGGACCACTGGCCGATGGCGATCAGGTGCTGCTTCAGGCGGGCGATCGGGTCGCCCAGCGGGAAGTGGCTCCAGTCGTCGGCCGGGCGGTACTTGGATGGGTCGTCGGAGGTGGAGTGGGGGCCAGCGCGGTAGGTGACCCACTCGATCAGCGATGGGCCAAGGCCACGGCGGGCACGTTCGGCGGCCCAGCGCGAGGCGGCGTACACGGCGACGAAGTCGTTGCCGTCCACCCGCAGCGAGGCGATGCCGCAACCCACGCCGCGCCCGGCGAAGGTGGTTTGCTCGCCGCCGGCGATGGCCTGGAAGGTGGAGATCGCCCACTGGTTGTTGACCACGTTGAGAATCACCGGGGCGCGGTACACGTGGGCAAAGGTGAGGGCGGTGTGGAAGTCCGATTCGGCCGTGGCGCCGTCGCCGATCCAGGCCGAGGCGATCTTGGTATCGCCCTTGATCGCCGAGGCCATGGCCCAGCCTACGGCCTGTACGAACTGCGTCGCCAGGTTGCCGCTGATGGTGAAGAAGCCGGCCTCGCGCACCGAATACATGATCGGCAGTTGGCGCCCCTTGAGGGGGTCGCGTTCGTTGGACAGCAACTGGCAGATCATCTCCACCAGCGATACCTCGCGGGCCATCAGGATGCTCTGCTGGCGGTAGGTGGGGAAGCACATGTCGGTGCGGTTCAGCGCCAGCGCCTGGGCGCTGCCGATGGCTTCCTCGCCCAGGCTCTGCATGTAGAACGACATCTTCTTCTGGCGCTGGGCAACCACCATGCGGCTGTCGAAAATGCGCGTCTTGAGCATGGCGCGCATGCCCTGGCGCAGCACCTGCGGGTCGATGTCCTCGGCCCACGGGCCAAGGGCATTACCGTGGGCGTCGAGCACGCGGACCAGGCTGTTGGACAGGTCGGCGGTGTCGGCGGCGTCTACATCGATGGGCGGTTTACGGACTTGCCCTGCGTCGTTCAGGCGCAGGTAGGAAAAATCGGTCTGGCAGCCTGGCCGGCCGGTGGGCTCGGGCACATGCAAACGCAGGGGGGCGTACTCGTTCATGCTTTTTACGCTCGCTCGGATGTTGTTTTTGTGAGCTCTGAAGCGGCCGCCGCTGGCCACCGGCTTGTGACTGGCAGGTCAGCGTCACCTACATCTTAGTGGCAGGGCGGGAGAATTTTTCTCTCTAGTTGATTGCCTTTGCCGGGCTGGGAAGATAAACATTCCGTATAAACACAAGAAACCGGTGAATTTGTCTCATGCGCAAGCTCGATCGTACCGATATCGGCATTCTCAACAGCCTTCAGGACAACGCCCGCATCACCAACGCCGAGCTTGCGCGTTCGGTGAACCTGTCGCCGACGCCCTGCTTCAACCGGGTCAAGGCCATGGAAGAATTGGGCGTCATCCGCCAGCAGGTGACCTTGCTCTCGCCCGAGGTGCTGGGGCTGGATGTCAACGTGTTCATCCATGTCAGCCTGGAGAAACAGGTGGAGCAGGCCTTGCACCGCTTCGAGGAAGAGATTGCCGAGCGGCCCGAGGTGATGGAGTGCTACCTGATGACCGGGGACCCGGACTACCTGTTGCGGGTATTGCTGCCGAGCATCCAGGCGCTGGAGCGGTTTCTGGATTACCTGACGCGGCTGCCCGGGGTGGCCAATATCCGCTCCAGCTTTGCCTTGAAGCAGGTGCGCTACAAGACGGCCTTGCCGTTGCCCGCCAATGGCATGACCTTGCCGTAGGCGCGTCTGATCGCGACACGACCGACAGTGAACCCGCCTTGGCCGCTCGATATTTCATGACGGGGCCTGCGCGGGGCGGTGATTACCCTTATGCTGCTAGCACCCACCGCCACCTCACCAGGGAGCTTCGAGGGACGTATGCGTAATATCTGGAAGCCTTTTCAGTCGTTGTATTTCGCTGCCTTGATGATGCTGATCGGCTCGGGCCTGCTCAGTACCTACCTGGCCCTGCGCCTGGCGGCCGACCACGTCGACAGCCTGTGGGTGGGTGCGCTGATGGCGGCCAACTATTTCGGCCTGGCGGTGGGCGGCAAGGTCGGCCACCGGTTGATCGGCGGGGTGGGGCATATTCGTGCCTATGCCACCTGCGCCGGGATCGTGGGCGCCGCGGTGCTCGGCCATGGCCTGACCAATTGGCTACCCGTGTGGGTGGGGCTGCGGATGATCGTCGGCCTGGGCATGATGTGCCAGTACATGGTGATCGAGAGCTGGCTCAACGAGCAGGCCGAGGCCAAGCACCGTGGCGCGGTGTTCAGCGGCTACATGATCGCATCGTACCTGGGGCTGGTGCTCGGCCAGCTGATTCTGGTGGTGCATCCGCAGCTCGGTCCGGAATTGCTGATGCTGGTGGCCATGTGCTTCGCCCTGTGCCTGGTGCCGGTGGCGATGACCCGGCGCATTCACCCCGCCCCCTTGCGCCCGGCGCCGATGGAGCCGAAATTCTTCATCAAGCGCGTGCCGCAGTCGCTCAGCACGGTGCTCGGCTCGGGGTTGATCGTGGGTTCGTTCTACGGCCTGGCGCCGTTGTATGCGTCCAGCCAGGGGCTGTCCACCGAGCAGATCGGCCTGTTCATGGGGTGCTGCATCTTTGCCGGGTTGCTGGTGCAATGGCCGCTGGGCTGGTTGTCCGACCGCTATGACCGGGCCGTGCTGATTCGCAGCGTGGCGGTGGGCCTGGCGCTGGCGTCGGCGCCGCTGGCGTTTTTGCCCAGCGTGCCGCTGGAGGCGCTGTTCGGCATCGCCTTCGTCATTTCACTGTTGCAGTTCTGCCTGTACCCGCTGGCGGTGGCGTTTTCCAACGACCACGTGGAGAGCGAACGGCGTGTGTCGCTGACCGCCATGCTGCTGGTCACCTACGGCGTAGGGGCCTGTATCGGGCCGCTGGCCGCCGGGGTGCTGATGAAGGTGCTGGGCGCGCAGATGCTGTATGCGTTCTTTGTGTTCTTCGCGCTGGTGCTGGTGTGGCGCATTCGGCCCAAGGCGGTTACCGGGCTGCACCAGGTGCAGGACGCGCCACTGGGCCACGTGGCCATGCCAGCGGCCGGCTCGCCGCTGTCGGCGGCGCTCGACCCACGGGTGGATGAGCAGACCGTGCAAGAGGTGATGCAGGCGCCGGTGGCGGCTGAGGATACCGAGGATGAGGGCAAGGCAGAGCCGGCGGCCAAGGCGCAGGCGGAGGATGAGGTCAGCAAGTCGGTTTAAGCCGGTTCGGCCCTATCGCGAGCTGCGCTTGCTCCCGAGGTAGGAGCGAGCGCAGCTCGCGATAGGGCCCGAACAGAAGATCAGTAGTCGTCCTTGTCGAACCGCCGCGCTTCACGCTGCAGCTGGTAGACAAAACTCTCGATCTTGCGCTGCGCCTGGCCATTGAGGTTATGGAAGCGCACGCCGGCAAAGGTGGTGTTGATGCGTTCTTCAAAGTGCAGGTGGCGCAGCTCGACCATGGTGTCGACCAGGCTCAGCGGGTTGCTGGCCTTGAAGCGCTCGTACACCTGGCCCAGTTGCAGGCGGTCTTCGACATTGCCGTCGAAGCGCAGCTTGCAGCCCGTGGCGGAGATGTCCAGCAACTTGCCGCGCAACGCACCGTTGCCCTTGAGGAAACTGCCGTCGAGGATGATATCGACCAGTTGCGAAAGCTTCAGCGCGGCGCGGAAGGCGTTGCGGCGCTGGTGGTAAGTCATCTCCACGGGCAGGGCGCCGCGGTAGCAACGGTGGCCGTCGATTTCGGTGATCTTCAGCTCATGGTCGCATTCCCAGGCGATGCGAACGCCATCGTGGAAGCCTTCGACGCGGAACGGCTCGCCGTTCTCGATGAACTTTTCGCCATCACGCGGGATCATTTCGTCCAGCGCCAGCACGTCGTTGTCACGGTCCACGTGCACCACGTAGCTCTGGAACCGCTGGCTGCGCTCATGGAAGGTGATGATCAGGGGATCATGGCTCTCTTGCAGCTGGCGCAGGTTGGCCGCGATCTCCAAAGGCGTGTTCAACACCTTCGGCGGCTGCGGGGCATCGGTTTCATTGAACACGGGTTATCAATCTCCAGGCAAAAACGACACACGCAAGTAACGGCATTTTGCCAGTATGTTCCGTGCCTTGATAGCTGTAATCACACCTGGCTGAGCGCCCGGGGCTTGGCCAGCGGGGAAGTGGTGCCACGGCTGTCGTACAGGGACGGCGCTTCACCGCCCTGAAGGATTCTGATCTGGTTGGCCGTGACGTGTTGCTGCACCTGGATGATCCGGCCATTGGTCTCGTTGACCTTCTGGCAGGCTTCCATCATTTGGGTGAGCACATTGAGCTGCTGCATGATCAGTTCGCCGTTGTCCGACTGCGCGGCCAGGGCTTGCACGCCGGCGCGGTTGGGCGTCAGGCCCAGGCTGATGAGCAGGTTGTTGCGGCGCACGCCTTGCTGTTCGAGCAGCACGATCAACGACTGCTTGCGGGCCAGGATGCCCTCCAGCGGTGCCATGTCCCGCGCGTGCAGGGCCACGGCCTCCTGTTGGAGCAGGTCGAGCAGTTCCTGGGTCGGGGCGATGTCGTCTTCGATCAGTTGCAGCAAGGTGGTGTCGTGCATGGCTAACTCTTGGGTTTTTAAGCGTCCGTGAAGTCAGCGCGACGAACGGTCAGCGCTGGGCTTCGAAATCGAGCAGTTTGCTGGCGACCCGGCCGGCATCGACCTGGTAGCTGCCATCTGCGATCGCCTGCTTCAACTGTGCCACACGGTCACTGTTGACCACGGGCTGGTCGCGCAGCTTGTCGCTGATCTTCTGCAACTGCTGGGCCTCCTGGCTCAGGTGTACGGTTTCTCCGCTGGCGCTGGCCTTTTTCGGCGTTTCGGCGCTTTCGCCGGCCTTTTCGGCGCTGCTGGGCGTGGTATTGCCACGCACGCCGCCCGTGATGGACGGAGAATTATTCAAACGACTGAAGTCGATAACCATGATCAGAACCTCTGGGTATTTGGACGCTTGCCTTGTTTTCGGCCACCCCGAAAGAAACTTTAGGCACAAATGCATAGCCGCCTGTCAGCAAGCTCGCGAACCCGTTCCGGCACAGTTTAGGAAATGCGCCTGCACACCGCCAGCGCAATCTACATGGCCACCTCGACTTGCCCCGGGCCAGTGACCCGGGCCTTCACCACGCGCTGGGAATTGAGGTTGCGCACGCGAATCTGCTCGCCCTGGCCGCCTTTGCTCAGGGCCTCGCCGGGCATGCGCACGCTCAAGCTGCCGGTGCGCGCGGTGATTACCACCTGGTCGCCCTTGCGCACCACCTCGGCCTGTTCCAGGTGCTGGGGCGTGAGCACCTGGTCGATCACCGTGGGGCGCAGCATCTTCATGCCCACCGCCTGGTCCAGTTCGGTGAGAAAGCCCTGGGTCAGGGTGCCCACGTCGCGCTCGCGCAGGGCCACGTCGCCCTCGCTTACCAGGTTGTCGCGCTTGAGTGGGCGTGTCACCACCACCACGTCGCGGAACAGCCGCACCGTCGCCGGCACGAACACGGTCCACGGCGCTGCGCCGTCGCAGCGCACCCGCACGGTCACCCGGCCCAACGGCGTGGCCGGGCTTTCCAGCGAGGCGTCCAGTTGCTGGCTGCACAGCGGCATGCGCAGGCGTGGGTCCAGCGGGTTGACCTGGATCTCGTAGCGGCCCGCCGTCTGGGTGGTGGCCAGGTAGTCCTCGACGGTGAATTCAAGAAACCCTTGGGTGACACCGATAAGCTGTTCAGGCAAGGTAACCGCGTCCGCCAGCGTGCGTGCGCCGGGTGCCAGCAGGCAAAGTACGGCCAGCGCGCCGTTCAGCAGCTGCGTCAGTCGTCGGAAATTTGTCGTTTTCATGTACATGGCGCTCAAAAAAGCAAAGCCCGTGCCGACTCTAACTTTTGAGTTGCAACGAATGGCTGAAACAAGAGGAGTCAGGCATGGCGGGGGTAATGGATTCAGTCAACCAGCGTACACAGCTGGTGGGGCAGAATCGCCTGGAGTTGCTGCTGTTTCGCCTTAATGGCGCGCAGCTCTACGGCATCAACGTATTCAAGGTTCGCGAGGTGCTGCAGTGCCCGGAGCTGACCTTGCTGCCCCGCTCGCACCCGGTGGTGCGTGGCGTGGCCAACATTCGCGGGGCGACCATCCCGATCCTCGACCTGTCGATGGCGACGGGGCTGCCGGGGTTGACGGAAGAAACCCGCAACAGCTTCGTGATCATCACCGAGTACAACACCAAGACCCAGGGTTTCCTGGTGCATTCGGTGGAGCGCATCGTCAACATGAACTGGGAAGAGATCCACCCGCCACCCAAGGGCACCGGGCGCGATCACTACCTGACCGCGGTCACCCGGGTTGACAACCGCATGGTCGAGATCATCGACGTGGAGAAGGTGCTGGCCGAAGTGGCGCCATCGTCCGAGTCGGTATCGGCCGGCGTGGTGGATGCCGAGGTGCAGGACAAGGCCGTGCTGCTGCGGGTGCTGACCGTCGACGATTCGTCGGTGGCGCGCAAGCAGGTCAGCCGTTGCCTGCAAACCGTCGGTGTCGAGGTGGTGGCGCTCAATGACGGCCGACAGGCCCTGGAATACCTGCGCAAGCTGGTGGACGAGGGCAAGAAGCCGGAAGAAGAGTTCCTGATGATGATCTCCGACATTGAAATGCCGGAGATGGACGGCTATACGCTTACAGCGGAGATTCGCAGTGATCCGCGCATGCAGAAACTGCACATCTGCCTGCATACTTCGCTGTCCGGGGTGTTCAACCAGGCGATGGTGAAGAAGGTTGGGGCCGATGACTTCCTGGCCAAGTTCAAGCCGGACGACCTGGCCCAGCGCGTGGTCGACCGGATCAAGGCAACGCATTGAAGCAGCCGGGGGCAGGCCCCCGGCAACCGTGATTTAACAGAGGCCGCAGTAGTGTCTACGGGTAATTTGGAGTTCGAACAGTTCAGGGTCTTCCTGGAAAAAGCCTGTGGCATCCTGCTGGGCGAGAATAAGCAGTACCTGGTGTCCAGCCGCCTCAACAAGCTGATGGAACAGCACGGCATCAAGAGCCTGGGTGAGCTGGTGCAGCGCATCCAGACCCAGCCGCGCGGCGGCCTGCGCGAGCTGGTGGTAGATGCCATGACCACCAACGAAACCCTGTGGTTTCGCGACACCTACCCGTTCGAGGTGCTGAAGAACAAGGTCATTCCCGAGTTCATCCGCAACAACCCCGGCCAGCGCCTGCGCATGTGGTCGGCGGCCTGTTCGTCGGGCCAGGAGCCGTACTCGATCTCGATGGCCATCGACGAGTTCGAGCGCAGCAACCTGGGCCAGCTGAAGATGGGCGCGCAAATCGTCGCCACCGACCTGTCCGGGTCCATGCTGAACAACTGCAAGACCGGCGAGTACGACAGCCTGGCCATTGCCCGTGGCCTGTCCCAGGAGCGCCTGCAGCGCTATTTCGACCCCAAGGGGCCGGGGCGCTGGGCGGTCAAGCCGGCCATCCGTAGCCGCGTCGAGTTTCGTTCGTTTAACCTGCTCGACAGTTACGCAAGCCTGGGCAAGTTCGACATCGTGTTCTGCCGCAACGTGCTGATCTACTTCTCGGCGCAGGTGAAGAAGGACATCCTGCTGCGCATCCACAGCACCCTCAAGCCTGGGGGCTACCTGTTCCTTGGGGCTTCCGAGGCACTGAACGGGTTGCCGGACCATTACCAGATGGTCCAGTGCAGCCCGGGCATCATCTACCAGGCCAAGTGAGCCAGAAGGCCGGCAGCGACAGCAGCCGGCCTTTTTTCTTGGCCTGTGCCGGCCCTGTGGGAGCGGGCTCGCCCGCGAAGCAGGCGGCGCGGTCTGACGTCAAAAAATTGATTTGCCGCTTTTGCCGCCCGGCAATTGCCGCTTTGCCTTTTCCAGGCGGAAGCACTTTGCCGCTTTTCTGGCAGGGTGCCATCCCCTACCTGCGCCACAGCCCAGCATTTCTGGGCTTTGGGAAACCTGGCACAGCCCTTGCTAAAGCTTGCTCAACGAAATTCCGGCCAACCTTCGAAGGTTTTCCCGACATGAGCATCAGTTTCGACAAGGCGCTTGGCATTCACGAAAAGGCCCTGGGCTTCCGCGCCCAGCGCGCTGAAGTGCTGGCCAACAACATCGCCAACGCCGACACGCCCAACTACAAGGCGCGCGACATGGACTTCTCGTCGGTGCTCGCCGCCGAGAGCCAGAAGCAGCAAAGCGGCCGCTTCGCCATGGAGCGCACCAACAGCCGCCATATCGAAGCCGAAGGCCTGGCCATGAACGACGACGGCCTGCAGTACCGGGTGCCAACCCAGCCTTCGATCGACCAGAACACCGTGGACGCCCAGATCGAGCAATCGAACTACACGGAAAACGCCATTGGCTTCCAGGCCAGCTTCACCCTGCTCAACAGCAAGTTCAAAGGGCTGGTTTCGGCCCTGCGCGGAGAATAATCATGTCCCTTTCCAGTGTTTTCAATATTGCCGGTAGCGGCATGAGCGCGCAGAACACCCGCCTCAACACCGTTGCCTCCAACATCGCCAACGCCGAAACCGTGTCGTCGAGCATCGACCAGACCTACCGCGCGCGCCACCCGGTCTTCGCCACCACCTTCCAGGACGCCCAGGGCGGCGTCAGCCAGTCGCTGTTCGAAGACCAGGGCCAGGCGGGGCAGGGCGTGCAGGTCAAGGGCATCGTCGAGGACCAGAGCAACCTCGAAGCGCGCTACGAGCCCAACCACCCGGCGGCGAACAAGGACGGCTACGTCTACTACCCGAACGTCAACGTGGTCGAGGAGATGGCCGACATGATCTCCGCCAGCCGCGCGTTCCAGACCAACGCCGAGCTGATGAACACCGCCAAGAACATGATGCAGAAAGTGCTGACCCTGGGTCAGTGATAAGGAATCCGGACCATGGCCATCGATACCTCCGGCGGTGTGAACCTCAATGACGTCCTCGCGGCGTCCGGTGTCACCACCACCAGCACTAAGAAAAGCACCACCGACACGGCCTCGCAGACGGGCAACAGCACCCTGGGCAAGGATGCGTTCCTGCAGTTGCTGGTCACCCAGATGCAGCACCAGAACCCGCTCGACCCGCAGGACAACGGCGAGTTCGTTGCCCAGCTGGCGCAGTTCAGCAGCCTGGAAGGCATCACCTCGCTGAACGAGTCGGTCACCAACATCACCAGTGCCATGGCTTCTTCCCAGGCGCTGCAGGCCTCGTCGCTGGTCGGCCGCTCGGTGGTCGTGCAGAACGACAAGGCCGTGGTCGACACCGCCGACAGCTTCAATGCCCAGTTCGTCGTGCCGCAGGCCATCGACGGGGCGAAGGTCACCGTCAAGGACAAGGACGGCAACACCATCAAGACCATCGAGGTGGGCGAGCAGAAAGCCGGCTATGCCGACTTCATCTGGGACGGCACCAACCCCAAGGGCGAGAAGGTCGACCCGGGCACCTACACCTTCACGGCCACTGCCACGGTGGACGGCAAGTCGGTGCAGATGAACACCCTGCTGCCGGCCAAGGTCACCAGCGTCAGCTTCAACACCACGGGCGAGATGGTGCTCAACCTCGCCGGGGTCGGCAAGGTTTCCCTGTCCGACGTACAAACCATCGGTATCTAAGGCCAGAACGGCAAAAGGAGTTTCACCATGTCTTTCAATGTAGGCCTGAGCGGTCTGTACGCGGCCAACAAACAACTGGACGTTACCGGTCACAACATCGCCAACGTCAACACCACCGGCTTCAAGTCCTCGCGTGCCGAGTTCGCTGATGTGTACGCCGGTGCCAACCGCCTGGGCGTGGGCAAGAACCAGGTCGGCAACGGCGTGCGCCTGGCTGCGGTTTCCCAGCAGTTCACCCAGGGCGACATCAACAACACCGGCAACGTGCTGGACATGGGAATCCAGGGCCAGGGCTACTTCGTGCTGTCCGACAACGGCTCGATGGTCTACACCCGTGCCGGTGCCTTCCAGAACAGCAAGGACAACTACGTCGTCACCTCCGATGGCCTGCGCCTGCAGGGCTACGCCGCCGACTCCGCCGGCAACATCAAGAAGGGCGTGCTGACCGACCTGCAGATCGACACCTCGGCCCTGCAGCCAAAAGCCACCACCCTGATCGACCAGGGCATCAACCTGGACTCGTCGTCCAAGTCGATTCCGCTACCATCGACCCCACCGGTTGCCGGTGAAATCGTGTTCGACCCAAGCGACGATACCTCGTACACCAAGTCGTTCCCGACCAAGGTCTACGACAGCCAGGGTAACGAGCACACCATGGAGCAGTACTACCGCAAGACCGACACCAACGAGTGGACCATGTACACGTTGATCGACGGTCGCAACCCGATGAACCCGGCCAGCACCGATCCGCTGACCAGCACCATCAGCTTCAACAGCGATGGCAGCGTGGCGTCGATGGCCACCGACACCACCGGCCTGCCGACCGGTTCCGAGTGGAGCGTGACCAACAACACCTTCACCCTCAAGGGCTGGATTCCGGCGGCGCAGGATGCCAATGGCAACTGGGCGGCCAACGGCTCGGTTGAAAGCAGCGCCGGCATGCGCCTGGCGATGAACAGCACCACTTCGTTCAACACCGAGAGCGCGCGCCTGTCCCAGTCCCAGGACGGCTATGCCACTGGCATCCTGTCGAGCCTGAGCATCGACGCCACCGGCGTGATGTTCGCAAGCTTCAGCAACCAGCAGTCGCGTGCCATCGGCCAGGTGGCGCTGGCTAGCTTCGCCAACGAGCAGGGCCTGCAGCAGATCGGCGGCACCCGCTGGACCGAAACCTACTCGTCGGGCATTCCGGGCATCGATGCGCCGAAGACCGGTACCCTGGGTAGCGTGGAGTCCAACTCGCTGGAAGGGTCCAACGTCAACCTGACCCAGGAGTTGGTCGAGCTGATCAAGGCGCAGAGCAACTACCAGGCTAACGCCAAGACCATCTCCACCGAAAGCACCGTCATGCAGACCATCATTCAGATGACCTGATGATGGCTGAATGAGGGGCCGCTATGCGGCCCATCGCGACCTGCGGTCGCTCCTACCGGCGTCTGTAGGAGCGACCGCAGGTCGCGATGGGCTGCGCAGCGGCCCCTGCGTTTCGGAGGTTGCATGAAAAAACTGATCGTCACGCTGCTCGCTGCCTTTTGCCTGTACCAGGCCCAGGCCGGCACTGCGCCCTGGTGGCGCTGGGAAAGCCAGGTGGACGGGCGGTTGGTGTGCTCGCAGTGGCCGCCAGGGGAGGGCTGGAAGAAGTTTGCCGGGCCCTTCACCAACGGTGGCTGCCGCGAACCTTGAGTGGGTCGGTACAGGTTTGCCGCCATCGGCAACCCGGCGCCGGATAACCGGCGTCACCCCATCCGCAAAACCCCGAAAAGGCCCGTATTTACGGGCTTTTTCATGAATTCGAAAAGTTGGTTCGGAACTTGCTTTAGAGCTTGCACAGCAACGGCAGGCGGCAAACGCCGGCCAGTGCAGCGGAGGATGACTGTGGACAAGATGCTTTACGTGGCCATGACCGGCGCCAGCCAGAACGCACTGGCGCAGAAGGCCCACGCCAACAACCTGGCGAACATTTCCACCAACGGTTTTCAGCGCGACCTGGAGCAGGCGCGCTCGATGCCGGTGTTCGGTGACAGCTTTCCGTCGCGGGCGTTTGCCATGACCGAACGCCCAGCCACTGACTTCAGCGAAGGGCCGATGGTTGAAACCGGCCGTGACCTGGACGTGGCCGTGGCCGGGCAGGGCTTCATCGCCGTGCAGGCACCCGATGGCAGCGAAGCCTATGTGCGCACTGGCAGCCTGAATATCGATGCACTGGGCGTGCTGCGCGCCGGCAACGGCATGCCGGTGATTGGCAATGGCGGCCCGATCGCCATTCCGCCTGAGCAGAAGGTTGAAGTGGGCGCCGACGGCACCCTGAGCATCCGGTCCATGGGCGAAGGCCCGCGGGTAATGGCCGAGGTCGACCGCATCAAGCTGGTCAACCCCGACACCAAGGGCATGACCAAGGGCCTGGACGGTTTGATCCACACCCAGAACGGCCAACCGGCCGCCGCCGACGTCAATGTGCGGGTGGTGTCGGGCTTCCTCGAAGGCAGCAATGTCAACGCGGTGGAAGAAATGACCTCGGTGCTGGCGCTGTCCCGCCAATTCGAACTGCACGTGAAAATGATGAACGCGGCCAAGGAAGGCGATGAAGCCATGGCGCGTGTTTTGCAAATCGGCTAACCACACTTGAACGGGTGCCGTAAAACAGGCGCACGAGGAGAATACTGATGCTTCCGGCTCTTTGGGTCGCAAAAACCGGCCTGTCCGCCCAGGACACCAACCTGACCGTCATTTCCAACAACCTGGCCAACGTTTCGACCACCGGCTTCAAACGCGATCGCGCCGAGTTCCAGGACCTGCTCTACCAGATCAAGCGCCAGCCAGGCGCGCAGTCCACCCAGGACAGCGAGCTGCCATCGGGCCTGCAGGTCGGTACCGGTGTGCGCATCGTCGGCACCCAGAAGAACTTCCAGACCGGCAGCCTGCAAACCACCGAGAACCCGCTGGACCTGGCGGTCAACGGCCGTGGTTTCTTCCAGGTGCTGCAGCCGGACGGCACGGTTTCGTACACCCGTGACGGCACCTTCCACCTGAACTCCGACGGCCAGGTCGTCACCGCCCAGGGCTTTGCCCTGGAGCCTGCCATCGTCGTGCCGAACAACGCCCAGACCTTCACCGTCGGCCAGGACGGCACCGTGTCGATCACCACCGCCGGCAACGCCGCCGCCCAGGTCATCGGCAACCTGCAAACCGCCGACTTCATCAACCCGGCCGGCCTGCAGGCCATCGGTGACAACCTGTTCCTGGAAACCGCCTCCAGCGGCGCGCCGCAGGTCGGCACCCCGGGCCTGAACGGCTTCGGCACCACCCTGCAGCAAACCCTGGAAAACTCCAACGTCAGCACCGTGGAAGAGCTGGTGAACATGATCACCACCCAGCGCGCCTACGAGATGAACTCCAAGGTCATCTCCACCGCCGACCAGATGCTGTCGTTCGTTACCCAGCAGCTCTGAAGCCTGGTAGCCCAGGTTCTGGTTCTACTCCCGTTACACCGTGAGGTATGTGTCATGAAGCGTTTGTTGTCCGTGTTCGCCCTGGGGGGGGCGGTTGTCCTGGCAGGTTGCGTCGCCCCGACGCCCAAGCCGAACGACCCGTATTACGCGCCGGTTCTGCCGCGCACCCCGCTGCCGGCGGCCGCCAACAACGGTTCGATCTACCAGGCCGGTTTCGACCAGAACCTGTACACCGACCGCAAGGCGTTCCGCGTGGGTGACATCATCACCATCACCCTGAACGAGAAGACTTCGGCGAGCAAGAACGCCGGGTCCCAGGTCGCCAAGACCAGCAAGACCGACATCGGCCTGACCTCGCTGTTCGGCGCATCGCCCAACACCAACAACCCGTTCGGCGGCGGTGACCTGTCGCTTGAAGCCGGCTACAGCGGCGACCGCGCCACCAAGGGCGACAGCAAGGCCACCCAGGGCAACACCCTGACCGGTTCCATCACCGTCACCGTGGCCGAGGTGCTGCCCAACGGCATCATCGCCGTGCGCGGCGAGAAGTGGATGACCCTGAACACCGGTGAAGAACTGGTGCGCATTGCTGGCCTGGTGCGCGCCGACGACATCGCCACCGACAACACCGTGCCGTCCACCCGTGTGGCCGACGCGCGCATCACCTATTCGGGCACCGGCTCGTTCGCCGATGCCAGCCAGCCCGGTTGGCTGGACCGCTTCTTCCTGAGCCCGCTTTGGCCCTTCTGAGTACGGATGAACATGTTCAACGTAAGGCAGCTGATTGCCGCGACCCTGCTCCTGTCCTGTGCCTTCGGTGCCCATGCCGAGCGCCTGAAGGACATCGCCAGCATTTCTGGCGTGCGTTCCAACCAGTTGATCGGCTATGGCCTGGTGGTGGGGCTCAACGGCACGGGTGACCAGACCACCCAGACGCCGTTCACCCTGCAAACCTTCAACAACATGCTGTCGCAGTTCGGCATCAAGGTGCCGGCAGGTTCGGGCAACGTGCAGCTCAAGAACGTCGCTGCGGTGTCGGTGCACGCCGACCTGCCGGCGTTCGCCAAGCCGGGGCAGGTGATCGACATCACCGTGTCGTCGATCGGTAACTCCAAGAGCCTGCGTGGCGGCAGCCTGCTGATGACCCCGCTCAAGGGTATCGACGGCAACGTCTACGCCATCGCCCAGGGCAACCTGGTGGTCGGCGGCTTCGACGCCGAAGGCCGCGACGGCTCGAAGATTACCGTCAACGTTCCGTCGGCCGGGCGCATTCCCGGCGGTGCTTCGGTCGAGCGTGCGGTGCCGAGCGGCTTCAACCAGGGCAATACCCTGACCCTGAACCTCAACCGCCCGGACTTCACCACGGCCAAGCGCATCGTCGACAAGGTCAATGACCTGCTCGGCCCAGGCGTGGCCCAGGCCGTGGACGGCGGTTCGGTGCGCGTTACCGCGCCGATGGACCCGAGCCAGCGCGTGGATTACCTGTCGATCCTGGAAAACCTTGAGGTCGACCCGGGCCAGGCCGTGGCCAAGGTCATCATCAACTCGCGTACCGGCACCATCGTCATTGGCCAGAACGTCAAGGTGTCGCCGGCGGCGGTCACCCACGGCAGCCTGACCGTGACCATCACCGAAGACCCGATCGTCAGCCAGCCGGGGCCGTTCTCCAACGGCCAGACCGCCGTGGTGCCGCGCTCGCGGGTCAACGCGCAACAGGAAGCCAAGCCGATGTTCAAGTTCGGCCCGGGCACCACGCTGGATGAGATCGTCCGGGCGGTGAACCAGGTCGGCGCAGCACCGGGCGACCTGATGGCGATCCTCGAAGCCCTGAAGCAGGCCGGCGCGTTGCAGGCCGACCTGATCGTGATCTGAGGACGCGGCCGATGAATTCGAAAAGCCTGGTGTCCAGCCACGCCGACAGCGGCGCCTACACCGACCTCAACCGCCTGAGCTCGCTCAAGCATGGCGACCGCGACAGCGACGCCAACGTGCGCAAGGTGGCCCAGGAGTTCGAGTCGCTGTTCGTCAGCGAAATGCTCAAGGCCTCGCGCAAGGCCAGCGACGTGCTGGCCGACGACAACCCGATGAACACCGAGACGGTCAAGCAGTACCGCGACATGTACGACCAGCAGCTGGCCGTGAGCATGTCCCGCGAAGGCGGCGGTATTGGCTTGCAGGATGTGCTGGTGCGCCAGCTGTCGAAGAACAAGGCTACGCCGGCCAACACCAGCCCGTTCCCGCGCATCGAAGGCAACGCGCCGGCGCTGTGGGGCAACAAGGTGGCCGAGCCGGTGCGGGCCCAGGCCAGTGCCACCCGCAACGACGTTGCGGCGCTCAATTCGCGGCGCCTGGCACTGCCCAGCCGGCTCACCGACCGCCTGCTGGCGGGCATCGTGCCGTCGGCCACAGGCGCCGATGCCACCACCAATACCGCCGCCGTGCCGGCCCGTGACGGGCAGCAGGTGGCCAGGGCCATCGCCATCCCGGACAACGGCCTGCGCATCACCGGCCGCGCCGTGGCGCAGCCGCCGCTGGCGCCGAAGAAAGCCTTCAGCGACAGCGATGACTTCGTCGCCACCATGCTGCCAATGGCCGAGCAGGCCGCCAAGCGCATCGGCATCGACCCCCGTTACCTGGTGGCCCAGGCCGCCCTGGAAACCGGCTGGGGCAAATCGGTGATGCGCAACAGCGACGGCAGCAGCAGCCACAACCTGTTCGGCATCAAGGCCAGCGGCAACTGGGAAGGCGATTCGGCGCGTGCGATCACCAGCGAATTCCGCGATGGCCAGTTCGTCAAGGAAACGGCGTCGTTCCGTTCCTACGACTCCTACCAGGACAGTTTCCACGACCTGGTGAACCTGTTGCAGAACAATTCGCGCTATCAAGATGCCGTGAAGTCGGCCGATAACCCAGAACAATTCGTGCGAGAACTGCAAAAGGCCGGGTACGCCACCGACCCGAGCTATGCCAGCAAGATCTCGCAGATCGCAAAGCAGATGAAGTCGTACGAGAGCTACGCAGCACTCGGGACCGCAACGAAACTTTAAGGGTATGGAACCATGGCGAGTCTGATCAATATTGGCATGTCGGGGCTTGGCGCCGCGCAATCGGGGATGTACACCCTCGGTAACAACATCGCCAACGCCGACGTCGAAAGCTACTCGCGCCAGCAGAACGTGCAGACCACCAAGGGCGCGCAGCAGGTTGGCCAGGTGTTCATCGGCACCGGCACCACCCTGGCCGACGTGCGTCGGGTGTACAACGCATTCCTTGAGAACCAGCTGCGTACCACCACCTCGCTGAGCAGCGACGCCAGTTCCTACCTGAGCCAGATCGACCCGCTGGACACCGCCCTGTCGAGCAGTGACACCGGCATCACCGCCGCCCTGCAAAGCTTCTTCAGCGCCATGCAGGACGCCGCCGCCAAGCCCACCGAGGACGCCTCGCGCCAGCTGCTGCTGACCAGCGCGCAGTCCCTGGCCAAGCGCTTCAACACCCTGTCGTCGCAGCTGAACCAGCAGAACAGCACGATCAACGCCAACATGGCGTCGATCGCCGACAAGGTCAACGCGCTGACCAAGTCGATTGCCGACCTCAACGGCCAGATCTCCAAGATGACCGCCGTCAACGGCCAGCCCAACGACCTGCTCGACCAGCGCGATGGCGCGGTGCGCGAGCTGTCGTCGCTGATCGGCGCCGACGTGGTGGAGCAGAAGAACGGCAACTACGACATCTACCTGAAGAACGGCCAGGCCCTGGTGCTGGGCAACACTACCCAGACCATCGGTGTAGAACCGAGCGCCACCGACCCGACCCGCATGAGCCTGATCCTCAACCGCGGCTCGACCAAGATGGACATCACCAACAGCACCACCGGCGGTGAGCTCGGTGGGCTGATCCGCTACCGCAAGGAAACCCTCGACCCTGCGCTCAACGAGCTCGGTCGCGTGGCCCTGGTGGTGGCCGATGCCATCAACAGCCAGCTAGCCCAGGGCATCGACAAGAACGGTGACTTCGGCTCGACGTTGTTCGCCGATATCAACAGTGCGGCGGCCATCAGCCAGCGCAGCATTGCCAAGAGCGGCAATAGCGCAGGCTCGGGCAACCTGGACGTGACCATCAAGGACACTGGCAAGCTGACCACCAGCGACTACCAGGTGACCTTCAACAGCGCCAAAGAATACACCGTGCGCAAGCTGCCCGACGGCACCGACATGGGCACCTACAGCCTCGATGACGACCCGGCGCCGGTGATCGACGGCTTCAGCCTGTCGCTCAATGGTGGCGGCCTGAGTGCCGGTGACAGCTTCAAGATCACCCCGACGCGCAATGCCGCGGGCGCTATCGACACCGTGCTGACCGACCCCAAGCGCCTGGCGCTGGCTGCACCGCTGACCGCCACCAGCGGCTCGGGCAACAAGGGCACCGGCGTGATCAGCCAGCCGACCCTGACCTCGCAACTGGACATCTACGACGCCGCCCAGCGTGCGCAACTGCAAACTGGCCTGAAGAATTCGACCCCGGTCAAGTTGGTGTTCGGCGATGACACCGCCTCGCCCCAGGCGTACACGATGTACGACGCCCAGGGCAACAACATCGGCAGCGGCACGATCATTCCAGGCCAGGAAAACAAGCTGTCGCTGTCGGTGCCGATGGTCGATGCCAACGGCAACTCGCTGGGCAGCAGCTTCACCTTCGACATGAGCGTGTCGGGCGCGCCGAAAAATGGCGACAGCTACACCGTGTCGCTGACCGCGGCGGGCTCTGCGGACAACCGCAACAGCCAGTCGGTGATCGACCTGCAGACCAAGTCCACCGTCGAGGTGGGCGCCGACGGCAAGGGCATCAGCTTTACCGATGCCTACGCCAAGCTGGTGTCCAACGTCGGCGGCAAGGCCGGCCAGGCGCAGATGGACAGCGACGCCACCACGGCGCTGCAGAAGTCTGCAGTGGAAGCGCGCAATGGCGTGTCTGGCGTGTCGATCGACGAAGAGACCGGCAACCTGATCAAGTTCCAGCAGTACTACACCGCGTCGTCGCAGATCATCAAGGCGGCCCAGGAAACCTTCGCCACCCTGATCAACAGTCTTTAAGGAGCCGTAGATCGTGAGCGTACGCATCTCTACTTCGCAGTTCTATAACACCAACCAGGCCAACTACCAGAGCAACTTCGCCAAGACGGTGCAGACCCAGCAGGAAGCCAGCGATGGCATCCGCGTGCGCTCGGCCAAGGATGACCCGGTGGGGGCGGCGCGGTTGCTGCAGCTGGAACAGCAGCAGAACATGCTCAAGCAGTACAACGGCAACATCACCAGCGTGCGTAATGCCCTGGGCACCGCCGAGAGCACGTTGGACTCGATCGGCAAGATTCTGCAACGGGTCAATGAACTGGCGATCAGCTCCGGCAACGCCTCGTTCACCGACTCCGACCGCAAGTCCAACGCCGACGAACTGGCGTCGCTGGAAGACCAGTTGTTTTCGCTGATGAACAGCAAGGATGAGAACGGCAAGTACCTGTTCTCGGGTTCCAAAGGTGATACGCCACCTTACGTGCGTAATTCCGACGGCACCTACAGCTACCAGGGCGACCAGGGCAAGCTGAACCTGCAGGTGGGCGATATGCTCACCCTGGCGGCCAACGAGACCGGCTACGATGCGTTCGAGCAGGCACTCAACACCAGCCGTAGCCAGACCACCCAGACCGCACCGTCCCCCGACGATGGCCGCGTCAGCCTGTCCAATGGCCAGGTTTCGGGCAGCTCGACCTACAACGACCGCTTCCGCAGCGGCGAGCCGTACACCATCGAGTTCATCAGCAGCACCGAATTCAAGATCACCGACGCCAACAACAATGACGTCACCCTCGAAGCCAGCCAGGGCGGCAAGTTCGACCCCAATGGCAGCAACACCACCGTGAGCTTCCGCGGTGTCGACCTGCGCCTGGACATCACCTACAAGGACGGCGACAAGGGCAACGAGGACGCGGTCATTGCCGGGCATACCTTCACCTTGAGTTCCAAGGCCGACGAGGTGTCTGGCACCCGTAGCCCAGGTAACACGTCCACCGAGCAGATCACCAGCGCAACCATCACCGACCAAGCTGCCTACAAGGCCGCTTTCCCGGCCGGCGGAGCCGTACTCAAGTTCACCGGCACCAACACCTTCGAGTTGTACGCATCGCCGGTCAGTGCCGACAGCCGGCCGGTGGCTTCGGGCACCTTGGGTGGCCCGAACGGCACCACCGCCACTGCAGCAGGTGTCAGCTTCGAGTTGTCCGGTGCGCCGGCAGCCGGTGACTCGTTCGGGGTCAAGGTCGACACCCACCAGACCCAGAACATTCTGGACACCATTGGCAAGCTGCGCACCGCCCTGAGCACCCCACAGGACAGCGACCCGGCAGCCCGGCAGAACTTCCTGGCGTCGCTGGATTCGGCCATTGGCAACATTGCCAGCGGCATCAACCAGGTGTCGTCGTCGGTCAGTGCCATTGGTGGTCGTGGCCAGGCGCTGGATGTCCAGGCCGAAACCAACGAAGCCATCGGCACCGAGAACACCAAGACGCAAAGCTCGATCCGCGAAAGCGACCCGGCCGAAGTGATGGTGCGCCTGCAGATGCAGACCAACATGCTTCAGGCCTCGCTGCAGGCTTATGCCAAGGTCGCGGGCCTGTCGCTGGTCAACTACATCTGATTGAGCTTGGGCGTTCGCCTGCGCATCACACGAGGGTACCCCGGCAACGGCCGAACGGCCCTGCAGCGGTACCCTCGTGTCGTTTGGGGCGCGAGGGCCTGCCGAATTCTTCAGCGCAACACAGTTTCCCATCAAGGTCGTCATCGTGACTGAGCAGCCACTTGTCAGCATCGCCATCCCGGCATTCAGTGCCGAATTCTTCCGTGGCACCCTGGCCAGCGCCCTTGCCCAGAATTACCCGAACCTGGAAATCATCGTTTGCGATGACAGCGCCGACGGCCAGATCGAAGCCATCTGCGTGGAAATGGCAGCGCGGGCGAGCGTGCCGCTGCGCCATGTCCGCAACCCGTCCCGGTTGGGTTTTGCCCGCAACCTGCAGGCCTGCCTGGAGCAGGCCAATGGCGAACTGATCAAGTTCCTGTGCGATGACGACCTGTTGCTCGACAGTTGCATCAGCCGCCAGGCCGAGGTCATCAGCCGTTGGCCGCAGGTCAGCATGGTGATTGCCCAGCGGCTGATCTGTTCGGCCGATGACATCCTGCTGCCATCGCGCACACTCAATAGCGTGATCGCCCCGCAAAGTGCGGTGCTGGTGGGTACCGACCTGCTGGCAAGCATCACCGACAATGTGCCCAACCTGTTTGGCGGGCTCAGCCATGCCCTGTTCCGCCGCGACCAGGTGGAGGCGTACCTGGCCCAGTTGGTGATGGCTGGCGAAGGCTTCGCGGCGCGCCTTGACCTGGCCCTGTACGCCTGCCTGTTGCGGCGCGGGCACCTGGCGAGCCTGGAGCAGATCCTCAGCATCGAGCGGCTGCATGCCGGGCGCCTCAGCCATCACTCCAGCATGACCGAGGCCTACAAGGTTGAAACACAGTGGTTGGCACAGATGCTGGCGGCCAGCACCGGCGAGGCAGCACCTGCCAATGGCTGGGTACGCTACCTGCCGCTGGACGCCTACGCGGGCGATCTTAGCCAAGGCTGGGAAGAGTTCGATATCCGGCGCTTCTACGCCGGGCAGGTGGCCAACATCATTCAACAGGTCGGCAGCCATGCACTGAGCTTTGCCGAACTCTACAGCGACTGGTTGGAGTGCCGCGACCTTTCCCCTGGGCAGCTGCGATTATTGCCCAAGCGCATCGAGCAATGGCCGTCCCGACCGCGCATCGTACCGGTGGTGTGGTGCGAGCCGGGCGATGAGCCGGCGCTGCGCGCAACCCTCGACAGCCTGGCGGTGCAATCCTACGCCGCGGCCTCGGTTGTGGTCCTGGCTCCGGAAGGCTTTGCCAGGGTGGACGCTGCCCAGGTGCAGTACCTGCCGCTTCACGGCAGCGGCTTCGAACACCTCAACCCATGGCTGGCCGCGCCGGCCCGTGCCGATTGGGTGTTGCTGCTGCGCGCCGGCGACCGCCTGCACCCTCACGCACTGGTGATCATGGCCGAACGCATGGCGCTGCGCAGCGAAAGCCAATGCCTGTATGTCGATGAGGACACCTTCGACGGCCTTGCCCCCGGGAACCCGATCTTCAAGCCCGACTTCAACCTCGACCTGATGCGCAGCGTGCCCTATGTGGGGCGAGTGCTGGCGTTCCAGTGCGCGCAGTTGCAGGCGTTGGGCGGTTTCGACCCACAGTTCGGGAGCCTGGCGCCGCACGACCTGCTCTGGCGCATGGTCGAGGCCCATGGCCTGCATGTGGTCGAGCATGTGGCCGAATTGCTGGTGCACTGCCAGGGGGGGTATGCCAGTTGGCTCACCGAAACTGGCGGCCAACAGCAGGCGGTGCCGGTGGTCGAGGCCCACCTTCGCCGATTGGGTGTGCCGGCTGCAGTGGAAGGCGCCGGTGCCAGCATGGTCGCGCGCATCACCTATCAGCACGAGGCGCCGGCCAGTGTGTCGATCCTGATTCCGGCCGGGGAGCACCTGCACAGCCTCAGGCGCTGCGTGGAGTCGCTGTTCGAGCACACCGGCTACGGCAATTTCGAAGTGTTGCTGATTGCCGAGGGTAACGAGCCCGCTGATGTCGTTGCCTGGCTGTCGGCAATGCGCAGCCTCGGCGGCGCGCTGCGGGTCATCGATAGCCAGGCGCAGGGCAGGGCGGTTGCCTTCAACCAGGCCAGCCTGCAGGCGCGTGGCGATTACCTGGTGTTGCTCGACCCGGATTGTGCATTCATCGACAGCCAGTGGCTCGATACCCTGATGGCGCAGGCCCAGCGCCCCGAAGTAGGTGTGGTCGGGCCGATGCTGTGCGCCGCCGATGGCAAGGTGATCAGTGCTGGCCTGGTGCTGGGGCTGAACAATGGTACCGTCGGCACGCCGTTCACCGGCAGCACCCTGGGCGCCGATGGCTACATGGGGCGCCAGCGCCTGGTACAGAACTGGAGCGCCGTGAGCATCGACTGCCTGGCGGTTCGGCGTGAGCTGTTCGAGGCCTTGGCTGGCCTGGATGCCACGGGCCTTCAGCCAGGCCTGGTGGAAGCCGACCTGTGCCTTCGCGCGCGGGAAATGGGTTACCTGGTCGTGTGGACGCCTTTTGCCAAGGTGGCCAAGCTGTCGGCGCACCGGCCGCTTGCCATTGGCCATGAGGCGGCTGTCGCGGCCAGGGATGTGTTCCACGATCGTTGGCTGGCCCGCGTCGCCCATGACCCTGCGTACAACGACAACCTGAGCCTGAAGATTGCCAATTTCAACCTTGAGCCAGGCTTGCGCAGCGGCTGGGACCCGTTCATCGCACGGGCGATGCCCAGTGTGCTGGCGTTGCCGACCAACACCACCGCCATTGGCCACTATCGGGTCATCCAGCCCTTCACGGAGCTGGAGCGCGCTGGCTGGATCCAGGGCCGTATCAACCATACGACGCCGGGGTTGATCGAACTGGAGCGCGAAAAGCCCGATGTCCTGGTGCTGCAGTGCCGCTACACGCCGGCCAATATCAGGGAGATGGCGCGTTTCAAGCGCTTCTCCAATGCCCGGCGAATCTACGAGTTGGATGACTACATCATCGCGCCGCCGAAAAAGAACGATCACGCCCGCAACCTGCCGGGCAACATCGGTGAGCTGGTCGCCCAAGGGATCGCCCTGTGTGATCGCGTGGTGTGTTCCACCGAGCCACTGGCCGATGCCTTGTCGAACCTGCACGACGATATCCGCGTGGTGCCCAACATGCTTTGCGCCGAGCTGTGGGCGGGCTTGACCAGCCAGCGCCAGACCAGCATTCGCCCGCGCGTGGGCTGGGCCGGCGGCACCAGCCACCGGGGTGACCTGGAGCTGTTGCTGGAGGTGGTCAGGACCCTCGCCAGCGAGGTCGACTGGGTGTTCTTCGGCATGTGCCCGGAACCGCTTCGGCCCTATGTGAAGGAATTTCACCCGGCGATCTCCATGGCCGACTACCCGCGCAAGCTGGCCAGCCTGAACCTCGACCTGGCGCTGGCACCGTTGGAGCAGAACCTGTTCAACGACTGCAAGAGCAACCTGCGCCTGCTTGAGTACGGCGCCTGCGGCTTCCCGGTGATCTGCAGTGATTCCAAGGCCTACGCAGGCTACCTGCCGTGCACCCGGGTGAAAGGCAACACCACCGAACACTGGCTGGATGCGATCCGCATGCACCTGGCCGACCCGCAAGCCAGCTATCGCCAGGGCGATGCCCTGCGCGAGGCGGTGCTGCAGGACTACATGCTGATGCCGCACCATTTGCAGCATTGGGCCAACGCCTGGCTGGCGGACTGATACGAGGCGCAGGCGCGAGCTTGTGTCGTAATGACAATTGAACAGGTGCTTTATGATCGAAACAGCAATCGGCTCGCGCAACGATGTGACCGTGGTTCTGCTGGGGCAGGATCAGGCGGATAACCTTGCCCGGGCACAGCATTACCATCGCCAGGCCGGCGTGCCTTGCACGGGGCTGGCAGTGCAGCCTGAGGCCGGTGACCTTTCCCAGCGCCTGGCGCATCTGCTGGATCAGCTGACGACACCGTTCGTGATGCTCGCCGCCGACGCCGACTTCGTATTGGCCAGCGCCCTGGACAACGCAGCGGCATGCCTGGGTGAGCAGGCCCAGGCGGTGGCAGCGCAAGGCTATGCCCTGGGGTACGCGCCAGGTAATGGCCTGGTGGCCTATCACCGGGTCGGTTCGGCCTTCGCGCCCCTGGCGCAGGACAATGGCCGGGCCAGGCTGGCCCAGTATGCCGAAGCGGGCCAGCAAGCCTGGCGTGCCGTGGTGCGGGTAGCGAACCTCAAGGCTGCCCTGGCCACCTTGCCCGATGCCCTGGATGCGAGCGCGTGGCGCGTTGCCTTGTCGTACGCGCTGTTGGCCCAGGGGGCCGTCGTGCAATTGCCCCAGGTCGACGTGGTGCTGGAGCATGGGGTTGCGAGCGACAGCCCGGTAGCCCGTGACGAACGCCTGACCCAGTTGGTGCGCACGCTCCGCCAGTGGGACGGCGAGCAGTTGGCCCTGTGTGACGACGAAGCCGGTTTTGCCGTGCTCAATGCCTTTGTGCGCAACACCAGCGACGCCGAGGCACCGCTGATTTTCAGCTCGCGCTGGAGCAGCGTCATCGACGACCCGGAGCGCGAGTTCGAGCCGCGCCAAGACGTTCGCCTGCCGTATTACAACGGCGAGCTGTTTGCCCAACTGACGGCACTGGAGTTCCTTTGCCACGCCTGGCCGACCAGCCGCCAGCATGTGCATGCGCTGGAAGGCGTGTGGGTACGCCAGCGCGAACTGCTGCAGGAACACCCTAACGATACCACCGAGAGCCTGCAGCATCGTTACTGGCAAGCGCTGGCCTTGGGGCTGTTCAGCGCCGACGTCGGCCGGCGCCTGTTGTCGACGCTCAGCGATGATGCCCGCGTGCGGGAGATGAACGACTGGCTGGGGCGCCTTGAGCAAGTGCCGGGCAGTGACCTTGCCCAGCGTCTGCAAGGCACCGTATCGGGCCAACTGATCGAGGCGATTGCCGCCGCTACCCCGGATGAAGTCGGCCGCCGGCGTGTGCTTGCGCACCTTGCCAAGCACCCGGCCACGCAGATTGCCTTCGTCGTGCTTGACCTGGAAAACGATGACGCAAGCCTGCAGGCGACCTTCGACAGCCTGCTGGCTAGCGGCCTGCGCAATTTCAAGTTGCTGGTGCTCAAGGCTGGCAAGCCGCCCGCCATCACCACCGCGCGCGATACCCTGCATTTCATCCAGGTCAGCGAAAGCAATTGGGTGACCCACTTGAACCAGGCGTTGCGCCAATTGCCAAGCGACTGGCTGCTGTTGCTGGAGGCCGGGGATGTCCTGCTCAGTGGCGGCCTGCTGCGTCTGTGCGCCGAAATCAGCGAGGCGCCTGGTTGCCTGGCCATCGCTGCCAACGAAGTGCATCGCGATGCCGACGGGCGCTTGCTCGACGTGGTGCGCCCAGGCGCCGACCTGGACCTGCTGCGCAGCCAACCAGGCTTGATGTCGCGGCACTGGCTGGTGCGCCGTGAGGCGGTTGTGGAGCTGGGCGGTTACAGCGAAACCCACCGTAACGCGCTGGAGCTCGACCTGCTGCTGCGCCTGGTAGAGGCGCACGGGCTCGCCAGCCTGGCGCACATGGATGATCTGCTGGTCATTGGCCGGCAGGCCTCGCCGGCGCTGCCCCTGGCGGCGCAGACCGTGCTCGGCCGGCACCTGACGCAGCTGGGCTACCGCAGCCAGGTCAGCGACCAGGGCACCTCCGGCCTGGTGGTGGATTTCCGCCATGACGGCACACCGCTGGTCAGCATCCTGCTGGCCTACGAGGGCGACGTGGCGCAGTTGCAGGCTTGCCTGACGTCGGTGCTGCAGCGTACCCGTTACCCGCGTTACGAAGTGCTGCTGGCGTGCGCCAGCGATCAATTCGACATCGAAAGCGATGCCGCCAAGGCCCTGGCAGGGCGCGTGCGCCTGTTGGCGGGGGAGGCGGGTGCCTCGCGTGAAGCCCTGTTGAACCTGGCGGCCAGCCAGGCGCGCGGCGAGTACCTGGTGCTGTTGTCGGCGCGTTGCAACGTGATCACCCCGGCCTGGATCGAAGGCCTGCTCAATGAAGCTCAGCGGCCGGAAGTCGGGGTTGTTGGTGCGCGCCTGTTCGCCACCGACGGCACCTTGGCCCATGCCGGTTACCAATTGCTCGCCGGGCCTCAGGTGCTCCAGCCCTGGGAGGGGTTGCCGGCCGAGCAAGTGGCCAGGCAGCGCTGGTTGTCCTCGGTGCGCAGCTGCGCGGCGGTGTCCGGAGACTGCCTGATGGTGCGCAAGTCGGTCTTTGAACACTGTGCTGGGTTGCAGGCGCAGCCCGGTGCCGATATCGACTTGTGCCTGGGTGTTCGCGATGCCGGCCTGATGGTGGTGTGGACACCGCGTTCGCAGCTGTTGGTTCATTCGCGCCCAGGCGCCGAACATGCCAATGCCGGGGCGGCGGTAGCCGCACGCTGGCCGGCCGCCTTCAGCGACCAGATGCCGTTCGATGGCCGCGCATTCAGCGCTGACCGGCTGGCATGGTTGGGCCAGCTGGCGTAGCCGTTGCAGCTGGCGCGGGAATTGCAAAAGCCGGGTTAATGACCCGGCTTTTTCATGTCCGGTGGCAACTTATTGACAGGCCCAGGGCGTGAGATGCGCGCTGGATGGGATGAGTGATGCAAAAGAAAGTGGCTGTGCTGCAGTCCAACTACATTCCCTGGAAGGGGTACTTTGACCTGATCCGCAGTGTCGATGCGTTCGTGTTCTACGACGACGTGCAATACACCCGTCGCGACTGGCGCAACCGCAACAAGATCAAGACCGCCCAGGGTGAGCATTGGTTGACGGTGCCGGTGAAGAACAAAGGGCGCTTCGAGCAACTGATCAACGAGGTCGAGATCAGCGACCCCCACTGGGCCGAGCAACACTGGAAGACGATCGCCATGAGTTACCGTCGCGCGGCCTGCTTCGACATGATGGAAGGCCGCATCCGCGCGTTGTATGAGCAGGCGGGCCGGCTCGATCACCTGTCGGCCATCAACCAGTTGTTCATTGCCGGCCTGTGCCCCTTGCTGGGTATCCACACCCCGTTGTACCGCTCCGAGGAACTGGGCAAGGCAGACGGGCGCAACGAGCGCTTGATTCACCTGTGCCAGGCCGTGCAGGGCAGCCATTACCTGTCGGGCCCCGCAGCCAGTTGCTACCTCGATGAAGCGGCCTTTGCCGCCGCCGGGCTTGAGGTGTCGTACATGAGTTATGCCGGTTACCCCGAGTACCCGCAAGTGCACGGTGAGTTCCAGCATGCGGTGAGCGTGATTGACCTGCTGTTCAACACCGGAACCGACGCCATCGCCTTCCTGGAACGTCGGGCTGCCTGATGGGCGGGCTCTGCTGATGGCCTTTTTGTGATTGGAACCAGGAGTTCAACGATGTCGAATGCCGCGCTGCCGGATGCCCCTTCGCACGAACACGCGCTGGCGCGCCTGCGGTTGATGTTCGCCAAGCCGGAGCATCCGTACTACATCTATGCGCCGGATTACCGCGAAACCTCCTCCGGTATCGTCTCGTTGCATTACCTGTGTCACCTGTTGAACCTCAACGGGCGTGAGGCCTACATCCAGGGTTCGCAAGTGTTCAACCCGGAGCTCAAGACGCCGCGGCTCGACGCTGCCACGGCCGAGCGTCACCAGCAAGCAGGCAAGGTGCCGATTGCGGTGTATCCGGAAGTGACCTCGGGCAATCCGCTGAACCTGGCGGTCGTTGCCCGTTTCCTGCTGAACTTTGAAGGGTTCATCTCCGGCAAGCCCATGGATGCGCGGGTGGACGACCTGTTCTTCTACTACGCCCCGCGCCTTGCCGAACACCATGGCAACCCAGGTGCTGATCTGCTGTGCCTGCCAACCATCGACATCGAGCGGTTCTGTGCCGGCAGCACCCAAGGTCCGCGCCAAGGCTGTTACCTGTATCAGAACCGTCACCCGCTGGAGCAAATCGACTACAGCCTGCTGCCCGCCGGCATCGAGCTGCTGAGCATTGCCAAGGCGTTGACACTGCCTGAGCTGGCCGCCGTGCTGCGCAAGGCTGAGGTGCTGTATACCTATGAATGGTCGATGACCTGCGTCATGGCCGTGTTGTGTGGATGCCCGGTGATCTTCATGCCGGGCGTGGGGATCGACCGAACCTTCCTGGAAAACAGCTTTTTCGGGTGTGTCGGCTTTGCCCTGTTCGATGAGCCCGACGCGCTGGAACTGGCTAGGTCCAGCCTCGACCAAGCCTTGCCGCGCTACGTCGAGCGCACTGCGCCCTTTTGGCAGCAGCTCGATACCTTCATTGCCAAGACTCAACAGGCAGCCCGGCGCGAGGAACAGGGTAACCGCCTGGGCATGCTCGACTGGCTGCGCCAGCGCTACCCGCGACCGGGGCAAGGGCGCGTGCTCGAAGAACGCCTGGCCAGCCCGACAGCGCCCAGCCTTGCGGTGCTGGTGAAGGATAACGGTAATCCCCAGGCGCTGGCCGATACCCTGCACAGCCTGGCGCGTGGCTTGCACCGCCGCGTGCAGGTGACGGTACTGGGCGGCCCGGAGCGCGCGGCCGATACCGTGCAGTGGTTGCCCTGCGACCCGCAGCAGCCGGTTGCCGCGCTCAATGGCTGGCTGGCATCGACCACCTGTGACTGGTTCATGCTGGTTGATGCGGGGGCCTGCTTCATTCCCAGCGGCCTGCTGGTGACGGCGGTCGAGTTGCTCGATGCCCCCGCGCATTGCCTGGCGGTATTCGCGGATGAAGCCCTGCGCCGGGAAGATGGCACGGTCGAATTGCTGCTTCGCCCAGACTTGAACCTGGACTTGCTGCTCGGCTACCCGGCCGGTTTGTCGGCACACTGGTGGTACCGGCGCGAGTCCCTGCTCGGGCAGGGAGGCTTCGCTGCTGGCGTTGGCAGCGCGTTCGAATTCGAATACCAACTGCGCGTGCTCAGTGAGCAGGGCCTTGACCGTGTAGCCCATGTGAGCGAGCCCCTGCTGATTGTCGACACGCCTGCCCGCCCCCAGGGCGAAGACGAACAAGCCGTCATCCTCGCGCACTTGCGCGGGCGCGGCTACGCCGATGCCCAGGTTCACCCTGTCGAGGTGGCCAACGGCGGTTACCGTATCGAATACAGCCGGCCGACCAAGGCCGGGGTCAGCATCCTCATCTACCTGGACGGGCAGCTGGCCCAGTACCAGCGGTGCCTGGAAAGTGTGCTGGCCAATACTGCCCACGGCGATTACGAATTGCTGCTGATTGAGCCTGGCAACGACGACCCGGCATTGCTGGCCTGGTTGGACATGCTTGGGCAACTGCATGAGGTGGCACTGCAGGTGCTGCGCTTCGAACCCGGCCAGGCACGCGCGGCGATGTGCAATGCGGCTGCTCAGGAAGCGAGGGGCGATTACCTGGTGTGGCTCGATGCCCGTGCCAGTGTGATGGATCGTGGCTGGTTGCAGGCGCTGCTCAACCATGCCCAGCGCCCGGAAGTGGGCGCCGTGGGTGGCAAGTTGCTGGGCAGCGCCGGCGAAGTTCGCCAGGCAGGGCTGGTGCTGGGGTTGGGCGGCACGGCCGGGCCTGCCTTCGAGGGGATGGCGGCCTCTGCCAGCGGCTACCTGGGCCAACTGTGGCTGGCGCGCAACTGTTCGGCGGTCGGCGCTCAATGCCTGATGATTCGACGTGCGCTGTTTTTCGAGGCCGGTGGCTTCGACGCAGACCAACTGCTGGCGCCCTGGAGCGACCTGGACCTGTGCCTGAGGCTGGCCCAGGGTGGCTACCTGAACGTATGGACCCCGTATGTGCGGGTGCTGCTCGATGACGAGCCGGCGCCGCTGCATAGCGCCGAGCAGGAGGATGCCCTGTACGCACGCTGGCTCCCGCGCCTGGCCCATGACCCGGCCTACAACGGCAATTTCTCGCTGCGCGGCGGCGCCAGTTTCACCCTGGAAAACAACGGCCTGACCTGGCGGCCCTTGAAACACTGCGTGCCAAACGTACTCGCCTGCGTGGCTGATCGGCAGGGCAATGGCCGGTCGCGGTTGATCGAGCCATTCAGGGCGCTGCGCGATGAAGGCTGCCTGGAGGGTGCGCTGACCAACGGTTTGCCGAACCCGGTAGAGATCGAGCGCGTAAACCCGGCCAGCGTGGTCTTCCAGCGGCCACTTGCCGATAGCCAGCTGTTGGCCTTGCGCCGTCTCAGCGCATTCTCCACGGCGTTCAAGGTGTATGACCTCGATGGCTATTTGCCAGAGATGGAACTGGGCGAAAACTGGAGCGCCGACGAGCTGCTGCTGCGTTTGCGCCAGGGCATGATGCAGGCCGACCGGGTCCTGGTGCCCAGCCAGGCACTGCTGGAGTTGCTGCGAGATGAGCATGAGGATGTGCGCCTGGTGGAAGGGGCGCTGCCGGTTAGCTGGGGCGCCCTGCGTGGTCAACGGGGCAAAGGCGCCAAGCCGCGTGTGGGCTGGCAGGCCTGCAAGGATGTGGGCCTGTTGGCCGAAGTGGTGCCAGCACTGGCGGATGAAGTCGAGTGGGTCGTGCTGGGTGACTGCCCGGACGAGCTGCGGCCATTGCTGAGTAGCTGCCAGCCGGCCGTTGGGCAGGACCAGCTGGCCTTGCACCTGTCGGCGCTGGACCTGGACCTGGCCCTGGTGCCCATGGCCGACACCTTGGGCAATGCCTGTTCGGGCGACATGCGCGTGCTGCAGCACGCGGCCTGTGGGCATCCGGTCATCTGCAGCCGTGTCGCCGGTTTCACCGGTAGCCAGGCGCTGCCGCTGACGCAGGTACACAACGACCCGGCCGACTGGATCCGCGCGATTCGCCTGCACCTGAACGATCGTCAGGCCTCGGCATGCCTGGGTGATGCACTCCAGGCCAGGGTCCGCGAGAACTGGTTGCTCGATGGCGAGCGTTTACAAACATGGCGGCGTGCCTGGCTGGCCGACTAGGCGCCGAAGGCATGTTTTTTTGACCTGGACGGACTTCGATTCCGATCCCAAGCTCGAACGGGGCACACATGACGAACACTCTGGATACTTTCATCGGCGCGTACAGCGATAGCTTCGGTTACGCCTATGACAACAACATCATGCTCAACTGGTACCCGCGGCGGATCATGGAACTGTGTGGCCCGCGGAACACGTTGCTTGAGCTGGGCATTGGCCACGGTTTCTCGACCAACCGCTTTTCCCGCTACTTCAACGCGCATACCGTGATCGATGGCTCGCCGTCGGTGATCGCGCAGTTTCAAGCGCAGTACCCTGACAGCCCGGCGAACATCGTCGAAGGTTACTTCGAGACGTTCGACACCGAACAACGTTTCGACCTGATCGTCATGGGGTTCGTCCTGGAGCACGTCGAGGACCCGCAGGTGGTATTGCGCAAGTACAAGCAGTACCTTGCGCCCGGTGGCCGTTGTTTCGTACTGGTGCCGAACGCGCAGTCCCTGCACCGGCGTTTCGGTCATGCGGCCGGCCTGCTCGATGACATGATGGTGCTGGGCAAGGGTGACCATGAGCTTGGCCACCTGCGTGCCTACTCCCTGCAGACGCTGACCGAGGAACTGGAGCAGGCCGGGCTGCAGGTGGTGCGCAAGGAAGGGTTGTTCCTCAAGCCTTTCATGACCTCGCAGATGAAGGCGCTGGACCTCAGCGAGGCGATCACCACCGCCATGTGCACCGTCGCGATCGATTACCCCGAGCTCAGCTGTGCGCTGATGCTTGAGGCGACGGTTGGCGACGCATGAACAGCCTGGTCATCGGCAGTACTTCGACCCTGGGCAAGGCCATTGCCCGGTCCCTGGAGCGCTTGGGCCCGGTGAAGCGGGCGGGGCGGCGTGACGCCGATATCACCTTCGACCTTGCCCACCCGGTGCTGCCAACCGGCGATGATCGCTTTGACCTGGTCGTACATGCCGCTGCCGACTTTGGTGGGCACGAGCCGGATGACCTGCTGCGTGCCGAACAGGCCAACAGCGTCGGCACCCTGGCGGCGTGCCAGTTGGCCGAACGCTACGGGGCGAGGCACTTCATCTTGCTGTCTTCGCGCTGGGCGGCCCACCAGCCGGGTGACCCGTACTACGGTATCTACGCGCTCTCCAAGCGCCATGCCGAAGAGGTCGCCAGCCTGTACTGCAGCACCCGCGGCATGGCCTTGACCATCCTGCGGATTGGCCAGGTTTATGACAGCGAGGGGCATTGCCGGCCCCAGCAGCCGCTGTTGTACGCCATTGCCGACAACGCTGCGGCTGGCAGGGCTGTGCAGATCTTCGGCAACAACGATGCCCGGCGCAGCTACCTGCATGTGCAGGACCTTGCCGAGATCTGCACCCGTGTGGCCGCGCAGGGGGTCGAGGGGCTGCACAACTGCGCGCATCCGCAAGCACCACGCCTGTCCGAAATCGCCCGTGCGGCATTCGAGGCATTCGGCACACCTGAAGAGGTGCAGTTCTTGCCACAAAAAAACGATATCCCAGACCTGCCAGCCTTCGCCTGTGCCACCGAGCTGTTCACGCGCATTGACTACGCCCCGCGCATCGACTTGCGCCAAGGGTTCGAATTGATGAAGGCACACCGGGAGGCGCAGCCATGAAAACCGTCATGGTCACCGGCGTTGGCGCGATCATGGGCTATGGCCTGTTGAAATCGCTGCGTGAGGCCGACCCTTCGATCCGCCTGCTGGGCACCGACATCTATGACGACGCCGTTGGCCGGGCCTGGTGCGATGCGTTCGAGCAGGCGCCGCTGACCGCCAGCGGCGAATATGCGCAATGGTTGCTGGATGTGCTGGCACGCTATGAAGTCGATTTGCTGATTCCCGGCATCGAGCAGGATGTTCACTGGCTTTCGGACCACCGTGCGTTATTTCGCCAGGCGCGCTGTGAAGTAGCGCTGAACACCCCGCACCTGATTGACCTGTCCCGCGACAAGTGGGCGATGGACCAGGCGCTGGCTGCACTGGGGGAACCCAGTCGGATCCCCAGCGCCCTGGAGGGCGACTTCCAATCGCTGCAGGCTGCCTTCGGCTTGCCGTTCCTGCTCAAGCCGCGCAAAGGCTCGGCGTCCAAGGGGCTGGTCTGGGTTCGGCAGGAGCAGGACTTCAGCGCCAATGCGCCGTTGCTGGGGGCGGTGTTGATAGCGCAACCGATCATTGGCAGCGCGGCGCGTGAGTACACCGTGGCGGTGTTCGCCGATGGCCAGGGCGGCGCCGGGCCGTCCATCGCCTTCCAGCGCAGCCTGGCCTCGGACGGTTCAACCGCCAAGGCGCGGGTATTCCACGATGCCGGCCTGGACGAAACCGTGGCCAGGTTGTGCCGTGCGTTCAAGCCGCTAGGGCCGACCAACCTGCAGTTTCGCAGGGATGACGATGGCGGTTGGCGCCTGCTGGAAATCAACCCGCGCATTTCGTCAACCAGTTCGATCCGCCGGGCGTTTGGCTACAACGAGGCGGCCATGTGCCTGGCCTTCTACCTGGACCACCGGATGCCCAGTGCGCCCACCGTCAAGTCGGGCTTCGCCGTTCGCTACATAGAGGACTACATCGTCCATGATCGGGATCATTTCTGACGTCCATGGCAACTACAGTGCGCTGCGAAGCGTGCTGCAACGGCTCGACGCCCTGGGTGTCGAGCAGATCATCTGCCTGGGTGACACGGCCGGCTATTACTGCCAGGTCAACGCCTGCTGCGACGCACTGCG
This sequence comes from Pantoea sp. Ap-967, assembly GCF_011752565.1. Taxonomy (GTDB): domain Bacteria; phylum Pseudomonadota; class Gammaproteobacteria; order Pseudomonadales; family Pseudomonadaceae; genus Aquipseudomonas. The sequence goes on from NZ_VWXK01000005.1 coordinate 260,557, forward strand.
CGAGCGTGGGGTGCTGTCGGTGATGGGCAATCATGACTGGTACCTGGCCCGGCAGCAGCGTTGCCCGCGCTCCAACAGTGCCAACGCCTGCCTGGATTACCAGGCCAAGGTCATCAGCGAGCAGAACCTCGCCTGGCTCGATGGCCTGCCCCTGCAGGCGCAGGTACACGGGATGAGCCTGGTCCACGGTGGCTGGAATGACCCGCTGGATGAGTACCTGCAGCCGGCCCAGGCTTACTTCGAGGCGCTGCCCGGGCGCCTCTTCGTCTCGGGCCATACCCATGTGCAATACCTGTGGCAAGGGCAGGGCAAGGTCTACTGCAACCCAGGCTCCGTCGGCCAGCCGCGCGATGGCGACCGGCGAGCAGCGTTCGCGACCTGGGACGGGGAGCGCTTTGACCTGCACCGCCTGGAATACGACATTGCCGAGGTCCAGCAGGCCATGGCCGAGGCCGGCTTTACACCGTACTTTTACCAAAACCTTGAAAATGGCACCCAGATAGGTGGAAGGATCAGTTCGATCCAGGCGCTTTGATCCGCCAGCCCGGGTATTTTCTTCTGTCGCCTCTGCGGAAACCGAGCAATGAGCACTGACAAGATTTTCTTCAATCGCCCGCACATGACCGGCAAAGAGCTGTACTACATTGCCGAAGCCAAGTTCGGCAACATGCTTGCCGGCGACGGGCCATTCACCAAGCGCTGCCACCAGTGGCTCGAAGCCTACAGTGGCAGCGAGAAGGTGCTGCTGACCCACTCCTGCACGGCGGCACTGGAAATGTGTGCGCTGATGCTCGACATCCAGCCGGGTGACGAAGTCATCCTGCCTTCCTATACCTTCGTATCCACCGCCAACGCCTTCGTCTTGCGCGGCGCAGTGCCGGTGTTCGTCGATATCCGGCCCGATACCCTGAACCTCGACGAGCGCTTGATCGAGGCGGCCATCACCCCGCGTACCAAGGCCATCGTGCCGGTGCACTACGCAGGGGTGGCCTGCGAGATGGACAGCATCATGGCCATTGCCCGCAAGCATGGGCTGCACGTGGTCGAGGACGCGGCCCAGGGCGTGATGTCGAGCTACAAGGGCCGGGCACTGGGCAGTATCGGTGACCTCGGGGCCTACAGCTTCCATGAAACCAAGAATGTGATTTCCGGCGAAGGTGGCGCGCTGCTGGTCAACGCCCGCGAGCAGGTGCTGCGGGCCGAGGTGATTCGCGAGAAGGGCACCGACCGCAGCCGCTTCTTCCGCGGTGAAGTGGACAAGTACACCTGGCAGGAAGTGGGCTCGTCGTTCCTGCCGGGCGAGCTGATTGCGGCGTTCCTCTGGGCCCAGCTGGAGGAGGCGCAGGCGATCACCGATAACCGCCTGGCGACCTGGAATGCCTACCATGCAGCCCTGGCAGGGTTGGAGCGCCAAGGCCTGCTACGCCGGCCCATCGTGCCGGAGCACTGCCAGCACAATGCGCACATGTACTACGTGCTGCTGGCGCCAGGCATCGACCGCCAGGCCGTACTGGAGGCGTTGAAACGCCACGAGATCTACGCGGTATTCCATTATGTGCCGCTGCATTCCTCGCCGGCCGGCGAGCGCTACGGGCGTAGCCATGGTTCCATGGAAGTCACCAACTACAGTTCCGAGCGACTGCTGCGCCTGCCCCTGTGGTGGGGCATGCCCAAGGCGGCCCAGGAGCGCGTGGTGCAGGTTCTTGGCGATATTCTGGCGCGCTTCTGAGAGGGCCCCTGAGGTGGCGGCGGGGTATTCGACAAAAAGAGCGTGACCTGGCAGTCAGAACGCGCATCTTCACTGTATATTGTCGAAAACCGGGAGCCGCTGCGTCGCACCTGGAATACCGTCAGGGATCGGTTGCCACCGTATCATCTGGCGTTTTGCCGTTGCGCAGGCAGTGGGTACTTCGCTGTTACTGAATTGGGAAGCCATATGATTGGCCTTAAAAGCATCGCCAGTTACGTGCCTGCTCAGGGCGTGGACAACTACGCCCAGGGCGCGAAATTCGGCAAGGACCAGGATTTCATCTTCGGCAAGATCGGTTCGACCTTCTTGCCGCGCAAGGAAGCTGCCCAGGAAACCTCCGACCTCTGTGTAGCCGCTGCGCAAAACCTCTTCGCCGCCAACCCGTCGCTGGACCCGGCTGCCATCGACGCGGTAATCGTGGTCACCCAGAACGGCGATGCCGAAGGCTTGCCACACACCGCAGCGATCGTTCAGCACAAGCTCGGCTTGTCGACCGCCGTTGCGGCCTTCGATATCTCCCTGGGCTGCTCGGGCTATGTTTATGGCCTGTATGCGATGAAGGGCTTCATGGAAGCGGCGGGCCTGAAGAATGGCCTGCTGATCACCGCTGACCCTTATTCGAAGATCGTCGACCCGGAAGATCGCAACACCACCATGCTGTTCGGCGATGCCGCCACCGCCTCGTGGCTGGGCGAAGGCGCGAACTGGCAGTTGGGCAAGTCGCTGTTCGGCAGCGATGGCGCCGGTGCCGAGCACCTGCGCACCACCGACGGCAAGTTCTTCATGAATGGCCGCCAGGTGTACAACTTCGCCCTGGTCAAGGTGCCTGCGCACCTTCAGCAGTTGCTCGATGCCAGCCAACTGAAGGCCGAGGACATCGACCTCTACTGCCTGCACCAGGGCAGCGCGGCAATCGTCGACGCGGTATCGGCGCGCTTTGAAGAGGGCGAGCACAAGCACAAGTTCGTCAAGGACATGATCGAAACCGGCAACACCGTCTCCTCGAGCATTCCGCTGCTGCTGGAAAAGCATGTGCTGGGCTCGCAGCACAAGCGCGTGGCGCTCAGCGGCTTTGGGGTCGGGCTGTCGTGGGGTTCGGCGATCATCGAGCGCCGCGAACCTGGCGAGCCGGGCTGAGCCTGTACACGGCTTTAGCTACCGTTTGTCGCTGATTCACACGCCGCCAGCACCTGGCGGCGTTTTCTTTTCTATTCTGCATGGGGCTGGCGCCTTTATTCTGGCGTCAACTCCTTGATTTTGTTGGGCTGGCCGGATGCCAGCAATTTTTTTCGAAAATCCGCTAAAGAAACCCGCCCTGACGAAGATAACTATTACGAAGGTTCTCTGTGCCACCCCCGGCGAATTGCCAAGGCCGGAAGCCGTAGTACCCAACTTACGAGGAATTCGTCATGGCTTTGACTGTTAACACCAACACCACCTCTCTGGGCGTTCAGAAGAACCTGAACCGTGCTTCCGATGCTCTGAGCACCTCGATGACTCGTCTGTCCTCCGGCCTGAAAATCAACAGCGCCAAAGACGACGCCGCCGGCCTGCAGATCGCTACCCGCATGACCTCGCAGATCCGTGGTCAGACCATGGCCATCAAAAACGCCAACGACGCTATCTCCATCGCCCAGACCGCTGAAGGCGCGATGCAAGAGCAGACCAACATCCTGCAGCGTATGCGTGAACTGGCTGTTCAGTCGCGAAACGACAACAACAGCGAAGCCGACCGTGACGCACTGGACAAAGAATTCCAGTCGATGCTCAAAGAGATCGACCGTATCGCCGGTTCCACCCAGCTCAACGGCAAGAACCTGCTGGACGGCACCGCTGGCGACATGACCTTCCAGGTGGGTTCGAACACCGGTAGCGACAACCAGATCACCATCAGCCTGAGCGACGCCCTGAGCACTGCTGGCGCCCTGAGCGGCCTGTCTGGCATGAACATCACCGGTGCTGACAGCTCGTCCGCCGAGGCGACCTTCACCGCCGCCATGAGCGCAATCGACGACGCTCTGAACTCGATCAACAGCACCCGTGCCGACCTGGGTGCCGTGCAGAACCGTCTGACCAGCACCATCAACAACCTGCAGAACATCAACGAAAACGCCGAAGCCGCCCGTGGCCGTGTACAGGACACCGACTTCGCCGCTGAAACTGCTCAGCTGACCAAGCAGCAGACCCTGCAGCAAGCCTCGACTTCGGTTCTGGCCCAGGCCAACCAGCTGCCATCCGCTGTACTGAAGCTGCTTCAGTAATCGCTGATGGTAACCGGCGGGGGAGTGCACAATGAGGCGCTTCCCCGCCTTTTCGTTACGAGGTGGTAGATATGGACATGAGCGTCAAGCTGAATCTGTCCTACCCGGCCGCTCGGGCTACCGAGCAGGTAGGCGAGAAACCGGTACAACGGTCGGCAGATACGCCCCGTGGCAATAGCGATACGCTGGAACCGAAGGCAGTCAGCGCTGCCGAAGACAGCAATCATGTCGAAAAGGTAAAAAGCGCCGTTTCGGAGATTGAAAAGTTTCTGAGTTCGACCCGTCGCAACCTGCAGTTTTCGACAGATGAAGAGTCCGGGCAGGTGGTGGTCAAGGTCATCGCCAGTGCAACGGGTGAGGTGATTCGTCAGCTGCCCTCCGAAGAGGCGCTGCGCATTGCCCATAACCTGCATGATGTAAACAGTCTGCTGTTCGACGCCAAGGTATGATGGCAGGCGAGCACATGACGCAGAATTGTAGTCGGCCGTGCAGGAGCGTGGCCTGACGTATCAGCAAGAGGGATAACTCTATGGCGAGCACAATAGTCTCTAGTATCGGTCAAGGTACAGGTCTTAACATCACCGAAATGGTCACCGCGCTGGTGAATGCCGACACTGCTGCCAAGAAGGCACAGATCACCCGGCAAACCAGTAACAACAGTGCGATGATTTCCGGTGTGGGCTCGCTGCGCAGTGCCCTCACGGCGTTCCAGGACGCCATGAAGAAGCTCAATGACACCACGGCGCCAGCCTTCAACGCCTTCTCTGCGAAATCGGCGAACGAGTCGGTGGTCAAGGTCACTGCGGGCAACACCGCCGTGGCCGGCAGCTACGATATCGTGGTCAACCAGTTGGCGACCGGTTCGAAGGTTGCCAGTGCTGCGTTCGCAGGGGGGGCAACCTCTTCGATCGATGCCGGCACCCTGACCATTGAGCAAAACGGTAACTCGTACAATATCGATGTGGCTTCCGGCGCCACCTTGCAGACCGTTCGTGATCAGATCAACAAGCAGTTGAGCGTGCAAGGCATCTCCGCCAACATCGTCAACGGTGAGGGTGGTGCGCGCCTGGTGCTCAGCTCGACCACCACCGGCAAGGGCTCGGACCTCAAGGTCGGCGGCATTGCTTCGCTGGAAATCGATGGCACCCAGCAGATGAGCGGCACTGGCGCCGGGTTCATCACCGGGTTGGCGCAAAGCGCCGAGCTGACCGTCGATGGGCTGGCGGTCACCAGCACCAAGAACAGCATCACCGATGCCATCAGTGGCATTACCCTGGAGCTGACGGGTGTCAGTGCCAAGTCGGGCACCACCGGCGTTCCTACCTCGATCACAGTGGCCCAGGACAACGACGGCTTGAAGAAGTCGGTGCAGTCTTTCGTCGATGCCTACAACACGCTGACGAAGACCATCACTGCGCTCACGGCCAGTACCCGTGACGACGATGACAACCTTTCGCTGGGCCCGCTGACCAACGACCCGACCACCCGTTCGCTGGTCAACGATATCCGCAAGGTGCTGTCGGAAGTGGGCGCGGGCGACCAACTGACGACCCTCAGCCAGCTGGGTATCAACACCACCAAGGACGGCACCCTGGAGTTCAACGCCACCAAGTTCACGTCGGCAATGGACGACAAGAAGCTGGGTTCGCAGGTGCAGGAGCTGTTTACCGGTAGCAATGGCCTGATCGAGCGCATGAACAAGGCCATCGACCCGTACAATTCCACCGATGGCAGCCTGGTTACGCGCACCAACGCCCTGAACAAGGTGGCCAAGAACCTGGCCGACCAGCAAACCGCGCTGGACCGTCGCACCGAGGCATTGACCGAATCGCTGACCAAGAAGTACGTGGCGATGGACACGGCGGTTGCCAAGCTCAACGCCCAGGCCACGCAGATCAAGTCGGTGTTCGATGCGCTGAACGCCCAGGCCAAGAACTCCTGATCCATTAGCAGTGACAAAAGCCCGGCAGCGTCGAAGGACGCGCCGGGCTTTTTGTTTTCTCCCTAAAGTTTTTTGACGTCCCGGCGATACACAGGGTACAAGCAACCTTTTTCGCAGCAACGAGGTAGATCCATGAACCCGATGTTGGCCCTTCGGCAGTACCAGAAAGTCAACGGTGTGGCACAAACGTCCGAAGCCAGCCCTCACCGTCTGGTACAAATGCTCATGCAGGGCGGTCTTGACCGCATGGCCCAGGCCAAGGGTGCCATCGCACGCAAGGATGTTGCCCAGCGCGGCATCCTGATCGGCAAGGCCATCGACATCATTGGCGGCCTGCGCGAAGGGCTGGACCTGGAAAACCACGCCGACAGCCTGGCCGAACTGGACAGCCTGTACACCTACATGAGCCGTCGCCTGATCGAAGCCAACATGAAAAGCGACCCGGCCATCATCGATGAAGTGGCGCGCCTGCTGATTACCGTGAAGGAAGGTTGGGACGCCATCGCCGACCAGTCGTCGGCTCCCTGATCAAGGAGGATGACATGAGCGATGTGATCGCCCGTATCGAACACACCCGTCAGCTGCTGCTGACGGCGCTGGAGAAGCGCGACTGGGATGCGGTAGGGGAGCTGGACCTGGAATGCCGCCTGCGCATCAACGACGTGTTGGGCGAGGCTCAGGGCCAGGAGGCGGATGTTCGCGACAGCCTGGAGCAGTTGCTCGACGTTTACCGGCAATTAATCGACGTTGCAAGTGGCGAGCGTCAATCGATAGTCGACGAGATGACGCAAATCCGTCAGGCGAAAAATGCCGCCAAGGTATACCATCTGTTCAGTTGACCACAGATGTCCTAAACGTCCTGCGCCATTAATTTGACTGTATGCGTTTTTTTGACTTTACTAGTGGCTGTTTTCGAATTTCAGACGTCCGACCACTGACCATTCAGTCAGAATGATGTCGAGCACGCCTTCGGGCGCCGATATGACTAGGGAAGTTGCTATTGCATGTGGCGTGAAACCAAGATTCTCCTGATCGATGACGACAGCGCCCGCCGCCGCGATCTGGCGGTGGTTCTGAACTTTCTCGGCGAAGACAACCTGTCATGCTCCAGCCAGGACTGGCAGCAGGCGGTAGAAGGCTTGTCTTCCAGTCGCGAAGTGCTCTGTGTGCTGATCGGTTCCGTAAAAGCGCCGGGCAGTGTGCTCGGGTTGCTTAAGACAGTAGCCGGGTGGGATGAGTTCCTTCCGGTATTGCTGATTGGTGAAATTTCTTCTGCGGAATACCCGGAGGAATTGCGCCGTCGCGTGCTGTCCAACCTCGAGATGCCGCCCAGCTACAGCCAGCTGCTCGATTCGCTGCACCGTGCCCAGGTCTACCGCGAGATGTACGACCAGGCCCGTGAGCGCGGTCGCCAGCGCGAGCCGAACCTGTTCCGCAGCCTGGTCGGCACCAGCCGAGCCATCCAGCATGTGCGGCAGATGATGCAGCAGGTGGCCGATACCGACGCCAGCGTGCTGATTCTTGGTGAGTCGGGCACCGGCAAGGAAGTGGTGGCGCGTAACCTGCACTACCACTCCAAGCGCCGCGAAGCGCCGTTCGTGCCGGTCAACTGCGGGGCGATTCCGGCCGAGTTGCTGGAAAGCGAGCTGTTCGGCCACGAGAAGGGCGCCTTCACCGGGGCCATCACCAGCCGTGCCGGGCGTTTCGAACTGGCCAACGGCGGCACCTTGTTCCTCGACGAAATCGGCGACATGCCGCTGCCGATGCAGGTCAAGCTGCTGCGCGTGCTGCAGGAGCGTACCTTCGAGCGGGTGGGCAGCAACAAGACCCAGAGCATCGATGTGCGCATCATCGCGGCAACCCACAAGAACCTCGAAAGCATGATCGAGGACGGCACCTTCCGCGAAGACCTGTACTACCGCCTGAACGTGTTCCCCATCGAAATGGCGCCGCTGCGTGAGCGTGTGGAAGATATCCCGCTGCTGATGAACGAGCTGATTTCGCGCATGGAGCACGAGAAGCGCGGTTCGATCCGCTTCAACTCGGCCGCGATCATGTCGCTGTGCCGCCATGGCTGGCCGGGCAACGTTCGCGAGCTGGCCAACCTGGTCGAGCGCATGGCGATCATGCACCCGTACGGGGTGATCGGTGTGTCGGAGTTGCCGAAGAAATTCCGCTATGTCGACGATGAGGACGAGCAACTGGTCGACAGCTTGCGCAGCGACCTGGAAGAGCGCGTGGCGATCAACGGCCATGCGCCGAACCTTGGCAGCCACGCGATGCTGCCGCCGGAGGGGCTGGACCTCAAGGACTACCTCGGTAGCCTGGAGCAGGGCCTGATCCAGCAGGCGTTGGACGATGCCAACGGCATCGTGGCCCGTGCGGCGGAGCGCTTGCGTATTCGCCGGACCACCTTGGTCGAGAAGATGCGCAAGTACGGCATGAGTCGCCAGGGGGGCGAGGACCAGGCCGAAGATTGATTTGGCCTTTTTGTGCCTGTCTTGGGTTTGATGGCGGGGCGTAGATCGAGCGCCGCCCGCGCGGCGCTTCGCGAGCTACGCTCGCTCCTACGTTTGTTTCGGGCCAGTCATTCCTGGGGATTTGCGCGCGTACGCCTTGGCGCATGGCACGATATCGCGTCGTACAAACAAGGCGGTCGCGCGCGCTTGCCACAGGCGTTACTGGCCCGAAACAAACGTAGGAGCGAGCGTAGCTCGCGAAGCGCCGCGCGGGCGGCGCTCGATCTACGCCGCCCCGCACCCCAAAACCGTTCACCCGCGCGCGCGCCGCTCAACCGGTTCATTCCCGCCCATCCCCCAAACCCCGGCACGGCTATTGCTACACCGCTGGCACCACACCGTTTTTATGACGGTCAGCCACGCGAGAGAGCACGATGCCCCAGGCCGCCCACCCTTCCCGAGTCCCTGATCCGCAGGGGCGTACCCCGGTCGAACAGGAAAGTCGACAGGGGCTGGAGCAGGCTTTCGCCCTGTTCAACCAGGTGTCCACCCAGCTCAACCAGTCCTACAGCATGCTCGAAGCCCGCGTCAGCGAGCTCAAGGGCGAGCTGGCGGTGGTCGGTGCCCAGCGCATGACCGAGCTGAACGAGAAGGAGCGCCTGGCCAACCGCCTGCAGAACCTGCTCGACCTGCTGCCCGGTGGGGTGATCGTGATCGACGACCAGGGCCTGGTGCGCGAAGCCAACCCGGCTGCCTGCGAACTGCTGGGCGAACCGCTGGTGGGCCAGCTGTGGCGCCAGGTGATCGCCCGCAGCTTCGCCCCGCGCAAGGATGACGGCCACGAAGTGTCGCTGCGCGACGGGCGCCGCCTGTCCATCGCCACCCGCTCGCTGGATGCCGAACCTGGCCAGTTGGTGCTGCTCAACGACCTGACCGAAACCCGCCGCCTGCAAGACCAGCTGGCGCGCCACGAACGCCTGTCGTCGCTGGGGCGCATGGTCGCCTCGCTGGCGCATCAAATCCGCACGCCACTGTCGGCCGCCATGCTCTATGCCAGCCACCTGGCCGACAGCGAGCACACGCTTGCGCCAGAAACCCGCCAACGTTTCGCCGGCAGCTTGAAAGAGCGCCTGCATGAGCTGGAGCACCAGGTGCGCGACATGCTGGTTTTCGCCCGTGGCGAGCTGCCCCTCGGTGACCGGCTGACCCCCAAAGGCCTGTTCCAGGCCCTGCAGCAGGCAGCCCAGCCCCATGTGCAGGGGCACGCCGTGCGTTGGCAATGCGACAGCCAGTTGGGTGAGCTGCTGTGCAACCGCGACACCCTGGTGGGCGCCTTGCTCAACCTGATCGAGAACGCCCTGCAGGCCAGTGATGGCCCTGCGCGGCTCAAGGTTCACCTGTTCCGCCGTGGCAATGCCCTGCACCTGAGCATCAGCGACGCCGGCAGCGGCATCGCCCCTGAGTTGCTGGGCCGCCTGGGCGAACCCTTCCTCACCACCAAGGCCACCGGCACCGGGTTGGGCCTGGCGGTGGTCATGGCCGTGGTGCGTGCGCACCAGGGCGTGCTCGAACTGCGTTCCAAGGTTGGGCGCGGCACCTGTGTGAAAGTCGAACTGCCGTTGATCGACGGGCCGGCAGCGGAGGTCGTGTAATGGCAATCAAGGTGCTGCTGGTCGAGGACGACCGCGTATTGCGCCAGGCGCTGGGCGATACCCTGGAAATCGGCGGCTTCGCCTACCACGCAGTCGGCAGTGCCGAGCAGGCGCTGGAAGCCGTGGCGGGCGAAGGGTACAGCCTGGTGGTCAGCGACGTGAACATGCCCGGCATGGACGGCCACCAGTTGCTTGGGCAACTGCGCCGGCACTACCCGCAGTTGCCGGTATTGCTGATGACCGCCCATGCGGCGGTGGAGCGCGCCGTGGACGCCATGCGCCAAGGCGCGGTGGATTACCTGGTCAAGCCATTCGAACCGCGGGCCTTGTTGAGCCTGGTCGAACGCCATGCCGCCGGGCGCCTGGATGCCGGTGATGGGCAAGGCCCGGTGGCCTGCGAGCCGGCCAGCCGGCAGTTGCTGGAGTTGGCCGCACGGGTGGCACGCAGCGACTCGACGGTGCTCATTTCCGGCGAATCGGGCACGGGCAAGGAAGTGCTGGCGCGCTACATTCACCAGCAGTCGCCGCGGGCAGCGCAGCCCTTCGTGGCCATCAACTGCGCGGCGATTCCCGACAACATGCTCGAAGCCACCCTGTTCGGCCACGAGAAGGGCGCCTTCACCGGCGCTATCGCGGCCCAGGCTGGCAAGTTCGAACAGGCCGAAGGCGGCACCCTGCTGCTCGACGAAATTTCCGAAATGCCCCTGGGGCTGCAGGCCAAGCTCTTGCGCGTGCTGCAGGAGCGTGAAGTGGAGCGGGTGGGCGGGCGCAGGCCGATTGCCCTGGACATCCGCGTGCTGGCCACCAGCAACCGTGACATGGCGGCGGAAGTGGCGGCGGGGCGTTTCCGCGAAGACCTGTACTACCGCCTTTCGGTATTCCCCCTGGCCTGGCAACCGCTGCGCGAACGCAGTGGCGATATCCTGCCGCTGGCCGAGCGCCTGCTGGCGCGCCATGTGGCGAAGATGAAGCATGCGCCGGTGCGCCTGTCGGCTGAGGCGCGCACCTGCCTGCAGGCCCATGCCTGGCCGGGCAATGTGCGTGAGTTGGATAACGCCCTGCAGCGGGCGCTGATTCTGCAGCAGGGCGGGGTGATCGAGGCGGCGGATTTCTGTCTGGCCGGCGCCATTCCCTTGTCGGTTGCCGAGCCTGCCATTGCATCGCCAGTATTTACTGAGAGCACGGCGGACTCTGGCGGCCTGGGCGACGACATGCGTCGCCACGAATTCCAGATGATTATCGACACGCTGCGCGCCGAGCGCGGCCGACGCAAGGAAGCTGCCGAAAAACTCGGCATCAGCCCGCGTACCCTGCGTTACAAGCTGGCGCAGATGCGCGATGCGGGGCTGGATGTCGAGGCCAGCCTGTTCGGCTGAAACAGCCATTTGCATGCGTTCGGGGCGGGCTGGCACATGTGTTGCTAGTTCAGGGCTATCCGCCGCATGAGTGTCAAAAAAATGCGGCCGCCGGAGAGAGAAGGTCATGAGCCAAGGTATTGAATTCAACCGTCTGATGCTGGACATGCGGGCCATGCAGGCCGACGCCATGTCGTTGCCCAAGGCCTCGGCCGTGCCTGAACTGGCGCCTGGCCAAAGCAGCTTTGCCGACATGCTTGGCCAGGCCATCGGCAAGGTCAACCAGACCCAGCAGGCGTCCAACCAGCTCGCCAATGCCTTCGAGATCGGCAAGAGCGGTGTCGACCTCACCGACGTGATGATTGCCTCGCAGAAAGCCAGCGTGTCCATGCAGGCACTGACCCAGGTACGCAACAAGCTGGTCCAGGCGTACCAGGACATCATGCAGATGCCGGTTTGAGGACGGAAGTAAGTCATGGCTGAAGCAGTCGTCGACAACGCCCCCGCCAAGAGCGGCGGTGCGCCGGGGTCCAAGCCGCCACTGTTCGGCATGGCCTTCCTGGAAAACATCTCGCGCATGCCCATGCTGCGCCAGATCGGCCTTCTGGTCGGGCTGGCGGCGAGCGTGGCGATTGGCTTTGCCGTGGTGCTGTGGTCGCAGCAGCCAGACTACCGGCCGCTGTACGGCAGCCTGTCGGGCATGGACACCAAGCAGGTCATGGACACCTTGTCCGCCGCCGATATTCCCTACAACGTCGAGCCCAATTCCGGTGCTCTGCTGGTCAAGGCCGACGACCTCTCCCGTGCGCGCCTGAAACTGGCAGCGGCCGGCGTGGCGCCGAGCGATGGCAATGTCGGTTTCGAACTGCTCGACAAGGAGCAGGGCCTGGGCACCAGCCAGTTCATGGAAGCTACCCGCTACCGGCGCAGCCTGGAAGGCGAACTGGCGCGTACCGTGTCGAGCCTGAACAACGTCAAGGCCGCCCGCGTGCACCTGGCCATTCCGAAAAGCTCGGTATTCGTGCGTGACGAGCGCAAGCCAAGCGCCTCGGTGTTGGTCGAGCTGTACCCAGGCCGATCCCTGGAAGCCGGGCAGGTAATGGCCATCGTCAACCTGGTCGCCACCAGTGTGCCGGAACTGGACAAGTCGCAGGTCACCGTGGTCGACCAGAAGGGCAACCTGCTCTCCGACCAGCTGCAAGACAACGCCCTGACCATGGCCGGCAAGCAGTTCGACTACAGCCGCCGCATGGAAAGCCTGCTGACCCAGCGCGTGCACAACATTCTGCAACCGGTGCTGGGCAATGACCGCTACAAGGCCGAAGTCTCCGCCGACCTTGATTTCAGCGCAGTCGAGTCGACCTCCGAGCAGTTCAACCCAGACCAACCGGCGCTGCGCAGCGAGCAGTCGGTCAATGAACAACGCTCCAGCAGCTCGGGCCCGCAGGGCGTGCCGGGTGCGTTGAGCAACCAGCCGCCGGGCGCCGCTTCCGCGCCGCAAACCACCGGTGGCGCCGCCGCGCCTGCCGCGGCCATCCAGCCGGGGCAACCGCTGGTCGATGCCAATGGCCAGCAGATCATGGACCCGGCCACCGGCCAGCCGATGCTTGCGCCATACCCGGCCGACAAGCGTCAGCAATCCACCAAGAACTTCGAGCTGGACCGTTCCATCAGCCACACCCGCCAGCAGCAGGGTCGCCTGACCCGCCTGTCGGTGGCGGTGGTGGTCGACGACCAGGTGAAGGTCGACGCCAAGGGCGAAACCACCCGTGCCCCGTGGGGCGCCGAAGACCTGGCGCGCTTTACCCGCCTGGTGCAGGACGCGGTCGGCTTCGATGCCAGCCGTGGCGACAGCGTGACGGTGATCAACGTGCCGTTCTCCGCCGAGCGTGGCGAAGAGATCGGCGATATCGCCTTCTACCAGCAGCCGTGGTTCTGGGACATCGTCAAGCAGGTGCTGGGCGTGGTGTTCATCCTGGTGCTGGTGTTTGGTGTACTGCGCCCGGTGCTGAACAACATCACCGGCGGTGGCAAGCAGGCTGCCGGCGCGGATAGCGACATGGAACTGGGCGGGATGATCGGTCTGGATGGCGAACTGGCCAACGACCGTGTCAGCCTCGGTGGCCCGTCAAGCATTCTGTTGCCAAGCCCCACCGAGGGCTACGAAGCACAGCTCAACGCAATCAAGGGCCTGGTGGCCGAAGACCCGGGCCGCGTAGCCCAGGTCGTCAAAGAGTGGATCAACGCCGATGAGTGACAATCGAGCCATTACCGCCAAGCTCAGCCGTGTCGACAAGGCCGCGATCCTGCTGCTGTCGCTCGGTGAAACCGATGCTGCGCAAGTGCTGCGCCACATGGGCCCGAAGGAAGTGCAACGGGTTGGCGTGGCCATGGCGCAGATGGGCAACGTGCACCGCGAGCAGGTCGAGCAGGTGATGAGCGAGTTCGTCGAGATCGTCGGCGACCAGACCAGCCTCGGCGTGGGTTCCGACGCCTACATCCGCAAGATGCTCAACCAGGCCCTGGGCGAGGACAAGGCCAACGGCCTGGTCGACCGCATTCTGCTCGGTGGCAACACCAGTGGCCTGGACAGCCTCAAGTGGATGGAGCCGCGCGCCGTGGCCGATGTCATCCGCTACGAGCACCCGCAGATCCAGGCCATCGTGGTCGCCTACCTGGACCCCGACCAGGCCGGTGAGGTGCTGAGCAACTTCGACCACAAGGTGCGCCTGGACATCGTCCTGCGCGTGTCGTCGCTGAACACCGTGCAACCGGCGGCGCTCAAGGAGCTGAACCAGATTCTCGAGAAGCAGTTCTCGGGCAACTCCAATGCCGCGCGCACCACCCTGGGCGGCATCAAGCGCGCCGCCGACATCATGAACTTCCTCGACAGCTCGGTGGAAGGCGCCCTGATGGACGCGATCCGCGAGGTCGACAGCGACCTGTCGGAGCAGATCGAAGACTTGATGTTCGTCTTCAACAACCTGGCCGACGTCGACGACCGTGGTATCCAGGCGCTGCTGCGCGAAGTGTCGTCCGATGTGCTGGTGGTGTCGCTCAAGGGCGCCGACGAGCGGGTCAAGGACAAGATCTTCAAGAACATGTCCAAGCGTGCTTCCGAGCTGCTGCGCGACGACCTGGAGGCCAAGGGCCCGGTGCGCGTCAGCGACGTGGAAACGGCGCAGAAGGAAATCCTCACCATCGCCCGGCGCATGGCCGAGGCCGGCGAGATCGTGCTCGGCGGCAAGGGTGCCGAGGAAATGATCTGATCCTGCATGCGGCATAACTTCCTGTAGGAGCGGGCTTGCCCCGCGAACATCGGCAGCGCCGGTGGCAACCACTGCGGTGCCTGCTTCGCGGGACAAGCCCGCTCCTACAGGGGCAGAAGATGAGTAGCTGAGAACATGCCCACCAAAGAATCCCACCCCAGCGACCTGATCCGTGCCCGCGACCTCGAGGGCGTCGACATCTGGACGCTGCCCAGCTTCGACCCAGCGCCTGAGCCAGAACCTGAGCCGGAGCCTGAAGTCGTCGAAGAAGAAGTCGAGGAAGTGCCGCTGGAGGAAGTCCAGCCGCTGACCCTGGAAGAGCTCGAAGCTATCCGCCAGGAGGCCTACAACGAAGGCTTCGCCACCGGCGAGCGCGAGGGTTTCCACAGCACCCAGCTGAAAGTGCGCCAGGAGGCCGAGCAGGCGCTGGCGGCCAAGCTGGCCAGCCTCGAACAGCTGATGGGGCACCTGCTCGACCCGATTGCCGAGCAGGACACGCAGATCGAAAGGACCGTGGTCCACCTGGTGGCGCACATGGCCCGCCAGGTCATTGGCCGCGAACTGCGCAGCGACTCCAGCCAGATCACCCAAGTGCTGCGCGAGGCGCTGAAGCTGCTGCCGATGGGCGCCGACAATATCCGCATCCACCTCAACCCGCAGGACTTCGAGCTGGCCAAGGCCTTGCGCGAACGCCATGAGGAAAACTGGAAGCTGCTCGAAGACGAAGCCCTGCTGCCCGGCGGCTGCCGTATCGAAACCTTGCACAGCCGCATCGACGCCACCATGGAAACGCGCATCGAGAAGGCCGTCGCCCAGCTGTTCGACCAGCTGCACGACCAGGCCCTGCACCCGGCGGCGTCGGACCTGGCGGTGGAACTGGAAAGCCAAGATGCGCCTTGAACGTACCAGCTTCGGCAAGCGCCTGGGCGGTTACGCCGAGGCCATTGCGTTGCCCGTGCAGCCGGTGGTCGAAGGCCGCCTGCTGCGCATGGTCGGGCTCACCCTTGAAGCCGAGGGCCTGCGCGCCGCGGTTGGTGGGCGTTGCCTGGTCATCAACGACGACAGCTATCACCCGGTGCAGGTCGAAGCCGAGGTCATGGGCTTTGCCGGCAACAAGGTATTCCTGATGCCGGTTGGCAGCATTGCCGGCATCGCCCCGGGCGCCCGCGTGGTGCCGCTGGACGACAGTGGCCGCCTGCCCATGGGCATGAGCATGCTGGGCCGGGTGCTCGATGGCGCCGGCCGTGCCCTGGATGGCAAGGGCGGCATGCGTGCCGAAGACTGGGTGCCGATGGATGGCCCGATCATCAACCCGCTCAACCGTGACCCCATCAGCAAGCCGCTGGACGTGGGCATTCGCAGCATCAACGGCCTGCTCACGGTCGGCCGTGGCCAGCGCCTGGGGCTGTTCGCCGGCACCGGCGTTGGTAAGTCGGTGTTGCTGGGCATGATGACCCGCTTTACCGAAGCCGAGATCATCGTGGTGGGGCTGATTGGCGAACGGGGCCGCGAGGTGAAGGAGTTCATCGAGCATATCCTGGGCGAAGAAGGCCTCAAGCGTTCGGTGGTGGTGGCGTCCCCGGCTGACGATGCGCCGCTGATGCGCCTGCGTGCGGCCATGTACTGCACACGTATCGCCGAGTATTTCCGCGACAAGGGCAAGAACGTCCTGTTGCTGATGGACTCGCTTACCCGCTTTGCCCAGGCCCAGCGGGAAATCGCCCTGGCCATTGGTGAGCCGCCGGCCACCCGTGGCTATCCGCCGTCGGTGTTTGCCAAGCTGCCCAAGCTGGTGGAGCGTGCCGGCAACGGCGAGCCGGGCGGGGGTTCGATTACCGCGTTCTATACCGTGCTGTCCGAGGGCGACGACCAGCAGGACCCGATTGCCGACTCTGCGCGGGGCGTGCTGGACGGCCACTTCGTGCTTTCGCGCCGGCTGGCCGAGGAAGGCCATTACCCGGCCATCGATATCGAGGCCTCGATCAGCCGGGTGATGCCCCAGGTGGTCGACCCGGACCACCTGCGCCAGGCGCAGAAGTTCAAGCAGTTGTGGTCGCGGCTGTCACAGAGCCGCGACCTGATCAGTGTTGGCGCCTATGTAGCAGGCGGCGACCCGGAAACCGACCTGGCCATTGCCCTGCAGCCCAAGCTGGTGGATTTCCTGCGCCAGGGATTGGATGAGAATGTCGGCATGGGCCAGAGCCGCAGCGAGCTGGGGGCGATCTTCACGCCGCCAGGCCAGGGCTGATAGGCCATGAGCATGCCCAGCCGTGCTGCGCGCCTGGCGCCGGTGGTGGACATGGCCGAGGAGGCCGAGCGCAAGGCCGCCCAGCGCGTGGGGCATTTCCAGCAGCAGGTGGCCCAGGCCCAGGCCAAGCTGGCCGAGCTGGAAAGCTTCCGTGAGGGTTACCAGGCGCAGTGGCTGAACCGTGGCGGGCAGGGCGTCAATGGCAGTTGGCTGCTGAACTACCAGCGCTTTCTGGCCCAGCTGGAAACGGCCATGACCCAGCAGCGCCAGAGCCTGACCTGGCACCAGAACAACCTCAATAACGCCCGTGGCACCTGGCAGCAGGCCTATGCCCGGGTCGAAGGCCTGCGCAAACTGGTGCAGCGCTACATCGAAGAGGCCCGGCGCCTTGAGGACAAGCGTGAGCAGCGCTTGCTCGATGAGTTGTCGCAGCGTTTGCCGCGGCAAACCCATCTCTAGTTGACAGTGCACTTGGTAGGAGCGAGCGCAGCTCGCGAAGGGCTGCAAAGCAGCCCCAACATCATGTGCCGCGAAGCTGTAACCCTGGGGCCGCTGCGCGCCCCATCGCGAGCTGCGCTCGCTCCTACCGGGGCGGCGTCGGCCTGCAGATCGGTATCTGAGCAGCAGACCAAGGCTGCGCCGGTGTTTGCAGATCGCATTTTCAAGCACGGACGATGAACCTGGTAGGAGCGAGCGCAGCTCGCGAAGGGCTGCAAAGCAGCCCC